>CAVOIC010000011.1:0-526179 GCA_963695985.1 uncultured Gammaproteobacteria bacterium
TTACGATGATCAAGCTCCACCTGGACGAACCATTGCCCGGAATCCCTGGCGATCGTCGACTGACAGCGGACAAGATTCGCAAATGCGGCGGGAATCGAACAAGCGCCGCCATTTGCAAAGCAATCAATGCCACCCACCTGCGACATTCCCTGACCGTGCTTAGAGAGCGCATGGGCATGATTTACGGCCAGCGGGGAGCACTTTTTCGCTGCGTGCCACGCCGCGGAGTCTTGCCCTTGTTCGCGCTCTACTCGAGAGACTTGACCGACAACTTTCTCCGCCCCTCTTGTTAGGAGAACTGGAAAGACGTCGTTTCGGCGCGCACCAGGCCGCAGCGTGTTTTGGCGAGCTCATCGCAGAGCCGCTGCTTCGCGCATTATTCGCCGGTCTCGATCAGGGATTTGCGCTGGAAATGCACGGCCAGAACACATTGGTGTCCATTGGTGCGGATTCATTGATCAATCGCGTCTTCTTCCGTGATCTCGAGGGGGTGCAGTTTTTTCCAAGGTGGCGTGCTTCTCGCGGCCATCCGCCGCTCGCGTTGGATCTGGACAACCCAGAATTGCAACCGCGTCCGGCCACGCCCCACCGTTGGTACAACCGCAACGTCGATCACGACATCGGCCGCACCCTCAGAAATTGTCTGACTGTGCTGCCGCGCGCAGGATACTTCTCGCGTCACGATGCTTCGGTCGCCATACGTTCCTGCTCGCGCTACCCATCGCCGATTAGTCCACGAATTTGATCTCGACTCAATCGATCGCGCTGGGACGGTCCTCCCCTCTCGCTGACCGCCGTTCGGTACCGGCCTGCGCCCCGGGCGATTACTTTCGAACTCAGTTCCGGTCGCCGCAGACTAGTGGCCGTCGCTGGCACCGAAGCGCCCCAGTACCTCGTGACCTTCTAGATGCGGTAGCGATGCCTCGGAATAGATTGAATCGAGGCCAAAGCCGCGCAGTATACTGAGAGCACGTTCAAGCTGGTCCTTACTCACATCTCGCCGCCAGCTGTCGGTCAGGCTCGATCCGGATTTTATCGCGCTGTCTGCGCGTACCACTGCTGACGGTCGTTCAAGTGTGCGATGCACTTGGTCCGAGTATGCCTCGCCAATGATGCGCATCAGTTCCGCCGCCTGCGCGGCTGGGTTAACGCATAAGTGCTCGTAGAAAGCCACGTGCAAACCGCCGTCGCGAAATTGGCGTAACGGCACATAGTTCTCAATGCACCACATTATTATATGCCGGTCAAATGGATCGACCGCCGATTCGATGATACGGCGGAAGGGTGCCAGGTAGTCAGACATTAGTTTGGGTTGACTGAGGAAACACTCCAGATGTGTTTGCCAATTCAGTTTGATCTTCGAGTTGGCGACCGCGCACGGATGTCGGAGCAACAAGATGATCGGGATTTCTGGGAAATGGTGCTTAATCCATCCTAGAAACAGTTGAGCGCGAATGTCCTTGATCAATCGCCGGCGCGCGACAATGCGGCGATTGTACTGATCGATCCAGGAATGGCGGATGTTACCGCTAAGAATTCTGCGGGCAGTCGAGAGATACATCTCGTCCGTGTCTTCCGGTCTCAGGTACTGCCGATAGCTCCAGTTGTGCAACAGCGGAATCTTCAGCGCATGGAAAGGCTCGAACATGACGCGGTAGGTGTTGTGCGAATTAAGGAGATCTCCCACCCAGGTCGTACCGCTCCTGCCCGTCCCCGCCAGTACCACCGTTCGTCGCCAATCGCCGAGGTCGATATAGAATTTGCTCGGGATGCGCTTGAGTGTCTCAGAAATCTTTGCCGTTAACGTACGCGCCATCGTATTTCTTCTCGGCGAGGTGGAAGTGGTGCTCTGCGTCACTGTTCGATTCGTGACGAACGTGCGAGCGCGCGACCGCTGCCCCTGCCAAGGCCCCGCGAAGCGCAGGACCTCGTTGATCGTGGCCGCGGGCTCGGCGATGAGCCGTTCGTACTGCAACAGCCGGACGGCCGGATCGCGGTCCAGTCCCAGGTCAAAGAACAGCGAATTGCGTGCATACCAGAAGAGCGCAGCGGCGTCATACGGATTCATGTTGCTGCTGAAGTGCTGCAAGATCGTATTGCGCACGCGAGCCGATGTTCGTTGCGAGCGCCAGTTGCTGTCATCGCCGTCGACGATGGGCGTGAGGTTGAGAATGCCGTTTCGAATTCCAAATATCCGGAGGTCCGAAGCCACGACGTCGCGGAAGTGACGGTAGACGAATAGTGCCTTCGAAGTGGGCACTCCGGCGAGCAGCTGAGGCGTATTCTGAGTTTCAACGAGCGGCTTTACTACGACCATTCGAGCGTGTGCCCGACTAAGCGTGGAGCGTACGGAACCGAGGTCATTCAACCTTATGTGATCGGTTGTGTCGTGACTGGTGAGAGGACTGCGTTCACCGTAGATCTTGATGTCGAGTTCTCCATCCAGCAGGTCGTGCAGCAGGGTGGTTCCGGACCGAGGACAGCCGACGATGAACAGGACTCGCTCTGGTGACGCGAAAGGTCGCCTGATGACCTGATACGAAACCTTCAGCGCTTTGAAGAGTTTTCCGCTGACGCCACGTCGCAGGCCGGTGGCAAATTCAACGGGTTTTCTCATGACAGCACCGCCTGCCAGAATGGATAAGTGGGTAGCTGAGCGATGCCACTCACTGCATCACTACCTCGAGGCGACGTGACGCGCTGTGTCCTCGCTGGCCGTCGACGTTGGGAAATGAATGATGTCTTGCACCTGGTAGTCTTTGATGTTCCGCGCGTGCGTAAAGATGATCAGCTCACCCAGCAGGCCTATAGCGAACAGTTGCATACCAAGCACGATGAGCAGAGACGACAGCAATAGCGCCGGTCGGTCAGCGAGAGGCTGTGCAAAGAACAGCCGTTCGATCACCAGATAGGCCGTGAACAGTGCCCCCAGTCCAAACGTAATGACACCCAGCATGCCAAAGAAGCGCAGCGGCTTTTTGGTGAAGCGCACTAGGAACAGGATGGTGACGAGATCGAGTGCCCGATGGGCGTACTCCCGCAGCTGGTAGCCCTGCTCACGCACGTCCTTCGGTGACTGTCGAACATCGATCTCCTTGACGCGGAAGCCCTGTCGGTCAGCCAACACGGGCAGGAAGCGGTGTTGATCACCGTACAAGGAGATCTCTTCGAGCACTCGGCGTTTCAGGGCCCGTGCGCTACAGCCGAGGTCGCGCAGGGGTTGGTTCGTCACCCATCCCACCAGCGCATGAAACGTCGCCCGGCGTATTGCCTCGAAACGACCACCGGCACGGGGCCAACGGCGGCCGATCGCGACGTCACAGCCATCAAGGGCCTGGACGAGCCCACCCCGACCCTTCATCCTTTCGTGCACGCGCGTGGTCCACCAGCTCTGGATATTGATATGCACGAATCTCTGGAGCCGCTTCCAGAGGACCTTGCTCATGGAGCGCTCGTCCTTGGTGTGCTTGGTCGCTTGCGATGCATAGACTGCCCGCGGATCGCGAACAGTGTGAATGATCCTACAGTCGGGGAACCACTCGATGAGCCGTTCTGCATACGAATAGTGAACGGGAAATTTTGCACCGGGAATCGATTTGTGATTCGCCGCGGCATGGACCTTCAGCAGCGCCGCGAACACTCCCTGCAAAGTCCGCGGAGCCTGCATCAATCCCCTCTCAGAAGATTTCGGTCAATCTCCTGCCCAATGACGGTCCAGAAGTAACCGTACAGGCGACCCGAATACATCAGCCTCACGAGCTCTTCGATGTTTCGGTCGTCGCTCAGGTCACCGATCTCGCGGCGCACGGTGGATTCGAAATCCGGGTGCAGCCACGCTGGACATAACAGCCACATCTCGTCAATGAGATCTATTTCCAGACTGTTGCGCAGGATAGTTCGATGGAGCTCCGACCCGGTGCGGGATCCGCCGACGATGAAAACCGGTCGCATATCCAGCGCGCGATCGGCAACAGCCGCATTACCGAGGTCGGGCCGGTTATCGTGCATCGTATTCTTTCGCCGCTCAGTCAGTCGCCGCTCGGTCTAGCCATCATGGCAACCGGACCAGACTCAATTCTGTGGTGTTCGTGTGTCCGATCCGTAGCGTCCGTATCTTACTTCCAAGTGCGTCGGTGCGCGACGCCCGATGGCTGCCGGCGACAAATCTATGGATCGACGCTCGGCTCGTGTCTTCAGACCAGCTACCCCGTGAGCCGCGCTCTTCAAATCGCTGCGCGCTTCCAGCGGGCACCCGCCAATCGCAGGACCAGCTCTACGGTGGTAAGTTTGTTGAGCCAGAACGTGTCACGACGCTCGAGGCAGGATTCCACGAAGGCACGGTTTACATAGTCCAGCACCGCCGCATTGCCCTTCAGCAGCTCGCTGACCGTGGGGTACAGCGGACCGCTGAACCACGCCGCCCAGTTCTCAAGCGGCGGGCGACGGGCGTGACCCTGCATGCGTTTCCGAAGCCATCCCAAGCCGCGATAGGCCTCGAAGGCGAGCCTGTCGCGTTCCGCATACACGTGCACGGGCTTGCCATGGATTCGGCAACTGGCAACGCGTGCGTTGGCTGCAATGAGCGCAGCTGGCAGGTAGTTCTTCAGCAGCTCGTCCTGCGCATCGCGCGCAAATTTCGACAGACCCAGGGTGCTGTGCCGCGTGGAATGTGCGAATTCGACAACGTGTGGATCGCAGAACGGGCTGCGGAATTCTCCGAACTGATCCACGATACAGGCTTCGCCGGCAAAGTACTCCGCCGGCACTACGTAGCTCATGTAGCCAAGATGGGCGGCCGTCGTACGCGGGTCCCCGTGCTTGCGCTCTAGATCGGCACGCAGCTGATCCATTGCGTCCAGCGCGCGCGACGGGTGCTGGAAGATGTCCGTGCAAGTCTGATCCAACTCATCAGGCATTCGCCCAGTGCGAAACCATGCATCCATGGACGGGGACACGATCGATGGCACGTTACCATGTCCGCGAAAAAGTTGATCCGCGGACACGCCGCTCAGCACGCACCAAGGCGCGGAAGCATGCGCAGCACACGTGCGGTAGGCATGTACCAGCGTCGCACGCGCCGCTCGCTCTAGCCCGGAGGAAATCCAGACCGTATCACGCACGTGCTCGGGTAGTGCCGTAACAAATGCCGCATCGAACGGCACGGTGAAGTGCGGCAACCCGAGCGCTCTTGCGACTTCCGTGGCGTCCACCATGTCCGTGCATCCCGGAACGCCGTACGTGAAGGTGAGCACGTCCGGCCGCTCCGAGAAGTGGGCGAGCAGAGTACGCGAATCGAAACCTCCGCTCAGACCGATGAGCCCATGCTCTTCGCCTCTCAGGTACAGTGGCATGCGTGCTGCGAATATCTCCCGCGCGCGCGCTACCTCCTCATCATCTGAAGCCCCGCTGGGTCGTGCGACGAACGCGGGTGCATACGCGGTCTCGCTCCATTCTCCCGATTGGAGATTCACACGCACAATCGTCGCAGCTGGCACGCGCCGTACGCCCGCGAGGAAACTCAGGTGTGAAGCGGAGAAGTTCGCCAGGAAGGTCTCGTAGATCCATCGCTCGTTGATACGTGGTGCATCCAGCAGAACGCAAAAGCTCGCCTGGCTTGTCGAGAACGCGAAAGTGCCCGAACCGTCGCGAATGTAGAGCGGATATTGCGCGAGCCGATCCGTGATGAGGTACAGAACCGGCTCGCGATGATCGAGGAGCGCAATAGCGAAGCGCCCGCCGAGTTCGCGTAGCGTGACGTGGTCTCTTTGACGCAGCTCTCTAATCACCTGGTCCCACGAAAACGCTTCTTCGGACAAGGGCTGGCCGGCGAGAACCGCGGTAACTTCCCCTGTGGCGGCGGAGCGCTGGGCCAGCCACACTTCATCAGACGCGGATACGCAAATCGATGCCGGACCACGCGTAAATTCCGCCGTACACCCCGTCAGACGCAAATCAGTGCTGCGCGAGGAACCGTGTAGCTGCCGAAGGCTCGAGGTTGTGCTGAAAGAAGCCGGCGATGCCAGTCATGCGTCGAAGCGCCAATGCGGAGTAGTAAGGATAGTCGATCGCTGTGCTGACGCATCCCGTCTCACGCGAGCGTCTACCGTGTCTCACTTTGAAACTAACACGGCTCACGACGCAGTGACAATGTTAGGATTTCCAAGCGCCTGCACGAGCACCGCGGCGCGCATTCCTTTTGGTGATTCGTGAGTTAATGCACGTGCTCCCGAAAAACTTGCTTATCGTGTCCCGCTACTTCGCTCCTAGTCCGGCCGTCGGCGCCAAGCGGTTCAGCTATCTGTGCCGTGAGTTCGAAAGGCTGGGTATCCGGGTCCATGTCCTGACGGGCGCGCTTGAGCCTGGCGAGGTGCCGGATGACTCGCTGCCTAGAGCGGGGTCTGTAACTCGCTGCGAGCCCCTCGTGCATCTGCCGATCCGCGGTTACGGTGGACTCGGGCGGACGGTCAACAGACTCGCGCGACGCCTGCTCGAGCCGATCGACATGTCCGTTTTTTGGATCGGGCGCGCCACCAGAATGGGCCGGAAGCTGGCTGCAGAGCTCGGTAACGGTGCCATCATTGCCACGCTACCCCCGCCCTCTGCAGCCTTGGTGGGCATCCGGATCGCGCGTTCGACCGGGTGGCCGCTGGTTTTAGACTATCGCGATCCATGGGCTGCCTACCCGTGGGCCCGCAAGCTGCGCGGGAGAGCTTCCCGCACTGTGGCAGAGTGGCTGGAGAGTCGCTGCGTTGCGGCCAGCGCCGCGCGCGTTTTCAACACTCCGGAGATGCGCAGCGCCTTTGAGACTTATTACCCGGAGACGCGATCTGAACGTCATTTCGTGATTCCGAACGGACTTGATTTGGCCTCCCCTGCTCATGTGTCAACCAACTCGACCACGCCCTCGATCGTGCACGCCGGCACCATCTATGGTGACCGATCGCTGCTCCCGCTGTTGCGAGCGCTTGCTAAGTTGCGATCAACACGGCCGGACCTCGAACCCGTGAACATTGTCGTGTATGGGGAAGTGCATAACGCAGACCTGGCACGAATCCGGTCAGAGCGGTTGCAGCACCTCATCGATGTGCGTCCACGCGTTCCGCGTGCCGAGTTGGAATCAAAGCTGCGATCGGCGCTCGCGCTGCTGGTCGTGTCTGGCGGTCAGATGCCTTACTCGATTCCATACAAAGTGTACGACTATCTCGCAGCGCGCCGACCCATCATCGCGATCTCGGACACTCGCTCCGCGCTTGCTCGCTTCATGCGCGAACAAGGCTTGGGCGAGCATGCAACGCCTGATTCCCAAGACGCCGTCCTAGCTGCCCTCGACCGCGTCCTGTCGCACGCCCAGCCATCACTCGACGAGCATACTATTGAGGCGCATCGTTGGAGCAAACTCGCTCAAGATTACGTAAGTGTCCTGGCGCAACTCGAGCCGAAATGAAGCGAGATCCGCGATTGCCGATACCGGGCCGCGATTAGCGAGACACTCGTTGCAACGGCTGGGAGTTCGCTCCGGATTTCGGCTCGGTACGCGGGAACTGGATCACGTCTTCAACCTGGTAATCCTTCAGATCCCGTGCGTGTGTGAAGATGATCAGTTCGCCGAGCAGCCCGATGGCGAACAGTTGCAGACCAAGGACGACGAGCAGCGATGAAAGCAGTAACGCAGGTCGGTCGGCCAATGGATGGCCGAAGAAGAGCCGTTCGACAACCAGGTATGTGGTGAGCAGGGCACCGAGCCCAAACATGCTGACACCGATCATTCCGAAAAAGCGCAGTGGCTTCTTGGTGAAGCGCACCAGGAACAGCACGGTAAAGATATCGAGCGCGCGATGTGCATACTCGCGCGTCCTGTACCCCCCTTCGTAGCGATCGCGCGGCGACTGGCGAACGTCGATCTCCCGGACCCGAAATCCTTGGCGGTTTGCCAAGACCGGAAGAAAGCGATGCTGATCACCGTAAAGGGAGATCTCTTCCAGGACACGTCGCTTCATGGCGCGCGCGCTGCAACCCAGATCATGGTAGTGAAGGCCGGTCACCCAGGCCACCATTCCATGAAACGCTGCGCGGCGCATGACCTCGAATCGGCCGCCAGCACGGGGCCAGCGGCGTCCAATCACCACGTCGCAAGTGGCAAGGCCCTCCACCAGCTTGCGGATCTCCGTACCCTCTATCTGATGATAAGCGGGCAAGGTCAGGATCACATCACCACGTGCACTCTCGAAGCCGGCCGTGAGTGCCGTCGCTTCCCCGTAGGCTCTGGTCAATGCAATGACAGTTATGTTCTCACCACTGGCGCGAAGTTGGCGTAGCGTCTCAGTCGCGTTCGGTCGCGGCCCGTCCAATGCAAAGATGATTTCGTAGGGAAGTGCAAGCTGATCCAGAGCCCTCTTGTATTCAAAATACAGCTCCGCGACATCCGACCTGCGTTCACCCACAGGAACGATCGCCGAGACACGAAGGGCTTGCGGTTCAATGGACATCGGATGATTGAGCCAGGTCGCTGAAGGCAGTGTCGACATCCAAGCGCTGCTGCGTCAGCCGCAAGAAACTGTAGTCTCTGACGTCGCCAAGCTTGTATACGAGCTCGCCGAGAATTCCGCTCGAAATGGAAATCAATGCCGAGGCCGCAAAAATGAATCCAGTGCCGGCAATCGGGAGTGAGACTGTGCCGTCCTCAAACATGAATCGGTAGGCTGTGTAACCAAATGCCACCACCGCAAGCACCAAAGCCGGAAGCGATAAGAGACTGAACCACAGCAAAGACCGTGACATAAACGTGGCGAGAGTCTTTATCACCAGCAGATCCAGCAGGACCTTATAGATCCGCGAAAGTCCGTACTTTGACTCACCGAACTGCCGTGCATGATGCTGCACCTTGATCTCCGCAATGCGCGGACCGGCAATTGAAGCCATTGCGGGGATGAAGCGGTGCATTTCAGAATACAGAGGAATCTGTTTGATCAGCGAGCTACGGAATGCCTTGAGAGAGCACCCGTTATCCTTGATCGGTACTCCGGTCACCTTCCCGATGAGCCAATTGGCTAGCACGGACGGAATCTTCCGTGACAGGAGCTTGTCCTGGCGATTGAAGCGCCAGCCAACGACGATGTCGTACCCCTCCTTGATCTTGGATACAAAGTGTTCGATGTCCGCTGGATCGTTCTGCAGATCTCCATCCATCGTGACCAGGATTTCCCCCGTCGCGTGGTCGATGCCTGCGGCCATGGCCGCTGTCTGACCATAGTTGCGCCGAAAACTGACAACCCGAACTCTCGAATCGTGGCGTGCAATTGCACTGGCGCGCATCAGTGTCTCGTCGGTACTGCCGTCGTTGACGAAAACCATTTCGAAAGACATTTGAAGTGATTCAACAGCGCTGACGATGGCTGCGTGCAGCGGACCGATGCTGTCCTGTTCGTTGAAAAACGGCACGATAACTGACAAGCGCGGGTTCATAATGACGTGATCGCGTGGAATTCACGGGTCTTGGGGGCAATGTATCACACGCGACCGATCACGCTGGTCGACGCGCATATGCCCTACACCTTTGTCGATCGGGTGACGGTGCTGGACTGGCGGCCCCAAACCATCGCCATTCGGGGTCTCTGTCAGCGCTCCGGCAGTCTCCGCGTATTATGTTGCGCGGCCCTCATTTTCAAGGTCAAACAAATCCAGGCGGCACCTCCAAGTGCCAAGGCGTGCCGCCCCGATTCATTGCGACGCATCTTAGGCTGTCATAACGTCGCTAACTGAAGAACTGTCAATTGCTCGACGGTCTGGCTCTTGGTTGAATGATTGCCGAGAATTCGCTTCCCTGAATGAGCAAGTATCACACCGAGACTTCGATTACGCCCATGATGTCTGTTCGCAAGCGTGAGTGCCCGGCTGGCCTGCGCCTGCCAGAGGAGGCCTGTTGCCTGGATTAGTTGGGAATGCCGCGGCGCGGGTCGTGAAAAGCATCGCGCGCGCGTTTTACGGCGTGTCAATGCTGGGTCTCGACCGCGGGCCTCATGTCACGCGCTACTACATGTACCGCCATCTTGATGCCAACTATCACGTTTTCAGGCCGCCGCATCACAGAGTCCTGTCGTTGAGCCATTCGGAGCAGCTCGCGAAGCTTCTGGGCTACCGCGCTGAGCAAATCATCGACGCTTCCTACCCGGAATGCAGCATGCTGTCGCTGCCCTTCGCAAACGAGGAATTTGACGCGGTCGTCAGCGATCAAGTCTTGGAGCACGTTGAAGGGAATCCTCAGCAGGCGGTTGATGAGTCACTGCGCGTGCTCAAGCCCGGCGGAATTGTCCTGCACACGACCTGCTTCATCAATCCAATTCATGGGGCGCCGAGAGACTTCTGGAGGTTTACGCCCGAAGCATTGAGGCTTCTAGTGGCCGAGAAAGCCGACATCATCGACGTTGGCGGGTGGGGGAACTTCTTCTGGTGGTTGTTTATTTTTCTGGGGCTTCGCTACCAGCCGATCCCCCACACGCGGGCCCATCCTGCGCATTGGATTGCGACTTACAATCAACCCAAGATGCCCGTTACTACGTGGGTCTTTGCGAGGAAGAGAAATTTGGAGACTGGTCCCTGATCACCTTCGTCGACGCGCACGTTCACCTGCACGCGGGGGTGGACCCCGTGGTGGCTCTGGACGCCGCAACGACAAACTTTCAGTCCGCGGCCCGCGACGTTGGCGAGCGGCAGTGGCAAGGTGTTCTGCTGCTCGCGGAAGTGGCCGGTGTAGACGCATTTCGCGATCTGTCACAGCGGGTAGGTTACGGGCACTGGTCGTTCAAACCTGTCGCAGGAGAACCGATCAGCCTCCGCGTCGAAAGCGCCGTGGGACAACTCCTTCTGATCGCCGGTCGTCAGGTCGCAACTTCCGAAGGACTGGAAGTGCTAGCGCTGGCGACGCGCGAGCAAATTGTGGATGACCGCGATCTGATGTCGACACTCCGCGAGGCGAGACGCATAAGTAACCTCGTCGTCCTGCCGTGGGCCGTTGGAAAGTGGCTTGGGCGCCGCGGTCGGCTAGTCAAGAACGCCTTCAGGAATGCTAAGGGGTCCATCTTTGCTGGCGATAATGGTGGGCGCCCATGGTTTTGGCCGGCCGCATCCGCGTTCGATCTCGCCAGGCACTTTGGACGTCCGGTGCTCCCCGGCAGCGATCCATTGCCGATTCCCGGCGAGGAGAGCCGAATAGGCAGCCGCGGGTTCGCGGTCAAATGGGCATTGCCTGAGCAACAGCCCGCTGCAGAATTGTGCGCATATCTGTGTCAGCCTCGATTGAAGCCCTACACGGCTACGGCGCAGGCGAGACTACGTTGCGATTCTTTCACAACCAGCTCCTTCTGCGCACCAAGATGCGTCCATCACCACGCTAAGGGAACGAGATTCTTGCGCGAGACGCCGGATGTGGAGACCTCGTCGGCCAACTATGCGAGCCGTTTCTCGGGCGCAGCTGGCCGATACTTGCTCGAGGCGCAAACGGCGGCGATCACTCGTTCGGTCGCCAACCTGCCTCCAGGTACTCTGCTTGATGTTGGAGGAGGGCATGGTCAGGTCGCGGCGCCATTGCGCAACTTGGGATGGGATGTGACCGTACACGGCTCGGATCCTATCTGCGCTCGTAATCTGCGTGAGCTTCACGATCAAGTGGGTGTGACGTTTGTCAGCGGCGATCTTCTTGCGCTGCCATTCCGCGACCGGAGCTTCGAAGTCGTGACCGCGGTGCGACTCGTGTCACACGTCGAGCAGTGGCCGCGACTTCTTGACGAGATGTGCCGAGTGGCGCGCCGCACGGTGATAATCGATTATCCGAGCAAATTCGCACTCAATGCGCTAACACCGCTCATGTTCGGGCTCAAGAAGGCAATCGAGGGGAATACGCGTACCTACTTGAGTTTTACACGCCATGAACTGGCTGGGGTGTTCGAGCACAACGGGTTTGCGATCAGCCGCGAAGAAAAACAATTCTTCCTGCCCATGGTCCTGCATCGAATGTCGCGTGCGGCCGCACCTGTTCGGGCGGTGGAGCATCTTTGCCGTGCCCTGGGATTGACCGCACTCGCAGGATCACCAGTGATCCTGCGCGCGGACAGATGCGCGTCGCCGGGAGATTGAGCGTGCACGTGCTGGTAGTCGCCCCTCAGCCATTCTTTGTGGAGCGCGGTACACCTATTGCCGTGCGACTTCTTATCGAGGAGCTGTGCGAATCCGGTCATACGGTCGACCTGTTGACCTACCACGAGGGCGCAAACATAGAGATCGCCGGGCTGTGTCTCTTCAGGGCCCGTCGCCCCCCATGGGTCGATCGGATCCCGATCGGAATTTCCTGGAAGAAGTTGCTTTGCGACCTATGGCTGATCGGGAGACTGGTCGGGCTGCTACGCAGAAGGCGCTATGACGTCATTCACGCGGTCGAAGAAGCGATATTCCCTGTCGTCATGCTCCGGCGCTGGTCTCGATCTAGAGTTGTTTATGACATGGATTCGTCCCTAGCCGAGCAATTGACTGACAAGTGGCGTTTGCTTCGTCCGTTGAAAGGATTTCTTCACCTGATAGAACGCTGGGCGGTGCGACGCTCGGACGCAGTGTTACCCGTCTGTGAGGATCTCGCGCAGATAGTACGCCCGTGGGTCGGCCGCGACCGCGTCACGGTGCTCCCCGATGTGCCCGTCAGTGCCGCTGGCGGCACTTGGGACGTGGACAACTTGCGTGCTGACCTGGGAAAGGACCAGCGGATTGCATTGTACGTCGGCAATCTGGAGCGATATCAAGGTATCGATCTGATGCTCGAAGCTTTTGCCATGGCACGCCTAGACCCTCACGTGCGCCTGATTGTCATCGGAGGTGATACGAGGAGTATTGAGCACTACCGCGAGCGTGCGCGTTCGCTCGGAATCGACGGACAAGTAATTTTCATGGGCCCACGGCCAATCGCCGCGCTCGGAGCGTATCTGGCTCAGGCTGATGTCCTCGTGTCACCCCGCACGGCTGGTCAGAACACGCCGATGAAGGTTTATTCCTACATGCAGGCCACCAAAGCCATACTAGCCACAGACATACGCTCGCACACACAGGTCCTGGACACTACGTGCGCCGAGCTCGTTACAGCCGATCCCGCAGCCATGGCGCGAGGGTTTCAGCGGCTCATCCAAGACGCGGGGTATCGCGACCGTCTAGGGACAGCCGCACGCGCGAAAGTCGAACGCGAGTATTCGCGGGCGAGGTTTCGCCAACGTCTGTTCTCAGCCTATGATCGTCTCGCGGCGCTCAAGGCCCCAGCGCCCCCTGCCGAGCCAAGCAACCAGTAGATGCAGCATCAGCGTGCGCGGGCGGTAACCCAAACGGTACCGCTCAGTCGAGGAGGTCAGCGAACTCGGACTGTTCCACCGCGCGCGCCAGCTCCTCGTAGTTGATCACCATTTCCTGCAGGCGGTCCGGATTGATCTTGATCAGCGGTGAATGCATCGGGCAATAGGAAACCCCGAGAAAAGCGCAGATGCGCTGCTGCACTTCGGTGCTGAGCGCTCCGTCAGCGATCATGTTCTCGTAGACCAGCCCGAGTCGGGGGTGGCTCGCGAATATCTGCTCGAAATGCTCGTACTGAGCACGGGTCTTGCGCATGTTCTCTAGAGCCTTCTTGGCGTCCACGTGGGTCCGCACGACAGGCACCGGTCTGGTCGCGTGCGGCTGCCACGCCTTGGTGCGCGGTTTTGAGAGCAGCAACTTCGATACGTACTGCTTGAGCACGTTGTGCCGCCGAAGATGCAGAACACGGATGCGCTCATCGCGTTGCAGGTAGCGCAGCGTCCAGGGAACAGCAAGGTGGTTATACATCGCCTTGAAGATCCTGACAGGCTTGTCACCCGAGGAAAAAAAGCGCGTCATCAGATGAGTCGGGTTCCAGGATCCGCCTACGATGAACCGGTAGAGCTTCGCAAGCTGTCGCGAGTCGTGAATGAGATCGGGAACCCGGATCGTCATGCCCGCCATGAGTATCTCGCCCTCGCAGAAGATCTCGGGATGCGAGTTCAGGCAGTCCTCGAGAAACGTGGATCCGGTCCGCTGCGTCGTGAGGATGATCGCCCGTGTCATTGCATGACGTGCTCAAACAGATCGAGCACCTGCCGGGCACATTTCTCCCAGCTGAAGTCGTTGGCGCGGATCAAGCCGGCGCTGATCAGACGGCCTCTCTCCTGCGAATCGCTCAGGACGCTGCGCAGACCCTTTTCGATGTCATCAACGCTCAGTGGATCTACGAGGTACGCGGCGCCGTCAACCACCTCGGGAGGCGCGCAGGTGTTGGCCGTCACGATCGGGCAGCCGCAAGCCATCGCTTCCAGCAGCGGAATGCCGAACCCTTCGTACAGCGATGGAAAGGCAAACAGGTCGGCCAGGGAATACACGGCCGGCAAGTCATCGTGCGAGATCCACCCCGTTGCGCGCACCCGGTCCTGAAGATTGAGCCTCTCGATCAACTTGAGCTCTTCGGCCGCACCGGCCGCCATCGGAAAAGTGAAGCGCTGCGCGCCCGCGATGACGAGCTCGTGCGGAAACTCCCCGCGTATGCGTGCAAACGCCTGCAGCAGGCGTCCCACGTTCTTGCGCGATTCGATTTGCCCGACCCACACTATGAAACGCTCCGGCAACTGGTACTTGCGGCGCACCTCTTCGAGTCGCTGAGGGTCGATGACTCGCGTGAAACGCTTCGGCTCAAAACCGTTGTGAATTGCAACCACTTTGTCCGGACTGACACCGACAAAGCGCACCACGTCGTCCCTAACGGCATTGGAGACGGCAATGAAGGCATCGGCGCTGCGACAATACATCGGCACGAAGTTCTTGAAGTACAACCGGTCGTACCAGAGAAAGTGCTCCGGGATCACGAACCATTCCGAGCCGTGTAGCACGAAGATCTTTTTCGCCTTCGTGAGCAGCGGCACGGTAAATTTCGGGTTGAATATCAGCTCGACGCGATGCCTGCGCGCCATCCAGGGAACGGCTATCTGGTCCCACAGGACTGCTCCGGGAAGGGTGCTGGCAGTCTCGTAAACGTTCGGATACTGGCGGTAGGTGCCGATCAGCTTGGGATTGGCATACATCAGCACGTATTCGTGTCGGGAGCCCATCGAGAAGAGCAGCGGAAGCAGATGCTTGGTGTAGACCTTTACGCCACCCTCCTTCTGCTCGTAGTGCCGAAGCATGACGCCGATTCTCATTACCCTCTCACTCGGTGTGTTCCGTCCTGGCCCGCGGATCAGTTCTGAGGCAGCCTCAGTCCTTCTTGGCGTGGGCCGTCACCAAACGGTTGATATTCCACTGCTGCGTGATCGACAGCACGGTGTTCGTGATCCAGTAGAGCACGAGTCCCGCCGGAAACCACGCGAACATGAAGGTCATGATCAGCGGCATGAACATGAAAACCTTCGCCTGCACCGGGTCCGGCGGTGTTGGGTTGAGCTTGTACTGGCCGAACATGGCTGCGCCCATGATGAGCGGAAGAATGAAGTACGGATCCTTGGTCGACAGGTCGTTGATCCACAGCATGAAGGGTGCCTGTCGCATCTCCACGCTCTCGAGCAGCACCCAGTAGAACGCGAGGAACACGGGAATCTGGATCACGATCGGCATACAACCCGCGAGGGGGTTCACCTTCTCGCGCTTGTACAGCTCCATCATCGCGCGCCCCAGTTGCTCGCGATCGTCCTTGTAACGCTCCTGGACGTTCTTGATGCGCGGCGTGAGTGCACGCATCTTGGCCATCGACTTGCCGCTGACCTGACTCGGCCAATAGAACAGCAGCTTGATGAGCGCGGTGACGATGATGATCGACCAGCCCCAGTTACCTACGATCCGGTGCACCCAGCTCAACAGGGCAAATAGCGGCTGGGCAATGAAAGTGAGCTGACCGTAATCAGCTACGCGCTCCAGCTGTGGTCCGGTTTTTGCGAGCTGTGCCTGGAGTTTCGGCCCCACGTACACGGTCTCGCTGAATGTGCCGTGGCCAGCCGCCGGCACGCTGTGGAGGGGCCCGATCGCCCCGAACAGGTATTCCTCGCCTTTGACCTCGAGCCGGAACTGATACGCCTGCTTCGGTGCGGGCACGGCGGCCGCAACAAAGTGGTGTTGCATCGAGGCCAGCCAACCATCAGTGACCGTGACATTCAGACTGCGATCTTCATCCTTGTCGATCTTGAGCTTGCGGTAGCGGGTACCGTCCCAGAGCGCGGGGCCGGAGAAGGCATAGCTTTCGACGTTGAACATCGAACGATCAACCTTGTGCTGCTGGCGCAAGAGCTGAACATACGAAGCGCCACGCCATTCCCGGGTGCTCTGATTGTCGACCGAGTAGTCAACGCCGATCGCGTAGCTGCCGCGGCGCAAAGTGAAGGTCTTCGTGACCGTAGCCCCGGAGCCATCGCTCCAGGTCAACGGGATCTTCAGCTCGTTTTGATGATCTCCAAGCACGAAGTCCGATGCGGGGGCTGCAAAGACCGCGTGATGATCGGGCCCCGCGCTCCCAGCTTCCGCCGTCAGGCCGGACTGGAACACATACATCGGCTCGGCTGGCGAGTCATTGAATAGCCTGACCTTCACGTCCGGCTGGTTCTTGTGGCGCGGGTACTGCAGCAGATCGGCGCGCGTCAGTGCACCCCCGCGCAGACTGATGTCCATGTCGAGCACGTCGGTGCGCACATGAATTTTGTCCCCAAGCGCACTGTCCGCCGCCGATTCCGTTGCCGGCAGGGTGGTTGCTGCGGGCTGGGGCGTCGAAGCTGCAGGCGTCGGTGCGCTCTGCGGCGTCGGCACGTTGTCGCCGAGCGCGGGCGGTTGGGTCGCTGGTGTAGTGCTGGAAGGCGCCCCCGCAGCTGGTGGCGGAACCGGCCGATGATAGTCCTGCATCCAGGCCTGGTAGTTCAGCCACAGGACGAGCGCCAGTGCGGACCACAGAAAAATACGCTGGCTAGCCATGCCACAGGCCCTTTAAGTGGCTACATGCCTGCGCTTCAGGCACCGGGTCATAGCCGCCTGGATTGAACGGGTGACAACGCAGCAAGCGTCGCAGTGCAAGCCAACTCCCGCGTTGTGCGCCGTATCGATCTACAGCCTCCAGAGCGTAGGCCGAGCAGCTCGGGTAGAAGCGGCAGGTCGGCCCCAGCAGTGGACTGATCAGCCCTCGATAGGCGTGGATGATGGTCTTGATGACGACGCGCATCGTTCCCTAACCGTTGTCAACAGCCGCGAGAGGTCCGCGCGCAATTCGCCACGGCTCGCGTCGCGCGCTGGGCTACGCGCACTGAGCACAAGGTCGAGCGCCGGCAGCTCGGGTTGCGCGAGCCGGAACACCTCGCGTGCCACCCGTCGAATGCGATTTCGTACCACTGCCACCCCAACCACCCGCGCAGCGATCGACAGTCCGAGCCGCGCGAATCCAAGCGTGTTGCTACACGCGGTGATATGAAACAGCTTGTCATTGAAACGCTGCCCGCTCTTGTACACATGCTCAAACTCCGCCGCGGTGCGGAGGCGCTGGCGAGCGCTGAAGGTGAGGGACCCGATCGGATCTCCGCAGGTGCCCTTACGGGGTGAGGCGCTTGCGGCCCTTTGCTCGCCGGCGCGCCAGAACCTGCCGGCCTTTCTTGGTGGCCATGCGGGCCCTGAAGCCATGCGTGCGCTTGCGGCGCACCTTGCTTGGCTGGTAAGTGCGTTTCATCTTGTCGCGTCCGCTCAGTCTGATCGCTCGAGCTCGGGCCGAGCGCGAAAAGGCGGCAAGCGTACGCAGCACCCACAGCACTGTCAACACGAAGTCCGCCGCTAACGATTGCATTCGACCTAGCGATCACGGGTTCATCGTTATAGACTTCGACCCCCTTTCGTTCGAGTCCGTTTTCCATCGCTTTAATCGCGGAGTTGCGCTCGTGGAAGCGTCGCTGTGGAGCCGTTGTCTGCGGCTGCTTGAGTCGGAAATTCCCGAGCAGCAGTTCAATACCTGGGTACGCCCGCTGCAAGCCGTCGAAGAGGATGGCGTGCTGCGCCTGCTTGCGCCGAACCGCTTCGTGGTCGACTGGTTGACCCAGAATCTGCGCGGGCGGATCGAGGAGCTGATTGGCGCGGTGGCGGATTCGCAGGCGCCGCAGATTCATCTCGAAGTGGGGTCACGCTCTCTTACGCCCGCTGCCATCGCCGTCAACGGAGCGCGCCCTAAGCGCGTCGAAGCTGTAGTCGTCGGTGGGCGACTTAACCCGGAATTCACATTTGCCAATTTCGTCGAGGGCAAGAGCAACCAGCTCGCCAAGGCAGCGGCACAACAGGTCGCCGAGAATCCCGGGCGCGCCTACAACCCGCTTTTCATTTACGGCGGCGTAGGCCTCGGCAAGACCCACCTCATGCAGGCAGTCGCGAACACGATCCGCGCTCGCAACCCCGATGCGCGCGTGGCCTACGTGCACTCGGAGCGCTTCGTGGGCGACATGGTCAAGGCTCTGCAACACAACACCATCAACGAATTCAAGACTGCGTATCGCACACTAGATGCACTGCTGATCGACGACATCCAGTTCTTCGCCGGCAAGGAACGATCGCAGGAAGAATTCTTTCATACGTTCAACGCGCTGCTGGAAGGCCAGCAGCAGGTCATTCTTACCTGCGATCGCTACCCCAAGGAAGTTGACGGACTCGAAGAGCGGCTCAAGTCTCGCTTTGGCTGGGGCCTTACAGTTGCGATCGAGCGCCCCGAGCTTGAGACATGTGTGGCCATCCTGATGAGCAAGGCTAGCGCCGCCCGCGTCGAGTTGCCTGAGGAAGTGGCATTTTTCATTGCGAAGCGGATTCGCTCCAACGTACGTGAGCTGGAAGGCGCGCTGCGCCGTGTAGTCGCAAACTCGCACTTCACGGGCCGGCCCATCAGCTTGGACTTTGCCAAGGAAGCTTTGCGAGACCTTCTAGCGCTGCAGGACAAGCTGGTCACGGTCGAGAATATTCAGAAGACTGTAGCTGAGTACTACAAGATCCGAGTTGGAGACCTGCTCTCGAAGCGCCGGAGTCGTTCGATTGCGCGTCCGCGGCAGGTGGCGATGGCACTGGCCAAGGAACTGACGACTCATAGCCTCCCGGAGATTGGCGATGCTTTTGGAGGCCGGGATCACACGACGGTGCTGCATGCCTGCAAGCGCATAAAGGGCCTGCGTGAATCGGAGACGCGGATCGGTGAGGATTATTCGAATCTGTTGAGAACACTCACTGATTAGTGTGGATTCCCTGTGCACCCAACTGTGGATAAAGTTACCCACAGTGCCAGCACAGCTTGCCGCAAGGATTCGGATACTGAGTTCAGTGCTTTCTACAGCACGTAAGTCTTTGCCTTATATGAAAATTATCGGGTTCCCAACAGAAAACAGAGAACTCAACAATAACGATAACAGTAGTCTTAAGAAGAAACAGTAACAGGAGTAAAGATGAAGCTCAGCGCGAATCGGGAAACGATTCTCCAACCTCTGCAGGCCATTATTGGCGTTGTTGAGCGTCGTCAGACGATGCCGATCCTGGCCAACGTTCTGTTATCGGCACGTGATGGTCGGTTGTCCGTAACAGCAACGGACCTCGAAGTGGAGTTGGTAGCAGGCGTTGAAGTTTCGGTGCAAAGCGCGGGTGATATAACCGTGCCGGGTCGCAAGCTCCTGGACATTTGTCGCGCGTTGCCGGAGGGAGCATCAGTCACGTTGTCCGTTGAAGGCGAAAAGGCAGTTATCCGGGCCGGCCGCAGTCGATTCGCTTTGTCGAGCCTGCCCGCTACTGAGTTCCCAACAGTCGAGGAGATCAGCGCACAGCAGACTCTGGAGCTACCGCAGAGCGAGTTTCGGGCACTGTTGGATCAAACGCATTTCTCGATGGCACAGCAGGATGTTCGTTACTACCTCAACGGCATGCTGCTCGAAACGGATGGCGACATGCTGCGGGCGGTCGCCACCGACGGCCACCGCTTAGCGCTCTGTGAGATGACAATGCCGTCGAAGGCTAAGACTAACCAGCAAGTCATCGTCCCGCGGAAGGGGGTACTGGAGCTGCAGCGCATTCTCGGCACGGATGGAATCGTCAATGTCGCGATCGGGACAAATCACGTTCGCGTCCAGATCGGCGATATTCGCTTCACTTCAAAGCTAATTGATGGCCGTTTCCCAGAATATAGTCGAGTAATTCCCGCTTCACCGGGCAAGATCGTGAACGCAGAGCGAGAAACATTGCGCCATGCTCTGCAGCGTGCAGCCATCCTGTCGAACGAAAAATACCGTGGAATCCGCCTCACGATTAAGCCAGGTGCTATGACGATCCAAGCTCATAACCCGGAGCAGGAAGAGGCTGAAGAGGAGATCGAGGTCAGCTACCAAGGCGACGATCTGGAAGTCGGCTTTAATGTGAATTATCTGCTCGACGCTCTGGGTGCTCTTGAGGGGCCACAGGTTGAGCTTGGGTTGAGCGACTCGAACAGTAGTTGTCTGATCCGCAGCCCCGAGCAAACAGCCTCCAAGTATGTCGTGATGCCAATGCGCCTGTGAGCATTCCAGGGTGGCCCTAAGGTCGGTCCGGCTTCAAGACTTTCGCTGTTTCGACACCGTAGATTTCGAGCTCGATCCGAGGGTCACGCTCTTTCGCGGCTCCAATGGCTCGGGCAAGAGCAGCTTGCTCGAGGCGATGTTCTTTCTGGGCCGCGGCCGCTCGTTTCGAACCGCGCGCCTAGATACTGTCGTGCGGCACGACCAGCCAAGGCTTCTCGTTAGTGGCGCGATTGAGCAAGGGCCAATCCTCGTGCCGCTGGTGGTCGAGCATTGCGCTGGCGAGACGGTGGGGCATCTTCGTGGTGAGCGCGTCTCTTCCCTGGCGGAATTGAGCGCAGCTTTTCCAGTGCAGGTGATCGATCCAGGTGTCCACAAACTCATCGAAGAAGGCCCGCTACGCCGCCGCCGCCTGGTTGACTGGGGCGTGTTCCACGTGGAACCTGGGTACCTCGCCGCGTGGCAACGTTTTCGCCGGGCGCTTCGGCAGCGGAACGCTGCGCTACAGCACCGGGCCGTCAGCAACCTCGACGTGTGGGATGAAGCCCTGGCAGCGGCCGCCGAAGAGGTGAGCGCCGCACGGACACGTTACGTGGCGCAGAGCAGTCCCTACTGGCTCGCTGCCTGCGAGGATCTCCTGGGCTCCGCAGTGTCGATCCGCTACTTGCCGGGTTGGTCGGAAGAACAGGGGATCGTGAGCGCGATCGAGCGCGCACGAGCGACCGACTACCAGCGTCGCACTACCACGGTCGGGCCACACCGAGCCGATCTTCTGATTGAGACCCCTCAAGGCCTGGCGAAAGCCGCCGTCTCGCGGGGGCAGCAGAAACTGCTTGCCGCAGGTTTGATACTTGGTCAGCTCGAATTCCACATCGCCCGATATGCGCTGCGACCAACTCTTCTGCTGGATGATCCGGCAGCGGAACTAGACGAAGACGCCATTCGCCGATTCAGCGAGCGGGCATTCCGCCTCGATGCCCAGCTGGTTGTGACGTCCCTACCAGCGCAGTTGCCAGGGCTGATAGAGCTCAACCGAGAGTTCCACGTGGAACAGGGTCGAATACGTCAGATGCTATAATTCCTGCCCCCAAAACGAGAGCCCACATGTCGGAAAAAGACGTCTACGATTCAAGCAAAATCAAAGTCTTAAAAGGGCTCGACGCGGTGCGCAAACGTCCGGGCATGTACATCGGCGATACCGACGATGGGACCGGTTTGCACCACATGGTTTTCGAGGTCGTGGACAATTCGATCGATGAGGCGCTAGCAGGCTTCTGCGATCGCATCGTGGTCACCATTCACGCCGACGAATCTGTCACGGTCGCCGACAATGGCCGCGGGATCCCGGTAGATATCCACCTAGATGAAGGAAGATCGGCCGCAGAAGTCATCATGACAGTGCTGCATTCGGGCGGGAAGTTCGATGACAGCTCTTATAAGGTTTCGGGTGGGCTGCACGGAGTCGGTGTTTCGGTCGTCAACGCCCTATCGGAATACCTGGTGCTGACAATCAGTCGGGATGGCAGGACCCACCAGCAAGAGTATCGGCTAGGGGAACCAGTAGCGCCGCTGCAGGTGGTCGGTCAGACGAGCGAGCGCGGCACGATCATTCGCTTCAAGCCGAGCGCGACGATATTCACCAACATCGAGTTCAATTACGAGTTGCTCGCCAAACGGCTCCGCGAGCTCTCCTTCCTGAACTCCGGCGTGCGCATCGAGCTCATCGACGAGCGTGAGGAAAAGAACGATGTGTTCGAGTACGAAGGCGGCATCCAGGCCTTCGTCAAGTACCTGAGTCGCAGCCGCACGCCGATTCACGAGACGATCCTTTCGTTTCACGCCGAGCAGGCTGGGGCAGTGGTGGAGGTCGCCATGCAATGGAACGACTCCTACCAGGAGAGCATGTTCTGCTACACCAACAACATCCCGCAGAAGGACGGCGGCACGCATTTGGCAGGCTTTCGCAGCGCTTTGACGCGCACGCTGAACAACTACATCGAGAAAGAGGCCTCGGGTAAGAAAGAAAAGATGATGACGACCGGCGACGACGCGCGTGAAGGGCTCACGGCGATCCTCTCGGTCAAGTTGCCGGATCCGAAGTTCTCCTCTCAGACCAAAGACAAGCTCGTCTCATCTGAAGTGAAGGCGATCGTTGAATCGACCGTGGCCGAGCGGCTCGAGGAGTTTCTGCTCGAGCATCCGCAGGACGCGCGCGCGATCGTTGCGAAGATCATGGAAGCCGCGCGTGCACGCGAGGCCGCACGCAAGGCGCGAGAGATGACGCGACGAAAGGGAGCGCTCGATTTTGCCGGACTGCCCGGAAAACTTGCCGACTGTCAGGAGAAAGATCCGGCGCTGTCGGAGCTGTTCCTGGTCGAGGGCGACTCCGCCGGTGGCTCGGCCAAACAGGGACGCGACCGGCGCACACAGGCGATCCTGCCCCTGAAGGGGAAGATCCTTAATGTCGAAAAGGCGCGCTTTGACAAGATGCTGTCATCGGCTGAAGTTGGCACCCTGATCACAGCACTTGGCTGCGGGATCGGGCGAGATGACTTCGAGATCGCGAATCTTCGCTACCACAGAATCATCATTATGACGGACGCGGACGTGGACGGGTCACACATCCGTACCCTTCTGCTTACGTTCTTCTATCGGCAAATGCCGCAGCTGATTGAGGGCGGCCACATCTATATCGCCCAGCCCCCGCTGTACAAAGTCCGTAAGGGCAAACAGGAGCACTACGTCAAGGACGACTCGGAGCTGAATGCTTTGCTCCTGAACTCGGCGCTGGACTCAGCCGCATTGCACGTCAACTCGGAGGCGCCCCCATTGGCCGGTGCGGGGCTGGAATCGTTGGCCCGACGCTATGAAGAGGTCCAGGCGATCATCAAGCGTTGGTCCCGCCGGTACGACGAGCGCGTTCTGGAACAGATGATCTATCTCCCGGAACTCACGACGGCCGCGTTCGACAGCGCGGATGCTCTCAGCTCCTGGTGTCGCAGGCTCGATCAGCGCCTCAACGCCCTCAACGATGCGACGCGCACATTCCGCGTGGCACTACATACGGGCGGCGACGGCACGCCGCAGCGGATCGACGTCCACCGTACCGAACACGGTGTGACGGCAACCAAGCACATACAACGCGAGTTCTTCGATTCGGCGGAATATCGCCGCATCGTCGAGCTCGGCCGCACCCTGGCCGACCTGATCGGCGAGGGTGCCTACGTGATCAAGGGCGAGGAGCGGCACGAAGTAGCAAGCCTCAAGGAAGCGATGCATTGGCTGCTCGAGCAAACCAAGAAAGGTCAGACGATCCAGCGCTACAAGGGTCTCGGTGAAATGAACCCCGAGCAGCTATGGGATACGACGATCAATCCTGAGTCGCGGAGGCTGATGCAGGTCAGGATTGAAGATGCGGTCGCTGCGGACGATATCTTTACGACACTGATGGGAGATCAGGTCGAGCCACGCCGCGAGTTCATCGAGAAGAACGCGCTCGCCGTCGCTAATCTGGATATCTGACGGTATTCGATGCCACTGGCTCAGCCGGCGGTGGCGCTTATCGCGGCTGCAATTTCGCCACTGTCGACTCGATCCAGCTCTGAACGCGCTCGTTGAGCTCACGAGGTTCAATGCCTCGGGGATCTATGGCTGGGCCGATGACGACGCGAATCGTCCCGGGTTTCTTTATCAGCCCGCGCCGCGGCCAGTACGAGCCCGCATCATGTGCGACGGGAATGATCAGCCGGCCGGTCTGCGTCGCAAGCAGGGCGCCGCTGACACCGTATCTGCGGGTCTGACCCGCCGGCATGCGTGTGCCTTCGGGAAAGATCAGGACCCACATGCCGCTCGCAAGGCGCGCCTTGCCCTGTTCTACGACCCGATTCACCGCCACGTGACCGCTGCCGCGATCGATGACGATGGGGCGCATGAGACGAATCGCCCAACCGACGACCGGAATCCACATCAGCTCATGCTTCAGCACCCATGACTGGGGCGGGAAGACCAGCATCTGCGCGATCGTTTCCCAGGAAGAGGAATGCTTCCACATCGAGATGTGGTTGTCGGGCGGTATGTTCTCGCGCCCTTCGACCACGTAGTCGAGCCCGCAAGCTCGTTTGAGCAGCCATATCACGCTCTTGGCCCACGAGAGCGACGCGGCATAACGCATCCTGTAAGGGCACACCCCCAGGACCACAATGAGAGCTGAAAAGACCAGCGTCGCGATGAATAGATAAGCGGTGAAGAACAGTGACCTGAGGAGCTGCATGTCAGCCCTGCAGGCGTGACAGATCGGCGGTGTGCAGGAACAGGTTGCGCAGCTGGACAAGCAGCGCGAGACGGTTGCCGCGCAACTGCAGGTCGTCATCCATGACCATAACGGAATCGAAAAACGCGTCGACCGGCTCGCGCAGCAGTGCCAGCCGTTGCAGCGCCTCGGTGTAATTGCGTTGCTCGAGCAGTGGTTCAACCTGTGGACGAAGACGCTCGAGTTCCCCGTGCAGCCGGCGCTCGGCAGGTGCGCGCAGCAGGTCTGTATTCACCACCTGCGTCGCAGGCAGCTGGGTCTTGCGCAGGATGTTTGCGATTCGCTTGTTTGCCGAGGCCAGGCTCTTTGCGGCCTCGAGTTTCAGGAACCGCTCCACCGCGCGCAGCCTGGCGTCGAAGTCAAGCGGCGAAGGCGGGCGGTTGCTGAGCACCGAGTCGAACATTTCCGTGCTGATCTCGAGTCCGGAGGCGCGATCCAGATAGTAGGCACGAAGACGCTCCATGACGTAGTCGTAAACCTGCTCGCACACAGCGTCACCCACCGACCCGACACCGGCGGAGTGAGAGCTGACTAGTCTTACAGCCGCTGCAATCAGCTCGCGCAGGTCGAGCTCGAGCTGCCGTTCGATGATGATGCGGACCATTCCAAGCGCCGCACGGCGCACGCCGAATGGATCCCGCGTCCCGCTGGGTTTTTCGTCAATCGCGAATATGCCGGTAATCGTGTCGAGCTTGTCCGCGATGGCGAGCGCCATGCCGACCCGGCTGGCGGGCAGCTCATCGCCGGCGAAGCGCGGAAGGTAGTGCTCCCCGATCGCCGCGGCGACGTCAGCCGGCTCACCGTCGTGTTGCGCGTAGTAACAACCCATAGTCCCCTGCAGCTCGGGAAACTCTCCCACCATTGCTGTCAGCAGGTCGCATTTGCACAGGTCGGCGGCGCGCTCTGCGCGGCGCGGATCGGCGCCAATGCGCGCCGCAATCTGCACGGCGAGAGCCCTGGTGCGCGTGACCTTATCCTGCAGCGACCCGAGGCGCGCCTGGTAGGTCACCTGCGCCAATGCAGCACAGCGGGCCGCGAGCGGGACTTTCCGGTCAGTCGCATAGAAGAACGCTGCGTCGGCAAGGCGCGGGCGCACGACCCGCTCATTTCCCGCCCGCACCTGGTCCGGATCGCGGCTCTCGATGTTGCTGACGGCAATGAATTGCGGCAGCAATTCGCCATTGCTCCCCTTCAGCGGAAAATAGCGCTGATGGTCCTGCAACGTGGCGATCAGCACTTCGCGGGGCAATTCGAGAAAACGCTGCTCGAAACGGCCGGCCAGGGGCACGGGCCACTCGACCAGGGATGTCACCTCTTCGAGCAAGGTCTCATCCATCACCGGTGCGCCACCCAGCGAGGCGGCAAGCTGCTGAGTTGCCGATCGAATGCGTTCGCGTCGCTCCTCGAAATCGGCCAATACAAATCCACGCCTTGCCAGTGCACCGACGTAACCACCGGGCGTGGAGATCCGCAGTGGCTTTGGCGCGTGAAAGCGGTGCCCGCGCGTGTAGCGATCGCTCTGCACACCCAGGATCGTCGCCGGCACGACATCTCTGCCGAAAAGCAGTACCACCCAGTGCACAGGGCGGACGAATTCCGCAGTACCGCTCCCCCAACGCATCCGCCTCGGAATCGGGAGCGCGTCCAGGGCTCCCTGGACGATGCTCGGCAGCAGCTCACCCGTGGACAAACCGGGCCGACGCGCGTTGTACAGCAGGACCTCGCCTTTGGCCTCCTGCACGCGCTGCAGGGCGCCCACGCTCGTACCACACGATTCGGCAAAGGCTATTGCGGCGCGCGTCGGTTGCCCGCTCGCATCGAAGGCCGCCGCCACGGGCGGGCCACGGCGCTTCACCTCCTGCTCAGGTTGCTGCTCTGACACGCCCTTGACCAAGACCGCTAGCCGGCGCGGAGTGGCGAATTGTCGACCCCGGCCATGACCGATCCGGGACTCATCGAGGCGTCGCACCAGTTCGGCAAGAAAAGCCTCGGCGAGTCCCTTCAGCGCTGGTGGCGGAAGTTCCTCGGTTCCGATCTCGACTAACAGGTCGCGTTTGTTCACGCGGCCGCTCCGGCCTGGGCCGTTGGATTGAGGAGCGGAAAACCGAGTGCCTCGCGGCTTGCGAGGTAGGCCTGGGCTACACCCTGAGCGAGTTTGCGAACGCGCAGGATGTAATGCTGGCGTTCGGTAACGGAAATAGCGCGCCGTGCATCCAGGAGGTTGAAGGTATGGGATGCCTTCAACACCTGCTCATATGCCGGCAACGCCAGCTTCACGTCGAGCAGTGCCTGGCACATGCGCTCACGCGCATCAAACTCCTGCAACAACCAGCCGACGTCGGCGTGCTCGAAATTGTAGGCAGACTGTTCCGCCTCGTTCTGGTGAAACACGTCGCGATACGTCACGCGTCCCAACGGACCGTCCGTCCACAGGATGTCGAAGATGCTGTCGACGCCCTGCAGATACATCGCGAGGCGTTCGAGCCCGTAGGTGATCTCGCCGGTCACAGGTTTGCAGTCGAGTCCGCCGGCCTGCTGGAAGTAGGTGAACTGAGTGATCTCCATTCCATTCAGCCACACTTCCCAGCCGAGTCCCCACGCACCCAACGTCGGAGATTCCCAGTTGTCCTCAACAAACCGGATGTCGTGTACCAGCGGGTCGATTCCGAGCGCGCGCACGGAACCCAGATAGCGATCGAGGATATCGAGCGGCGAAGGTTTGATGACGACCTGGAACTGGTAGTAGTGCTGCAGGCGGAACGGATTCTCGCCGTAGCGCCCATCGGCTGGACGACGACTCGGCTGCACGTACGCCGCACTCCACGGTTCTGGTCCCAGCGCTCGCAGAAAAGTGCCCGTGTGAAATGTGCCAGCCCCCATCTCCATGTCGTACGGCTGCAGGATCACGCAGCCCTGCTCGGACCAGTAGCGCTGCAGCGCAAAAATCAGATCCTGGAAGGTTGTCGGAGGGGCTGTTTGGATCCGTGCTGGCATAGGATTCCGGTAAAGGGAGGCTGAGGCAGGTCATTGATCGAAAAGGCCGGGAGTATAGCGGCTCAGCATTCTCATGGCATTCGGGTCACAGCAATGCCCTGTAGTGGTGCGCCGCTAGGGCACGCCTCCGATTTGCCACTTAAGAGCATTCCATCGCGCATAAATGGTGCATATTTGAGAATCATATGCACTATCATGGCGCGCTAACCCGCCCATTGCATCATCGCCGGCACGTAAGCAACTGAATTCCTGAGCCTGTGCGTGTGGCATAAGACCTGCAATCTGCGGGGACTCATCCAATGTACTTCCGTCCGCAGGCGAATCGGACGGCAGGCCAATACGTTTCGCCACATTCCGAGGAGCTCGAGGCCATGACCCCCGCCGAAGTGCTGAACCTGATGAAAGAGAAGGAAGTGAAGTTCGTAGATCTGCGCTTCACCGATACACGCGGCAAGGAGCAACACGTCAGTGTGCCCTCGCGTGTCGTTGACGAAGACTTCTTCACCGACGGCAAGATGTTCGACGGTTCCTCAATCGCCGGTTGGAAGGGCATCAACGAGTCCGACATGATCCTGATGCCGGACGCTGCCAGCGCGGTAATCGATCCATTCTTCGAAGAGAGCACGCTGCTCTTGCGCTGCGATGTCGTCGAGCCGACGACGATGCAGGGTTACGATCGCTGCCCGCGTTCGCTGGCAAAGCGCGCCGAGGCGTACCTGAAGTCGACCGGAATCGCCGACGGCGCGCTGTTCGGGCCGGAGAACGAGTTCTTCATCTTCGATGCCGTGCGCATGGGTTCGGGCTTGAGTGGCTGCTTCTACGAGATCGACTCCGTTGAAGCCGCGTGGAGTTCGGGCAAGACGTATGAGGATGGCAACAAGGGCCATCGGCCGGGAGTGAAGGGCGGCTACTTCCCGGTACCGCCGGTCGATTCTCAGCAGGACATCCGTTCTGCAATGTGCCTCGCTCTCGAAGAGCTGGGTCTCAAGGTCGAAGTCCATCACCACGAGGTTGCCACGGCCGGCCAGGGCGAGATCAACGTCTCGGCTAACACGCTCACGCGCAAGGCCGACGAGGTGCAGATTCTCAAGTACGCCCTGCAGAACGTTGCTGCCAGCTACGGCAAGACCCTGACGTTCATGCCCAAGCCGATCGTCGGCGACAACGGCAATGGCATGCACGTGCACCAATCGCTGCAGAAGGCCGGGAAGGCGCTGTTCGCCGGCGACAAGTACGGTGGTCTCTCGGACGTCGCGCTGTATTACATCGGCGGCATCATCAAGCACGCGAAGGCCCTCAACGCCTTCACAAACTCGAGCACCAACAGTTACAAGCGCCTCGTGCCCGGTTTCGAAGCGCCGGTGATGCTGGCGTATTCGGCACGCAATCGCTCGGCCTCGATCCGCATCCCTTGGGTGGCAAATCCAAAGGGACGACGTATCGAAGTGCGCTTCCCGGATTCGACCGCGAATCCGTATCTGGCATTCGCCGCGATGCTGATGGCCGGCATCGACGGCATCCAGAACAAGATTCACCCCGGTGAGGCCGCGGACAAAGACCTGTACGACCTCGAGCCCGAGGAGGCCAAGCACATTCCCGAGGTGTGCTACTCCCTCGAGCAGGCGCTGGAGGCACTCGACAAGGATCGCGCCTTCCTCAAGGCGGGCGGCGTGTTCACCGACGATGTCATCGATGCGTACATCGGTTTGAAGATGCAGGAAGTCACGCGTGTGCGCATGACGACGCATCCGGTGGAGTTGGAGCTGTACTACAGCGTTTAGGTGTACCACGCCCTCGGGAGTCGCTGCAGCAATGCCGGTGACGGTGATTAACGTGATCACCGTCACCGAGTTCTCAGGTTGGTTTTTGTCTGCTTTGGAAGATAGGGCTATGCTCTGGCCCCATGCGTGTCAGCCTCATCGTGATGGGTGTGTTGCTCGCCGCGAGCGCCTCAGCCACGACCTACAAGTGGGTGGACAAGGACGGGGTTACCCACTACTCCGACCGGCCGGCGCCGGGCGCGGAAGTCGTCGATCTACAGTCGGCGCAGACTTTCACGCCTTCGGCTCCCAGGCCCAGCAGCGGCCGCGGGCAGCCGCGCGCCTCCGACACCGATCGGGAATTCCACTACACCAAGCTCGACCTGTGGAAGCCGGAGAACGAAGAAACGTTTCAGAATGCCGGCAACAGCATCACCGCGCGGCTCAGACTCGAGCCGGACCTGCAGCCTGGACATTCGATCTGGCTCTACCTCGATGGCAAGCGCGTCGACGGCCTGCCGGGGGCCGGCGACACGTTTTCGCTCAACGACGTGTTTCGCGGTACCCATACTCTGGTGGCGGTGGTCACCGATCAGAGCGGCAAACAGTTGGTCACCAGCCAGACAGTGACGTTCTACATGCACCAGGCTTCTTTACTGGCGCCAAATCGACCACGCCCGACGCCGCACTGATCCAACTCGCGCCAGCGCTTCCCGTCGCGGTCTGGAGGTGACGGGCGTGGCGAGCGAACCGCATCCGTTCCCGATTTCCGCTGTGCCGGGTGCACAGGAAATTCTCGACGCCTTGAGCACGGGAGTGCTGCTGCTCGACGGGGAGCTACGCGTGCTGGAGGCCAATTCGGCGGCCGAAAACCTGCTTGGGGTGAGCGCGCAGCATAGCCGCGGGCGCTTCCTGCGTGAGCTGTTGCGCGCGCCCGAAGAGCTGTGGCAGGTGTTGAACCGCGCCGCCGCCAACGCGGAAAGCTGCGCGCAACGCGAGGTGACACTGCAGGCCGGCGCCGCGGGCGAAGAGCGCGTCGCCGACGTCAGCGTATCGCCGCTCGACGCGGCACGACCCTCTCGACGTCTGCTGGTAGAACTCAGCGATGCAACGCAACGGCAGCGCATCAGTCGCGAGACGGCGTTGCTGGCGCAGCTCGGGGGCAGCCGCCTGATGGTTCGCCAGCTCGCGCACGAGATCAAGAACCCGCTGGGCGGGCTGCGCGGCGCTGCGCAGCTGCTGGAGCGCCAGCTACGTGATGGATCGATGCGCGAATACACCGAAGTGATCATCAGCGAAGCCGATCGTCTCGCAGCGCTCGTCGATTCGATGCTCGGGCCCGGTCGCGCGCCAAGGCGCGAGGACCTGAACATCCACGAATTGTGCGAGCACGTCTATCACCTGATGCGCAGCGAGGCTCACAGCAGCGTGCTGATCGAGCGTGACTACGATCCGAGCCTGCCGGGCAGTGATCTCGATCGGCACCTGATCATCCAGGCCATGCTCAATCTGGGTCGCAACGCACTGCAGGCAGTCGGCACGCGCGGTCGCATCGTGCTGCGCACGCGCGCGCTTACCAATCAGAACATCGGCTCGGCTCGCCACCGGCTGGTGGCGAGCATCCAGTTCGAGGACGACGGTCCAGGCGTCCCACCGCAGATACGCGACACCCTGTTCTACCCCCTCGTCACCGGCCGGCAGGACGGAACCGGTCTCGGCCTCGCTGTCGCCCAGGATCTAGTCATCCGGCACGGCGGGCTCATCGAGTTCGAGAGCGTGCCCGGGCACACCGTGTTCACAATCCTGCTCCCCATCGAGAATGAGAATGGCCACTAGACCACTGCATGTCTGGCTCGTCGATGATGACGCCTCCATCCGCTGGGTGCTGGAGCGGGCCTTGAAGCAGAGCGGGATGCTGCCCAAGACCTTCGAACAGGCGAACACGGCGCTCGAGGCGCTGCGTGTCGAATCGCCCGACGTGCTGATCACCGACATCCGCATGCCCGGCAGCAGCGGCCTGGAGCTGCTGCAGGAGATCCACGAATCGCGGCCGCAGCTGCCGGTCATAGTCATGACGGCCCATTCGGACCTCGACAGCGCAGTCGCGGCGTATCGTGGCGGCGCGTTCGAATACCTGCCCAAGCCTTTCGACATCGATCACGCCCTAGATCTGGTGCGTCGCGCGGCCCATCAGAGCGCCGCGGCTGCTGTCGAGAGCGAGCCGCAGGCAATACCGGAGATTCTGGGACAGGCGCCAGCGATGCAGCAGGTGTTCCGCGCCATAGGGCGCCTGTCGCGTTCGAGCATGACGGTGCTCATTACCGGCGAGTCCGGCACGGGCAAGGAGCTGGTGGCGCGCGCGCTGCATCGACACAGCCCGCGCGCCGACCAGCCCTTTATCGCACTCAACACCTCGGCATTCACTGCGGACCTGCTGGAATCAGAATTGTTCGGGCATGAACGCGGCGCGTTTACCGGTGCCGACAGCCAGCGCCGCGGGCGCTTCGAGCAGGCCGATGCCGGGACGCTGTTCCTCGACGAAATCGGCGACATGTCACCGGCGCTGCAGACACGCCTGCTGCGGGTGCTGGCGGAGGGCGAGTTCTATCGCGTGGGCGGCCAGACGCCCATCAAGGTCGATGTGCGGGTGATCGCAGCGACACATCAGAACCTCGAGGCGCGCGTCGCGAGCGGCGGCTTTCGCGAGGATCTGCTGCATCGGCTCAATGTCATCCGCGTTGAGATCCCGCCATTGCGGGCACGACGTGAGGATATTCCGGATCTGCTGCGCCACTATCTAGCCCAGGCCGCGCGCGAGCTGGGCGTGGAATCCAAGACGCTGACGCCCGCTGCCGAGCAGCTGTTGCTCGCCAGTGACTGGCCCGGCAACGTCCGTCAGCTCGTCAACGCATGCCGACGGCTCACCGTGCTCGCGGCTGGGCGTGAAATCAAGGCGAGCGACATTCCCGCCGATCTAGGCGGCAGCACCCATGACTCCGGCGCCGCCAACGATTGGACGCAGCTGCTGGCCGGCTGGGCTCAACGACAGCTGGACGCGGGCTCCCGCCGCCTGCTCGATGCCGCGCTCCCGGAATTCGAGCGCGTGCTGATTCGCACCGCACTGGCGCGTGCCGGCGGACGGCGGCAGGACGCGGCCAAGCTCCTGGGCTGGGGCCGCAACACGCTCACCCGCAAGATGCGGGAGCTCAACCTGGATGAGTAGTCCCGCGCGCGTGAGGATCGAGCCAGCCTCGCCGCGCCTGCCTGAAGCGCGCGAACTCATCGCGGAACTCGACGCCTTTCTCGGCGCCTTGTATCCGCCGGAGCGCAACTACCTGCTCGATGTCGAGTCGCTGTGCAGCCCCGAGATCACGTTCTTCCTCGCACGCTGCGACGGCGCTCCAGCGGGCTGCGGAGCCGTGCGCCGCCTGGATGCGGCAGCGGCGGAGATCAAGCGCATGTACGTCCGCCCGCAGTATCGCGGCCACGGCCTCGGCCGCGCCGTATTGCTGGCGCTGGAAGAGCAGGCACGCCGCTTGGGCGTGAGCGTGGTGCTGCTCGAGACCGGGACCGGCCAGCCCGAAGCGCTCGCCCTGTACGAGCGCCAGGGTTACCGGCGTCGCGCAAGCTACGGCGAATATCGCGATGAGCCCACCAGCGTGTTCATGGAGAAACTCATCTGAGTCGCGGGGCTCAGCCTCCGCCCCGCTATAATCGCCTCTCCTTGCCGCTGGCGTACGTTGCAGTTCATGAACGAGCTCAAGCAACTCCTGGAACTGCAATTGCTCGGCAACTCAGCGTGGCAGTGGGGCCTCGCGCTCCTCGTGTTGCTGCTGACCTTCACTGTGCTGCCCCTGCTCGGGCGCTACATCAGCGCGCTGAGCCGGCGTCGACCCGCGGGCGCGGCGCACACTGTGCTCGATGTGTTTGCTCTGCTGGTTCGACATACGACGAGCCTGTTCCTGTGGAGCGTCGTTGCATGGTCGGCGGGGCTGATCCTGATTTTGCCGCCGCGCCTCGATCGGGTGCTCGGCTATGCCACCACGATCATGTTGTGGATTCAGGTCGGAATCTGGGTCACCGCCACTGCCGGGTACTTCATCGAGCGCCGCGAAGACAGGACTTCGGATCCGAGCGAGTCGGTGTCGCTCACGATCGTCCAGTTCGTCGTCCGGTTGGCGATCTGGTCGCTCGTGCTGCTGGTGGCACTCGACAACCTCGGCGTAAACATCACCGCCCTGATTACGGGGCTGGGCATCGGCGGCATTGCAGTTGCGCTGGCAGTGCAGACGGTGCTGCGCGACCTGCTGGCATCGCTGTCCATCGCCTTCGACAAGCCGTTTGCCGTCGGCGACGTCCTCGCCATCGACCAGGACACCGGGCGTGTCGAGCAGATCGGAATCAGCAACACCCGGCTGCGGAGCCTGAGCGGCGAGCAGCTCATCATCTCGAACGCGGATCTGCTCAGCTCACGGGTGCACAACTTCGGCCGCATGTACGAGCGGCGGGTGGTGTTTAAGATCGGCATCGCGTACGAGACACCGCGCGAGAAGCTCAAGCGCATTCCGGGCATCATCGAAGCGGCGGTACGCGCGCAGGAGAAGACCCGCTTCGAACGCAGTCATTTCACCGCTTTCGGCGACTCAGCGCTGACGTTCGAAACGGTGTACTTCGTGCTCGGTGCCGACTACATGCTCTACGCCGACATCCAGCAGGCGATCAACTTCCGACTGCACGAGGAGCTCGAAGCTCTCGGCGTGCAATTCGCGTATCCCACGCCACGCCTGCTGCTCGAGAGGGGAGCCATTGCGGCCGCTCCCCGCTCCGGCAGCGGCTGAAAGGGCGCGCCTGATCCCGACGTATCGACCGCTGTGAGAGAGAGTCAGCCTGCCAGCGGTATGTCCTGCGTGTCTTTGCGGGTGCGCAGCGAACCCACCAGGTCACGCACATGCCTGAGGCCATGTTCCCTGAGGTAGGCGGCTATGCCGCTGTTGATCTTGGGGCAGATCAGCGGGTCGTAAAACAACGCCGTACCGACGCCGATCGCCGTGGCGCCCGCGATCATGAACTCGATGGCATCGGTGGCGCTGGCGATGCCACCCTGCCCGATGATGGGAATGCGCAGCGGCCCGGCGACATCGTAGACCTGGTGCACTTTCAGCAGCGCAATCGGCTTGATCGCCGGACCGGACAGACCACCCTGGATGTTGCCGATGACCGGCCTGCGCGTGCGCACATCGATCGCCATGCCCATGATGGTGTTGATGACAGCCAGGGCATCGCTTCCGGCCTCGATGCAGCGGCGCGCGTTTTCACGGATGTCGGTCTGGTTTGGCGAGAGCTTGGTAATGAGCGGTTTGCGCGTGACCTTGCGGCACGCCTCGACCACACGCGCTGACATTTCCGGATAGTTGCCGAACGCAACGCCGCCCTCCTTGACGTTGGGACAGGAGATATTGATTTCGATCGCATCGATGCGCGAGTCGTCGAAGCGGCGCGTGACTTCGACGTACTCGTCGATCGTTGAGCCCGATACGTTGGCAATGAAGCGCGTCTCCGCAAAATCCAGCTGCGGCAAGATGCGGCGCACGACGTGATCGGCGCCGGGATTTTGCAGGCCGATGGCGTTGAGCATCCCCATGGGCGTCTCGTACACGCGGTGCGGCGGGTTGCCGAGCCGCGCGTTGAGAGTCGTGCCCTTGAGAACCACCGCGCCCACATCGCGGTTGGAGAAGCCCTCCACGCGTGTGTACTCTTCGCCGAACCCCGCGCAGCCGGAAAGCAGCACGAGCGGCGAATTGAACTTCAGGCCAAGGAAGTCCAGCGCGAGCGGCGAGGCAGGAGTTTCGGGTGCAGCCGACATGTTCAACGTAATTCTATTCGAGCCGGAGATTCCTCCCAACACTGGCAACATCATGCGGCTGTGTGCCAATACCGGCGCCAGCCTGCACCTGATCAGGCCGCTGGGATTCAGGCTCGATGCGCGAGAGTTGCGGCGTGCCGGGCTCGACTACCGGGACCTGGCCGCGGTCCAGCAGTACCCATCACTGGATGCATGCCTCGCGCGACTCGATGGGCGCGTGTTCGCCATCGAGACCCGCGGTGAGCACACCTATTCGGAGGCACTGTTTCAGGCGGGGGATGCCTTGCTCTTTGGCCCGGAAACCCGCGGGCTGCCCGACGCAGTGCTCAGGAGCGTCGGACGGGAGCAGACCCTGCGCATCCCGATGCGCGCCGGCAATCGCAGCCTGAATCTCTCCAACGCGGTTGCGCTGGTGCTGTACGAAGCATGGCGCCAGCTCGGATTCGCGGTGCCGGACGCCAGCCAGCCTCACTGAGGGTGGAGCCTAGTCTGATTCCGCGCGAATCTCGCGTGCCATGAGCGCCCGCACCGCCTCCTTGATGGGCAGGGCCGTGTAGAGGACGCGGTAGGTCGCTTCGCAGATCGGCATCTCGATCTTCAGGCGCGCCGCGACCTCGTGCAGGGACTTTGCGGCGGCGAATCCCTCCACCACCTGCTGGATGCCGGCGAGCGCGGCTGCAGCCGATTGGCCGCTGGCGAACGCGATCCCGAAGCGCCGGTTGCGTGACTGGTTATCGGTGCAAGTGAGCACGAGGTCACCAAGACCCGCGAGCCCCATGAACGTCTCGCGCCGGGCTCCGATTGCCACGCCGAACCGCGTCATCTCTGCCAGGCCGCGCGTGATCAGCGCGATGCGCGTATTCGCGCCATAGCCGAGGCCATCAGCGATGCCCGCGCCGATCGCAAGCACGTTCTTGACTGCACCACCAACTTCGACGCCGACAACGTCGCTGGACGTATAAGCGCGAAAATTGAGCCCGGAAATATTGCGCGCCACCGCGGTAGCAAACGCCTTGTCCGGTGAAGCTACCGTCATCGCGGTCGGCAGGCCCGCACCCACTTCGCGCGCGAACGTGGGTCCGGACAGCACGGCGATCGGCCAGCTCGGCCCCAGCACGTCCGAGGCGACCTCATGGGGCAACTTGGCAGATCCCTCCTCGAATCCCTTGGTCGCCCAGGCGAGCCGCATTCCGCTCTGCAGTCGAGGCTGCACCTGTTCGAGCACCTGGCGAAAGCCATGGCTGGGAACGGCGATGAGGACGTCAACGGCCCCGTGCAGCGCACGTCCGAGATCCGTCTCGACGCGCAGCGGCGGCGGAAACGGTGCATCGGGCAGATATCGGCGATTGCAGCGGTCGCGCTCGAGAGCCTCGAGCTCGTGGGCATTGCGTCCCCAGAGTCGTACTGCATGTCCGGTGCGGGCGAACTGGATCGCGAGCGCAGTGCCCCAGGAGCCGGCACCGAGGACCGTGATCGGCGCCTGATCAGTGGATAGCTTCCCGGGCATGGTAAGGATCGCCAGCGTGGGCCTGCGCGGAGCGTTCCCGTCAGTTCACGGCGATTCGCGTCGACTCAGCCATGGAGCGCTCGAACAGGCTGTCGAAGTTCACTGGCGGCAGCAGGAATTGCGGGAAACCGCCCTGCGTGATGAGTTCCGAGCAGGCTGCGCGCGCGTACGGGAACAGCACCGTGGGGCAGATACTGCCGATCGCCTTCTTCAAGTCATCCTCGGAGCAGTTGCGCACCACGAAGACACCGGCCTGCTTGAGCTCGACCAGGTAAGCGACGTTGTCGCCGATCTTGGCTTCGACGGTCACTGTCAGCACCACCTCGCGCAACTCCGTGCCGAGCTCGGTGCTGGCGGTGTTGAGATTCAACGAGAACTTCGGGTTCCACTGGGAGGCTGGAATCCGCGGCCCGTTGGGCGCCTCGTAGGAGCAGTCCTTCAGGTAGATCTGCTGCAGGACGATCTCGGGGGTGTTTGCCTGCGGCTTGGTTTCGTTCTCGGTCTCGCTCATGTTTTCTCCGTTTGCATCAAGCTATCGAGCTCGCCGGCGCGCTCCAGCTGGTACAACTCCTCGAATCCGCCGACGTGCCGCTCGCCGATGAATATCTGCGGGACAGAGCGCCGACCACTGCGCGTGATCATCTCGGCGCGCAGCGCGGCATCGGTCTCGACATCGACCTCGCGAAAGGCAATACCCTTGCGCTCGAGCAACGCGCGTGCCCGCGCGCAATAAGGGCACCACCCGGTCGAGTACATCAGCACGTCCGCCACCGGCGCGGTCTCAGGCGCGCGCCGATTTTCCACCGGCAGCGCTGCCGCGCACCAGCGGCAGATTCTCCTGGCGCCAGGCGCCGAGGCCGCCGCGCAGGTTGAATACCTTAGTGAAGCCGAGCTTGCCCAGCTCACGCGCTGCTGTGCCGCCGTTCGTCCCGGACTCGCAGTAGGTGATGACCGGCTTGTCCTTGTGCCGTTTCAGGGATTCGGCGCTCGCGCCCAGCTCCTTGAGAGGGATGTGGCGTGCATCGACAATGTGCCCGGTCTCGAACTCGGCGCCGTCGCGGACGTCGACCACCAGCGCGCCGTGGTTCATCATGCGGATGGCGTCGCTCGGGGCGAGCGCCGCGAACTCTTGAATCCGAGTGCGCAACTCGGACACGATCACAATGATCAACATCAACACGGCGGCCGAGACCAGGTAGGGGTGGTTGCCTGCAAACTCGATCAATCGATTCATCGGGGTCCTGGAACTACGAAGCGTGAGCCGAAAAAGGCCGGCAAGTATAGCAAGGTGCCTCCCGCTTCTGCTGCTGTGGGCGCTGGTGCTGCCCGCGGCCGACGAGAAGGAGACGGAGGCCGGCCTGCGCAAGGTCCGGCGCGAGATTACCGAGCTGCAACAGGCGATCCGCAGCGACACTACGCAGCGTGACCAGGTGGCGGCGCGCCTACGCGACGCCGAGCTGTCGGTTGCAGATCAAAGACGCAGGCTGGACGAGATCAGGAGTCAACGTGCCGACAGTACGCGGCGGCGGGCGGAGCTACAGGCCGAGCATTCACGTGCCGAGCGGTCGTTGGCAGATGAGCGCGATGCCCTCGCCGGTCAGCTGCGCGCCGCCTACACGATCGGGCGCGACGAGCAGCTGAAGCTCCTGCTCAATCAACAGGACCCAGCACAGCTCGGCCGCATGTTCGCTTACTACTCCTACTTCGGCCGGGCCCGTGCCGAAAAGATCCAGTCGATTCGCACCCAGCTGGAGCGGCTCGGCGAGCTCGACGCCGCGCTTGCCGCCGAAGAAGCGCGCCTCGGGCAACTCGAGGATCAGGCGCAGATCGAGCTCGATGGCCTGCAGCGCGCGCGTCGCCAGCGTGGCGATGTTCTGAAGGACGTCAACCAGCAGCTCAAGAGCAGACAGGTGGCGCTCGCCAAGCTGCAGCGTGAAGAAGACGGACTGCAGAAGCTGCTCGCGGACCTACGCCGCGTCCTGAGCGATTTTCCGGTCACCTCCGGTGAAGCGTTCGAGAAGCTCAAGGGTCGCTTGAGCTGGCCAGTGCAGGGACGGTTGCTCGCGGACTTCGGCGAGCGACGCGCGGCGGGTTTGACGTGGAACGGTGTATTGCTGGGGACCGACCGTGGCAGCCAGGTGCGAGCCGTGCATTCAGGCCGCGTGGTTTACGCCGATTGGCTTCCGGGCCTGGGACTGCTGACGATCGTCGAGCACAACGGTGGCTACCTCAGCTTGTACGGTCACAATGAGCAGCTGTTTCGGGCGGTCGGCGACTGGGTCAGCCCCGGCGATGTGATCGCGAGCAGCGGAGATTCGGGCGGGCGCAGCCAGCCCGAGCTCTACTTCGAGATCCGCAAGGGGGCAACTCCGCTTAACCCGCACCAGTGGATTCGTAAGCCCCTTTCTCGCAACTGAACCGCAGCAGCAAGAATGGACGGTGTTAAGTCAATTCGCCGGGGGGCGCGCGCGGCAGCGCAGTCTCGACCCGAAGCCCTACGGACTGCGGATTAGCTCGCATTTTCCGTAACTTACGCGCCGAAATCTGTCGAATCGCCAACCTCGTCAAGGATTGCGGGCCCCCCAATCAGTGATTGTGCGCACCTGCTGTGCAAGCGGTGCCAGCTTGCGCGCGTGGCGGATGCGGGCGTGCCGGTGGAAAACACCAACCAGACCAACACGACTCTGAGCGGATCCCTTGAGCCCTACGGCCAGCTCATCAAGATGCTGTTGCCTCGCGCGCTCAGCATCGACATCTTCGGTCCAGCAGGAAAGAAGTACTGGTCGAGCACCGATGTCGTCAGCCCGGATGTTTCTCAGCTGATCGCCGAAGCGCGCCACGCTGTCGCTGGCGCCGAAGAAGGCCTGTTCCGGCTGCTCGACGATGGCACCCCGGTATACCTGTTCCGCTTGTGTGAGGATGGAGGCGAGCTCGTCGCTGTGCTCAGCGTGACCTGCCGCGCGGAGAACGGCGAATCGCGACCCTGGTCGTTCGTTCACAGCCTGCTGCGCCCCGCGCTCGAATGCCTGCAGCGCGAACTCGTCGCGCAGGAAAGCATCGGCGCTCTCAGCCGCAGCCTCGAAGTGCGCGATAAGGACCTGGACCTGCTGGTGTCGATCACCTCCGATGCGCAGGCCGAGACCGCACAAAGCGAAGACGATACCGACGAACTGCGCTGGATCGTGCAGCGGAGCATCGAGCATCTGGGTTGCTTGTTCGGTGCCCTGGTGATCCCGGAAAAAGGCATCGCAATCTGCCGCGCCGGCCATGGCGCGCCCGCGGCCCAAAGCTCCGAGGTGCTCACGCGCACGCATCGGCATCTGCTGACCTGGGCCCAGCTGCAGGGCAAGACGCTGGTGGTGAACAAGGTTGTCGCCAGCAATTCTCCCGCTTCGCTTCCCTACAAGATCCTCTCCTGCCCGGTGCGCCAGAGCTCGAACCGCGTGGTCGGTTTCTTCGCGCTCTTTCGCACCGAGGACATGGATGACTTCGACCATCGCCACACACGCATAGCACGCCTGCTCGCACGCAAGACGGCGGCGGTGCTGCAGGCCAACTACGACAGCGCCACCGGCCTACTCACGCGCCCGGCCTTCGAGCGCCACGCGAGCGCGACCCTGGCGCGCGCCGGCAGCGAATTGCACTGCCTCGTCTATGTCGACATCGATCAGATGCATCTCATCAACGAGAACTTCGGCATGCACATCGGAGATGCCGTCATCGCGCGCATCGCGGATCTGACCCGGCGCCAGTCGCACCCGGGCGCCATCAGTGCGCGCCTCGCCGGAGACCGCCTTGCTCTGCTGCTGCCGGACTGCGATCTCGAAGCCGGCACCGAGGTAGCGCGCAGACTCTGTGACGGCGCACGACTGGTGCAGGCGCAAGAGAGCAAGGAGACTTCACCCGACGTCTCCCTCAGCATCGGCGTCGCCGCGCTGCACGGCTCGGACAAACTTTCGCATGCGATGGCAGCGGCAGAAGTGGCTTGCAAGGCGGCCAAGGATCGCGGCCGCAATCGCGTCGAGATCTACGAGGCAGCCGACGTCAGCATCATCCGGCGCCACACGGATATCAGCGTCGCGGCGCAACTGCGTGACGCATTGCGTACCGGGCGTTTCCGCCTCGACCTGCAGCCGATCCTGCCCCTGCAGGGCACTCTCAAGGAGCCGCACTTCGAGCTGCTGCTGCGCATGATCGCCGACGACGGCCACAGCATTCCGCCCGAGAAGTTCCTATCCGCCGCCGCGCGCTATCAGCTGATGCCGGCGATCGACCGCTGGGTCGTGGAGCATGCCGTACAGACGTTGTCCGAACACGCTTCGTTGCTGCGTGAGCACTCGGCCTGCTTCACGATCAACCTCTCGGGTCAGTCGATCGCGCAGCCGGAGTTCGCCGACTTTGTTGAAGGTGCCCTGCGCGGCTGCGGGCTGCCGAGCGAATCGTTCTGTTTCGAGCTGACTGAAACGGCCGCGGTGGCCAACATGGGCCGCGCCGAAACGTTCATGCAACGCCTGCGAGAAATGGGTTGCCATTTCGCCCTCGATGACTTCGGCACCGGCTTCAGCTCGCTGGCGTACCTCAAGGCATTGCCAGTGACCATGCTCAAGATCGACGGCAGCTTCGTGCGCGATGTCATCGTCGATCCGCGTTCGCAATCGATGGTGCGCGCGATTGCACAGCTCGCGAAGACGATGTGTATGGAGACCGTCGCGGAATACGTCGAAACGGACGAAATCCGACGTCGGGTCACCGCTCTGGGCGTGGACTACGGGCAGGGCTTCTGCCTGGGCAAGCCGCAACCGCTGTCACAGATGCTCAAGGAACTGCCGCTGTTCGAAGCCTTTGCGCTGTCGCCGCGGCGTGAGCCCGCTGCAGTTGCGCAGTCGAATGACCAGGAAGTGGCTCCCGCGGCTGCGGTGCCCTGAATAGTGCGCCGCAACATTAGCTAATTCACGCGTCGTTGTGGAATCTTTATCGCCTTCTGTTGGTGGCAAAGAGCCTGGGCTGTAGTATTCGCTCGAATTTCCTTCCTACACGCCGCCAGGTCCCCGTATGTCGATGAAATTCCGCACCCTTGTGGTCCTTCTGGCCGGAATCGTGATCGGTGTTTCGCTGTCGCTTTCGCGTGGCGTGCTTGCCGACAAGGATCCCCCGGCTGGCGCTTCGACCCTTCCGTGGGAGGACGCGCGCCTGCTCGCCGAGGTACTGGAGCGTGTCAAGCAGGACTACGTGGACAAGGTCGACGATCATGAGCTGATGGAAAACGCGATCCGGGGCATGATCTCGGCCCTCGATCCCCATTCGGCTTTCCTCGACAGCGACGAGTACGACGAAATCCGGATCAGCACGACCGGCAACTACTCCGGCGTCGGCATTGAAGTCACGATGGAAGATGACGGCGTGAAGGTCGTGGCGCCTATCGATGACACATCGGCTGCCAAGGCCGGCATCCGGCCGGGGGACATGATAGTGGCCATCGACGGCGTACCGGTCGACACGTCGGGCCTCAATGACGCCATCAACCGCATGCGCGGCAAGGCGGGGACCTCGGTGAAAGTGAGCATCAAGCGGGCTGGTGTCGAGGCACCGCTCGATTTCGTGCTCGAACGCTCGAACGTGCAGGTGCACAGCGTGAAAGCGGAGTTGCTGGAGCCTGGGTACGGTTACGTGCGCATCACGCACTTCAGCGAGACCACCGGGGGCGACCTGACCAAGGCGATCGCATCTCTCAAGAGCGCAACTCCGCACGGCAAGCTCAACGGGCTGGTGCTCGATCTGCGTAACAATCCGGGCGGAGTGCTCGAAGCTGCGGTAGCAGTGTCCGATGCTTTCATCAATGACGGCACGATCGTGACTGCGAATGGGCGCGCCCCCGATTCCAGGTTTGAAATGGATGCGACACCGGGCGACCTGCTCGATGGCGGTGATCTGGCCGTGCTCGTGAACGCCGGCTCGGCATCGGCTTCAGAAATCGTGGCGGGCGCGCTCAAAGATCATGGCCGGGCAACGCTGATCGGGCGCACGACCTTCGGCAAGGGCTCAGTGCAGACAGTAATGCCGCTGTCCGACGGCCGCGCCATCAAGCTGACCACGTCGCGCTATTACACGCCTTCCGGCGCCTCCATCCAGCAGAAAGGCATCACCCCGGATATCGTGGTTGAACGCGATCAGAACCCGGTAGATGGAGCCTCGGGTCCCGCTCTGATCGAGCGCGACTCGGAGATCACCATCGCCCTCACCAAGCTCAAGGACGATGGCGTCATTCGCCAGAGTAAGGCCGAACAGCAGCATCGCTAGCGATGTCGAAGCAGAAGGAAGCTCAGGACGAGCACGTTCACGGCCCAGGCTGCGATCACGGTCACGATCACAGCGAGAGCCTCGCGCCCTATCGACGTGAGGCGCCGAAACCCGGCCGCAACGAGCCGTGTTTCTGCGGCAGCGGAAAGAAGTACAAGAAGTGCCACGGCGCGGCGGATGCCGCCGCCTGAGCGGGAGGTGCCGACACCATGACTGGCTTCATCCTGCGCGCGGTAATCGCAGCGCTCGGCCTGTGGCTTGCTACGGAATGGGTCAATGGCGTCCACATCGAGAGCGCCGGCTCGCTCGTGATCGCGGGAATCCTGCTCGGCGTCGTGAATGCCGTGATACGCCCGCTCGCGATCATTCTCACGTTCCCGCTCACCATCGTGACGCTCGGGCTGTTCCTGCTGATCGTGAACGCAGGCATGGTGGCGCTGGTCGCGTGGCTGCTGCCGGGTTTCAACCTCGACGGCTTCGGCCCGGCGTTCTGGAGCGCATTGATCGTGAGCCTGACCTCATGGGTGGCGTCGTGGTTCATCGGCCCCAAGGGCCGCATCGAGGTCGTCAAGCGCTGAAAGCCGCCCGGCGACGCTTCAGCGCGTTGCTTTCCCGGCGTCGCCCTGCAGCGCCGCGCGGTACAACAGCCAGGCGATGAGCGCGAGGATCGCGAGGCCAAGCAGCTCGCCCCACTGAGTCGGCTGGAGCTTCTCGGGCAGCGCCAGGACGTCGGCGCGCCGCGAAGCCACGATCGCGAACGCGATGATGATTCCCGTCAAGGCTTCACCCGTGATCAGACCCGCGGAGAACAGCACTCCGCGCCGGTGCAGCCTCTCCTTTGCATCTGCGTCATCGGGGACGCGAGCCATGCGCTCGACGATGTACGTCAGCAGGCCGCCAAGGAAGATCGGTACCGTATATTCGAGCGGCAGGTAGATACCAACGGCCGCAGCGAGTACCGGCACGCGAAAACGTGCGCCCCTGGCCTTGGCAATTTCATCGATGATGATGATCGCGGCACCGATGGCGGTGCCGACCCACACCATGCCCCAGGGCAGTACGCCGCCGAACATTCCCTTGGCCACCGATGCCATGAGCGTCGCCTGGGGCGCCAGTAGCGGCCTTGGATGTGCCGCCGTCGGAACGCCTATGCCATAGGCGTGCTCGAGCAGGTTCAGCACCGGGGCCATGATCAGGGCGCAGGACACCGCGCCTACAGCGAGCATGACCTGCTGACGCCAGGGCGTTGCTCCGACTAGATAGCCTGCCTTCAGGTCCTGCAGATTGTCGCCGGCCACGGCGGCTGCGCAGCAGACGACCGCACCGATCATGATTGCCGCGATCGGACCGAGCGGCGAATCGCGGCCCATGAGGAACATCAGCACCACCGCCGCGAACAGGATGGTGGAAATCGTGATGCCCGAAACCGGATTGTTGGACGAGCCGACGAGACCCGCCATGTAGGCGGACACGGAGCAGAACAGAAATCCGGCCACGATCATCACGATTGTCATGGGTATGCTAACCGCGAGGCTCCCCACGATGGCCTGGTACAGGCCGAACAAGGGCAGCGTGAAGAGCACGATACCGATCAGTACGGCCTTCATCGGCAGATCCTGTTCGGTGTGCGAGATCGCACGCGAGGTGCCCGCGCGAGCCGCATCGAGCCCGCTGCGAATGCCCGAGAACAGCGACTTGCGCAGCGAAATCAGCGTCCACACGCCACCGATCAGCATGGCGCCGACACCGAGGTAGCGGATCTGTGCCGACCAGATTCCGTAGGCGGCGTCTTCGGCGGCCGCACCCGCGACCCGTGCGGCCAGCTCCGCGTTGCCGTCAAGGAAGTAGGTGGCGTAGAGCGGGATCGCAATGTTCCAGGAAATGACGCCGCCAGCCATGATCACGAGGCCGATGTTGAGGCCGACGATGTAGCCTACGCCGAATAGCGCCGGGGACAGGTTGGTGGCGAAGTAAGCGATACCCTTGCCGACGTGAGCGGCGGCAGCGGCCGTGTCCGGGATCAAACGTAGGCCGCTGGAAGCGGACAGTTTGACGATTCCCCCGAGCAACGCTGACCCCATCAACAGCTTGACGCCCTGCTCCGGATTCGCACCCGCGCGCAGCACCTCTGCGGCTGCCTTGCCTTCCGGGAACGCGAGCTTCTGCTCCAGGATCAGCGCCCGGCGCAGCGGCACCGAGAACAGCACACCGAGTATTCCGCCCAGCCCCGCGATGGCGAACACCCACATGTATTTGAACTCGCTCCAGTAGCCGAGGATGACGAGTGCCGGGAGGGTGAAGATCACGCCGGCCGCGATCGAGGCGGCGGCGGAGGCGCCGGTCTGGACGATGTTGTTCTCCAGGATGTGACCGCCGCCGAGGGCACGCAGCACACCCATCGAAACCACGGCGGCCGGAATGGCCGAGGCGATCGTCAAACCGGCGAACAGGCCGAGATAGGTGTTTGCGGCGGCCAGCAGCATCGCCAGGATGATGGCGAGCAGGATGGCGCGGAACGTGAGCTGCGGTAACGGTGCGGCCGTGGTGTTCATTATGAGACTTGCTCCTGGTCAACCCTCAGGCGTCCATCCACATTTCTGTCCCTGGTTCTTCTCTGTGAGCCACTGCTGCAGTGGCGCGAAATATTCGACGAGCGCGCTCGCGTCCATTTCGCGCGTGCCGGTGAGCTTCTCGAGAGTTTCCTGCCAGGGACGGCTTTGCCCCAGCGCCAGCATCGCGGCGAAACGCTTGCCGGCCTCAGCGCTGCCGTAAATCGAGCATTCATGCGGCGGGCCGTGGAATCCTGCTGCCTGGCACAGTGCGCGGTGGAACTGGAACTGCAGGATGAACGCCAGGAAGTAGCGCGTATACGGCGTGTTGCGCGGTACGTGCGACTTGGCACCCGGGTCGAAGTCGGCTTCAGAGCGCGGCACCGGCGGCGCGACGCCCTGGTATTTCTCGCGCAGCTGCCACCAGGCCTGGTTGTAGTTGGATGGCGTGATCTCGCCCGAGAATACTTTCCAGCGCCACTGGTCGATGAGCTTGCCGAACGGCAGGAAGGCGACGCGCTCGAGCGCGAGCTTCATCTGCTGATTGATCAGGGCGTCGTGACCGGGCTTGACTTCGCCGACCAGGTTGATCGTGCGCAAGTACTGCGGCGTCATCGACAGTACGACAGTGTCGCCGATCGCTTCGTGAAAGCCGTCGTTCGCGCCGTTCTGAAACAGGAATGGCTGGTCGCGGTAGGAGAGGAAGTAATAGACGTGGCCCAGCTCATGATAGATGGTGCGCAGATCCTCATCGGTAGGTTGGATGCAGGTCTTGATGCGCACGTCGTTCTTGCCGTCCATGGTCCAGGCATTCGCGTGGCACAGGACTTCGCGATCGCGCGGGCGCGTGAGCATCGAGCGTTCCCAGAACGTGTCAGGGAGCTGCGGAAACCCCAGCGAGACGTAGAACGTCTCGGCTGATCGGGCCATGCGCCTGGCGTCGTACTTCTGTGTCTGCAGTGCCCTGTCGACGTTCAGATCGGCGACGCCGGGATACGGCTCCATGAGGTCGTATACCTTGTCCCACTGCTGCGCCCAAAGATTGCCCAGCAGCTGGGCCGGAATCGGCTTTCCGACCGGCACACGCGCTTCGCCGTACTTCTTCGCCAGCTGGGCCCGAGCGTAGCAATGCAGATCCTGGTACAGGGGTCTGACCTGGTTCCAGAGCCGCTCGGTCTCCTGCTCGAAGGCCTCGGGCGCCATGTCATAAGCGGAGCGCCACATGGCACCGAGATCCGTGAAGCCGAGTTCGCGCGCCCCCTCGTCGGCGAGCTCCACGAACCGCGCATAGTCGGCGCGCATGGGCGGAGCGATGCTGTGCCAGCCCTTCCAGGCTTCTGTTAGCTCATCGTAGTTGCGACTGTTGGCGATAGTCTTCGAGAGCTCATCGATGTGCAGACAGGAGTCGGGCCCCTTGGGGCAATACTTGCCGGCGCCATACGCCGCCTCGAGCCGTGCCAGGATGGTGGTGAGCTCGCTGCGCTTGGCCGGATCGACGGGCGCCGGCGCATAAATGCTCGCGGCAACACCGAGCTTCAGCAGCTGCAGCGCCCGCGCGGTATCCGGATTGGAAACCTGTTTCGGATCGAAGCGCTTCGCCTCTTCGACCGCGTGGGTGAAGTACTCCAGGTAGCGCGCGTTGGCCGCGGCGCTCAATAGCTGCGTATCGTCGGTGATGTAGGTCTGCTGCACCCACAGCGCTGCGTTGAGTTCCTTGCCGATCTCGAGCATCTCGCGGTTGACACGCGCGATGAATTCATCCGCGCTTTCCTGCGGTGCAAGCGCAGCGGGTCCTGGGGATTTCGGCTGGCATGCAGTGACGGTGAGTGCGGTGAGCGCGACCGCCGCACAAGATCCGAAGCCAAAGATCGAACGCCACATGAGCCCTCCCATTGGCCGCGCCAGGCCGGTGCCGCACCCAATCCTGAACGAGTGGCTTACTTCACGCCCGACATGAGGCGCTTGATGAAAGGCGTGAGGATCAACATCACTGCCCCGGCGATGGCGCCCCACCAGAAGAGATAGAGGAACTCGCCGGGCATGCCTGGCAGATTGTTCGGATCGATCTCGCCGGCGAACTGGCCTGCGAGGTTGTTGCCGATGGCGGTCGCGAGGAACCACACGCCCATCACCTGGCCTACAAACCGCGCCGGTGCGAGCTTGGTCATCGAGCTCAAGCCCACGGGGCTCAGGCACAGCTCACCGAAGGTGTGCAGCAGGTAAGTGAGGATCAGCCAGGTGGGCAGCACCTTCTGGCCCTGCACCACGTAGCCCGCCGCGGCGAACATCACCAGGAAGCCCAGGCCCATCAGGATCAGCCCGACGCCGAATTTTGCCGGCGAAGACAGGTCCAGATTGCGTCGGCCGAGATTTACCCACAAGGCGGCAAACACCGGGGCAAAAATGATGATGAAGAGTGGGTTGACCGCCTGCAGTACACCAGCCGGCATGTCCCAGCTAAAGACATTCCGGTCGGTATGCCGCTCCGCGAACAGGTTGAAAGACGCACCAGCCTGCTCGTAGCCCGCCCAGAACATGGCGCAGCCGATGAACAACGCGATCATCGCCCAAATGCGCTTGTGCTCCGTGTGATCCAGGCCTGCGAACCACAACAGGTACCCGAAGTACCCGGTGGCGAGCGCCACCATCGCCCAGTTCGCGGTCCGCGATACCTTGACTGGATCAACATGCAGACTGCCGCCGAATACCAGCGCCGCGATGACCGCGACAACGGCGAGAAAAATGATCACGGGCCACCAGGTGGCGGACTTACCCGGCGTTGCCAGCCCGGACTGGCCGAGGTACTTGCGTGTAACGCGGAATTGAATCAAGCCGCACAGCATGCCGACAGCGGGCAGGGCGAAACCGACGTTCCAGCCGAACTTCGCGGCGACGATCGGCACCAGCAGCGAACCGAGGAACGCGCCGAGGTTGATGCCCATGTAGAAGATCGAGAACCCGGCATCACGCCGCGAGCCGCCTTCCGGATACAGCTGCGCCACGATCGCGCTGATGTTCGGCTTGAGCAGGCCGACGCCGAGCACGATCACCACCAGTCCGATGAAGAACAGCCGCGGATCGCCAAGCGCGAGGCTCGCGTTGCCCGCCATGATGAGAATGCCGCCGAAAAAGACGGCCTTCTGTTGGCCAATCAGGCGATCCGCAATCCAACCGCCCAGCAGACACAAGAGATAAGTGCCCGAGATGTACATGCCGTAGATCGCGTTGGCGGTCCGGTCATCGATGCCAAGCCCCCCGTTCACGACTGCGGCTGTCATGAACAGCACCAGCAGCGCGCGCATGCCGTAATAAGTGAAGCGCTCCCACATCTCGGTGAAGAAAAGGGTCGCCAGGCCGCGAGGCTGGCCAAGTAACTGGGGACCGTCGGTGGAAACTGGGTTCGGGTGAGCCGGAGCAGAGCTGGTGGCAGTCATGATTTGTTGTTGGCCCGTCACGCAGAATTAGGAGCGGCATGCCGCACTGCAAGGTGCTGAGTGTGCTTGATGTTGCCTTGCATCAGCAACCGCAGCGGTTGCGACTTGACGGTGCACGAAGGGTTTCGTTCTTTTCAGCGCGAGGAGGCGTCGGCATTCTTCTCGGCAGCGGCTTCCTCGGCTTCGCGCTTCAGTTTCGCCTTGAACATGATGCGCGACATCACGATGCCGATCTCGTAGAGGAGATACATTGGTATCGCCATGATGCACTGAGAGATGGCATCGGGCGGTGTGAGAAACGCGGCGACGATGAAGATGCCGATGAGCACGTAGCCGCGGTGGGCCACAAGGCTCTCGATTTTGACCATCCTGGTAACCACCAGCAGCACTGTCGCGACGGGTACTTCGAAAGCGACTCCAAAAGCAAAGAACAGCATCAACACGAAGTCGAGATAGCTGTTGATGTCCGTCATCATCAGCACGCCATGCGGGCCGGTAGTCGCAAAGAACCCAAAGATTGCCGGGAACACCGCGTAATAGGCGAATGCCACGCCGCCGTAGAACAGCACGAAGCTGGAGATCAGCAGCGGCAGCGCAAAGCGCTTCTCGTGACGGTAAAGACCCGGAGCCACGAACGCCCAGACCTGGTAAAGCACGTAAGGCATGGCGAGGAAGATCGCCGTTACTACGGCGAGCTTGAAGGGCACCATGAAGGGCGCAATGACGTTCGTCGCGATCATCGAGGCGCCGGCGGGAAGCTTTTGCATCAGCGGTCGCGCGATGAACTCGTACAGTTCATCGGCGTAAATCATGCACGGCACTGACAGGACGGCGACGGCGATCGTTGCGCGCAGCAGACGATCGCGCAGCTCGAGCAGATGCGAGATCAGCGTGCCTTCGGCAAGCGATTCCTGTTCACGGCCCGGTTCGCTCATGCGGGCTCTGCGCGTCGGGTGCTGGATCGAGCGGTGCGACTGGGGCAGGCGGTGACGACGGCGTCGTCACGGACGTGGCCCGGCGGGATGTGGCTTCCTCGAGATTGACTTCCTGGTCGAGCTGCTCGCGAAACTGCCGCGCCATCGCGCGCGCGCGTCCGACCCAGCGCCCGATCTGAGCCGCGAGCTTCGGCAGACGCTGCGGCCCGAGCACGATCAGCGCCAGGCCGAAGATCAGCACCAGCTCCGAAAAGCCGACCTCGAACATGGATGATTCACGCGTTACGGTTGTCCGAGCTCTTGGCGTCCGCGTTGCGCTTGGCGTCCGGCGCAGCATCGAAATCGGCATCGCCGTCTTCGTGCTTGAGCTGTTTTACCGTCTCTTCGGTGTCGCCTTCGTTCACGGCCTTCTTGAAGCCACGGACCGCGGCGCCGAGGTCGGAACCGATCGTGCGCAGCTTCTTGGCGCCGAACACGAGCAACGCGATCAGCAGGATGATGATCAATTCGCGCCAGCCAATGCCCATGCCAACTCTCCCGCGGTTTCTGACGAGCGAGGGATGATACGCCAATTGACCCACAGCAAATGTTGACTCCCACCCGCTTCTGGCAAGGCGTTCAAGCCAGACCTGGCGGCGCCGAAGCCTCGAGCCAGAACGTCACCGGACCGTCATTGACGAGACTGATCTGCATGTGTGCGCCGAAGCGGCCGGTAGCGACGTGTAGCGGCATTGTTTTCGCCTTGCGGACGAGATACTCGAACAGACGCTCGCCGGTCGCGGGGTTGGCTGCGGTGCTGAATCCGGCACGCGTTCCCTTGCGCGTGTCGGCGGCAAGCGTGAACTGCGGGACGAGGAGCAATTCACCGCCGATGTCCGTCAGCGAGCGGTTCATGCGCCCCGCGCCATCCTCGAAGATGCGATAGCCCAAGATGCGTTCGAGGAGCCGATCGGCTACAGATTCACTATCACCGGGCTGAACGGCGATCAGCGCGACGATGCCCCGTCCGATCGCCCCAATCACCTTGCCTTCGACCGAGACGCTGGCCTGCGAAACTCGCTGAATCAGCGCAATCATCGTTCAGGGGCTCCAGCCATATTCTGGCCGCTACGGCGCAGCAGAAGGTTTTGCGCCGCCACCAATCCTTGTATTCGGCTACTGGATGGACAGATCCACCCACATTTCAGTAGATCAGTAAGATTGTGGAAATTATTACTCAGATTCCTCTCCATCTATGCAGGTATACTGTGGGCTATGTACACTCTGTACATCAAAGATCACTCATCTGGTGGGTAAGACTAAGCCGCAGCCTTGCCCAATAGGCGTTGTCGGTAGCAGCAGTACTTCGGCGCCCCTTAGGCTGGTCGGGCTGCGCGGTAACGATTCGTTCAGCACGGCAAATGATTCACTTGAATTCGCGCTCTCATTTACCATTGCGCGCCTTGCGCTTCGAACCCTGATCGTCAGAAGAGGATTGCAGCAAATGCCATCGCGGATTCTGCTTGCCGCTTACCTTGTCGGCATCGCTCTGCTCTCGCCGGCGTTGACACGAGCGGACGCCGATCCGGAGCACGGCCGCAAGCTGGCCTACACCTGCTACGGCTGTCACGGGATTGCGAACTACAAGAACGTGTACCCCACTTACAGTGTTCCCAAGCTCGAAGGGCAGCATCCGGAATACCTGGCGATTGCGCTGCAAGCCTACCGCGGTGGCGAACGCTCGCACGGCACTATGCATTCGCAGGCAGCCACGATGAGCGATCAGGATATGCAGGATATCGCGGCGTTCCTGGCGGGAAAGTCGCTGAAAGCGGGTGCGACTCCGGGCGGCAAGGCGCCGCAGAAGGTGCAGGAACTGTGCGTCGCCTGCCACGGGCCTGACGGCATCGGCATCACTCCACAGTATCCATCACTGGCTGGCCAGCACGCGGATTACCTGGAGCGCGCATTGCTCGACTACCGCGACGGCGGTCGCAAGAACGCAGTAATGGGCGGATTCGTCACGCAGCTCACGGACCAGGAAATAAAGGAAGTGGCGGAGTATTACGCGCAGCAGCGTCCCGGCCTTTCCACCGCGAAGCACGCAATGTGGTTCGCGCAAGAGAGCCACGAGCCGGGCGGAACATAGAGCCTGCCCGCACTCGCGGCCGCTGTACGCAAGCGCTCGAGACGACATGTCCGCAGACGGGATCTACGCGGTCGACACACACTACGTCCGCCCGGGATATGACGCGAGTCACCTGATTGTTGAAAAGGGACGCGCCGCGTTCGTCGATACCGGGCCGTCCAGCGGCGTACCACACCTGCTCGATGCCCTCGTGCGGCTCAAACTCGCACCTGAGCAGGTCGACTATGTGCTTTTGACACACGTCCATCTCGACCACGCGGGTGGCGCCGGGCAGCTGATGCAATCCCTTCCCAATGCACAGGCCGTCATCCATCCACGCGGGGCACGTCACCTGATCGAGCCATCGAAACTAATTGCCGGGAGCATCGCCGTTTACGGCGAGGAACGTTTTCGCGCGCTTTACGGCGACATCGTGCCGATACAGCGTGAGCGCGTCCGGCAGAGCGAGGACGGCCTGCGCATCGTTCTTGGCGGCCGTTCTCTCGAGCTGATTCACACTCCGGGCCACGCGCTGCACCACTATTGCGTGATCGACCGCGATGGCGGAACGATCTTTTCGGGCGATACCTTCGGTATTTCCTATCGCTATTTCGATACGGCGGCTGGCGAGTTCATCTTCCCAACCACCACGCCGGTACAGTTCGATCCCGACGCCCTGCACGCTTCCATCGATCGGCTGATGAGTTACCACCCGAGCGCGATCTATCTGACTCACTTCAGCCGCGTCAACGATCTGCAGCGTCTCGCGCACGACATGCATGACTGTATCGACGCATTCGTGGCCATCGCACGCCGCCATTCTGGGCGGCAGGACCGCGGTGCACGCATACGGGCCGAATTGTTCGATTTCCTGGGCGAGCGGCTACAGCGGCATGGCTTCGTTGCCGACGATGCGACCCTGCAGGAGTTGCTCGGTGCGGATGTGGAACTAAACTCCCAGGGGCTGGAAGTGTGGCTGGATCGAGGCGCATCGATATGAAGGCGGGCCCGCCCACGGGTCGATTTCGCGCTCTGCGCATTCACCAGCAGGACTCGCAGATTGCGACACGCTTTGAAGAGATTACCCTCGACGATCTCGCGCCGGGCGATGTGGTCCTCAAGGTCCGCTACTCCACCATCAACTACAAGGACGCACTCGCCGCGACCGGCGCGGCCGCGATCCTGCGCAGGTACCCGCTGGTCGGCGGCATAGACCTCGCCGGTGAGGTGCTTTCCTCCAGTGATGCGCGCTACGGTAGTGGCGACAAAGTGCTCGTGACCGGCTGCGGGCTGAGCGAAACGCACGACGGCGGTTATGCGGAATACGCTCGCGTGCAAGGCGACTGGGTAGTACCAATTCCGGCAGCACTTGATGAATCGAAGGCAATGTCCCTCGGTACTGCGGGCTTCACTGCGGCGCTGGCGATTCATCGCATGGAACAGAATGGCCAGAAGCCGGCCAATGGACCCGTCCTTGTCACCGGCGCGAGCGGTGGCGTTGGCAGCATCGCGATCGACATGTTGAGCGCTCGTGGCTACGACGTCGTTGCGGTGAGCGGTAAGCCGGAAGCCGCAGGCTTCCTGCGCTCGCTTGGTGCCCGGCAGGTGCTCCTGCGCCATGAGATCGTCATCGGCTCGCGGCCACTGGAGGCCGCACGTTGGGCGGGCGCGATCGACAGCGTCGGCGGCGACCTGCTCGGCTGGATCACGCGCACCATGAACTACGGGGGCAACATCGCCAGCGTCGGACTGGCTGGCGGCAGCGAGCTCAGGACGACGGTGATGCCCTTCATCCTGCGTGGCGTGAACCTGCTAGGGATCAATTCCTCGGCGACACCGCGCGAGCTCAGACTCGAGGTATGGAAGCGCATTGGCACTGACCTGATGCCACCGCACCTGGATCGCATAACGACGCGCACGCTGCGTTTCGAGGAGCTGCCCGAGGCATTCGAGGACTATCTGAAGGGTCGGATCGTCGGGCGCACGGTGGTCGCGATCGGATAACGAGCTACAATAACCGCCCTTTTCCGCGGCGGCCCGCGCGGCGCTCGGACGTTCGGGCCCGCCGCGGCAGCGAGGCAATGTCAAAGGTCGAACTTTCAGCCGGCGCACGTCTATGGGCCGCGCTCGACGCCGAGCGGCCACTACAGGTCGTCGGCGCGATCAATGCTTATAGCGCATTGCTGGCGCAGCGCTGTGGATTTCGCGCGCTCTATCTTTCCGGCGCCGGTGTCGCCAACGCCTCCTTCGGTTTGCCGGATCTCGGAGTCACCACGCTCAACGACGTCGCCGAGGACTGTCGGCGGATCAGCGGCGTCTGCCCGCTGCCGCTGCTCGTCGATGCAGACACGGGCTGGGGCGCTGCCTTCAATATCGCCCGCACGGTACGCGAACTGACTCGAGCCGGTGCGGCGGGATTGCACCTCGAGGATCAGGTGCAGGCGAAGCGCTGCGGTCATCGGCCCGGAAAGGCACTGGTCTCGGCAGAAGAAATGATCGACCGCATCAAGGCGGCCGTGGATGCGCGGGTCGAGGCTCGTTTTGTCGTCATGGCGCGTACGGACGCGCATGCCGTGGAAGGCCTGGGTGCAGCAGTAGAGCGTGCGGCGCACTACATCGAGGCGGGCGCGGACATGATCTTCGCCGAGGCGCTGACGACGCTGGATGAGTACCGCGAATTCACGCGCACGGTGAAGGTGCCGGTGCTTGCGAACATCACGGAGTTCGGCCGGACCCCGCTGTTCACCACGCGCGAGCTGGGCGATGCCGGAGTACGGCTCGCGCTGTACCCACTTTCGGCGTTTCGCGCCGGTGCCCGCGCCGCGTCGCAGGTCTACCGGACTTTGCGCGAGCAAGGCACTCAAAGAGACGTGCTCGACACGATGCAGACGCGTGCCGAGCTCTACGAAGTGCTCGGCTATCACGAATACGAGAAGAAACTCGACGAGCTGTTCAGTCGCAGCCCGACCGAGGAGTAAGCGGCTCACGAGGGGAGAGAATGGCAATGAACGAATCCGTCCTGGCGGCGGCACCAAAACCAAAGAAGTCCGTAGTGCTGTCCGGGGTACCGGCGGGCAACACGGCACTGTGCACGGTCGGGCGCACGGGGAACGATCTGCACTACCGGGGTTATGACATCCTGGAGATCGCGGAAGCCGCGGAATTCGAGGAAATCGCCTTCCTGCTGGTGCATGGCAAGCTGCCGAATCGCGCCGAGCTGGCTGGGTATCGCGCCAGGCTCAAGTCGTGGCGCGGCATTCCGCACTCAGTACGCGCCGTGCTCGAGCAGATGCCCGCTGCGAGCCATCCCATGGACGTGATGCGCACCGCCGTATCCACACTCGGTGCCGTGCTGCCGGAGAAGGAAGATCACAATCCGGCCGGTGCGCGCGAGATCGCCGATCGCCTCGTGGCGTCGCTCGGCTCGATGCTCTGCTACTGGTACCACTACAGCCATTCGGGTCGCCGCATCGAGGTCGAGACCGACGATGAGTCGATCGGCGGACATTTCCTGCACCTGCTGCACGGCGCGACGCCGAAGGCCTCGTGGGTACGTGCGATGCACACCTCGCTCATCTTGTATGCCGAGCACGAGTTCAACGCCTCGACTTTCGCAGCGCGCGTGATTGCGGGCACTGGATCGGATCTGTACTCGTGTATCACGGGTGCCATCGGCGCGTTGCGCGGGCCCAAGCACGGCGGCGCCAACGAGGTCGCGCTCGAGATCCAGAAGCGCTATGACACTGCGGACGAGGCGGAAACCGACATTCGTCAACGCGTGGCCAATCGTGAAGTGATCATCGGTTTCGGACACCCGGTCTACACCGTTTCCGATCCCCGCAACCAGGTGATCAAGGAGGTGGCACGCCGCCTTTCCGCCGAAGCGGGAGACATGCAGCTGTTCATGGTGGCAGAGCGCCTCGAAGCGGTGATGGCGGAGATCAAGAGGATGTTCCCCAACCTTGATTGGTTCTCGGCGGTTTCCTACCACATGATGGGAGTGCCGACCGCGCTGTTCACACCGTTGTTCGTGATCGCGCGCACTACGGGCTGGGCCGCGCACGTGATCGAGCAGCGTATCGACGGCAAGATCATCCGCCCCGCGGCCAACTATATCGGCCCCGAGAACCGCAAGTTCGTTCCCCTCGGCGAAAGACAGTAGCACCCGATGTCTTCATACGAAGCCAAGTCGGCGCAGCGGCCGGCTCCCGATCGCGCACTCGTGGACATCGCGGATTACGTCACGGCGCATGAGATCCGGAGCGAGCTGGCGTACGAAACCGCCCGCTATTGCCTCATGGATACGCTGGCCTGCGGTTTCATGGCGCTCAAGTATCCGGCGTGCACGCGTCTGCTCGGTCCGGTCGTTCCGGGCGCGACGATGCCGGGCGGCGCGCGCGTTCCGGGGACCTCGTACGAGCTCGACCCGGTGATGGGCGCTTTCAACATCGGCACCATGATTCGCTGGCTCGACTTCAACGACACCTGGCTCGCGGCTGAATGGGGCCATCCGTCCGACAATCTCGGCTCGGTGCTGGCCGTGGCCGACTACCTGAGTCGCAGGGCTGCTGCTCAGGGTGGCAAGCCGCTCCTGGTGCGTGACCTGTTGACTTCGATGATCAAGGCGCACGAGATCCAGGGCGTCATCGCCCTTGAAAACAGCTTCAACCGGGTCGGCCTCGACCATGTACTGCTGGTTCGGGTCGCATCGACCGCGGTGGTCACGCACATGCTCGGGGGTACTCACGAGCAGGTGATCAACGCGGTCTCGAATGCCTGGATCGACGGCGGCGCGCTGCGCACTTACCGGCACGCACCCAATACCGGTTCGCGCAAGAGCTGGGCGGCCGGCGATGCGACCAGCCGCGCCGTTCGCCATGCGCTGATCGCTCTGACCGGCGAGATGGGGTATCCCTCGGCGCTCTCGGCGAAGACCTGGGGATTCTGGGACGCACTGTACAAGGGCAAGCCGTTCGCTTTCCCTCAAGGCTACGGCAGTTACGTGATGGAAAACGTCCTGTTCAAGATCTCCTACCCCGCCGAGTTTCATGCGCAAACCGCGGTGGAATGTGCGATGAAGCTGCACCGGCAGGTGCAATCGCGCATCGAGCAGGTCGAACGGATCGTCATCGAAACGCAGGAGCCCGGTGTGCGCATCATCGATAAGACCGGGCCGCTCGCCAATCCGGCCGATCGCGATCACTGCATCCAGTACATGGTCGCGATTCCGCTGATCTTCGGTCGCTTGACAGCGGAGGATTACGAGGACCGAGTGGCCGCCGATCCGCGCATCGACGCGCTGCGCGCACGCATGATCGTGCAGGAGAACCCGAGCTTTACGCGTGACTACTACGCGCCCGACAAGCGCTACATCGGCAACGCGGTGCAGGTCTCCTTCCAGGACCGGTCCGCGACCGAACGCGTACAGGTCGACTTTCCCATTGGCCACCGCAAGCGCCGTGCGGAAGGCATGCCCATACTGTTGAAGAAGTTCGAAGCGAGCGTAGAGGCGCACTTTTCTGCTCGCCAATGCGAAACGATCAAACGCATGTTCGCCGATCCGCGCAAACTCGACGCGTTGCCAGTCAACGAATTCATGGCCGCCCTGGTGAAGAATTGAGCGACAGCGAAAGCGTGCTCAGTGCAGGCGCGCAGGAACTGGGAATCAACCTCACGGCGCGACAGCGCCAGCAGCTCCTCGAACTGATCGCCGAGCTGGCGGAGTGGAATCAGCGCTTCAATCTGACCGCAATCGACGCTCCGCTGGAGGCGGTGCGCAAGCATCTGCTCGATTCGCTCAGCCTCCATCGATATGTCAGCGGATTCACCGTTGCAGATGTCGGCAGCGGTGCGGGGTTCCCGGGCCTGCCCCTAGCGGTGATCGAGCCCGCACGCCAGGTCACCCTGATCGAGGCCACGGGAAAGAAGGCGCGGTTTCTCGACCATGTGCGCGTCAAGCTTGGTCTCGAAAATGTATCCGTGGTGAATGCTCGGGCGGAGACGTACGAGCCCGCAGCACGATTCGATACCGTGGTCGCCCGCGCACTCGGCAAACTGAACGATTTCATCCGGGTGGCGGGCCACCTCGCAGCTCCGGGCGGAAGATTGTTGGCCATGAAGGGCCAGTTTCCCCAGGCGGAGCTGGAAAAACTGCCACGAAACTGGGAAGCAACCGCAGTTCACCGTCTCGCAGTGCCCGGCCTGGATGCGCAGCGCCATTTAGTCGAGCTGCGCCAGCGGCACGCACCGAGACATCCGCGACGGCATTAGCAATCGGTCGATGCAGACTGTAGGCTGGCAGTTCCTCCGATGAAGCACGTCATCGCAATCGCCAACCAGAAGGGCGGCGTCGGCAAGACGACGACGGCCGTCAACCTGGCGGCGTCTCTCGCGGCGACCAAGCGACGCGTGCTACTGGTCGACCTCGATCCGCAAGGCAATGCCACCATGGGCGCCGGCGTGGACAAGCGCAGCGTGCGGCGCAGTTCGGCGGGCGTGCTGCTGGGCGAATACGAGGTTGCGTCGGCACTCGTCCCGGTGGATCCAGGCGGTTTTACGCTGCTGCCCGGCAATGACGAGCTGACTGCGGCCGAAGTCCGGCTTTTGACCGTGCTCGCCGGACGCGAGCTGCGCCTGCGCAACGCTCTGCGCCCGATCCGCAATCTTTACGACACGATCCTGATCGACTGCCCGCCAGCCCTGAACATGCTCACAGTGAACGCGCTGGTGGCGGCCGACGGCGTATTGGTGCCGATGCAGTGCGAGTACTATGCGCTCGAGGGGCTCTCGGCGCTGGTGGAGACCATCGAACAGATCCGTGCCAGCATCAACCCGGAGCTGGAGATCGAGGGCATTCTGCGCACGATGTACGACCCCCGTAACAACCTCTCGACCGACGTGGCAGCACAGCTCATTCAACACTTCGGCGACAAGGTGTTTCGAACGATCATTCCCCGCAACGTGCGGCTCGCGGAAGCGCCGAGCTTCGGCAAGCCGGCGATGTTTCACGACAAGGATTCGCGTGGCGCACTCGCCTACCTCGCCCTCGCGGGTGAGCTGCTGCGCCGTCAGGACCAGCAGGAATTTGACGCCGGGCGGCAGGATCAGGATCCGGCGCGTTCCGGCACTTGATTCCTCATCGGCCCGGTTCCTCGGGCGGTGGCGCAGGTCCCGGCAGGCGACCGGCCTTGCGCAGCGCCTCGCGTAACGCGAACTCGATCTGTGCGTTCACGCTGCGCAGCTCATCCGTCGCCCAGCGCTGCATGGCTTCGAGGACGTCCGCGCCGATGCGCAGTGGATACGCCTTGCGTTCGCTCACGAATGCGATGCGTTCACGTGTACAGCGTCCCCGCGTTCACAATCGGCTGCGGGGCACGATCGCCGCACAGGACCACCAGCAGATTTGAAACCATGGCAGCACGACGCTCCTCATCCAGCTGCACCACGCCCTTCTGCGCCAGCTGCGTCAGCGCCATCTGCACCATGCTCACGGCTCCTTCGACGATGCGGGTGCGCGCCGCGATGATCGCGCCTGCCTGCTGACGCTGCAGCATGGCCTGGGCGATCTCCGGCGCGTACGCGAGGTGGCTCACGCGGGCCTCGAGAACACTGACCCCGGCGCTTTCGAGCCGTTCCTGGACCTCCCGCTGCAAGTGCTCGTTGATTTCGCGCGAGTGGCTGCGCAACGAAATGCGATGCTGGTCGTGCAGGTCGTAGGGATAGCTCGTGGCCAGCTGACGCAAGGCCGCTTCGCTCTGCACATGCACGAAGTTCTCATAGTCATCGACGTTGAAGCAGGCTTCGGCTGTGTCCTGCACCTGCCATACGACTACAGCGGCAATTTCGATCGGGCTGCCCTCGAGGTCGTTGACCTTGAGCTTGCTAGACTCGAAGTTGCGTACCCGCAGACTCACCGGCCTCTTCGAATAGAAGGGATTCGTCCAGCGCAGGCCGGCCTCGCGGCAGGTGCCCACGTAGTGCCCGAAAAGCTGCAGCACTACGCCGTGATTGGGCTGGACGATGAAGAAGCCGATCCAGCACACCGCGACGGCGACGCTGACGACGCTCAGTGCGAGTACCGCGCCGATCTGCGCGTGGGTGACGGCAGCGAGGAGTGCCCAGACGTCGGCGATCGTCGCCAGCAGCATCAAGAACACCATCGCGATGCCTGCAACTGCAGAAACGGTTCGTTCTTCCATACATCCCTCCGAGATGATCCTCTCGGCTGTATGATATCTAAAAGATATGTAAGTGACTTCACATTCCCACGCTTAGCATCATACTGATCAACAATAGCCAGTTAAATGGAGCGATTGATTATAAAACTGACGATAATAAGAACGGTTGGGTGAGTGAGGCCTTTCGGAACCTGCGGGCGTCCTCGCCGTACTGGAGGAAGACCAACGCTCGTGCGCAAACCGAACTCAGCCTGGTCAGTCGGCTACACTGCGCGCCCATGGCAGTGAAGAAGACGGGTCTGGGACGGGGTCTGGAAGCACTGCTCGGGCCAACATCTGGGCGGCTGGAGACCGAGTTCGCTCCTCCGCCACACGACGATCTCGCCAACATTCCGCTCGATCTGCTTCAGCGCGGCCGCTACCAGCCGCGTGTCGACATGCGTACCGAGAGCCTGCAGGAGCTCGCGGACTCCATTCGTTCACAGGGCGTAGTGCAGCCCATCGTCGTGCGTCCAGTGGGAGCACCCGGTGCAGGCGGCGCGCAACGCTACGAGATCATCGCCGGAGAGCGCCGCTGGCGGGCTGCACAGATGGCGGGCCTCGAGACCATTCCGGCAATCATCCGCCGGGTCGCGGATGACGCCGCCGTTGCGATGTCTCTGATCGAGAACATCCAGCGCGAGAATCTCAACCCGTTGGAGGAAGCGCGCGCGCTCGAGCGACTGATCGGCGAATTCGGCATGACTCATCAGGAGGCGGCTGATGCTGTCGGCCGCTCGCGCGTAGCGGTCAGCAACCTGCTGCGGCTCCTCGAGCTCGGCGACGAGGTCAAGGCACTGGTGGAGAAGCGCGACCTGGAAATGGGTCACGCCCGCGCATTGCTCGGGCTGCAGGCGCGCAAGCAGCAGGCAGAAGTGGCGGCGCTGGTGGCGAAGAAGGGGTTGTCGGTGCGCGAAACCGAGGCCCTGGTGCGGCGCATGCTCGATCATTCGGCACCAGCGAAGGAACACGCCGAGCGCACGGAAGATCCCAATGTGCGCAAGCTCCAGCAGGAACTGACCGACCGTCTCGGGGCCAAGGTTGCCGTCCAGCACACCGCCAGTGGCAAGGGCAAGGTCGTGATCAGCTACAACAGTCTCGACGAGCTGGACGGAATACTGACGCACATTTCCTGAGCGCCAGTGGCGCGCTTCCGGCATTCGCCGCCTGTGCACCGAGGACGAAGAAAGGGTCCGCTAAGCACTTTCCGCAGCTCCGTTGAAGCACTGGAAGAACCCCCCTATAATCCGCGGCCTTTGCGAACGGGGAGTACTCCTCGCCGCTTGAATAAGAGGCCACTCGCTCGCCACGTAGATCGCCGTGCGCAGTGGCTCTTTTGTTGCCGGCTTCTCCTCAAGAAGGCTTGATGGTTCTCGTGAGCACGCTCGACGGGAGCGGCGCCCGGCGGGCCGCGATGCGGCTTGTACTGGGTCAGGCGGCCACGACTGCCGCCATCGCGGCGATCTGTCTGATTGGATACGGCACCCGCGCCGCCATATCGGCGGTGCTGGGCGGCGGCATCAGTGTCGCCGCGAGCCTGGTGATGGCGTGGTTCATGTTCCGCGGGGCGGCCAGTAAGGATCCGAAGCGGATCCTGCACGGCATGTACCGTGGCGAAGCAGCCAAGCTTGCGGTCACGATACTGCTGTTCGTGGTGGCAGTGCGGTCTGGAACGATCGACGCGGTGCCGATGCTCGTCGCCTTCATCGGCGCCTCGTTTGTTTACTGGTTTGCGTTGCTCAAGAGCTGACAGAGTGTAGGAGAGCCATTTCGACCTCGGTTCCGCGGATCATGTCTACCGAAGCACCCCCAAGCGCAAACGAGTACATCGCCCACCACCTGCAGAATCTTACCGTCAGCGTCGGGAAGGGGGCCTTTTGGACGCTACACCTCGACACGCTGATCATGTCCGGCCTGATCGGCCTGATCGTATTCGGATTGTTGTGGTTCGCGGCGCGACGCGCTACGGCGGGAGTCCCTGGGGGGCTCCAGGCGTTCGCGGAGATCATCCTGGAGATGGTCGATACGCAGGTGAGGGACACCTTCCACGGCCAGAGCAAGCTGATCACGCCGCTCGCGATCACGATATTCATCTGGGTCTTCTGCATGAATGCTGTCGACTTCATACCGGTCGATTTCATTCCGACCGTGGTCGGGCGCTTCGGCGTTTCACACTTCAAGCCGGTGCCGACCACGGATCCAAACGCGACTTTCGCAATGTCGCTCACCGTGTTCCTGCTGATCTTCATCTTCAACGTGAAGTTCAAAGGCGTAGGCGGGTTCCTGCATGAGGTCTTTACCGTGCCCTTCGGGCCGTGGCTTGCGCCGGTGAACTTCATCTTGCGCGTCATTGAGGAAGCGGCAAGGCCCGTTTCGCTAGCGCTGCGACTGTTCGGCAACATGTTCGCGGGCGAAGTGCTCTTCATCCTGCTGGTGCTGCTGGCAGGGGCCTGGCATATCGACAGCGTCGGCAGCGCGTTCAGCAGTGGCGTATCGATGCTGGGTCATATCGCCCTCTCGGTGGGCTGGGGGATCTTTCACATCCTCATCGTCACGCTTCAGGCGTTCATCTTCATGATGCTGACCATCGTTTACCTGTCCCTCGCGAGCGAATCGCACTGATTTCACCTAAACCAAACCATAGACGAGGAAAAAATGGACGCTCTTGCAACATTCTTTGGCCAAACGCAAATTGCCGCCGGGCTGCTGATCGGCATGGGCGCGCTGGGAACCGCCATCGGCTTCGGGCTGCTCGGCGGTAAATTCCTCGAAGGCGCCGCGCGCCAGCCGGAAATGGTGCCGATGCTGCAGGTCAAGATGTTCATCGTTGCCGGCCTGCTCGACGCGTTCACCGCTATCGCCACCGCCATTGCCATTCTGCTGCTGTACGCCAATCCGCTGGTGTCGGCGGTCAAAGGCGGCTGATCAATCGGTAGTCAGCTTCTTCTAGGGAGCTCATTGTGAATCTCAATGCCACACTGATCGGCCAGGTCATCTGGTTTGCGCTCTTCATCTTCTTTGTCATGAAGTTCGTCTGGCCGTACTTTCAGCGCATCGTCGCCCAGCGGCAGAAGACCATTGCCGACGGGCTGGCGGCCGGGGAAAAGGGCCAAAAGGATCTAGGCGCGGCGAAGTCCAGGGCCGATGAAATCATCCACGAGGCACGCTCGCGCGCGACCCAGATCGAGAACCAGGCGCAACACAGGGCCAACGAGCTGATCGACGAGGCCAAGAAGAATGCGATCGGCGAGGGTGAACGGCTGTTGGCCGCAGCTCAGCAGCAAATTCAGCAGGAGAGCACCCGCGCGCGTGAAGCATTACGCAAGGACGTCGCCACTCTCGCGGTTACGGGAGCCTCACAGCTGCTCGAGCGCGAGATCGACCCCAAAGCACATGCCGCGCTGCTCGACAAGCTGGCGGCGCAGCTGTAAGCCATGGCTGAAAAGATCACTATCGCCCGACCTTATGCCAAGGCCATGTTCGAGCTCGCGCTCGCACAACAGAAGCTCGATGCCTCGTCGCAAGCGCTCGCACTGGCCGCCGCCGTCATCGGTGATGAGGGGGTCCGGAAGCTGTTGACGAGCCCGCATGTCACGACCGAGCAGCTGGCCGACCTGGTGATCGGAATCTGCGGGGACACGCTCGACGCCGAGGGCAAGAATTTCATCCGCGTGCTGGCCTCGAACCGACGCCTCGGACTTCTCCCCGAGATCGCCATCACCTTCGAAAAGCTGAAGGCGGATGCGGAAAATGCCGTCGAAGTCACGGTGACTTCGGCCGCACCGCTCAACGCGGAGCAGCAGCGCGAGTACGCCAATGCGTTGCGCCAGCGGCTGAAGCGAGAAGTGCGCCTGCATTGTGAGGTGGATTCGGCGCTGCTGGGCGGAGCGGTCCTGCGCGCCGACGATCTCGTCATCGATGGTTCAATGCGTGGCCGCCTCGAACGGCTTGCGACCGAACTCTTGAATTAGGAAGGGACGAAAAAATGTCCATCAAGGCATCTGAAATCAGCGAGCTGATCAAGGCGCGCATTGAGAAATTCCAGTCGGCCACTGATGCCCGGAACGTGGGTACCGTGGTCACGGTAACCGACGGCATCTGCCGCGTGCACGGTCTTGCCGACGCTCGCTATGGCGAGATGCTCGAGTTTCCCGGCAACACCTTCGGCCTCGCGCTCAACCTCGAGCAGGACTCCGTCGGTGCCGTGGTGTTGGGCGAGTACAAGCACATCACGGAAGGTGCCACGGTCAAGACCACCGGCCGCATTCTCGAGGTGCCGGTGGGAGCGGAGCTCCTGGGTCGGGTGGTCGATTCGCTCGGCAATCCACTCGATGGCAAGGGACCTGTTAAGACTCAGCGTACTGCCGCCATCGAGCGGGTCGCGCCCGGCGTGACGTTTCGCAAGTCTGTTTCGCAGCCGGTTCAGACGGGCTACAAGGCGATCGACGCGATGGTGCCGATCGGCCGCGGGCAGCGCGAGCTGATCATCGGCGACCGGCAGACGGGCAAGACCGCGCTGGCCATCGACACCATCATTAACCAGAAGAATTCCGGCATTAAGTGCATCTACGTTGCGATCGGGCAGAAGCAGTCTTCAATCGCCAACGTGGTGCGCAAGCTAGAAGAGCACGAGGCGATGGCGCACACGATCATCGTCGTGGCATCGGCCTCCATGCCCGCATCCATGCAGTACATCGCGCCGTATTCGGGCTGCACCATGGGCGAGTACTTCATGGACAATGGCGAAGATGCACTCATCATCTACGACGACCTGACCAAGCAGGCCTGGGCCTATCGTCAGATCTCGCTGCTGCTGCGTCGCCCGCCCGGACGCGAGGCGTATCCGGGCGACGTTTTCTACCTGCACTCGCGCCTGCTCGAGCGCTCGGCCCGAGTCAACGAGGATTACATCGCGAAGGTTACCGAGGGCCGGGTCAAGGGACGCACGGGCTCACTCACCGGGTTGCCGATTATCGAAACGCAGGCTGGCGATGTCACCGCGTTCGTTCCGACCAATGTGATCTCGATTACCGACGGACAGATCTTCCTCGAGACCGACCTCTTCAATTCGGGCATTCGCCCGGCGATGAACGCCGGCATCTCGGTCTCGCGCGTCGGTGGCGCGGCGCAGACCGACATCATCAAGAAGCTCGGCGGCGGCATTCGTCTCGCCCTGGCGCAGTACCGCGAGCTGGCGGCCTTCTCCCAGTTCGCATCCGATCTCGACGAGGCGACGCGCCGGCAGCTGGATCGCGGCGTGCGCGTGACCGAGGTGATGAAGCAGAAGCAGTACGCACCCATGTCGGTCGCCGAGATGGCTCTGTCGATCTACGCGGTCAACAACGGCTACTTCGACAAGGTGGAGCGCCAGAAGGTGGTCGATTTCGAGGCGGCGCTGCAGTCCTTCGCCAGGTCCAACCATGAGGCAGTGCTGAAGGAGATCAACGACAAGCCGGTGCTGAAGGACCAGGAGGAGAAGCTCAAGAAGATCGTCGAGGGCTTCGTGGCCACGGATCCGTACTGAGAGCGAGCAATGGCGGGCGCAAAGGAAGTTCGGCAAAAGATCGCGAGTATCAAGAGTACTCAGAAGATCACGCGAGCCATGCAGATGGTGGCGACGAGCAAGATGCGCCGCGCCCAGGAGCGCATGCGCTTGGCGCGTCCCTACGCGCAGAAGATGCGGGTGGTGATCGGCCACCTCAACGAAGCCAACCCGGACTACCGCCATCCGTTCCTGACCGAACGGCCGGTCCAGGCCGTGGGATTCATCATCGTCAGCACTGATCGTGGCCTGTGCGGCTCACTCAACGTGAATCTCTTTAGGACGGTGCTGACGTCGGTCCGCGAATGGCAGCAGAAGGGCGCATCCGTCAGCCTGTGCCTGATCGGCGCCAAGGCGATGCAGTTCTTCCGGCGTCTCGGCCTGCCCCTCGAAGCTCAGGTCAGCAATCTCGGCGACCGGCCGCACGTGAAGGACCTCATCGGCAGCGTCAAAGTAATGCTCGACGCGTACAGCGAGGGCAAGATCGATCGCTTGTTCCTGCTGCATAACAGCTTCGTCAATACGATGAGCCAGAAGCCGAGCGCAATGCAGCTCCTGCCGGTTGAGACGCTCGACAAGGAGCAGTTGCAGGAACATTGGGACTACATCTACGAACCAGATGCGGCTGACATTCTTCCCGACGTTCTGATGCGTTACATCGAATCGCAGGTCTACCAGGGAGCGGTCGAGAATGTGGCGTGCGAGATGGCGGCGCGAATGGTGGCGATGAAGAGCGCTACTGATAACGCCGAGGAGCTCATCGAGGAATTGCAACTGGTTTACAACAAGGCGCGCCAGGCAGCCATCACCAAGGAGCTGTCGGAGATCGTAGGCGGCGCAGCGGCGGTTTGAGAACGAGGAACAGCGAATGAGCAGTGGCAAGATCGTACAAGTCATCGGCGCGGTCATCGACGTGGAATTTCCCCGCGACCAGATCCCCAAGATCTACGAAGCGCTGAAGCTCGACGACATCGTGCTGACACTCGAGGTGGAGCAGCAGCTCGGTGACGGCATCGTGCGCACGATTGCGATGGGATCGTCCGAAGGACTCAAGCGCGGCATGGGCGTCAAGACCACCGGCGCACCAATCTCGGTGCCGGTAGGGACGGGCACCTTGGGAAGGATCATGGACGTCCTCGGTGAGCCGGTCGATGAGGCCGGACCCATCAAGTGTGAGGAGCGTTGGCCAATTCACCGTCCGGCGCCGACCTATGCAGAACAAGCGGGCAGCCAGGACCTGCTGGAGACCGGTATGAAGGTCATCGATCTGCTGATCCCTTTCGCCAAGGGCGGCAAGATCGGACTGTTCGGCGGCGCGGGCGTCGGCAAGACCGTCACCATGCTCGAGTTCATCAACAACATTGCCAAGGCGCACGCGGGCCTCTCGGTGTTCGCGGGTGTCGGTGAGCGCACGCGCGAAGGTAACGACTTCTACAATGAGATGACCGAATCAGGCGTCGTCGACAAGGTCGCGATGGTGTTCGGTCAGATGAACGAGCCGCCGGGCAACCGTCTGCGGGTCGCGCTCACCGGCCTCACGATGGCCGAGTACTTCCGGGACGAGAAGCAGGAGGGCGGCAAAGGCCGCGACGTGCTTCTGTTCATCGATAACATCTACCGCTACACGCTTGCGGGCACGGAAGTGTCGGCGTTGCTGGGCCGTATGCCATCGGCGGTCGGTTATCAGCCGACGCTAGCGGAGGAGATGGGCGTGCTGCAGGAGCGCATCACGTCGACCCGGACTGGCTCGATCACATCGATCCAGGCCATCTATGTGCCGGCCGATGACCTGACCGATCCCTCGCCGGCGACGACGTTCGCACATCTCGACGCGACGGTCGTGTTGTCGCGCCAGATCGCGGCGCTCGGTATCTATCCGGCGGTCGATCCGCTCGACTCCACCAGTCGCCAGCTCGACCCGCTGGTGGTCGGCGATGAGCACTACAACACTGCGCGTGGCGTGCAGGCGGTGCTGCAGCGTTACAAGGAACTGCAGGACATCATTGCGATTCTCGGCATGGATGAACTGTCGGAAGAGGACAAGCTCATCGTCGGTCGCGCACGCAAGATCCAGCGCTTCCTGTCGCAGCCGTTCCACGTGGCGGAAGTGTTCACGGGTGCCAAGGGCAAGTATGTGCCGCTCAAGGATACGATCCGCGGCTTCAAGGGCATTCTTGCGGGCGAGTACGACGAGCTTCCGGAGCAGGCGTTCTATATGGTCGGCGCTATCGAGGAAGCGGTAGAGCAGGCCAAGAAGCTCGGCGGCACGGAGAAAGGGGCCGAGCCCGCCACCAAGGAAGCGAGCGACAAGACCGCTAAGCCGGCTGGCAAGGAAGGCGCGGGCGAAAAGAGGACTGAAGCGGTCGGCAATCAGGCCAAGAAACCACACTAACCATGGCAAACACGATTCACGTCGACATCGTCAGCGCCGAGGGGGAGATCTTCTCCGGCGCCGCGACGATGGTTTTTGCGCCCGCCTCGCAGGGCGAGATCGGCATCGCGCCCCGGCACGCCCCCTTGCTCACCATGTTGAAGCCGGGCGAGGTGCGTGTGCAGACCCCGGAGGGTGAAGAGCACTTCTTCTACGTCGGGGGAGGTGCCATCGAAGTGCAGCCGTACCTCGTTACGGTACTCGCGGACACTGCGTTGCGCGCGAAGGACGTAGACGAGGCCGCAGCGCTCGCTGCCAAGCAGCGCGCCGAGGATTCTCTCAAGGACAAGGTAACCCACATCGAAATCGCAGAGGCACAGGCCGAGCTGGCGCGCGCTGTCGCGCAGTTGAGGACCATCCAGCGCCTGAGGCGGCTGAAGAAGTAGACACCGCGCCTGCGGCTCGAAAGAGGGGCGGGAGGGAACCGACCGGCCCCCTCCCGCGCCAAGTCATTTCAGCTTCAGTTCCTGGACGTATTCGACGCCCAGCGTCTCGCGCATCTTGCCGCGATCCGCCGAGGCCTGGTTCGACGCTGCACGTGAACCCCAGACCTTGTTGGCGATCGGCTCCATGCGATCTTCCAGTCCATCCAGAGCTGCCCAGTTCTTGTACGTAATGGTCAGATAGAGGTCTGGATCATGGGGCGAGCGAGCGTTGGTTGCGACCACGCCGTAATCCACGATGAGGCCGGCCTTCTTGTATTCCTCCATGAGTCCCTTGTAGGTCGTATCGAGGTACTTCATGTACGCATCGAACATCCCCGGCATGATCTTGATGGCGGAGATTTCCATGACGACCCCTTCTGTGTAGGCGCGCTCCTGTGCCAGTGCGCTGGTCGCCGCAAACAACAATGGAGCTGCTAACAGCAGCCCAATCAGGCGTTTGATCATGAGTCTGTCCCCCGGTTATTACTTGAGCTTCAGCTCCTGCATGTACTCGACGCCAAGAACTTCACGGATCTTCTCGCGATCAACGTATCCCTGGTTGGCCGCCTCCATAGAACCGTAGATCTTCCTGTCGATCGGGTCAGTCTTGTCCTGCAAGCCGTCCAGTGCACCCCAGTTCTTGTAGACAATGACGAGATAAAGATCGGGCTCCTTTGGATTGCGGGCATTGGTCCCGTACACGCCGTAATCCACGATCAAACCGGCCTTCTTGTATTCCTCGTTTGCCGCCTTCCAGGACTTTGCGAGCCAGCTCATGTACGCATCAAAGCCGCCCGCCTTGATCTTGATCGACGAAACCTCGATCACCGATCCTTCGGTGTAGGCGCGTTCCTGAGCCAGGGCATTCATTGACGCGAGAGCCAGCGGGGCTGCGAGCAGCAGCCCGGCGAATCGTCTCAACATGTGAATTCTCCTTGTTGTTGATGTGTGTTCGATCGCACGGATCGATGGATACAGCGGCGCACTCTACGCGGCCGCTATTGGTGCGGCAAATCGCCCGGCAGCCTGAGAACCGCGAGTCGGCTACAATCTTCGCCCATTCCAAGGACTTAGACGGGACCAGCAGGTCGCAAGCCGAGGACGCGAGCACTTGAAGATCAGCGTAGTCATCCTCGCCGCGGGCCAGGGCAAGCGAATGAATTCCGACCTGCCGAAGGTCCTGCAACCGCTCGCCGGCCGTCCCCTCCTGACGCATGTCTTCCAATGCGCACGTGCTCTCGAGCCGGACTCGGTTTACGTCGTTTATGGTCACGGCGGTGAGCGGGTGCGTGAAGCACTGCCTGGTGCACCGGTAAGCTGGGTTCTGCAGGCGCAGCAGCTCGGAACCGGGCACGCACTCATGCAGGCGATGCCCGCGATCCCGGATGAGGAGACGGTCGTCGTCCTCTATGGCGACGTGCCGCTGGTTCGCCCGGATACATTGCGCCAACTTCTGACCCACGCCGGTGAGCGTTCAGTGGCCGTGCTCAGCGTCATTCTCGATGATCCTGCCGGGTACGGCCGAATCGTCCGCGATGCCGCCGGCAACGTGGTGCGGATCGTCGAGGAGCACGATGCCACGGTGAAAGAGCGCGCGATTCGCGAGGTGAATACAGGATTGCTGGCCGCAGCGGCAAAGAATCTGCGGCGCTGGCTGGGCGCACTGCGCAGTGACAACGCGCAGACCGAGTACTACCTTACGGATGTCGTCGTCTCTGCGGTTAGAGAAGGTTTTAGAATCAATGGCATCATCGTGCCCGATGTGACCGAGGTGCTGGGTATCAACGACAAAGTGCAGCTCGCCGAAGTTGAAGCAGCCCATCGCCGCCGTAAGGCCACCGAGCTGATGCTCGCAGGCGTCACGGTGGCCGATCCGGCGCGGCTCGACGTTCGCGGTACCGTGACCGTGGGGCGCGACGTCTACATCGACGTGAATGTCGTGCTGGTGGGTGACGTCAAACTCGGCGATCGCGTTCGTATCGGACCAAACTGCTATGTGCGCGACTGTGAAATTGGCGCTGACACGGAGCTGTTTCCGAACTGCGTGATGGATCGTGCGGTGATCGGCACGGGCTGCCAGGTGGGTCCATTCGCGCGACTGCGCCCGGGGACCATCCTGCACCGGGACGTGCACATCGGGAACTTTGTCGAGGTCAAAAAGAGCGAGATCGGCGCCGGCAGCAAGGCGAATCATCTGACCTATCTGGGCGATGCGATCGTCGGCTCCAAGGTGAACGTGGGCGCCGGAACCATTACCTGCAATTACGATGGTGCGAACAAGTGGCGCACCGACATCGGCGATGGGGCTTTCATAGGCTCGGGTACCATGCTGATCGCACCGGTGCAGATTGGCAGCAATGCGACGATTGGTGCCGGGTCAGTCATCTCGCGACCCGCGCCGGCGGGTAAGCTCACCCTGGAGCGTGGCAAGCAGGTCACGGTCGATGGCTGGAAGCCGCCGACCAAGAAGAAGCCTGAGACCTGATTCACACGCTGCTCTACGGCTCATGCACGTAATGGGCAGCTGTAGCAGACTTCGCCCTTCAATCATGGATCAGTAGCAGCGCCCTTCGGGAATCGTCGAGTACCAGAGAATGTGCGGAATTGTCGGAGCCATCGCCGAGCGTAATGTCGTCCCAATCCTGGTCGAGGGACTGAAGCGACTCGAATACCGCGGCTATGACTCTGCTGGCATCGCGGTTCTGAACGGCAATGGCAAGCTGCAGTGCCTGAAGACAGTCGGCAAGGTTGCGCAGCTCGAGCAGAAGCTCGCAGCACAGCCACAATCGGGCAAGCTCGGCTTCGCCCATACGCGTTGGGCCACGCACGGCGGCGTGACCGAAGCAAACGCGCACCCACACATCTCCGGCGGACGCGTTGCGGTGATCCACAACGGCATCATCGAGAACTACGAGCCACTGAAGGCTGAGCTCCTCGCCAAGGGCTACCGCTTTGCTTCGGAGACCGATACCGAAGTCATTGCGCATCTGGTGCACGATCAACTCAAGCAGGGGCGCGATCTGCCCGAGGCCGTACGTTTGTCCGTTCAGCGATTCACCGGCGCATACGCGTTACTGGTGTTTGACGCGCAGGATCCGGATCGGATCGTCGTGGCTCGCATCGCGAGCCCGCTGGTGATCGGCCTCGGCATCGGCGAGAACTTTATTGCTAGCGGCATTCCTGCGCTGCTGCCGGTCACCCAGCGCTTCATTTATCTCGAGCAGGGAGATCTTGCCGAGATCACACGCGACAAAGTGCGTGTGTTCCGCCCGGACGGGAGCACCGTGACTCGGCCGGTTCACGAAACGCGCTGGAGTCCCGAGGCTGCAGAAAAAGGCCCGTACCGGCACTTCATGCAGAAGGAAATCTTCGAGCAGCCGGCCGCTCTCGCCAATACCTTGTACGGACGGGTTGCGGACAAGCGCGTACTGGTGGACTCACTCGGGCCGCGTGCGGTCGAACTACTGCGCCGCGTGCAGCAGATTCACATCGTGGCCTGTGGGACGAGTTACCACGCTGGCTGCGTGGCCAGGTACTGGATCGAGTCGCTGGCGGGCATTCCCTGCCAGGTGGAGATCGCGAGCGAGTATCGCTATCGCCAGGTCGTAGTGCCGCCGGGCGCCCTGTTCGTCACACTTTCCCAATCGGGTGAGACCGCGGATACGCTCGAGGCGCTGCGCATGGCCAAGCGCGGCGGCTATCTCGGCTCGCTCACCGTGTGCAACAGCCCGCACAGCTCCATGGTGCGCGAATCCGACCTTGTAATGATGACGCAAGCGGGGCCCGAAATCGGTGTCGCGAGCACCAAGGCGTTCACGACGCAGCTGCTGGCGTTACTGCTGCTGGCGCTGATGCTTGGACGGCAGCGCGGCCTCAAACCAGAGCGTGAAGCTGAGTTCGTTGGTCATCTGTTCCACGCTGCTGTTGCGACCGAGCAGGCACTGGAGATGGACGACAGGCTGCGCGTGCTGGCAGAGGAGTTCGCCGAGAAGCATCACACGCTGTTCCTGGGGCGCGGTCCGATGTGGCCGATTGCCATGGAAGGGGCGCTCAAGCTCAAGGAGATTTCGTATATTCACGCCGAAGCCTACGCGGCCGGCGAGCTCAAACATGGTCCGCTGGCGCTGATTGACGAAGAAATGCCGGTAGTCGTAGTGGCGCCGAACAATGACTTGCTCGACAAGCTGAAAGCCAACATGCAGGTCGTGCGGGCGCGCGGTGGCCAGCTGTACGTTTTTGCCGATCGCGAGACGGGCCTGCATCCCGAGCCGGGTACGACGGTGATCGAAATGCCGCACGCCGATCGTCTGATCGCGCCCATCGTGTACACCGTGCCGCTGCAGCTTCTCGCCTACCACGTCGCCGTCCTCAAGGGCACCGACGTCGATCAACCGCGCAATCTCGCCAAGTCGGTAACGGTAGAATAGACGCGGACAGACTCGCGGCCTTCCGGCGTCAGTGTTATTCTCCGCGGCCAATTTCTGGCTGCCAAAAGGCGCTTCCAAATGACTACCACCGGTACTTGGCACCGTTGGGCTGCCCCGTTGTTGCTAGCTGTGGTCCTGGGTGCATGTGGAGGCGAGAAGGAGCCGGCACAGAAGGCCATTGCAGATGCGGAGGCCGCTATATCGGCGATTCGGAGCGATGCGGGCATGGCATTGGAGGACGTCAAGGCGCTGGATGACTCGCTGGCCGCGCTCAAGGTTGATTTCGACCGCAAGGACTACAAGGCAGTACTCGCAGCTGCGCCGGCACTGATGTCTCGGGTTGACGCCGCCCAGGAATCGATCGCATCACGGAAGACCGCAGAAGCTGCGCGCGCCGCAACCCTCACGGACGACTGGAACACGCTGAGCACCCAGGTCCCGGAAATGGTGGAGGCCGTCAATGCGCGGGTCGAGTCCCTCGCTCGCACGAAGAAGTTTCCGGCCGGTATGAATGCCGCCGGCTTCGAGAGCACTCGTGCGGCCGCTGGCGAGATGACCCAGAGCTGGCAGAAGGCGCTCGGCGCGTTTGCCAACAGCAACATGGAGGAAGCCGTAGTCAGCGCGCAGGCGGCCAAGCAAAAGGGGACTGAGGTGATGAGCACTTTGGGAATGACGCCGAGCAGCTGAAACTCGGCAAGTAAACTGGATCACCGAATGCCCCGGCCTGAAAAACCGGGGCATTTTTTTTGTTTTTTGGAAGTCACGATGAACGCGCTGCACGCATTCATGTTTGGCATTTCGCTGGCGATCGCCATCGGTCCGATCGCGCTGCTCATCATCAACAACGGGTTGAATTATGGCATCGGCGTCGCAGTGCGCAGCGGCTTCGGCGCCGCGGCTGCAGACCTGCTCTATAGCCTTATCGCTCTTCTCGTGGGTGCGCGCGTGGTCGCAGCGCTCAGCGCGTACGAGCGGACGATTCACATCCTAAGTGGCGCGCTGCTTATCACCATAGGCGCGTGGCTCGCATTCAAGTCAACGCGACGGGCAGACCCGGCTCGCGAGCCTGCCTGGAGACCGGAGCCCGAGCCGAAGGCATTCCGGGTTACCTTCCTTCTGACGATTTCCAATCCGCTCACGCTCGTAATCTTTCTCGGCTTCGCCGGCCAACTGTCGCTCGCTGGAGACAGCGGCGCCGCGATTACCTTGTCGTTGTGTATTTTCTTCGGCAGCCTGTTGGTTCAGTTGGCACTTGCTCTGCTCGGTGCCTCGCTCGGCAAGTGGATCACGGATCGGCGCGTGATCGGCGTGCTAAATTTCGTCAGTGCCATGGCAATCATCACGTTCGGTGTGAAGGGCATGCTGTCATGAGATGCAAGATCCGCATGAATGGATTGCGCGCCGGAGCGCTCATCGCAGGACTGTGCCTGCTCGCCGCAGCACGACCGGGCGCTGCGCAGGAGTCGATGGGCAGTCCGTTTGACTGATCATTTCCGCCTGACCGCGGGCCTCCTTTCGGCCACAGCAGATACTGAACTGCGCCTCGACGCAGATGACGGGACTCCAGGCACTCCGGTGAGCGGAGAGGATGATCTCGGACTTGCCAAGCGCAGCGAGTCGGCCGACGTCGAAGCAGAGGTTCGTATTCGCGAACGCCATCTGGTGCGCTTCAACTACTTTCGCCTCGACCGTCGAGCGACTACGACGCTCACACGCCAGATCCAGTTCGGCAACGATACGTTCCAGACCGGCGATGAAGTCGAGACCTCGCTCGATCTGCATGAGTTCACCGCGACCTACGCTTACAGATTCGTGCGCAGGCAGCGCTTCGAGTTCTACGGCAGTTTCGGCATCCACCTGACCGAGCTTGCCGCGGAGGGCAGGGTTCGCGCACGCAATCTGCGCGAAGAGCAGCACGAGGTTGCTCCGCTCCCCGCGCTCGGCCTGGGCGCCGAGGTCGCCTTCACCGATCGCATCTTCATGAGCGCGTTCGTGGATTATCTGCAGGCCAGCGTAAACGATTTCGACGGTGACATTCTTGACGCAAGGATTACCGCTCTCTGGCGCTTCAATCGCAATCTGAGTGCTGGCCTCGGCTATTATCTAGTCGAGCGCAGAGTGGATTCTCACGATCCGAACGATTCGGGACACTTCAAGCTGACCAACGGTGGGGCCGAGCTTTTCCTGCGGATGAGTTTTTGAATTTTGCGAAGGGCCGCCGAGCTGCCGGTGGCCCGACGCGGGCCTCAGGCAAAGCGAGTCAGGTGACGTACGGTAGACACGACTGCCAACGTCCGCCGCACCCACCGAAAGAGGCTGCCAGGTCCCAGGAATAGAAACACGCCAAGCCCCAATGTGAGCAGCAACGGCGCCGAAGTGAGGCGCTTGGCGATCTCTAAGCCGCGATCGACGAGACGGAAACGCCATTGCAGATCGCTGGCAATGCTGCCGAGCTCTACGCGCTGCGCCTCGCAGCGCAACTGCAGCTGGAGGCGGCGCTTCCTGAGTTCAACCGCACGAGCGCTCATGATCTCGCCGACAGCCGCTCGCGGTCCTTCTCGAGCTCGCTGCGCGTGGCATGTAGCAGCCGTGGACGGCTTCGGATCCTGGCCGATAGGACAATCAGCGCGATTAGCGCGATGCCGAAAACGCTGCCAGTCACGGCGAACGCCGCGTACAAGCGGTGCGTGTCCCAGAACGCAACGATGATCGTTATACCAACAAAGAAGATTCCGATCCCGGCCGAAAGCAATGCGATAAAGCCCCAGATCAGCAGTGCAGCAGCGCGATGTATCTCCTCCTGCACTTCTGTGGTCAGCAACTCAAAGCGCGTCTGTGCCAATTCGACCAGCGTCGCAAGCAAGTGCCTCAAGGAGCGAAGCAGCCCGCTCGCATGGGTGCTGAACATTGGAGTCTCCGGCTCGGACATCAGGAGATCAGCGGCGCCCGGCTACCAAGCCGATCATTAGCCCGGCAAGAGCTGCGATGCCAACCGCCTGCCACGGGTTTCTGCGCACATAGGCGTCGGCTTGATGGGCGGCCTCGCGAGTCTGCGCGATCACTTCGTCGTGTGTCGTCGAGATGCGCTCGCGGGCGCTACGAATCGACGCTTCGGCATGTTCGCGAGCTACGTCGACTTTCTCCCCCGCGAGGCCTGCAGTCGCCTTGAGCAATTCCTCCGCATCCCTTACGACGGCCATCAGATCCTCGACGAGTGAATCGGCGGTTGCATGTGCCATAGACAGCGTCTCCTAACTCAGGTGATCGCCGGAGAACACGTGCGTCTCCACGCGCGAGCGCGTTCTGAGTATCGCGCACGACCATGCGTCAGACCAGAGAGTAGAAATACTGCGCGGTGCCTGAAGCGGAGCATCGCGCTCTGATCCCGAAAATATTCGTATGGACCGCACGCTCACGCGAGGATGTCAGCGAGCACCGTCGACGCGTGAGGCCCACGCAAGCCCACGAAATACGTCAACGGCCCGACCGTCCTGTAGGGATTAGCCTGAAAAAGAAATGCGCATGCGTGGCAGCAAACGCCTGACTGTGGGTCACGGAAGATCGCAAGAACGACCGCGCGGTTAGACAGCCGCGGAAGTGCCGGCCCGCTCGCGGTCCAGGCGGAGATTGATTCCAAGCTTTTGAACCAGAAGGAGCGTTGCCGAGGCACGGGCGGACAGCCGCAGCGCTAGGGCATAGCGTCGGCAATTCGTTCACATTTTCTTGACAGCAAGTCACTTGAGAACCACATGATTTTTGGGACGCAGGTCTCAATTACCGTAGTATCCACAGTGACGTAGCTCACACTTCGTCTGGATTAAGTTATGTCGGGTCCGTACAATGTAAAGCAAGCGTTATTAGCGGCTTATCGTCACTTGTTGACGCCGCTAATTCGGATCCTGCTGCGAAATGGCATCTCTTACTTGGAATTCGCAGAGGTTGTCCGCGAAGTGTTCGTGACGGTAGCGGGAAGGGACTTCACTTTACCGAAGAGAAAAATCTCGCTGTCGCGCATAGCAATCATGACGGGCCTGTCACGTAAGGAAGTGGCCAGGCTCGCGAGGGAAGGAGGCAAGGCTAGGCGGCTTCAAGTGGACGCAGAACTGAGTCGCGTGGGCCGAGTGCTGCAAGGTTGGTACACGGACAGCGAATTCACTGGTCCCTACGGAGTGCCACTAGACCTCAAGTTCGACGATGCGCCGCGCAAGCCTAGCTTCACAGAACTCGTTAGGCGATACAGCGGGGACATGCCCGCCAGGGCGATGCTCGATGAATTGCTGAGGGTTGGTGCAGCTAGGCTTGAAAAGGACAGTGGATTAATCAGGGTTTTGAATCGCGCCTATGTGCCGGAAAAACTCGCCGCAGAAAGCGTACGCCACTTTGGTCTCACCGCCCGGAATTTCGTCGATACCCTTGATGTGAACTTGAGAAAGGTTGGGCCAGGAAGAGGCAGATTTGAACGACGAGTTGTGGCTGATGAAGGGATGAGAGCTAGCGATCTGAATGCGTTTGATCTCTTTGTGAGGGACAGAGGACAGCAATTCCTCGTTGAAGTTGATGACTGGATATCGGCACGACCTACACCCGAGGCGAATGAAGAAAAAGTGAGCGCAGGTGTTGGCCTATATGTCTACGTTAGGAACGTCTCCGAAGACGAAGCGCTAGAAAAGATTCTTGAAGGGGAACCCGATGTTGAAGATTTTGAAAACTCTTAAGAGATCGACATTTTGCTTCGGCGTAATCCTTGGCCTAGCGACGACAACTTCATGGGCGTCCATCATCGGTGGCGACACAAACTCAATCATAGGCGGTGACACGCGTTCGATAGTCGGTGGTGATCTGAATTCGATTATCGGCAGCGAATTTGCAGCAGTTGGGCCGATCGACAGTGTCGATTTGCGCAAGAACCTTATCGTAGTTCTCGGTCAAGCCTTTGTTCTTGATCAGACGACGAGACTGAACGTCGCAGGCCGTTTCTCAACATCGGGAATCAAGGGTCTGAGACTGCTCAGAGTTGGAGACTACGTTGCAATCGGCGGAGTTGTGAACACGGGCGCGAGCGCCAAGGCTACGGAGATTTTCGCCGCTGTGAATCGTTATGTTGATGGTGCCAGCCAAACATACGTAAAGGGAAAGATCGCCTCGCTTAATCCAGTGCTGGGTCAATTGACCATCGGCTCATTGCTGGTGGATTTTACGCCCGTATTAAGCTCATTTGACGCATCATCTTTAGCTGTTGGCGAGACAGTGGAGTTCGCCGGCATCCGGCCCAATCCCAACGGCGGCCTGGTTGCTTTCACAATAAGGGCCCCAGACACCAATAGCATTATTGGTGGCGATACCAAGTCGATCATCGGTGGTGACACGAAGTCGATCATTGGTGGTGACACGAAGTCGATCATCGGCGGCGATACCAAGTCGATCATCGGTGGTGACACCAAGTCGATCATCGGTGGTGACACCAAGTCGATCATCGGCGGCGATACCAAGTCGATCATTGGTGGTGACACCAAGTCGATCATCGGTGGTGACACCAAGTCGATCATCGGTGGTGACACCAAGTCGATCATCGGCGGCGATACCAAGTCGATCATTGGTGGTGACGCCAAGTCGATCATCGGCGGCGATACCAAGTCGATCATTGGTGGTGACGCTAGGTAGCGGCGGTATTGGCTGCTAAACGCCGTTAGATCGCCCTCCTTCTAAAGGTCTCAAGCGCTCCATTCTTTCCCTCTTTGTTCGTAGCCGGTATGGCCGCGTCCGGGCATCCGCCTGCAGTGAGCCAGGCTATCTGTGGGAGCTGAGATTTCGACCAACTGACCCCGGGGTCGGGTCAGCCCACACTCGGGGCGCTGCAATCAAATCACCCAAATTCGGAGTGAAATGCGGCGTGATTTGCGTGTGCGTTGGTGGTATGTGCAAGCAGCTGTTGGCCGCTAAACCCGAAATAACAACGTCCGCAACAAGATGACGCGAGATCTCACCCGAAGCATTGTCTTCGAGTCTGCCGACCGAATGATGGGGCCGCTCATTCGTATCCTATCTGCAGTCGGTTTGTCCGAGCGAGAGCTGGCGGCAATTTGCGCGCACCACTACCAGATGATCCGCCACCGCCGAAGAAAGACGCTCAAAGTTGTCGTTCGCAACATAAGGTATCCGGACATCATCACACGTTGGGTTACGCATCCTCAGTATCAGGATGTTGGGAAGCCCGCTGTGCTCAATGTGTACGGTAGGTCGCCCAGCTTCGCATCGCTTGTTCGGGAGACCGATAAATCACTTTCGCCACCGGAGGTTATCAAGGACTGGCGCCGCGCGAAGATAATCCGAATGGCAGGGACGCAGCGCGTGGAATTGCTGGAGCGATTTGTGCCCACAAGGTCCGGGAATGAGTTCGATCTCCAGTTTCTAGCGACAATGACCAGCGATTTCTTGCGCGCACATGAGTACAACATTCTCGTTGGAAAGCATAGAGGGCGCGGGCTCTTCCAAAGACTTGCGCATAGCTACGACGTTCACCCAAAGGTTGCACAAAGGTTTAACAGCTTCGCCCGAGAACAGGCAGCTCTTCTGTTGGAATCCATTGACGATTGGTTAGCTAGGCATCAGATGCCTGCTCCACGGCGTAAAGGAAAACCGACGCGCCTTGGCTTGGGAATCTATGTAGTCAATGAAACTGTGCGCGCGGGGCGAACTAGACGTGGTAGCTAAGTCATTGCCGAGCATGGAACCGGCCTGTCTACGCATCTTGGATCCCCTTGCACGTGTGTTTCTCAACTTGGGCGTGGGCGCCGGTGAGTTTGCGATGCTCTGCAAGATTGCGTACGTCCGGGTAGCGGCTCGGGACCATCAAACGGCGAACGGTCGTGTAAATCGATCGAGAATTGCAGTTGTCACGGGACTCACTCGCCCCGAAGTCTCCCGTCTACTGCTAGACGGCCACAAAGGCGCCAAAGCGCGTGCGTGGCACAAACAACGAGCCGCGCGAGTTCTGGAAGGTTGGTACTCCGACCGCAAGTTCAGAACAGCTGGGGGCCAGCCGCTGCCCTTGCACATGAAGGGACGTCGACAGTCGTTCGAGAATCTAGTCAGGAAGTATGGCGGTGACATTCCTCCGAAGGCTGTTCTACAGGAGCTGCTGGATGCGAGGGCAATCTCGAAAACTAGGGCCGGCCTGCTTCGCGCCAGGAGGAAAAGGACTGCTGCGAGGGTATACGAGCCGCAAGCCATTGCGGAGATCGGTAAAAAAACCGAGAACTACCTCCGATCGCTCCTGCATAACTTGGAGAATCCAGACGATCCTTGGTATGAAGGCGCCGTGTCGCGCAGACGAATAAGGACTGCTTTGGTGCCCTATTTACATCGTGAGATTGCAGTAAGAGGTGACGCGCTTCTTAAGGTCATCTCGGACCAACTTGATCGGCCCCGTCGCGACATTAATCTGAAGAAAGGGCCACGCGTAAGCCTGGGAGTCGACTTCTTTTTCTACCTAGTGCCAGAGGCCCGGAACAAGATCCGCGAGGTTAAAGGGCGCTGATCTTCTCTTTGGATGGCTCGATTAGCTCATCCCGCAACGCTCGCCTCATGATCTTTCCCACGTTGGTCTTGGGTAGCTCGCTTCTGAAGTAGATGTGGCGGGGGACCTTGTATCCCGTGAGCGACTTGCGGCAGTACTCAATAAGTTCTTCGGCGGTGAGTTTGGGATCCCGCTTGACGACGAAAAGTGCAACCACTTCGCCGGCGCGCGCATCGGGTTGGGCCACCGCTGCCGCTTCGAGCACGCCCGGGTGTGTTACTGCCACACTTTCGACTTCGTTCGGGTATACATTAAAGCCGGACACGAGAATCATGTCCTTCTTGCGATCTTCGATATAGACGAAGCCCTTTTCATCCATACGCCCGATGTCTCCCGTGCGCAGCCAGTCATCGGGCAGCATGACCTTTGCCGTTTCGTCCGGGCGGTTCCAGTAGCCGCGCATTACTTGCGGTCCGCGTACGCAGATCTCGCCCACCGCATTGATCGCAAGCTCGCGACCGTCGTCGTCTCGAATCGAGATCTCCGTTGAGGAAATCGGTAGCCCGATGGAGCCGTTGAACTCCTGCAGCTCAAGCGGGTTGATACACGCGGCCGGCGAAGTTTCCGTTAGGCCCCAGGCCTGCGTGAGGACCTTGCCGGTGACCTGCTTCCAGCGCTCCGCCACTGCTCTCTGCACCGCCATGCCTCCACCCAGGGTTACACGCAATGCACTGAAATCCACCGTGTCGAAGCCGGGCGTGTGCAGCAACGCGTTGAAAAGCGTGTTCACGCCGCTGATGTACGTAAACGGATATTTCTTCAGTTCGGCCACGAACGCCGGGAAATCCCTCGGATTCGTAATCAGCACGTTCTTCGCGCCCGACTGGGTGAAAACAAGGCAGTTCGCCGTAAGCGAGAAGATGTGGTAGAGCGGCAGCGCCGTAATCACCACGTTCTTTTCTTTCGGCGTACCGGTCGACAGCCAGGCGTGTGCCTGCAGCACGTTGGCGATCATGTTTCGGTGCGTGAGCATCGCGCCCTTGGATATCCCGGTCGTGCCACCCGTGTACTGCAGAAAGGCAATGTCCTCGTGTCCAACGTCGACTGGCACGAGTTTCAGACCACTGGCAGCGCGCAGTGCTTCAGTGATTCGAATGGCACCGGGAAGGCTGAACCTCGGTACCTGCTTGCGCACGCGGCGCACGATAAAGTTGACTAAGAGCGACTTCGGTGCGCCGAGCAGGTCGCCGGCTCCGGTAACAATCACGTGCTTCACATCGGTGTGTCCGATCACTTCCTGCAGCACGTGTGCGAAGTTCTCGAGGATCAGGATCGCAGCGGCGCCCGAATCTTTGAGCTGGTGTTCGAGCTCGCGGGCTGTGTACAGCGGGTTCGTGTTGACTATGGTGAGACCGGCACGCAGGGCACCCGCGATCGCCACGGGATACTGGAGCAGATTGGGCATCATCAGCGCGATCCGGTCTCCTTTCTTCAGGCCAGCCTTGTGCTGCAACCAGGCGCCGAACTGTGCACTGAGGCGGTCGATGTCGCCGTAGCTCAGCGTCGTGCCCATGTTGATGTACGCTGGTTCGTTGCGATATTTCTCGAAGCTGCGCTCGAAGATGTCGACCAGCGACTTGCATTCACGGGGATCGATCTCGGCGGGGACGCCGGGCGGATAGCTCGTCAACCAGATCTTGTCCACGACGCGCTCCAGGAGGAGTGTTTCTGCGCCAACTGCCGCTTGGGGCGACGCGCTCTGCTGCTTATAGCATCGGCATCGTGCAGCCGGCAACGCTATGAGCGCGCCAGCATGGGCCGCAGCGTGGGCCAGACCGTATCGAGCAGCAGAGATTGCGCTTGCACGTTGGGATGCAGTCCGTCCTGCTGGATAAATTCGGGTTCGAGTGCCACCTTGTCGAGCAGGAAAGGCACGAACGGCAGGCGGTACTTCTGGGCCAGCTCGTTGTATATGGCGTGAAACTTTTCCGTGTAAGCCGCGCCATAATTCGGTGGAATGCGCATGCCAAGCAGCAGAACCCGGGCTTTGCCGTGAACCGCAGCGCTGATCATCGCTTCGAGGTTCGACCTCACATCAGCGAGCGGCAGGCCGCGCAGGCCGTCGTTGCCGCCGAGCTCCAGGATCACGATCGCTGGCTGATGGACATCAAGGGCACGGGCCAGGCGGGCCCGACCGCCGTCGGTAGTCTCCCCGCTAACGCTGGCGTTCACGACATGGTATCCGTACCCTTGTGCCGTCAGTTTCTTCTGCAGCAGTGACACCCAGCCTTCCTCGACTCGCATGCCGTACGCGGCGCTGATGCTGTCGCCGAACACCAGAATGTTCGGCGTCGCTGCGTAGCTCGTGCCAAGGTAGAGCGCAGCAAGAAGCAGGGCGAATCGCCAGCTCCGAAACATGAGCACACAGTCCGTTCTGAAAGCCGAAGGCGTAGACAAGCAGGTTAGCAGCCCGGAAGGTCCACTGACCATCCTGAGCGACATCAACCTGCACATCCTCGCTGGCGAGTCGGTCGCCGTTGTCGGCCCGTCCGGTGCCGGGAAGTCGACTTTGCTCGCGTTGCTCGCGGGGCTCGACGAGCCAAGTGGCGGCAGGATCTGGCTGAACGGTGCCGAGCTGACGCAACTCGACGAAGACGGACGCGCGGCGCTGCGCGCGAAGCACGTCGGTTTCGTGTTCCAGTCCTTTCATCTCCTGCCGTCATTGACGGCGCTGGAAAACGTGATGCTGCCGCTCGAGCTCGCGGGGCGCAAAGACGCGCGCGCCGCGGCGCTCGAGGTTCTGAGGAAGGTAGGCCTGGCGGCGCGCAAGGGGCATTACCCCAATCAACTGTCCGGCGGCGAGCAGCAGAGAGTCGCCATAGCGCGGGCGTTCGTCACGCGGCCGACAGTCCTGTTCGTCGATGAGCCGACCGGCAATCTCGATACTGCCACCGGGGAGCGTGTAATCGAGTTGCTGTTCGACCTTAACGCCGCCTCAGGCACGACCCTGGTGCTGGTGACGCACGAACAATCGCTCGCAGCGCGCTGCCAGCGAACCATTCATCTGGATGCGGGCCGTATCGTCTGATGTCCATGGGCGCACTTCGCTTCGCACTTCGAACCCTCGCCCGCGACTGGAAATCGGGTGAGCTCAACGTGCTGCTGCTGGCGGTAATCGTCGCCGTGGCGGCGCTAACGGCCGTGGGATTCTTCACTAGCCGTGTGAGCGAAGCGGTCGCTGTGCAGGCGGCCGAAGTGCTGGCCGCGGACTTGCGGCTGCAATCGAGTCAGCCGCTTGGCGAGCACTATGCTTTGAAGGCTGCCGAGCAGGGCCTGCGCACGGCGAACGCGTTGTCGCTGGTGAGCGTGGTGTTCTATGGCGAAGAGAGCCAGCTCACCTCGCTGCGCGCCGTGGACGGCAGCTACCCGTTGCGCGGAGCAGTGCGTATAGCGGACCGGCCGTTCGGGCGTGCGTACACCACCAGCGCCATCCCGGCACGCGGCGAGATCTGGGCCGACTCGCGCCTGCTCGCGACTCTGAACGCATCTATGGGCAGCATGCTGAACATCGGCGCTGCGAGCCTGCGCGTCAGTCGCGTACTCGACTATCGTCCCGATCAGGGTTCCACGTTCGCCGAGTTGGCGCCGAATGCGCTGATGAATCTCGCTGACATTCCGGCGACGCAGCTCGTGCAGCCTGGAAGCCGCGTTACCTTCCTGATGCTGTTCGCTGGCGCGCGCGAGCAAGTCACTTCCTTCAAAGCCTACCTTGAGACTGCACGCAGGCCGGGAGAACGACTCCTGGACATCGCGGAGGCGAGTCCACAGATCCGTTCGTCGATGGATCGCGCCGGGCGCTTTCTCAACCTGGCCGGACTCGTCAGCGTACTGCTGGCGGCGGTGGCAGTCGCGATGGCGGCGCGTCGCTACGCGCATCGGCATCTCGACAATGTCGCTCTGATGAAGTGCCTGGGTGCAAGTCAGAGTTTCATCCTGCGGATAAGCGTGCTCGAGCTCGTGGTTCTGGCCCTGATCGGCGCGACAGTTGGCACCGTGGTCGGGTTTCTCGGCCAGCAGGGCCTGGCCTGGGTGCTGAAGGATCTCATCGTCGGCGCGTTGCCACCGCCGGCCATCCATTCGGCCTATCTGGGCCTGGTGACAGCGGTGGCAGTTCTCACGGGTTTCGCGCTCCCGCCCCTATTGCAGCTTCGAGTCGTGCCGCCCCTGCGGGTTTTGCGACACGATGTCGACCCGCCACCGTTGACCCACGGGGTAACTGCGGGGCTCGCGGTTGCCGCGATTCTTGCGATGCTCCTTTGGCTGATGCAGGACCTCGAACTGGTCCTTTGGGTAGCACTGGGCACCGCCGCGACGCTCGCGCTGCTGCTGCTCGCGGGCTGGCTTCTGGTCCGGAGCCTCGCGCGATTGCGCAATGCCGTGGGCGTGGCGTGGCGCTACGGCCTTGCCAATATCGCACGTCGGGGCCGCGAGAGCGTCGTGCAGGTTGTCGCATTCGGCCTAGGTCTCATGGTGTTGCTCCTGCTCGCCGTGGTGCGCAACGATTTGCTGGAGGATTGGCGTGCCAGCCTGCCCGCGAATGCGCCCAATCACTTCCTCATCAACATCCGCCCTGACGATCGCCATGCCGTGCAGGAATTTTTTGTTGCACGGGGCACGACGCGACCGAGGATGTTTCCGATGATTCGCGCACGGCTAACGCAGATCAACGGTAAGGCCACCAGTGCGCGCAAGTTCGCCACGGATCGTGGTCAGGGCTTTGCCGAGCGCGAGCAAAACCTCACTTGGGCTGCCGAGCCGCAGAGCGACAACCGTATCGTCGCCGGTCGCTGGTGGAGCGTGCGCGATGAGGGCAAACCGCTGATTTCGATCGCTACCGAATATCAGGAGGAGCTCGGCCTCAAGCTTGGCGACCGGCTCACGTTCGACGTGGCCGGTGAAACGCTCGAAACGACAGTGGCGAGTGTGCGTAAAGTGCAATGGGACAGTTTCCAGCCCAACTTCTTTCTGATCCTTCCGCCCGGTGTGCTGGCCGGTGCCGCCGGTACGTATATGACGAGCGTGTACCTGAACCCGGAGCAGCGGCGTTCGCTGGTCGAGCTCGTGCGTCGCTTCCCGAGCGTCTCGATTTTCGACATCGACGCACTGCTTAAGCAGATTCGTGACGTCGGTGACAAGGCGTCGCTCGCCGTGCAGTACGTGTTTCTGTTCACGCTCGTTGCCGGGATTACCGTGCTGCTCGCCGCGATCCAGTCGACACGCGATGAGCGCCGCTACGAGAGCGCGATGTTGCGCACCCTCGGTGCCAGCCGACGCACGGTACTGCTGGGCGTAGCGGCGGAGTTCACCGCGCTCGGTCTGCTGTCTGGTGTGCTCGGGGCGCTGGGAGCCACCATCGCCGGTTACTTTCTGGCGACGCGGCTGTTCAATCTGCAGTACACGCTCGATCTGTGGGTGTGGACACTGGGCATTACGCTCGGCGTGCTGCTGGTCGGCATCAGCGGCACTCTCGCGACGCGCTCGGTCGTCAATCACCCGCCGATCGCGACCTTGCGGCAGGGCTGAAAGGCGGTTGTCCCATTAGATCGCTCGCACCAGGAACCAGCCGAGCGCGATGGGGCTGCCGCGTGCGGGTATGCCCTCGATGACGACTGCGTAGTCGCCCGGCGTCAAGGCCGAAGTGTTGAAGGCAAATCGCACCTCGCCGTTGGAGTCGCGCAGCAGGTTATAGATCGTACCGGCGCGCGCCTGATTCTTCTTGTCGACGATAAACCGGAACAGGTTCATGCGCGTGTAAGAGAGGTCCACGTGCAGCTCGACAAGGTCGGGAATCTCTTTCAATTGCAGATTCAAAGCGGGCAGGCTCGTCGGACCGGCTCGATTGGGCTGGATCCTGATGGAGCGCGTGCGGCCTGGAGCGTGCAGCGGTCCCGCCGTGAGCTTCTCCTGGAGGTCGGCAATCTGCTTGCCACGATCTGCGTACTGCGCCCCAAGAACCCATAGACCTATTACAAGGCATGCACTGAGGGCGAGCAACGCAAGGGTCAACTCGCGACGTCGCCACCATACCGGTTTTGCTTCCTGCAAACCCGGCGAGCGGCCGCTGGCCTCCAGCAGCCGCATTCCGGCGTGCATCTGATCGGCGAGGTGGATCTGTTCCAGTACCTCGGGATGCTCCCTGCAATAGCGCTCGAAGTCCTGGCGCCCCTTGAATGGAAGCTTGCCCGTCAAGTAGCGCTCGACGATCTGGTTCTTCTCGATGAACTCAGGGTCCATGCGTCTCTCCCGCGAGCCGGCGGCATTTGCGCACACTTCTGCACACGATTCCAGTACCCGCAGGGAACGACCTAACCCCGCGGCAGCACGCGCGCGTTTACACTCCCGACATTCCCGCAATGGAGACCAACAATGTTGAGCCGTGCTCGAACCGCGGTTTCGCGGTCTTTGTTCCTGACGACATCCCTCGCGGCATTAGTGCTGGGCGCTGCCGCTACCCGCGCTGCAGAACGCGAAGACACCGCGATCACGATCTACAGCTCTGCACAGCCCGGTGCGGTCCCGCCCGAGCTCTATCGTCCTGTCCAGGGCATGGGGATGCCGAATGGAATGGCGGTTCCGGGATACGCCGTGGTTCGCCAAGAGCGGCCAGTGACGCTGAGCGCGGGGCGCAGTCAGGTGCGTTTCAGCGATGTCGCTGCCCTCATCGATCCCACGACGGTTCAGTTCAGTTCCCTCACGGATCCTGACAACACGCGCGTGCTGGAGCAGAACTTCCAGTTCGACCTTGTGAGCACGCAGAAGCTGCTGCTGAAGTACATCGACAAGCCGCTGACGCTCGAGCGCGTGGTCGGCAATGAGCTCAATACCCTTTCGGGCACGCTCTTGAGCGCCACCAACGGGCTCGTGTTGCGGGGCACCGACGGCCAGATCTATGCAATCGGTAACTACAGCAACATCCGTTTCCCGGAGCTTCCGGGGGGGCTGATCACACGGCCGACGCTCGAGTGGGACATCGTCGCCAAGCGCGCGGGCGAGCATCGTGCTCGAGTTGCCTACCAGACCAGTGGCATCACCTGGTGGGCGGACTACAACCTGACGTTCAGCGAAGGCAGCGATGCGAATTCAGGTCTGCTGGATGTGGGCGCGTGGGTCAGCATTCTCAATCAGTCCGGCGCTAGCTATCCCGACGCGCGGCTCAAGCTGATCGCGGGCGACGTGCATCGGGCCGAGCCGCGCGCGCTGCCGATGGCCAAGCGCGCCCGCGAGGTGATGAGTGCGATGGCGGCGGATGAGGTCGCGGGTTTCGACGAGAAGGCCTTCTTCGAATTCCACCTCTACACGCTCGGTCGGCGCACGACGCTGCCGGACAACTCGACCAAGCAGATCGAGCTTTTCGAAGTTGCGCATCGCGTGCCCGCGCGCAAGACCCTGGTCTATTACGGACAGGGCCCGATCGGTTACTGGTACGCCGACCCGGTGGTGGATCGGAATTTCGGCAATCAATCCAATCGCAAGGTGGACGTGTATCTCGAATTCAAGAACGAGGAAAAGGTGGGACTCGGAATCCCGCTGCCCGCCGGCCGCATACGTGTCGCGCAGACCGACAAGGCTGATGGAACGCTGGAGTTCATCGGCGAGGATGTCATTGACCACACGCCGAAGGATGAGAAGATACTGGTCAAGCTCGGCTCGGCGTTCGACGTCGTCGGCGAGCGCCGGCAGGTGGACTTCAGCATCAACACGACTGCGAAGTGGATGGAGGAAGAAATCGAGGTAAAGCTGCGCAACCACAAGGCCGAAGCAGTCGACGTGATCGTAAAGGAAAACCTCTACCGCTGGAGCAACTGGCAGATTACGTCGAGCAGCCTGCCTTATGAGAAGGAGGATGCGCGCACAATCCTGTTTCCCGTTAAGGTAGCCAAGGATGGTGAGAGCGTCGTGCGCTATCGCGTACGCTACACATGGTGAACCGGTGCTGAACCGCGCCGCCTGTCAGCGACAGGCGGCGTTGTTGGAACTGCAAGTCGGGGAGTAGCTCCAAGATGTTGGAGGCTCCCCATGAACGCCCTCATTGTTCCACTCCTCGCCGCGCTGCTGCTGTCGACTCAAGTGAGCGCTGCAGCGCCCGCCAATCAATCAAGTCAGAACACCGACGTCGCACCTGGCAAACCGCGCGGCGGCGACTGCATGTTCTCGCGCACCATAGATGATTGGACGGTCGTGGACGACGAGACGCTGATCGTCTGGGCGCCGGATCACAAGAGCCCCTACCTGGTGAAGCTCTTTTTCCCAGAGTTTGGGTTGAAGTCGGCGTTCGCGCTCGGGTTCCTGGACAAGGACAACGACGGCCTGATCTGCGATGTGGGACGCGACGCCATCATCGCGCGCGGCATCATACCGGGCAGCGCGGATCGCATACCGCTACGGACCGTGCAACGCATCGATGTCGCCGATGCCAAGCAGCTGATCGCGAAGGCCAGGAGCAAGCCCGAACCTAATCCAGCCGCGGTAAGCGTCGAGCAGTCGGACATGAAGTCCGACAAGGCAGGAGCACAGAAACCCAACGCTGACCCGCAGGAGGAGAGCAAGACGAAACCGCCGGGTGCGAGCGGGTAGAACCGCCCGCAGAGGCGACTAGAAGCGGAACACGACCCCGGCCATTGCTTCCAGCTGCCAGATGACGCTGCCGCTTACGCGAAAGCTGCAGACCGCGCCGCCGCTGCTGACGCAGAACACTTGTGTGTTGGAGTCGAAGATGCTGAGGTAGCCGCGCCCCTCGACCTTGAGTGCGACGTTCTTGCTGACGAACCACTTCACGCCGCCGCCCAGCGTGAGCGCGAAGCGCGTTTCGGAATCGAGGTCGCCCCCGGGGGTAAAGCGGGCCGCGCCGATCGTTCCCACCAGATAAGGCGTGTAGGTATCCTGCGTATATTCAGCGACGCCGCCGATCTGGAAGTACTCGATGTCCAGATCTATGCCGGGGCTCGTGTTCTTGAATTCGGTCGGCTGACGACTGTAGAAGATTTCCACCATCTGATCGGGTGCGTATTCGACGTCGAAGGCCAGTCCGTAATCGATGGATTCCTTGGCATTTGCGCTCTGGCCCGTGGTCGAGTCCTCGAAGTTGCCGCCAAAGCGATAGCCGATGAAGGGCGCGACTTCGAAATCCACGGCATTCGCCATCGCTGGAAATAGTACAGCGGCTCCCAGCACCAGCAGATAGCGCGACATCGCCCTCATGGGTTACTCCCTGCACATTTGATAAGGGGGAGTTTGCCATGTTTCGCCGTACAACGCCTTCTGCCAGCCCATACGCAGGCGTCGTGTCGCCCGACAGCGACGTGACGGAGCAAGTCATCTGGCGCGCGATTACTGGGTGATCCGGAAAGTCACCGCAAACTCGCCCCAGTAGTCGATTGCGCGCGCGGCGGATCGTGCCGGAATGAAATGCCAGGCACGCAACACGTGCGCCACGGCAGCTTGGTCGAGTCGGTCGAACCCACTGCTGCGCTCGAGTCGCACCTCGGCCGGCTTTCCATCGGCGAGCACGTGCACCATCAGCAGGACGCGGCCCTGCTCACCCAGCCGCTTCGAGGTTGGCGGATACATCGGCATCATCTCCGAGCGGCTCTGATCGATGCGCGGCGGGGTGATCTCGGGCGGCGCGGATCTGGCCGATAGTGCGGCAACTTCGGGCGCGACGGGTAGCGTAATCGCCTGCCCCGAGTCGGGCTGAAGATCGATGGCGATATCGGGTTCCGGCACCGGGTCCAGGCGCACGGGCTGGAACGCTGGCGGCGGTGGCGGTGGCTCGACTGGCTTTATCTGCGGCTCGTCAATGAGCTCGGCGACCACCGGACCCGTCGGCAGTTCGAGTGATGAATGCTCCAGCCCGTTACGCAGCACGTAGAGCATCACGGCATGAACCAGGACCACGAGCGATACTGCGATATAGGACCGCGATCCAAGCGCGGGCTGGGCATAGCTCATGGCGGTTCTCCCTGCTGGCAAATCCTGCCGTGAAACAAGTTATGCTGGTTGCACGGCAACGTGCATTCAGACCTGCTGAGGCTGCGTTAACGACTGCTGAAGGACGCGGCAGTCGTGCATAACCCTAGGACTTGGATGCAGGTGCATGCGCAAGCGTTTACGTGTTGCCGGGATCTTGAATACTTCACCGGCCAAGGAGTTAGCGATGAAGATGCAATCCGTAGCGTTATGGATCGTGGTTGCTCTGTTCGCGGGCTGCAGCGCCGGCGGTGAGGAAGGAAGCGCGTCCTTCGAGGCCCTCGACAAGGACAAGGACGGATTGATCAGCGTCAGGGAAGCAAAGACCGACAAACAGGTCGCGGCGCAGTTCGCCGCAGCGGACAAGAATCAGGACGGGTTTCTGAGCCGCGAGGAATTCGGTGCCCTGAGGCGCTGATCACTCACGCCTGCGTGGGCGGGGCGCGCCTAGCGCTGAGGCGCAGTGCGCCCGGGGAACACGATCCCCTCCAGCAGTTCCCGTTGAGTAGCGGCGCTCAGCTTCTCCCAGTCGAGCGCGAGTGATGCGGTGAAGCGCAAGTCGCGCTCGCAAATCCACCGCGGTGCTGCACGCGAGGTGGCCCAGCGCTGCGCGAGCTGCCGGGTGTTGCCATCGACGAGCAGGTCGAGTACTGCCGCCACGACGCGGCTGTTGCTTGGCAGCTCGGTGTGACCTTCGGCGACGTAGTAGGTCTTGGCGCCCGCGAGCAACGCCAGGGACAGTGGTACGGTGCCGTCTCCGTTACGGGTGACCTCGAACTCGAACTCCTCGCCCCGGCGCCGCATCGCCGTTACGGTCGGCTGACCGACGCCGGCGATCAGCGTGAAGCGAGCATCGGCTGGCGCCAGGTGCAGCCGATAGTTCGCGCTGCGCTTCAGCTCGGAGGCGAGCGGTCTCGGTCCGCGACGTGGCCAGGTTGAAGGGCGGCGAAGGTCGAGCCGATTGAGACGCTCGGGCGCGGGCAAGAGCTGATATAGACCGGTGAACGTTGCAAACACGCGCTGCGCATGGGCGTCGGCGTCGTGCTCGTGGTCGAGCATGGCAATCTTGTGCACCGGCGGGTAGGCGCCGCGCAACGCCAACACGGTCGCAAAGGAACCAAAGTTGGGAGTACCCAGCATGATCAGTTGCGCGATCGCTCGCTTCCTGTCGTCCTGCATTGCCGCGCGGGCCACGAGCCCCCCCATGCTGTGCGCGACAATCGACACCGGGCCCTTGGCATTGGCGCGTATTCGATCTCGCAGTTGCGCACCAAGGGTCAGGACATCCTGCCGCCAGTCGTAGGCATAAAACTCCACGTTGCAGCCCGCGCGCTCGAGCGCGAGCTTGAGCTTCAGGTACATGAAGGTCTGCACCCCAAGCGCGCGCACGCGTGAATCACCTCCGAGTGCGAGCTCGGTAAGACGGCCGGCGGCGAGCGCCCGCGGATCGACCCAGACGACCTCGTTTCGGCGCGCACCACGGGGAGGGTGACCGAGGCGCGAACCCATGATGCCGTGCAGGATGTACACCCGCGGGCCCCGGGCAGGGCGGCGGCCGCGCGTCGCGATGGCGAGCGCGCGCAATTCGGCATAAAGGTCCTTGCCGAGATGGGTCTCGACAATCTCTCGTTGGGTGCCGGCGACCAGCCGCCGGCGCAGCGCTGCCTCCGACAGATTGAAATAAGCGCCCGTACCGACCTTATGGCGTGCCGCCACGCAGCGCTCCTTGTGTCCCGGAGAACATGCCCGCACCAACTCCACTCGTGCGCCAGTTCACGGCGTAAATGGCGTGCGCTTTACGTATTTTTCACCTGCATAAGACGCCTGCGTCCGGCTCATGTCGCTGATGTGACGCGCGTCTTTTCATTGCGTTGCAGGATCATTAATCTGCATGGTTACTAATAACAACTATATTCCCTGAACTTATGCCCCAGACGCCCGCGTGGTATCCGGGAAAGGCGGAAACGTCCATCGAGGACGATGCCGACACCCTGGAGGTGCTCGCCCTCGACCCCGGTCGTTCCATTACGCGCCAGACGACGGTGACCTGTCCGGCGTGCGGGTATCGGCGCGAAGAGACCATGCCGGAAGGCGAAAGCGTGTATTTCTATACGTGCACGCATTGCGGCAAGGTTCTGAAGCCGATTTTCGGCGACTGCTGCGTGTTCTGTTCCTATGGAACGGTGATCTGTCCGAATGAGCAACGCCGGGCCCTGAGCGAAGCGAGCGCGCAGATCCGCCGCTACGTGGGTGACGAGGAGCCCGAGAAGGGAAGCTGATCGTCCGGGTTGCGTTCACGGCGCGCCCTCTGCAGCGATGAGGTCGCACACGGCGCGAATGGCTGCCGTGCGCGTGCTGCTCTTTCTCCACACAGCGCCGACGCGCCGCTGCGGTGCGGGTTGCGAGAACGGGCGGACCGCGAGCGTACGGGGATTGCCGAAGTGGCCGCGCGTCGCCATCTCAGGAAGCAGCGTCACGCCGTGTCCCGCTGCCACCATCTGGCGCAACGTTTCCAGGCTCGTCGCCCGGTAGTCTTCGCTCTCGTGCGCCGAGGTACGGCTGCACACCTCGAGTGCCTGATCGCGCAGGCAATGTCCGTCTTCCAGCAGCAGCAAGGTCTCATCGTTGAGATCCGCGGGCCGCAGCGTCTTGCGCGTCGCCAGGCGGTGAGCCGCCGGCATGGCGATGCGAAACGGCTCCTCGAACAGGAGCCGGGACTCGAGCCCTTCGGGCTCGACTGGGAGCGCGAGAATGCCGAGATCCACCGCGCCGCTGCGCAGCTGTTCGAGGAGTTGCTCGGTGCGGTGCTCGTACAGCAGCAGCTTGAGCCGTGGCAGTGCGCGCCGGATGCGCTGCGCCACGCGCGGCAGCAGGTAGGGTCCGATGGTCGGGATGAATGCGACCTTGAGAGTTCCGGCAAGTGGATCGCGGTTGTGGCGCGCGACGTCGATGATGGCGTCGCTCTCCTGGAGCATGCGCCGCGCACGCGCCACGACCTGCTCGCCGGCCGCGGTGAGCGTTACTCGCTTGGGCTGGCGCTCGATCAGAGTGACGCCGAGATAGTCCTCCAGCTTGCGCAGTTGCGCGCTCAGCGTCGGCTGGCTCACAAAGCTGCGGGCTGCCGCGCGCCCGAAATGCCGCTCGTCTGCGAGCGCCACCAGGTAGCGCAGGTCCTTGAGTTTGAGGTCGCTCATGGGAGACCAATATACGCTATCTATTGAAATGATCTAAACAATTGATTAGTCAATAAGCTCTGCCGCTGCAATCCGGGCATCGCACAGGACGACTTCGAACTCCTCTCACTCGCGGTGTCGGCGGTTAACGGCTGCGGGCTATGCATCACCGCGCACGAGCGCAAGCTGCGCGCGCACCAGGTCAATCGCGAAACGATTCAAAGCGCGGTGCGCATCGCGTCGACGGTCAACGCAGTCGCTGGCGTGCTGGAGTTCGCTCAAGCCGCCTGAGCGCTCATCGTCGCAGTTCAGCGACAGCAGCCTGCGCAGGAAAATTTGCGCTGCCGAGGGCTTCGCTATACTCCTGCGCATGAGCGTCACACCCAGACGCCTTTCGGCCGGTGCAGTCATCGTGCGCGAAACGCCGCAGGGATGGCAGTTTCTGCTGCTGCGCGCGTTCAGTCACTGGGATTTTCCCAAGGGCCTGGTCGAGGACGGCGAGGATCCGAAGGCGGCAGCGATTCGCGAAGTGCGCGAAGAAACGACATTGAGCGATCTCGCATTTGCATGGGGTGAGGTCCACACCGAGACCGGACCCTACAGTCGCGGCAAGACGGCACGCTACTACCTGGCGCGCACCGGCACCGAAGCCATCAGTCTGCCGTTGAATCCGGAGATCGGCCGGCCCGAGCACAACGAATACCGCTGGGTCGACTACGCGACGGCGTTGCGCCTGGTCTCAGAGCGCGTGCGTCCGGTGATGGAATGGGCGGCAGGCGTTCTTAAGCTCGGTGCGCCCGGCGGCGCAGGGCCGGCGTCCCGGAGCTGAACTCGCTTCCAGTCCGCGAACGCGGTAGCCTCGCGCTTTTCGCGGTGCCTGGGCATGTATCGCATTGTGTGGGAATTCGACGCCGCGCCCGAGCGCTTGAAAGAATTCGAGCTCGAGTACGGGCCGGCCGGAAAATGGGTGGAGTTCTTCCGGCGCAGCCCGGAGTACGTCAACACGGAGCTGTTTCGCAGCACCGAGTCCACGACGCGCTTCATCACGCTGGATACTTGGCGCACGCGCGCGGGTTACGAGGCATTCCGCAAGAGCAATGCCGAGGAGTACGCCCGGCTCGACAAGTGGTGTGAACAGTTCACGGCTCATGAGCGCACGCTCGGCATGGTCGACGACGGCCGCGCGGCCTGATCGACGCTGCGGCATGAATGCCTGATGTCCACGCCCTGAAACGTCGCGAGTCGCCGGCACGTGTTCTCATCGTCGGAGCCGGGTTCGTCGGCCTGAACGCGGCCAAGACCCTCGGCAATCGGCGTGGCGTGGAAATCACAGTCCTCGACCGGCAGAACCATCACCTGTTCCAGCCACTGCTCTACCAGGTCGCAACTGCGGCCCTGAGCCCGGCCGACATCGCGGCGCCGATCCGCAGCATTCTCTCCACGTGCCGGAACATCCGCGTATTGCAGGGCACTGCCCAGTCGGTCGACGTCGTCGCGCGCAGCGTAGTCACGGACATCGGTGAGTTCTCGTACGACTACCTGGTCCTGGCCTGCGGAGCAACGCATGCCTACTTCGGGCACGAAGAATGGGAGTCGTGTGCGCCGGGTCTGAAGAGCCTGCCGCAGGCGACCGAGATCCGACGGCGGGTGCTGAGCGCATTCGAAGCTGCCGAGCGTGAGCAGGACGCGGCGCGTCACCGCCGGCTGCTCACTTTTGTCATCGTCGGCGCGGGGCCTACCGGCGTGGAGCTTGCAGGCGCCATCGGCGAGATGAGCCGTTACACCCTGGCGCGCGACTTCCGCAACATCGATCCGCGACAAGCGCGCGTGGTGCTCGTTGAAGCCGGTCCACGGGTCCTGCCGACCTTCTCGCCCGCGCAGGCGCGGCGCGCACAACGCGACCTCGAGTCGCTCGGGGTTCAAGTGCGGCTCGCATGCAAGGTTACCGGCGTCAGCGTGCAGGGCGTCGAGGTGGGCATCGAAAGGATCGACGCCGCCACGATCCTATGGGCCGCCGGTGTGCGAGCGAGCAGCATCGGTGCCTCGCTCGGCGTCGAACGAGACGGTGCCGGGCGCGTCAGCGTGGGATCCGATCTTGCGCTAGCGGGGCACCCGGAGCTGTTCGTCGCGGGCGACCTGGCCCGGGCTCAGGACATCGTGCGCGGCGGCCTGTTGCCCGGCGTCGCCGCGGTCGCCATGCAGCAGGGAGCCTATATCGGCCGCACTATCCTCAGCGACCTCGCGGGCCGAACGCGCACGCCCTTCCGCTATCGTGACCTGGGCCAGATGGCCACGATCGGCCGCAGCCGTGCGATCTGCGAAATCGGCCGGATGCATTTTGGCGGACGGTTCGCCTGGTGGCTGTGGCTGCTGGTTCACATCTATTCGCTGACCGGCTTTCGCAACCGTCTCTCGGTGATGCTGCAGTGGGCCTGGTCGTATTTCACCTTTGGCCGCGGCGCGCGGCTCATTGTGTCGCGCGACTGGCGCGAGTACAGCTCCGGCGACGGGTGACGGTGTACGATTACCGCGTGCCGCTTGGCACCAACGGGTGCCAGCGTGAACGCTCAACAACTTCCGGAGACAGCCGCTTCATGCGCTCGAAACGAATCCGGCAATGGCTCGTCTGGGGCTCGATCACCCTGGTCGGCGCCGCGGCCTTCGGCGGCATCGCGCTCAATCGGGGGGAGTCGATCAATGCGGCCTGGCTGGTCGTGGCCGCGGCCTGTGTCTATCTAGTTGCGTATCGGTTTTACAGCGGCTGGATCGCGGCACGCGTCGCTGCGCTCGATGCCACCCGCGCGACTCCCGCGGAGAGTCTGGAAAACGGGCGCGATTTCATGCCGACCAATCGCTGGATCGTGTTCGGCCACCATTTCGCCGCGATCGCAGGCGCCGGTCCGCTCGTAGGCCCGACGCTAGCCGCGCAATTCGGCTTCCTGCCCGGAACGCTGTGGCTGCTGGTCGGCGCGGTGCTCGGTGGCTGCGTCCAGGACATGCTCGTAATGTTCTGCTCGGTGCGGCGCAATGGTCGCGGGCTGGGCCAGATGGCGCACGACGAGCTGAGCCCGATCGGCGGTACCGCGGCGCTGGTCGCGACACTCACCATCATGACCATTCTGATCGCGGTGCTGGCGCTCGTCGTGGTGAAGGCCATGGCGCACAGTCCTTGGTCCACGTTTACCGTATTTGCGACCATTCCCATCGCCCTCGTGGTCGGAATCTACCTGCGCGTGCTGCGGCCCGGCCGCGTGCTCGAAGCTACGGTGTTGGGCGTGGCGCTGCTGCTGTTCGCGGTGCTGGCGGGTGGCTGGATCGACGCCAACCCGAGTCTGCACGGGCTGTTCGACCTCGACGCCCGTGCGCTTGCGTGGTTCGTGATGGTCTATGGCTTCATCGCTGCCGTGCTGCCGGTGTGGTTGCTGCTCGCCCCGCGGGACTATCTATCCACCTTCGTCAAGCTGGGCGTGGTCGTGCTGCTCGCCCTCGCCGTGTGCCTGCTCGCCCCCGAGATCAAGATGCCGGCGATTACGCGTTTCATCGATGGCACGGGTCCGATCTTCAGCGGCAAGCTGTTCCCGTTCCTGTTCATCACGCTGGCGTGCGGCGCGATCTCCGGTTTCCACTCGCTGGTTGCCTCCGGTACGACGCCAAAGCTCCTGGCCCGGGAGACCGACATCCGGTTGGTCGGCTACGGATCGATGGCGCTTGAATCGAGCGTCGGCATCCTGGCGCTGATTGCTGCGTGCGTTTTGGACCCGGGCGTTTACTTTGCGATCAACGTCGCCGGCGGTGTCGTCGGGGCGGATCCGCACACCGCCACCGCAACCATCACGAGCTGGGGATTCCCGGTCACGGCCGAACAGATGCAAAGCCTCGCCCACAGCATGGGTGAGCAAACACTGTTCGCGCGCACCGGCGGCGCGCCATCGCTCGCCGTCGGCATGGCAAGCATCTTCGGCTCTGCGTTCGGCCAGTCGCTGCTCGCGATGTGGTACCACTTCGCCATCATGTTCGAGGCCGTATTCATCCTCACGGTGCTCGATGCGGGCACGCGCGTCGGTCGCTTCATCGTGCAGGAGGCCTTCGGCAAGATCAGCGTGTCGTTCGGCCGTACCTCCTGGTATCCCTCCGTAGTCCTGTCGAGCCTCGTGACCGTCGCTGGCTGGGGATACTTTCTCTATATCGGAGTGATCGATCCGAACGGCGGCATCAATATCCTGTGGCCGCTGTTCGGCATCGCCAATCAGCTGCTGGCTGCCATCGCTTTGGCGGTAGTGACGGCGATCCTCGTGAAGAGCGGGCGCGTTCGCTACGCCTGGGTGAGCGGCCTGCCGCTCGCGTGGCTGGTCACGGTGACCACGACCGCTTCGTTGCAGAAGATCCTGAGCGCCGACCCAAAGCTCGGTTTTTTCGCGGCGGCGCGCGATCTGTCCGACAAGCTCGCCACCGGTTTGCTGCCTGCCGAGCGAGCTGCCGCGGCTCCACAGCTCATATTCAATCAGCACCTCGACGGCTGGTTGACGGCCTTCTTTCTGGCGCTGGTCTGGGTGGTCGTGATCGACATGGTGCGCAGCTGCACTCTTTATCTCAGCGGCAGAAGCGCTGCGGGCTGCCGTGAAGCACCTTACCAGCGCACGCAGCTCGCATGAACGCCACCACGGGAAATCGCTGGTCGCGACTCTGGCACGGACTGCGTTCGCTCACTGGCGATGACAGCTATGAGCGTTACCTTGCGCACCTCGCCGCTCATCATCCGGGTGAGCGTCCGCCGAGCCGTGCCTGCTTCTACGCCAGCGAACTCGAGCGGCGCTGGAACAAGGACGGTCCCACGCGCTGCTGCTGAGCCTGCCGGCAGGTTCAGCAGCGATCAGTCGCGAAAATTTACGAACTGCAATGGCACGCTGGCCTCGGACTTGCGCAGCAGCGCTATTGCAGATTGCAGGTCATCCTTCTTCTTGCCCGTGACGCGCAGCTTCTCCCCTTGGATGGCCGTCTGGATCTTGAGGGCCGATTCCTTGAGAAGCTTGACGAGCTTGCGTGCCGTATCCGCGTCGATGCCGTGCTTCAGCGTGACTTCCTGACGTGCCTCGTTTAGTGCGATCTCGGGCTCGCCCTCCTGCATGCAGGCGACATCGATGCCGCGCTTGGAAATCCGCAGCCGCAGGATCTCCAGCATCTGCTTGAGCTGAAAGTCGGCCGGAGCTCGCAGCGTGATCCGAAACTCTTCGAGTTCGAAACGCGCCCCGGTGTCCTTGAAGTCGAAACGCTGCGACACCTCGCGGTTCGCCTGGTCCACCGCATTCGTGACTTCGTGGGCGTTCAGTTCGGAGACGACGTCGAATGTAGGCATGTCACATCGCCGCTGCGCGGGCGTCGAGATTGCGGTAGAAGATCACCGTTGAGTCGAAATGCCCGTCCGGCCCGCGCTGATAGCGCGGAATGACGCCGACGCGAGAATAGCCGGAGCGCGAGAAAAGCCGGTCACCGTAACCGCCCTCGCGGGCATCAGCGAGCAGCAGCGTCCTGCCCTTGTCGCTCGCAGCCGTCTCGATTGCATCGAGCAACGCGCGGCCGAGCCCCTTGCCCTGCCACTGGGTATGCACGATCAGCTTCTGGATTTCAGCTCGATGCCGGGCGTTGGCGCGCGCAGTGAGCAGCAGCTGTGCACAGCCGATGATCGAGACGCCGTCGCGCGCGAGCAGAACCACGCGCTCACCACGCGCAACTTCGCTGAGGGCCGCCATCCAGAAGTTGCGCGCTTCAGCCGTCGACAGGGGTGCGAGAAAACCGATCGAGGCGCCACTCTTGACGGCGTCCTGCAACAATCCGACTAGCTCGCTGAAGAGCTCGAGACTCGGTGTGGTGCGTATCTCGGCGATATTCCACATGGCTGCGACCGTCCTGTCGGGGGAGACAACGGTATCACAGCCGTGGATCACGCAGGGTTTTCGGCGAGCAGGGTCTCGATCGTGGCGATGAAGCTGGCCGTGAGTTCTTCGTAGTGCGCGCCAGTCGCCGGCCCGGAGAATCCCGTATAGATCCGTCGCACGCGGCCCTTGCGATCGACGAACAGTGTAGTGGGAAAGGCATAGACACCGCTTAACTGCGGCAAGTGGGTCGACGCCTCGGCCTTGTCGGAGCTTCCGGCGATGAGCGTCGCGTACTCGATTCCGAACTTGGTACGCATCGCCGACACGGCCCTGGCGGCGAACGCAAATTCCTCGGACTGCTCGAACATCAGCTCGACTATCTCCAGGCCCCGCTCGCGATAGTGGCGATACAAAGGCGCGAGGAACGCCGCCTCGTCATGACAGTTCGGGCACCAGCTGCCGCCCAGGGCCACAATCATGACCTTGTTGCGGAAGCGCGCATCGGCCATGGATACGGGTTTGCCGGTTTCATCGGGGAACGTGAAACCGAAGCTCCAGGTGTCATCTCGGATCGTGGTCAGTGCATCGGCATCGGCAAGTCGCGCCTGCTCGTCGCGTCGCCCGATCCATTCTTCGACCGGACTCAACCCCGACCAGTACTTCCCCTTGAGCTCGCCCGTAGGCGTCACCTCGGCGTGATAGAGGTAGGCATGTGCGCCATCGAAAGTCGAGAGGTACAACTCGTCGTTGCGCATTTCGCCGGCGAGGTAACGGTGATCACCGGTCTGTGTCAGGAACGTGCCCGTGACTTCGTGGAACGATTGCCTGAACTCGCCGATGGCCGGAGTCTTGTTGCCGTCCGTGTCGGTGAAAGTTACCGCCCAGCGCCCGCCGACATCGGCGTTGTCGGTCAGCGGCTGCTTGAAGAACCGATAATTGAGATCCCGCTCGGCAACGAGTGGCAGCTTCTGCTCTTTGAGTCCGCGCTTCACCAGCACAACCTCGCCCTCGAGCCGCCCACGCTTGAGCCGCGCCGAAAGGCGATTGCCGAATCCTGGCATGATCATCTCGATCTGCCGTCCATCGACCTTCACGTCGGGAACACGCACGCGCTCCGGGCCGTTGATCAGGTAACCGACCAACGCCTGCTGTTCCTGCTTGAGCTCGAACCCAAAGGGCAACTCACCTCCGGGCAGCGTCAGCACGGCGCGATACAGTCCGGGCTCGATGCGTGCCTGCTCGCCGCAGGACAGCAGCAGGACCAGCGCGATGACGCCGAGCGCCCGCAGGGCGCGGCGTGAGAATTCATCTCGCATGGAATGGCGACCCGGTCGTGAATGCCCGCTGGAAGGCTAACGTCCCTCCAGCGGCCGCTCAACCCTCGGGTTCAGCGTGCGGTTATCGGCTCGTAACGGGGTTGTGCGGCGATGCGCCCGAGCCAAGCGCGGATGGCGGGAAAACCCGTCAGAGAAAACTGGCCTTCCTCTGCGACGTGCGTGTACGCGTACAGGCTGATATCGGCGAGTGAATACTGGTCGCCCACGAGAAAGTCGCGGCCCAGCAGGCCCTTCTCCAGCACCTCGAGGGCCTGGTAGCCCTTGTCGACCTTCTCCTTGAGCTTCTCGCCCAGCTGCGCCTCGGTCTTGCCCAGTGAGTGCAGCCAGAAACGCACGGTGCCGATGTTGGGTTCCAGGTTGTATTGCTCGAAGCACAACCACTGCCAGAGCTGGGCCCGCTGTAATCGATCGGTCGGCACCAGGCGCGAGTTTTCGGCAAGGTACCAGATGATCGCGTGGCTCTCGGACAGAAATCCCTGGCCGTTGATTTCCAGCAAGGGGATGCGGCCGTTGGGGTTCTTGGCAAGAAATTCCGACGTACGTGTGAGTCCCTTCTTGATGTCGACCTCGACCAGCCGGTACGGAATGCCCAGCTGCTTCAGCACCAGGCGAACCTTGTAGCCGTTGCCGGAAGGCAGGTAGTCGTACAAGGTGAGGGGGTTGCTCATGGAATCGGCGCTGATGTTAATTGAAGAGAGCCGCGGCAGGGCGGTCGTCCAGCGCCTGCCGCGGCTCGCAGTCGCGCTCATTGCGCGAGGATGATCTCGCCCTCTGCTGGACCGCGGGCGGTGGCCAGTCGCAGCCGGCCCTCGAGCTCCGTCGCGAAGCGCGGCGCCAGCACCAGCATTTCGCCGAGCTGGGTGGGCACCCTGGGAGCGGTCACCGTCATCGCTCCCAGCGGCTTCACTCCGCCGTCCGCGACGCGTGCCTCATGCGCGTCACTGGCGCCGCCGCTTGCGTCCGCAGGGGTGCACAGAGCGCCCTTGGTGGCCGCACAAACCGTGATGGTCTGCTCCGCCGTTGCGACGCCCGCCGGTTGCTCGTGCTGCAGTAGCGCCAGTCCCGAGGCGAAAATCAGCAGTGACAGGACAAATCCAGCTCGCGCTTTCTCAAGTTCGCTCATGACCCACTCCTTTCCGGCTCCTCCGGCTTGCCGTTGGCACCCCGCGGGTGCCTTTTGACGTGGGCGCAATTTCGGCTAGATTCGCCACTCCAGCAAACGCAATACTTGAATGCGCCTTAAGGGAACTTGAAGTGGCCTCCGCCTACGACCGATTGCCCTTGAACGCCCTGAGGGTGTTCGAAGCAGTAGCTACCCGCCTGAGCTTCGCGGAAGCGGCCGAGGCGCTGCATGTCACGCCCGCCGCGGTCAGCATGCAGGTGCGTACGCTCGAGGAGTACCTGCAGGTCCCGCTCTTCCGGCGCAGCGGACGCAAGGTAGCGCTGACTCCGGAAGGCGAGCAGCTCCTGCCCGGGATCCGGCGCGGACTCGATGAGCTGGAAGCGGCGCTCAACGAGCTGCGCAACGACCGCAAAGGTGGCCAGCTCAACATCAGCATGCTGGCTTCCTTCCTGCAGAAATGGCTGATGCCGCGCTTGCCGGATCTGCGCAATCGTCACCCTGACGTCGAGCTGCGCGTGCATACCTCGCGCGAAAACGTCGATTTCTCGCGCTCCGACTTTCACGCCGCCATTCGCCTCGGCACCGGGGATTACAAGGGGTTGCACAGCGAGAAAATAATGGACGAGTGGATCGTCGCCGTCGCTGCGCCCGCGCTGCTCGCCAAACATGGTCCGCTGCTCAACTCGCAGCCCCTGGAAAGATATCCGCTGCTGCAGAGCACGGACGAACCCTGGATTCATTGGCGCGAGATGGGTGCCGGCGAAGTCAGGCCAGTGCGCGGATCGGTACTCGACGACTCGGTGAGTGTGATCATGGCGGCGGAGCAGGGACTGGGATTCGCGCTGGTGCGCTGGAGCCTGGCGGCGAGTGACCTGCAGGCCGGCCGACTGCAGTTTGCCAGCCCGGTAGCGCTGCCCTATCGCTGGGCCTACCACTTCGTGTGCCCGAAGTCCTACGCGACGCTGCCCAAGATCGCGAAGTTCACCGAGTGGCTGCGCGAGTCGGTCAAGGCGTTTCCCGCACCGCAAGCGTTGATGGCGGAGAAGGGCATCGCTGCCCAGCCGCCGCCGGCTGCCTCTCCACCCGCCAAGCCGGCACCGACGAGTACACGCGCCAAGGCGGCCGCGCGGGCACGGCGCTGATCCAGGCTTTCAGTACGCCTCCGCCAGCGAGGCGGATCCGCTCAAGCGCGCAGCGTCTGCTCCAGCCGGCTGACCGTCTCGGGCCCGACCTTGGCGCGCAGGTTGTCCAGAATGATCGGCACGAATTTCTGGGCCTGATCGCTCGTCATGTTGAGCCTGGAAAATCCGGACACGATCGTCGTCAGAAGTGCGGCGTTTCCACCGGCCAGCGACGCGATGGCGCCGAGCAGACCGCCGCCACTGGTCGGTGCCTGCTTGATGAGTAAGTCGATCTCGGGCAGCGAACCCAGCATTCGGTCAAACTCCACGCGTCCCAGCTTGTCCCTGGCCGCCTTGAAAAGGATCGCCGCGCCGCCCTGTGCCTGCGCTTCGCTGATCCTGAGCTTCTCACTCAGCTCTGCGATGAGGTCTCTCATACCCGGCTCTCAGAGCTTGAATGCTGGTCGCGGCATGCCTTGCGCATCTTCGCGCCATGGCACCCAGAGCAGACCCATGCGACCCACCGCGATATCTGACTTGCGCGCGCTCAGCGTCACGGCGCGGACCGGGACAGTCTGCGGATCAACGCTGGCCTGCAACGCGGCGATCTCCTGCTCGCATTCGGTATTGAGTGCTGTGAGCCGCTGCTGCAGCACTTCTTCGCTGTCGCTGGCGCGCGCAACATCCTCGTGTTCGCGCCCGATGCGGCCCACGGAACGAGCGGCGGTGGCAGCACGCCCGACTGTGCCCGAGGTGAGGCGGCGCGAGCCGAACAATGCGCCCAGGACCGTCGCGCCGATCGAAATGGCACTCGACAGTTTCTGTTGGGAGTACTGGGCCTGTTCCCGCTCGACTCGATCGCGCGCGCGGCGCAGCTGGTCCTGCAGGGCCTGCACGCGCGGGGCGTACTTGTTTCGCAGCTTCTCGACCAGAGCGTCGCGCTGTTCGCGCAGTGCCTGTGCGATTCGCGCGCGGAAATCACCTTCGGTTTCGAGGGCGCTGGAGCCGAGTTTGAGCTGGTCACAGGTATAAACGGTGAGCTTGGCGTGCTGGTAAAGATACTCCTCGAGTGATTTTGCCCAGCCGGTGTAGCTCTGTGCGCGCAACGCGGCGGCGGGCACGTCGCCGAAGCGCGCACTGCTCTGCGGTTGCGCGTCACAGCGACTCTTCAGGTCCTCGACGACAGTTGCATCCTCCCACGCCACGTCGCTCTCATCGTCGGAGAATGGGGCGACGTAGGCCGCTTCACTCCACACGTCAACACCGGACTTCGAATCCACATAATGCAAGCGCGTCTGTCCTGCAAGCATCGGCTTGCAGGTGAGCGCGCCGTCGCCCGCGGTGGTCGGCTTGAGGAAGTACTCACTGACGTTGGCCGGAAGGGCAGGCTTGTTGCTCGACGCCGACACCTCGGTACTTGCTGCAGTTCGCGGCGCGAGTGTCGTCACCGGGCTGCTCTGGCGGCGCGCGCTCATCAGCTTCTGGACTTCCATCAGGGTCAGGGGTCCACGCAGGTACGACAGGGCCCAACGACTCTGGAATAGCACCGGCGCATCGTCGTGAACGTTGCGCATCAGGAAGACGCGGCTCGTCAGGTTCGAAAGCAGCTTCTCGAGGCTGGGGCGATCGAGTCCTTCTCCAGCGAGCGCGCTCTCGAGGCCTTCGATCACACGCTGCTTGTCGCGCTCGGTCTGGAGCCGACCGATGAGCCAAGTGCCCGCGTTCGACAGCCCCTTATAGTCGAGATCGACCGGATTCTGAGTTGAGAGCACCACACCGAGACCGAACGCGCGCGCCTGCTTGAGGAGCGTCAGCATTGGCAGTTTCGCTGGCGGCATCGCGCTCGGCGGGAAGTAGCCGAAGATCTCATCCATGTAGAGCAGCGCTCGCAGACTCGACGTGCCGCTCTGATTGCGCATCCAGGCGATCACTTCGTTGAGCACGAGTGTCACGAAGAACATACGCTCCGCATCGCCGAGGTGTGCGATCGACAGGATCGAAATGCGCGGCTTACCCTCGGGAGTGAACAGCAGGCGTTGCACGTCGAGTGGCTCACCTTCCATCCACGCGGAGAATCCGGGCGAGGCCAACAGGTTGTTGACCGTCATCGCGAGCCCGGTTCGATCCCTCGCAGGGAAAAAGCTTTCCAGATCGAATACGCCCACGCGGTCGAAAGGCGGCTTCTGGATTGCGGCGATGAGCGCGGGGATATCGAGCGCCTGGCCGGCGCTCCAGCTCCTGTCGAAGATGTTCGCGATCAGGATATGTTCGCGACTCTTCAATGGATCGGCGTCGATGCCGAGCAGGCCGAGCAGGCCTGAGGTCACGGCCGTGATCCGATCACGCAGCGCTGCAGGATCGTCGGAGCCCGTGCCCGCGGGAGGAGCGAAAGATTTCAGGACCGACAGCGACAGCCCGGCATCGCTCCCCGGTGTATAGATCGCGAAGTCCGCACTTTCGCGCAGACGCGAGATGCGGCCCGGATCCTCGCCCCACTGGGCCAGGCCGTCGCGCCAGGTACTGGCGACCTTGGCGGCGTAATCATCGGGAGAGAGATTCTGCCGCGCGGCCTCGGCCGTATCGATCCACGGCCGAAAATCGGCGGGCGCGAGATTCGGAAACGTCAGCAGCAGATTGCCGAGGTCGCCTTTGGGGTCTATGGCGATCGCCGGAATGCCGTCGATGGCCGCCTCCTCGATCAACGCCAGGCACAACCCCGTCTTGCCGCTGCCCGTCATGCCGACGCAGACCGCGTGCGTGGTGAGGTCTTTGGAATCGTAGAGGATCAGTTGCTCGCCGGGCTTTCTGGCCGCTGGATCGAACTCGCGGCCGAGATAGAACACTCCCAGCTTCTCGAAGTCCGCCATCGTGCCCCCGCACTGTCCGCTCCTGGCGACAGTCTGGCACGGAACCAATGCCATTGAGTAATGGTTCAAGGCATTGGGGCGCCCGGCATGGATACTTGTAAGTCTTGCCACTAGGGAATTTGGCCCGTAAGGAGGAGGAGGAGCATGAACAAGTCTCTTATCATCGGCCTGATCGTCGGGGCCGTGGTCGTCACTGCTGGCGGCGCGATCGCCATGCGCAGTCATGGCGATCGCTACGCGGAAGTGCTCGACGTCAAGCCGGTAACGAAAACCGTCAGCACCCCGCGCCAGGTTTGTGAGGACGAAGTTGTCACGCGTCAGAAGCCCGTGAAGGACGAGCATCAGGTCACCGGCACCGTGATCGGCGCGATAGTTGGTGGAGTGCTCGGCAACCAGGTTGGGGGCGGCCGTGGCAAGGACGTCGCTACCGTGGCGGGTGCCGCGGCGGGCGGCTACGCGGGCAACAAGATCCAGGAAAAGGTGCAGCAGGGCAACACGTATCAAACCACCGAGCAGCGTTGCCATACCGCTTATGATTCCCGGAAGGAGACCGTCGGTTACGAGGTGAGATACCGCTTGAACGACAAGGAATCCGTCGTGCGCATGGATCACGATCCCGGCGATCGGATTCCGGTCAAAGACGGTGCGCTCGATCTGGCTTCGCCAGGTTGATCTCGAAGATAAAGACGCTGGTGATCGGAGGACTCGACGGATCGCTGTACGCGTTCGCGGTCGAGTGAATCGCTCGAGGGCTACTTCTTCTTCGCGCGCGTACGGCGTCGAGGCACTTTCGCCCCGCTACGGCGGGCTTCCGCCAGGCCGATGGCGATCGCCTGCTTTCGGCTAGTCACGCGCTTGCCGGACCTGCCACTGCGCAGCTGTCCTCTCTTCATTTCGTGCACCGCCCGCCTGACCTTGCGGGCCGCCGTCTTGCCATACCTGGCCATGGTCATGACTCCTGGATCAACACGCGCCTAGGCGCACGCGCCCTACGATCAACCAAGTTTCGTGCCAATCGGGCTACCGGTATCCGCGGGCCTGCAGCTCGAACAGCTTGGCGTAGCGGCCTCCGAGCCGCACCAGCTCTGCGTGCGTGCCACGCTCGACGATCCGTCCTTCTTCCAGCACCACGATCTGATCGGCCATGCGTACCGTTGAGAAACGATGGGAGATCAGGATCGCGATCCGGTCGCGCGTGAGCGAACGAAAGTGCTCGAACACCGTGGCCTCGGCTCCGGCATCGATGGACGCGGTCGGCTCGTCGAGCACGAGAATGTCGGCGCCGCCGCGCATGAACGCGCGTGACAGAGCGACCTTCTGCCACTGTCCTCCAGAGAGCTCGCGGCCATCCTTGAACCACTTGCCGAGCTGTGTGTAAAAACCGGATGGCAGCTCGCGTACGAATGGCGTTGCCATTCCCTTATCGGCTGCCTCTTGCCAGCGCGACTCGTTGGAGAATTCACGCACGTCGCCGGCGCCGACGTTCTCGCCCACCATCAGCTGGTAGCGCGCGAAGTCCTGAAAGATGACGCCGATACGCTGACGCAGCGTGTCTTGGTCCCACTCGTTGAGGTCGCGTCCGTCGAGGAGGATACGGCCGGAAGTCGGCTGGTACAGGCGCGTGAGAAGCTTGATGAGCGTGGTCTTGCCGGACCCGTTCTCACCCACCAACGCCAGACTCTCGCCCGGCCGGATGTGCAATGAGATGTCTTCGAGCGCCGGCTTGTCGCTCCCCGGATAGCTGAACGTGACGTTTTCAAAGCGAATGCCATCGCCGGGAAGCAGACCCGCGGCTTCAACGCCGCCCGGCGCGGTCACGGGCTGCTCGAGATATTCATAGAGTGTCGAGAGATACAGGTTGTCCTCGTACATGCCCCCGATCGCGGACAGGCTCGCCGACACAGCCGCCTGACCTTGCCGGAACAGCATGAGGTACATCGTCATCTGTCCCAGTGTGATAACGCCACGTACTGTCTCGACCGCGATCCATGCGTAACCGCCATAGAGCGCCGCGGTGCCGATCAGCCCCATGGCAAAACCCCAGCTGTCGCGCCGGATGGTGAGATCGCGATCCGCTGTGTAGAGCCGGCTGAAGATGTCGCGATAGCGCCCGAGAAAGAGATCGCCCAGCTCGAAGAGCTTCACTTCCTTGGCATGGTCTTCGCGCGCCAGCACTGTCTCCAGGTACATCTGCATGCGCGATTCCGGCGAGCGCCAACGGAACAGCCGGAACGCGTCACCCGAGAACTTGGCCTCGGCCGCAAACGCGGGCAGTCCGGCGAGGAGCAGCACGATCACCGCCCAGGGCGAGAAGTGCACCAGCAGTACCGCATAGCTCACGAGCGATATCGCGTTCTGCGCCAGGCCGAAGGTGCGCATCACGAGGCTGAGCGGCCGGCTCGACGCCTCCCGGCGCGCACGCGTGAGCTTGTCGTAGAACTCGCTGTCCTCGAACTGTTGCAGCTCGAGGGTGAGCGCTTTCTCCAGGATCATGACATTGACGCGCTGGCCCAGCTGCGCACGCAACAGCGACTGGCACAGAGAGATACCGCGCTGCGTGGCCGCGATCGTCGCGACGATGACAGCTTCGAGCGCGACGAACTGCAGCACCGGCCGATACGCGGCGCCGCCGACATCGGCGTAGACGCGAATGGCGCTCACCACGCTGTCGACAATGAGCGAGCCCACGTAGGCAACCGCGGCCGGCAGTGCGCCGGCGAGCAACGTCAGCGCGGCGAGTGCGAGGCTGAGCCCGCGACTCGTGGTCCAGACGAGCTCGATGGCGCGGCGGCTGTAGCGAAACACACCGAAGAATCCTTGGGCCAATGCCGTGCCTTCGCGGTTCGCGTAGAGATTGGGCGACAAGGGAGGCGTGCGTCTCATGAAAAGGGGCAGCGCTGTATGGGGTCTGCCCGGCAAAAAGCGAGTCCTGGGTGTGATCCGTCTCGCGTTCTAGCACGTTTGCTGCACCGCAGAACTGCGTTTCGGATCATCCAGCCTTCTCAATGACCTGCATTATGAATATAAGCGTGATCCGAGGGGTCAGATTGCAAGCAGGAGATCTGGATGACTGGTCCGAAGCCGTTGAAGCCGGAGAAGCCCGGCGCCGCGGTGCCCGAAAAGAGTCCCGAGTCCGAGAAGACATCCGGGCGCGTGAGCTTTGACGCGCGCGGCAACGCTGTTTGGGAATGGTCGATGGAGACGGGCAAGTTTGGCGGCAACGTCGATACGGAGCGCCTGAAGAAACTCTACCCGGATCTCAAGATCGCAGATGACCCGCCGCAGAAGGCAAAGACGTTCGGCACCGCTCCCGAACAGCGCGGCCCCGGCTTCGATCCCTACAACACGCATGCCCAACGTCCTGCAGTCACGCCCAAGAGTCCCGGAGGCGGGTTCGACCCTTACAACACCACCTCGACAGCGCCGGAAAAGAGCGACACGCGCTCGGGCAAGCCCAAGGATCTGCGACGCCTGAGCGAGTGGATCACGAAGCAGCGCGGGCAGAAGAAAGACGGGGAATGAAGCGCAAATCCGGATACGTTCGCCGTTAGTCCTTGTTGGCGGCGACCAGCTTCTTGCGGTGCTTGCGCGTGAGTTCGATGAATCTCGACGTCGGCCCCGCGTCTTCGTAAATCGGATCACCCTGCTCGTCCGTCGAAATCACCTTGCTTCCCTTCACGTAGGGCATCGAGGCAGCCAGTTCTGTCAATGCTGCATTGATCAGGTCGGTGATGATCTGCTCGCGACTCGCCCCCGGATACATCTCCGCCAGGGCCTGAATGCGTGCGGCATCGTCCACCGGCAGTCGCACGGGGTACTCGGTGGCGGTAAGCGCCGGGCGCGCGTTTCGCTGCCAATGGTCCAGGAGATCTTTGAACGACACACGCCCTCCGGGTGAGAAATCAGTGCTGGATCGCGATTATACGCGGCCGCTATCCACCCATAGCCGCAGGCTTGGGGCCAATAACCAGCCGGTATTTACCCGCACCTGACCGCGCTCCCTATAGTCGGCAGCGATGTATCGCTACGACGTCATCGACCAGGCACTCGTGGATGAGCGTGTCGCGCAGTTTCGCGACCAGACGCGTCGCTTCCTCGCGGGCGAGCTGAGTGAGGACGAATTCAAGCCCTTACGGCTGCGTAACGGCCTGTACATACAGCGCTTCGCGCCGATGCTGCGCATCGCTATTCCCTATGGCCTGCTCTCGGCGCGCCAGATGCGCACGCTGGCACACATCGCGCGCCGCTATGACCGCGGTTTTGGACACTTCACCACGCGCCAGAACCTGCAGTTCAACTGGCCCAGGCTAGAGGATGTGCCCGATATCCTTGCCGAGCTGGCACAGGTGCAGATGCACGCCATGCAGACCAGCGGCAACTGCGTGCGCAACATCACCGCCGACCATCTCGCCGGCGTGACGCCGGATGAGATCGACGACCCGCGACCGTACTGCGAGATCGTGCGCCAGTGGTCCACCCTGCACCCGGAGTTCTCCTACCTGCCGCGCAAGTTCAAGATTGCGGTCACGGGTACGCCGGCCGACCGCGCGGCCTCGCAGGTGCACGACATCGGGCTACATCTCAAGCGCAACGCGGCGGGTGAGCTCGGCTTCGAAGTGCTGGTGGGCGGTGGGCTTGGACGCACGCCGATCATCGGCCACGTGATACGCGAGTTTCTGCCGCGCGAGGATCTGCTTTCCTACCTGGACGTGATCCTGCGCATCTACAACGAGCTCGGGCGGCGCGACAACCTCAACAAGGCGCGCATCAAGATTCTGGTGAAAAGCCTGGGGCCCGCGGAATTTGCACGCCGGGTCGAGGAGGAATGGGCGCAGGTGCGCCAGCGCGGCCTCAAGCTCGATGTTCGCGAGATCGACCGCATGCGCGTGTTCTTCACGCCACCGGCTTATGAGCCGCTCGAAGACCACGATGTCACCGTGGGGCGCGAGCCGGCATTCAAGGCATGGCATCGCTACAACACGCGAGCGCACAAGGTTTCGGGCTATCGCGTCGCGTTTCTGTCACTCAAGGCACACGGCGAGGCCCCGGGCGATCTGACCGCGGCGCAGATGGATGGAGTGGCCGATCTCGCCGAGCGCTACAGCTTCGGGCTGATTCGCGCCTCGCACGATCAGAACCTGTTGCTGGCGGACGTGCGCCAGCTCGACCTGTACGAGCTGTGGCACGCGCTCGTCGCCCTCGGGCTGGCGACGCCCAACATCGGCACGCTGACCGACATGATCTGCTGCCCGGGTCTCGACTTCTGCTCGCTGGCGAACGCGAGCTCGATACCCGTGGCGAAGCAGATCCAGCGCCACTTCAGCGATCTCGACTACCTCTACGACCTCGGCGAGATCCAGATCAAGATGTCGGGCTGCATGAACGCCTGCGGTCATCATCACGTGGGGCACATCGGCATTCTCGGAGTCGATAAGCACGGCGAAGAGTGGTACCAGATCACGATCGGCGGCTCTGCGAGCGACGACGCTTCGCTGGGTGAGGTCATTGGCCCTTCGGTGCCGCAGAGCGCGGTCGCCCACACGATCCAGAAACTGGTTGATGTCTACGTGGAACAGCGGCGCGAGGAAGAGCGCTTCATCGACACCGTGCGACGGATCGGGGTCGAGCCTTTCCAGGACCGCGTATATGGGACGAGAAACGATGCGCGAAATTATTCGGCGGCGTGAAGTCATCATCGACGACTGGCGGACGGCCGACGAGGACCCGAAGGGTGAAAGCGGGGCGGTGATCCTGCCGCTGACACGCTGGCACGCCGAGCGCGATCGATGGTGGTCGTGGAACGGCCGGATCGGCGTGCGCATCAGTCCGGCGGACCGTGTCGAACTGCTGCGCGCGGACCTGGCGCGCCTGACGCTCATCGCCATCGAGTTCCCGACCCCGAGTGAAGGGCGCGGCTACAGCCAGGCGCGTGTGCTCAGGGATCGTCTCGGGTTCACGGGCGAGATCCGTGCTGTTGGGCACGTCAAGCGCGATCAGATCTTCTTCATGGCTCGCTGCGGCATTGATGCCTTCGAGCTGGCGCAGGGCGTCAGTCCCCAGTCGGTGCTCGCGGCTTTCGACGATTTCGACGTCGCCTACCAGCCATCGACGGTTCCGGTGAAGGGTCAGCGCGGCTTCTACGCTACCTGAGCGGCAACTCGATCGCGGCGAACAGCTCTTCGACCTCCAGCGTCCCCGAAGCGGACTGAGCACGGTCAACCAGACGCCGGCTGAGGTGCGGTGCTAACAGCTGCAGAAATTCGTACATGAACTTGCGCAGCAGCATGCCACGCCGGAAGCCGATCCAGGTTACGTGCTCGGGGAAGATGTGACTCGCGTCCAGCGACACGAGATCACGATCTTCCGCCTCCTCCACCGCCATGCTGGCCACGATGCCGACGCCGAGCCCCAGGCGCACGTAGGTCTTGATCACGTCGGCGTCGCGCGCCGTGAGTGCCACGTCCGCGGTAAAGCCGCCGCGCGCGAAGATGTCCTGTAGTGAGGAGGGACCGCTAAAGCCGAACACGTAAGTGACGATCGGGTGCTCGGCAAGGTCCTTCAGCGTGAGCCGGCTTTCCTTGGCCAGCGCGTGGCCGTGCGGCACGACGACGCGCCGGCGCCAGCGATAGCACGGTAGCAGCACCATATCCGAGAACAGCTGCTGCGAGCCGGTGGCGATCGCAAAGTCGATGCGGTCGAGGTGCGCCATCTCGGCGATCTGCTCGGAGGTGCCCTGGTGCAGATGCAGACGGATGTGGGGGTAGCGCTCGCGGAACGCCGTGATCACGTTGGGCAGTACGTAACGAGCCTGCGTGTGCGTCGTACCGATCGAGAGGCTGCCGCGGGTCTCATCGCGCAGCTCTTCCGACAGGCTCTTAATGCTCTGCACTTCGCGCAGCACCGTCAGGGCGCGATCGATGACTTTCTGCCCGGCCGGCGTGATGTGGGTCAGGTTGCGCCCATCGCGGGCAAAGATCTGAAATCCGAGCTCATCCTCGAGCAGCTTGATCTGCTTGCTCACACCCGGCTGCGAGGTGTGGAGCTTCTGGGCAGCGGCCGTGATGTTGAGCCCGTTCTGGGCCACGGCGGCGAGATAACGCAGTTGATGCAGCTTCATGGACTGCAGACTGTATGCAAGAACGGACGCCAACAGAAGCCATAACCGGCACCTCGGTCACCATTCCGGGCAGTTATGAGACGCCTCGCCCGGTTCCAATTCATAACCGGACTGCATCGGTTCAGAACAAACGCTTCGTATTTGCCCTGTAACTCCGTTGTTAGAGTCCAATCACCCGCAGTCCGGACGAGTGTCATGACGCAGTCGCTGAGTCCCGAGCTGGAACGCAAGGTATCGAACGTTCGAGCGTTGCTTGAGCAGAGCGTTGCCGATTTCGGCGACGTCGTCTACGCCAGCAGTCTCGGCCTCGAGGCGATGGTGCTCACGGACATCATCTGGACGCAGGTGCCGGGGATCGAGATCTTCAGCATCGATACCGGGCGGCTGCACGAGGAGACGTATTCGCTGCTCGATCGCGTGCAGCGCCGCTACGGCAAGCGCATCCGCGTGTACTACCCGCAGGCCGAGATGGTCGAGAGCTTCGTCGTGCAGCATGGCATCAACGGCTTCTATTCCGGCGTCGAGGAACGCCTGAGCTGCTGCCATGTGCGCAAGGTCGAGCCGTTTCGTCGCGCCATCGCCGGACGCAAGGCGTGGATCACGGGCGTGCGGCGTCAGCAGTCAGCGCAGCGCGCGCAAGGTCAGGCCATCGAATGGGATAGTGAGAACGGCTTGTACCGGATCAGCCCGCTGCTCGACTGGAACCAAGACGAAGTACAGGAATACGTACAGGCGCTCAAGCTGCCGTACAACCCGCTGCACGATCGCAGTTTCCCCAGCATCGGTTGCGCACCCTGCACGCGTGCCATCGAGGCGGGGCAAGACAGTCGCGCTGGACGCTGGTGGTGGGAAAACTCGGAATCGCGCGAGTGCGGCCTGCAGCCTCGGATCCGCGTCGTCGCAACCGCCGCAGCCAGGTAGTTCGCGTGGACTTCCTCCCGATCTTTCTCGATGTGCGAACGCGCCGCGCGGTGATCGTCGGCGGTGGCGCCGTCGCAACACGCAAGACGGAGCTGCTGCTGCAGGCAGGAGCCGCGGTGCTCGTCGTAGCCCCGGTACTGAGCGCCGAGCTGAGCGCGCTGCGGGATACGGGAGGAATCGATCACCGCGCTGAGACGTTTACACCCGGCGTGCTCGACGGCGCTGTCGTGGTCATCGCCGCCACCGATCAGGCCGCGGTAAATTCCGCCGTGGCGGCAGCCGCCCGGACGCGCGGCATTCCGGTCAACGTCGTCGATGACCTCGAGCATTCGAGCTTCATTCTGCCCGCGATCATCGATCGCTCACCGGTCGTTGTCGCGGTGGGCACGAGTGGCCGTTCACCGGTCCTGGCCCGCTTCGTGCGCGCACGTATCGAGGCCCTGCTGCCGCCGGCCCTCGGTCGACTCGCCGCATTCGCCGGCCGCTGGCGCCGCAAGGTAGCGCGCAGACTCGCAACCCTCGCCGAGCGCCGACGCTTCTGGGAACGCATCTTGTCGGGTTCGGTGGCTGCGCATGTGCTTGCGGGCCGGGACGCGCAGGCGGACTTCGAGCTGCGCCGCGAGCTGAAGCGTTCAGCGCAGGCCCCGGCGGCAGCAGTCGGCGAGGTCTACCTGATCGGTGCCGGTCCGGGGGACCCGGACCTGCTCACGCTGAAAGCGGCACGCCTGCTGCAGCAGGCCGATGTGATTCTCTATGACCGGCTGGTGCCTGAGGCCATCGTCGCACGTGCGCGACGCGACGCACAGCGCATCTACGTCGGTAAGGAGGCCGGTAATCATCACGTGACTCAGGATCGCATCAATGAACTGCTGATCGAACACGCGCTCGCGGGCAAGCGCGTGTGCCGCCTGAAGGGCGGTGACCCGTTCGTGTTTGGCCGTGGTGGCGAGGAGCTCGAAGCGCTCGTGCGGCACAGGATTCCCTTCACTGTCGTGCCCGGAATTACGGCGGCCCTCGGTGCGGCGGCTTATGCGGGCATTCCGCTCACGCACCGCGATCACGCCCAGTCCGTCACTTTCGTGACCGGGCACGTGCGGGAGTCGGGCGCGCCGATCGACTGGCGCGAGCTCAGCCGCCCCGGGCAGACCGTGGTGTTCTACATGGGATTGAGCCAGCTCCGCACGATCTTCGCCAACCTGGCTGCGGCCGGCGCCCCACCCGAGCTGCCCGCAGCCGTCGTCGCACAGGCAACCCTTCCCGAACAGCAAACCATCGTCGGAACGCTTGCGACCCTGGCCGAGCAGGTCGAGGAGCAGGCGGTTGTCTCACCTGCACTGCTGATCATCGGCGAAGTGGTCAGGCTCCGCGCGATGCTCACGAGCGGTGCAGAGGGCGCCCCGCGAGCAGTGTTCGTGAGCGAATCGAGCCTGGCCGAGGTGAAGTCGGCATGACTTGCCGCGCAGCCTTCTCCGGGTCGGTGGGCAACACACCGCTCGTCCGACTCGAACGCTTCAGTGCCGAAACCGGCTGCGAGATCCTGGGCAAGGCGGAGTTCCTGAATCCCGGCGGCTCGGTCAAGGATCGGGCGGCGCGCGCCATCGTCGATGATGCCGAGCGGCGCGGAACGCTGCGCGTCGGCGGCACGGTGGTGGAAGGAACGGCGGGCAACACCGGCATCGGACTCGCGCACGTGTGCAACGAGCGCGGTTATCGCTGCGTGATCGTAATGCCGGATAACCAGGCGCCGGAAAAGGAGCAGCTGCTGCGGGCCCTCGGTGCCGAGGTGCGGCTCGTCAGAGCGGTGCCCTATGCGGACCCGAATCATTATCAGCGTGTCGCCGCGCGCAGCGCGCAGGAAATCCCGGGCGCAATCTGGGCGAACCAGTTCGACAACACGGTCAACGCGCAGGCGCACTTCGATACCACGGGACCGGAGATCTGGGCGCAGACCGACGGGCGCATCGACGCGTTCGTAGCCGCTGCCGGGACCGGCGGAACGCTGGCCGGTGTGTCGCGCTACCTCAAGTCGAAGCGCGACAAGGTAATGATCGTGCTCGCCGATCCCCCCGGCAGCAGCCTCTATGAATTCGTCCGCACTGGCACGCTCAAGGCGACGGGTACTAGTTCAATCACCGAAGGCATCGGCATCGGACGCGTCACGGCGAACCTGGCGACCGCGCGCATCGACGAGGCGCTGCACATCGAGGACCGCGAGACGGTGCGTTACGTATACCGCCTGTTGCACGAGGAAGGCCTGTTTCTCGGCAGCACCAGTGGCATCAACGTCGCGGCGGCGGTTGAGCTTGCACGACGCCTCGGTCCCGGTCACCGGATCGTGACGGTGCTGTGCGACGGTGGATCGAAGTACCTGTCGCGCCTCTTCAATAGCACGTGGCTCGAGCAGAAAGGATTGCTCAACTTCGCCGGGGGCAATACGCGCAACCCCGTTAACACCTGGGGGAACGCTCGTGTCGCGTGAATCGCAGCTCGCCCTGATCGACGGGCCCGCGATCGACACGGATGTCGTCATCGTGGGCGCGGGCCCGGTCGGATTATTCCAGGTCTTCGAGCTCGGTCTGCTCGGGCTCAAGTCCCACATCGTCGATTCGCTTCCGGTGGCCGGTGGGCAGTGCATCGAGCTCTATCCTGACAAGCCGATCTACGACATTCCCGCGGTCCCCGTCTGCACCGGCCGCGAGCTCATCGAGCGGCTGCTCGAGCAGATCCGCCCCTTCGACGCCGGAGTTCACCTGGGCCAGGAAGTAACGGAGGTTCATCGGCGCGAGGATGGGCGCTTTCACGTCGTCACGAGTCGCGGCACGCACTTTCGCGCGGGCGCGATCGTCATCGCTGGCGGCGTGGGTTCGTTTCAGCCTCGACGTCTCGCTATCGACGGCGCCGAACGCCACGAGGGACACACGCTTCACTACCGGGTGCGAGATCCGGGCACCTTTGTAAACGAAGATCTCTTGATCCTGGGCGGCGGAGACTCGGCACTCGACTGGACACTGAATCTGGTGGAGCGCGCCCGCTCGGTCGTGCTCGTGCATCGGCGGCCGGAGTTTCGCGCCGCACCGGCATCGGTGGCGCGCTTGTTCGAACTGCGCGACGCTGGGCAGCTCGACTACCTTGAAGGCCAGGTGCAGCAAATCATCGAGATCGATGGGTCGCTCGCCGGAGCGGCCGTGCGTACGCGGGATGGCCTCACGCGGCGCGTGAGCGCGACGCAACTGCTGGTTTTCTGGGGCCTGCATCCAAGGCTTGGTCCAATCGCGGAGTGGGGGCTGGAACTCAACCGGCGCGCTCTGCGCGTAGATGCGGCTAGGTTTCAGACCAGCGTCCCGGGGATCTTCGCTGTCGGTGATATCAACGATTATCCGGGCAAAAAGAAGCTGATTCTGAGCGGCTTTCACGAGACCGCACTCGCCGCCTTCGCGATCCAGGCGCACCTCGAGCCGGGAAAGAAAGTCCACCTGCAGTACACCACGACCAGCCCAGTCATGCATCGTCGCCTCGGCATCGCAGGAGCAGACGGCGGGCCTGCCAGTGAGCTCTCACGGCGTTCCGGGACCGGCTAGGTGAACACGACAGCTGCAGCAATGAGTGCAGCAAATACTGCCCTGATATCAATGTCCTACACGATACGGGCCGCGCAGACGTGTAGACTTCCCGCACATTCCAGTGTCTGGAGGTCTCATGGCCGAAACCGCGACCCTCACCGCGCCGACAACGATCAGCAAGGAAGAGCGCAACTGGGCAATGCTCGCTCACCTCAGCGGTCTGCTCGCATTCGCGACCCTGATCGGCGGCATTCTCGGCCCGCTCGTGATGTGGCTCATCCGTAAGGACGACATGACCTTCGCCGCCGATCAGGCCAAGGAAGCACTCAACTTTCAGATCTCGGTATTTGTCGCGGGCCTGATTGCAGGGGTGCTGTGCCTGGTCCTGATCGGTTTCGTGCTGCTGGCACTGCTCGTCATCGTTGACCTGATCCTCGTGATCATCGCCGCCGTGAAGGCGAGTGAAGGCGTGGCCTACCGCTATCCGTTCAACCTGCGCCTGATCTCCTGATCAACCCACTGCGCAGATGTACGTTCCGGAACATTTCAGGGAGGCGGACCTCGCGCGCCTCGACTGGCTCGCTTCTCACGATGCCTTCGGTACGCTGGTGTCCACGATGGACGGTGCGCCGTTCGCATCACACCTGCCGGTGCTATATCGGCGCGAAAACAGCCAGGTCATCCTAACGGGACACTGGGCGCATCCCAATCCGCAGTGGCGCGACATCGAGGGGCAGCGGGTACTTTTCATGTTTCACGGGCCGCACACCTACATTTCACCGCGCTGGTACGTCGAGCCCCGCCGGCACGTCCCCACCTGGAACTACGCGGTCGCGCACCTGTACGGGCACATTCGTCGCGTCAGCGAGCGCGCGGCGCTCGAACGGATCGTGTCCGCACTCGCGTACAAGTACGAGAGCGGGCATCCGGATGCGTGGAGCCTGGCGAATGCGGATCCTGCCAATCTCGCGTTGCTGCGCGGTATCGTCGGCTTCGAGTTGGCCGTCGAAGAGATCCAGCTCAAGTTCAAGCTCAACCAGAACCACGTGCGCGGCAACGTTGAGGGGGCCATCCGGGGCCTCGGATCCGTGCGCGCCGACGATGCACAGTCCGTCATGAAGCTCATGCAGGAAACCCTCGAGCAGGATCGGCGGGCCTAGAACTTCCACAGCACTCCGAGCGAAGGAACCAGCTCCGGCCAGTTGCGCACCGACGCGCCGAGGTCGATGGCGCCATCCGGCGCGCTCGTCACGTTGTACTGCACACAGCACGGATTGTGATTCGCCAACGCGTTGGTCAGTTCGATGAAGGCGTCTATCTCCCCTTTGGCGAGTGGAAACCTGCGGCTGACGCGCAGGTCGAGCGAGCGAAAATCGCCGATGCGTTCCGCGTTGCGTTCGCCGACCTGCACCGACTCGATCGCGTTCCCGCTCGGATCCGTGCCGGGAACGACATGCAGTGCCGTGGTGGGCCAGGAGCTGTGGTAGGTCCCCGCGAGCGTGACGTCCCAGAACCGGTCGAACCAATGTACGCCCGCCTGCAACGCGCTGCGCTGGTCCCAGCTGCGCGGTACGTCGACCCCATCGATCCGATCGGTTGCCCGCGACCAGGCATAGCTCGCAAACCAGTTCCAGGGTCCCGCGCCGCGCCGTGAAACCATGACCTCGATGCCTTCGGCGTGCGCCGCCGACGGAGAGATGCTGACGCGATCGGGCTGCAGCTCGGGCATGAGCTTGAGCACGTCGAACTCGTTCTCGTAGCGGGTCATCAGCCGCGCGTAATGCTTGTGATAGGCCTCGACGCGCAGCTGGATCTGGGGTGCCAGATCCTGTTCGACGCTGACGATGGTGTGATCCGAGTGCTGCGCTTTGAAGAAGCGCTCGATGCCGTCTTCGACCTGCAACTCATCGATCGCCTGCGGCTGAAAGAAGCGGCCCCAGCTGGCTCGCAGCCGCGTACCCTCGCGCAGGTCGAACAGCAGGTTGATCCGCGGGCTGATCTGCGCATCGTCGTCGATCTCGCCGTAGGTCTGCCGATCCCAGCGCAGACCGAGCTCGGCAGTGAGGCGTTGCCCCGCCTTTAAGCGGCTGCTGACAAAGGCCGCGACGGCGTGGCCTTCGGGCGCGGGGTCGAGGCGGCGGATCGTTTGGCTGCCGGGGTCGCCCGGGAACGGAAAATCCGGCGCGTACGTGGCCTCGCTCGCGTAATGGTAGGTGGCGTGAAGCTCGCGCGCTTCCAGTCCCCAGCGCGTGACGATTCGCGGCCGCACGTGCTCGTTCTCCAGCCGCAATCCCAGGATGTCGTACGTGCGCGAATCGTGCACGGTCCCGGTTTGGCCCGCCGGATCGTCCAGAGTGCCATCGCGATCGTTGTCGACGTCGGTGAAGGAGCCAATGAGCCGGGTATGGGCTGCGGCAGACCACTCGTGATCGAGCTCTCCCCAGAGATAGTTATTCCGGTATACCACCTGTGCTTGCTCGCTCGTGGAGTCCGCGAGCGCACTGACCCGGTCGGTAGAGCTGAGCAGATTCAGCGCGAGCGACGTGGCATCGGAAACCCTGAGCTCGAGCCGGCCAAAGGCATCGTTGTAGTTGAGCTCGCCAATATCCTTGGCGGCCAAGTCTGACGCTTGATCCAGGTTGCTGCGGCGAATGGCCACGAGCCAGTTGAAATCTCCATCGTCACTCTTGCCGGCAGCGAGCCCGCCGGCGTGGAACAAGCTCAATCCCAATTCGAAATACAGGTTCTCCGGCGCGGTGACGGTGCGGGCGTCGACTACAGCACTCATGCGATCGCCCTGTTCCACGGTGAATCCGCCCAGCGAGACATCGATGCTGTCGATAATGCGCGAGTCGAGCACGCTGACCGGGCTCAGGAAATCCTTGAGGTGAAACGGCTCGGAAAGCGCGAGGCCGTTCAGGAGGATCTGGGTTTCGTTCTCCGCTCCACCGCGAATATGCGCGAGGCCCGAAAAGCCGTTGCTGGCGGCGCCGGGCAGACGCTGCACGGCTCGCAGCGATTCGTCGGCCAGCTTCGGCAGGCTCTCGAGCTCCGCGTGCGTGAGAAACGTCTGCGAACCGAGCGTCTCGTTGGCGAGACCATAACGGCTCGTCGTTACCACGACCTCCTGCAGCAGCTCTCCCGCTGACTTCGCCGCGGCTGCCGCGGCGGGCATCGAGGCCGGCGACTGTGGCATTGCGACCAGCGCATAGACGCCGTCGCCGACGCGCGAGAGCTTGAGACCCAGCGGCTCGAGCATCTGCTCGAGCATCCGCGCGGGATCACCGGCTTCGGGTTCGCGGGTGACTCGCAGTGATGAGGGAACCTGCTCTGTGTTGTAGATGACATGCAGGCCACTGCGCTGCAATTCCTCGATGACATCGGCCAGCGGCCTGCCGCGATAGTGATCGGCGGCCGCCGGCTGAGCGAGGCCGGGCGCGAGCGCCACGAGCAGGGCCAACAATGCGGGAGTGCATCGACGCCGCCGCGAAGGAGGTTGTGCGGATGTATCCATCGTGGCGGGTGGTGTGCGCACACAGGCGCCTCGCAGCCACGATCATAGCGCGATCGGCAAGGGCGCCGGAATGTACGAATCCGGCGACGCGGCGGCTCGTCAATTGCTGCCGGGCGGCAGCTCGATGAGGATCTGCCCGTTCTTTTCCGAGCTCACCAGGCGTGTCGTCGACAGCACTGCCGCGAGGGCGGAGCCCGGCGTCAGTCCCTCGATGGAGCCGCGCAGCCGTATGCCCGCCGCTTCGGCGCGGCTCGCGGGCGTCGCGTAGGCGATATCTTCGCCGAGCTCGCGGCTCGCCCATTGCAGGAATTCCGTGAGCGGCCGATTCTCGATCAGGTACGCGGGTACTACCTGGCCGATCCAGTTCCACTCCTCACCACTGCGCGCGACGGCTTCGCTGTGGACTTCGCCGTCGGGGAGAATCGTGAGCTGTGTTCCGGCCTCGCCGACGAGCAGTCGGCCTGCCGTCGCGGAAACCTGCACTCGACCCTCACGCACCCGGATGCGGGTTCCGGTGTCCAGCACGCGCACCTCGTACTGCGTACCCACGTGCTGCACGACCCCGGCGGGCGTCTCGACTCGCAGGTGGTTCTGCTGGTCCGGCGTGGCGCCGGCATCGATATAGAGCGCACCACTGGTGATCACGATGTCGTCCACGGCCGCGAGGCGCACGGCACTGTTGCCGTCGATTCGCAGCGACACGCCGCCCACCAGCCGGAGCGAAGCGCCGCCGGCGGCACTGGTCAGCAGAGCATCACCCGCACGCAGTGGCTGGTTCAGGGTGAGCGGACGTTCGCCGGCGAGACCTCCGGCGCGCACGACTGTGCCGTCGAGCGTCCGCTCGACAGCTGCTACCACAGCGCGTTCGGGTGGTTGGCGGTTGAGCAGCCACACTGTGACAGCTACAGCAGCCAGGCCGGCTGCGACCGCCGCCTGCACGAAACGCCGCCGGCGCGTGCGGGCCGCGACGACCGCCTGCCATTCTCCATGCACCGCCGCGCGCACCTCGCGCTCGACGTCCTGCGGCGGCTTGACCCGCGGGCCGGCGGTGCGCAAGAGCCGATCTAGGTCGGGATTGTCAGGGCGCCGTTCATCAGATTCGTTCATTGCCAGCCTTCCCGCTTTTCATGCTTCGCGGATGTCTCGCGCCGCGGCGCCGAACACGGTTTCGAGCGCCTGGCGAAATGCCTCGCGCGCCCGCGCGAGCAGTGACTGCGCCGCCGTGTGACCGATGCCGAGCAGCGCGCCGATTTCTTCCACCGAACGGCCTTCCACGTATTTCCACTCCAACGCATCGCCGTAGCGCGACGGCAGACGATCGAGCACGGCGCGCACCATGCGACCCAATTCGTCCCGGCCGTAACTGCGCGCGACGTCGAACTCTTCCGGTGCCTCGATGGACTCGATCGCGGCGCGCAGTTCCGCGCTGTCTTCGATCAGGACCACGCGCTCCGAGTAGCGCTTGTGCGCGCGCAGGTAGTCCACGACCTCCCGCCGACAGATCTGGCACAACCAGGTGAACAGCGCGGCTTCGCCGCGATAGTCGGCCAGGCGGCGCATCGCCTTGGTGAGGGTGGCCTGGACCACTTCGCGGGCCGCCTGTGCGTCCGAGTTCAGCCGCGGGAGTGCGAAACGATAGAGCCGTGCGAAGTAGCCGTCGAAGAACGACGTGAAGGCGCGTTCCTCGCCGGCCAGCATGCGGCGAACCAGCCCTTGTTCCTCTGCAGCGTCGTCGGTCACGGGGAGATTTCCTGTGCCTGCGTTGGACGCGGGGCACGACCGCAATCAATCGGCCTCAGGTCCGCAGAGTTCTGTGATGCCTGATATCCAGCCAGAGGTTGTAGCCCGCGGTGAGCGCCGGGAACAGGTTGGAGAGAACGCCAACTGAGTCGTTCTTTCCGAATACGAAATAGGCCAGGAGCAACAAGCTGCCAGTAGCGCTCATGTACCAGAAGAGCCGCGGTAGCACCGGCTTGCGATGCCGTCGCGAGGCCACCATCTGTACTAGCCAGCGCCCGGTGAAGAGCGCCACCCCAAGGTAGCCGACCAACTTCCAGGGAGTGATCACTACACCGAAGAGTTCGACAAGTACCGTGGACACGGCGCCTCCGGCGGGAACTGTCAGGCAACGGTGCCACGCTTATATCGGAGCGCATCGGGCCCGACAACCGGGCGGCAGCGGTCCCCGCTTGACGCTGCTCGCGACGGGCGGCGATACTCCCGGCTCATGAGCACGCGCGCGACTCACAAGGCAGCATCGATCCGCTGGTGGTGGCGTCTCTCCTGACGGAGTGGGCGCCTGCGCGTACAGCAAGAACGCATTCACAAGGACCCATCTCCGAACCTTAAGCCGGGGATGGGTTTTTTGTTGCCTGCTCCCCGGTCCGCAAGAGGAGCACATGCACCGGTCGTTCGACATTGCCGCGGATCTGGATACGCCGGTTTCGGCGTACCTCAAGCTGCAGCCGTTTCGTCCCCGCTTTCTGCTTGAGAGCGTGGAGGGCGGCGAGCGGTTGGCACGCTATTCCTTCATCGGTTTCGGCGACTGCCTCGAGGTGCAGCTCAAGTCCGGCGCCTTTAGCATCGATGGCAAGGTCACGGCGCGCCCGACGACGCGCGCGGAGCTGCTCGCGGCCCTGCGCGGCGCGCTCGCGCGTGCACCGGTACCGAAGCCGGACCTCGCGCATGTTCCTCTCGCCGGCGGCCTCGTGGGATATGCGGCCTACGACATCGTCAGGTACTTCGAGCGACTTCCGCAGCGGCTGGGTGGCGCTGCGGCGGCGCCCGATGCGCATTTCATCGCGCCACGCTCGCTGCTGGTCTTCGATCATCTGACGCGGGGCGTCGCACTGCTGCACGATGGCAGCGAGTCGGAACGGCAGAGCCTGCGTCGCGAGGTGGTGCGCGCCCTGCGTGGCGCCATCCCGCAGCACAATGGCACGCCCGATTTCTCGAAGTCCGCGGCAAGCTTCAACGAGGGCGAATTTCTGCAGGGCGTACGTCGTACGCAGGAGTACATCGCGGCGGGGGATGTCTACCAGCTGGTGCTGTCGATTCGCTTCTCCGGCCGGCACTCCTTGCGGCCCTTCGAGGTGTATCGCGCGCTCAGGTTGATCAATCCGTCGCCGTACCTCTACTTCTGTGAGCTCGGCTCGCTCGCCGTGGTTGGCTCCTCCCCGGAGGCACTGGTGCGCCTCAACGGCCGCACGGCCTCACTGCGCCCAATCGCCGGTACGCGCCCCCGCGGCACGAGCACCGAGGACGACGCGCGGCAGGAGGGGGAGCTCAGGGCCGATCCCAAGGAGAATGCCGAGCACGTCATGCTGGTAGACCTGGCGCGTAACGATCTGGGGCGGGTGGCCAAGGCGGGCAGCGTACACGTGGAGCCTTATCGCGCGATCGAGCGCTACAGCCACGTGATGCATATTGTGAGCGGTGTCAACGGCACGTTAGCCCCCGAATATGACGCCTTCGATCTCTTCGCTGCCACATTCCCGGCCGGCACGCTGGTAGGCGCTCCCAAGGTGCGCGCGATGCAGATCATCGACGAGCTCGAGCAGGTGCGGCGTGGTCTGTACGGCGGCACCGTCGGCTATTTCGGAGCGCGCGGGGACATGGACCACGCGATCACGATCCGCACGCTCGTCTTCGACGGCGATGAGTACAGTTATCAGGCGGGCGCCGGCATCGTGGCCGACAGCGCACCGGCGGCGGAATACGCGGAAGTCCTGGCCAAGGGAGCGGCGCTGCGCCGGGCCTTGGAGCTCGCGAGGGAGGGATTGTGACGCCGCGCCTACTGCTCATCGACAACTACGACTCATTCACCTACAACCTGGTGCAGGCCTTCATGGTGCTGGGTGCGGACGTGCTCGTGCATCGCAACGATGCGGTCAGCATCGAAGCGGCGCGTGCGCTCGAGCCCACGCACCTCGCGATATCACCGGGGCCGGGCACGCCGGACGATGCCGGTATCTCCATGCGCATGATCGAGGCCTTCGCTGGCCGCATTCCGATACTCGGCGTGTGCCTGGGGCACCAATCGCTGGTCGCGGTGTTCGGCGGCCGGGTTGTGCGCGCCGGGCGGTTGATGCACGGCAAGACCTCACCGGTGCTGCACGATGAGCGCACGATCTACGCCGGCCTGACTCAGCCCTTTGTCGCGGGACGCTACCACTCCCTGATTGCGCAGCCCGATACGCTGCCAGCGCAGCTCGAGGTCACGGCGCGTACTCCTGAGGGTGAGATCATGGGTGTGAGGCATCGCTCCCTACCGATCGAGGGCGTGCAGTTTCATCCCGAGAGCATCCTGACTCCGGAAGGACCCAGGCTGATGGCCAATTTCCTCACGCTGGAAGCGGCGCGGGAGAGGACGAATGTCGCTGGCGCTGCGTGACACGCTCGAGCAGCTGCTGCGGCGCCGCGATCTGAGCGAAGCGCAGGCGGGCGAACTGCTGGAAGCGCTGACCGATCCGGACCTCGCGCCTGCACTTGCCGGCGCCCTCTTGGCTGCGTTGCGAAGCAAGGGGGTCACGGCGGATGAGGTTCGTGGACTTGCCGGCGCCATGCGGCGACTCGCGCGTCGTCCGCAATTGTCCGCCGGCGCGCCGCTGGTCGATGTCGTGGGCACCGGCGGCGATGGATCGGGAAGTCTCAACCTCTCGACGGGCACTGCATTACTGGCCGCTGCCTGCGGCTTGCGCGTGGTGAAGCACGGCAATCGCGCCGTTTCGAGCCGCTCGGGCAGTGCCGATCTGCTGCAGGCTCTCGGGCTCAGGATGCCCCTGGACGAAGCCGAGGCCGGCGCGTGCCTCGATGCTACGGGTTTCACGTTCCTGTTTGCGCCGCACTACCATCCCGCCCTCAAGGCACTGGCGCCCATCCGCAGCGCACTCGGCGTGCGTACCGTTTTCAACATGCTGGGCCCGCTGGCCAACCCGGCCGAACCCGCATTCCACCTCATCGGTGCGTTCGACCCGGCTGCCGCGGAACTGCTGGCGCAGACCCTCGCCCGCATGAACGTCGAACGGGCTTTCGTCGTCCACGGAGAGCCGGGCTGGGACGAGCCGACGCCCATAGGGCCATTTAGCCTGTTCGATGTCCGGCCCGGTCAGGTCACGCGTACCATGCGCGACGCGGTGGCTTTTGGCGTGCGTCGCTGCGCTGCGGCCGAGCTCGCCGGCGGCGATGCAGAGCACAATGCGGGGGCTCTGCGTGCGGTATTCGAGGGCCAGGATCGCGGTGCACATCGCGATGCGCTCCTGCTCGGGACGGCACTGGTGCTCGAGCTCGTGGGACAGGTGACCGACCCGCGTGACGGAGTCGCGATCGCGGCGCAGGCCATCGACTCGGGGCGTGCGCGCGAGTTGCTGGTGGGATTGGCTGCATTCGGGGAGCGGTGATGAGCGGATTCCTCACGGAGATGGCGCGATCAAGTCTGGAGCGCGTGACCCAGGCTCGCAGTGTCGAAACCAGGGACGCGTTGTGGCAGCGAGCATCAGAAGCGCCACCGGCTCCGGTGCTCACCCTCAGTGCCGAGGGGTTCGACATCATCGCGGAGCTGAAGCTGAGATCTCCCGCCACCGGCGCGCTGCGCACAGCGAGCGAGGACGTGTGCGCCCGGGTTGCGGCCTACGCCGACGGTGGCGCGATGGCCGTCTCCGTGTTGACGGAACCATACCGCTTCGATGGCTCGATGGCCCACCTCGCCCGCGCCTCGGAGACTCTGGCGCCGCGTGGCGTGCCCACGTTGCGCAAGGACTTTCTCGTCGACCCCTACCAGGTGATGGAAGCCCGCGCCCTCGGTGCGGGCGGCGTGCTCGTGATCCTGCGCATGCTCGATCACGGCCGCATCGTCGAGCTGCTCGACTGCGCCGCCATGTTGCACATGTTCGTGCTGCTCGAGGCTTTCGACGAGGAGGATCTGGCCTGCGCCCGTCAGATTGTCGCCGAGCGCGCCGGGCGGCGCGAGCAGCTCCTGGTCGGCGTCAACGCCCGCGACCTCGACACGCTGCAAGTTGTTCCCGGACGACTCGAAGCACTGGCGGAGAAGCTCCCTGGCGGAGTTCCTCGCGTTGCGGAGAGCGGCGTCAGCGGCGCGGAAGATGCAGCGCAGCTCGCACGCGCGGGCTATCAACTCGTCCTGGTGGGCAGCGCGCTCATGGCCGACGACGAGCCGCAGGCGCTGCTGCGCGCGATGCTCGAAGGTGGCAGGGCGGCGCTGGCGAAACCCTAGGGTCACGGCGGCGATGTTCATCAAGATCTGTGGCATGACCAGCGAATCGGCCGTGGTGGCTGCGATCGAGTGCGGTGTCGATGCGATCGGGTTCGTCTTCGCGCCGAGCGCCCGGCGCATCACGCCGCAACGCGCCGGAGAACTGGGCGCGCAGGCACCGCGCGACCTGCTGCGCATCGCGGTGACGTGTCACCCCGACCAACAGCTGGTCGATGAGATCGTGCGCCATCTCGAGCCGGACTACCTGCAGACCGATGTCGAGGACCTCGCGGCGCTCGACTTGCCCGACAGCCTGGGAGTGCTTCCGGTGCTGCGGTCCGATGAGCCCGACCCACCCGAGCTTCCCGCGCGGCTGTTGTTCGAGGGCCCGGTGAGCGGTCGTGGTGTGAGTACCAACTGGGAACGAGCCGCAGGGCTTGCTGCGCGCACGGAACTCATCCTCGCGGGCGGACTGCACTCCGGCAATGTGGCTGAAGCGATCCGGCGCGTACGGCCATTCGGAGTCGACGTGAGCAGCGGCGTGGAGAGCACACGAGGTGTGAAGGACGCGCGGCGTATGGCGGAGTTCGTCACCGCGGTGCGCAGCGTGCAGAACTCACCGGAGCGGAGTCACCTTGAAAGCCGCAAAGCATGAAAGCCCCGTGCCAGTAACGCTGGAGCGCCTGACGAGCGGCGCCTTTCCGGACGTGCGCGGCCGCTACGGCCCTTACGGCGGTCGTTATGTGCCCGAAACGCTGATGCCCGCGCTCGGGCGCCTCGAGGCCGGCGTGCAACGCTACCTGCACTCCACCGACTTTCAGAGCGAGTACCTCGATGAGTTGCACACGTGGGCCGGTCGGCCGACCGCGCTCACCCACGGCCGGGGGCTGGGGCGGCGCTGGGGCGCCGAGGTGTGGCTCAAGCGCGAAGACCTCGCGCACACTGGCGCCCACAAGATCAACAATGCCGTCGGCCAGGCGCTGCTGGCGCGGCGCCTGGGCGCCCGGCGCATCGTCGCCGAGACCGGTGCGGGCCAGCATGGCGTGGCGACCGCTGCAGCCTGTGCACGGCTGGGACTGCCGTGCACGGTCTATATGGGCGCAATAGACATGGAGCGTCAGGCACCCAACGTCGGTCGGATGAAGCTGCTGGGTGCGACGGTAGTCCCCGTGACGAGCGGCGATCAGACCCTGCGGGCCGCCATCGACGAAGCCTTGCGTGACTGGGTATCGGATCCGCTCAACACGTACTACCTGCTGGGCTCCGCGGTCGGTCCGCATCCTTACCCGCTGCTCGTGCGCGAACTGCAGTCCGTGATCGGTCGCGAGGCACGTAGCCAGATGCTGCAGCAAGCCGGCGCCCTGCCGGATGTGGTCGTCGCCTGCGTCGGCGGCGGATCGAATTCCATCGGGATGTTTCATCCCTTTCTGGCAGACGCGAACGTGCAGCTGCTCGGCGTGGAGGCAGGCGGACGGGGTCCGGGCCTGGGCGAGAATTCCGCGACGCTGTCCCTTGGTAGGCCTGGTGTCCTGCAAGGCAGTTACTCGTTCCTGTTGCAGGACGAGCACGGCCAGATCCAGGAGACCCATTCCATATCGGCCGGTCTCGACTATCCCGGGGTCGGGCCCGAGCACAGTCTGCTCAAGGAGCTTGGACGCGTGCGCTACGAGCACGCCTCGGACGACGAAACATTGGCGGCGCTCGCGGAGTGCTGTGCCAGCGAAGGCATCCTGGCCGCACTCGAAAGTGCGCACGCTTTCGTGGGCGCACGGCGCTGGGCGAGTGCGCATCCGGGCAAGCGCATTCTCATTTGCCTGTCCGGGCGTGGCGACAAGGACATGCCGACACTGCAGCGTACGCTGTTGAAGGAAACTCCCGGATGAGCGTGGCAGGGGAGGCGATCACGGCCGCCCTCCAGAAGGCCGCCGCGTCCCGTCGCATTGCGCTGGTGGGATATCTGACCGCGGGATTTCCCTCACGCGAGCGCTTCCGCGAACATCTTCTCGCTATTGCGTCGGCAGCGGACGTAGTGGAGATCGGCGTGCCCTTCACTGATCCGATGGCCGATGGCATGACGATCCAGCGGGCCAGTCACGCAGCGCTGCAGGCGGGCGTCACACTCGCCTGGATACTCGAGGAGCTGGCACGGCTCGAGCCGCGACCGCTGGCACCGCTGGTCATGATGAGCTACCTGAATCCGCTGCTCGCCTTCGGTTTGCCGCGGCTGGCCGCGACGGCTGCAGGGGCCGGAGTATCGGGGTTCATCGTCCCCGATCTGCCGCACGAGGAGAGCGAGGAACTGAGGCGCGCGCTCAACGAGCGCCACATCGGGCTGGTGCAGATGGTGACCCCGGTGACGCCACCCGACCGGCTCGGGATGCTGTGTGCTGCCAGTCAGGGATTCGTGTACGCCGTCACCATGACCGGCACGACCGGGAAGACCGTGTCCGCGCCGCCAGAGGTCCTCGAATATCTCGATCGCGTGCGTGCGCTGGCACGGTTGCCTGTATGCGCGGGATTCGGCATTCGCGGCCCGGAGCAGGTGCGGCGCCTGCAGGGTCACGTCGATGGGGTGGTCGTAGGGTCCGCGCTGGTGGAAGCACTCGAGCAACGCGCCGATCCACGCATCCTGCTGAACTCCCTGCGCGCTTGACAGGTTGGCGCACGGGTGATGGCATCCGGCAGGGGCGATTTGCCGCCTGAGCATACTTTCTATAGAATGCAACTGGCAGCTAAGTTTCTATTGAAATTATGCCTAGAACTGCAATCAAGCCTGAGATCGAGCCGCGGCGGGTGCTGACAGGCGCGGTGCTGCGGGCCGCGGCGCTGCTGGAACTGAACCAGTCACGTGTGGCCGAGATCCTCGGTCTGAGTCCCGCGACGGTGTCACGCATGGCAAGCGGTACTTACGCGCTCGACAGCGGCAAGAAGGAATGGGAGCTCGGGGCGCTGTTCGTACGCTTGTTCCGCTCGCTCGATTCGCTGGTCGGCTCCAACGACACGGCGGCCCGCGCCTGGCTCAACAGCGATAATCGCGCACTCGGCGAAAAGCCGGTCGAGCTGATCCGCAGCGCCGAGGGACTGGTTCGTGCCGTCCACTACCTGGACGCCTCACGCGGTCGCGTCTGAGCTGATCCGATTGCGGCGTCGGCTGTGGCGTGCCGTCGAGGCGCAGCACGTCGCGTCGACCCTGCGCCTGGTGGCGACGGCCGAAGAGCAGCTCGCCCTGGAGCGCATCCTTGAGGCGAGCAAGCCGCCGGTGCCGCCGGACGCGGTGCGGCTGCACTACCTACTCGCCACACCGTTTCGCTATCCATCACCCTTCGGCTCGCGCTTTCGTGCACCGGTCGAATCGGGTGTGTGGTACGGCGCCGAAGCCGTGCGCACGGCCTGCGCTGAGCTCGGTTACTGGCGCTGGCGGTTCCTGATGGACTCCGCCGGCCTCGAGACGCTCGGTCCCTCGCCACAGACGGTGTTCCAGGCTGCCATCGACACGCGCGCCGTCGACCTCACCCGCGCGCCCTTTCGGCGCGATCACTCGCGTTGGGGGCACCCTTCCGAATACGGCCCGACGCAGCAGTTCGCTGCGCTCGCGCGTCAGGCGCAGGCGGGCGCCATTCGCTACGCCTCGGTTCGCGATCCCGAGCACGGCGCAGCCGTCGCGGTGTTGCGCGCCGACGCCTTCAAGCCTCCCCGGCCGCTGCAGCAGTTCACCTGGTTCCTGACACTGAAGCCGGAACGCGTCATCTGGCGTCGCGAGGCCGAAAGTTTCGAGTTCGTTGCCGCTGAGTGGAAAGCGCCACGTGGTTGACCCCCGCAGCAGGCGGCGCTAGCGTCGGTGCCGACTGCGCCACACTTTCGCCGCAAGCATGAAACTCATCTACAGCGCTGAATCGGTCGTGCAGGTCGCCCATATGCGCAACCTGCTCGAGAACGTCGGCATTCGCTGCGTGCTGCGCAACTATCACCTGGGCAGCGCGATCGGCGAGATCCCCGTGGTCGAGGGCTGGCCGCAGTTGTGGGCAGTCGATGAATCGGAGCACGAGCACGCTGCCGAGGCCGTGGCGGCGGAGCTCGCAGGGGTGTATCGCTCCGGCACCGCCTGGCAGTGTCCGGCCTGTCGCGAGCGGCTCGAACCGCAGTTCACCAGCTGCTGGCGCTGCGGCTGCGAGCGCCCCAGCGTTACCTGAGCGTTGCGCGTGGAAATCATCACCATCGGCGCGCGCTTTTGCGGACCGCCCGACTCCGGCAACGGCGGCTATGTCTCCGGCATGATCGCCAACCAGTCGAACGTGCCGGTGCGCGTGCGCCTGCGAAAGCCACCGCCGCTCAACGCACCGCTCGTGGTCCATCGCCATGACGACGGCCGGCTGGAAGTGAAGCGAGACGGCGAGCTGATCGCCGAGGCTGAGCCTCACACGCTGCAGCTCGAGGTGCCGGCGAGCCCGCCGTCGTATGTTGCCGCACTCAACGCCTCGCGCTCCTATGCCGGCTTCAGGCAGCACGCCTTCCCGACCTGCTTTGTGTGCGGTCCGCAACGCGCGCGCGGCGATGGCCTGCGCATTTTTCCGGGAGAGTGGGGCGACAGCGGCATCGTCGCGGCGCCGTGGATGCCGGATGAATCGCTCTGCGCCGCGGACGGCAAGGTGTGCGCCGAGTTCATGTGGGCCGCGCTGGATTGCCCCGGATACTTCGCGGCGCGCGAGGAATACCGGGTGATGATGCTGGGCGAGATCGCGGCCAAGATCGATCGCCGCGTGCATGCCGCCGAATCGTGCGTCGTGCTCGGCTGGCGCATTGGCAGTGAGAACCGCAAGCACCGCGTGGGCACGGCGGTCTATGATGACGACGGTGAGCCGTGCGCGCGGGCGCAGGCGACCTGGATCGAGCTCAAGGAGCAGACTCCGCCGACGTGCATGTAAGGAGCGGCGCCTGGCGCTAGTCGCGCATGCGCTCGGCCGTGGATGGATGCGATGAGAGCCAACTCAGCGCGCCGCCCTCGCCCTTGCCGTATTTCTCCTGCAGCCTCTGCAGAATCGTGTTGAAGTAAAGATGCGAGACGCCGTTGCGGTCCATCCACGCGTACGCGTAATCATCTGCCTCGACCTCGAACTGGCGCGAGTGCTTGGCCTGAATCACGGCCGTCGGCACGCCCGCCACCAGTACCGAGGCGGAGCTGACGTCGCCGGTGAGCGCGATCATGAGGAGTGAGGTGGCGGAGCTCTGCAACAGCATGCGCAGGCTGTGGCGGTGAACCACGTGGCCGATCTCGTGGGCGAGGACCGCCTCGAGCTCCGGGTCCGCCTGCGCCAGTTGCACCAGCTCATCCGTGATCACCACGATTCCTGAGGGCAGCGCGAACGCATTGGCTCCGAGCTCGCCGCCCTGCCGGAATTCGAGGCGATACTCATGCGGGTCGTGCAGCTCGCGCGTCATGCGTGCAAACTCCGCGCGTAGCTGCTCCTGGCGCTGCGGCGGCAGCTTCGAAGGCGCGAGGTAGCTGCGGTCCAGAAGATCCAGCGCTTGCACGCCCAACATAGTGTCGGCCTGCGGCGGGAACAGCATGGCGGCATGGCGTGCGAGCGCGGGAATCCCGAACTGTATTCCCGCCCACACGACGCCTACCAGCGCCACCAAGGCCAGAATAGCGTAGGCCCAGCGGCTCTCGAGCCGGTGCACGTCGTGCTGGGCACTGCTCGCATCGAGTGCTTCGAGCGCGGCATCGACCGCGTCGTTGTCGAGAACCTGGCACACGGAGCCGTCTGGAAAACGCAGCCGGCGCGGGGTCTGGCCGATGCGCTCGGAGATCTCGACTTCAGCCAGGTGGTACTGGCGCGGCTCGGCGAGTCCGCTTAGGTGTACACGGCCATCCGTACCGATCTCGAGCTCGACCGCACGGCGCGCGGAACTCGTACCATCGAAGTACTGCCCGGCGAGCCGGGTCATAACCCCAGGTCGACATCGAACATTTCGCTGATCTCCTCGCCGGTCGCGGCAGTGGCCTGCGACTCAGCGGCGACGAACTCATCGAGGCTCCCATGAATCTCGAGCGCGAGCCGCGCATAGCGGTATTGCGCCATGCGCACGTGTGCCCACGGGATGAAGAGGCCCAGCGTCGCGACGATCAGCGCCGTGTTGCTGAGGTACAGCCAGTACAGGGGTGCGGTCTGCATGGAGCTGACGAGACGATGCCTATGGATGGTGACATTGCCGAAGGTCGCGTTCTGCAGGCTCTTGTTGAGAAACGCTCCGACCGCGAGCAGCAGCGGCAGGAACACGATCACGAGCTTGGGCAGGACGGCGCCGAACTTGCGCGGATCACTGAGAATATCGATGCCGGCGTGGCTCCAGGCGCGAAACACCACGACACCGATGGCGATCGCGACGATGTAGAGCAGCAGCGCCTTGAAGTAGATCCAGTAGAAGACTCCGGGTCCCGCGAACAGGTTCGAGTCGCGCCGTGCCGTAACTCGTGTTGTTGATGGCGAACCGGTAGCGCGCGTATGAGAAGTACGGGAAGAACAGGCCCAGGGTCAGACCTACCAGCACGGTGAAGCCGATGAAGACCTTGGCGGCGCCGCCGAAATCCTGCTCGAAGTTGAAGCGAATGTTGCGATACGAGCTCATCCGTGCACGAAAGCTGAGCGCCTTGACCGCGAGCCATGGCACGAAGAAGAAAAACACGACTGCCAGCAACTTGCCCGCCGTCTCGGACACCGCCGAGACCAGGACGTAGATCAAGAATATGCTGAAGGCGATCAGGCGACCTTTCAGGATCTGCAGCGGCTGGCCGTGATATTCGAAGACATCGCCGGCGAGATGCGTATTGCCGTAGAAATAGCGCATGCGCCGTACCTTGGCCCACGCGGAGTAGATCCCAAGCGTCACGACGCTGAGCAGCAGATTCACGATCCAGATGCGGAAGTACTCACCGCCCGAGCCGGTGAAGCGGAACGCCTCGAGCGTCGGGCCGCTGTCGCTGATCGCTCCGGGGGCTGAGGCGTCGGCGTCGGGGGACGGTGCTCCCATCAACTCCTCCGAATTCTCGTTGTTACTCGCGTCGCCATCCGGTGAAGAGCCAGAGCGCGCCGGTCGCTGACAGCACCCAGCCGGGCCAGCTGGGGATACGCCCTACAGCGAGCCACACGATTCCGCCGAGGAGCAGTACGCCCGCGACCGTGATGGCATCGCGCCGCGCGTTGGTCTCGCGCACGGTGCGCTTGAGCTCGTCTAGTCCCGGAGTTTCCACCCGCAATCGCAAGCGACCATCCGCCGCCTGCTGGATCATTCCCTGCAGCAGCTGGGGTAGAGTCTTGGCCGCCTCGGCCAGGTCGGGCAGCTGCGTGCGCAGCCGTTCAACGATCGCCCGTCCACTCATGCGTTCGCGCATCCAATCGCGCAGGATCGGCTGCCCGGTCTTCCACAAGTCCAGCTCCGGGTAGAGCTGCCGGCCCAGGCCCTCGACGTTGAGCAGCGTCTTCTCCAGCAGCACCAGCTGCGGCTGAACCTCCATGTTGAAGCGCCGCGCGGTCTCGAACAGGCGCAGCAGCACCTGCCCGAAGGAGATGTCCTTGAGCGGTTTGTTGAAGATCGGCTCGCAGACCGTGCGCACCGCGGACTCGAGCTCATCGATGCGCGTATCGGCCGGCACCCAGCCGGAGTCGACGTGTAGCTTGGCGACTCGGTGATAGTCGCGGTCGAAGAAGGCTAGAAAGTTCTCCGCCAGGTAGTACTGATCGCGTGGGCTCAGCGTACCGACGATGCCGAAGTCCACCGCCGCATAGCGAGGATGCTCCGGGTCGTCCGCGATCACGAAGATGTTGCCTGGATGCATGTCGGCATGAAAAAAGTTGTGCCGGAATACCTGGGTAAAGAAGATCTCCACTCCGTTCTCGGCCAGGCGCGCGATGTTGGTCTTGAGGCTGCGCAGCCGCGCGACGTCATTGACCGGAATGCCGTAGATGCGCTCCATCACGATGACGTCGCTGCGGCAATAGTCCCAGCACACCTCGGGGACGTAGAGCAGGTTCGAACCGGCGAAATTGCGCTTGAGCTGCGAGGCGTTCGCCGCCTCGCGCAGCAGGTCGAGCTCATCGAGAATGGTCTTCTGGTACTCGCGCACGACCTCCACCGGGCGCAGGCGCCGCCCGTCGCGCCAGTAGCGCTCGGCCAGTGCAGCGAGCGTGTGCAGGACCTCGAGATCGCGCCCGATGACCTCGGCCATGCCCGGGCGCAGCACCTTGACTACCACCTTGGTGCCGCCACGCAGCGTCGCGGCGTGCACCTGCGCGATCGATGCGGCAGCCAGCGCGGTCTCATCGAACGTCTCGAACACCTCGTCGAGGGAGCGTCCGTAAGCGCCCTCGACGATCGCCCGTGCCGTCGCCCCCGGGAATGGCGGCACCTGGTCCTGCAGCTTTGCGAGCTCGTCGGCGATGTCGGCTGGCAGCAGATCGGGGCGTGTCGATAGCGCCTGGCCGAACTTCACGAAAATCGGACCGAGTTCCTCGAGCGCCAGCCGCAGGCGCGCACCGCGGGGCAGCCCGCGGTCGCGTGCGAACCAGGTCCACGGCGCCAGGTACAGCGCCAGCCGGAACGGCCGGTAAAGGTGCGTGGCTGAAATGAAATCACCGAACCCATGCTTGACAAGGACGTGCTGGATCTGCAGCAGCCTCAGCACCACGCGTGGCTTCATCACTTGGTGCGCCTCGCCAGCCGCGACACGCGTGCCGCGAGCCGGTCCGCGGCTTCGCGCAACTCGTCGACGTCGTGGAGGAATTCGTCCATCTCGGTGCGGGTGACGAGGTCGCGGCCTTCTTCCTGCAAGTACTCGCCGACGTTGGCGGCGAAGGTCGATGCCGCCTTGCCCGCCCAGTCCGCGGCGCCTCGTACAAAATTGCCCACTTGGTGGGCCGCGACGTCACCGATGTGGCGCGACAATTCTTCTTCGAACTCGGGGCGCGCAGCGCGCATCAGCTCCTGGAAACATTCAGCGACTTCGGCATCGCCGACGATCGTGACCGGGGTGGATCGCAGCCGCTTGCCCGCATCGGCGCCCAGCAGCGCTAACAACGTGATGGGAGTGCCCGAGACGGTTGCATCCGCTGGCGGTCCCGTGTCGCTGGTGAGAGCAACCTGGCCCGAGCCCACACTCGCCCTCACCTTGAGCGGCAGGCCTTCGACGTGCAGCGCCAGGGATCGTCCTTCGAGGCGAGCCGCGAGCTCCTGCGCATGCGTCGACATCGCAACATTGCGATTCAGGACTGCAGCAATCTGTTCCAGGATCATTTGCCCTGCAGCCACTCAGTAACGATAGCCGCGATGCACAGCCACGATGCCGCCGCTCAGGTTGTGATAGCGGCAACCCTCGAGGCCCGCTGCGCGCAGCATCGAGAGCAGGGTCTCTTGGTCCGGGTGCATACGTATCGATTCGGCGAGGTACCGATAGCTATCTGCATCGCCGGCCACGATGCGCCCGAGGAGCGGCAGTACGCGGAACGAGTACGCGTCGTAAAGCGACTTCAGCCCGGGCAGCGTCGGATGTGAGAACTCCAGCACCACCAGCTGACCGCCGGGCCGCAGCACGCGCCGCATGGAAGCGAGCGCCGCCGGCTTATCGGTGACGTTGCGCAGGCCAAACGCAATCGTCACGCAGTCGAAACTCTGGTCGGCCAGAGGCAGGTGTTCGGCGTCGGCGATACAGAAGGAGACATTGCCTACGATGCCGGCATCGAGCAGCCGTTCGCGGCCGCGTTCCAGCATGGCCGCGTTGATGTCGGACAGCACGACGTGCCCGCTACGGCCGACCTGGCGAGCGAGACCGAGGGTGAGATCGCCGGTTCCGCCGGCGACGTCCAGGGCCTGCTGACCTTCCTTCAAGCCCGTGAGTGAGAGCGCGAACTGCTTCCATAGCCGGTGCAGGCCGCCCGACATGAGGTCGTTCATCAGGTCATACTTGCCCGCGACCGATTCGAACACGCCGCGGACGCGGCGCGCCTTCTCGTCCCAGGCGACCCGTTCGAACCCGAAATCCGCAGTGCGGTCCGCGGAATCCTGCTTGTCAGTCGAGCCCATCCCGAGGATTGTACTGGTTCTCATGAATCCGACCTTCGTGCGCCGGAATGGACCGCGGCGGTGCTGGAAGGCAGCGCTGGCGTCGTTGCTGGCCGTGGCCTCACCGCTGCAGGCTTGTCTGGCAGCGCCCGCTCTTGCGGACGACACCGCCCGCAATGGCGCGTCGTCTGACTGTGTGTCCTCGCGTGGACGCCTGAAAGGCAAGCTCGAATCCACGTGCTTTCGCCTGCAGCACGGCGGCCTCGAGCGCACCTATCGCCTGTACCTGCCGCCGGCCCGCGCGTCATCGCCGGCGCTGGTGCTGGTGCTGCATGGGGGTGGCGGATCGGGCGCGGCGATGGAGCTGCTTACGCAGAGCCGGTTCAACCGGTTGGCTGACCGCGATGGTGCCATCGTGGTGTATCCCGATGGCATCGATCGGAGCTGGAACGACGGGCGCGATCTCGACACCCAAACTGCTCGCGACAACGTCGATGACGTCGGCTACCTGCAGGCGCTCGTCGCACTCATGATGGATGAGTTCCATGTCGATCGCGCGCGCGTCTACGCCACGGGCATTTCGAACGGCGGCCTCATGTCCTATCGGCTGGCGTGTGATGCGGCCGAGACGTTTGCTGCAGTCGCTCCGGTCACTGCCTCGCTCTCCGAGCAGCTCGGGCCGCGCTGCCAACCGGGGCGGCCCGTCGCGGTGGCTATCTTCAACGGCACGGCGGATCCGCTCGTGCCCTGGGCCGGCGGCAAGATCAGCGTACTCGGCTTCACGCGCGGGAAAGTCTGGTCGACCGCGGACACTTTCGCGCGCTGGATTGCGCTGGACGGCTGTCCGGCGCCGGTGGTCGAGGCACGCGTCGATCGCGATCTGGCAGACGAAACCGCTCTGATCGTGCATCGAGCCGGCCCCTGTCGCGACCAGGTTGAGCTGCGTCTCTACGAAATCGAAGGCGGGGGTCACACCTGGCCGATGGGCGCCACGTATGCGTGGGAATGGCTCGTGGGCCGCGTGAGCCGCGAGGTCGACGCGGTGCAGGAAATCTGGGACTTCTTCCGGGGGTCTGTGCGCACCCGCTGATCGGCGCTACAGTCTCGGCGTCCGAAGATCATTAAAAACAACTGGACCTCGGGCACCCCCGCACCGGGTCGGTCCCTGCCGCGAAAATCGCCCTGTGGGCAGCTGGCAGACCGCTACTTCGAAGCGCCGCCCACCGGCTTGCGCTCATATCCGTATTGCGCCAACCGGTCGAGGTAGCGCTGCCATTTCGCGGCGAAATCTCCGCCGAGCTCGTAGAGGTACTCCCACGTATACAGTCCGGTATCGTGACCGTCGTCGAAGATGAGACGTACGGCATACTGTCCTACCGGCTCGATCTTCGAGACCTGTACGTTTTCCTTGCCGAACTGAAGCACTTCCTGTCCCGCGCCGTGACCCTTCACCTCGGCGGACGGCGAATACACGCGCAGGTACTCGAACGGCAGGTCGAAGCGTTTGCCATCCTCGAAGCTCACTTCCAGCATGCGCGACTTGCGGCGCAACTTCAGTTCGACCGGCCGGGGATCCGACATGAATCGGATTATTGCCTATCAGGCCGCCTTGCCTGACTTTCGCCATGAGGATGGGGGCACAAACGTTGCTGCGGCGCACAACAACTGGCTGCAGGCGAGGTGAAGCTGTGGGCTCATCTGTCCGCCAGGCTCGGGTCGCTCAAGACCGCCGCGCACCGTGACTTCGCCTGCGCGGTGCCTATACTTGCGGCTTTCCGTTCAACTGCAGGGAAGGGGGCGACCATGAGCATTGCGCCGACGGTTCACCAGGCCCTGAAGATGAAGGAGATCGACCACGAAATCCTGCGGCATCCGCATGCGGTCTCGGGCTCGCGCGTCGCGGAGGCCGCACACGTGAAGGGCGACTGCATCGCCAAGGCGGTCGTGCTGAAGGACGAGCAGGGCTATGTGCTCGCGGTGCTGCCGGCGACGCATCGCATCCTGACCGAGGTGCTGAATTCGACCCTGCATCGCAAGCTCGGGCTTGCGACCGAAGAGGAGATCCGGCGCCTGTTCGCCGATTGCGAAAGCGGTGCCGTGCCTGCGCTCGGTGCAGAATACGGAGTACCGACGATCGTGGAGGCCTCGCTCCGCGATCAAAGCGACATCTATCTCGAAGCGGGAGACCATGAAGAGCTGGTACATGTCACCGAAAAGAGTTTTGAGCGGCTCATGGACGGCGCACAGTTCCTGCGCTTCAGCCGCCATTACAGTTAGCGCACCAGTGCGCCACCCCGGCGCGCGGCACGCCGGGCAGGTCGAGGAGTCAAGGGCCGCGCACGATTGAAACCTCTTCAGGGGGACGGGTCGCAAGGTCCGCCCCCCTTATTTCAAACTCACTTAACACCCGAATGAATCCCACGGATACCAGGCATCCGGATTACTTCCACCGCGTCGTCGACTGTCAGTGGGCCTGTCCCGCGCACACCGATGTACCCGAATACATCCGCCTCATCGCCCAGGGCCGCTTCAGCGATGCCTACATGGTGAATCGCGAGTCGAACGTGTTCCCGTCGATTCTCGGCCGCGTATGTGACCGGCCGTGTGAGCCCGCCTGCCGCCGCGGTCGCGTGGAAAAGAAGCCGGTGGCGATCTGCCGCCTGAAACGCGTTGCTGCGGACCTGCGCGATGACATCAGCGATCGGCTGCCGCAGATCCCGAAGGCGAAGAACGGCAAGCGCATCGCCTGCATCGGCGCGGGCTGCGCCTCGCTTACCGTGGCGAACGATCTGCTGCCGCTCGGTTACGAGATCACGATCTTCGAAGCCTTCGACAAGCCGGGCGGGTTGATGCGGACCAACATCCCGTCCTTCCGCCTGCCGGCCGACGTGCTCGACGAGGAAATCAATCAGATTCTCGGCATGGGCGTGGATCTGCGCCTCGGCCAGCGTGTCGACAGCATGCGTGCCCTGTTAGCCTCGGGTGAATTCGACGCGGTGTTCGTGGGCTCCGGCGCACCGAAAGGCAAGGAGCTGGTCCTGCCGGGCCGGCACGATACCGATCGCATCCACATCGGCATCACCTGGCTCGAATCGGTCGCTTTCGGCCACATCGAATCGATCGGAGAAAAGGTACTGATCATCGGTGTCGGCAACACTGCGATGGACTGCTGCCGCACCTCGCTGCGGCTCGGTGCCAGCAGCGTGAAGGTGATGGCGCGCAAACCGCGCGGCTTCTTCAAGGCCTCGGACTGGGAACTCGAGGACGCCGAAGAAGAGAGCGTCGAGATCGTCATCAATCATTCGCCCAAGGCCTTCGTGATCAAGGGCGGCAAGCTCGTCGGCATGATGTTCGACAAGATGGAGTACGACCTCGATCGCGGCCGCATCAAGGCGGAACGCATCGTCGGTGAGGAATTCTTCCCCTGTGACGATGTCATTCTCGCCATCGGCCAGGAAAACGCCTTCCCGTGGGTGGAGCGCGATCTCGGGATCGAGTTCGACAAGTGGGATGTGCCAGTGGTCGACACGGTGACGTATCAGTCGACGCGACCGGGCGTGTTCTTTGGCGGCGATGCTGCCTTCGGGCCCAAGAACATCATCTGGGCGGTGGAACACGGGCACCAGGCCGCGATCTCGATTCACAAGCATTGCCAGGGTCAGTCGCTCACCGACCGGCTGCCGAACGGCGTCAACTTGCAGAGCCGCAAGATGGGCATGCACGAGTGGTCGTATGCCAACGACTACAACCCCACCGAGCGGCGGCTGATGCCGCACGTCGGTCTCAAGGAGCGCTTCAAGAAGCTCAACATCGAGGTCGAGCTCGGTTTCACGCCCGAACAGGCGGCTGCTGAAGTGCAGCGCTGCCTGAACTGCGACATTCAGACCGTGTTCGAAGCGAAGCTGTGTATCGAGTGCGACGCCTGCCTGGACATCTGCCCAGTGGATTGCCTCACCATCACGCATAACGGTGAAGAAGCCGAGTTGCGCCAGCGTCTCAAGGCGCCAGCGCGCAACCTGCAGCAGCCGCTTTATGTCTCGAGCGCGTTGCCGCAGACCGGCCGCGTGATGGTGAAAGACGAGGATCTGTGCGTGCACTGTGGACTGTGTGCCGAGCGCTGCCCGACTGCCGCCTGGGACATGCAGAAGTCCAGCATCCTGATTCCGCACGCGACTGACGAGGACCGTTCATGCCCGACCGAGCAGCGCAAGAGCGCGTAAACGACTTCGCGATCAAGATCGCGACCGTCAATGGCACGGGCTCCGCCAGTGCCAACACGCTCCTGATGAAAGCGATTTTCCGCATGGGCGTGCCGGTGATGGGCAAGAACTACTTCCCGTCCAACATCCAGGGCCTGCCCACCTGGTACGAAATCCGCGTGACCAAGGAAGGCTACGTCGCGCGCTCCGGCCGCATCGACGTCATGGTCGCGATGAATGCGGAGACCTACGCCCGCGATCTCCAGGAAGTGTGCGCCGGCGGCTACCTGATCTATGACTCCACCTGGCCGCGCTCGACGCTCCTCAAGCGCGATGACATCACGATCATCGGCGTGCCGCTGGCGCAGCTCTGCAACGAGAACTTCCAGGGCGTGCGTTCGCGCATCCTGATGAAGAATATCGCCTACGCCGGGGTGCTCGCTGCGCTCCTCGACATCGACCTGGAGAAACTCAAGGAACTGCTCAACGAGACCTACGGCAAGAAGGCGAACCTGGTCGCGGCGAATCTCAAGGCGATCGAGCTCGGCTACAACTACACGCAGCAGAACTTCACCTGCCCTCTGCCGCTGCGGGTCACGCCCATGGACAAGACCCGCGGCTACATCATGATCGACGGCAACACCGCGGCTGCGCTCGGCTGCGTGTATGCAGGCGCCACCGTCGGTGCCTGGTATCCGATCACGCCGTCGACCTCGCTGATGGATGCATTCAAGAGCTTCTGCGAGAGGCTGCGCGTGGACCCTGAGACCGGCAAGAAGAACTTCATGATCATCCAGGCCGAGGACGAGCTCGCCGCAATCGGCATCGTGCTGGGCGCGTCATGGAACGGCGCGCGCGCCTTTACCCCGACCAGCGGTCCGGGCATCTCGCTGATGAACGAATTCCTGGGCCTTGCCTATTACGCGGAAGTGCCGGCGGTGATCTTTGACGTGCAGCGGGTCGGGCCCTCGACCGGCATGCCGACGCGCACGCAGCAGGCCGACATCCTGCTGTGCGCCTACGCCTCGCACGGCGACACGCGGCACGTGCTGCTGTTCCCGGCGAATCCGGCAGAGTGCTTCTATCTGGCCGTCAAGGCGTTCGATCTCGCCGAGCGTCTGCAGACACCGGTCATGGTGCTTTCGGATCTCGACATCGGCATGAACGACTGGATGTGTCCGGATCTCAAGTGGGACGACAGCTACCAGCCGGATCGCGGCAAGGTCCTGAGCAAGGAGGAAGTGCTCAAGCTCGACAGGTTCTTCCGCTACCGGGATCTGGATGAGGACGGCATCACCTACCGCACGCTGCCCGGCGTGCACCCGAAGGCAGCGTATTTCACGCGCGGCTCGGGACACACGCAGTACGGCGGCTACACCGAGGATTCGACCGAATACCAGATCGTGCTCGATCGGCTGAAGCGCAAGTTCGCGACAGCCGCGCGACTCATGCCGCACGCGATCATCGAACAGCGCGGCCGGTTCGATGTCGCCATCGTTGCGGTGGGGAGCTCCGACGGCGCGGTGCACGAGGCGCTCGACATTCTCAAGACGCGCGGCATCGGTGTAAACTACATGCGCATCCGCGCTTTCCCTTTCGGCAGGGAAGTGGACGACTTCCTCGACCAGCACGAGATCGTGTTCGTGGTGGAACAGAACCGCGACGCGCAGCTGCGCTCGCTCCTGACGCTCGAGACCGCCGTGGACAAGACCAAGTTGCGCTCGATCCTGCACTACAGCGGCCTGTCGATCTCCTCCGAGTGCATCGTGAACGGGATACTGGCTGAAGTCGGGGAGGGTCAGAGCCGGATTGCGGGAGCGGCCGGATGAATAATAAGGTGTACGGCTCATGAGCTACCTACTGAAACCCAAAGTCGCCCATCCCAGCCTGCCGAAGAACGAGCTCGGTCTCACGCGCCGCGATTACGAGGGCGTGATGTCGACGCTGTGCGCAGGCTGCGGGCACGACTCGATTACCGCCGCGATCACGGAAGCGTGCTGGGGCATGTCGCTCGAGCCGCAGAATGTCGTGAAGCTTTCCGGTATCGGCTGCTCGTCCAAGACCACGGCGTATTTCGTGAGCGGCGGCCACGGCTTCAATTCCGTGCACGGCCGCATGCCCTCGATCGCCACTGGTGCGTATGCCGCGAATCGCGGCCTCTACTACATTGGTGTTTCAGGCGATGGCGACACGCTCTCGATCGGGCTCGGCCAGTTCTGTCACGCGATCCGCCGCAACATCAACATGCTGTACATCATCGAGAACAACGGTGTGTACGGGTTGACCAAGGGGCAGTTCTCCGCGTCGGCCGATGTCGGCAGCACGGCGAAGAAAGGCGAGGCCAACACCCAGCAACCGATCGATCCGGTGCTCACCGCGCTCTCGCTGGGGGCGACCTTCGTAGCGCGCAGTTTCTCCGGGGACAAGGAGCAACTGGTGCCGCTGATCCAGGCGGGCTTCAAGCACAAGGGTTTCGCTCTCATCGACGTGCTGTCGCCGTGCGTGACCTTCAACGATCACGAAGGCTCGACCAAGAGCTACGCCTTCACCCGCGAGCACTATCACGAGGCCGTGCACACGGACTTCGTCGCGCCGCTGCAGGAGATCACGGCGCAGTATGCTGCGGGCGAAGCGCTGCCGGTCACGATGCACGATGGCAGCCAGGTGCACCTGCGCAAGATCGATCACAACTACAATCCCGTCGATCGCCCGGCCGCGTACTCGTACATCCAGCGCAAGCTCGCCGAGCATGAGTTCCTCACCGGACTCCTGTACGTCGAGCCGGCTGTCACCGATTTTCACGATCTCAACGACACGCCCGCCGCGCCGCTCAATAGCATGCCGTACGCGAAGTTGAGCCCGGGTTCGAAGGGGCTGGAGAAGATTCTGAATCGCTTCCGGTAGAACGTGGACAGCACGACCAGACCGAGCTTCCTTTCGCATCTCGGGCGCATGTTTGCGTGGCTCGCAGCGATCGTCTTGCTGCTCGTGGTCCTGTGGACGTGGTTCACGCTCAGCTGGAACTATTCCGACGGTGAGCGCGCCGGGGTGCTGCAGAAATTCTCCCGCAAGGGCTGGATCTGCAAGACCTACGAGGGGGAGCTGGCGTTATACGTAGTCGCTGGTGTCGCACCGGAAATCTGGTACTTCAGCGTGCGCGACGAGGCGCTGGTTGGATCCATGAACGAATCGATCGGCCGGCGCGTGAGACTGCACTACACCGAGCACCCCTTCGTTCCCACCTCCTGCTTCGCCGAGACCCGCTACTTCGTCGATCGGGTCGAGCAGATCAGGGATTCGACGAACTACCAGGTCGTCCCGATTCCATAGCCTTTCAATACCAGCGCAAGAAATGGAGTGTCGCCCGGGCCCGGCACGCGAATAATGGCGCGCAAAGGGAGGACTTGCGGACATGCTTACGTTGTTTGACTACTTGCCTTCGCAAAACGGTTACAAGATCAGGTTGCTGCTCAACCATCTGAACCGGCCCTACCGCACCGAGATCGTGAGCATCTTCGCGGGCGAGGGGCAGCGTCCCGAATATCTCGCCATCAACCCGACCGGCGCCGTGCCGGCGATCCGCCTCGAGGACGGACGCGTGCTCTCGGAGTCGAATGCGATCCTCGTGTTTCTCGCCGAAGGGACACCCTACCTGCCCGGCGACAGCTTCGAGCGCGCGAAAGTGCTGCAATGGATGTCGTTCGAGGCCGATTACATCCAGTCGACGGCGGGCTCGCTGCGTTACTGGACGTTGACGGAGAAGTTGCCGCGCCGCCCGCGGGAGATGATCGAAGCGAAACGCGCCGGTGCACTGAAGGCGCTCGCCGCTCTCGATCGCGAGCTCGCACAGCGCCCCTTCATCGTCGGTGATCGGTACACCGTGGCCGACATATCCCTGTTCGCCTACACGCACGTGGCGGGCGATGCCGGGCTGCCGCTCGAGGGTTATCGCAATGTGATGGCCTGGATCGACCGGGTGCGTGCACAGCCGCGTTTCCTCGAGCGCATCTATCCCTACTCGATCGACCCACACTCGACGCGCGAGTTGCCCTGATCGGAACTACCGTGGACCTGCGACGGCTCGGTCATTTACGCAATCGATGTAAAGGTGCTAGCGCGCGAGCCAACCGCCATCCACGGGCAGGATGGCGCCGTGCACGTAATCGGACGCGGCGGAGGCTAGGAATGCGCGAGGACTTGCAGATGTCGGGGTTCACGTACTGGTAGATCGTGCGCTCGTTGGAAGTTTCCGGCGCACCCATCGGCATCGGCTTCGCTTCCGCGACCGGAATGCGCACGCTCGGGTGATGGGCGTGCGACGGCGAGCTGGCGAGGTAGAACTTCGCTGGGGCTGCCGCATCCTTCGACTCGAAGAGGACGTTGGCACTCCCGGCGCCGATGTAGAGGCCATCGCGCGGGCCCAGCTCGTAGTGCGAGCCATCGATCGTCACATGCCCAACGCCGCCGATATTGATGACCCCCATCTCGCGCCGCGCCAGGAAGGGATCTGATCCGACCTCCTTCGCCGTGGCGAGCTTCAGTCCTTCCTTGAGCGGCTGCGCTCCGCCAACGATGAAACGCTCGACGTGGCTGTAGGTGAGACAGATTTCGCCCGGGGCGAAGATCTCGCTCGCCAGGTACAGCTCGCGCAACCGCGCCGTATCGAGCGATCTGATCATCTCGGGATGGGTAGCTTGCAGAACTTTGATGCGCATTTGGCTTGGCTCCAGCTGAGAACGGCGGCGGCCTTCAGGCCTCCGCCGGTTGATCGAGCTTGTAGGCGCGCTTCGGCAGGTGGTATGCGAGGTCCTGCGCGATGCGATGCGCGTCGTCCTCGAGCAGCCGGTGTTCGCTCACCAGCCGCGCCAGGAACGCGCAGTCGACGCGCCGCGCCGCATCGTGGCGCGCCGGGATCGAAAGGAACGCGCGTGTGTCGTCGTTGAAGCCGACGGTGTTGTAGAACCCCGCGGTTTCCGTGGTCTGCTCCCGAAAGCGGCGCATGCCTTCGGGGCTGTCGTGGAACCACCAGGCTGGACCCAGCTTGAGGACCGGGTAATGGCCGGCGAGCGGCGCAAGCTCGCGGCTGTACGTGCTTTCGTCGAGCGTAAACACGATGAGCGAGAGGCGTGTGTCGTTGCCGAAACGATCGAGCAGCGGCTTGAGCGCGTGCACGTAATCGGTCCGCTGTGGAATGTCTGCACCCTTGTCGCGGCCGTACTGCTCGTGCAGCCAGCGGTTGTGGTTGCGAAACGATCCGGGGTGGATCTGCATGACGAGCCCGTCGTCGAGACTCATGCGCGCCATTTCGACCAGCATCTGCCCGCGGAACAGTTCGGCATCGGCGGCGCTGAAATCATCCTTCACGATGCGCGTAAACAGCCGTTCCGCCTCGCTCGCCGGCAGATCGGCTGTCGTCGCCGTGGGATGGCCGTGATCGGTCGAGGTCGCACCCGCGGCGGCAAACACGGTGCGCTGCTTGCGATGCGCGGCCAGATACCCGCGCCAGCTGAACACGTCCTCGCCGGTGAGCTCTGCGAACCTCGACAGCGCGGACTTGAACGCTTGGTGCTCGGCGTCGATGACCGGATCGGGCCGGTAGGCCGTGATTACACGGCCGCGCCAGCCACTGGCGCGGATCGTGCGGTGATGCTCGAGCGTTTCGATCGGCGACTCAGTGGTTGCAATCACCTCGATGTTGAAGCGCTCGAAGAGCGCACGTGGGCGAAACGCGGGCGTTGCGAGTTGCGCACCGATTGCGTCGAAGTAGTGATCCGCGGTCTCCGCATCGAGACGCACATCGAGACCGAACACCTTCGCGAAAACGTAATCGAGCCACAGCGCGGAGGGAGTGCCTGCAAAGAGCTGGTAGTGGCGCGCGAACACTCGCCAGGCCGCGCGCGGCTCGGCGCGCGACGCACCGCGCCTGGACGCCACGCCGACCTCATCCAGCGAGATTCCCTGGCTGTATAGCATGCGATAGAGGTAATGGTCCGGCGCGAGCAGCAGTTCGGTGGCATTGGAAAACGGTTCGTCGAGCGCGAACCAGGCGGCGTCGGTGTGTCCGTGCGGGCTGAGGATCGGCAGGTCGCGCACCGATTGGTACAGAGCGCGGGCGATCGCACGCACGGCGGGATCCGCCGGAAACAGGCGATCCTCGTGTACGGCGAGCGTTCTGGCCATGGTGAAGCGGGCTCTCAGGCGGGAAGTTTGGCGGAGGATCCCCTGAGCACCAGGTGCGGAAGGACGGTGGAATCGGCTTCTGCAGAACTCTCGTGCCGATGCACTCTCGCGATGAGTTTGTCCGCCGCCATGCGGCCCATATCGCGGATCGGCAGGCGGACCGTCGTGAGCGAGGGCCAGATGCGCGAGGCGATCGGCGTGTCGTCGAATCCCACCACCGAGAGGTCGTTCGGAATGTTGAGCCCCCGCAGGTGCGCCGCCTTGTACAGGCCCGCGGCCATTTCATCGTTGCCGGCAAAGATCGCGGTCGGACGCGGCGATCGCGACAGCAGGATCTCGCCCGCCGCGACGCCCGAATCGAAGGTGTACGCGCCCTCGACGACGTACTCGGGCGGCAAGCTCAAACCGTGCGCGGCGAGCCCGGCGGTGAATCCGGTGAAGCGTTCGTGCGCGGAGCGGAATCCCGTGGGCCCCGCAATCATCGCGATGCGACGATGCCCCAGCTGCGCCAGGTGCTCGGCCACCTGCCTGCAGGCATCGCGGTCCGTGGACAGCACGATGTTGGCGGGTTCATCGAGCGGCACCGACAACAGGCGCACGTAGCGGCAATCGACTTCCTTCAGCATGCGGATGAGTGCGGCGTCCTCGGAGACCGGCGGCACGAGGATCACGCCGTGGAGCTTCTGGCGCGTGACGAAGTGACGCACGTCGGCCACGAAGGATTCGCTGGTGCGGTCGCAAGGATGCACGACCAGCTCGAAGCCGGAGCGACGGATCGGGCCGAGCGCGCCCTCCTGGATATTCACGATAAAACTCGCGTTGGGGTTGTCGTACACCAGGCCGATCAGGAACGAGCGCCGGAACGCGAGACCGCGCGCCTGCGGATCGGGCGTGTAGGCGACCTTCTGCATGATCTCGCTGATGCGCAGCCGCGTCTCTTCGCGCACGAAGGGCGACTGGTTGATCACCCGCGAGACGGTCTTCTTCGAGACGTTGGCGAGCCGCGCGATGTCGTTGATCGTGTGCTTGTGATTCTTCGGCCTCGGTATGGGCGCGCGTGCGGCTTCACCCGCCACCCGGCTCGGCGCAGTGGCACTCGTCCGCGCCGCCGTTCGGTGACGATTCTTCTTGGCCATCGTTCTCGTCGCCATGATTCTCCCGCAAGAATAACGCGCCTGGGCGTGGCTGCTGCCACGGGGGTCATCGAGCCCCGGTATGACACCGGTTACCTTAGCAGCTATTATGGGCTCCTTCCCAGTCCTTTGTGCCATTCTTTCGCTTGCCATGGCTGCCCAGCCTCATCTCGCCACGCCGCCGGCCCTCTGGCGCATAGCCCCGCGCCATGACGGCGCGGTCGCACTGCGACGACGCGGGCGAGCGCGAAATCGCCATCTCGAAGGGCGGGGTCACACTGTGACTGCGCATACCACGCAGTGACCGACTTTCTGTCGCTGGGCGAGCTGCCGCGGCTGCCGAGCGGCGTGCGCATTCCCGAGTACGATCTGGCCGCCGTTCGCACCGGCGTCGTGCACTTCGGGCCCGGCGCCTTTCATCGTGTGCACCAGGCGAACTACCTCGACGATCTCCTGCACCGCGATCCGCGGTGGGGGATCTGCGCAGTGGCGCTTCACAGCGCGGGCGTGCGCGACGCGCTACTTCCCCAGGGCGGGCTCTATACGACTGCGATACTCGATAAGGAATGTTCCTTTCGCGTCGTGGGTGCGATTCGAAACGTGCTGGTAGCGTCCGAGAATCCGGCCCTGGTCGTCGCGCGCATGGTGGCGCCGGAGACGCACATGGTGAGTGCGACCGTCACCGAAAAGGGCTACTGCCTCGGTGCCGGCGGCGGCCTCGACTTCGAGCATCCGGAGATCCGCCGTGACCTGCGGACGCCGCGATCGCCGTCGACACTGGTTGGATTTGTGGCCGAGGCGCTGCGGCAGCGGTGTGCAGCCGGGCTCGAACCCTTCGTCGTCGTGAGTTGCGACAATCTGGTCGATAACGGCCTGCGCCTGAAGCATGCGGTGTTGCAGTTTGCGCGACGCTTCGACGCAGCACTCGCGGAATGGATCGAAGCGCACGTGGCATTTCCGCGCACCATGGTCGACAGCATCACACCCGCCACCAACGATGCGCTGCGCGAACGCGTCGCGCGGGCTCTTGGCGTCACGGACCGCTGGCCGGTGCAGCGCGAGAATTTCCTGCAATGGGTGATCGAGCAGGATCCGCGTAGCGACCTCAGCGCGCTGCAATCAGTCGGCGTGACGCTCACCGACGACGTTGCCGCCTACGATCGCGCCAAGCTCCGCCTGCTCAACGGCGCACATTCTTCGCTCGCGTACCTTGGGTTACTCGCCGGTCTCGAGACCGTATTGCAGGCGATGCAGGACGCGGACCTTTCGGCCTTCGTTCGCCGGCTGATGACGCAGGACATCCTGCCGGGCGTGACCGCGCCACGCGGCCTCGATCTGCAGCAGTACATCGAGACTATTCTGCGGCGCTTCCGCAATCCGGAAATGCGCCATCCGCTGGCGCAGATTGCGTGGGACGGCTCGCAGAAGCTGCCATTCCGTCTATTCGGCACGATTGCCGAGAGCATGGCTGTCGGCCGGCCCATCGACCGGCTGTGCATCCCGGTGGCGGCATGGATGCACTTCGTGCGCGTGCGCGCCCACGATTCCGTCCGCGTCGTCGATCCGCTGGCGGAGCAGCTGTTCGAGATCGGCACTGCCTGCCGCAACAGCGCCGCGGCCGACGTCCCGCGATTCTTTGCGCTACCGAATGTGTTCCCGGAGGAACTGCGCGGCGCACGGCGCTTCGTCATCGCGCTGACCCGGGCCTACGAGCGGCTGGGACAGGCAACGGACGTGCGTCGCGCGCTGCGGTGAATCCCGCGCTTACCTCGTCACGCGATAGATGACGAAGCGATCCCCTTCGAGCTTGTGATAGTAGAGAGTGCGTCCGTCGCCCGAAAGTGAAGGTGCCTCGACGAAGCCGGTGATGGCACTCACGGTCTGCGGGGGTTCGAACACGCCCTCGGCGTCGCGGCGGACGGCACGCATGATGACGGGCTGCGCGGTACGGCTCGAAGGATCGAGGCGCGTGAAGAACAGCTCGAAGCCGTCCGCGGAAGTCGCCGGCGCGTACTCGAGCGCAGGAGTATTCACGTTCTTCAGCACTTCGGCGCTCGCCGGTAGGCGACGGAAGCCGTCAGCGTCGCGCACGGCAATCACGATGTCGGCGGCCTTCGGCACCGACCCGCCAGTGAACGTGCCGTCGACCACGAATAGTTGCTTGCCGTCGGCAGCGACCTCTGCATCGAACATCACCATGCCGCGTTGATGCAGCGAGACGCCGTCGAGCAGGCTCAGCGATTTGACTGTGTGACCGTCGAACTGGCCGCGATAAATCGTGGCCAGAGTCTTGTCATAACTGCGCGTCGAGACGAAAAAGAACTCGCCTTCCCGGTCCAGGCTCGCCACGGCGTCGAGCGCCGCCGAATTGGCGCCGGCGAGCTCGCCGCGGTACTCGAACGTTGTCTCACCGACGCGCTGTGCAAGGTGCAGGTTCGTGTTGACGTGTGGATCGTTGCGGTTGTTGAAGAAGAGGTAACGATCGTCCCGCGTGATGAAGGGCTCCATCGCATCTGCGTCATAGCCGACGATGGTGATGCGCTGTGGATTGTCAAACGCCACCCGCGCGCCTGGCGTTAGGCTCTGATCGACGTCCTTCTCCCAGTCGCCCAGCAGGCCTTTCAGCCGCTTCACGATGTCGGGATGCTGGGCTGCGAGATCATTCCGCTCGCCGGAATCGCTCTTCAGGTCAAAGAGCAGGTATTGGCCGCCGTCCACGAGCAGCTTCCACTCGCCCGAGCGCACCGCCTTCTGCTGGCGCTCGCTGCGCACAAGGCGCCAGAAGAGTTGGCGCTCGGCCAGCGGCTTCTCGCCGGCGAGAGTCGGCAAGAGGTTGATGCCGTCGGGATGAAAGTCCGGGGGCAGGGAGACGCCACCTGCCGCGAGGATCGACGCGCTCAGATCCATCGTGATCGCGGTTTGCTCCGAAGTCTTCCCGGCGGGCAGGCGTGCGGGCCAGCGCAGGATCAGGGGTACGCGGATGCCGCCTTCCCAGAGCGTTGCCTTGCGATGAAAGAACGGCGCATTGCGCGACAGCCACTCACCGCCGTTGTCACTGGTGAAGATGACGAGCGTGTTGCGCGCGATGCCATGGCGATCGAGCGCCTGGAGAATCTCTCCGATGCCCTGGTCGGCGCGTTCCACCATGCTGACGTACTCGGCACGCGTTGCGGGCGTGGCATCGTCTGGCATCTCGAACAGGAGAAGACCGTTAGCCTGCGGACGCAGGGGCCGCTGGCGTCTCGGATCTGACGGCGCGAGGCCGGGCGGCTCGAACGGCCAGTGCGGCGCGTTGTATGCCACCTCGAGAAAAAACGGCTCGAGCGCATGTCGATCGATGAAGTTCACCGCTCGCCGCGTGAATTCATCCGTCAGATAAGCGGTGTCTTGCACCGGACGCGTGTTCTCGTACAAGTCGGCTGCGCCGCCTGGCTCTACGTGCGCGTAGTAATCGGCCGCGCCGGCGAGAAAGCCGAAGAATTCGTCGAACCCCTGCGCGTTCGGCCCGAACTCCGGCTTGAAGCCGAGGTGCCACTTGCCGACCAGGCCGGTCACGTAACCGTTTTTCTTGAGCAGCGCCGGGAGCGAGTTACCGGATACTGGCAGACCCCGATCGCGATCTTCAGGCGCACTCGTGAGTACCCACTCGATGCCCACACGTTGCGGGTAGCGGGCGCTGATCAGCGCGGCGCGCGTCGGCGAGCACACCGCCCCGCTGGCATACGCGTCGGTCAGACGAACGCCCGCGCGCGCCAGGCCATCGATGTTCGGTGTCCTCGTATCAGTGACGCCGTAGCTGCCGACGTCGCCATAGCCGAGATCATCCATGAGGATGAGCACGACGTTGGGCCTCGCGGGCGCCGCCGCCGCACCCGCGGTCACGGCGACGATGCACAGGGCTGCAGCGAGGGCGCTTGCGCGCGACATCATTCGAGCGGAATGTGGCTCTTGTTCTTCTCCAGCCAGGCCTTGAAGGTCAGCAAAGCCGGGTTGAGGGACCGTGCTACGTCAGGATTGCGCGCGGCGCGGAAGTCCGCCTCGAAGTCGCGGTTGAACTGGAACATATTGCCGAGGTCGTCGGCGCCCGGGAAACCGAAGCCGCGATACTGTTCCGGCGTGACGGCGTTGTAACGCACTTCCTTCCCCAGGACCTTACTCAAGGCTGCGGCCATCTCCGCACCGCTCAGGTGCTCGCCGGCGATGCCGACGGTCTTGCCGATCAGCGAGGCACCCTTCTTGAAGATGCCGTAGGCGCAGCGGCCTATGTCCTCCGCCGCGATAGCGGGCAGCTTCTTGTCGCCCATGGGCATCGCGATCGCGAGCTTGCCGTCCGGGCCCTTCTTCGGACCCATGCCGAAGTAGATGAAGTTCTCCCAGTAGAACGAGGTCAACAGGAACGTCGTCGGCACGCCGAGCTGCGTGAACACCTGGTCCGATTCGCCCTTGGCGTCGAAGTGCGGCACCTTGTACTTGCCCTGGAGCGTGGGCATGCGGTTATCCGACAGCGGTATCCACTTGCGCGTGTCCTCGAGCGTCGACCAGATGACGTGCTTCACGCCGGCCGCCTTCGCCGCTTTGGCCATGTTGAGCGCCTCGGCCTTTTCTTTCTCCGGCGAGAAGTGGTCCCAGAAGAACGTCACGAAGTACGCGCCGTACGCACCCTTGAGTGCCTTGGTGAGGCTCGCTTCATTGTCGACGTTGGCAGCAACGACTTCAGCGCCGGCGTGCGCGAGGGTCTTCGCCTTGTCCGAATTCGCGTCCCGCGTGATGGCGCGCGCGGCAAAGCCGCCGTTGCGATCTTCGAGAATCGCGCGCACCAGTCCGCCACCCTGGGCGCCCGTGGCACCCACCACTGCAATGATCTTCTTGTCGGCCATGATCGATCTCCGAATGTGATAGGACAAAATTCCCGGCGGCTCAGCCGCCCCGGTCGGGGCCGCTCACGAACCGCCGAGCTGCTCGAGCAATTGTCGTACCTGCGGGTCGCCCGGCGAGAGCTCCGCAAGCTTCTGCGCCCAGCGTCGGGCGCCCTCGGTGTCGCCACTCTCGGCGCTGAACTGAACCAGCGTTGTTACAACCTCGCGGTTCGCTGGGTGGCGCTGCTGCGCGGTCGTCAAGAGGCGGATCGCGCCCTTGGCATCGCCCAGTTCCTTGAGAGCAATCGCGTGGACATAAGTGTAACGGACTTGTTCGGGCTGCAACCGCGCTGCCTGAGCGAGCTCCTTCGCCGCGTCCGGCAGGCGCTTCTGTCGCACCAGTGCGAGCCCGAGAGCGTAGTGGAGTTCCGCTACGTGCGGCTCGATCTCGACCCCGCGGCGCAGGCTCGCTTCGGCTTTGTCTTCCAGGCCTTGCATTCGGTATAGATCGGCGAGATTGATGTACGACGGTGTGAACGCGGGTTCGAGCTCGATTGCAGTCTGGTACGCCGCTTCAGCCGCCACCAGATTTCCGAGGCGCGCTTCGAGCGAGCCCAGGTTGACCTGCGATTCGGCGCGATCGGCATTCGCGAGATTGATCCTGCGATGCTCGGCAATCGCGGCATCGAGTGCCTGCTGATCGGCAGGCACGAGCTCGGAGCGCGGCAGACCGAGGAGTGCATCGAGCGCTTCCATTCTCACGGTGCGCACGGGATCGTGCAGCAGCGGCGCGAGCAGCGTGACACGGTCGTTGGCTCCAATTCCGCCGATGGCCTCAGCCGCACCGCGTCGTACCAGCGCATCAGCATCGCGCAGCCCCTTCTGGAGCGACGCCACCGACTGTGCATCGAGATACGCGGCCATCAGGCTGAACGCGGTCGCGCGCACGATCGCGGGCTGTGCGATATCCTCGGCCGTGAGGCGCAAGAGCCCCTGCGCGTCCGTGCCGGCCTCGCGACCCGCGTGAATTGCCTGTCCATAGTGAGGCGAGTGTTGTCGTCCGTTGGGGAACCACTGCGCAACGATGTTCGCGGCCCAGGCGGCGTCATTCTTCGCATGACAGCCCGTGCAAGCATCCGGCGTGTCGAGGCTTGCGCTCAGATCAGGCCGTGGTACGCGGAAGCTGTGGTCGCGTCGCCCGTCGATCACCATGTACGTGCGCTCGGCCATATGACAGGAGACGCACTGCGCGCCCGTGCTGCCCGCAGGATGGTGATGGTGCTCGGGCGTATCGAAGTGCGCCTCTTGGTGACACTGTGCGCACAACGCATTGCTCGCCGCGCGTAACGTCGCACTGTGCGGCTCATGACAGTCCGAGCAGGTCACGCCCGCCGCATACATGCGGCTCTGCAGAAACGAGCCATATTCGTACACTTCATCCCGCATCTGTCCGTCGGCAAAGTACAGGCCCTCATCCAGCAGTGCGACCCGATGGGTCTGCGCGAGCAGATCCCCATAACGATAGTCCGGCCACAGCTGCGCCCGGCGCGAATGGCAGCGCGCACACGTCTCCACCTCCACGTGAACGTCGAGTGGAGTGGAGCGCTTCGCTATCGGTTCACCGTTCTTGAACGTCCACAGCGCGGTCGAGTGATCGGCGAGGCGAAAGACCAGGCCGTGATCCGGCAAATCCGTGTTCCCGCCTTTCTCTGCCCATGCGACGTGGCGCGATCCCGGGCCGTGGCAGGCCTCGCATGAGACATTCACGTCGCTCCACCTTGTGTCAAAGCGATGCGTGTCGGCGTGGTAGTTTTTCTGCAAGTCCGTCGAGTGACATTCTGCACATTGGTGATTCCAGTTCTGTGCCGGACGCGACCAGTGCAACACGTCGCGGTGATCGATCTTCTCGTCGGGATAAAGATGGAACCAGCGCTGCCCGCCCTGCTCCTTTGCACGTGTGTCCCAGGCAATGCCGAGGGTCTGCAGTCGGCCATCAGGAAAGGGAATCAGGTACTGCTGCAGCGGCGCGACACCGAACGTGTATGTGATCTCGAACTCCGCGGGCTTGCCGTCGGGCCCGTCGGTACGGACAAAGTAGTGGCCATCGCGCACGAAGAATCGGGATTCGACGCCGTCCTTGACGAAACGCGTGTTGTTGAAGTCACCAAGTACCGTTGACGCATTCGCGCTCTGCATGGCGAGTGCGTGATGGGAACGGCGCCAGAGCTCAGCCTCCTTGGCGTGACAGGCGGCACACTTCTCGCCCCCCACGTACGTGGCGGCCACTTGCTGAGCCGCAGTGCCGCCAGGCTCTGCGCGTTGTGCGGCTTCCTGGCCGCGCTGACAACCGGTGGCGATGCCGAGCACCGACAACACCAGGACGGCGGCGCGCGTCAGGGTGTCGCCACGCGCCACAGGTCTTCCCCCGACAACTTCAAGCGCATGCACTTGCCGTTGACGATCTCGCCGAAGCGCACCCATTCGGGGTTGTGTTCCTCGTCGCGAAGATAAAAGAGCTCGCCGGCTGCCTCGAGCGGAATCACTCCGTCGAGCATCAGTCGACCCTTGCGCAGCACGACGTGCAGGCTCGCGACCCAGGGATTTTCGTTGCGGTAGTGTCCAACGTAGCTCTCCCACTCCTTCGGGTAGGCGAATTCCGTCGGCCCCTGATAGGACGCATTGGCGTACCAGTCGCCGCCCCAGCCGGCCTCGACCACCGCACTCTTGGGATCCTCGGGGTCCTTGCGATCGAACACGAGCAGAAAGCGTTCAAATTCCGGATGGCGCACGATGAAGCGATCCGGTTCCGGGCTCCTCTCGATCGCAATTCGCGCGCCAGCCCGCAGCAGGAAGAGCTCGCGTCCGGCGGCGGCGAGCTCGAGCTTGCGCCCTGACGGGCTCGAGTAGCTACCGGCATAATCCGCGGCGTTGTCGATGCGTGTCGGCGGATTGGCCTCGGGGATGGCTGGGAGCGAGGTGCGACCTTGTTGTGCTCGCATGAGTCGCACTGCGAACTGCACCACCGGCGTCGGGCGATAGCCCTGCTGCGCATTGATCGAGGCGAAGGCGCCGACTCCCGCCTCGAGATCCACGCAGATCGATGACATGAACGACACCATGCCGCCGGTGTGGCGAAGGATGGTTTGTCCATCGAGTTTGTCGACAGCGATGCCGTAACCGTAACTCGCGGTAGGGCCAAACTCTTTAGCCTGGATGTGCGGCTGGGAGAGCAGCGCGAACTTTCCGCCGCTCAGCAGTCGACCGCGCGGTCCCGCCCCGTGATTCGCCAGCATGCGGATGTACAGCCCCATATCACGCGCCGTCGCGGCGATGCAGCCGTCCCCTTCCGTCAGGATGAGTGCGGGTGCTTCGCTCAGGCGCCCGCGACGCGGATAGGGCCGATCGTTCTGGAACACAGAATAGTTCTTGGCGAGGCGGTCGCGCATGTCGAGCGTAATCGCCGGCTCACTCTGGGTCATGCCGAGCGGCTCGACGATGCGCTTGCGGATGATCTCGGGAAGGTCGCGCCCATCGAGCGTCCAGGCGAGATGCCCCAATGCGATGAAGGCCATGTTGTTGTAGTGAAAGTGCTCGCCGGGCGCGTGCGCGGCGCGGTGGCGCTGCGACGGATCGGAAGGAAACACCGGGAGCTGCATTCCCGGCAGACCCGAAGTGTGTGTCAGCAGATGGTGCGCCGTGATCGGGGCAAACGCGGAATCGATCCGGAACCAGGACAGGTACTCGACGATCGGCCGGTGCAGATCCAGCTTGCCTTCATCGCACAGCTGCAGCAGGCAGATCGCGATGAAGGACTTGCTGATCGAACCGATCTGGAAGAGCTCCTCAGGGTTGAGCGCACGCTGTCGCTCGAGGTCGCTGAGGCCGTAGGTGGCGACTCGTTGCACCCCATCGCGATCTGCCAGCACCAGCGTCATGCCCGGCGAATTCATGTCGCGCATGTACTGCTCGGCGAATTCGTCGAGGCGCTGGAAGATGCCTTCGTACTCGCCCCCCTTCCCCTGCGCGGAAGACTCGGCAATGAGGAAGCGGCTCGAGGTGGTAAGTGCCGCCGCGCTCACTCCAGCCTGCAGCACTTCGCGGCGATTGACGGGCATTGGCGATTGTCGTCAGGGCTCGGCGCGCCGCGCAAGAGTCCCGTGCCTCATCGAACCTCGAACACTGCTTCGACCTCGACCGCCACGTCGTATGGCAGGGCACTGACACCAACCGCCATGCGGGCATGTCGTCCGGCCTCACCGAAGATTTTCACGAAGACATCGGAGGCGCCGTTTATTACCTGCGATTGTCCGGCAAAGTCAGGCACGCAATTGACGTATCCGGCGATGCGCACGCAACGCACGACACGATCCAGATCACCATCGAGCGCCGCCCGCGCGTGCGCGATCACGTTGAGTGCACACAAGCGCGCCGCCTGTAGCCCTTCGCCCACCTGATACTCTCGCCCGAGCTTGCCGATGAAGCGTCGTTCCCCATTCCACTGCGATAGCTGCCCGGTGACGAACAGCAGGTTGCCGGTGCGCACGCAGGGCACGTAATTCGCGCCCGGCTTGCTGGGCTGAGGCAGCTCGATTCCAAGTTCCTTCAGTCGCTTGTCCATCTCACTTTGCATACACGCCACCGTTGAAGCTCAGGCCCACGACTGCAATTCGATGATGTTCCCTTCCGGATCGGTGACGTAGCACCAGGTGACGCGCGCCCCCGCCGCAGTCGTGAGTGTCACGATGTCACCGACCCCCTTGCCGCCTGCCGCGAGCACCGCGCGTTGCGCGGCGGGGACCGAGGCGACCTCAAAGGCGATGTGCGCGAATCCGGGACGATTCACGGCCGGAGTCGGCCCCTCGGCAGCGCGCGAATAGCTGTAGATCTCGAGCGTCGGTCCCGCCGGCCCGTGGCCCGGCAGGCGCAGATGCATGCCGCGCAGCGATGAGCCGCGGACGCCCGTGCCCGCCTCGAGTGCGGGCCCCGAGTAGTTGCGCTCGGGTGGCACGAAGACGCAGCCGAACACGGACTCGTAAAACTTCACCAGCGAGCGCCAGTCGCGGGCAATCAGGTTGGTGTGAACGTAGCGGACGCCGTCGATCACTTGCTTGCCTCACGCGTACCTGTCCACCACCACCACAGCGCCGCTGCAAACAGAATGTTCAAAGCGAGGCCCAGCACTCCGACTTCCGGTCCGAACACCGCCGTGTTCTTCACGCCCAGGGCGCCGACCTTGCCGCCAAATCCATACAGGACATATGCGCCGCCATTCCACACACCGTGGCTCACACTGGAGACGATCACCGAACCGGAGAGCGCTCGCAGCAGGCCCCACACCGCGCCCATGACGGCAGCATTGGCCATGAATACTGCAATCTGCGCCTGGGGCAGGTCAAAGCCCGTGTCCAGCGTTACCGCCGACAGGTGCCACAGCGCGAACGCAATGCTCGTCCAGAGCAGAGCACTTGCGACCGTCTGGCCACGGCGAGTAAGAGCGGACCACAGCCAGCCCCTGAAGAACCCTTCCTCGGTGATGATGGCGACGAGAATCGTCGAGGCTGTGACGAGCGCAAAGTTCAGGCGCGCCTTCGGCCAGTCCGTCTGCGCCACGTCGGCGGCGCCTGCGGCCGTCACTATTACGGTAACTGCGCCGAGCACGAGAATCGGATAGAGAACGGCGAGCCCGTAATCGTGTAGCCGTCCCCACACGAACCCCATGCTCTGTCGCGAGTGCAGCTCGAGGTACCAGAAGAGAAGCATCAACGGACACAGCGGTAATGCGCTGTACGCGGACAAGCCGTTGGCATCCATCGTCGTCGTGATGGCGATGGCGAGAAGCACACCGAGCAACGGCAGCACTAACGAACGTGCCATTGTTAATCCCCTTGTCGCGCAGCCGCGCCGTGAATCAGTCGCAAGCGCAGACGATCTACTGCGATTCGACGCGCATCGATTCGTCCAGAAACGCGAACACATCGGGCTCCCACGTGGCAACGCCCAGGTAGACAAGATCGTGCCCCTCTGCTGCTGTCTTGCCGACTGCGGGGTAGATCATCACGCGGTGCGGTTTGCCGAGTCGAGCCATTTCGGCGCCCAGCACTTTCGCGGGCGCAACCGAGTAATCGTTCGCGGCATGGATGAAGAATACCGGCGCGGTGATACGGTCTACGGCAGCGAGAAGTCGCGCTCGCAGTGCGGGCGAGTCACTCCAGCTCCTGGCGCCGCCGGCGAAATCAATGACCGCCCCTACACGCCGATCACGCTCCGCCGCCACCAACGAGAGCATCCCGCCGAACGAATGCCCGGCGACCACGACGCGACGAGCATCGACATCGGAGCGTTCGCGCAGGAATGCGAGACCAGCGAGCACATCACTCAGCTGGTCCGTCTCCAACAGGCGAAGCTGTAACTCGTTGCGTGCCTCTGGTCCGTGCAACGCTGCTTCCCGGTCCATCAGGTCGGCGGATGACGTGCCCTGGTCTGCGGACAAGCCAGCGCCTCGCCGGTACAGAAACAGGAACACGTAGCCATGCTTCGCGAAGAGGGGTCCGAGAGTGGCGGGTTTGTCGGGTTCCATCGTGGGTCCGCTGCCGTGGGTGAACAGCACAGCCGGGAATGGCGCGTGGCCCGAGGGGCGCCACAATAGCGCGTGCAGTGTGACCGCACCGTCGTGCACCGAGACGGTTTCCGGAGCAATGCTGACCTCGCCCGCGCCCGCTGTCGCATGAGCCAGCATCAACGCGATCGCGAGCAACGGTGCGCAGCTCATTGCTGGCAATATCCCTCAGGACGCCTCGCTTGCGATGGCCCGTGCCGCCTCTGCCGAGGTTCGCACAGGAATGACTTCGAACCGGACCAGATCGCTCCAGGCCTTGATCCACTCGTCAAACAACGCTGCATCGTCGGTGCGCATGAGCTGGAAACAGCGCGAGTACTGAAGATCCACCCAGCTGTCCACGTATTCCAGTCCGGCGGGCAGTTGCCGTCCACGATCGCGGGCCCGCCGATAGATCTCGGCTGCGGCGCCGGGGTTGTAGTGCTCAACGACCATGTAGAGCATGGTTACGATCTCGCAGGTTGCTGCATGCCATTCTCAGAGGACCGGGCGCGTATCAGTCGACTTCTCACAAGATCCTCCCGAGCACCCGCGCGCTTGCGGCCCGCCGTTTCCAGGCTCAGTAGAACCATCCTGCCCTGAAGGACACGCCGATGACCACAAACAGGACGGAAACCACGGAAACAGGGACGATGTGCCAGGCCAGGGACCCCAGATTCTCTTGCGACAGCCGCGGAATGATCCGCAACCGAGCGTCAGCCGCGAGAGCCAGCGTTACTGCCAGGAGAACGAGCTTGGCGCCGATCAAGCGTGCAACTGGATCATCGAAGGCAAACCATCGACTCACGTCTGGCACCAATCGATGTGCAAGCCATAGTCCCGTCGCAACCTGAATCAACAGGGCAGGTATCCCGATCCGTTCGTAGGCCGACTCGAACCGCAACAGTTCGGAAGGAGATTTCTCCTTGAGTATTCGCGGCAGGACGGTCAGCGCCAGCACCAGGTGACCGCCAGTCCAGACTGTCGCTGCCAGAACGTGCAGTAGTAGAAGAACGCCGTACATAGCTCGCTAGGTCTTGAGCGGAATCCAGAGTTCCAACCCGCCTTCGCCGCTGACTGGATCGAATTCCTCGCCGTAGCGCTCGAAGAACGGTGCATCCGCCACCTGGTGCCCTGATTCCGGCAGCCACCGGTTCCAGATCGTATTCCAGGTGCGGCGAATCGCGGAGATGTGAGCCCGATGAGAAAACACCACGTAGCGTTGCGCGGGTATCCGCATGCGGCCGAGTTCGGCGGGGAGCCGGTTGAAATCGGTCACCTCGGTGCCGCAGATGTAGTCGAAGTTGCTCGAGTCATCGAAGTTGCAGCACACGCCGTAAGCGACACGGCCGATCTGGCCGGGTACCTTCCCAAGGTACGGAGCAAAGCGTTGCCACTGCGCAGGAATTCCAGCAATGCCCTCACCGTTGTACCGCTCTCCGAGTCCGGCAATGAGCAGTGCCTTACCATTTTCGAATCGTGCGGGCTCCAGATCTGCAATGAGTGTCTCGTCCATCTTGATCGGCTCCATGAGGTGAATGTTGTCCACGTGGCCCTGCGCTCGAACGACTTCGGGGGTCAGACCGAACTGGTCGCGAAACGCTCGGGTAAATGCCTCATGAGAGCCGTACCCCGCCTCGAGGGCGACGGTGAGAATATCTGGTGCGCCATTGGACAACCATCGGGCGGCTTCGGTGAGACGTCGACCGCGCAGGTACTGCGTGATCGAATAGCCTGTCGCTGCACCGAATGCGCGCGACAGGTGGAAACGCGAGACACCGGCGACGTTCGCGATCTCGTCCAGGGAAACATCCCGCGTGAAGTGGCTCTCGACGTACCAGAGTGCTCTGCCAGCGGGGTTCATACCAGCTCTCTAATCGGCACGTCTTAGATATAGCCGGTTTCAGTGGCGCTCACTTGATCGGGCTTGCGGATGCGACATGTCCGGCGCCAATCCCAAGACCTCGACGACCTCGATGGGTTGCTTCTTGCCTTTCACGGGCAGCGTGGCAGTGCGACCGAGGACGAACTCCGGGCCAAGCCGTGCGGATATTTCGCTTGAGACGAGGACGGTGGCGTGCACGTCCTTGGTGAGTGTCTCGACGCGACTGGCGAGGTTGACCGGATCGCCGACGACGCCGTATTCCACGCGACTGTCCGGCCCAATCAGGCCGGCAACCACTGCGCCGCTGTGAATCCCAACGCCAATCTCGAGCGGCGCAACGCCTTGCTTGCCCAGGAGCTCGTTCAGTCCCGAGAGGCGTTTGACGATCCCGAGCGCCGCACGTACCGCCCGTTCCGGGTGATCCGCATGCGCCTGGGGCGCGCCAAACAGCGCCATCACCCCATCGCCCACGAACTGCTTGACGACCCCGCCTTCGGCTTCAACGGCTGCAACCACTTCGGTGAAGAACTGATTGAGCAGCCTGAGCAGCGCGCCCGGGTCGAGTTTCTCGCTCAGGCTGGTGAAGCCGCGGATGTCCTGAAACAGGATGCTGACCTCGCGCCGCTCTCCCTCGAGTGGCACGCGACCGCTGAGCACCGCCTCGGCGACGTCGCGCGAGACGAAGCGGCCAAAGGTATCTTTGATGTGCTCGCGCTCCTGCAGTCCTCCGACCATCTCGTTGAACGACTTGGCGAGAAAGCCGATTTCATCGTCCCGTGCAATCTGCGAGCGGTAGCCGAGGTTGCCCCTGAGGATCTCGCGCATTCCGCCCACCAGCGTCTGCAGCGGGGAAGTAATGCCCCGCGCAAGACCGACGCCAATCAGCAGCGCGATCAACAGCGCTGCCGAACCGATCGCGGCGATCTGCCGCTGCAAGGCGCGAAGTGGTGCGAGCGCCTTGTCATAGGAGCCCTGCACCAGCGCATAGAGCGGCTGTGCCAGGCGCGCATGAATGGGAACGACAAGCGCGAGAAAGCGCTCACTCGCAACCGTGAGGAGCGCCGTCCTCTGCGCAGCCTGAGCGTCGAGCAACGCAGAGCGATGCTCACCCGCGGGCACTGATCGATCGCGAACCGGCGCGGGCCACGAGGATGCAAAGATCCGATCCTGCGTGAGGAACGAGATGTCCGCTCCGGTCGCGAGCTTAAGGCGCTTCGCCAACACGTCGTCGATTGGCTGCCCGAGCAGGAGGAACCCGATCACATCGGGACCGAACACCGGAACCGCGACGAGTTGAAACAGCACGCCGTCCACCTCGGCGATCGCCCCGGCTGCCTGCTGTGATTCGAGCGCCTCCTTGAGCGGGGAGAATTCTGCAAGCGAACGGTGGCCCTGTCGCGTAACGCCCGAATTGGCGAGCAGCACGCCCGCTTCGTCGGTGATCCAGATTAGCTCTACGCCGATGCGACTTTGATAACTCAAGGCCGCGGAGGCGAGTGTCGCCCGGTCGTAGGTAGCCGGGTCGAAGTGCGTCGCGATGACGCGCTTCAGAGCGAAATCGCTGGCGAGCAGAATGGAGTTCGTCTCGAGCCGGGCGGCGCGTTCAGTCATCAGGCCGTCGAAGACCTGTCCGGTCGTGAGCAGTTCGGCATTGAGTGTACGTTGGGTTTCGCGGCTCACGACCCATTGAGTGAGAGCCAGGGTCGCGATCAATACGAGCAGCAGCAGCGCGGAAAACGCGACGAAAATCTTGGTGCGCAGGCGACTGCGCCCCCACCACCTCATTGATCCCATCGGGACCCGCGCAGTGCCGGGCGCGGCTTGATAGGCGCAAGCGAAAGATGGAAGGTGATCTCGAGATCAGTGCCCGCGACCTGCACGCGTTGCTCGGTGCTCTCGAGCTTCTCCTCGCTCTGTGCGTGCCACGCAGCCAGCGTGTACGGGCCCGGCGGCAGGCCGATCAGCTTGAACCTTCCGTCCGCGTCGGTCTTCGCGAAGTGTGGAGTGGGAAGGACGAGGATGATCGCCGACATCCAGTCGTGGATGTTGCAACCCACCTTGACCACGCCCACTTTGTCGAACAGCACGGGCGGAGCACCCTCACCCTTGTATAGCGGCAGCTCGAAGGTCTTGGTGCGCGAAAAAGAGTAGACGTGGTGACGAATCTGGTCGCGATTGGGGAAGCGTACCTGCGTGCCGACGACGATCGGCAGCACGCCCGGTACGAAGGTCTTGTTGATCTGATCCATCGTCGCGGTTGCCGTTGCGCCGGAGACCTTCGTTTCAGAGTCCGAGGGCGATTGCACGAACACCACAGCCTGAGCGATGCCCTGGCCATCGGTGCCGAGCACGCGTCCAGACACCGTGGCTCCGGCCGCGAGCGACGCGGCGATGGGCAGTACTGCGAGCACAGGACAGAGCGCGTGGAGCTTGAATGAGTACACGGTGCAGCCTGCAATCAGTAACGAAAACGATAGCTCAGTTGCCAGCCGTCCTGGGAGGGCTCCGGCACCGCGGCCTGTGGGCGGCTGCTGTTCAGCCACACGTACTCGAAGGCGATCCGGTGCCTGAGGGCCCATTCGACCAGGTACGCAGCGGTGATCGCGTGGCCGTTCTCGCGCGTTGAGTGTCCACCATCCAGGTCGTTCACGCGAAAGTCGTCGTAACGAACACTGAACCGCTGCCTCTCGTGATGCAGAGACAGCAGTGCGTAATACGCACGCAGCGAGCTGTCATTGGTATTGTTGTGGACATAAGCTTCGCCCCCGAGGTATTGGGCGACGAAATCGACGCGTGGGTGCGGATGCAAGACAGCGCCAACGACGACAAGGCGCGTGTGCCAGACACCCGCGGTGGCCTGATCTCCCAGGTTGTCGAACAAGCCGAGCTTGAGAGCAGCTCGCTCATCTGCATCGCCGAACGTAATCCACGTGTAGAGCGCGGGGCGATGATCCAGCTCGTTGAACGTATCCATGCGCGTGCCATTCGGGAGTGGCAGATCGCCGTTGACTCCGCTCACACCGTCCCCGATTGCCCAGCCACGCAGTGACACGAGGCGCCCCAGCTGGTCCGGGCCATATCCTGCGCCTAACACCACGTCCCATCGCAGGCCGTTTTTCGTCTCATGCCACCATTCGCCTTCGACGCCCGCAAGGTTGAGCTCCTCCCAGAGCCAGCTGTCGAGGGCCGAAGCGGAAATCGCGTATTGCGGCGACCACGCGGGGCCGGTGTGTTCCAGGGAAAAGGGGACGGTCATGACTCCCGCCTGCAGTCCCCAGCCACTTGCCTCTTCACCCCATTCCTTGCGCAGGAAGGCTTCGGTCAGCCACGGCGTGTAGTCATCGGCAATATCGGGTTGCACGTTGACCTGCACCTGCGCGCGCACGTCGCCGGGAAGGGAGGCACCGAATTCGATCGCGAGCTGCGACAGCACGAATCGCGTGACGCGCTCGAAACCGTCCTGCGTGGTGTCGCCACCGTAGCGTGCCTTGCCGGGACCGTGATCGGTCCAGCTGGGCGCTGCACCTCCGCGCACGAGCCGCAAATCCAGTAACGCCCGCAGCCAGACACGATCCTCTGGCTCGACGTCGTACTGCGCCCACGCCTGCAGCGGGACTACGCTGCAAAAAAAGAGAAGGATCAGGCGATTTGCAGCCGAGACTGCGGACATGGGGATGCATCGCTGAGGGAATACGCAATGATATATAGTCCGGCACCCTCGAGCACCCCTCGCGCAGGAGAAGCCCCTTTGCCGCTGAACGCGAGAACCATCATCGAGCGCAACCGGCTCTTTCGCGGCATGCCGTCGACGACGATCGACCAGGTGGTGGCCCTGGCCGCAAGACGCACCTACGACGCGGGGGGCGTAATCTTCATGCGCGGTGACCCTGGGGATGCGCTTTACGGAGTCGTCACGGGGCGCGTTCGCATCAGTTCCGGCGCGCCCGGGGGCAAGGAAGTGTTCCTGAACACCATGGAGCCGGGCGATGCGTTCGGCGAAGTCGCGCTGCTCGACGGCCACCCACGGACAGCCACCGCGACCGCACTCGCGCCGACGGAGCTCATCATCATCCAGCGCGAGCGCTTCCTCGCACTGTTGCGAACTGAGCCGAATCTCGCGGTGCACCTGATCGAGCTGCTGTGCAAGCGCGTTCGCTGGACCGCGGAGGCGATGGAAGATTCGACGCTGCTCGGCGGGCCCGCACGCCTTGCCAAGCGCCTGCTGAGCCTGACGAGCCTTCATGGCCGCGACGCTACTGACGGAACCCGGCTGATAATCTCTCAAGAGGAGCTCGCGCAGTTCCTCGGCCTCTCGCGTCAGATCGTGAACCAGCACCTGCAAAGCTGGAAGCGCAAGAACTGGGTCAGCCTGGGCCGACGCAGCGTGACGGTGATCAACACACGCGCACTGCGGAATCTTGCCAAGCAGGACTGATTGACGTCGCGGCGCGCCCGTTCATCCGGGCGCTTTTCAAGCACAGTGCACCGCCGGGGAACTGTCAACGAGTTGACAGTTCTCCCGTTTGGTCTCCTCCATCATCTGCGTCGACTGCTGGTCAATTCCATTCCCCGAGAGTGGCACGAGCACGAACCTTGAACACCATCAACATCGATGGCCGCCGGATCGCCTACCTCGACGTCGGCCGCGGAGTGCCAGTCATCCTGGCACATTGCTCGAGCGCCTCTCATCGGGAGTGGACGTCTCTTATTGCGGACCTCAGTACCCGGTATCGCGTGCTGGCACCGGATCTCATCGGTTACGGACAGTCCGAAACCTGGTCGAATCATCAATCACTGGATCCGATGGCCGATGCGAACGTCATCCTTGGTCTCGCCGAGCTCGCCGGCGGTCGGGTGCATCTGGCCGGGCACTCTTACGGTGCCGCCGTTGCATTGGAAGCGGCGCGCGTCTTGGGCAGGGGAACGAAGAGTCTGACGCTGGTGGAGCCTGTGGCGTTTCACCTCCTGAGGCAGGCTCGGCGCGTAGCAGCGTGGGCCGAGGTTTGTGCGGTCGGTGGGCGCGTACAGGCCGCAGTTCACATGGGCCGGCATCGGCGCGCTGCAGCGGCGTACATGAGTTTCTGGATTGGCCGGATGGGTTGGTGGGTCATGCCGGCGAAGCGCCGCCGGGCCATCGTTGCGACCGTGGGCAAGGTCGCGGCTGAGTTCGGCATCATGGAGGAGTTCTCGACCACGCTTGCGGATTACGCGGGTGTCGGCGCTCCGGTACGCCTCATCGTCGGCGGCCGCACCCGCAGACCTGCGCGCGCCGTGACGGAAGTGCTCATGCAGGTCTTGCCCAACGCGCATGATCGAGTGCTGCCTCGGGCTGGGCACATGAGTCCCTACACCCATGCAGCAGACATCCGCAGCCTGATCGTCGAGCACATCGACCTGTGCGAGACGGCCATGGTGCCCAGGCATACGGCCGACCGTGCCGCTTCGGGTCGCTCTCCGTGGGCGGCGCGTCCCCTCCGAGTGTCAACAAGTTGACAGTTCTCCCCTTCGGTCTCCCGCATCATTTGCGCCGACTGATGATCATTCCCAAAGGAGCCCTAAGAGGCTTGAACGGACAGGACACGAGAAACGGCAGTGCGCCGAATCTCAAGCGAGGCGACATGCAGAACAAGCGACTGATTGCAGCGGCCATCGCAATAGCTTCCATGCTTGGCGTAGCCGCGAGCAGAACGGGCGCCGTCCTCGATCGCGGGGCTCCCGAGCCGGCAGCGAATCAACGCGGCGACTATCCTATGGTTACCGTCAGGGCGACAGTTGAGACAGACTGGCTCACGCCGGCGGAGGCGCGTCGAACTCTGGAGAGGCGCAGCACTGCCCTGACGAACTGGTTGAGCACGCGAGGTGGAAAGGTCCGTGTGCTGAGCAACACGAGTCTGCTGCTCACTCACGCAGCGAACGGCGCACGCCTTGCAACGCCGCGGGCCCGATTCGAACGCATCCTGCAGATCCAGCTGCCGCTCGGGGAAATCATGGAGCCTGAGCGCGGCGTGACCGTTGCGCCCGACTCCGTCGACCTCGCCGGCACGGCGGGCCCCATGGGCGTGGTGATGAACGCATTCTGAGTCAGGCAGGGTATTCGCGACTGGAACCGCCGGGTGAGCATCGCGCAACCATGCCTGTCCCATAGCTCCATACGCCAGTGTCCAGAAGTCGGTGAACACCTGCGGTGGCTCCGGCGAATCCATCGTGCGCTGAGTGAAGAGGATGCCGATATTCCCTCCGCCCGCGCGCATGAAGCTCACCGAGGGTACGGATGCCATACGCTGCCTGCGTCGCAGGACCTTGGCGGCGAGCTCTCATCGCCCAAAGACCGTGCTTGCCAGTTCTGTATCGAAATATTCGGTGACATCGCCGATCTTGCCGTTGCGCATTCTGAACACATGGCAGTAGGTGTTGTTGTACGGCCGCCCGTCTTTCGTCTCCGCCTTACCCCTCAGCTGGACGACCACGACATCACCTTCAGCGATCATGTTGTCTATGGTGGAGACAATGCCCGCCTTGAGTTGCCCGAATACGGGCTCGAGAAGTCTTGTGACAAGATCGTTCTTGCCGACGTATGTGCCCGAGTATTTTGTCGATCCGATGTTCGTCCACGTGACATCGCTGGCCAGCCGACCCACGCAGTCCTCCATGTCTCCACGATTGGCTGCATCATAAAAGGCCTGGGCGATCTGTTTGTTTTCGGCGAGACTCATCGCACATCCTCCCGACAATACGAAGTGATTCTTGCGGCCTAACTATAAGTAGAGAGACGAATGTCTCGATGTAAATGCCGAAACATTGCGTCTATCCTGCTACGCCTTAGCTGGATCAACAACCTGCAGCAGATAAACCCTGACGCAAAGATGCAAATGTCGCATCTAACGTGCCGGGGTCCTTGCCGATCAACGCCAAAAGCCGAGAGTATCCGTAAGCTATTTCAGGAGCGCAGGCAGCCAGAGTGAAATCGGCGGCACGAACGTGACTATGAAGAGCACCGCGAGCGCGGCGATATAAAAGGGCCAGATCGTGCGCAGCGTCTCGGTGACGCTGATCTTGCCGATGGCGGCTCCGACAAAGAGCACGGAGCCCACGGGCGGCGTGATGAGTCCGATGCCGCCTTTGAGAATCAGGATCACGCCGAAGTGAACCGGATCGACGCCGATTGCTTTGGCGATCGGCAGGTAGATCGGGGTGCAGATGATGATAAGCGGCGCCAGGTCCATGAAGGTCCCGAGCGCGAGCAGCGTCAGCACCATCACGAGCAGGATGAGATTCTTGTTGTGCGAGATGCCTGACAGAAACTCGACCGCGGCGGCCGGCACCTGCAGGTACGCAAGGAGCCATCCGAAGGACGCGGCGGCGCCGATGATGAAGAGGATAAGCCCCGTAGTGCGCACCGCGCCCGAGCAGGTCTCGAGGAAGTTCTCCCAGGTGAGCTTGCGGTACACGAGGCCCGCGATCAGCACGGCATATATCACCGCGATCGATGCGCTCTCGATCGCGGTGAAGATTCCAGCGCGGATGCCGATGAAGATGAGTGCGACGAGCAGCAGGCCCGGCAACGCGGCGATGAAGCGTCGAAACACTTCGGCGAAGCCCGGGAACGCTTCGATGGCGTAGCCGCGCCGTCGCGCGATCAGCCAGCCCGTCACCATCAGCACTGCGGTGAGCAGCAGGGCCGGCATGATGCCTGCGGCAAAGAGATCCGCAATCGAGATCGATCCGCCGGCGGCCGCCGAGTACAGGATCAGGTTGTGCGACGGCGGCACCAGCAGCGCGACCAACGCCGCGGAGATCGATACATTGACCGCGAAATCGCGGTCGAATCCGCGCTTGACCATCTGCGGGATCATTGTGCCGCCGATCGCAGAGACGTCCGCAATCGCCGAACCCGAAACACCGCCAAAGAAGAGCGACGACAGCACGCTGACCTGCCCAAGACCGCCGCGCAGATGGCCGACCAGCGATGCCGCGAACGCGATCAGACGCTCGGAGATACCCCCGCGCATCATCATCTCGCCTGCGAAGATGAAAAGCGGTATCGCGAGGAGCGAGGTGATGCCCGCGCCCGCCGCCGTTTGCTGCACGACGACGATCGCTGGCAGGTCGAGGTACAGAACAGTCGCCAGTGCCGCGGTCACGAGCGCGAAAGCCACGGGCACGCCCATCACGAGCAGGACGAGCAGCACGCCGAACAGGATCGCGATGGCCACTGGTTCAGGCCCCCGTCCGCGAGTCGGGAGAGGTGATCAGGCGCTCGATCGAGAACACGACGATCAGCGCCCCACCCACGCAGAACGGCAGGAAGACAATTCCCTGCGGCAGCGGTGCGCCCGCCATCGGCACGCTCCACCCGTCCGCGAGCAGCCGACCGCCCCAGATCGAGAGCATCAAGCCGACCGCCGCTGCGATCAGTCGTGCAAGGGCCAGCAGGACGCGCCGCAGGCGCAGCGGCGCATGCTCGGCCGCGATGAAGAACCCGAAATGAGCATCGCTCCGGGTGCCGATGGCAGCCCCCACCATCATCACCGTGCTCATCAAGAGGAGCGCCACGGGCTCAGTCCAGCTCGGGGAATTGTTGAGGACGTAGCGCGCGAAGACCTGCCAGCCTTCGACGATCGCCATACCGACGAGCGAGGCGCCGGCGATGAACGATGCGATCCGGGCGAGCCCATTCAGGCCCGCCCTCACCCATCCCCCCTGCCGAATGTTCATCGCGCCCCTTGTCAGCCTGAAACTACGCCACGGCGCGAATACCCCGATACAGCTCATCGAGCTCGGGGCTCTGCAGGTATTCCTTGAGCACCGGCGCGGCCGCCCGGTGGAACGAGGCCCGGTCCACCTCGTTTACGCGGGTCCCGGCCGCGATCACCTTGGTCCTCGAAGCCTCCTCCGCCTGGTCCCAGAGCGTCCGCATGTACGTCACCGACTCCGTCGCCGCCGTCTGCAGAAGCTCCTGGTCCCGGGCCGACAGGCCATCGAAGCGGTGCTTCGACATCAGCAGCGCCTCAGGGGAGTACGAGTGCTCGCTCTGGGACCAGTACCGTGCGACCTCGAAGTGGCGGCTGGTGTCGAAGGTGATCCAGTTGTTCTCGGCGCCGTCGATCAGGTGGGTCTGCAGCGCCGAGTAGATCTCGCCATAAGACAGGGGTGTGGGGTTCGCCCCCAGGGCGCGGCCGAGCGCGATGAAGATGTCCGATGGTGGCACCCGCACCTTGAGGCCGTGAAGATCCGCCGGTTCATTCACCGGCCGGTGGACGTTGTAGAAGCAGCGGGCCCCCGAGTCGTAATAGGCAAGCCCTACCAGCCCGCGGAGCTCGAAGCGGCGCAGGATCTCCCGCCCCACGGGACCGTCGAGCGCCCGGCGCATGTGGGCGCTCGAATCGAACACGTAGGGCGCGGACAGGACACGGGTGGCCGGGAACGCGTTGTTGAGCGCAGCCATGTTCACGCGCGTGATGTCGAGGACGCCGAAGCGGGCGAGGTTGATGGTGTCGTTTTCGCGCCCGAGCTGGCCGGAGTGATACACCTGCAGGCCGAGGCGGCCACCACTTTCGCGGGCGATCTTTTCGCCCATCCAGCGCATCGCTTCGACCGTGGGGTAACCGGCCACGTGAACGTCGGCCGCAGTCAGGAATGTCTTGGCCAGGGCGGGTCGAATTCCGGCGATGGCAGCGCCCGCGCCGAGGAGCAACCCGCGACGCGTCAGCACGACGTGCCGGCCTTATGGTCCGCGCGCGCCGCTGCTTCGATGCGTCTGGCAGGCACGGCGCGGCAGTGAATCTCGCCGAGCTCACCGAAGCTCACGCGCGCACTCTGACCCGCACGGATCTGGTGAACGCCAGTCGTTGCGCCGGTCGAGATGAAGTCGCCGCGCTTCAACGGATGCCCCATACGGGCGCAGCGCGTGAGCGCAAAGGCGAGGGCCGCGATCGGATCTCCGGGCACCGAGGCCGCACTTACTCGGCCGACGGATACACCTTCGATGAAGGTTTCCGAGGGTATGGAATGCAGCGGGCGGCCCTGCCAATTTGGAACCGCGGAACCAACTATAGCGCCCGAATTGTTGCCGAAATCAGAGACAATTGCTAATGGACCCAGGTCATTGATGCTCAAAAGTGGGCTTCCGGCCGTCTCGACGCCCACGTGGAGCGCTGCGACCAGGGCCGCGGCTTCATCGCCGCTCCAGCGATTTTTCCCCTGCGGTGCGTCCTGCCCCAGACGGAAAATGAACTCCGCTTCGACCGCGGCGAAGCCCCCTTCGAACGCCGGAAAGTCAACGACGCGATCGCCGGCCGCGATCCAGACCGCGTTACGAAACACCGGCCCGACGAGTCGCTCTTCGCCGAGTCGCTCCTTCCAGCCGGGCGCGAGCATCGCAACTTTCCAGCCTGCAACCGCATCGGGCCAGCGTGCGATTGCGGCGGACTGCACCGCGTAGGCGGCGTCGAGATTGGCGGGCAGTGACCCCGGGAATTCGCGTAAGGACGTCGCGTTCAGACGTGCCTGCACGAAGCGATCGGCGATCGCCGCGGCTTGCCGTTGCGCATCTTGCTGGGCGCTATTCATCGCTGAAACGTGGCAATTTGGGGTCGCAAGTCTGTATATAGGAAACCGGTGTCATTTACAATTCAGCCACGGTGCTGATCGGCCGTCCGCGGCATAGTCACACGAGGTCATCGCATGCAATCGCCAGTGCTCGTCGCGCTATCGCACAACCCCTCGCCGACTCCCTCTCATGCCTCGCGGCGATCGTGTGGCCGGCTCATGGCCGGCGCGGTACTGGCATTCGGTTGCTGCTTCAGCAGCGCCATGGGTGCTTCCCCGGCGGAGCCTGCGGACCCGTCGCTGCTCGCCTTTCCGGGCGCGCTTGGCTGGGCCGCCCATACCCCTGGCGGTCGCGGCGGGGCGATCATCCGGGTCACGACGCTTGCGGGCAGTGGGCCGGGATCGTTCGTGGCTGCGGTCGAGACGCGAGGTCCGCGCATCATCGTTTTCGAAGTCGGCGGCATCATCGATCTCGACAAACAAACGGTCACCATCAGGGAACCCTTCGTCACGATCGCTGGCCAGACAGCGCCCTCGCCCGGCATCACCCTGATCCGTGGTGGCATGGACGTCGCGACTCACGACGTGGTCGTCCAACACCTCCGCGTGCGCACCGGAAGTGCCGGCGAAGCGCACATGAGCGGGTGGGAAACCGATGCCCTGTCGACGATCGGCGGCGCCCATGACGTCATCATCGACCACTGCTCCTTCACCTGGGCGACTGATGAGAATCTCTCGGCCTCCGGGCCGCGCTTCACGGGCAAGACGCCCGATGACTGGCGCGCTGGCACCTCGCACCGGATCACCTTCAGCAACAATCTGGTCGCGGAGGGGCTGGCGGATTCGACGCACTCCAAGGGTGAGCACTCCAAGGGCTCGCTGATTCACGACAACGTCACGGACATCCTGATCGTCGGCAACCTCTACGCGCACAACCTCGAGCGCAGCCCGCTCTTCAAGGGCGGGGTGCGCGGGGCCGTGATCAACAACCTGATCTATGACCCCGGCCAGAGGGCCGCACACTACAACCTGATCGCGGAGGAGTGGGGCGATCATGAGTACCAGACCGGCCGCATGACCCTGGTCGGCAATGTGCTGCGTGCCGGACCTTCCACACCTACGGATCTTGCGCTGCTCATGCTCGGCGGCTCCGGTGATCTCGAGTATTACGCGGCCGACAACGTTGCCGTCGATCGGCTGGGCAGGCCCCTGCCCGAGCTCGGTCGCTACACCACTTCCAAGGCCCGGCTGATTCGACTGGAGCAATCGCCGCCCCTCCCCGAGGGCATCAAGCTCCTGCCGGCAGGCGACGTGCAGGATGCTGTGATCCGCAACGTCGGCGCGCGTCCCTGGGACCGCGACCACACCGACAGCCGAATCCTGGCCGACACCATCGAAGGCCGCGGGCGCATCATCAACGATGAAAGGGAAGTGGGCGGCTACCCCAAGCAGGCCGCAACCCGCCAGGTGTTCGACCCGGCAGGCTGGGACCTGCGCTTCATGACCCGTCGATGAACCTCAGAACTTGAGGCGAGCGCCGAGGAAGTACTGCCGACCCTGGTGGTGGTAATACGAGAGCCGATCCGCGTCCTCCTGTACCCATTGATCGTCGAACTCGTCCGTCAGATTGAGGGCTTCGAGCGTGAACTCGAGGTAGTCGGTGGCCTTGAACGAGAGCTGCGCGTCGATGTTGAGTGTTTCCGCTGTGCCTTCGACGTCGTTACCGTTGCGGCCGGGCGCGGTCGTGAGGTAGGCGTCGCGGTAGGCGGCCGAAATGCGGGCGCCGAAGCGCGTGTTCTCGTAGTACAGCGTCGCGTTGTAGGCGTTCTTCGACAATCCCAGCAGGTCGGTGACCAGCACCACGGCGCCCGTCGCGTCGACCAGCTTGATGTCCGATTCGACGTAGGTGTAGTTCAGGATCGCACCGAAGTTGTCGAAGGGCGCGGGCAGGAACTTGAAGGGCTGCTGGTAGGCCACCTCGAATCCCCGCAGCGGGCCACCCGGCGTGTTGGCAGGCAGGTTGAACTGCCAGCCCGCAAGGCAGGTGGCGGGATCAGGAATCGCTGTGCCGCACGAGTTGATTGCGACGCTGTCCGGGAGGCCGAGCGGGTTGTTCGAGAAGTCGTCGGTGAAGCGCACCGTCTGCACGAAACTCTTGATGTCCTTGTAGAAGAGCGCCAGCGACAGGATCGATTCCGGCCGGAAGTACCACTCGAACGCGAGGTCATAGGAATGAGCGCGGAACGGATCGAGGTCGGGGTTGCCCGCCGTCACCGTCTTGTTATTGCCCGCAATGTTGACCGCAGCGCCCGGGTTGAGGTTGGTAAGTCCGGCCCGAGTCATGACTCGCGCTGCGCCGCCACGGATCAGGAAATTGTTGGTGAGTTCGTAAACCAAGTTCAACGACGGCAGCGTGTCGTTGTACGAGCGCTCAACAGTCGCGCGCAGGGGCGCGCCGGCGGTAAACGTATAACCGGTCGACTTCTGCTTCGTTTGCACGTAGCGGATCCCGAGATTGCCGCGCAGCGCGTGCTCCCCCAGCGTGGCGTCGAAGTCCATCTGCACATATCCACCCTGGTCCTTCTCCTCAACTTCGAAGTTGCTGCCGAGCACGGGCTCGATGCCCACGCGCCAGAGCGACTCGTCCTTGAGGCCGAACAGGCCGTTGGCCGTCGTCACGTCCGGGATGAGCCAGGTCGTGATGCTGCCTGAGGGCAGATCCAGGCCCTTGTTGTCCAGCGTGGTGAGCTTGCTGTAGTTGGCGACCGGGGTCGCTGCGACGTTGGCCGGTATCACTGCTTCCTGGTTGGCGAGCGTGCCGTTGGAACGCTGCTCGGAAGTGGTCTTGAAGACGTACTTCTTGTACTGCGGCCCGACCTTGAAGCCGATTGTGTCGCTCGGCTTGAAGCCCAGGTCGATCTGACCCGTAGTGAAGTCGTTGAGGCTGCTCTGCGGACGCAACCGGATCTGCGTCAGCGCCCACGTGGCGGGGCTTGTCACATCGACCCCGCCATAGGTAATCAGCGGGATCCGGTCATTGGCACGGAAGTCGTAGGAATAGCCGTCGACATCGGTGCGGTCGAAGAGCAGCGTCGTCTGCACCGGGTTGTTGTGATCCGCCTCAGAAAAGCCGACGTACTCGTGCAGGCTCCAGACGCCGCCAAAGCCCTGTGTTCCTTCCAGCGACACCTGCGCAAACTTGGTTCGCAGCTCATCGAAGCGCGCTTCGGAGCGGATGTCGACGTCCTGAAACACGCCGTACACCAGCGAGTTGTGGCTGTCGATCTCGGCCGCGACCGGGTTGACATTGTTGATGGCGGCCGCGCCGTTGGTGCTGAACACCGGCGCCTCGAGAAACTGCTCCTGGCGCTCCGCCTGGTACAGCGCATACAGGCCGTCGAGCGTGAACAGCATGCTTTCGGTCGGCTGCCACTGCACGGAGCCCGTGAGGCCAAGGCGCTCCTGCGAGTGCACATACTTGTCGAAGCGCGGGATGCGCGGGTGAAACCCGCGGTTGATGGCGTCGTAAGAGGGCGCAGACGCGTAGGCCGGGTCGAGCGCGCCGAAGCAGGCCGCGGGCAGCATCGGTACCAGGCACGCGCCACCGGCGGTCGAAGCGTCCGACTGTTGCCAGCGCACCGTGCTCGAGCCCTCGTCGAAAAGGTCGCGTTCGGTGTAGGCCGCGGAGAACAGTGCGCCAAACTTGCCCTCGGCCCAAGTATCGCTCATCAGCAGCGCCACGCGCGGGCTGAAATCGTCGGAGATGTCGTTGTAGCCGCCTTCGATTGAAGTGGCGAAGGTGAGACCCTTGAAGTCGAAGGGGCGCCCTGTTCGCAGATCGACCGTCGCGCCCAGCGACCCTTCCTCGATTTCCGCGGACGCGGTCTTGCGTACCGTGACGGTGTTGAAGAGCTCCGCGGCAAAAGTGTTGAAATCGAAGCTGCGGTTGCGGTTCGTGCCGCCTGCGGCGTCGGTGCCGCCATTGGCGCTCATCGCTTCCATCCCGTTGATGCGCACGCGCGTGAACTGCGGTCCGAGGCCGCGCACCGAGATCTGGCGGCCTTCGCCGGCGTCGCGCGCGATCGACACGCCCGGCACCCGCTGCAGCGCTTCCGCGAGATTGAGATCGGGGAAGTCGGCGATGTCTTCGGCGACGATCACATCGACGGAGCCCGCCGCGGCGCGCTTCTGTTCGAGCGAGACCGCGAGACTCTGGCGGTAGGCCGTCACGACAACCTCGCCGAGCGATTGCGAGCCCGTGCCTGCAGTGGTCTGCGGCGCGGGAGCGGCGGCATCGGCCTGCGGGCTCGCTGACGCGGCGGCTATATCGGTTGATTGATCGGCGGCGAACGCCCATGGAGAGCACAGCAGAGCGGTAACGAAACCCGTCAGCCCGCGGCGCAGCGCCGGGCCAAGATTCGGCTGCAACATTTCAGTCATCCCCCTCGTTGCGCAAATCGGCCAGTACACCCTTGCGATTTCTGACACCGGTGGCATTTCTGCACGCCGCAGAAAATGACACCGGTAGCATTCGCGAGGCTATCAGAGGATCAGGCTCGGCTGCAATACGTCGTGCGCACGCAACAGTTACTGGGACGGGCGGCAAACGAGCAGCCGGGGATCCAGCACCGCCCCGAGCAGAAAGCCGTCTTTCGTGGGTGCCGCGACGCTGCCCGCAGAGAGTTCGTCGCCGAGATTGAGGTAGACCTCGCCCAGGCGCTGCTGGGTCAGCGGGTCCGCCGCGACACGCAGCACCTGAGTCGCGACCCGCTGCCGTGGCTCGCGCAGGTGGTGCACGAACTCGAGCATGTTCGGGTGCGCAGCGATCCAGAAGGCGCCATCTTCCGCGACGTCGAGACGATCCGGTGTGCTGTAGATGTTGACGTCCTCGACGGGCGTCAGGTCGCCATTGGCTGAATCGCGTGCGTACACGCGCACGCTGCGGCCACCAGCCTGGCCCACGTAGATGCGCCCGCCATCCGCGCTCGCGGCGATCCCGGCACCGCCCGCCACGGCATCGTCGATCACGCGCATGGCGCTGCCGTCGTAGTAGACCAGGCTCGACAGGGCGCGGCCGAATGCCCGCTCAGTCAGGCGTTCGAGCCCGCTGCGCGCCCCCGAGTCGTTGGTCACGTAGAACTGGCGCGCGCCGACCGCGATGATCGAATGCGGGCTGAAGAGCAGCGGATTGTGCAGCGTCTCGCGATACGCGAAGTGCCCATCGTCCGTGCGCGAGAAGATTTCCACCGTATGCGGCGCATCCGCTGGGTCGCTCAGCGCGAAGAGCCATTGCTGGCCGTCAGGAGCGGTGTAGAGGCTGATGCCGCGCGGACGAAATCCTGTCGGTGCATCGCTCAGCGCGGGTGCGGGGACCAGCGGACTCGAAGCCAGATCCAGGCGAAGGATGGTGCCGCCCACTTCCTTGCCTTCGAGAAGCGCGCGGCGATCGAGCACGGAAAGGTAAGCCGTGTGAGTGCCGCGATCGACACGGATGTCCGCGGTGCTCCCGGGAAGCGACAGCCGCTCACACGTGCCGGCGAAATGGGGCGACAGGTGAACGAAGGCGCCGGCGCGGTTGAGCAGAAAAATCGCGGCTGCGGCGGAGGCGACAACCAGCAGCACGATGCTGGTCACGATCCCCCTCAGGAGTCTGGACATCGCGTGGACTCGCTCTGCTTACGGCACGGCACCCGTGAATATGTCAGAAGTCCGTTGCCCGACTCAAAAAGCGCACGGCGAGCGCGAAAACTGGGCAGTTGACTCGTGAATCCCGTCACCCTATTGGCGATCGCGGTGGCGGCCGGCGACGGGATCTGGTGCCATACGGCGGCGGAAGTCTGATAGCTAGAAGAACCGGGATTCCGAACAACAAGAACTGCCGCAGATGACGGCAGGGGCAACCGATGCGTTTTCATTGGTTTTCCTCGATTACGCTCCTCTTACTTTTGCCCGCCTGTGGTGCAGCCGGCGATCTGCATATCCGTTATGCCGAGCCGATCAGCCTGCAGGCGGGCCCCACTTCGCAGACGACGTCCTCTCGGTCCCTGACATCCGGAGGCCGTCTGTCCTTTCAGGCCTACGGTCGCCAGTTCGATCTCACGCTCGAGTCCAATGCGCGCCTCATCCGTGCGCGGGCGGCTGAACTGCGCAGCTCACCGGCCTACGAACTCCTGCGCGGGCGCGTGGAAGGCTTGCCAGGCTCCTGGGTGCGCCTCACTCGCATCGGTGTGGAGCTGCATGGCGCCATCTGGGATGGCAACGAGCTCTACACCGTCGAGCCGGCACGCGTCGTGAACCGCTTTGCCGTCAATCGTCTGGCTATCGACGGCTCGGCTCCGGTCGTCTATCGGCTCTCCGATACCGATGCGGCATCGAGCCCCATGTCGTGCGGTGCGACGGTGCCGGACGGCAGGCGCAGCGCGCTGTCCGCGTATCAGTCACTGTTAGGCGAGCTCGGAACGGACCCGATGTTCACACCGACCACGACGGGCGGCGAGCTCGACATCGCGGTGATCGCCGACTACGAGTTCTATCGCACGCATAGCACCAACACCGAAGCCGAGCTGCTCGCGCGCATGAACATTGTCGACGGTATCTTCAGCGGTCAGCTCGGCGTCAGCATCGTCGTGACACAGCTCAAGATCTTTACCACCTCGAGTGAGCCCTTCACCACCGACACGGGCTCCGATCTCCTCGACGAAGTGGTTCGCTATCGAAGCAACTCGCCGACACTGCGTGGCGCTGGACTTGCGCACCTGATCACCGGCCGTGACATCGTCGGCAACATGGCCGGCATCGCGTATGTCGGCACGGTGTGCGACACGGCGCACGGCGTCGGCATCAGCGAAGGCCGTTTCGACCTCACTACCACCGCACTCATCGCCGCGCACGAGATCGGGCACAACTTCGGCGCTACCCACGATGGCGAGGCGGGCACGCCATGCGCGAGCACCGCTCCGGCTTACCTGATGGCGGCACAGATCAATGGCAGCAACACCTTTTCGCAATGCAGCCTCGACCACATGCGGCCCACCGTCGCACGCGCGAGCTGCATCACGCTCGCGCGTGTCGCCGATGCCTCGATTGCCGACACGCCTGCCGTGATCAGGGGCACGGCGGGGACGGCCGTGAACCTGCCGGTCGAGGTGAGCTCGGTGGGCTCGGCACAGTTGAATAGCGTCGTGGTATCGATTTCGCTGCCAGCGCCGGTCGCAGTCGATTCAGTAACCGTTCCCGGCGGGAGCTGTGCGACCGGCGCGGGAGGCGCGACCTGTGAGCTCGGCACGATCGAGGTGGGCGGCTGGCGACGCGTGAGCGTCGAGGTGCGTGCGCCGAGCGCCGGCACCTTCGCGAGCACCGTGAGCGTCAGCACGCCGAACGACATCAACGCCGCGAATGATCAGCGCGTGATCTCTCTGGTCGTCAACCCGGCATCGCCGGCGGGCGCGTCGGGCGGCGGCGGCAGTGGCGTCGCCAGCGGCCAAGGCGACACTGGTGGCGGCGGCGCCACGGAAGTCGGCCTGCTGTTGGTGCTATGCGCCGCGCTGCGACGCCGAGCCAGGACCGGCACCTGAACGCGTGCAGCGGCTGGAGGCAAACGGCGCAACTTGTCGAGTCGACGCTCGATTGCCGTAGAATGGCGTCCTGACCCCGCACTCCCGGCGCACCTCACATGGATCCCACAGAACAATTTTTTGACGATGCCTTCGGCAAGACCGTGGAGCTGGGCAACCGCCTCGCGGAGAAGCACGACAACGCCGACCTGTGGGATATCGCGGACGGTCTGCTTGCCGGCGCCATCCAGTACTGGCTGTACGCGCGCCAGCCGTGCGGTAATCCGCGCTGCGAGGAGTGTCAGCCGATCAGCACCGCGGAAGGACGTTTGAGCGAGCTGCGGCGCCTGGCGGCACAGTTTGCCGAAGAGAGCGAGTACTACCACTCCCCGTCCGACTCGAACGTCGGGCGCGCCTGAGCGCCAGACCCGCAACCTGATTCCATCGCGGTCGCGCGCTGCGCGCGCTACGGCGGCAGTGGGATGAACTCAGTTTCGCCGGGTACTTTGCCGAAACGCATCTGCACCCAGTCGTTCTTGGCCTGCTCGATGCGTTCGCGGCTGCTCGCGACGAAATTCCACCAGATGTAACGACGCCCTTCGAGCGGTGCACCGCCGAGGAGCAGCAGGCGCGCTTCGGTCAACGCGCGCATGTTGACACTGGCATCGGGCTCCAGCACGACCATCGAGCCGGGTGCGAACTGTGCTCCATCGAGACTGATGCGGCCGGCCGCGATGTAGAGCGCACGTTCCGGATGCTCACGCGGAATCTCGAGAGTCGCGTCGGCGGATATCTGCAGATCGACGTACAAGGTGGGCGAGAAGGTCTCGACCGGAGAGCGCTCGCCGAAAGCCGTGCCGGCGATGACGCGCGCGGTCAGTCCCGGCGCTTGCAACTGAGGCAGGCTCGCGGCCGGATGGTGAAAGAACGCCGGTGCTGTTTCCTCGGCCGCTCGCGGCAATGCGACCCAGGTCTGAATGCCGTGAATGCGGGAGCCGCTGCGGCGTAGTTCGTCGCCGGTGCGCTCGGAGTGCACGATTCCGCGGCCGGCTGTCATCCAGTTGACGTCGCCGGGCCTGATCGGCTGCACGAACTTCAGACTGTCACGATGCACGATCTCGCCTTCGAAGAGATAAGTCACCGTGGCGAGGCAGATGTGCGGGTGCGGGCGCACGTCGATGCCGCGCCCGGGCGCAAATCCCGCCGGGCCGATGTGATCGAAAAAGATGAAGGGGCCCACCATCTGCCGGCCCGCGGCGGGCAGCACGCGGCGAACCTCGAATCCGCCGAGGTCGTGAGGCTTGGCCTCGATCACCCGTTCGATGTTGGCCGGCACGATGCTCTCCTTACGTGTTGCGGGAGTCCATGAAGTCCTTGAGTGCGCGTCCCGTGTGCGAGCGCCGATTGCGCAGCAGCGCGTCCGGTGGACCCTGTGACACGATCTTGCCTCCGGCCGCACCGCCTTCGGGCCCGAGGTCGATCACCCAGTCGGCTTCCGCGATCACATCGAGATTGTGCTCGATCACGACGACGGTGTTGCCGGCATCGACGAGATGGTGCAACACGCGCACGAGCTTCTCGACGTCGGCCATGTGCAGCCCCACCGTCGGCTCATCGAGGACGTAAAGCGTCCGGCCCGCGGCACCGTTGCCGCGTGCGGGACGGTAAGAAGGGCGCACCTTGGCGAGCTCGGTGACGAGCTTGATGCGCTGTGCCTCTCCGCCCGAAAGCGTCGGGCTCTGCTGGCCGAGCGTCAGGTACCCGAGCCCGACATCCTGCAGCATGCGCAGCGCGTGATGGATGGAGGGATGCGCGGCGAAGAAAGGCGCGGCCTCATCGACACTCATCGCCAGGACTTCGCCGACGCTGCGCTCCTTGAAGCGCACCGCGAGCGTCTCCGGATTGAAACGCTGCCCGCGGCATACATCGCACAGCACCCGTACGTCTGGCAGGAAGCTCATCTCGATCTTCTTGATGCCCTGGCCTTCGCAGGCCTCGCAGCGCCCGCCCGCGGAGTTGAAGGAAAAGCGACCGGGCCCGTAGCCACGAATGCGCGCCTCGGCAGTCTCGGCGAACACGCGCCGGACCGCATCCCAGAAGCCGACGTAAGTGGCGGGGCAGGAACGCGGGGTCTTGCCGATCGGGGTCTGATCGACTTCGAGCACACGGCCGACTTCCTGCCAGCCGCGCAAGTCACGACAGCCGGCGAGCGCACTCTGCTGCCTGCCCGAAACTCCGAGCAGACGCTTGAGGTTGTCATGCAGGACATCGCGCGCAAGCGTTGATTTGCCCGAGCCCGAGACCCCGGTGACGGCAATGAGGCGACCCAGCGGCACGCGCGCGTCGACATGGCGCAGGTTGTGCAGGGCGGCCTTCTCGATCAGGACCGCCGGATCTGCCGCACGCACGGCACGCTTCGGAACAAGCGGATGGGCGAGCGGCTGCGCCAGGAAGCGACCGGTGACCGACTGTGGATTGCGCGTCAGTTCGTGCGCGGTGCCCTGGCCGACCACGCGTCCGCCAGCGCTGCCCGCACCGGGGCCGAGGTCGATGACATGATCGGCATGACGGATCGTGTCCTCGTCGTGCTCGACCACGACCAGCGTGTTGCCGTGGGCGCGCAAAGTGTCGAGCGTATCGAGCAGGACGCGGTTGTCGCGCGGGTGCAGTCCGATCGTGGGCTCATCGAGCACGTAACACACGCCTTGCAGGTTCGAGCCCAGCTGTGCCGCGAGCCGGATGCGCTGCGCCTCGCCGCCCGAAAGCGTGGGCGCCGAGCGATCGAGCGACAGGTAGCCAAGTCCGACGTCGTCGAGAAAACGCAGCCGTGCGGTAAGTTCCGCGAGCACGTCGCGCGCGATCTCCGCGTCGCGGCCGCGCAGCGCCAGCCTGCCGATCATCGTGCGCAGGTCCGTCACCGCGAGCGCGGTGAGCTCGGCTATCGAGCGGCCCTGGAATCGGACGTTCAGCGCCACCGGATTCAGGCGCTGGCCCCGGCACTGCGGGCACGCCGGGGTCGAGCCTTCCCACCAATCATTCCACCAGATCTCCTCGCCCGTCTGTTCCTCGTCGAATCCACCGAGGTTGAGCCCGGTGCCGAAGCAGTCCTCGCACCAGCCGTGCCGCGAATTGAACGAGAACAGGCGCGGATCGAGATCCGCGAAGCTGGTGCCGCAGGAGGAGCAGTTGCGGCGGGTGGAGAACACTTTGACCGGCGCATCACCGGCGCCACCACGCTTCGCGCTCGAGGGCTCGCGCAACAGATGCAGAAGCCCCTTACCATGATCGAGCGCCTGCTCGACGGCAGTGCGCACTGCGGTCTCGTCCGCGGCACTCACGCGCAGCGTCGCAATCGGAAGTTCGAGGGTGTGTTCGCGGAAGCGGCTCAGCCGTGGCCAGCGGGCCGTCGGCAGGAGCTGCCCATCGACCCGCAGGTGCTCGAAACCCTTACCGGCGGCCCACTTCGCGAGATCCGTGTAATAGCCCTTGCGTGCCACGACGAGCGGCGCAAGCAGCGTCACGGTCCGGCCACGTTCCTCTCGCTGCAGCCGCGCCACGATCGACTCGACGCTCTGCGGCTCGATCGGCACGTTGCACCGAGGGCAGTACTGCGTGCCGAGCTTGACGTAGAGCAGGCGCAGGAAGTGGTAGATCTCGGTCAGCGTCGCCACGGTGCTCTTGCGCCCGCCACGACTCGTGCGCTGCTCGATGGCAACAGTGGGCGGCACGCCGAACATGGCATCGACATCAGGCCGCGCCGCGGGCTGCACGAACTGGCGTGCATAGGCGTTCAGCGACTCCAGGTACCGACGCTGGCCTTCCGCGAACAGGATGTCGAAGGCGAGGGTGGACTTGCCCGAACCGGAGACGCCGGTGATCACGGTGAAGCGATCGCGCGGGATCTCGAGGTCGGTGATCCTGAGATTGTGTTCGCGGGCGTTGTGTATGCGGATCGCGGGCGGGGCCTTTCGCGCCGGCTTTTGATCGGGTGTTTGCGGCGCGAGGGCGGCGGCAAAGGAGCTGCTGAGTGCACGCTCGTATTCGACCAGTGCTTTGCCGGTGTGGGAGTGCACGCAGCTCTTCACCTCATGCGGCGCGCCGACGCACACGATCTCCCCGCCCGCATCGCCGCCCTCGGGCCCGAGGTCGATGATCCAGTCCGCGGCGCGGATCACGTCGAGGTTATGCTCGATGACGATGAGCGAGTGACCCGCCGCGACCAGCGTACGAAAGGCGCGCAGGAGCTTCGCGATGTCGTCGAAGTGCAAGCCGGTGGTCGGTTCATCGAACAGGAAGAGCTTGCCCCGGCGTGAGTCATCCGCGCGCGCACCCGCTTCCGCCAGGTGGCCGGCGAGTTTGAGCCGTTGTGCTTCGCCTCCCGATAGCGTCGGTACCGGCTGGCCGAGCCGCAGGTATTCGAGACCGACGTCCCGCAGCGGCTGCAGGCGCGCCAGCGCCTCGCGACAGTCGGCGAAGAACGCGAGCGCTTCGCTCACCGTGAGCGCAAGCACCGCGGCGATGTTGAGCGCGCGACCATCGGCGCCAGTGATCTTCACCTCCAGGGTCTCGTCGCGATAGCGCCGGCCGTCGCAATCCGGGCAACGCAGGTACACGTCCGACAGGAATTGCATCTCGACGCGCTCGAAGCCGTTGCCGCTGCAGGTCGGACAGCGCCCGGTGCCGGAGTTGAAACTGAAAGTGCCGGCGGTGTAGCGGCGCTGCTTGGCAAGTGGCTCGCGCGCGAAGAGAGCTCGGATAGGATCGAAGGCGCCGACGTAGCTCGCGGGGTTCGAGCGCGTGGTGCGACCGATCGGCGCCTGATCGACCAGCACGATATCGCCCACGTGCTCGTGGCCCTTGAGCGCACGATATTGGCCCGGAGCTTCGGTGGGCTTGCCCTGCGTCTTGCGCAGCGCCGCGTATAGCACCTCGTGCACGAGCGTCGACTTGCCTGATCCGGATACTCCGGTGACGCACACCAGCCGTTCGAGTGGAAAGTCGACGTCGATACTCTTGAGGTTATGTTCGGCCGCACCCGTGAGTCGCAGTCGCGACGTGCGCGCCGTGACCGCCCGCAATTCCTGATCCGCGACCGCATGTTTGCGACCGCTGAGGTATTCGGCCGTGAGCGAGGCGGGTGCAGCCGCAATCTCGGCGGCGGGTCCAAAGAAGACGATCTCGCCGCCGCGTTCGCCCGGCCCCGGGCCGAGATCGAGAATGCGGTCCGCGGCGAGCATCACCTGCGGATCGTGCTCGACCACGACCAGCGAATTGCCGGCATCGCGCAGGCGGCGCATCACTTCGATCACGCGCCCCATGTCGCGCGGATGCAGCCCGATCGAGGGCTCATCAAGCACGAACAGCGTATTGACCAGCGAGGTGCCGAGGGCGGTCGTCAGGTTGATCCGCTGCACTTCGCCGCCGGAAAGCGTGCGCGACTGGCGGTCGAGTGTGAGGTAGCCCAGTCCGACATCGCACAGGAATCCGAGTCGGGTGCGAATGCCGTCGAGCAGCAGATCGGTCGCTTCATCGAGCGGGGCGGGCAGCTGCAGGCGTGCGAAGAAATCGCGGCAGCGCTCGATCGGCAGCAGCATCACATCATGCAGCGTCAGTCCGGGGAGTGCATCGAATTGTGCCTGGGACCACTTCACGCCATTCGGCCGAAAACGCGCCCCGGAAAGACGCTGCGAGTCCGCGGCCGAGCCGATGCGCCACAGCAGTGCATCGGGCCGCAGCCGCGCGCCCAGACACTCGGTGCACGGCGTGTAGGCGCGGTACTTCGACAGCAACACGCGGATGTGCATCTTGTAGCTGCGCGACTCGAGCCAGGCGAAGAAGCGCCGCGCGCCATACCAGACCTTCTTGTTCCACGGGCCTTCGCCCTCGATGACCCAGCGTCGTTGCTCCTCGCTCAGCTCGCGCCAGGGCGTGTCCACGGGAATGCCGCGCTTGCGTGCGAACTTCATCAGGTCGTCCTGGCACTCTTTATAAGACTCCGTCTGCCAGGGCCTGATAGCGCCGGCCTTGAGCGACTTCGACTCATCCGGGATGACGAGGCCGTAGTCGATGCCGATGGTGCGCCCGAACCCGCGGCACTGCTCGCAGGCGCCGAGCGGAGAATTGAACGAAAAGATGTGTGGCGCCGGCTCCTGGTAGTGAATGTCGCAATCCGCGCAGTGCAGGTCGCTCGAAAATCGCCATACGGCGGCGGGCGCTGCGTTCTCTTCCGCGAGATGCACGCCCAGGCGTCCGCGCCCAACTCTGAGCGCGGCTTCGATCGCATCGATGACGCGCGCGCGCTCCGCGCCACCAAGGCGCAGGCGATCCTGGATCACTTCGAGGGTCGCACCCCGGCGCGCGTGAATGCGCGTGTAACCCTGCTTTTCCAGCAGCGCCTTCACTTCCGCTTCAGTGAAGTTCTTCGGCACGGTGACGGGGAAGGTGATCAGCACGCGCGGATCGCCGGCCGCAGCCGAGCGCTCGAGGAGCGTCGTGTAGATGCTGTCGGGCGTGTCGCGCCGCACGCCGACGCCGCAGTTGCGGCAGTAAAGCTGCGCGGCACGCGCGAACAGGAGCTTCAGGTGGTCGTTGAGCTCCGTCATCGTGCCGACGGTGGAGCGCGAGGTGCGCACCGGGTTCGTCTGATCGATAGCGATCGCGGGCAGGATTCCTTCGATGCGATCGACCTGGGGCTTGTCCATGCGGTCGAGGAATTGCCGCGCGTACGGGGAGAAGGTCTGCACGTAGCGGCGCTGACCCTCGGCATAGAGAGTGTCGAACACCAGCGAGGACTTGCCCGAGCCCGACACGCCGGTGACGACGATGAGCTCGTTGAGCGGCAGGTTCAGCGTCAGGTTCTTGAGATTGTTCTGGCGTGCGCCGTGAATCGCGATGACATCGCCCGCCACTGCCGGGGCGAGTTGTGCATCGACGGCGCCATGGCCAACGGAATCACCGTCGGACGCTGCGCGGACAGGCGCTGTGCAGCCCATCATCAAAGTGCCGCTCGTGGTTTCAATGGAAAAGGGAAAGGTGGAAACTGTACCAGAGACGCGGGCGGGGGAAAGGCTCGCTGGTTGCTGAACCGGCGGGCAGAGCGTGCGGTGAGGGTGCTCTCATGAGGCTGCAGGGCGGATGTTGTTGCGGGCAGGTCCGTTATGAGGTCGTGGGAGAGCCGTTCAACCGCACCAACTGTCACTGTTCGATCTGCCGCCGCACCAGCGCAGCGCCTTTCGTCCCCTGGTTCACCGTGGCGCGCGAGGACTTGCACTGGCTTCGCGGGAAGCCCGGGAGCTTCCAGTCGACCGCGAAGGGCACGAGGAGCTTCTGCCGCGACTGCGGCACGCCGCTGACCTTTGTTCATGAGGATTTCGCAGGCGAGATCGACGTTACGACCTGCAGCCTCGATGCCCCGGCGGAGCTGGCGCCACTGGACCACGTCTGGACTTCGAGCCAGCTGCCGTGGATCAGGCTCGCCGACGGGCTACCGGCCTACCGCGAGAGCCGCAACACGGCCTAGCCACCTGGCGCAGTGACTCTGGGGGAAATCCGATGTTCGTCGGACACACGGCGGTTGCCCTTGCGGCCAAGAGCAAGGCGAAAGATGTCTCCTTGGGCTGGCTCCTGGCCGCCGCCCTGATGCTTGACCTGCTCTGGCCCAACTTTCTGCTTCTCGGCATCGAGCGCGTGAGCATCAGGCCCGGGGCCACTGCCTTCACCGCGCTGGTGTTCGATTCCTACCCCTGGTCGCACAGCCTCCTGATGGCCTGCGTGTGGGGACTCGGCGCTGCGGGGATCGCGCGCTGGCGCGGCGGTTCCGCAGGCATTGCGTTCCTGATTGCGGCGGTCGTCGTCAGCCACTGGGTGCTCGACTTCGCTTCGCACGCGCCGGACATGCCGTTGTGGCCCGGGAATTCACCCAAGCTCGGTCTTGGACTGTGGAATTCGATCCCGGCGACCCTCATCGTCGAAGGTCTGATCTACCTCGTCGGCATCGCGATCTACGTCCGGTGCACTCGTGCCATCGATCGTATCGGCTCGATCGGCCTGTGGGCGTTTCTGATTCTCAGCGCCCTGATGTGGGCTTCGGGTCCGTGGTCGGCGCCGCCCCCGAGTCCATGGGCGCTCGCCTGGTTTGCCCAGGGTGCGTGGCTTCTCATCCTCTGGGCGTGGTGGGTGGACCGGCACCGCGCCGTGCGCACAGCGATCAGCGGATCCTGATCCCGTAGCGCTCCTCGATCTGCGCCTCGAATTGCGGCGGCACGCTGAAGAGCACGTCCTGGTCGTGGGTCCCGAGCCGGTGCAGCAGTGCGGCGTCGGCGTACAGCACGAGCTCGACCTTGTAGCGCGTGTTGTTGCTGAGGACCTTGAGCGGCGGCGACTGCACCATGAATTCTTTGGCGCCGGCCTCGACCACCAGCTCTACGCGCAGAGGTGAGTTGGCGTCCTCGGGGTTCTCGAACAGGGCAACGATGTAGAGCGGCTCCGCGAGCGGGCCGCGCAGCTCATACCGCATGCCGTAGAACACGCCTTGGTGCGGCACCATGGCAAAGGCAGCGGCGGTTGTGAGCAGGTATTTCGATTTCGAGGGGCTCGGCTCGGAAGCCGCCTGCGCCTGCGTGACGAGCAGGGCGCCGATCACCAGGATGAAAAAGCGTCGTCTCATCAAGACTCTTTCAGCCTACCGGGAAATGGACCTCGTTGCCGGTGTCGATCCAGACACTCTTTACTTCCGTGAACTCGTGCAGCGCTTCGGGACCCATTTCACGGCCGACTCCGCTCTGCTTGTAGCCGCCGAACGGCATGGCGTGTGACACCAGCCGGTAGTTGTTGACCCACACAGTGCCGGCGCGCAGGCGCGACACCATGCGATGCGCACGCTTCACATTCTCGGTCCACACCCCCGCGGCGAGCCCGTACGAGGTGTCATTCGCTAGCGCGACCGCCTGATCTTCGCCTTCGAACCGCATCAACGACACTACCGGCCCGAAGATTTCCTCGCGCGCCACGCGGCAGGTGTTGGCGACGTTGCCAAACACCGTCGGCTCGACGAAGTAGCCCGTCCGGTCGAGCCGTTTGCCGCCGGCGAGAATCTCGAGCTTCTCCTGGCGCGCGATGTCGAAGTAGCCGAGCACCTTGTCGAGCTGCGCACGGGAGGCGAGCGGGCCGAGCTGCGTTGCGGGATCCAGCGGATCGCCCGCGCGCATCTTGCGCGCCTTGTCGACGACGCGCTGCGCCACCTGGTCGTACACCTTGCTCTCGATGAGCACGCGCGAGCCTGCCATGCACGCCTGGCCCGTCGCCGAGAACACGCCGGCGAGAATGCCGTTCACCGCATTGTCGAGGTTCGCATCCGCGAAGATGATGTTCGGTGACTTGCCGCCGAGCTCGAGCGAGGTGCGCGCGTTACGCTCCGCGGCGGCGTGCGCGATCTTGCGTCCCGTTGCCGTAGAACCCGTGAAGGCGATCTTGTCGACGCCCGTATGATTCACCAGCGCGCTTCCGGCCGGATCGCCGAAGCCCGTGACCACGTTGACGACGCCGCGCGGAAATCCGGCCTCGACGATGAGCTCGGCCAGCAGCAGCGTCGATGTGGGTGTGATTTCGGAGGGCTTGATCACCATCGTGTTGCCCGCGGCTAGCGCCGGCAGCAGCTTCCAGCCGAGCAGCACCAGCGGTGCGTTCCACGGCGTGATCGCGGCCACCACGCCGATCGGCTCGCGCACGGTGTAGCCCGAGATGTTCGGATAACTCACGGGCAGCGTCATACCGTGCAACGTTTCCGCGAGCCCGGCGTAGTAGTAGCAGGCGGTGCCGACCGCGAGCGTGCCCGGGCGCATCTCAGAGATCAGCCGGCCGTTTTCGCGGACTTGGGCGTAGATGAGCGCTTCGAGATTCTTCTCGATCAGCTGGCCGAGACGCCGGAGCAGCGCCGCGCGCTTCGCGGGTGGCGTGCGCGGCCAGCCGTCCTGATCGAACGCTCGCCGTGCCGCCTGCACCGCGGCATCGACATCGGCAGCGTCGGCGCGCGGCACGCGTCCCCAGGTTTCCTCGGTATAAGGATCCACGCAGGAAAACGTGGCGCCCGAGCGCGCCTTCACCCACTCGCCATCGATCAGCATCCTGAATTCGCGCTGCACGTCCTCTGGCTGGCGGGGAACCGCCGCTGCAGGACTCGCGGTTGCGGGGGCGCTCATCGGGTCAGCCTCCGGGATTCATCAGATCTTGAATGACTCGAGCGTGGCAGGATGAAACAGCTCCTCGACATGCACGCGGCGCGGCGAGAGGCCCTGAGCATGGTGATGATGCAGAAAGGTGTCCAGCACCTTGTGGTTGGGCACGAGGCCGTAGGACCAGTAGTCTGCGCCTAGGAGCTGGCGCGCGGCGCGTAGCTGTTCCTCGACGAAGGGCAGCGTCACTTTCGTAGCCGAAGTGTCCGCCAGCTGCGCGAGCGCCTGCGCCTTCGCCTGCTCGAAGGCCTTGAAGAGAGTCGCCGGCAGCCACGGGTGACGCTCGGCGAGCTCACGCCGCACGCCGAGCAGATGCATGATCGGAAAAATTCCCGTGCGCCGGTAGTAATCCGTTGCCGCCCGGGTCGGGTCGCGAAACAACCACCCAACGCGCGGATCGCCGCGCTCGAAGCATGACGGCAGGCGCGGCCCGATGATGCCGTCGATCTCGCCCGCCTCGAGCAGCTCGGACAATGTTCGATCTGCCGGCGCCGACTCGAGTTGCACGTTCGCCGGCAAGCTGAGATCGATCTTCTCGATGCGTCCCGGCTGCTCCATACCGCCGCGCACCCAGGTAATGTCCGCCGGCTTGACGGCATATTCGTCCTCGAGCAGGGCACGTGCCCAGACACAAGCTGTCAACTGGTACTCGGGCGTACCGATGCGCCGGCCCTTGAGCTTCGTCGGCTCATCGATGCCGCGATCCGTGCGTATCACGATGGCGGTGTGGCGGAAGGCACGCGACAGGAACACCGGCACGCCGATGTACGGATTATCGCCGCGTGCCGTGCGCAACACGAAGCTGCTCAGCGAAAGTTCGCAGACATCGAAATCAGCATGACGGAAGGCGCGGAAGAACATCTCCTCCGGCGTGAGCAGCATGAAGACCGGGTCGACGCCATCGATCTGCACTCGGCCATCGAAGAGCGCGCGCGTGCGATCGTAATTACCTACTGCAATCGAAACCTGAAGGTTCATTGCTGTTTCAACCCCACACCTCGCGGGCGACGTCCACGATCAGCTTGAGCTTTGCGACTTCTTCCTCGACGGAGAGCTTGTTGCCGCGCTCGCCGCTCGCGAATCCACATTGCGGGCTGAGAGCCAGCTGCTCGAGGGGCAAATAGCGCGCCGCCTCGTCGATGCGCCGCTTGAGCTCGTCTTTGCTTTCGAGCGCGCCGCGCTTGGTGGTGACGAGCCCGAGTACTGCCACCTTGCCCTTCGGCACGAAGCGCAGCGGCGCGAAGCCGCCCGCCCGCGCCGAGTCATACTCCAGGAAATAGCCGGTGACGTTGATGCTGTTGAAGAGCACCTCGGCCACCGGATCGTATCCGCCCTCAGCCAGCCAAGCGCCCTCGAAATTGCCCCGGCACAGGTGGATGCACACGGTCATGTCCTTCGGCCGGGTGGCGATCGAGTCGTTGATCAGGTGCGCGTAGGTCTGGGGGAGCGTCGCCGGGTCCTCGCCCATGTTGCGCACCTCGGCGCGGAACTTCGGATCGCAGAGATACGCGAAATCAACCTCGTCGATCTGCAGGTAGCGGCAGCCGGCCTGCGCCAGGTCACGCACTTCTTCGGCGTACACGCGCGCCACATCCGCGTAGAACTGCGCCATATCGGGATAAGCCTGGCGGTCGATCGCATCGCGGCCGCCACGAAAATGCAGGATGCTCGGCGAAGGCAGTGTCAGCTTCGGCGTGGCGCGGGCGACGGACTTCAGGAAGTGGAAGTGATCGACGAAGATCGGGCGTGGGCGCGCGAGCTTGCCGACGACGCGCAGCGCCGAAGGCGTGCGTTCGATGTCCCCTTCCTCGGTGTGAAACTTGACCCGGACCTTGGAGCGCGTGACCTCGACGTTCGCGAACTGCTCGAGGAAATCGACGTGCCACAGCGTGCGCCGGAACTCGCCGTCCGTCACAGCCTTGAACCCCACATCCTCCTGCAGTCGAACGACCTCGCGGATCGCCTGGTCCTCGAGCTGCCTGAGCTCGTCCGCGGGCAGCTTGCCCTGGCGGAACCTCTCGCGTGCGGCGAGCAGCGCGGGCGGGCGCAGGAGGCTCCCGACATGATCGGCGCGAAATGGGGGGCTAGTGCGCTCGAGCGACATAAGCGGGCACCCAACAGCCGTGAACCGCGGCGCGCAGGCGAATCGGCAAGCGCACGGTCGCGATCGGCCCTTGCGCGATGCGCTGCGCGTCGAACACCGCGAGCTCGGTGCGCATTGGGCCATCGCATCTGGTCAGCACTGACAGCAGGTACCCGTCACCTTCGGCGGCATCGGGTGTGCGCGGCACGAAGCACGGTTCCTGGCACGTGGTCTTCTCGCCCACGAAATACCGGCCGAGCTTGCGCGCCGCCATGTCAACGTGCACCAGAGTGTTCCAACCGACGCCGATGGTACCGGCGACGTTGAGCGGTCGCGAGCGGTCGACGATGGCGCCAAAGCCGTGACGGTAGTGCTGCAACTGGTAGCGGTTGTCGATCGCCGGCATCTCCATGAAATCCTCGAACAGGGTTTGGGACTCGAAGCGCTCGCCCGGCCGGGTCAGATCGAAAGCCCAGCGCGTGAGTCGCGGCGTGGCTTTGTCGCGATCGAAGGGCGCACCGTCCGCATTGGCGATGAACGGAAACTGGTTGCGCTCGCTGACGAAGATGTCCACGACCACGCGCTTGCCATCGCTGAAGGCATTGAGGATGTGACCGAGCCCGCTCGGCGCGGCCTGGAACCAGCGCAGATCCCTGGTTGAGGCATCGCGGGGCATGATGCCGATCACGACCGGCCGATCCGGCTCGAACATCCAATGTGGCCCGCCCGCGCGCATGCGCTGCTCGTCCGCGGTCGTCGACCAGAACGGAAAAACGAAGTGCCGCTCGGTGACCGCCCAGTCGTGCATGAAACTGACATACGGGGCGAGGAAGAACTCTTCGCGCACCAGCGAGCCGTCGCTTGCGATGACCTGGAGCGCGACGTCGCGCGTGGCGAGGCCGCGAGCCTCGTAACCGTGGGAAAGCATCTCGCCATTCGCGGCATCCAGTTTCGGGTGAGCCGTGGCGGTGAGGCTTTTCATGCGCCCGCCGTAGTCGTAGCGGCCGCGGGTCGCGAGAGTGTCCGGATCGAGCTCGTGCGGCAGTCCGTCCTCCTTGAGCGCGAACAGGCGGCCGGCGTGGAACACGACGCTGGTGTTGGCCGTGGTGCGATCGCGCCCGGCGACGCTCGGGTCATCCGTGTAGGGATTGCGATAGGCACCGAACAGGGCGCGGCGCGCGGCGGTCTCGAGCTGGAACTTCTCCGTGCGCACGTACCGGCTCCTGAAATCGACGTGTCCCCCGGCAAAGCGGAACATCGTGACGAGTCCGTCGCCGTTGATGTTGATGTCATCGCCCAGGCGCGGCGCAAAGCGCGGGTCCGGCCCGCAACGATAAAAGGATCCATCGAGGTCGGCCGGTAGCGTGCCTTCGACCTCGAGATCGAATACGTCCGCCTCGATCCGCCGCGGTTCGTTGAAGCCCGTGAAGGCCGGGGTGCTGGGAAACTGGTTCTGCAACGGACCGCCCGCCTCAACGCTCGTAGCGAATAACCTTCGAAATCGCCGCGTGCATCGTGGCGGCAATCGGCTGATCCATCTCCTCGAGAAGATGGCCGGTAAGCCCGGCGCAGCGCGCAGTGAGCACGATTCCACGGACCGCCGGCGCGGGAATGCCAGCCTCGCCGAGTGCGACAGCGATGGCGGCACTGACGTTGGTCACCAGCCGGGCGCGCAGCTGCTTGTGCACTTCAGTCTCGAGTGCAGCGAGCGCACGCGCATAGCTGCCCTGGCTGTCCACGGATTTCACGATCTCGAGCAGCCGCCCGACTCGCGGGTCGCGCCGGCGGTGCACCAAGTGGCCAAAACCCGGGATCGGGCGCTCGGAACCGCGGTACGACCTTACCACTGCGCGCGCGAGAGCGGCACGCTTGCCCTCTGGCGCCTGCGCCAGCGGCTCGAGCAATCGCGCGCATTCACTCGCCGTACCCGCAAACCGGTCGCCGACGCCCAGCAACCCGGCCGCGATCGCGCCCTGGAACGATTCCGGCGCTCCGTACAGCGTGAGACGGGACGTCACCGCCGCCGGCATCAGTCCATGCTCCATGATCGTGACCAGTACCGCGTCCAGCAGGGTGGTCTGGCGGCGTGAGGGCAGCGCCCCGGTCAGGTGCAGGAAGATCATCTCGCTGAAGGTCACCCGGCCCATCAGCTGCGTGGCCAGGTCCTTGCCCCGAATCGAGACATGGTCTGCGTCATAGCCCGCGATACGCGTCGTCTTGTTCACCCTGCGCTTCATTGATCTACTGTAGCTGATGTTCGCGCCGGAAATCGTTGTCACGGCCTGTCTCGGCTGCTAGCAGCGTGATGGCTACACCATGACGCCGCGCGCGTAATCCTCCACAGTCCGAAGCTTCAACGCGAATGCCTTCAGAGTTGCGCTCATGTCAATGGGCGCCATGCTCGTATAGCTGAGCATCAGCGCGGCGAAGGACTTCTGCATCGGATCAGTCGCAGCCGCGAACTGCGCTTGCAGCGCTTCGACGGCAATGTGAGTCACGTCGAACGGTTTGCCGCCAATCTTTTCGAAGATCCTGACGACTTCCGAGGGCGCGATGCCCGCGGGTCCTCCCAGCTGAAGCGTTGCATTCTGAGCTATCGGATTGTCCACGCTGGCCACGGCGAATTGGGCTACGTCGAGGAAGGAAATCCAGCTGATCGCGCTGTCGCCACTTCCGTAGATCACCGCCTTGTGATTGGGGTAATCGAAACCCACGGCCGGGCTGAGCCAGATCTCCATGAAATAGGTGGGCTGCAGGATCGTGTAGCTCATGCCGCTCGCCCGCAGACGCTCTTCGACAGCCCGCTTGGCATCCTGCAAGGGAAAGGACGGCGCCATCGGCGGGAAAGATGTGTACACCAGTCGCTGTACGCCTGCTTCGCGCGCCGCAGCGATCAGGCTGAGGCAGCCGTCCTGGTCCGTGCTCTGCGGAGTGTTCTCGTTCGGCTGGTATGCGAAGGGCATGGTCGAGGCCGTGCTGATCACAGCGCTCACACCCTTGCAGGCTGCTTTGAGCGACGCACGATCACGCAGGTCGCCCTGCACTACAGCCACGCCAAGACTCTTGAGCTTCTCCACCTTGTTGGCGTCCGAGGTAGCCCGCACGAGGGCTCTGACCGGCTTGCCAGCGGACGCGAGCAAGCGGCAAATCTCGGTGCCGACCATTCCGGTTGCACCCACCACGAGGTTCATCGACTTCTCCCCACGTCGACGAGGCGCCAGCGCCGCGGCCTTGGCGCGAGTATGACCCTCGATTACCCTTCTTCCAATGACCCGCTCTCGCGGGTCATTAGCACAGAGGTTCCACACGATGCGCGTTCCCCCGGGCGTCAGCCAGCAGGAATTCACCGCCGCTCTGCACCAGTTCGAAGCGGCTGTGGGACGCGAGTGGCTTTTCACCAGCGACGACGATCTGCACCTGTATCGCGATGCGTATTCGCTTTTCTGGGATGAAGAAGAGGAGCGCGTCGCTTCGGCCGCGGTCGCGCCGGAGAGCGTCGAACAGGTGCAGCAGATCATGCGCATCGCGAATCGCTACCGCATTCCGATCTATCCCATCTCCACCGGCAAGAACCTGGGCTACGGCGGCTCGGCACCCGTGTATTCGGGCAGCGTCGTGCTCGACCTCAAGCGCATGAACCGCGTCATCGAGGTCGACGAGCGCAGCGCTTCGTGCGTCGTCGAGCCCGGCGTGAGCTATTTCGACATGTACCGCCACCTGCAGAGTGTCGGGTCACGGCTCTGGATCGACGTGCCCGATCCGGGCTGGGGCAGCCTCATCGGCAATGCGCTCGATAATGGCGGCGGCTACACCGCGCCCGCGTACCGCAATCACTTCGAAGCCCACTGCGGCATGGAGGTCGTGCTCGCGAACGGCGAAATCCTGCGGACCGGAATGGGCGCGCTGCCGGGTGCAAAGACCTGGCAGCAGTACAAGTTCGGCTACGGCCCATTCCTCGACGGCATTTTCAAGCAGTCGAACATGGGCGTCGTGACCAAGATGGGCTTCTGGCTGTTCCCGGAGCCGGAGTCCTATCTCTCCGGCAACGTCAGCACGCCGCGGCACGACGACATCATTCGCATCGTCGACATCTTCAATTATCTAGAGAACACAATGGCGGTGCATGGGTTGCCGAGCATCAGCAGTCCGCTGTATCCGATCTTCGCGATCAGCGATCCGGAGCTCGCTGCTTTGCATGCGGCACCGGAGAGTCCAGACCCGATCGCGCTTCAGGGCTATGCGGATCGCAAAGGCTTTCCGTTCTGGAACTGCTCACTCAAGTTCTACGGTGCGCCGAACGTCGTACGCGCGCAGTGGGAGCACGCGCAGGAGCGCTTCGCAGCGATTCCGGGCGCGAAATTTCGCGAGGGCGAGTTCTACAAGTTGCCACTGACGCCCGAGGAGCGCGCGAAGGTGCATGCGCCGGAGTTCGGCATTCCGAGCCTCGCCATGTTCTCCGTCGGCGCGCGCTCGGCAATGAATCCGCTGCCCGCCAATGGCCACTTCTGGTTCTCGCCCATCATCCCGCGCACGGGCGAAGCGGTCATCGAGGCGAACCGCGTCATTCGGCGAACGGCGCGCGAGCTGAAGATCCCGATCATGGTCTTCAGCCCGCCAGTGGGCTGCTGGGCGCGCGCATTCATCCTGGTGCTCGCAATTCCGGTGAGCCGGGTGCCCGAGGAAGATCGAAGGCTGCGCGCCGCCGTGAAGCAGCTGATCCGTGTCTGTGCCGACCATGGCTGGGGCGAATACCGCACCGCGCCCGCCTTCATGGACACCGTGTCAGAAGTCTATTCCTACAACGATCACATCCAGCGACGCGTCGGCGAAAGCATCAAGGATGCGCTCGATCCGAACGGCATCCTGTCGGCCGGGCGGTATGGATTGTGGCCTAAGCATCTGCGCAACCGGCGCACCTAAGCGCGATCGTGACTCGTCACGGAGCCGCGACGCCTTCCTTCAACTGGCGTTGGTACTCGGCTTCGTCGAAATGCCCCTTGGACTCTGCAATCAGGCCGTCGGCGCCGATCTCCCATTCTTCGTAGCCGCTGATACGGACGGCCTTGCCGGTGCCGCCAGGACCGGTGTTTGTCCCGGTCAGCGTCCAGCGGTAGATGAAATGTCCCCGCTCCAGGCTGAGATCATCCATCGTTACGATCATGTCTGGAAAGGCTGTCATGAATCCCTGCGCGGCCGCAGTGATCGCTGCGCGCCCAACAGACGGGTTTCCGTCGTTGATTTTCAGAGATCCGTTCCTGGCGAAGAAGGACGCCACGCTCGCTGCATCCTGGCTGCACCAGGCAGCGGTGTAACGGGCCGCGAATTCTTTGACGTTGTCAGCGTTCACAGGCGTTGTGCTGCTATCGTTTTTCCGGTGGAATTGTCCTGATTGCAGCCGAGAACTTCGCATGAGCGGCGAGATCCACCGGCCTGTGCCTGACCTTGGTACTCGCCGGATCCTTGCCGAGGAAGTTGTCGCCCTTCCAGTTCTTCGATGGTCTGATGGGTCTGGGAACGAACCCGCCCCCGCAGTTGGGACATACGTTCCCCAGGACATCATCGACGCACCTGGCACAGAACGTACACTCATACGTGCAGATGCGCGCCTCGAGCGAGTCCGGTGGCAGCACCTTGTTGCAGTGTTCGCAGGTCGGGCGGAGTTCGAGCATGCGGCCCCTCTTCTTATCTGCTCCTGTACACATCGGTGCTCAAGTACTTCAGGCCAGAGTCCGCCATCAGCGTGACCACCTTGGCACCTGGCCCCAGCCGCTTTGCGACCTGAATCGCGGCGACGACGTTTGCTCCGGAAGACGTCCCTGCGAAGAGGGCCTCCTCCCGCGCGAGGCGCCTCGCCATATCCTTCGCGTCGTCTGTTTTGACCGGCAGGATCTCGTCCACCAGAGTCGGCTCCCAGAGCGGAGGAGTGTAGCCAATCCCCACTCCTTCGATCTTGTGAGGCCCTGCCTGACCTCCTAGCAACACCGAGGATTCCGCGGGTTCGACGACGACGATCCTGATACTCGGTTTGTATCGCTTCAGCACAGTGGCTACCCCGCGCGAGGAAGCCGCTGTACCCACACAGTGAACGAAGGCGTCAATCTCCCCGTTCGTCTGATTCCAGATCTCTTCGCCCAGCGAGTAGTAGCCCGCGATGCTGTCATGGTTGTTGAGCTGGTCGGTGAAGTAGGTGTGGGGCTCCTGGCTCAACCGACGGGCGGCTTCAATCATGTCCAGGATCAATTTCTTGGTGGTACGGCCTCCCTCGCTTGGAAGGAGCGTGAGCTCTGCACCCAGCGCCACCATGTGATCCAGCTTCTCCTGGCTGAACGCATCGGAGCTGACGATCTGGATACGGTAGCCTCTGGCGGCGCAGACCAATGCCAGCGATGTCCCCGTGCTGCCGCCGGTGTACTCGACGACGGTGTCTCCCGGCTTCAGCCGTCCGTCCTCCTCCGCCCGCGAAATCACAGTCAGCGCCATCCGGTCCTTGAGGCTGCCGGTGGGGTTCTCCCACTCGAGCTTCACGAAGATGTCCGCACAATTGGCTGGAACGACCTTGCGAAGTCGAACCATCGATGTGTTTCCAATGGCGTGGAGAATGTCCATGAAAGCGCTTCAGTCGACGATGAAGAGCTTTGCGCCAACCTCGGTGTGCGAGCGATGCGGTTCGGCATTGTCGGCGACCTGATAGCTCATGCCGGGCTTGAGCGTGAACGTGCGACCGTCTTTGAGCTCAGTGTGCAATTCACCGTCGGTGCACAGCAGGATGTGGCCCTTGATGCACCAGTGGTCAGCCTGGTAGCCAGGCATGTACTCGACCATGCGCACGCGAATGGCTCCAAACTGCTGAGTGCGCCAGTAAGCCAAGCCGCGTTCGCCCTTGTGCTCAGTGCGCTGGATCTTGGACCAGTCGGTGGTGACGAACGGGATAGCGGACATGTGCATCGTCACGTTCCTATGCCTAGCCCCGCAAGGATTTGTTGTACACAAAGAAGGCTTCGTCGCGCACCCAGTCAAGTGACTCGTACAGCGACTGGGCGACGCTGTTATTTCTTGCCGTCGACAGCTCCATACGCGCGGCGCCTGTCTGTGTGGCATGTTTCTGCGCGGCAATCATGAGAGACCTGCCGGCTCCGATGCCCCGAGCCTCGGGGCTGACAAACAGGTCGTACAGCGTGTAGGTGGGCGCTGCCCTGATGGAGCAGAATGACGGGTATAGCTGGCAGAAGCCGATGACGTTCTTGGTCGCTGACTCGGCGAGGATGACAACGGAATCATTCCGTTCGAGCCTGTCACGCATGAACTGCCGGGCCAGGGGCAGGTCCGGGGCCTGTTTGTAAAATTGCCTGTAGGCATCGAAAAGCGATGCCACGGGATCGAGGTCGTCAAGTGTGGCGAGCCTCGTCGTGATTGTGGTCATTGGACTTGGCCTCGATGCATCGGCGCACGCAACACGCCGCGGTCTTTGAACTAAATCGTCGCGATCCACCTAATCGATATCAGGACAAAGGTAAGCTAGCAGCGTCGCTCTCGTATCAACTAGGGTACTCAGGAAGCAACCAGGATGCATTCATTTACCGCGCGCGCAATCGCCATTGCCCTGGCGCTCGTGCTGGGCGCATGTGGCGGGAGCAATTCAGGGACCGACGCCGGGGCAGCTGCGAGTCCATCGCGCGGCACACTCTTGCAGAATCCGCCCGAGTTGTTGTCTGTTGAGACAGCCGCAAGCCTGTTGTCAGAGCTGACCGGAGCGAGCGATCCGCAACTGGCAGTGCTAGTTGGAACGCCACTCTGCGATGTCGCCATCTACCATTTGCGATACATGACGGTCGGCGGTGCCAACGAAGCCACCGATGCGTCCGGCGCGCTGATGGTGCCAACCGGTCTCGATTCGAAATGCACTGGCGCACGGCCGATCATCTTGTACGCACATGGCACCACAACCGATCGCGCTTTCAATATTGCGAAGGTGCACGACAACGGCGAGGGATTCCTGCTGGCCGCGTTCTTCGCGTCGCAGGGCTACATTGTCGTTGCTCCGAACTACGCGGGCTACGACACCTCAACCCTTCCATATCATCCTTATCTGGTCGGCGATCAACAATCCAAGGACATGATCGATGCGCTGACTGCAGCGCGCAGTGCGTTGCCGGTCGCTTCGGCACTGGTGACGAAGGATAGCGGTCGGCTGTTCATCACCGGTTACTCTCAAGGGGGTTACGTGGCGATGGCGACGCATCGGGCCATGGAGGCCGCTGGCATGAGGGTCACCGCGTCGGCGCCGATGTCCGGGCCTTATGCGATTGCCGCGTTCGTTGACGCCGTGGTTTCCGGTGAGGTCAACGCCGGCGCGCCGGTGTCATGGACCTTGCTGATCACGGCGTATCAGAAATCCTACGGCAACATCTACGGCAGCCCTGGCGAAATCTTTGAGCCTCAATTCGTAAACGGCATCGAGACCCTGCTGCCGAGCACGACGCCGCGAGGCGACCTGTTCGCACAGGGAAAACTGCCCCAACATGCGTTGTTCAGTACGACTCCGCCCGATCCGGCCTACGCCGACATCACGCCCGCCACACAGCCGGCGAACCTCGCGCCCGTGTTCGCACTCGGCTTTGGCACCGACAACCTGGCTACAAACAGCTACCGCCTGAGCTACCTGTCGGACGCGCACAGCAATCCGGATGGCGGGTGGCCCACGACAACCACGGGCGCCCCGGCCGCAAACGCCCGGACTGCCGTTACGTCAGGCGCTGCAACGAAACGATCTGCGCAACTGGATTCCAGCGGCCCCGACCCTTCTGTGCGGGGGCAATGCTGACCCGACTGTCTTCTGGCTCAACACGCAGCTGATGCAGGGTTATTGGGCATCGCGCGCGCCGTCATCCGCGCAGATCAGCGTACTCGATCTTGATTCAACCGCATCGGGCAGCGAGCCCTATGCCGATCTCAAGACGAAATTTGCGCTGGCGAAGGAGCTCGTCGCTGCAGCTGCGGTAGCGCAAGGCGCGAACGACGGCGGCGCGAGCGCGGTCACGGATGCCTATCACGGGACGCTCGTGCCGCCATTTTGCCTGGCAGCCGTGTCGTCCTTCCTTGCGGCTCAATGAAGGCCCTCGACAGATGGCATCCTTCAGAATGTCGGTTCCACTACGCGCGCGTGGAACTCGATGCCCGCGCTGCGGCTTCCTCCGTGCGAATCTGCCGTTGACGCTGATTAAGCGAACGAATGCACAGGGGTAGCGCGATCGCGTAAGGCACCCACAGCAACCAGTTGTACGGTTTGGGCAGCAACAGGAGTCCGGCTAAGAACGCTGTAATCGCCACCCAAGCAATCGCGGACACGCGAATCATGAAGGAACGCTCGCGCGGTCCCGCGGTGTTCTTGATGCTGAAGTAGGTGCCGACGACACCACCGGCCATTCCAATGACACCACCAACAATTCCGCCTACCAAGCCGACGTCCACGTCATCCCCCGGTGTCGTCTAACGCTCGCGCCGAGCGGCCGCCGAGCCGCGAAGGGCCGAGGGCAGTCGCCAGCGACGTTGGCGGCCGGTCCGTTCGAACGCGCGGTTCGGCATCATGCGTCCTAGGCCCGAACCTAAAGCTGATCAGTGACAAGAACCCGACCCTTCGCACCCAAAGAAGTATGACCGTCTTGGCTCTTGACGCGCCCCCGCAGTTCAACGACATCACCATTGAGCTTATCGTTCGGCGTCACCTTCACAACCAGCCACTCAAGCCGGATCGTCTCGTCAGCGTAGATCGGCTTCCGGAAACGGACCCAGAACTCAAGCCCCACCATCGCTCCTTTCTTCGAGAAGTGCGATGCCGTCAGCCCAAGCAACAGCGCGGTGGTGTGGGTGCCACTCGCGATCAGACGGCCGTAGCGGGTGGACGCCGCAAACCGAGGGTCGTGGTGAACGGGGTTATCGTCGCCAGCAGCGTGGGCATAGGCGCCGACGATCGCCGGCGTCAGCGTGACTTCAGAGGAAAAGCGTTCTCTCGGATAAGCCCTCATGATGCACTCGTCTCCCTTCAATTTAGAGCCTCGATGCGGACATAGCTGAGTGTTTGAGCGGTCCTCAACTAGCGGACTAGCAGGTCCACCTGGCGCACATCGAGACCGGCCTCCCGATAGTACTTCCGAGTCAGCTCGAGAGCGGTGAATCCGTCCTCGTAGGCAGCAAAGCCACCGTTCACCGCCTTGTCCAGATAGATGAGGCCGCCCTCGACGATGAAGAGGATCAGCGCTGCTTCTGGTGAGTCCTCGGTGATCACCAGCGTATGAGCCTCGCCGGCGGGTTCGTAGATAAATGTTCCGGGCTTTGCAACCCAGTCATGCTCCAGGTATCTCCAGTGACCACGCATCGTATAGCCATGTACGGTGCCAACGTGGTAGTGAGTGCCCAGCTTGGCGCCGGGGAGACCTTTAAGAACGACGCTGAATCCGCCAGACGTGACGTTAAAGCAGCACGGCTGGAACCATACACCTTCCGCATAAGGAACCCAGAGGCGGTTGTCCTCCACGTCGATGTTGGCGATGAAGTGTTCGCGGCTGCGTTGAATGGGATCGAGGCCGTCGGTGAAACTGTTGAAGGCAGTGATCGGCATGTGTTCTTCCTTATTTGTGAGTCAACGATCGAGAGGGGAGTATCCGCTCACCTGATCGAATGTGTTAGTCCCCGACCCCGGACGTGTCGTCCACGCGAAATGTACGTGCAGTCGCAGCCGACCATCGGAAAGGCGCTCGAGCTTATGGGCTCGCGCCAGCCGGCGACGATGAGCCCGTCGCGCCCGCTGGCGGCACGGCACCCTTGATCACCAGCCACAGCATGAGCGCCAGCTCCCCGAAGAAGGCCGGCTGAGCGTAGGTAAACACCTTATCCTGGTATTGCGGCATCAATTCGCCGGTAAGACTCAGGATCACATAGGCGAAGCCGCCGAGGGCGAGCCAGACGCCCAGGAACCGCGGCAGGAAACGCGACCTGTACACAAGCAAGGCCAGTGGCAGCGGCCATACTCCCCAAAGGATTTCGGCGGCAGTGTTTTGATGGTCGCGCAGCGTGAGGAACAGCAAAGCCAGTGCGTCCCGCTGAGGTTTGTCGAATGCGGAAAGGAAATCGCCTCCACGCACGACCATTAGGGCGGCAGCGTCGCTCACGACGCCAACGAAGTTGGTGGTGTAAGCGTCCTATACGTCTCCGATCACCAGATGCGCACGCGAGCGTCGGGAGACAGGTAAAGTTTCTCGCCCGCCTTCACGTCGAAGGCCTTGTACCACGGGTCGAGGTTGCGGACGGTGTCGGCGCGATACTCGCTAGGCGCGTGGCCGTCAGTGATGACCTGCTGACGCAGGGCGGGTTCGCGTGTCTTGTCGCGCCAGCTTTGCGCAAAGCTGATGAAAAATTGTTGGTCGCCGGTGAATCCGTTGACGACGGGCGCCGCTTTGCCGTTGAGCGAGAGCTGCCACGCGTCGTAAGCGACAGCGAGGCCCGCAAGATCGGCGATGTTTTCGCTCAGCACCTGCCGCCCATTGAGCGCAAGGTCGGGGAACGGCCGGTATTGGTCGTATTGCTTGGCAAGATTCTGAGAGGCTGCCTTGAAGTGCGCAAAGTCCTCCGGTGTCCACCAGTTGTGCAATTTTCCCGTCGAGTCGAAGAGCGCGCCCTGGTCATCGAAGCTGTGGCTGATCTCGTGACCGATAGTTGCGCCCATGGCGCCATAGTCCATCACCGCCGCACGCTTGGGGTCGAAATACGGCGGCTGGAGAATCGCAGCGGGAAAGTTCATGGCGTTCATCACCGGAAGATTCACGGCGTTGACGGTCTGCGGTGTCATGACCCATTCGGAGCGATCGACAGGCTGCCCCAGCTTGGCGAGGTTGCGCCGTGTCTCGAAGAGCTCGGCACGTTGCGCATTGCCGAGGGCGTCGTAACGGTGAATCTCGAGTCCCGAGTAGTCAATCCAGTGATCCGGATAGCCGACGCCGATCTTGAGCACGGCCAGCTTGGCTTTGGCCTTGGCCTTGGTTTCCGGCGCCATCCAGTCGAGCTGATCGATGCGTCGCGAGAATGCGGCGATCAAATTGCGCACCATTTCCTCGGCGCGCTCCTTCTCGGACGGCGCGAAGTAACGCGCCGCGTAGAGTTTCCCGACGGCATCGCCGAGCGCGAGGTTGGTCACAGAGATGGCGCGCTTCCAGCGATCGCGGATCTGCGGCGTACCGTTGAGTGTCTTGCCGTAGAACTCGAAGCGTTCCATGACGAATGGTCTGGGCAGATAGGGCGAGGCACGCTCGATCGCCCGAAGCGTCAGGTAATCCCTCCATGTCGGTAGTGGCTGGCTCGCGAGGAGTGCCGAAATCCCGGTGACCGCAGCCGGTTGCCAGACGACAAACTCCGTCTGCTTGTCGAGTCCCGCGGCCGCGAAGTATTCCTGCCAGTTGATTCCCGGAGCCCTGGTATCGAAATCCTTGCGCGACCAATGATTGTTGCCCTTCACCACGTCGATGGAGTCGACACGCGAGCCGTGGACCGCGGCCATGCGCTTCTCCAGATCGAATACGCGGGCGGCCTTCGCGTCCGCGTCCGGGATCCTCGCGAGCCTCAGCACCTTGGCGAGATGCGGCACGTACTTGGCGCGGATTTCGGCCATCGATGCCGAATCGTCCAGGTAATAATCACGGTCTGGCATGCCAAGGCCGCCCTGCAAGAAGAAGGCGGAATAGCGGCTCGGTTCGTCAAGATCCTGTGCCACCCAGAGGCCGAACAGATTGTCGGTGTAGAGGTCCGTCGCGTTGAGCACATCGACGTCGGCGCGCAGCTGCTTGCCAAGCACGCGCGACAGGTCTTTCCGATTGCGGAGGGCAGCGATCTCCTTGAGCTGCGGCTCGAGCGGTCTCAGTGCAAGCCGCTCGATCGTCGCTTCATCCATGAACGCGTAGTAGAAGTCCGCGATCTTTCGAGCATCGGCGCTTGCATCGCGGGCGCGTGCGGCGTCGATGATGTCCAGCGTCCGTTGATTGTTCTGTTCGGTCAGGACGACGTCATCGCTGATCGAGCTGCGATCGGGTGGAATCTCCGTCGCCTTGAGCCACGCGCCGTTGACGTACTGGAAGAAGGCGTCGCCCGGATGGACGCTCGAGTCGACAGCTGGCAGATCTGCGGCAAGCGATCTGAAAGCCGCGATAGTCAACAAGGTGAGAGTAAGGAGGGCGCGTCTCATGCATGTGCTCCAGCAGCTGCAGACCGAGTAGTGTTTCATAGGCGCATTGGTGAGCGCCATTCAGCGGTCCCAAGGACTACCGCCGCATGAAGGCCGGCGAGCGCGTAGTGCCTCCATTGTCCTCACACAAATCAGGCCGAGTTGGGATGTGTGACGAGCAGCCGACTATTCTTGACGAACCGCTGCTCGTAGCAGACGCAAGGCGCTCCGGGCGCCAGCACTGGCGAGAGCGATACTCATGTCGCCGCGGTCCGGTCGAACGCGTAGTCAGGCCTCTGCGATAACAGCAATCGAAACCCGCATGCCAGGAATGCGAACCGGCAGCTTTGCCCCTTGGCGTGCTGGTGGATCTGCCGGAAACCACTTCAGCCACTCCTCATTCAAGCCCGCGAAGTCTTCTTCCTCAAGCAGGATGACGGTTGCGCTTGCGACCTTTTCCAAGGAGCTTCCGGCCGCCTGGAGGATTGCAGAGATGTTCGTTAGGCACTGGCGTGTCTGCTCTTGAATTGTGTCGCCCTTGATCTTGCCGGTTTCTGGATCAAACGGGCCAGTTCCTGAAACGAAGACAAGGCCAGCGGCCTTGACCGCCTGGCTGTACGTGGGCGGTGAGGGCGGAGCCTCGTTAGTTCGTACGATTTTGCGGGGCATGGCGCTCTCTTCGGTTGATGTGACCTGGGGACAGCACGAACAGCTTTGATGTAGTCGCGACGCTGCTTCTTAGAGTCCAATGATGGCGACGCCAAGTGAAGTCAGATCGTCAAGGCGAATCCGCCATCGGGCGTCAGGGTTGTGCCGGTGATGTAGCTGGCCTCATCCGAGCACAGGAAGACTATGGATCGAGCGATCTCCTCCGGGCGCCCCGCGCGTCTCATATGAACACGTTGTTTCAGGACTTGGTCGTACATCTCGTCACCGATTAACCCCCGCAGCCGGCGATGCATCGGCGTATCGATGATTCCCGGGCACACAAGATTGACCCTGATTCCCTGTGGCGCCAGCTCCGCGGAAACACTCGTCGTCAGTCCGATCTGTCCATGTTTCGAGGCGACGTAGGCCGAGCCGGTGGGAAAGCCGAGAAAAGAGTTTACGGAGCCGATATTGACGATCGCACCGCCATGCCCACCCGCAAGCATGGCTCTAGCCTCATACTTCATGCAGAGAAAGGTGCCTTTCAGGTTGATGTCGAGAACTCGGTCCCATTCTTCCTCGGGCAAATCCGTGATTCCAGAGAACTGCCCCTCGATGCCGGCGTTGTTCACGGCGTAGTCGAGGCGCCCAAAGGTTTCAATCGTGTGTTTGACCATCCGTTCCACGTCCTTCGCAACGGAAACATCCGTCCTTACGAAGGTTGCCGCGCCTCCGCGGGTCTTGATCTCACTGACGAGCGCAGCCAACTCGTCCTCCCGCCGTGCGGCAAGCGCAACCTTGGCTCCCTTCGCTGCGAATGCCTCGGCCGTTGCTCGCCCGATTCCACTGCTTGCTCCAGTAACCAGAGCAACTTTGCCGCTCATGCTTGTCATGCCCTGCCTCCAAAGCCCATGGTCCGCTTGACTAGATCACACGCCGTCTAACGCCTGCATGTTGTAGTTAGGCGATTGGCAAACGGTTTCCACAAAGTGTCTAACGTCCCGGTTCAGCGTCCGGGCACTGCGAATCGGATGTTGGCACGTTATTTCTCACGGAGCGCTGCAACCGAATAAAAGGGAGTTCCCCGTCCCTGACGCGGCCACGTGAGCCGCACGGCATCGAAGTGCCAAGATTGAAGGTGCTAGCCATTCAGTCTGAATCAGAGAGGGGAACTCATGAACGAGATTACTACTGTGGGCGTGGACCTCGCAAAAGAGGTGATCGTGGTGTGCGCGGCCGATGACGCGGGGCGTGTAGTGTATTTCAAGCAGTTAAGTTTCCACGGCTTTGCGGCATGGGCAGCGAACCTGCCGCCGTGCAGCTTCGGGATGGAAGCGTGCAGCTCCGCGCACTACTGGGCGCGGTGCTTGAGTGCGCACGGTCATCGCGCGCGGTTGATGGCGGCAGAGTTCGTCAGGCCCTTTCGCAAGAGTCAGGCGGCGAAGAACGACCGCAACGACGCGCAGGGCTGCTGGCCGAATTCGGCGTGTGGCTCGGGCGCTCGACCGCGGCATTGCTGCGCGCCCTGCCGCGCTTGGCCGAGGAGCAGGAGCTGCCGGCACGTTTGCGTCCATTGCTGCGCCAGGCGCATGAACAGCTGCTGGTGCTTGAAGAGCGCATCGAGCAGTGTGATCGCGAGATCCAAGCCCACGCTCGGCACAGCGAGACGGCACAGCGCATCAGCGCACTCACAGGCATCGGCCCGCTCACCTCAAGCGCCGTCATTGCCACCGTCGCGAACGCAGCGGACTTTCGCAACGGTCGGCAGATGGCAGCGTGGGCCGGTTTGGTGCCGAAGCAAGCGAGCTCCGGCGGCAAAGAGCGACTCGGCGTGATCAGCAAGCGCGGCGACACCTATTTGCGCGGGCTCCTCACCCAAGGCGCGCGCTCCACACTGCAGGCGGCGTTGACTCGATCCGCCGAGAAGCGCTCGCGCCTCGAGCACTGGATCGTCGCCTTGCACGCGCGCGTCGGTTACCACAAGACCCTGGTCGCAATCGCCAACAAACATGTGCGCATCATCTGGGCCATCCTCGCCAAGGGTGAGCAGTACGACCCCAACGCCTGGCAGCGCTACGGCCACGCGCGCACCTGATCGCAACGCCTTTCCTTCCACGCTGCGCCACGAGATCGACAACGAGGTCAGACCGAGCACGGTGAAAACCTGGCTAACAACCCGGCCGTCCAACACACCTGCACGGGACCGATCATCCCCGCAGCGGCACGCCGACAACCGAATGAGGACGCCGTGCGCGACTTTTATCTTGGCCCGGATGCGCCCTGCTCATCCCACAAGGCCGCGTAGAGAGATGCAGTCTGTCGCTCCGCCTCGATCACACCCGCGCTGCGCTCCTCGAGGACGCAAACCGCCGCGCCCCATGCAGATCCACATCATCACTCTTGACCTGACGGGGAACTCCGTAGAGGTTGTTAGGCGTCACAGTCCGCAGTGTCAGTCTCGGCAGTACCCTTCACCACGCTTGACCGTGAGGCAATCTGCCTTCCCGGCCAACCACTTCATACCGGTGTCGTTTCCGTCGGTCGGCCTCAAGGACTCCTTCGTGCCATCGCGTTCAAAGTCGATGTGATCACCCGCAGCCGAGCCCTTGAATGTACGAGCGCCATCAAGATCCATGATAGTGATTTCGTAGACACCGTTCGCACCAGCAACGTGGAGATAAGTTCCTTCTGGACCATTCCATCGACCGATCCAAGCATCGGCCTTGGGAGCACTACTCGCAGGTGTGCTGCTCTCTTCATTAGGGGTCGCCACCGGCTGCGGGTTGTTCTTCGTGCAACCCAGGACAATCCCTGAGATGAGCGTCACCAACAAGAACAAACCACCGGCACACATGCGTAGCTCGGACATAAATGGTGTCGGCTCGGTGTCGCCTAAACGCCTGATTGACTCGTGCTAGGCACGCTTACTCATGGAGTAGAGGAGAATTGGCCCCTTGCCATCCTTCATTTCTCTTTCCAACGTCATTCCGATATTCCTGGCCACCTTCACCGAGGCCTGATTATCGTCCAGGGGAGCAATCCACAGCGACCAATAAACTCGCCTGTCTCTTTATAGATGGTCGCCCAGAGTCCCAACTCAGGGCGATCGGGATGCCCATGGAGAAACCATTCCAACTCTTCCTTCGCTTCCTCACAGGTCAATGTGCCCTCGGGGAAATATCGACTCGCCTTCGATGACACTGCCCCGCCTGAGAGTATCGGAATTGTGTGGTGAAGAGCGGCTAACGTCCGCGTTGAGCAACGCGCTGCTGTGCAATGCATGCAGGCACCTTATCTTTCTCGCGTTTGCTCCAACGCATTGTTGGGCGGCACTCCAACTACTTAACTTGAGCTACATGCGCATTGGCCGCGGTACCGCTTGCGTCCCGCGGCACCGTCCGTCCACCCAATGCCTACTTAGATCTGTCGGCGCATCAACACCCCGGGCAGAACTGCACTAGGTCCGAGTTCGAGATCGATTCTGCGGATACTTTTGAAACCCAGCGCGCAGTAAAACGCTTCTGCGTTAAGGCTGGAGTAGCATTCAAAGGTAATTACTCCCGCCGCACGGGCAGCAGTTTCGCAAAGATGATAGATCGCTCGACCGATGCCTCGATTCGTCCAAGCTGGATGTGTGCCGAAGTGTCGGAGATGCGCAAGGTTAGCCTCGACCATGCTTGTTCCGGGGCGTTCCCGCGTCCAGCCCCCACAACCGACCACCAGCCCGCCTTGCGACTCGGCGACATAGTATGTACCAGACGCAAGGAGCGACAAATTCGCTTTAGTCGTTAGCTTTAGCGCGGGAACAAGCAGAGCCTCGTCATAGGCTGACGCCATGAGCGTCGGATACGAAGCTTGCAGTAGCGCGTCAACCGCCGTAGCGTCGTCCGGCGTCGCTACCCTCGGAGCATGATAATTCGCGACCACTTCTCTACGAGTCTCAACTTGTATCCGAATTACGCGGTCGACAGCCGGCTCGTGCCGCATAACACCCCGGTTCAGCAGCCGGGCACTGCGCTGTGATGATCGATAGCACTTTATGCCTCACGGCCCGCTGCAACCGGTAGTAGGCGTCACGTCCCTGCCACTGCCGCTCGTAGCACGTTGGCCACGAACCCAGATTTCGCCAACGAGTACGCCTCGCTGGACTTGAGCGTGTCTCCGTCGTGCACACGCGCCAGTTCGCTTTTGAACGCCTCGTATTCTCTTGCTACTGAGGGATGCGCACGCAGGTAGTCTCTAAAAGCCAAGTGCTTCCATTCTTGTTCCCCTCCAGCATCGCACAGATGAACATGGTGCGTGCTGGGCCATTCAGCCGGCCTATGGAAAAAGGGATACACGAGATCGAAGTCGCCTAGCGCGACATGGCGATATCCGAGTGTAGCCATCGGCTTTACGTAGCGGCCGTGCGGTACCAAAGAAGCTACCGAGACTTGAATATCGATTATCGGCCTCGCGGCAAGCGCAGGCACGGATGTTGATCCTACGTGCTCGATTCGTTGTGCCGCCGAGCCGAACGCTATGTGCAGTCGATGTGCCTCTTCCTCGAAGAGAACTGGCCAGTTCGCGTCGTACTCGCAGATGGTGATCATCGTGCCTTCAGTGACGCCTAACGCTCGCGCTAACCGGCGGCCGACAAGCGAACCGAGGAGGGTACCCAACAGCGAAGCTGTTGGGCCGTCCGGTTCAGCGCGCGGTTAGACCGCGATAAGCTTGGACATGTACAGCTCATCTGAGTATCTCCCCTCGATCTTGCGCGAATGGCGTTTCACGCCCTCACGCTCAAACCCGCATTTTTCATAGAGCGCAATCGCCCGCCCATTGTCGACGTCAACAGTCAGTTCAAGGCGGTGCAGCCCTCTCGATCGCGCCCAGCCTTCCAAGGCCTCCAACAGTGTGCGACCGACACTCCGCCCGACCCACGCTTGGAGCACGCCGATCACCACGTGCAGCGAATGGCGTGTGCGCCGAGCGATTCCGCGATTACCGAAGACCACGCCAATCAGCTCGTTGTCGGATTCACAAACGAACATGACTCCCGCGTCAGAGCCGGACATCTCTTCGATGCGCCGGGCTTGCTGCTCTTCAGTCAGCGCGAACTCGCCCGGCTCGAAGAGCATGAAGTTAGTCTCCGAATACAGCGTCCGAAAGAAGGCGACCAGTCTTGCGGAATCGCTCGGTATCGCCTCGCGCGCGCGCATGGCTGCCGACTCTCGCGGTCTAACGTCTCGGCTCAGCGGCCGGCTGCTGTGAATTGGATGCTGGCACTTTATTCCTCTCCGGACCGCTGCAGCCGGTTGTTAGATTCCACGCACGCCATCCCACTCATACTTGATGTCCGGTAGTTGCCACTGCTCCTCAAAACCCCGCGCTACGACTTTAAAGCCTCGCGATTCATAGAAGCGCTGCGCTCGGGCATTGCGCTCAAAAGTGAACAATGAAAGTTGCCCCGATGAGTTGTCCTTGGCCCACTGCAGCAATCGAGAACCAATGCCCTGACCCTGGTAGTCGCGATGGACATAGAGCTGATCGATGTGTCTAGGAGATGCTGCAACGAACCCGACGTTAACTCCATTCATCAGCGCGACAACTACTTGGTTGTTTGGGACAACCGTGCCGAGAAGATACGAACGCTGCTCTTCGATGTTGTGAGGATCGCGTACGCCCACAGCCGCCTCGAAGCTTGCTCTCCACATTGCGACGAGTTCTTCAGCATGATCGGATGAGAATCTGACAAGGCTGAGTTGCATGATGCCATCCGCGTGGAATCTAACTAATAATTATGGGACACGTGGTGTGTCCAACAATGTCCTTGTTTGTCCAATAATCTTCCGTCACGGGAAAGAGGCCGCTGATCTGCCTGGACTTGTCGCCGTCGGTGTCCACATAAGCTGCCGGGAAGTTATGCGACACGCAAGCCTCGCAGGCCGGTGTCTGCGACGGCGGCTGAAGGAGGCCCAAGCTCACTCCTGGACATAGGCACGCGCAGCGAGGGCAATCCGCCTCTGCCCCTTCTGCTTCTCAACCCAGGACTTCACCACCGTCTCGAGCACGGAGAGCGGCACCGCGCCATTGGTCAACACGGCATCATGGAAGCCGCGGAGATCGAACTGGTCACCGAGCTGCGTCTTTGCTTCGCTGCGAAGGCGATTGATGGTCTCGCGCCCTACCATGTAGGCGGTCGCTTGCCCCGGCCACACCGCGTAGCGCTCGACTTCCGTCGCGATCGATGCGCGCGGGGTGCCCGTGACGTCCACCATGTAATCGATCGCCTGTTCGCGCGACCACCTCTTGTAATGCAGACCCGTATCGACGACGAGCCGCGCGGCGCGGAAGGCCATCGACTGCAGGTAACCGAGCCGGCCGAAGGGATCGTTGTGGTATACACCCATCTCGTCCGCGAGCTGCTCCGCGTATAGACCCCAGCCTTCCAAGTAGCCCGAGAAGCCGAGGATCGCGCCACGGATCAGCGGCAGCCCTATGGATTCCTGCGCGATCGAGCCCTGCCAGTGATGGCCCGGCTCTCCTTCGTGATAGGTCAGAGTTGGCAATGAGAACTTCGGCAACTCGCTCGTGTCGCGCAGGTTGATGTAGTAAGCGCCGGGGCGCGAACCGTCGAGCGCGCCGCTCTGATAGTAGCCGCCTGGTGCGCCCGCTTCGATGTAGGGTGGCACGCGGCGGATCTCCAGTTTCGCCTTGGCGAGCACGCCGAAATACTTCGGCAGCAGCGGCTGCAACTCCGCAACTTGCCGGTTGAGCGCTTTGAGCAGGTCCTTGCGGCCCGCATCGGTGTTCGGATAGAGCTGTCCCGGGTCTCTCGCCAGTCGTTCCAGGCGTTCGCCCACCGTGCCGGTCGCGAGGCCCTGCGCTTTCAGAATGCCGTCCATCTCCCGCTGCAATTGTTCGATCAGCTTCAATCCCATTTCATGGATCTGCTCGGGCGTGAGGTCGGTGGTGTTGTAGTTTCTAAGTCCGACCAGGTAGTAGTCCGCGCCGTCAGGCAGACGCCAGACGCCCGCATCGTGAGGCGCGCTGCTGCGCAAGGCTTTCAGCTGTGCGATCTGGCGCCGGTATGCCGTCAGGACCTGCTCCTTCACCGCGCGCTCGACACGCGCCGCGAGATCCTTCTGTGCGGCCGCATCGAGCCTTGCGTCTGCGACCTTGCGCTTGAACGATTGCACGAGCACGGTGTCGGCTGGTTTCTTCGCTGCGAACTCCTGCAGCTGTTGCACCGCTCCATCGATGCAGAAGTCTGGCGGGATCACGCCCTTGTCCGCCTGCGCCTTGACCTCGGCCGTCTGCTGGTCCATCACAGTCGCAAACGCTTCGACGCGCTCCAGGTAATCCTCGGCGTCCTGCACGGTCTTCACCTGGTGCTGCGAATCGAGGAAATCCGGGATGCTGACGTAAGCACCGGAGAGCTGCGTCACCACGTAAGGACTCGGCGGATTGAAGCCATAAGTGCCGTAACCAAACTTCTCGCCCGCCGTGACATCGTCGATGTAGGTCACGACCACGTCATAAGTGACAGCGTCGTCCGGCGAGAGCAGGGCGCGGTCGATGGCGGTGAGCTCGGTGCGCGCGTCGCGCAGGATGCGGATCTGGCGCCTCATGCCCTCGACCGACACATCGGTCAGTCGGTTCGAATACTTGCCACCCGCAATTTCCCGTGACACGGCCAGAGAGGTCGCCGACTCCGGGTCTTCCCGGAGCATGCGCGTTGTCAGCTGGTCGAGCGCGGCTTTCAGCGCTGCCGCGGCCGCCTCCCTCGTGGCCAGTGCGGAATGTGCGGCCGGCGTTTGCCCGACCGGCTTCTCGTTTTCTGAACAGCCGGCGACAATAGCCAGCGCGACGGCGAACGCGATCAGCGGGCGTCCCATGCGGATGCTCCCGGTTACGATGGCAATCGCGCAATGCTACTCGTGGCCGGCGCGCGCGTCTCACTGAAGGAGAGGATCGATGCACAGGAGCATGTTGGCGGGATTCATCATCGATTGCAGGACTGAGGACCTCGACGCCGCAGCCGCATTCTGGGGCGCAGCGCTGGGGATGAAGGTGAGCCGGACGGACGATCCTGAGGATGCGGCCTATGCGCGCCTGCAGGATCAGCAGAATGCCTTACACATCGAGGTGCAGAAGGTTCCGCACGCGAGCCGCGTTCACCTCGACATCGAAGCGGATGACATCGACGCGGAAGTCGCGCGGCTCGAGAAACTCGGTGCGCGCCGCGTCGAGAAGATCAAGCGCTGGTGGGTGATGGAAGCGCCGACGGGCCAGCGCTTCTGCGTCGTGAGGAAGTCATCGCCACACTTCGACGCGAAGGCGACAACCTGGAAGTGAACCGCTCAGAGGATGTAGCGGCTGAGGTCCTCGTCCTTCGCCAGCTCGCCCAGGTGCTGATCGACGTACTTGCCATCGATGAGGAGGCTCTGGCCCTTGCGCTCGGCGGCATCGAATGACACGACTTCAAGCAGCCGCTCCATCACCGTGTGAAGCCGGCGCGCGCCGATGTTCTCGGTGTGCTCGTTGACCTGGTAGGCGATCTCTGCAATCCGGCGCACGCCGCTTGGATCGAAGCGCACCGTGAACCCCTCCGTCGCGAGCAGCGCCGTGTACTGGGAGCAGAGCGAGGCATCCGGCTCGGTCAGGATGCGCACGAAGTCCTCGACCTTGAGCGCTTCGAGCTCGACACGAATCGGCAGCCGACCTTGCAGCTCCGGGATCAGGTCCGACGGCTTCGACATGTGGAACGCGCCCGAGGCGATGAAGAGGATGTGATCGGTCTTCACCATGCCGTACTTGGTGTTGACCGTGCAGCCCTCGATCAGCGGCAGCAGGTCGCGCTGTACGCCCTCACGCGACACGTCGGCGCCCACGGTTTCCTGGCGGCGCGCGACCTTGTCCATCTCGTCGATGAACACGATGCCGTTCTGCTCGGCGGCGGTCACAGCCTGTGTCTTCAACTCTTCTTCATTGATCATCTTGGCTGCTTCTTCGTCGGTGAGGAGCTTGAGCGCCTCCTTCACCTTGACCTTGCGCGTACGGGTGCGGCCGCCGCCGATGTTCTGGAACATCGACTGCAGCTGCTGTGTCATCTCCTCCATGCCGGGTGGCGCCATGATCTCGACGCCGATCGGTATGGCACGCAGCTCGACCTCGATCTCGCGCTCGTCGAGCTCGCCTTCGCGCAGCATCTTGCGGAATTTCTGGCGCGTCTCCGCATCGCGCGGTGCGGCGGGCTCATCGGTCGAAAAACCCATCTGGCGCGGGCGCGGCAGGAGGATGTCGAGCACGCGCTCTTCGGCGGCCTCCTGCGCGCGATCGCGCACTTTGCTCACTTCCTGCTCGCGCGTCATCTTGACCGCCACGTCGAGCAGGTCCTTGACGATCGAGTCGACATCGCGGCCGACGTAGCCGACCTCGGTGAATTTGGTGGCCTCGACCTTGACGAACGGGGCGTTGGCGAGCTTCGCGAGGCGGCGCGCGATCTCGGTCTTGCCGACGCCGGTCGGCCCGATCATCAGGATGTTCTTGGGCGTGATTTCCTGGCGCAGCGGCTCCGGCACCTGCAGGCGGCGCCAGCGATTGCGCAGCGCGATCGCGACCGCGCGCTTGGCGGCTTCCTGGCCGACGATGTGCTTGTCGAGCTCCTGGACGATATCCCGTGGGGTCATGTTCGACATCAGTCAGCCTTCAGCTCTTCGATGGTGAGATTGCGGTTGGTGTAGATGCAGATGTCCGCCGCGATGTTGAGTGCCTTCTCGACGATCTCGCGCGCGCCGAGCTTGCTGTCTTCGAGCAGCGCCCGCGCCGCGGCCTGCGCGAAGGGCCCGCCGGAGCCGATCGCCATGAGCTGGAGTTCGGGCTCGATCACATCGCCATTGCCGGAAACGATGAAAGAGCTCTGCGCGTCGGCCACGCACATCAATGCCTCCAGGCGCCTGAGGTAGCGATCCGTGCGCCAGTCCTTGGCGAGCTCAATCGCGGCACGCGTGAGGTTGCCATACTTCTCGAGTTTGCCCTCGAAGCGTTCGAACAGCGTGAACGCATCGGCGGTGCCACCGGCAAATCCGGCCAGCACCTTGTCGTGAAAGAGGCGCCGGACCTTGCGCGCGTTGCCCTTCATCACCGTGGCGCCGATCGTGACCTGTCCGTCGCCACCCATGGCGACGACGCCGTTGCGCCGGACGGAGAGGATAGTGGTTCCGTGAAAGCTGGCAGTTTCGAGCATCGGTGAGTTCTCCTCGCCCCGGAAGGATGCGCGGCGCCCGACCGTGGATTCAGCGAGAGTTCTTGCGTCGTGCGCGCGGGTGCGAGGCGTCGTATATACGGGCCAGGTGCTGGAAATCAAGATGCGTATACACCTGCGTCGTACTGATATTGGCGTGCCCCAGAAGTTCCTGCACGCCCCGCAGGTTACCGCTCGATTCGAGCAGGTGGGTGGCAAAGGAATGCCGGAACAGGTGCGGATGCGTCTTCACGCCAAGCCCGGAATGGCGCGCCCAATGATCGATGCGCAGCTGCACGGCGCGCGCGCCGATACGCCGGCCGTTGCGCCCGACGAAAAGCGCCGCGTCATCGACCGCGGCCAGCCCCGCGCGCTCCTTGAGCCACGCTTTCGTTGCCTCGACCGCAAAGCGGCCGATCGGCAGGATGCGCGCCTTGTTGCCCTTGCCGGTGACCCTCACGGTCCGGTCAGCGAGATCGACATCGGTGAGATCCAGCCCGATCAGCTCCTGCAAGCGCAGGCCCGAAGAATAAAGGAGCTCCATCATCGCCTTGTCGCGCACGCCGAGTCCTTCACCCGCGCGGAAGTCGAGGAGCTTTGCCATCTGGTCCGCATCGAGCGTGTGCGGCAGGCGCTTCGCACCCTTGGGTGCGCGCACCTCCATCGCCGGGTTGCTGCTGAGTGTGCGCTCGCGGATCAGGTAATTGAGGAAGGTGCGGATCGCAGAGAGCTGGCGCTGGATGCTGCGCGGGGAAAGGCCGCGTGCGTGCTGTTTCGCGGCGAAGACGCGCAGGTACTGGCTGTCGACGCCCTTCCAATCCTGCAGTTTCTGTGTATCACAGAAAGTGACGAGAGCAGCGAGGTCGCGTTGGTAGCTGCTCGCAGTCAGCGGGCTCAACCTGCGTTCGGTGCGCAGGTGTTTGATGAAACGTTCAGTCCACGCAAGCGCGCCGGCGTTCATCCGAACCGCGCGAGCGCCTCGCGGATGTGATCGCCGATGCGCCCGAGGAAGTCCGTGCTCATGGTCGGGTGGAAGCGGTCCGAATCACTGCTGCCGATGGCGAGAAACCCGAGCGCGGCGTTCGGGCCGAGCGGTGCAAGTGCCACTGAGCCGATCTCGACGTTGCCGGCGCCGAACAGGTAGTCGCGCTGCGCATCGCGCACCTGGCCGCAGCGCGGCTTGGCGCTCGCGAGGAAGGTCTCGAACATCTTCAGGTCCGCATGCTCGCGCGGCAGGATCCTCAGGAAACGACCCTCCAGCGCAGTCAGTTCGGGCACCGGGGCCACGAACAGCACCAGCACCGCGTGCATCGCCTCGAAATCCTCGCGCAATGACGCTTCGATCGCGCTCACGGTCTCCGCCATGCTGCGGGCGCGGATCAGGCGCCGGTCGAAACGGTGGATCTTGTCGGTGAGCACCTCGTTGGCGCGCGCCACGTCGATCAGCTCCTTGAGCTTGCGTTCGAGCGCCTGGTTGCGTTCGCGCAGCACATCCACCTGGCGCTCGACCAGCGACACCGTCTGGCCGGAATTGCGCGCGTGCGGCAGCCGCAGGCGGGCGAGCAAGGTGCTGTTGCGTTCGAAGAAATCGGGGTAGGTCTGCAGGTACTGCGCTACCAGGTCGTCGTTGATGGCTTCGCTCTTCACTCCCCGCGCTTGCTGCGTGCTCATCGTAGTGTCATCCCCCTGTGCGTTCGTAGATCTTTAGATTTCAACGCGGCCTTCGAACACCGTTTCCGTCGGTCCCGTGAGCCAGATGTGCTCGCCGTTGCCGGCCCAGCTCACGATGAGCCGTCCGCCGCGCACGTCGACTTCGACTTCCTCCCCCAACAAGCCATGACGCCGGCCCACGGCCACCGCGGCGCACGATCCGGTGCCGCAGGCGAGTGTCTCGCCGGTGCCGCGCTCGTGCACCCGGAGGCGGATGCGCTTCGGGCTCACCACTTCCATGAACTCCACGTTGGTGCGGTTCGGGAAGCGCGAGTGATTCTCTACGGCGGGCCCGAGCCTGTCCACGGGCGCGTTGTCGACGGACGCGACGCGGATCACCGCGTGCGGGTTGCCGATTGACACCGCACCGATCTCGATCTCGCCGCCCGCCACCTGCAGTGGATAGACGTAGGCCTCGCCGCTTGCTTCGAACGGCAGCGAGCGCGGGTCGAAATTCGGTACTCCCATGTCGACCGACACCAGGCCGTCTTCGCGCACGCGTGCGCGCACGAGGCCGCCGGGGCTGTCCATCACGATCTCGCCCGGGCCGAGGTGTCCGCGGCGCGCGAGCAGCGCGGCGATGCAGCGCGCACCGTTGCCGCACTGCTCCACCTCGGCGCCATCGGCATTGACGATGCGGTAGAAAACGCGCGTGTCGGCGCGACGCGGCGGCTCGAGTATCAGCGCTTGGTCGAATCCGATGCCGGTGTGCCGGCGTGCGAGCTTGCGAAAGGTTTCGGCGTCGGGGAGCGGACCACGCGGGGCATCGAAGATCATGAAGTCGTTGCCGAGTCCATGCATCTTCACGAAATCAATCTGCATGCCCTGAGGATACCTCAAGTGCCGCCCGCTCTCGATAGAGGCAGCGGTCCATGACGACGAACATGCCGGCGGCGCGAGCGCGTTCAGCCGCGGCCTCGTGGATCACGCCGAGCTGCAGCCATAGGACCTTGAGCCCCAGGCGGATGCAGTCCTCGACGATCGCGGGCACATGCTGCGGCTGGCGAAAGACATCCACAATATCGATCGACTCACCGGGCTTGAGCGCGGCCTTGGCGCTCGCGAGATCCGGCACGGTCTTTTCGCCCAGCACCATCTCGCAGGTCGGGTTCACCGGGATCACGCGGTAGCCATAACCCTGCAGGCGTTTCGCGACGCTGTAGCTCGGCCGAGCGGGATTCGAGGACAGCCCTACCATCGCGATCGTGCGGGCGGAACGCAGCAGTTTTCCGATTTCGGCCTGGGTCGGATTCTGAAACGCCATACAATGACTCCATGTACTCTGATCTGCGCGACTTTCTGCGCCAGCTCGAGGCGCGCGGTGAGCTCAAACGCATCGCGCTTCCCGTCAGCCCGCGGCTCGAAGTGACTGAGATCTGCCGCCGCACTCTGGCGCGCAGCGGGCCCGCACTGCTGTTCGAGCAGCCGCAAGGATACGACGTTCCCATGCTCGGCAACCTGTTCGGCACCGTCGAACGCGTCGCGCTCGCGCTCGGGCAGGAATCCGTGGCGGACCTGCGCGAAGTCGGCAAGCTACTCGCGTACCTGAGAGAGCCGGAGCCCCCCAAAGGACTCAAGGACGCATGGGAAAAGCTTCCGGTGCTACGCAAGGTGCTCGACATGGCGCCGAAGGAGGTGCGGAGCGGGGCGTGTCAAAGCGTGCGACTCGAAGGCGATGACGTGGACCTTGGCCGCTGGCCGATCCAGGTCTGCTGGCCGGAGGACGTTGCGCCCCTGATCACATGGGGCCTGGTGGTCACGCGTGGAACCGAGCGTGAGCGGCAGAACCTCGGGATCTATCGGCAGCAGGTGATCGGTCGCAACCGGCTCATCATGCGCTGGCTCGCACACCGCGGCGGTGCCCTCGACTTTCGCGCCTGGCAACGCGCGCATCCAGGTGAGCCGTTCCCGGTGGCGGTAGTGCTGGGCGCAGATCCCGCCACCACGCTCGCGGCGGTAACGCCGGTGCCGGACACGCTGTCCGAGTATGCGTTTGCGGGGCTCCTGCGGGGCAGCCGCACCGAGCTGGTGAAGTGCCTGAGCCACGATCTGCAGGTGCCGGCCAATGCCGAGATCATTCTCGAGGGCTTCATTCACCCCAACGACACAGCTCCCGAGGGACCGTTCGGCGATCACACGGGGTATTACAACGAGGTCGAGGAGTTTCCGGTCTTTACCGTCGAGCGCATCACGCACCGCGAGCGGCCGATCTATCACAGCACCTACACGGGACGGCCGCCGGATGAGCCTTCGATCCTCGGGCTCGCGTTGAACGAAGTGTTCGTGCCACTGCTGCAGAGGCAGTTCCCGGAAGTCGTCGATTTCTACCTGCCGCCCGAGGGCTGCTCCTATCGGCTTGCCGTCGTCACCATCCGCAAGCAATACGCGGGTCACGCGCGGCGCGTGATGATGGGTGTGTGGGGCTACCTCAAGCAATTCATGTACACGAAGTTCGTCATCGTCACCGACGACGACGTCGACGCGCGCAACTGGAAGGACGTGATCTGGGCGATGACCACGCGCATGGACCCGGCGCGTGACACGGTGATCGTGGAGCACACGCCGATCGATTACCTGGATTTTGCCTCGCCGGTCTCAGGACTCGGCTCCAAGATCGGGTTCGATGCTACCAATAAGTGGCCGGGTGAGACGAGCCGTGTGTGGGGCCGGCCGATCACGATGTCGCGCGAGGTCACGGAAAGGATCGACGCAGTCTGGGCTCAGCTCGGCCTCGACAAGCCCTTGACCTAGTCGGCTACTCCTCGACAACCGAGAAGGACACCATATGAGTGTGGCATCCACAGCGGCGAGTCCGATTGCGCTGATCACCGGAGCAGGCTCCGGCATCGGGCGCACGGTGGCCATCGCGCTGGCGCGCGCGGGGTTCAGCGTCGCGCTCTGCGGGCGCCGGCCGGGTCCACTCAAGAGCGTCGCGCGCGAGATCGGTACTGCGTCGCTTGCCGTGACCGGCGACGTCACCAACGAGCAATCAGTAGATGCGCTCTTTGAACGCGTCGTCAAGCATTTCGGCCGCCTCGATTTGCTCTTCAACAATGCCGGCACCTTCGCGCCGTCGAAGCCGATCGAGGACGTCACGCTCGCCGAGTGGCAGGCCGTGATCGACGCCAACCTCACGGGAACGTTTCTGTGCACGCGCGCGGCGTTTCGAGTCATGAAAGCTCAGAAGCCACACGGGGGTCGCATCATCAACAACGGCTCGATCTCGGCTTCGAGTCCGCGTCCCAACGTGATCGCCTACACCGCCTCGAAGCACGCCGTGACCGGCGTGACGAAGTCGGCCGCGCTAGAAGGACGCCGCTACGACATTGCCTGCGGCCAGATCGACATCGGCAACACGGCGACCGGCATGGCGTCGCAGATGCCGCGGGGAGCGCTGCAGGCGGATGACTCGATTCGGCCCGAGCCTACGTTCGATGTCAGACATGTCGCCGATGCCGTCCTCTACATGGCGAAGCTGCCGCTCGACGCGAATGTGCTGTCACTCACCGTGATGGCGACGAAGATGCCGCATGTCGGCCGCGGCTGACGCGACAGCTGCGCGGAAACTTGAGCCGTCGCCGCGGGAGCGTTGTGAGCCGTCCGCAACCCCAGGTATTTCACGTGTCCCTGCTGCCCGAGGGCCACACTTTCACCGTGCGCGCCGACGAATCGATCCTCGATGCGGCGCTCAAGCTCGGCATCAATCTGCCGCACAGCTGCAAAGGCGGGAGCTGTGCGTCGTGCCGCGCACAAATCCTGTCGGGCTCGATCCAGTATCCATACGGTCAGCCCCTCGGCATCACTGCCGAGGAAATCGAGCAGGGCTATGCGCTCCTGTGCGAGGCGCGTCCGACCAGCCACGTGAGCGTCAACATCCGCGAGATCCACCTCGCGGACGACATCCAGATCAAGGATCTGCCGTGTCGAATCGCGCGCAAGGAGCTGCTGGCGCCGGACGTCATGGCGCTCTTCCTGCAGCTGCCGGCGATCGAGAGCTTTCACTTTCTTCCCGGGCAGTATCTCGACGTCATGCTGCCGGGCGAGCGGCGGCGCAGCTTTTCGATCGCGAGCCCGCCGCACGACAGCCGCCCGCTCGAGCTGCACGTGCGGCGCGCTCCCGGCGGCGAATTCACACAGCGCGTCTTCGCGGATCTGCACGAAAAGTCACTGCTGCGGATTGAAGGCCCGCTCGGCCAGTACGGCTACGTCCACGATGCCAGCACGCCGGCGATCCTGGTCGGCGGCGGCACGGGATTCGCACCGCTAAAGTCGATCATCCGCCACGTGCTCGAGCGGGGCCTGTCGCGCAGCCTGCACCTGTTCTGGGGCGCGAGGACGCTGGTCGACCTCTATGAGCACGAGCGCGTGCTGCAGTGGACGCGGGCGTACCCGAACTTGCGTTACACGCCGGTGCTTTCCGAGCTTGGTGCCGGGGATCCGTGGCCAGGCCGGCGTGGACTCGTGCACGAGAGCGTGTTCGACGAGTACCGCGACCTGAGTGGAGCTGAGATCTATGTGAGCGGTCCGCCCGCGCTCGTGGAAGCGATCAAGGGCGGCGCGCTGCAGCGCGGCCTGCCACGCGAGCGACTGCACTTCGATTCCTTCGAGTACGCGCCCGATGCGCTGGCGAAGATGCGCCAGCGCGGCAAGGAATGAGGAGGCTCGGCCGCGGAATGCGCTTCAGGTGCGCCAGCCGCCACCGCTGTCGGCACGAACCTGCGGGCGCCGCAGCTTGATCTTGGGCAGATTCGGCTTGCGTCCGATCGCCATGGCCAGGCCATCGTGCAGGACGCGGGCGGCATGCTCCTTCTCCCCGAGCTGGTCGAGCAAGCTCCCCAGCAGCTGGTAAGTCACCGGGTCGCGACGGACCGCGAGACTCGTCTCGAGATAGCTGCGCGCCTTTCCGTACAGCTCGGCCCGCATGCTGAGTCGTGCGCAGCTCACCAGCAGCACCGGGTCCTCGCGCCGCGACCGCAGCCACCTCTCGGCGACCGCGAGCGGCTCGAGTGGATCGGGCATTTCGAGCTCGCCGTAGGCTGCGGCGAGTGCGTCGTTCCACTCATCGTCGAGGAAGTCCCGCAGCGTCTTCTGCGCCGCAGCGTGGTTGCCGCACTTCATCGCGCCGCGCACGTAAGCCAGTACGATGTCCGGACGGCGCGTGGCAGGCTTGGAGGCATCGTTCCAGGCACGCTCCAGCCGCTGCGCATCGCCGCTCTCGGCGGCCGTGCGCAGCATCTCGAGATAGGCCTGGTCCATGAGCTCATCGACCGCGGCGGCGCGGATGCCACGCGCACCGCGCAGCTTGGATTCGAGTGCGCGCAGTTTCTCGAACTCGCCCGACTGGCGGTACAGGCGCGCGAGCAGCAGCAGTCCGCGCGGGTTCTGATGGCCCGAGGCGTCGAGCTCCTGCAAGGTCGCGCGGGCGGCTTCGAACTGGCCGTTCTTGAGCTGCATTTCCGCCTGGGTCACGAGGACCGGCGCGGTTTCTTCGGGCGCCGCTTCGCGCGCCATGCGCAGCCAGCCGGCGCGGCGTTCGTGAGCCCCTTGCAGGTCTGCGGCACGCGCCGCGACCAGGTAATTGACGGCGGGTTGCACGTTGTCGCGTGCGCTGCGCGTCACCGTGATCTCCGCGGTCGGCCAGTTACCCTCGGCGAGCTCGAGCAGTCCGCGGGCCATATCCATGCGTGCCCGCTGGTCGCGGCGCGCCGCCTGTGCCTCGCGCCGGAGCTTCCGCATGCGCACCAGGTGCACCGCCAGCCACAACAGCAGAAATGCGGCCAGGATCAGCAGCACCAGGGTAGCGACCGACATCTCGATCAGCACGCCGAGGAAGCTGATCGCAACGTATCCGGCGTCGATGCGCAGCGCCGAGGCGATGGCCGCCGCCGCAATCAGTATGACGATGAGATAGACCGCCCGTCTCACGTGCCACCCTGCACACGCGCTGCGCGCGCCTGGAGCATCTTGAGCGACTGCGAGATATCGGGGAGCGCCGGGTTGATCGACATGCCCTGCAGCGTCTTGAGCTCCTGGGCCAGGTTCGTCACGCGCGGGTCTGCCGGGTCGAACATTTTCTCGAGCCAGGCACGCGCGTTGGCCAGGTTGGACTGATAGCCGCTCTCATCGCCGCGCAGCGCCGCGAGCCGTGCTGCAAACAGCAAGAGCTGCAAGTGCTCGCGCCGCACCGCCTGCTGCTCGAACGACACCAGCTCGACCGCGTCTTCGCCGATCCGGCGGATGCTGACCATGCCCACCAACGAGGCGCGTACCACCTGCCAGGCGCGCGCAAAGCCCGGTGGCGAGCTGACCACCGGTCGATCGGGGGAGTAGTTCTCCTGGATCGCGCCGAGCACCGGCAGGGAAGCGGCGAGATCTTCGCCGCTCGCGAGACGCGCAGTGATGCCGCCGAGGTCGGGCTGCGCCGTGTTGCGCAATGCCTGAATCTCCCTGGCGAGCGTGCGCCGGACCGGGTTGAGCGCTGGATCCTTGAGCGATTGCAGGCGCTCATCGGCGGACTCGAGTGCGACGAGGGCGGATTGCCAGTCGCGCTCGAGTGTCAGACGGCGGTTGGCGACCTCCAGCAAGTAGACGGCCTCGGCCTGCGTCCAGGCGCGCTGCGCGGATTCGGTGCGATCGCGCAGCTCCGCGAGCGAATCGGAAAGCTCCGAGAGGCGAGGCGCGAGATTGCCGAGCTCCTCGAGGCGATTGGTGCTGGAGTCGATGCGCGCCGAGAGGCCGGCAAGCTCCCCTCGCAGCCGCGCGTTGTCCGCCAACAGCCGCGCCTCCTGTTCACGGATCTGGCCCAACGTGCGGCTGGCGCGCGCCGCCTGCCAGATCGCGAAAGCTGCAGAGCCGATCGCGATGCACGCGAGCAACACTGCCAGCAGGCCGCGCACGGAGACACGCTCGAGCTTGCGGCGATCCTCGTGACGGCGTTCCACGTAGCGACGGTCGCCGTCCGCAGGCGACGCAGATGCGTCTGACGGTGAAACAGATTGCTGATTCATGTGGGGAAATGAAAGGTCCGGAACACGGTTAGTATGACGCCGGCCCGCGGCCATTGCATCTGGCTCGCGACGCCGACGCGCCGGCGCGAAGGCTCAACCGCGAAATCTGCGCAGCACTTCTGTCGCGAGGCGGCGACTCACCGGAAGCTCAACGTCCAGCGCGCGCATCCGCACAGTGTACTGGCCCTCAGCGGAGCGCTCGATCGAGGCTATCTGGCGTACCGCGACCAGGGAATTGCGGTGAATACGTAGGAAGTCGGGATCGAATTCCTCTTCGAGCGACTTGAGGGACTCCTCGATGAGATCTTCCCCGCTGCGGTGGCGCACCGTGACGTACTTCTGGTCCGCGATGAAGTAGAGAACTTCTTCGATGGGAATCAGGCGCAGCTCGCCGCGCGTGCGCACCGAGAGGTGGGTGCGCCGCTGTCTGGGCTGCGCGGCGGCCGCGATGGCTGCAAGCTGCGGCCGGGTCAGGCGCGTGGCGCGCGCCAGGGTATCGGCCAGCTTCTCGCGTCGCACCGGCTTCAGCAGGTATCCGACCGCGTGGGTATCGAAGGCGCGCAGGGCGTACTCGTCGTACGCGGTGACGAAGATGACCGCCGGGGGTTCGTCGAGTTGACCGAGGTGGCGCGCGGCCTCCACGCCGTCCATCCCCGGCATGCGAATGTCCATCAGCACCACGTCCGGCCCGACGCGTCCGGCCAGGGCAATCGCCTCCGCACCGTTGCCCGCTTCGCCCACGAGCTCGCAGGTGGCGATATCCTCGAGCAGGCGCTTCATGCGTTCCCGCGCTGGCGGCTCATCATCGACGATCAGGATCCTCATTGAGCTGCGTCCAGGACCGACTGCTTCAGCGGGAAGGTAAGCCGGACCACGTACTCGCCGCCGCGGTCTTCGATGTCGAGGCGGGCGCGACCGTGATAAGCGAGCTCGAGCCGCTCGCGGATATTGTCCAGCGCGATGCGGTTGCCGCTGTGCGTGTTGCCGGACGGTTCCTGGCGGACGGGATTCGAGATCGCCAGCTCCAGGCTGTCACCGTTGCGCGCACCGCTGATGGTGACCGTGCCGCCGTCCGGCAGCGGCTCGATGCCATGATAGATCGCGTTCTCGAGCAGCGGCTGCACCACGAGACTCGGCACGAGGGTGTCCATCGGCAGCGCCTGTACGTTCCACTTCACCTTCAGGCGCGGGCCCAGGCGCAGCTCCTCGATACGCTGGTACAGGCGTGCCACCTCGAGCTCCTCCTTGAGCGGGATCTGGACGCGAGTCTCGCGCAGGTTGGCGCGAAAGAGGTCCGCCAGGTCTTCGACCGCCTCCTCGGCCAGCTCGGGGTTGGAGCGCGTGAGCGAGGCGATGGTGTTCATGCTGTTGAAGAGAAAGTGCGGCCGGATCCGCGCCTGTAACGCATCGATCCGCAGGCGGGCGCGGCCCTCCACCGTGCGCCGCCACTCGTGCGCGATGTAGAAGTAGCGCAGCGCCAGCGCGCTCACAATGAAGGCGATGACGAGGTTGCGCAGCAGGAAGGTCAGGTGATTGGCGGGAAACAGGCTCCCGACCGCGCTCTGCAGGCCGCCGAACCAGCGCTGGCCGAGCCAGAACGTGACCTCCGAAATGATCAGCGTGACGGCGATCAGCAGCGCGAGCGACACGGCGGAGGCACGTTGCACGCTCATGCGCGCGAGCGCGGGGCGCGAGTAGCACATCACAGTGGCGCTGCTCAGCGAGATCCAGAGCAGAAAGAGAGAGGTGCGCGCGAGGTCGATCCAGAACCCGTGCCGCAGCTCCTCGCGCGCGAGCGTCAACACGATGGCGACGAGCTCCGCGATCAGCACCACCGCGAGCACCGACTGCGTGGCGCAGAAGTCCGGCAGATAGAAGGAGGGCGCCGGTGCCGAGGAAGGTTCGGAGGCCGGACGGTTCATGGTCAGCCGGCCGCGGGACGCCCGCCCGGTTTCGCCGCGTCGAACAGCGCAGCCTTCAGGCGATAGAGGCTGGAGATGTCCTCATCTCCGTAACCCTGCTCGATCAGTCGGCGGTAATGCAGCAGCGTCATCTCAATGACTGGCAACTGCACGCCGTGGGCCGCCGCCATGTCGTGGCAGATCCTGAGGTCCTTTTCATGCAGGCGCACGCGAAACCCGGCAGGAAAACTGCCGCGCACGACGTTGGGCGCGCGATTGACGAAATACCAGCTCGAGCCCGCGCCCTTGCCGAGCGTCTCGATGAGTTTTTCGAGCGGCAGTCCCTCGGCGCGCGCAAACGCCATCGCCTCGGCCACGGCCTGGATGACTCCGGCGCACATGATCTGGTTGGTCGCCTTGGCCGCTTGGCCCGGCACCGCTCGGTCCGAGATGTGTAACGGTCTTTCCCATGGCGCGAAGAATGGGCAGCGCACGCTCGAAAGCCGCTGGTCCACCACCCACCATGATTGCGAGCGTGGCATCGCGTGCGCCTTCGACTCCACCGCTCACGGGGCAATCGAGAAAGTCGATCCCGCGCTGGGCGAGCTGCGCAGCCACTTCGCGCGCGGTCGTGGCGCTCACCGTCGAGCAGTCGATGACGAGAGCGCCTTGTGGCAGCGCCGGAGCGAGTGTCACGACCACTTCCCTGACATCTGCATCGGCCGACACGCACATGACGATGGCATCGCAATGACTCGCGAGCTCGGCCAGGGAGCGCACGGCGAAGCAGCCGGTCTCCTTCGCAAAGGCCTGGGCCTTCTCGGAGCTGCGATTGAAAACGGCGGTGAGCAGGCCCGCCTTCTGAAGATTGGTGGCCATGTGGCGCCCCATGGCGCCAAGCCCGACGAAGCCTACGCGCATGTTCGGCGCTCCGGACCTTGGGATGAGAGCTCAGCGCGTCGGCGAAGCCCGCGCTGCGCGGGCGGACACTCTAGCAGGACCGTCGATGAAGGAAAGTTCGCGGCGGAGTTCAGCGGCCCGCCTGTGCCTCGCCGCACACCGTGTCCATGTCTTTCTTCGAGCTAATGCGTGCTTCGTCGATTTCCTGCGAGGTGAGGTACTGACGCTCACCGTTCTTGTCCATGCGGTAGAGCTTCTGCGACTCGATGGCCACGCGGTAGCGCTCCTTCGCTTCCTTGCACTGATCTGCGCGCGTCTTGGTGACGTCGTTCTGCACCGCCTTCGAGGCGTTCTGATCGGCTTGCTGCTTCGACTCCTGTGTCGCTTCCTTGGCACGCTGCTCGGCTTCCGATTGCGTGCGCGTCGCAACGGTGTCGGGATTGGTAGAGTGAGAGACGATGCCGACCCGCTGGGCCTGATCGGATTCCGGATGGTCGCTGTAGTGCACGCGTCCCTGTGCATCGGTCCAACGGTAAACATCGGCCGAGGCCGTCGCGGCGAGACCGACGAGCATCAAACCCCAGGCCATTCGCTTGAGCATTTTCTCCTCCGCCCGGGTCGCGGCACGCTGCGCCCGCTAGAGCGCGTTGGCGTCCGTTTCCCCGGTTCGTATACGCACCGCGTGACCCAGGTCCATCACGAAGATCTTGCCATCACCAATCTTCCCCGTGCGCGCCACGGTGGTGATCGATTCCAGAACCTGTTCAACTCGGTCATCCGGCACCGCGAGCTCGATTTTCACCTTGGGCAGAAAATCGACCACGTACTCGGCACCGCGGTAAAGCTCAGTGTGGCCTTTCTGCCGTCCGAAACCTTTGACCTCGGTCACAGTGATTCCCTGAATGCCTATTTCCGCAAGGCTTTGGCGCACATCGTCGAGTTTGAATGGCTTGATGATCGCTGTGACCAGCTTCATGAATTGACCTCGGTGAGTGGCGCCGGTGCTACTTCACACTTTGCGGTGCCGCAGTTTAACAGTGGAAGGGAGCCCTGCCGCCCGCAGGGGCGGCAGGGCCGTCAAAGTTACGAGATATCAAGAGGTTAGCTCGTGTAGGCGCGCTCGCCATGCGCCGTGATGTCGAGCCCCTCACGCTCTTCTTCTTCGCTGACGCGAAGCCCCATCACGAGCTTCACCAGCCAGAAGCCCACGAAAGCGACCGCAGCCGTCCAGACGATGACGAGTCCCACGGCCTTGGCCTGGATCAGGAACTGCGGCCAGATGCCGGGATACCCGACTTTGACCGTCACCCAGTCCGTCACCAGACCGGGTCCGCCGAGGTCCGGGGAGTTGAAGATTCCGGTGAGCAGCGCTCCCAAGGTCCCGCCTACGGCGTGGACGCCGAAGACATCGAGCGAATCATCAGCCTTGATGAGCTTCTTGAGTCCGGTAACACCCCAAAAGCACACGACACCCGCGGCGAGCCCGATGACGAATGCGCCCGGGATTCCGACGTTGCCCGCGGCTGGTGTAATCGCGACGAGGCCCGCGACGGCGCCCGAGGCCGCGCCGAGCATCGACGGCTTACCCTTGATCATCCACTCCGCGAACATCCACGAGAGCACCGCGCACGCGGTGGCGAGGTAGGTATTCATGAAGGCAAGCGAAGCAGAGCCGTTGGCTTCGAGCGCAGAACCGGCGTTGAACCCGAACCAGCCGAACCACAGGAGCGATGCCCCCACCATGGTGAGCGTGAGGTTGTGAGGCGCCATCGCTTCGCGTCCCAGCCCTATGCGCTTGCCGAGCACGAAAGCTCCTACGAGGCCGGCGACGCCGGAATTGATGTGCACCACGGTGCCGCCCGCGAAGTCGAGCGCACCCCATTGCCAGAGGAGGCCCGCGGTCGCATTCGTGGCATCGACGACGTCCGGCGAGGTGTAAGCATCGGGCCCTGCCCAGAACCACACCATGTGCGCGACCGGGCAGTAGCTGAAAGTAAACCAGATCACCATGAACAGCAGGATCGCCGAAAACTTGATGCGCTCGACCAGCGAACCCAGGATCAGGCAGCAGGTGATCGCGGCGAAGGTGGCCTGGAACGCGACGAACACCAGTTCGTACATCGGTGTTCCTTTACTGAAGGTCGCGCCGAGCGACAGTCCCGTTTGCCAGTCGAAGGTGCCCTTGAGGAACAGGCGACTGAGGCCGCCGATGTACGGGTTGCCCGTGGTGAAGGCGAGCGAGTAGCCGTACACGCACCACAACACCGTGATCAAAGAGAAGCTGACAAAGACCTGCATCAGAACCGAGAGCATGTTCTTGGTCCGCACCAGCCCGCCGTAGAAGAGGGCAAGTGCGGGAACCGACATGAGCAGCACGAGTGCGGTCGAGGTCAGCATCCATGCGGTATCGCCCTTGTTGGGGGTCGGCGGCGGCGCGGCAGTGGCCGCGTCCTGGGCAAAACCGAGCGCCGGCAGCAACAGAACGGCCAGCGCCACAAGCACCGGCAGGGTGAACCAGCGCGACGTGTCGCGGACTACCCGCTTCAGACCGGGCCTGAAGAGCGCTGCGCCGGCAATCGCGGCCAGCGCCAGACCGCCGACGGCCAGCCACAGGGCTGCCGGGAGTCCATGGAGGGAAGGGTCGGTTAGGTATTGCACGGTTGCTCCTCGTTTGCCGGTTCAGTCATATGGCTGCTGCGCCGATCTCGCTGGTGCGAATGCGCACGACCTGCACGAGATCCAGCACGAAAATCTTCCCGTCGCCCTTCTGGCCGGTGCGCGCGACGTTGCCGATCGCTTCGATCACTGGCTCGAGCACTGCGTCATCGACCGCCACCTCGATCTTGGTGCGCGGTGCAAGATCGATGGCGTATTCCGCGGACCGATAGAACTCACGCGCAGGCTGTTGTGCGAGCCCGAGCACATCCGTGACGGTCAGTCCCTGCAGTCCCAGGTCGGCGATCGCGCGCCGCACGTCGTCGAGCTTGAATGGCCTGATGATCGCCGCCACGAGCTTCATGAGTTTCTGTGCAGTCCCGCGCAATTGGGCGCGGTGCGGATACCCCCTGAGCGCACTAAGCTGCGCGCAGCTCACAATGCAGCTTCTATGCCACGGAATTGACCGTCGCTCGGGGGTTGCCGAATCAGTCGCTTACTGACGGGAGAGCGTGCGTCGAGCGCCGCTCGCACCGTTTTGGCGCGCGGAAACGGACCACATGCATTCATCGGGAGCAGGGACTTGACGGGCGGCAGGCGGATTTTGATGCTGGGTGCCTGACCGGCATCAAGGCAGAGCAATGGACCCGAAAATTATCGACGACCTGGCGCGGCGCCTCGCTGGAGCGGTGCCGGAGAGTCTGCAGGCGCTCAAGCGCGATCTCGAAACGAACTTCAAGTCCGTGTTGCAGTCGGGCCTGGCGCGACTGGACCTGGTGACCCGCAGCGAGTTCGACGCGCAGGCCGGAGTCCTGCGGCGCACGCGTGAAATGATCGAGGCGCTCGAGGCCCGCATCCGCGAGCTCGAAGGACAAGCTCCACCCCCCGACGCACCGCGCTGAAGGCCGCGTGTCCAGGGAGGGACGCGCATGCTGGCAACGATCCTGAGCCGGGCTCAGTTCGGAATGGAGGCGCCGCAGGTATGCGTCGAGGTCCACCTCGGCGCGGGCCTGCCGACGTTGTCTATCGTGGGGCTTCCCGAAGCGGTGGTGAAGGAGAGCAAGGACCGGGTGCGTTCGGCGCTCGCTACCGCCAACTTCGAATTTCCGGCGGGTCGCATCACGGTAAATCTCGCCCCAGCCGATTTGCCCAAAGAAGGCGGACGGTTCGACCTGCCGATTGCGCTGGGAGTGCTGGTGGCCTCCGAGCAGATCCCGCCGGGAGCGCTCGACGGCTGCGAGTTCTACGGCGAGCTGTCTCTGAGCGGCGAGCTGCGCCCCGTGCGCGGCGTGCTGCCAGCGGTGTGCCGGGCCGCGCGCCAGTCACATCGCGTGGTTCTGCCGCGGGCGAACCTCGAGGAAGCAGCGCTGGTGCGCGGCGCGCGCATCGCGCCAGCGGGGCATCTGCTCGAAGTCTGCGCGCACCTCACGGGCACGACGCCCCTGACATTCGCCGCGGCGTCCGAGCAGGTCTGCGCCCACGCGCTGCTCGGTTACCCGGATCTGTCTGATGTTCGCGGCCAGGCGCATGCACGGCGCGCTCTCGAGATCGCAGCCGCGGGCGGACACAGCCTGCTGTTCAGCGGCCCGCCTGGTACCGGCAAGAGCATGCTGGCACACCGCCTGCCTGGCATCCTGCCGCCGATGACCGAACTCGAAGCACTCGAAACCGCGACGGTCGCGTCGATCAGCGCGAGGGGATTCAAAGTAGGCGACTGGGGGCGACGACCGTTCCGCGCACCGCATCACACGGCCTCGACCCTGGCGCTCGTCGGCGGGGGTGCGCATCCGCGGCCTGGTGAGATCTCGCTCGCGCACAACGGCGTGCTGTTTCTCGACGAGCTGCCGGAGTTCACGCACCGCGTGCTCGAGGCGCTGCGCGAGCCGCTCGAGACAGGCACCGTCACCATTTCGCGCGCCGCCCGGCAATCGGAATTTCCCGCGCGGTTCCAGCTTGGTGGCGGCCATGAATCCCTGCCCCTGCGGATTTCTCGGTGATCGCGACGGCCGCTGTCGCTGCAGCGAGAGCCAGGTCCAGCGCTACCGCGCGCGCATCTCCGGCCCGCTCCTCGACCGCATCGACCTGCGTGTCGAGATGCCGCGGCCCGATGCCACGACGTTTCGTGCCGCGGCCGCCAGCGACAGCACTGCCGCCGTCGCCGCGCGCGTGGCCCGAGCGCGCGCGATGCAGGCAGCGAGGGGAGTGACGATCAACGCCCGACTCCCGGTTCGCGAGCTGCAGACGCATTGCGCCTTGCAGCATCCTGCCGAGCAGCTGCTGGCGCGAGCAATGAGCAAACTCCATCTCTCGGCGCGTGCCCATCACCGCATACTGCGGGTCGCCCGCACCATCGCCGACCTCGAGCAAGACGAATCGATCCTGGAACATCACCTCGCCGAAGCCATTCAGCTGCGGCGCGCGGAGCAGGCGCGCGAGTCGTCCTGAGTCGCGCGCAGCGTGCGCTACACTGGCGCGCGCCTGGGCCAGGGAACGTCAAAGAGGTATTCGACATGCGACACGTACTCACCGCGCTCGTGATGGCCGGTAGTCTATGGATCACGGCCGGACGAGCGGATGAACTCTCCGACCAGAAGCGCGCGGACATCAAGGCCCTGCTGAAAGCCGCGGGCGGCGTCGCGTCCGCGAATGAAATGGTCGGCCCCGTGACCGACCAGGTGCTGCAGACGGTTAAGAGCGCGCGCCCAGATCTGCAGCAGGACGTGCTCGACAACATTCGCAAGACCATCACCGAAACCATCAGGGAGGCAATCGAAGCGCAGGGCGGCCTGCTCGATCAGTTAGTGCCCGTGTATCACGCGCACCTGTCCCAGGCCGAGGTCAAGGAGTTGATTGCCTTCTATACCAGCCCGATTGGCAGGAAATTCGCCGCCGAGCAGCCGAAGATCAGCCGCGAGGCATACGATGTCGGAGTGCAGTGGGGGAGGAGTCTCGGGCCGGTCGTGCGCCAGCGTGTCGAGGCAGTGATCCCGGCGGCGCCGTCAAAGACACCGGCGCCAGAATCGTCAGCACCGGAATCGCCCAACCCAGAATCGTCGGCGCCGGTACCGGAATCAACGCCGCCTCACTGAGCGCGCGGCGCGGGTCAGCTCTCAGCGCGCATGCTCGATCATGTAGTCGACGCCCGCGCGGATCACATCGTCGGACAGATCGACGCGGCCGCCCTTCGGCGGCATCAATCCGCTCTGACCCTGGAAGCCTTCGATGGAGTGCTAAAAGAGGCGCGCAGTGTAAGCAATTCCCTCCGAGGCCTTAAACCCCTTGAATGGACGGGCAAAGCAGCCAGGGCTATGATGCGCGCCCTCGCGCGGACTGACTTCTTACGACGCGCTCGTAGCTCAGCTGGATAGAGTACTGCCCTCCGAAGGCAGGGGTCGTGGGTTCGAATCCCGCCGAGCGCGCCACTACAACCCGGCGTCTGCCACTGGCTGCAGCCAGCCGCGGTGTTTGAATAGGCGAATCCGACGCTACCTCACTGCAAGTAGCGCGCAATTAGTGGGTGGATGCATCCGGCGGCTGCCGCGTTGCCGCCGTCCGAGTAATGCACCCCGCTGGCTACGAACAATTCCTCAGCTGAGCTGCGCGCTGTCATGCACGCAGTTACGTCGGTGACCGCGATGCCATCCTGTTCGAGCTCAGCGACGAGCCGCACCGTGGCAGTTCGGCTCCTTCCACTGAAGTCCCCGCGAGTTGGCAGATAGACAACCGCGGGATTGATGTTCGCTGCGCTTGCGGCCCGAACAAGTTCCTGGATCAACCTGCGGTTCAGCGAAATGATGGCGCTTTCCGTGGTTGACGGGGTTCTCGACGGAAGCGCCGGGAATCGTGCTGCGAGGTAGCTGAAGATATAGGAGTGGCGCAGCGCGTGGGGGCGCCATTCGTTCGGGGAGAACTCGATATCGTCGTCCAAGAGGGGCAGATCAAGAATCGAGGCGGCGTTGAACATCCGCTCCGGCGTGGCATTTGGCACGTTCAACAACTCGAGCTCATCGCCGCGCAGAATATACCTCGCCTTCGAAAGCGGAATCGTCCCGTTCCGCTTCAGGAACGGATAGACGTTGGCAGCCCGGGCAAGGTCGTCGTGGATGAACACGAGTATCGCGACACGTGGCCGCCATGGGATGCCTTCTTTCCTGAATCGCAACAGCGCCTGGTCGATGCCGTAGCCGTTTACGCCGAAATTGAGCACCTGGGAATTTGGAGTCAGCTGTTCCAGATGGCGTTGCAGCGATGCGTCGAACCCGACTTCGTCCGAGAAAGCAAAGGAGTCGCCGAGCAAAGCAATCCGATTGGTCACGTCAGTGGCCGCAAAGCGCACATCAGAGGTGCGACTGCGCAGGCCTTCTGCGCTGCTGGCGTAAAGGCCATCGGCCCTCTTGCGATTCGGCCCAACGGTCCAGCCGAGCACGGAATCCTCAACATAGAAGGCGTCACCACTGCGATGTTGCTGCAGTCTCGCCAGGTTTTCGCGTGCCAGGGCACGCCAGTCATACGGCAGCAGGACGGTCGAGCCGATGCGCGCGCCACGGGGATCCGGCTTGGCCAGGACCCTGAGAGCAGCTTCCGCGAAGCCAAGACACAGCATCACCGAAACGGCGACCATGACGGCCGGTAGCCAGAAGCCCGTTCGCCTGTCTGCCGCGGACAGGCGGTAGGCCAGCAACAACAATACGCACGATAGCGGGATGGCGAGGGCTGCGGCGATGATCAGCCAGCGAGTGGGACGCGTATGAAAGCTGGGGCCCCACTCCCCGGCGCCGCGCGCGGAGATGAACGCCAACGCTGCGAGCGCCGCGGATAGCAGATACAGGCCAGCAATCGTGAGAAGCTCAGGCGCTCGACTCGGCATCCGGGTCATTGATCCGACTCACGCCATACTTCTGTTCACCAGTTCCGACCATGGCCGCGGTTCGAGCGTGTCAACCGGCGTACAGCGCAGCGCCTCGATCACGGCGCGCGCCAGCTGCAGGTCCGTGAGCAGCGGGATGCCCGCATCGATTGCCACTCGCCGGATGAAATAGCCATCCGGACGACCCTGCTGGTCGTACTCTCGTGGAATATTGATCACCAGGTCGACCTCACGCTCTTCTATTAGACGGATGATGCTCGCCTCGTCTTCCGGCCCCTTGCCGACGACTGAACAGGGGATGCCGACTTCACTCAGCATCGTGGCAGTGCCCTGGGTTGCGTAGATGGGCAATCCCAGCGACTCACGAATCACCCGCGCCTCATCGCTGAACGCGTATTTCTCCGAAATGGGCCCGAGCGACAGCAACACGCCGGCGCGCGGGACGCGGAACCCCGTGGCCAACAGCCCCAGCAACAGTGCTTCGTGCGCATTCGCTCCGATGCACCCCACCTCGCCGGTGCTCGCCATCTCCACACCCAGCAACGGGTCGGCGCCCACCAGTCGCGCAAAGGAGAACATCGGCACCTTCACACCCACGTAGTCGAGCTCGAGGCTGTTCAGTCGGCACGGCTGCCGCGATCCGAGCATCCGGCGCATGGCTTCCGCCGCAAAGTTGTGTCCCAGCACTTTCGAGACAAATGGCAGGCTGCGCGATGCACGCAGATTGCATTCGATGACCTTGACCACGTTGTTCCTCGCGAGGAACTGCACGTTGAACGGCCCCGTTATTTCCAGGGCCTGAGCCAGTCTACTGGCGATTTCGCGTACGCGTCGCAACGTGGGCAAATACAGCATCTGGGGCGGGAGAAGCAGCGTGGCATCACCGCTGTGGATCCCGGCGTTTTCGATGTGCTCACAGATCGCCCACACCACGAGCTTGCCCGCATCCGCCACAGCGTCGATTTCGATTTCCCGCGAATGGGTTTCAAATTTCGATATCACGACCGGGTTGTCCTCGGACACGCGTTTGGCACGGGCCAGAATTCGCTCGAGTTCGTGATGCTCGTGCGCCACGCTCATCGCTGCGCCGCTCAGGACGTAGCTCGGCCGCACCAGCACCGGGAATCCGCCGACCTGCGCCACCATGTCGAGCGCATCGGCCACGGCCGTTGCGTGCCGCCACCTCGGCTGCTCGATTCCGAGCTCATCGAGAAGGGCGCTGAACTTCGATCGATCCTCCGCTCGGTCGATATCGAGCGCACTCGTACCAAGGATCGGAATGCCCACTTCCTGCAAGCGCAGCGCCAGATTGTTGGGAATCTGGCCACCCATGCTGACCACCACGCCGTCGGGCTTCTCGTACTCGCATAGATCCAGCACCGACTCGAGACTGATCTCGTCGAAGACCAGCCGATCGCAAATGTCGTAATCGGTGCTGACCGTTTCCGGGTTGTAGTTCAGCATGATCGTTTCATAGCCGAGCGCGGCAGCTGCCTGCACGGCGCTTACGCAGCTCCAGTCGAATTCGACACTTGAGCCGATCCGGTACACGCCCGAACCGAGTACCAGCACCTTGCGTCGGGTCGACGGCGCGACGTCAGAGGCCGCCGCGCAATACGTCGAGTAGAGATAGTTGGTCTGTGCGGGAAACTCCGCCGCTGTCGTATCGATCTGGGCGAAGTGCGGGCGAATCCCATGGTGGGCGCGTGCCGTTCGCGTGGAACCCCGGGGCTGGCCGGTCAGCTCGTCGACGAACTGGTCTGAGAACCCCATGTGCTTCGCCTGCTTGAGCAACTCCGGTCCGATTGCACACGGCTCATTCACAAGGCGGCTGTAGACGTCGAGCGCAGTCGCCATCTCATGCAAGAACCACGGATCGATGCGCGTGGCGCGGTGAATCTCCGCAATGCTGAGGCCTGCCCGGATTGCCTTTGCGATGGCGAACATCCGGCGTGGTGTCGCGACCTGCAGCTCGCGCTGCAGGTCTGCAAACTCGAACGCCTCGGGATCAAGACCTTTCACCCCGATATCGAGCATGCGCAGGGCTTTTTGCAGGACCTCGGGGAAGCTGCGCCCGATGGCCATCACTTCGCCCACGCTCTTCATCTCGCTGCCCAGCTCTTTTGCAGAACCACTGAACTTGGTCAGATCCCAGCGCGGGAACTTGCACACCAGGTAGTCCAGCGCGGGCTCGAAGAAAGCGGTCGTGCACTTGGTAATCCCGTTCTGAATTTGGGGCATCAGATAGCCCAGGCCGAGTTTCGCGGCCACATACGCCAGCGGATAACCGGTCGCTTTGCTGGCAAGGGCGCTGGAACGTGACAGGCGGGCGTTGATTTCTATGACCCGGTAATCGCGCGACTGTGGATCCAGCGCGAACTGGATGTTGCACTCACCGACAATCCCGAGATGTCGCGCGCAGCGGATGGCGATGGATCGCAGCAGCTGATACTCGCTGTCATCGAGCGTTTGCGAAGGTGCGACGACGATCGATTCGCCGGTGTGGATTCCCATCGGATCCACGTTCTCCATGTTGCAGACGGTGATGCAGTTGTCAGCACGGTCGCGCACGATCTCGTATTCGATTTCCTTCCAGCCACGCAGGCTTTCTTCGACCAGGAGCTGGGTAGCGCCGCCCGCGAAGGCGCGACGTAGCGCAGGCTCGAGCGCCTCGGCGTTGTCCACGAGCGCGCTGCCCTTGCCGCCCAACGCGAAACCGGCACGTAGCATTACCGGGAATCCAATCGCGCGCACAGCGGCGCGTGCCTCCTCGACAGTCGCGCAGGCGACGCTGCGTGCCGTGGCGACTCCGATCTCGCGCAGTCGTTCGACGAACAGGCGCCGATCCTCCGTATCGCGAATGCTGACGAGCGGTGTACCGAGAACTCGCACCCCGTACCGCTCCAGGGTGCCGCGCCGGTCGAGCTCCAGTCCGCAATTGAGGGCGGTTTGTCCACCGAATGACAGCATGATGCTGTCGATCCTTTCTCGGGCGACCACCCGTTCGACGATTTCCGCAGTTACCGGCACGAAGTAAACCTCGTCGGCAAGCTCGTGGCTGGTCTGGATGGTGGCTATGTTCGGGTTGACGAGCACGCTGCGGATGCGTTCCTCGCGCAGCGCTTTCAATGCCTGCGAACCCGAATAGTCGAATTCTCCCGCCTGGCCGATCTGCAGGGCGCCCGAACCCAGTACCAGAACATTGCGTGCGGCAGGAGTCATGCTGGCCGTGCGGATCGCAGCTCACCGACGACACGCAGGAAGTCATCGAAGAGAAATTCGGTATCGCGTGGCCCGGGTCGACCTTCGGGGTGAAACTGCACGCTGAAGAACGGCCGGTCGCGCCAGCGCAGGCCTTCATTGGTGCCGTCATTCAAGTTCACGAACCATGGTTCGCAGTCGGGCATTCCCTTGGGATCACCCACCGCGTAACCGTGATTCTGGCTCGTGACATAGCATCGACCACTGACGATGTCCTGGACTGGCTGATTGATTCCCCGATGTCCGTAGGGAAGCTTGTAGGTGTCGAGTCCCGCGGCACGCGCCAGAATCTGGTGACCCAGGCAAACGCCAAAGATCGGGCCGTTGAATCGCGCGAGCAGCGTACGGACCTGAGCAGTGAGCTCACCCAGGTCGCTCGGATCACCGGGCCCGTTACCGATCAGGATTCCGTCGACGTCGCGAGCCAGCAGCTGCAGATCCGCATGCCATGGGACCCGCACCACGGCCGCTCCACGTTCGCACAGGCAGCGGGCGATGCCATCCTTCGCTCCTGCGTCCACGAGCATGACGCGCAATTCGCCGCCCGGGTAAATGACGGGCTCTGCTGGGGCCACGCGCTGGAACACCTCGCGCTGCATCTCTACGCCGCGCGCCTCGCGACGAGCCAGCGCCGCCGACATGCCCGCTGGATACAGCAAGCCGTGCATGGTGCCGTGTCCACGCAGCCTTTGCGTGAGGGTGCGGGTGTCGATGCCCGTCATGAGCGGCACTTGCGCTGTGCGCAGCCACTGCTCGAGTGAGCGCGTCGCCCGGTGATGACTGTGATGCTCAGCCAGCCGTTGGACTATGACGCCCTCGACCTGCACACGGCGCGACTGGAAATCATCTGCTGGCGGAAAATGGCTGTCGGTACTCGGAACGCCGTAGTTGCCGATGAGTGGATATGTGAAGACGAGAATTTGCCCGGCGTACGACGGATCGGTCAGTGCCTCCGTATAACCCGTCATGCCGGTGTTGAACACGACCTCACCGGACACGGGTGCCTCGAAGCCAACTCCAATGCCTTCGTACTCGGAGCCGTCCTCGAGTTCGAGCTTGATGCGAAAGGACGGCACTGGATCGGTGTCTATCAAAATCACAACGTTATGATGTGGCGCGCTCCTCGGCCCGCGCGCGGCTTTGCGACGATTATGTGAAGCAGTTGATGGTGATCACTGTTTGATTCCTGACAGCATCATGAGAGCACTCGGGGTAGGATGCTACACTGAGATTGTGGGGATAAATAACCGGGCAAACTGCGCACGAACCCGCTACCGACAGTCGGAAGTCAGATGAAACCCGCGAAACAACCGTCCAACCGAAGTTTCGGTTCACTATTTACTGTTGTATTCGCGCTCTGGGGTGCAGTGTCGTGGTGGCGATCGCGTCCCACCGCGCCATATCTGCTCGCTATTGCCGTCGGCTTCGCTGTCATCACACTCCTGCACTCCGATTGGCTGGCACCGCTCAACCGCGCCTGGATGCGGCTCGCCGAGATCTTGAATCGAGTCGTGAGTCCCATTGTTCTCGGCCTCCTCTACTACGGCCTCGTGACACCTTTCGGAGCTATCATGCGCTTGGGCGGTCGAGACCCGATGCGCCGCCGCTTCGAGGCACAGGCCTCCAGCTACTGGATCCCGCGCCAGCCGCCGGGACCGCCGCCGGATTCGCTGAGCAATCAATTCTGAGCACACCGGACGAGATCACCGTGTCATTCCTCGTCGAATTCTGGAAATTCATCCGCGTACGCAAGAAGTTCTGGCTCTTGCCGCTCATCGTGATCATGCTGTTGCTGGGCGGTCTGTTGATTCTCGCCCAGGGCTCGGCGCTGGCGCCGTTCATCTACACGCTGTTCTGAGCGGGATGCGGATTCTAGGAATCTCCGCCTACTACCATGACAGTGCGGCGGCACTACTCGTCGACGGCCGCATCGTGGCCGCCGCGCAGGAGGAGCGCTTCACACGTAAGAAGCACGACTCCGGCTTTCCCGCCAATGCCACGCGATTCTGCCTGGATTTTGCGAACCTCAAACCGGAGCAGATTGACTTCGTCGCGTTCTACGACAAGCCGTTCCTCAAATTCGAGCGCCTGCTCGAGACCTATCTCGCGTTCGCCCCGAAGGGCTTTCAATCGTTCAGGCAGGCGCTGCCACTGTGGATCAAGGAGAAGCTGTTTCAGAAGAGCCTGCTTGCCAACGAACTAGGCGAGCTCTTTCCCGGCGTGGACTGGGAGCAGCGGCTGCTCTTCTCCGAGCACCATCTGAGTCACGCCGCGAGCGCGTTCTACCCCTCGCCGTTCGAGCGCGCCGCCGTGCTCACGATGGATGGCGTGGGCGAATGGACGACGACCTCGCTGGCGCTGGGGAGCGGAAACGACCTGACTGTGATCCGGGAGATTCATTTCCCCCACTCGCTGGGCTTGCTGTATTCGGCGTTCACTTACTACACGGGATTCAAGGTGAATTCCGGCGAGTACAAGGTCATGGGCCTCGCTCCCTACGGAACGCCGAAGTATGCCGACGCGATCCGTAGCAAGCTCATCGACATCAAAGAGGACGGCACCTTCCGTCTGAACCTCGACTACTTCAATTACTGCACGGGCCTGACGATGACCAACGAGCAGTTCGATGAACTGTTTGGTGGTCCGCCTCGCAAGCCCGAAGATCGGCTCACGCAGCGCGAGATGGACCTCGCTGCATCAATCCAGCAAATCACTGAAGAGGTCGTGCTAAAGCTGGCGCGTTCGATCTCCAGGGAAACGCGCGAGCCCAACCTGTGCCTCGCCGGCGGTGTCGCGCTCAATTGCGTCGCCAACGGCAAGCTTCTGCGCGAGAAGTGCTTCGAGCGAATGTGGCTGCAGCCTGCAGCGGGTGACGCGGGCGGCGCCCCCGGAGCCGCGTTGGCGGCTTTCCATCTGTATCACCGTCAGCCGCGGGTTGCTCCCAAGAGTCTGGACGGCATGCAGGGCGCCTACCTCGGTCCGCACTACCAGGACGCCGACATCGAGAGACGCCTGTCGGCGGTGGGCGCGCGGTTCGAGGTGCTTAGCGACAGCGCCCTGATCGATACCTGTGCCCGCGACCTTGCGGCGGGCAAGGCTCTCGGCTGGCATCAGGGCCGCATGGAATTCGGCCCGCGAGCACTCGGCGCACGATCGATACTCGGCGACGCCCGCTCACCGACGATGCAGAAGATGCTCAACCTGAAGGTCAAGTACCGCGAATCGTTTCGTCCGTTCGCGCCCTCTGTGCTGCGTGAGAAGGTGGCCGAATGGTTCGACCTCAACGAGGACAGTCCTTACATGCTGCTGGTGGCTGACGTACTGCCACGCCATCGTATTGCCATGACCAGGGAGCAACAGGAGCTCTTTGGAATCGACAAGCTCAATGTTCCGCGTTCCAGCGTTCCGGCCATCACCCACGTCGATTATTCAGCGCGCGTGCAGACCATCCACAAGGAAACGAACCCGCGCTATCACGCCTTGATCGAGCGTTTCAATGTCCTCACGGGATGTCCGGTGATCGTCAACACGAGTTTCAACGTGCGTGGCGAACCGATTGTGTGTACGCCGGAGGATGCCTTTCGCTGCTTCATGGGCACCGAGATTGAAGTGCTGGCAGTCGGCAATTACTACCTGCGAAAGGAGCTGCAGGACCCCGCCCTGAAGCGCAACTACGAGAGCGAGTTCGAACTCGACTGAAGACTGTGAATATTTCGTCAGCCTCTGGCGGGAACCGCCTGGGACTTCGAGGCGCCCTGCCGCCACACCGCTATGGAGGGCTCGCATCACTCCCACATTCCTGTATCCTACGCGCCGAGCACCAGCGAGAACTGCATCACGAAAACGCAGGTTTCAGTGCCGAGCGATGCTGCCGCGAGCGCGGTTCTGTGCTCTTCACCGCAACGTTACTTCCACTCGACTGACATCATAACCACCGCATCTCTACCCTCTGTGCTGCCATGCGAGGAGACGCGCGGTGAGTGGTAAGACCGTCTCAACGGTCCCTAGGTCAGCGGGCTACGCCGGTCCCATCAGTATCGATGCCGAGTTTGGCCTTGTGATTACGGCCTGTTTGATCGTCCATGTGGCCCTGGTCGTGTTGCTCCTCAGCACGTGGGACCAGTTTGCTATGCACCCTGTCCTCTTTCTGGTTGTCGGCGAGGCGGCTCTCGTAGTCCTTGCGCGACAGATCGGTCGTGCCCTGCGCGCAGCTTCTAGTCAGTTCAGCACTGTCCCCCAATCGGTTGACACCACAACCGCTTGAGCTGACCGAAAACCCGCCTGCTATGCTTCCGCCCGAATTCCCCGGGACGGCAGCCAGATGTCCGTCGAGCTCGTAGTATCTATTGCTCTCGCTGTCGGGCTCGCGGCGGCGGTCGGTTTTCGAGTGTTCTTGCCATTGCTCGTGGTGAGCGCAGCCGCCTTCACGGGTCACCTCGAACTTAGCAACGGTTTCGAGTGGCTCGGAACGCGCGGCGCCCTCGTGATGCTCAGCGTAGCGACTGTCCTTGAAGTCGGGGCGTACTACATCCCGGCCGTAGACAATCTTCTTGATGTCCTCGCAACGCCAGCTGCGCTGATTGCGGGCATCGTGATATCTGCCGCGGTCATGGTCGACCTGCCCCCCTTGGTGAGGTGGGCGACTGCCATCATCGCGGGTGGCGGTGTGGCCGGCTTGACGCAGGCGGCAACCGCGTTGCTTAGAACCAAGTCCACCGTGTTCACAGGCGGACTCGCCAACCCGGTGGTCGCCACTGCCGAGTTGGGCGGGGCACTGCTCGTTTCGCTGCTGGCTCTGTTGGCGCCATTGGCTGCCCTCGTCCTGATTGTCGCGTTCTGCTGGGTGGCGGCGCGTCTTCTGCGCCCGATGCGCTCACGTACCCAGAGATGACGAGCACCCCTAGTTGAATCCTCGTCTGGCTGGATCGACCCAAAGGTGCAGTTGGTACAGGCCTCGAATTGCGCGATGATGGAAGTCACGTGAGCACGGTTTACGCCGTGGTCATCTAGGCGGGCTCGGCCAGTCCTTGGGGAGGTAGCTATGAGCGTGCGATCCATCTGCTTCGGCTGTGGCGCTGACTTTCGGCTGGTGCAGCGTAGCGCCGACGAAACCTGCAACTCGCCTTACATGTCCGGGCTGATCAAGGGGCAGGAGACCGTACATTCATGTCGTGGACGCTTGGGGTCGAGGGGCTCGGTGACGGCTCCGACAAGCTCGTCACAATCGATGTCGATCCGAAGTCCAAGACCTACGGCAAGGTGATTCACAGCGTATCGGTCGGTGGACGCGGCGAGGCCCACCACATGGGATTCACCGATGATCGCAAGTACCTGTGGGCCGGCGGCCTCGACGACAGCGTGATCTACGTGTTCGACGTCGGAACCAATCCGGCCAAGCCCAAGCTCGTCCGCACCGTGTCGGATCTCACGGCCCGCACCGGATACGTCGGACCGCATACGTTCTACGCGCTGCCGGGACGCATGCTGATTGGGAATCTGTCGAACGCGAAGGACAAGGGCGGTGTCACCGGCATGGCCCAGTACAACAACCAGGGCCGGTTCGTTGCGAAGTTCGACATGCCCGTCGGCGAAATCGGCGGCGTGAAGGGCGATGGTTACGGCTACGACATCGCAATCAATCCGGCCAAGAATGCGCTGCTTACATCGAGCTTCACGGGCTTGAACAACTACATGCGTGATCTCGGCGAAGTGGTCAACGACAAGGAAGCGATGCGGCACTTTGGCGGCACGATGGTCATGTGGGACCTGAAGGCGATGAAGCCCACCAAGATCTTCAGCGTTCCGGGTGCCCCACTCGAAATCCGCTGGTCGCTCAATCCGGGCGACAACTGGGCCATCACGGCCGCGGCACTGACTTCGAAGCTCTGGCTGATCAGGCAGGACTCCTCCGGCGCGTGGCAGGCCAAGGAAGTCGGGACGATCGGCGATCCGGCCAAGATCCCGTTGCCCGTCGACATTTCGATCGCTGCAAACGGCAAGGGACTGTGGGTCAACACTTTCATGGATGGAATGACGCATTACTTCGACCTGTCGAACCCGGAACAGCCGAAGGAGACCTACGCCAAGCACACCGGCAAGCAGGTCAACATGATTTCGCAGAGCTGGGACGGCAAGCGTGTCTACATCTCATCCAGCCTGCTCTCGAAATGGGACAAGAAGGGCGACGACAACGAGCAGTTCCTGCGTGCATTCAACTGGGACGGCAAGGAGCTCACTCCCGCGTTTGAAGTCGATTTCACGCAGGAAAAACTGGGCAGGCCTCACCACATGAAATTCACGGCGCGGCCGGCCGGCCAGGCGGCACTCGGCGCTGACGCGGTAGCAATGCGTTGATGCGCTGGAGTCGGCTTTGCAGCGCGGTAGCATTTCTTGCCGCGGCTGCAATTTCACGGGCCGCCGTTGATCCCGTGAGCGCCCAGGCGCCGCGGATGGATTTCGTGCCGCCTGCCGCCGGTACCTATCAGCTGCAACGAATCCAGCTGAGCCCGGATGGTGTGCTGCTGGACGCGCAGGCGCGACCGAGCCGCCTGTCGGCACACACCACCGGCAAGATCACGCTGCTGACCTTCTTCTATACGTACTGTACTGATCCATGGGGGTGCCCGTTCGCTTACCAGACACTGACGGATCTGCGCGAGCGGCTGGTGACGGATCCGAAGCTTGCGGGACGCGTGCGCTTCGTCAGCGTGAGCTTCGATCCCACCAATGACACGCCCGCTGCCCTGGCGCGCTACGGTGGAGATCTCGCTAACGATGCGCGCCTCGAGTGGAGCTTTCTCACGGCGCGCTCGGTTGATGAATTATTGCCAGTACTCGAAGGCTTTGGTCAGGACGTCAGTGTCGAAGTCGACGCGCACGGTCGGTCGACGCGCACGATGCATCACATGCTGAAACTATTCCTCATCGATCGTCACGGCATCGTGCGCGAGATCTACTCGCTCGCTTTCCTGCAACCCCAGGTGATGCTGAACGACATCAAGACGCTGGCGCTCGAGGAAGGTGCGGGACTTGCGGCTGTGCGCTGAGAGGGTCTCGTGGCAAGCGGGCGGCCTGCCGGGCGGCACTGGAGAAAGAGCTACAGCCAGCCGCGGCGTTTGAAATACGCGTAAGGCAGGATCGCCGAGATGATCATGAGGACCACTGCGAGCGGATAGCCGCCGATCCAGCCGAGTTCCGGCATGAAGTGGAAGTTCATGCCGTAGATGCTGGCGATGAGCGTCGGCGGCAGGAACACCACGGCCGCCACCGAGAAGATCTTGATGATGTTGTTCTGCTCGATGTTGATCATGCCGAGCGTCGCTTCGAGCAGGAAATTCGCCTTGCTGGCGACGAAGGACGCGTGGTCCGAAAGCGCCAGCACGTCGCGGCTCAGCGTGCGAAAACGTGCGCGCACGTCGTTGGGCAGCGTGAGCGCCGTGGTCTGCTGGATGAAGGTGAGCAGGCGGTTCACGCTCACCAGTGATTCTCGCGCCTTGGAGGTGAGATCGCCGTTCTGGCCGACGCGCGCCATCACCGCGCGCGTGTCACGCGATGCCGCGCTTGCCGAGCGCCGCCGCTTTGGCGGCGAGAACACGTCGCCCGAGAGCTGATCGAGATCCGCGCCAACGCGCTCGAGCACGTCGGCCATGCGGTTGATGATCGCCTCGATGAGCCCGGCCAGGATCATCGGCGCGGAGGTGCAGGCATTCGGGTGGCGCTCGGCGAACGAGACGAAACGCTGAAACGGCAGCGGGTCGACGTAGCGATTGGTGATCAGGCGATCCTTCGCCACGATGAAAGTGATCTGCGCGCTCTCAGGCAGGTCGGTGTCGAGCCGCGTGACGATGGTGATCGTCATGTACATCACACCGGCTTCTTCGTAGAGGCGGCTCGAGGCCTCGATCTCGCGCATTTCCTCGCGCGTCGGCACATCGACGCTGAAGGTGGACTCGACGAGCTTTTCTTCCTCGGGCGTCGGCGCGATCAGGTCGATCCACAGCGCGTCGGGCGCAATGGCATCCGCCGGCCCGTTGCCACGTGCGAGTCCTTGGGGCCGCGAGACATACGAGTTGAGCACGGGCCTTCCAGCGGTTGAGGCAGGTCGTTACTTCTTCTGCTCGCGTGCCGCGAGATCACTCACGAGGTCGAGAAGCTTGCCCTGGCTGCCCGCCGATGCCACGTCGGCCGTGTACTTGCCGTTGACGATCATCAGCGGCACCCCCTCGACGCGATAGCGACGGGTGAGCTGCTCGGCGCGCTGCAGGTTGGTCTCCACGCCGAATGAATCGTAAGCCTTGCGGAAGTCCGCCTCCTGGATCCCGTGGCGGCGTGCGAACTCCATCTGCATCTGCTCGGTCTCGATCGGGTCGTTGCTCGCGAGCATGTTGTTGTTGACGCGGATTTCGCGCATCACGGCGTCGTGCAGCTCCCCTTCCTTGCCGAGCGCCTGCAGCGTGTAGAACAGCCGGGCGTGCGCGCGATGCACCGGTCCCCACATGACTGGCAGCTGGGCGAACTGGATATACGCGGGCTTTTTCGCCTTCCAGCTCTGCAGATAAGGCTCGAGCTCGTAGCAATGCGGACACGCGTACCAGAACACTTCCACGACCTCGACCTTGTCGGGCTCGACGTTGGTCGGCTGCGCGGGCACGAGCAGCTGGTAGTTCACGCCCTGCGCCCACGACGAGGCCGCTTGCGGCGTCGGCTGCGTCATCGCCGCGGCGAGCAGCGTGTTCGCGCGCGTTGCCGCCGACTCGTCATCCGCCGTGTCCACGGCTTCCCCAGCTTCGATTGCGGAGCCCGATTCGGCCGACGGTGCGCGGGCAGTGGGTGCAGGCGTCTTATCCGCGGGCGCCGGAGCGGGTGTCGATACCGCCGGCCTCGCGGCCTCTTGCGCGGTGCTGGCGGAGCCCGCCGGCTGTTGACCCCCACAACCGACGGTGGCGACCAGCAAGAGACCGACAAATGCAGCAATCTTATTCATGCCATCACTCCGCAAGATCATCGGGACGCGTGACTTCGACCGCAACGGTGCCGCTCGGTTGCGCGCCGGATTCAGCGCATACCCTGGACATAGGACGCCACGTTGCGAATCTCCTCGGGGGTCATGCGACTCGCGATGGTGTGCATGATTTCCGCGTTGGCGCCCGGCCGCGCACCCGCTGCGTAATCATTGAGCTGCTTTTGCGTGTACACCGAATGCTGGGCACGCAAGGCCGGATAGGCAGCGGGCGCATTGCCGCGTCCCACCGGACCATGGCAGGCAATGCAGGCGGGGAGATTGCGCGCGGCATCGCCGCCCCGATAGAGCTTCTGTCCCGCTTCCCAGTACGAGGGATCCGCCTCGAGTCCAGCAGGCTTCTGCGCGGCGTAATATGCGGCGAGATCCGCCATGTCCTGATCCGACAGGGTCGTGACGATGGGCGCCATCACCGGGTTGTTGCGCTTGCCTTCCTTGAAGAACTTGAGCTGTTCGGCGAGGTAGCGCTCGCCCTGTCCGGCGAGATTCGGCCACTCGGGGTTGGGGCTACTGCCATTTGGGCCGTGGCAGGCCGAGCACACCACTGCCTTGGTGGCGCCAGCCTCTGCGGTACCGTCGGCGAGGGCTGAGACAGCCAAGCTCGTACCGGCCAGGATGGCCACAATTCTCCACACCTTCATGCCTGGAGCTCCCTTGTGGTTGTGCGGTCTGCCGCTCGGGGCGTGCCGACGGGCGGCGAATTGTACACTAAACTCAACGGTTTAAGTCCTGGCCAGGCTTCCATGCACAGCTACCCCGAGGCACGGTTTCTGCTCAGCGCCGCGAGCACGCAGCAGTTTCCGCCGGATATCGGTCGCGAGGTGGCGGTTGCCGGGCGTTCCAACGCCGGCAAGTCGAGCGCCATCAATACCCTCACTCGGCGCAACGCCCTCGCACGCAGCGGCAAAACACCCGGGCTGACCCAGCTCATCAACTTCTTCGAGCTTGCACCCGGGGAGCGACTCGTGGATCTGCCGGGCTACGGCTTCGCCAAGGTGCCGCCCAGAGTGCAGGCGCACTGGCACCGACTCGTCGGCGAGTATTTCGCCACGCGCAACTCTCTGACCGGCCTTCTTCTGATCGTAGATGTGCGCCGGGGCATCAAGGATGAGGACCGGGCGCTGCTCGACTGGACGCAACGGCGCGAACTGCCCGTGCAGGTGCTGCTCAGCAAGTCCGACAAGCTGAGTCGCAACGAAGCGCGCAAGAGTCTCGAGTCCGCTGCCGGTGAGCTCGGCCCACACGCCTCGGTTGAACTTTTTTCATCCGTGAGTCAGCAGGGCGCGGAGCACGCCCGAAGCGTGCTGGAAGCGTTTCTCGGGCATAAAAAACCCGGTGGAACGGGGGGCCGAACCACCGGGTCAGACTAACCCGGCATGGGGATGACAAACCGGGTAAACCCGCTCAGGGAGGAAAGCGGGGAGCGTTCATCACGCTCGTTTCGTTAGATGGGACCACCCCCACGAAGTTCCAAGTCTTGTCGATATTAAACAGGTCAAGAAATGTCACGGGATTGTCAGTCAAAGGTCCAGGTGAATCCGAGCGACAGCATATCCACGGAGTCTGTGTTCGGGATCTCGAAGCGCTCGTACTCGAGACGCACCGCGGCGTGGCTGAAGGCCGCGCCGACACCGATGCCGTAGGCCAGGTCGTTGCCGCTGTCGCTGCCCGACCCGAGGCCCGAGATGCTGACCTTCTGATCCCAGTTCACCACTCCGACCTTGGCGAACACGTCCACGATGGGAATCGGCAGGTAGAGCATTGCGAAGGCGTCGATCCCGGTGGTGTCGGCCTTGACGTTCGTGCCCGCCACCGTGTCGCTGGCGCTGCCGAGATCGAAGTAATTGACTTCGATGCCCACGATCTTGAGGATCCGATAGCCGCCCATGATCTTGTAGCCCGTGGCATTGGCATTGAAATCGTCGACACTGAAGTTCTGGACGTCACTCGCCTTGACGTAACCCTGACCTACTGCTGCCCCGAGGTAGAAGCCGTTGTCGGCGGCAAATGCCGGAGCTGCAAGCAGCAGCGTGAGCCCGAACAGTGCAATCTTTGCACGAGCCATGAAGACCTCCTTGGAAGTGAGACACTCCATCAGAGCGCCATTGTCCGGGCGAGTTCAGCGCTGCGTCAATGAGCCTCGTCCCAATTGCCGCCGATGCCCACCTCGACCTTGAGCGGTACGCGCAGCTGTGCGGCCGAGCTCATGTGGTGCCGGACACCCTCACGCACCGCGTCCACGGCAGCGCTCGCGACTTCGAACACCAGCTCATCGTGCACCTGCATGATGATGCGCGCGGGCACGTTCTCGGCGCCGATCCAATGATGGGCGCTGATCATGGCGCGCTTGATGATGTCGGCAGCAGTGCCTTGCATCGGCGCATTGATGGCGCTGCGCTCCGCGTACTGGCGCAGCGCGTTGTTACGTGAGTTGATGTCGTTGAGATACAGACGCCGGCCGAATACCGTCTCGACGTACCCCTGCGCGCGCGCCTGCGCGCGTGTCTCGTCCATGAAACGCTTCACGCCCGGATAGCGCTCGAAGTACAGGTCGACGTAGCGTTGCGCGGCGCCGCGCTCGATGCCGAGCTGACGTGCGAGGCCGAACGCCGACATGCCATAGATCAGGCCGAAGTTGATCGCCTTGGCCGAGCGGCGCTGCTCGTGCGACACGTGCTCGACCGGAACGCCGAACACCTCAGCCGCGGTCGCCTGGTGAATGTCGCGATCCTGCGCGAACGCCTCGAGCAGACCCTGATCGCCCGAAAGGTGCGCCATGATGCGCAGCTCGATCTGCGAGTAATCGGCTGCCATCAACACCTGACCCGGCGGCGCCACGAACGCCTGGCGGATGCGCCGCCCCTCCGGCGTGCGGATCGGAATGTTCTGCAGGTTCGGGTCGGTCGATGACAGTCGGCCGGTGGCCGCTACGGCCTGATGGTAGGAGGTGTGGATGCGACCGGTTCGTGGATCGATCTGCTGCGGGAGCTTTTCGGTGTAGGTGGAGCGCAGCTTGGCGAAAGCGCGGTAATCCATGATCAGACGTGGCAGCGCGTAGCTCTCGGCCAGCTCCTCCAGCACATCTTCCGCAGTCGATGGCTGACCGGTGGGAGTCTTGCGCAGCACCGGGAGCTGCAGCTTGCCGAAGAGCAGCTCTTGCAGCTGGCGCGGCGACTCGAGGTTGAAGGGCGCGCCGGCCTCGCGATGCGCCTCGGTCTCGATCTCGCGCATGCGCTTGACGAGCTCGCCGCTCTGTCGCTTGAGCATCTCGCGGTCGATGAGCACCCCGTCCTCTTCCATGCGCTTGAGAACCGGGACCAACGGTTGCTCGATCTCCTCGTAGAGCTGCTTGAGCTTCGGTAGCGCCTCGATCCGCGGCCACAGCGCGCGATGCAGCTGTACCGTGATGTCGGCGTCCTCCGCGGAATATTCGGCAGCCCGTTCGACTGGCACCTGGTTGAAGGTGAGCTGGCGCGCACCGCGCCCGGCCACGTCCTCGTAGTGGATGGTCTTCACACCAAGATACTTTTCGGCGGTCGAATCCATGTTGTGGTTGGTGGCCGTGCTGTTGAGCACGTAAGACTCGAGCATCGAGTCGTAGCGCATCCCCTGCAGCTCGATGCCGTGGTTCGCAAGCACGTGTGCGTCGTACTTCAGGTGATGCCCGAGCTTGGGGCGCGCGGCATCCTCGAGAATCGGCTTGAGCTTCTCGAGCACCCGGTCGCGATCGAGCTGCTCGGGTGCACCGGCGTAGTCATGCGCGAGCGGCACATATGCCGCGTGCCCCGGCTCGACGCTGAAGGAAACGCCCACGATCTGCGCGGCCATGTAGTCGAGGCTGGTCGTCTCGGTATCAAAGGCAAAGAGCGGCGCTGCTCGCAGGATTTCGAGCCAGCGCTCCAGGTCCGCCTCGGTAAAGATCGTCTCGTAGTGTCGCGCTGGCGCTGCTGGCGCGGATGGCACGGGCGCGGCGGTAGACGCGCTCGCCGAAAATGCGGGGATGGGCCCTGCAGGCGCCGGGATCGCCTCGCCGGGAGAGATCTGGCGCAGTAGATTCTTGAGCTCCAGTCGCGCGTAGAGCGCGCGCAGCCGTTCGTTGTCTGGCGAGCGTGGCGCCAGGTCCGAGGGCGTAACGGCGACCTGAACGTTGCAGTCGATGGTGGCGAGCTTGCGCGAGAGCTCCAACATGACGAGATTGTCGCGCAGACTCTCGCCCACCTTGCCTTCGATCTTCGCGGCATTCGCAATCAGGTTGTCGAGCGTGGAGTATTCGTTGAGCCACTTGGCCGCAGTCTTGGGCCCAACCTTGGGTACGCCCGGAATGTTGTCGGAGCTGTCGCCCACGAGTGCGAGGTAATCGACGATCTGTTCCGGGTAGACGTCGAACTTCGCTTTCACGCCCGGCCGGTCGAGGACCGTCCCGGTCATCGTGTTGACGCAGGTGATCTGCTCGTTGACCAGTTGCGCCATGTCCTTGTCGCCAGTTGAAATCAGGACGCGGCAGTTCTCGCTCGCGGCGTGACGCGCGAGCGTGCCGATGACGTCATCCGCCTCCACGCCTTCGATGCGCAGCAGCGGCAGCCCCATCGCCTCGACCGCTTCGAGGAGCGGCTGGATCTGCGGCCGCAGGTCATCGGGCATCGGCTCGCGATGCGCCTTGTACTCGGCGAACAGGTCGTCGCGAAAAGTCTTGCCCGGCGCATCGAACACAACGCCGATCAGTTGCGGTGCCTGTTCCTTGATCAGCTTGACCAGCATGTTGATTACGCCGTAGACCGCACCGGTGGGCTCACCGCGCGAATTGCTGAGCGGCGGCAGCGCATGGAAAGCGCGATACAGATACGAGGTGCCGTCGACCAGGACGAGAGTACGCTGCTCGTTCATGCGGGGAGCAGGCTCAGGGAGCCTTCGATTCGTCCTTGTCGCGGTTCTTGTCCTCTTTGGACACCGAAGGCGGGATCGGGATCGAGCTCTTCTTGACCGTTTGTTTTTGCTGGTCCGGCAGGTACAGCGGTCCTTTCTGGCCGCAGGCGCACGCGATCAGTGCCCCGAGAAGCACCGCGGCGGCGACGCGACCGGGCCTCGACGCTGAGCGCATCCGGGAGTAGTTCATGAGCCCGCAGGCCAGCCGGGTATCGACGCGTTCGGATCGCGGTCGATCACGGCCATCGTAATGCGCGAAACGCACACCAGCCGCTCGCGCGGGTCGCGGATCTCGATCTGCCAGACCTGGGTGCGATGACCGATGTGGAGCGGGCGCACGGTGCCGGTGACGAAGCCCGAGAATGCGGGCCGCAGGTGATTCGCATTGATCTCCTGGCCGACGCAGACATGCTTGTCGAGGTCGAGGCACATGCAGCCGGCGACGCTGCCGAGCGTTTCGGCCAGTGCCACCGACGCACCGCCGTGGAGTATGCCCATAGCCTGCTGCGTGCGATGATCGACGGGCATTGTTGCACGCAGGTAATCGGGCCCGACCTCCGTCAAACGGATGCCGAGGTGCTCGACCATGGTTCCGGGCACCCACTGGGCAAGACTCTCGAGCGTGAAGGGGCGAAACCAGATGCTCACATGCGGGACCGGGCCAGTCAGCGACGACAGATCATAACACCGCCATCCTGCTACGATTGGCAGCCCTGAGGTCCTGAATTCATGCCCGAATACCGCGCCCCGGTCGACGATATCCGCTTCGTGCTCAACGAGCTGGCGGGCTTGCCGCAGCTCGTTGCGAAGGTGCCTGCATTCCAGTCGGCAACCCCGGATGTCGTCGATTCGATCCTGGTCGAGGCGGCGCGACTCGCCGCCGAAGTGATCAGTCCGCTCAATCGCCCGGGAGACCTCACCGGTGTCGAGCTGCGCGATGGGCGCGTGCGGGTCCCGGACGGATTTGCCGAAGCCTACCGCGCGATCAAGGACGGCGGCTGGGTCGGCCTGCGGGGCGATCCGCAGCACGGGGGGCAGGGACTCCCGCACGCGGTATCGGCACCGACCAGCGAGATGTGGGCCGCCGCGAATCCGGCGTTTGCGACTTGTCCCGAGCTCTCCTCGGGTGCGGTCGAGGCGCTCGAGATCTATGCAACACCGGAATTGCGCGATCTGTTCATGCCGCGCGTGCTGAGCGGAGAGTGGACGGTGACGATGTGTCTCACCGAGCCGCAGGCGGGTTCCGATCTCGCGGCGATCCAGACCCGCGCCGAGGCGCGCGGCGATCGCTTCCGTCTTTTCGGTCGCAAGATTTTCATCACCTGGGGCGATCACGAGCTGACGCCCAACATCGTGCACATGGTGCTGGCCCGTGCGCCGCACGCGCCGCCCGGCGTCAAGGGCATCTCGCTGTTCCTGGTACCGAAGTACCTCGTGAATCCCGATGGGAGCATTGGCGAGCGCAACGACATCCGGCCCGTGTCGGTGGAACACAAGCTCGGACTACACGCGAGCCCTACCTGCGTGCTGGCGCTCGGCGACAACGGCGGTGCAGAAGGTTTTCTAATCGGCCGGCTGCACGAGGGCCTGGCGTGTATGTTCACGATGATGAACTGCATGCGCCTGGGCGTGGGCCTGCAGGGCGTCGGGATCGCGGATCGCGCCTATCAACACGCGGTGGTGTATGCGCGCGAACGCGTGCAGGGCCGCTCGGCTGACGGCAAGGAGCGCGTGGCCATCATTCGTCATCCCGACGTGCGGCGCATGCTGCTCACGATGCGCGCCCTGACCGAGGCGAGCCGTGCGCTCGCCTATGCCGCCGCTGTCAATCTCGACTTTGCCAAGCACGCCGCGGACGCGGATGAGCGCCGGCGCCATCTCGCGCGCGCTGACCTCTTGACGCCCGTGGTGAAGGGCTGGAGCACCGAGATCGCCCAGGAAGTGACCGGACTTTGCATACAGGTACACGGCGGCAGCGGTTTCATCGAGGAAACGGGCGTCGCGCAGTACGCGCGTGATGCCCGCATCACGACCATCTATGAGGGCACGAATGGCATCCAGGCGCTCGACCTCGTCGGCCGCAAGGTGCTGCGTGATGGCGGTGGCGCGCTCGAAGACCTGCTGAGCGAGATGCGTACTGATCAAAAGGCGCTCGCCGCGAGTGCGGCACTCAAGCCCGTGAGCCGCGCGCTCGACACAGGGATTCGCGATGTCGGCGACTGTGCGCACCTGCTGCTGCGCAATGTCGCTGACGATCAGCACTTCGCGGGGGCGGTGGCGTTCAATTTCCTGATGCTGGTCAGTATCGTCGCGGGCGGGTGGCAGATGGCGCGCGCCGCGCAGGTGGCGACGCGCAAGCTCGAGAGTCAGGAAGGCGCCGCGCCGTTCCTGCGCGCCAAGCTCGCGACAGCACATTTTTATGTCGATCACATCCTGCCGCGTGCGCAGGCGTATGCCGCCGCCGTGCGCGCCGGCAGCGCCTCAGTCATGGAACTGGAAGAAGACCAGTTCTGACACGCAGCCCCGCGCATCCGCCATCGAGGTTTGAGCCGTATGCAGTACCTGTTTCCACCCGCTGGACCGAATGCGGTCGCAGTCGCCGGCAGCGACGCGAAGTTCCCCGTGCGCCGCATCTTCTGCGTGGGGCGCAATTACGAGGCACACGCGCGTGAGATGGATCCGAACGCGCAGCGCGAAGCGCCGTTCTTTTTCAGCAAGCCTGCGGATGCAGTAGTGCCGGACGGCGCCACGGTGCCCTATCCGTCCCGCACCCATGACTTCCACCACGAAATCGAGCTCGTGATCGCCATCGGTCGTGCCGGTCGCGACATCGCGCTAGAGCGCGCTCGTGAGCACGTGCTGGGTTATGCCGTCGGTATCGATCTCACGCGCCGCGACCTGCAAGCCGAAGCACGTAAGCAGGGGCGACCGTGGGACCTCTCCAAAGGCTTCGATCATTCCGCGCCCCTCGGCGCCATACGCACGGCGGCTGCGGTAGGGCACATCGCGCGTGGACGGATCTGGCTCAAGGTGAATGGCGAGGTGCGCCAGGACGCGGACGTGTCGGAGATGATCAGCGGCGTGCCCGAGGTCATTGCGGAGCTTTCCACGCTCTTCGAACTGCGCCCGGGAGACCTGATCTACACCGGCACGCCGGCAGGCGTGGGACCGCTGCGGCCGGGCGATCGTGTCGAGGGCGGCATTGACGGACTCGGCACACTTGCCATCAGCATCGGTCCGCCCGTCGGCCCTTCCCAATGAAGCTCTACACCTTCTGGCGCAGCTCCGCCGCGTTTCGCGCACGGATCGCACTCAACCTCAAGGGTGTCGGCCACGACCTCGTCTCGCGGCACCTGCGTCATGGAGAACACCGCGGCCCGCAGTATCTGGAGCTCAATCCGCAGGGGCTGATACCGGCGCTCGAGGACGGCGGCGTTGTGCTCAGCCAGTCGCTCGCCATCGTCGAATACCTCGATGAGCGGTTTCCGAGTCCGCCGCTCCTGCCGCCGGACCCCGTGGCACGCGCGCAGGTCCGCTCGATGGCCGAGAACATTGCCTGCGACATGCATCCGCTCAACAACCTGCGGGTGCTGAATTTCCTGCGCGACGAGATGCATCTGGACCAGGCGGCCGTCGACCGCTGGTACGCGCACTGGATCGCGGAAGGCTTTCGCGGACTCGAAGTACTGGCGCGCCGCTACACCGGTGACGGCAAGCACTGCTTTGGCTCGGAAATCACGATAGCGGACGTGTTTCTGGTCCCGCAGATGTATAACGCCCGCCGCTTTAAGTGCGATGTCGCGCCGTATCCGACGCTCGGCGCGATCAGCGCATTCCTCGAGACGCTGCCGGCGTTCGCCGCGGCGCGGCCGGAAGCCCAGCCCGACGCGGAGTGAGCGCTCAGCGAGCAAGGCCGGATTGAGGCGTCGGGTTCGGGAAGTCCTTTCAAGAACGCCGCAAATCCTTCCCTGGAGGCTCCGGCGAAAACATCCCTGTTTTCGACGGTCTTGAAAGGACTTCCCGAACCCGACGCCAAGGTTGCGCAGTGCGCGTCACTGACTCTTCGGTCGATACTTCTCCGCAACGCGCCGATACGCGTCGCGGAACGGGATGCCTTCCCTGACCGCGAGCGCGTTCGCTTCAGCGGCGGCATCGAGTGACGGATCGAGTTTGATGTTTTCGGCCTTGAATCGAATGCCCAAGAGCGCCGGCGGCACGATGTCGAGCGTCTGCCGGCAGAGGTCGATGCCGCGAAACAATGGCGCCTTCAGGAGTTGCAGGTCGCGGTGATACCCCGAGGGCAGCTTGGCGGTGATTGCCAGCGCCTCGAGCAGGCACGCCTGCGCGGTGGCGGAGCGGCCGCGGATCAACTCGAGCACATCCGGGTTGCGCTTCTGCGGCATGATCGAGGAACCGGTGGTGAACTCCTCGGGCAGTGCCACGAACGCGAACTCCTGCGTATAGAAGAGGAGTAGGTCCGAGGCGAGACGCCCGAGGTCCTGCATCAGCAGGGAGATCTCGAACAGCACCTGGGCTTCGGCCTTACCCCGCGAGAGCTGCACGGCCGTCACTGGCTCGTGCGTCACGGCGAAATCGAGCCGTGAACGCGTCTCGTCGCGACTGATCGAGAGGTTCGGTGTGCCATACCCCGCTGCGGAACCCAGCGGGTTCTTGTCGATGCGCCGCAGTGATTGGCGCAGGCCTTCCGCGTCGTCGCGCACTTCCGCGGCAAATCCCGACGCCCACAACGGCACGGAGCTCGGCATCGCCGGCTGCATGTGCGTGTAGCCGGGCAGGGCAGTCTTGCTCTCGCGCTGGGCCAGGGCGTCGAGCGCGGCGGCCACGGCAAGCGCGCCGGCGCTGAGTCCCTGCACCGCATCGCGCAGGTACAGCCGCAGGGCCGCCAGCACCTGGTCATTGCGTGAGCGGCCAAGGTGCAGGCGCCCACCCGTTGCGCCGATGCGGGCCGTCAGCAAGGTCTCGAGCGCCGTCTGCCCGTCTTCCTGCTCCAGCGTGACGCGCCACTCGCCGCGCTGGTGTGCAGTACCGATTTCAGTCAGTGCATCGCGAATCTGCTTGAGATCCGCCGCGGAAAGCAGCTGCTGGACGTGCAGCATCTCCGCGTGTGCGATCGAGGCAAGCACGTCGTATTTCACCAGGCGCTCATCGAGCGCGTGATCTTCGCCGGCCGTGTACTCCAGCACGCGCCGGTCGAGCGGCACGCCCTTGTCCCACAGCCGCGTCATCGGTTGGCGCTCAGCTGCTCGGCCGCACTCAGTGCGTTGACGTCCGCCACGATCAATGTACCCGTGCCTTCGTTCGTGAACACTTCGGCCAGGACGCTGTCGGGCGTCTTGTACGAGATCACGTGTACGCGGCGCACTCCGCCGCGGATCGCCGCCTCGATCGCTGCGGCCTTAGGCAGCATGCCGTCGCTGAGACTGCCGCTGTCGCGCAGGCGCTTGAGACCTTTCAGGTCGGTGAACGAGATCACTGAGCTCGGGTCGTCGAGTCGCTCGAGGATACCGGGCGCGCCCGTGCACAGTATGAGTTTCTCGGCGTTCAACTCGGCGCCGATGGCGGCCGCTACCGTGTCGGCATTGATGTTGAGCAGCACGCCATTCGAGTCGGCCGACAGAGGACTCACGACCGGCATTAGGCCATTATCGAGCTGCTTGCGCAGCACGTCGGCATCGACCGCATCGATATCGCCGACGAACCCGAAATCCACGGGCGTCTCATCCCTGCCCTCGACCTTCACCGGCGGGCGCCGGTGGGCGCGCACGAGGCCGGCATCGACGCCGCTGATCCCTACCGCGTCGATGTCGAGGTCGCGGCAGATCGCAAGGATGCGCGTGTTGATGAGCCCGTTGAGGACCATCGTGGTGACATCGATCGATTTCTCGTCGGTAATGCGCCGGCCTTGAACCATGCGCGTCTGAATGCCGAGCGCATCGGAGAGCTCGGTGAGCTGCGGCCCGCCGCCGTGCACGAGCACCACCTTGATACCCACCTGGTGCAGGATCGCCACCTGCTCGATCAGTGCACGTGTCGATTCGAGATCGCCGAACACGGCGCCGCCCGCCTTGATGACGAACACCTTGCCTTTGAACATGCGGATGTAAGGCGCGGCATTGCGCAGGGCGCGCACCGCGACGGTCTGATCGGGGCGATAGTTCATTGAGTGATCCGGCCTCTCGCTTGAGTGTCCTTCAACATGTCGTGCAGAACGGCCATCTGCACCACGAGACGATTCCACGCTTGCCGCTGTACGGCGCTGCGCGGGCCATCGAGTACCTCATCAGCGACCGCTACGTTCCGACGCACCGGCAGGCAGTGCATGAAACGACAGTCCGCCTGCGCGCCGGCAAACCAGCTCTCGCGCGCACACCAGTCGCCAAGACCCGCGCGCAACCGTGCATCCGCTTCGGCATCACCATAGTGAGTCGTGCTGCCCCATTCCTTCGCGTAGACCACCTGCGCACCCTGCAGGGCCTGCTCACGATCGTCGGTCTCCTGCACTGAGCCGCCCCCGCTGGCCGCCGCTGCCTTGGCCTTGTCCATGAGCTCGCGCGGCAGCGCGTAGCCCTCCGGGCGCAGCACGGTCACCTGCATACCGCGCAGCGCGGCCATGTGGAGCACGGCGGCGGGTACCGCGAGTGGCAATGCGCGCGGATGGTACACCCACGACAGCACGAACTTCGCGCGCGTGGGCACTGCAAGGTCGTCGAGCGTCTTCCAGTCCGCGAGTGCCTGGCAGGGATGGTTGATCGCCGACTCGAGATTGATGAGCGGCTTGTCGCATACCTCCGCCATGGCCTTGAACTGCAGGTCGGCGAGATCCGCGTGCAGATCCTTGCCGTCGGCGAAAGCGCGGATGCCGAGCGCATCGCAGTAGGAGGCAAGCACCGGAATGCCCTCACGCACGTGTTCGGCCGCGGCCCCGCTCATGACGGCGCCGAGCCGTGTCTCGAGCAGCCAGGTCCCCTGGCCGGGCGTGATCACGAACGAGTCTCCGCCCAGGCGTTTCATCGCTACCTGGAACGAGGCCAGCGTGCGCAGCGAGGGGTTGAAGAACACGAGTCCCAGCATCCGGCCCGCGAGCGCGGCGGGCTCCGGCCGCTCCTGCAGACGGCGTGCGAGCGCCAGTAACGTGAGAATCTCCTCGCGGCGAAAGTCGGCCAGATCGATGAAGCGCTGCATGGCTCGAAACGGTGGCGTTCAACCGGCTAGGCACCGACCGCCAGCTTCTGGTTGCCCAGGTCGCGCAGCGCTTCGCGCAGCAGCGCCACGTGCTCCTCGCCGAGCACGAACGGCGGCAGCAGGCGCAGCACGTTCGGATCGGCGCTCGTGCCGGCGAGAATGTTGCGCTCCAGGAGCTGGCGCTGCACATCCTTCGCCGGCCGATCGGTCTTCAGCCCGAGCAGGAAGCCGGCACCCTGGCTGCCCGTGACCGGGCCGACGATGCAGCTCTCGCGAATGAGCCGCGAGAGACGCCGGACATTGGTCAGCAGATCCTCGGACTCGATGATGTCGATGACGGCCTCGATCACGGCACACGCCATTGGTCCACCGCCGAACGTCGTGCCGAGCGCATCGACCTTGAGCTGGCGGGCGACCGCATCGGCCATCAGTAGCGCGGCACAGGGGAAGCCGCTGCCGAGCGCTTTTGCGCTGGTGATCATGTCGGGAGTGACGCCGTAGAGGCTGGCCGCGAACGGCTCGCCGCAGCGGCCCATGCCGCATTGGACTTCATCGAAGATCAGCAGCGCGCCCGTCTCTGAGCAGCGCCGCCGCAGCGCAAGCAGGTAATCGCGGCCCATGTCGAAGGCGCCCGCGAGACCCTGGATGGGCTCGATGATCACCGCGGCTGTCTTCTCGTCGACCTGCCGCGTAATGGCACCGTGGTCCCGTCGTGCCAGGAAGCTCACATCGAAGGGTGCGCGCGGAAAGCCATACCACTTCTCGGCCGCGCCCCAGGTAACGGCGCCGGCCGCAGCAGTGCGCCCGTGAAAGCTGTGCTCGATCGCGACGATCTTCGGGCGCCCGCTCTGCTTGAGCGCGAGCTTGAGCGCGTTCTCGTTGGCTTCGGCACCGGTGTTGACGAAGAACACGGTGTCGAGGCCCAGGCCCGCGAACCGCACTAGCCTGTTCGCGGCGCGCTCGCGTACCTGCATCGCCACCGCGTTGGTTTGAAACAGGACGCTGCGCGCCTGCTGCTCGAGCGCCTGCAACCAGCGAGCATGGCCGTAGCCGAGCGCCGCAACCGCGTGCCCGCCGTACAGATCGAGCACGCGGCGGCCATCGCTCGTCGTGAGCCACACGCCCTCGGCGCCGACGACTTCGATCGGGTACTGAGCGAATACCGGCGCCAAGTGAGAGGCCTTGCTCATGTCCATCCCGCTGCGGGCGTCGTGAGGCCCGCGGTTTCCGCGATGCCGAGCAGGCGATTCATCCATTGCACCGCACCGCCGGCAGCGCCCTTGTTCAGGTTGTCGAGCACGCACATCACGGCCACAGAGCGTCCGCTCGCCGCCGCGCCGAGGTGCGCGTAGTTGCTGGCGACGACGTCCTTGACGCGCGGCGCGTCGGACTTGACGCGCACGAAGGGGCAGTTTTCGTAATAGGCTTCGAGCGCGGCGCGGATCACGGCGCTGTCACAGTCCTTCTTGAGCCGCGCCTGGACCGTCGTGTGAATGCCGCGCGCGAAAGGGCCCGAGTGCGGCACGAAGGCAAATTCCGCAGCGACTCCCGATGCCGCCTGAGCACAGGCGACGATCTCCGGCGTGTGCCGATGTGTGAGGGCGTTGTAGGTGTAGAGATCGCTGTGTCGCACGGGATGGTGCGTTCCCTCAGTCGGCTTGCGACCGGACCCGGTGCTGCCGGTAATGCCGGTGACGAAGAGCGGCGGCTCCACGAGCCCAAGGGCGAGCAGGGGTACGCTCGCGAGCAACACCGAGGTCGCGAAGCAGCCGGGATGCGCGACGTGCGGCGTGCGCAGCGTCTTCAGATGCTCCGGCACAGCGCAGGTGAAGTCCTTGATCCGCTCGGGCGCGCCATGCGTGTGCTGGTAGATCTTCTCGAACGCCGCCGCCGAGGTGTGGCGAAAGTCGGCTGAGATGTCCACCACGTGCACGCGCGCGCCGGCCTGCTGTGCGCGCGCGAGCAGCCCGTCGACGAGCCCGGCCGAAACGCCATGAGGGGCGGCGGAAAACAGCGCGCTCGCCTTCTCGCGGCTGATCGCGGCGGCCACTTCATCGTGCGATGCGAACGTGAGCTGCGGATAGGCACTCTGCAGGTGCGGGAACGCCCTCGCCACTGGCTCGCCCGGCTGGCTGTCGGACATGATCGCAGCGAGCTTGAGCTGGGGATGACCCGCGATCAAGCGTAGCAACTCGCCGGCGACGTAACCTGTGCCGCCGAGGACGAAGGCGGGAGTCGTACTCACTCTGCGACCGCCTGAGCCGGAACGGCCTTCTCGAGCCCGACGCTCGCGATGACCTGGTCGCCGAGCGCCGCGCCATCGGTGATGGCGTTGAACGCGGCCACGTTCATCTGCTCGTGGATGATCTGCACGCCGACCTGGTTATCGGTCGCCGGCCCGGTCACTACGCACGGTTCGACGTGGAATTTCTCGCGCAGCAGCTTTACACCGCCCCACGCCGCAACCGGATCGTTGGCGGACAGCACGAGCCCCGTAATCGCGGCGCGGATGTCGTCGCACTTCAGGATCGCTTCGACGCCGTAGGTGCCGAGAATGCCGTCGCCGAGCTCGAACACGATGACATCGGGCTTGCCCGAGGCCATCTCGGTGAGCATGCTGCGCGTGAGCGCGGGACCTGTGCGTGGTGTCGTGGTGACGACGCCGAGATCGGTGAAGATCATCGAACGGCGCGCCCCCGCATCTTCCATCGCCAGGATGTCGCGCCGCAGGGAGACGCCCGTGGCCTTGAAGGCATCGACGATCAGGCCGCGATGGCGCATGCGCGCCACGATGGCGCAGGCGGCCGCGGTCTTGCCGGCCTCCATGCAGGTGCCGGCGAGCGCAACCACCGGGATGCCGCGCGTATTGAGTGGCGCATTGAAATCAAGCGCCTTGAACCCGACGCGCGCCGGCACGCCGATGCGCTCGCCGAGATAGGGGAACTGCAGCACGACGCCCAGAACGCGACAATCGAAAGGCTTGCCCTTGTCGGGCGTTGCCGAGTCGCAGATGCCGAGCACACCGCCAATGTTGAGCATCTGGATCACGTCGCCGGCCTGCACCGACTCCGGCAAGTGGCCCGAGTAGCCGAACAGCGCCTTGCGATGGCCGAGCGCGCCCACGACGATGTCACCGCGCGCCAGCTTGGCCATGCGCCCGCTGGTAAGCTCGAGGGTGTTGTAGGTGGACTTGTTGTTGAGGATCTCCACGACCAGCACCACACCCTCTTCGCAGGGAATGTCGGTCGAAATGCGCAGCTCGTGACTCAGGCCGCAGGCCTGCGTCACCGAGGCGATCTTGTCCACAACTAACGTTCTCATCATCGGTCGAGCCCTCCGCTCAACGCCGCACGCGCTCGCCCGCGCGCTGGTGGAACATGCTGCTCAACGCCTGGACGCGCGAGAAGCCGAGTGCATCCGCGGGCGTCCATTCGCCCGCCGCTTCGCCGTAAACGCCCTTCGAGGCGGCCATCAGCGAGTAAGGCGAGCTGACACCCTCGACGAAGGCGCAGCCGGGCCGAAACAGCACTTTCACATCGCCGCTCACGCGCGTCTGTGACGACAGCAAGAACGCCTCGATGTCGCGGCACACGGGATCCAGATGCTGGCCTTCGTGGACCAGGTCGCCGTAGGGTTGGGCGACGAGCTCCTTGATGCGCGCCTGCCGCCCCGTGAGCACGAGCTTCTCGAGCTCGCGATGACTCGTGAGAAGCACGTCGGCGGCCGGCGCCTCGAACGCGACGCGGCCCTTGGTGCCGATGATCGTATCGCCGAGATGAATGCCGCGGCCGATACCAAAGGGAGCGGCGAGCGCTTCGAGCGCCTCGATCAGCGCGACCGGCTCGAGCGCGCGCCCGTCGAGCGAGGAGGGCACGCCCCGCGTGAAGCCAATGACGTGGCGCTCGGGCTCGCGTGTCCTGCTGAAGGCTTCGCGCGTCAACACCCAGGCATGATCCGGAATGCTCCCGTCCGAGGTCAGCGTTTCCTTGCCGCCGATTGTCACGCCCCAGAGGCCGCGGTTGACCGAGTAAGCCGCGCCGTACGGGGGCACGGGAAGCTTGCGCTCCTCGAGGAACTTCAACTGTTCGGGGCGCTTGAACGCTCGGTCGCGTACCGGCGCCAGGATCTCGAGCTCGGGTGCGAGCGTGCGCAATGCGACTTCGAAGCGCACCTGGTCGTTGCCAGCGGCCGTGCAGCCATGCGCCACGATCGTGGCGCCCAGCTTGCCTGCGATCTGGGCGATGGTCTGCGCCTGCATCACGCGCTCCGCGCCGACGCACAGCGGATACAACTGGCCGCGGCGCACGTTGCCCATGATCAGGAAGCGCAGCACGTGCGTGAAGTAATCCGCGCGCGCATCGACCAGGTGATGGTCCACGGCACCGAGTGCACGCGCGCGCTCTGCCAGCGTGCGTGCCGCTGCGGCATCGATACCACCCGTGTTGACTGTCACCGTGATCACGGGACGAGCGTGATTCTCTTTGAGCCACGGCACCAGGAAAGAGGTGTCGAGGCCACCCGAGAACGCCAGCAGGATGGGCTCCTGGCCCTTGGGAAGCGAAGCTGTCATGGGATCAAACGCGGAAGGTCGAATGCAGGCGGCGCAGAAGCTTCTGCTGCTGACTGGCACCCTGAGTGGCAATGAATATCGTGTCGTCGCCAGAAATCGTGCCCACGACCTCGGGCCACTGGGCGCGGTCCATGGCGACGGCGACGCTCTGTGCGGCGCCGACGGTGGTCTTGATGACTGTCAGGGACGACCCCGCGGGCCGGATCTCACGCACGAAGTGGGCCAGGGCCTGGAAATCCCCATTCACCGGCTCCAGGACCTCGGTTACGAGCACGTAGCGATCGCCGGCCTTGAGCACGCCGAGCTCGCGCAGGTCGCGGCTGACGCTCGACTGCGTGGCATGGTGGCCCTGGCGGCGCAGCACGCGCACCAGGTCCTGCTGCCGGCCGACAGCCTGCTCGCGCAGGATCGACACGATCGCCGCGCGCCGCTCCAGTTGTTGTCTCGCCTCCGACAAGCTGTCATTCCCCGCGGCCCGGCCGCGTGCATAAAGTTGCACGTATAGTGCATAAATATGCAGCAGCCGTCAAGACCTGGTGTCGAACCCGTATACTGCAAGCTCTCCTGCTTCACATCCGCACGCGCCAATGACCGCACTGCTTGAAACCGTCGAACTCGAAACCGGGCGCAACCCGACCGGCAGCGTCATCTGGATGCATGGCCTGGGGGCGGACGGCCACGACTTCGAGCCTGTGGTACCGGAGCTGGTGCGCCCGGGTGAGCGCGCGCTGCGCTTCGTGTTCCCGCACGCACCGGTGCGGCCGGTCAGTTTGAATAACGGCTACGCGATGCGCGCGTGGTACGACATCCTCGGACTCGACCGCCGCTCGCAGCAGGACGAGGTGGGTATCCGGGGCTCGGCCGCGGCGATTCGGGCGCTGATCGCGCGCGAAAACGCGCGCGGCATCGCCAGCGCGCGTATCGTGCTCGCCGGATTTTCGCAGGGAGGGGCAATGGCGTTGTTCGTGGGTCTGCGCGCGCCGGAAAGGCTCGCGGGGATCATGGCGCTCTCGTGCTACGCGGTGCTCGAATCCACGCTCGACGCTGAGCGCCAGGCCGCTAACCAGCACACGCCGATCTTCATGGCGCACGGCACCGTCGATCCCATGATCGACGTGAGCCTCGGGCTGCACACTTGCAAGCTGCTCGAAGCTCGCGCCTACCAGGTCGAGTGGCACACCTACCCGATGCCGCACGCGGTGAGCCCGGAGGAGATCGACGCCATCGCCGCGTGGTTGCGGCGCGTGCTCTAGGGCGGCGCCGTGCAGAGTTGCCCTAGGGGCGGGCGGCGGCAGCTTTCTCCTTCTCGCACCGCGCGCATAGCGGCCGGAACTTCCGTTGCAGCTGCTCGAGGCCCTCCGCATTGACCTTGCGCACGTATGCACGCAGCTGCTGCGACTCGGGATCGTCGGTGTAGCCCAGGCTGACGATGCGCACATTGGTCATGCCCGGCTCGAGCGGCTGGAAGTAGATCACTGACCACACGTCCTGGGCCGCACGCGGGTACGGAAAGTCGGCCGCTGGCCGGTAGACCTTGAGCGACAGCATACGCTCGGGTTCGAAACTCAGGATCTCGTCGACGCTGGTGCGGTCGTCGCCGAGCTCGCCTTTCGGCTCGCGGTGCGTGCGCATCAGCCCGCCGACCTTCAGATCGATGTCGGCGTGTGCCGCCAGCCACGATTCGAGTCCGGCGCCGGTGGTGAAGAGCTTCCACACCTCGGTGACCGGCGCATTGATGATCGCTTCGGACACGAGCAGTGGTCGGCCGCACGCGACTGCGCGCAGAGCAGGAATGTCGCCAGCAGCAGCGCGACGCGTGTGCAATGAGAGCGACACATGTCCTTGCGGGTCTCCTGGTGGCGCATCAGCTCAACGCTCAATCTTGAACTCGAGGTCTACGCTGCGATTCTCTCCAGCTTCGCTCTTGATCGTCCACTTGTCGTTGATCGTGTAGCGCAGCTTCAGCGTGTTCAGGGCTTCGGTAAAGCTGATGCCGTAGCTCACGTAAAAGCGCGGCGAGAGGTAGCGGCCGAGCACCAGGCGGGTCGTGTCGCTAGTGTCTGCCTCCACCCGGACCTCCTCGAGGTTCAACCCGAGCTCCTGGCCGACTTGCGAGGCGAGGATCGCGCTGCCCTGCGCGAGCAGCTGGCTGCGCGAACCTTGCAGCTCGAGGTCGTAGCCGCCGGAATTCTGGAGACGATTCGAGCTTGCCGCCAGTCACGATCAGCGAAGCGATCTGGGTCTGGGGCAGCGCCGGGTCCGACCAGAAAGTGAGACGCGGATTGCGCAGTGTGCCGCGCACGTTCACTCCAACCTTGGCCTCCGGAAGCTCCTTGCTGGCGCGCAGGTCCACGCCCGGGTCCGACAGCGGCCCGCCGCTGAAGATGAGCCGTCCCTCTTCGACATCGAGCTCGCGCAGGTAGGCGGAGTACTTGCCGGTTTCTTCGGCGATCTTGAGCTCACCGATCGCCGTGCTCACTTCACCGGGGGCGGTGGAAGCAGTGATGCTGCCTTCGACCCGCGCCTTGAGGCCGTAGGAGTCGACGCGCACGTCGTTGCCGAGTGCCATGAGGATGCCGGCAGTGACCTGCAAGCCACGGTCTTCCTCGCTTTCCTGCTCGCGGCCGACGATCACTTCATCGGAAGAAGCCAGGGTCGCGTTGCTGAGATCGGCAGGCGCCAGCATGGCGCTGGGAATGCGCACGGCACCGTCGACACCGAGGTCGCGACCATCGATCGTGAAGCGCAGGTCCGGCGACACGCGCACGTGTGCCTCGGGCACATCGGCCACTTCGAGATTCGTGCCCTTGAACTTGAACGTGCCGTGCGGCTTGCGCTCGGACCAGGCCAGCTCACCGTCGAGGGTCGCGCTGCCGGAGCCGGCGCGAACACTGGCGGCGAGCTTCAGGCCATTGCCTTGCAGATCCACGCGCGCCTTGAGGTCCCTGAGGCGCATGTTGGTCGTGTACATGTCGAGTGCGCCGTCATCGATCGTGAGAGAGCCGTTGATCTCCGGCGCTCCGAGCTTGCCGCCCAGTTGCACGTCGGCCGCAAGATGGCCGCTGGCGCGATCGATCTGCGGAACGAAGATCGGGAGGAACCCGAGCGCGCGGGTCTCGGCGTGTGCCTCACCGGAGAGCGGAAGCCGCCGCCAGTCGTCCGCAGCGGTCCGATCGACGGCGGCGTTGGCCGTGAGACCCGCGGCTTCGGTTGCCACGATGCGAAGGTCGCCCTGGAATCGTTCCGGGAGAGCCGAGAATCTCGCCTCGCCGGTGCCGACCTCGATCGTCTCGGTCTTGCCGTTGGGCCGCTGGTAACGAAATTCGCCCGCCTCGAACTTCGCCTGACCTTTGCCCGTCCACGGCTTTCCGGGCTCGGCGCTCGCATTGGCCTGCAGCGACAGCGTGCCTGAGTACTGCGAGGGGCGTGGCAGATTGGCGGCCACGATCTTGAGCGGCACGCCACTGGCGTCCAGGTCGACGTCCCAGCGGCCGTCGTTACGCCATTCGCCGTGTGCGCAGGCGCGCTCGTGGTTGCTGCCGTCGAGGCAGAACTGGGCCAGTTGCAGATGCTCCTGGCTCGCACCGAACTGCGCCGGAGCTGCGAGGCCAAGGTGTGTGTCGCCGATGGCCAGATCGAACTGACTAATCGTTCCGGACAGCGCGCTCGCGGCATATGCAGACTGCGCGCGCAAGGCCAGGCTGGCATTGCCGGCGTCGACGTTGACCTGCACCTGGTGGGCGCTGGCGCGACCGTCGATCGTAATGTCGACGGCATGGAGCTTCGTGCTCGCCCCACTTGAGATCACTCGCGCTCAGCTCGAGCTTCGAGGGGCCGCGATCGCTGAGGTCAACCTGCCCATGCCCTTCCAGGCGTGCGACGCGGTAGTCGCCGTAGAGAAAGTCCTTCGCGCTCACGCTGCCGCTGACACGAGTTTCAGCCCGTGTGCCGCTCAATGCGCCGCGTGAAGTGAGCGCGCCCTCGGCGTGCGGCAGCAGCTGTGCGAAGTCAGGCACGTTCAGATCCCACGCCAGCGAGGGATGCGCACCGTAATCACCCCGCGCCTGAAGGCGGGCCGCACCATAGCCCAGGTCCGCATCATCGATCTGGATCGTCCCCGCGCTCAGGCGCAGGTGCGCGTGACCGCTCAAGGCCTGGTCCCGCAATCGGCCGCGCAGGTTGCGCACGCGCACCTCTTGCTCCCCGGAGCGGTCAAAGCCCCGGCCCTCGGCATCAATCAGCACGCTCACGCTGCCGGGAAAACGCGCATCGATCTGCTGCGAATCGAGCCCATCGACCTCCGCGTTCACATTCCACAGCGCATCGCTCCCGAATCCCAGCGAGCCCTGCGCCCGGATCTCCCCGCCGAGCACCTGCGCGCGCAGCTCATCCGAAGTGATCGCGTTCTGGTCGAGGAGCCCGCGGCTCGAGACGGTCGCAGACCGCTCCCAGCCGGCGGCGGATGCGGTCATCTCGTATCGATAGGGGACCTTGCCTGCGATGGTGAACTGACCTTGCGCGCTCCTGACCAGAGGCTTGCCGCTGAACGGATACGCGAGGCCGGACCAGCGGCCGGTGAGCTGCAATTCCGGCCAGCCGCCGTGAAATCCCACATCGCCTGAGGCAGCAAGCACTGCGCGGCTCGATTTGAGGAGGACCTGCAGGTCGCTCGCATGCAGCGTACGCTGTGCAAAGCTGCCTTCCACCTTGATCTCGAGCGGGCCCGTGACGGGGAATTGTGGCTCCAGGGTTCCGCTCAAACGGAGGCGCTCCCCGGCGCCCTCGCCGACGAGCGTCGCCGATGGAACACTCACCGGCGAATGCGGCGACCACGGCCGGAGCGTGAAGTCCTTGAGCTGGGCGTTGGCCTCCCAGTGCCAGTTATGGGTGAGCTCGAGAAGGCTCCCCTTGAAGCTCGCTGTCAGCGGTTCGGAAACGATACCGCGCACCGTGAGCCGATCCAGATTGCCATCCGCGCCCACCTGGCCCGTCCAGCGCGGCTGTTCCGCGGGCGAGTAGGTCCAATCGATCTTGCCGCGGAGCTGCAGCGGCTGTGGTGCCCGCAGCGTGGCGTCGCCCGCGAGCATCAGGTCGCCGGTCTTGAGTTCAGCGCGGCTGACTTTGAGCCGATCGTCCCTCAACACCGCTGCTGCGCGCACCCGGGTGGCCTCGAGTTCGGTGCCGCTGAGCAGGATGAGCTTCGATGCCTCGACCGCAACGGAATGCACGTTGATCCGCAGCCAGTGCGGCAGAAACTGCAGCGGCTTGTCGGTCTCGGGTGTGACGCGCGGCTTGAGTGTGACCTGCAGAGTGGCGATGCGCAGGTAGTCGGTGTCGATCGTCTGCAGCAGGATCCGGCGCAGATGCACGTCGGCGTGAACGTCCGTTGCCACGATATGCACGCGCTCGTGATCGGCCTCGAAGCGATCGATGTGCAGCGGTCCGCGCAGGACTCCGGTGAGCCCGTGGAATTCCAGGTGCACGGTGCGCAGCCCAGAGACTCGTGCCGCCAGCCACTGCAGCCCCGGCTGCGTGCAGCACAGCCAGTACACGGCCGCTGCCGGAATGCTCAGGCACAAGAGCAGCGCGAGCGCGATGATGATGAGCGTGCGGCGGGTCATCGAAGGATCGGAAGCGCTCCTTACAGTCGCGGCTGGATGTTGAGGTGCAGGCGCGGGCTCAGGTGCGGATCCGACAGCGCCTGCGCAATGTCGATGCCGAGCGTCACGACGGGTATGCGCCAGCGAAAGCCTACTCCGGCGGAATATTCCAGCGGATCGCCAATCTTGTTCACGGCGTTACCGGTGTCGAAGAACGCGGCGACGCCAAAATTGCGCGGCAGATCACGCTCGAACTCGACGCTGAACACGATCAGGTGCCGGCCGCCGGTCTTGTTGCCGTCGGCGTCTACCGGGGACAGTGAGTTGAGCGCGAAGCCGCGCACGCTGCGGTCACCGCCGGCGAAGAAGCGCCGCGAGCCCGGCAGCTCCGAGAAGCCCGCTACTGCACTCAGGCCCAGCTGCCCGCGCAGCAGCAGGTGCCAGCGCGGCGCGAGATCGAACACGCGCTCGTCCTGCACTCGCAGCTGCAGGAAATCCGCATCCGAGCCGAGTGCGCTGGTGGAGCCCGTGAGCTCGGCGTACAGCCCGGTGCCGAGCACCAGCGGCTCCGCTCCGCTGAAGCTCGTGGGCAGGAGTGCATAGCTGATGCCCGGAACCAGCAGAGTGTCGGTGGAACGGCCGGTCGGCGTAATGCTCTCGGTCCGCTCCAGGTTCGTGAACAATGCGCGCTGCCAGCGGCCGCGGATCTGCGTGAGCGCAGGCGTGAACTCGATGGTCCGGGTGTCGAGGTCTGCCTGTTTCTCGCGGCCGATCTTTCCCAGCACGCTCAGGCTCTCCAGCGCCGGGTCACCGACCGGCATGATGTAGCGGGCCTGCAGCGACTGCTGGGTCGAAGCACCGAGGAGATCCACGCGCGAGCGATGGCCCCGCCTGTTGATGCGCCGATCGTCCCACGCCAGTGTGGCGCGCAGGCGCGTATCGGTGCCGTAACCGAAGGCGAACGTGTACTTGTTGCGCTTGCCGGTCTGGGCCCGCACGGTCATGGGCACGGTGTGGGTCTGCGTGTCGCGCGTGCCGGGGATGATCTCGACGTTGGTGAAATAGAGCGTGTCGTCGAGTGCGAACTGCGTCGTGAGCAGTTTCGTGGCGTCGAAGTAGTCGCCCTCGTGATAGCGCAGGTAGCGCTGTACCAGCTTCGGGTCGACCGCATCCTGCTCGATGGTCGTAGAGCCGAAGCGATAGCGCTCGCCGGTCTGCAGCTCCAGGAACGCCTCGGCGGTGAGGTTCTGCGGATCCACGCGCAGTTCGCTGCGGCGGTAACGCGCGTCGAGGTAGCCCGAGCCCAGGGCCGTGCGCTGCAGATTGCCCTTGAGCCGATCGTACGCGGCGTGGTGCAGGCGATGACCGGGCTTGAGCTCGCTGCTCGCGATGAGATCGCGGAACATCTTCTCGTTCTCACCCGAGCCGCTCACCACGACGGAGGCCGAGCGCAGGATCACTGGCGGTCCCGGCTCGATCTTGACGTGCACGCGCCAGTCGCGCCCGTTCGCCAGGCGCTCGACGCGCGACTGCACGGTCGGCGCGTAGTAGCCGAACGGCCGCATGGCACTGCGGACCTCGCTATCGAGCCGATCGTTGAGCCGGTCGAGCATCTCCACGTCGAGATCGTCGCGTTCGCGATAGCGCTGCACGCTGAGGAAGACCAGCAGGTTGTCGCGTACCTCTTTGTCCACCCCGTCGATCACGAGGTCGACATCGGCGCGCGCCGTGGGCAGCACGGCACACAGCAGCAATGCCGCAAACCACCGCCGCCCGTGAGGAGTGAACCTCATTCTTGGCGGGCCGATCCGTCGCGGTGCTCAGGCGTGCAGTTCAAATGCATCCTCACCCGTAGTGCGACCCTCCGGGTCAAAGCGACGTTCCCGGATCTGCGCCGTGCCTTGCAAGTCAATTCGAACTACGGTCGAACAGCGTGTGCCGTAACGCTCGTTGACGATGAAGGGGGCGGACAGGAGCCGTTCCCACTCGAGACCGATCCCTGTGTCCGGCAACAGGTGATCCGCGGCCCGCTCGCGATCCGCCAGTGTCGCGAGCAGATCCTCGGGTGACGGGTCGGTTGCGGCGATCACGCTTTCGAAGCGCTCGCGCGTGCGCGCGAGCTTGGGCCACGAAGTGTCGAGCAGGTGATTGCTCAGCCCATGCACGCCGGACGGCAAAGGGCGGGAGAACGGCACCGTGCGATTGGAGGCGTAGTGCATTTCGCGCGAGTCGGCGAGCAGCAGGTTGAAACCCGCATAGCGGTCGGCCCGGGTCGCGAGCCCGGCAAGAAATTCGGCCGCCGCGGCCGAGCTGTTCAGGTAGTCCGTGACTAGTGCGCCGCGCGAAGGCATCCCGGGCGTCGGGCGCTGCAACTCCCGGTAGTTAGTGACGACTCCAAAGGCTGCGCGTGGCGACAGTCCGAGCCAGGTACCGCCGGCCTGCAGGTCGCGACCCGCGAGGATCTGTGGTGCATCGGGCCACCAGGCCATCGGCGCCGCCGGGCGGTCGTGAAATTCGTCGCGGTTGCCGGCAAAGATCAGCCGATAACGGGGATGCGCGTTCCAGGCGAAGACCAGCAGGCACATGCCGGCATTGTAGGAGGCCGCGCGCACGCGCGTGAACCCGCCCGCTGCACCAAGCGGGCGGGTTCAGGATGGCTCATTCTGCGACGCGTGCGGCGCCCAGGCAGCGCGACTGGCTGGTAGCCACCGGACGACCGCGCGGCTACTGGCGGACGTAGGTGATCCAGACGCCCTTGTGATCCGAGTCCTCGTCGTGTGAAACCATCGAGGCGAAGCGATACCCCTCGGCGAAATACTTGTTGTGCGTCTCGTAGGCTGCGGTGGCTATCATCGAGCGCCTGCCGGCTTCGGTGTGACCGCGCCGTGGAGCTTGCGCAACTTCAATCCCAGTATCAGCAGCACGATGCCATAGACAACCGCATAGGCGGCGATCACCCAGATCAACGCCAGCGCTCCGGCGGCCGGGAAGATCAGGACCAGCACCGCGAACAGGACCGAGAGCGCACCGGCGAGTCCCAGCCAGAATTCACCTTCGATCTCTTTGCGCAGCCGGATGGCCGCGACGATCTGCAGCACGCCGGTCACGAGGCTCCAGGCCGCGATGTACATGAGCAGGACTAACGCCGCAGCCGCGGGCTTCCACAGTGTCAGCACACCGAGCAGGACGCCGAGCGCGCCGAGCAGCCCGACCAGCCAGCGGCTCTCTGTCGGCGAGCGGCCGGAGAGTGCCGAGTAGAGTGCGAACGCTCCATCGACAAGCACGTAAGCGCCAAAGAACAGCACCAGCACGGCGACGGTTACGCCGGGCCAGAACCAGGCCAGCAGGCCGAAGGCGATGGCCGCAAGGCCGCGCAATACGAGGGTCCACCAGAAGCGAGAGAGTAGCTCGAGCATGATCTTGACCTCCCCTTTTTCTTGAACCGCGGGGCGATTGCCCGCCACATCTAAGCCACATTCACCGGCTTCGCGATATTGTCCTTAAGTTCAGGGTGCGCCTAGAGGCGTACGCCGGGAGTTTCGCGCAGCGGGCGCGCGGCGCCACTATCGTACCAATCCTCGATCAGGCGGAAGGAAATTGACTGGCTCGAGGGCATCGCGATCGCGCCGCTGGCGATGTCCTCACGGCTGAACCAGCGCGCATCCTCGAGCTCTCCATCCTTGAGCGTGATCGCGTGGTCACGCGCATGGGCGGTAAAGCCCAGCATCAGCGAGGAGGGGAAGGGCCACGGTTGCGAGGAGTGGTAGCGTACGTCATCGACGTTGATGCCCGCCTCTTCGTGCACTTCGCGCAGCACCGCATCCTCCAGGCTCTCGCCGGGCTCGACGAAACCGGCGATCGTCGAATAGCGTCCCGCAGGCCAGCTCGCCTGGCGGCCAAGCAGCGCTCGTGTGCCATCGCTTACCAACACGATGATGGCCGGATCGAGGCGCGGAAACTGCTCGGTCCTGCAGTCTTCGTTCGTGCACACGAGCACGTGTCCACCGCGTGTGCCGCGAGTCGGCGCACCACACTTACCGCAGAAACGATGGCGCTCGCGCCACAGCACGAGCGCGCGCGCATAGGCGAGCAGACCCGCCTCGTCGCTCGGCAGCTGTGCGCCGAGCCAGCGCAATTCGCGAAACTCCGCCTGCGGGTCGATCTCGGGAGGCGCATCGCCCTCGATCTCCACCAGGAAGCTGGCGCGGCCGCGGAACATGCCGAGAAACACGAGCTGCTCCGGATTGGCCGCCTGGACCACGGCATGAGAGCTCTGCAGGAGTATCGCGCCGAGCGTATCGCCGCGGCGGAACAGATTGCGCGCCTGCCACACTGCGACGAACTGCGCCTGCGGATCGCTGCCGGCTGCACTCAACCACTCCGTCCGATCGCGCAGGTGACTGCTGCGATCGAGGTACGGGCCGGAGAATATGTTCGGGCGCTTGGGGGAGGAACTCATCGGCGGCAACGATGCGCTGACCCCATCATTGTAAGCGCTCTGCGCGCCGCGTGCTGCCGCGCCTCAGGCCGTAGTGCTGTTCGGACTCCAGTCTCGATGCGTTGGCGGCAAACCCGAGGCAGTGGCCGAGCCCCGGCGCCGCACGGCGGCAGGCCGCTCGCAGGCTGCACACTCGGCACCGCCGACGGCGAGCGCATCGACCAGTGCCATGCCTCCGCAGTGCGAGCACAGGTGCAATTTGAGCTCGTCCCGACGCCGCAGGGCGAGCAGCAGGAAACCGGCGTGCTCGAAGGAGATGCGCGGCGTCGTGTGCAGTGACAGATAGCTCTCATACGCGAGGCAGAACAGGTCGCCTGATTCGAGGTTCATCGTAGGCAGTGCGGGGCGCGCCTCCAGCGTCGGCGACACGAGGCCGAGGAGGGAGAACAGGCTCGCGAGGGTCGTTGCTTCGAACTGCATTGCCGGCGAGCGCAGGAAGTACGCGACCTGCCGTGGCGACTTGCCGCGATGACGCTTCGGCGCATGTGCGAATTGCTGCTGCAGGTAGGTCCGATAGAGTTTGCGGATGCGGTCATCTGTCAGACCGGTCCATGCGCGGATGGTGCAGGTGCGTGCTTCGTGATGAATCATCCGCAGCGCTAGGTCGAAGCGTAGTCGATCGCGTGTGTAACGATCATCCGAGACGCGCATGGTGTTACTCCCTGGGTTTTGGTGTTGTTGAGATTTGGTATAAATAAACCACAAAAAAGGATGACCGCCAATGGTGAAATCGGCCAGAATCAGCCGAAAACCCGGGAGGCGGCACGTGACGGCAGAACAGACAGGGACGCAATTCACTGGCGATGCGCGCAACTGGATCGCCGGTCCTATCCTGGCGGCGAGCGTGCTCGAGCAGCTGCACGAGCTCAATCGCGTGTGGCTGGGGCTGCTCGCAACGGCGCCGCGCCGCTGGGGAACGAGCCCGACGGGCTTGCGGCTGCCGGACCCTGCGTGCGCAGGGCTGGCGTCGATGCCGGTCGAAGGACGCGCGGAGATTGCGCGTTGTCCGTTCTCGCTCTTCACGGCGCGCTTTAGCGATGGTGCGTATTGGTCTGGTGCCACAGGCAATGCGCAGGCTCATGAGCACGCGGTGAGCGATGGGCGAGCGCCGTCCGACGAGGCGCTGAGCGACTTTGCCCAGATCGCGCTCTTCTTCACCTGGCACCTGGTGCGGGCGAATCCATCGTCGGCCAAGATCGTTCTGGGAATATCAGACCAGACGATGACTGCCTTCTCGATGCTGTCGTTAGTGGACATGCAACGAATCGCGCATTGCCACCTTGGGCTGGTGAGCGCGCGCTGGCCCGAGCGCACCTGGTTCTGGCTGCGCCTGTGTGCCAGCGCCGGCCGGAAGGAATTGCACGATGAGATCCGCACCTTGGGACTGCAGATGCTCGCTGCGGAGCTCGCAGCGGCAAGTGGTCGCGCGGCCGGCGCGCGGCACCCGACGAAGGACTGACCTCCATCGCTGGCGCACTCCGGTGCGCGCGATTCGACCCTGCGTGGCGCCTGCTATACGCTACGCGGCGTTTGGCGGAGCGAGCACCGTGCTGGCGCGCCGCAAGGGCGACGAATCGGAGGCAACGTGAGATCACTCCTCGCAGTCTGCATCCTGGGTCTGGCCGCGAACACTGCCTGCGCCGGCGTCGCATTCGAAACTGCGATTCACGACGCGAAGAGCGGGAAGAGCGAACCCGCCGAGCGCTGGTATGCGCAGGATGGCAACGCACGCGTCGAGGGCGCGGATGGGATATCGATCTTCCGCGACGGCGCGGTGTACGCACTCGATCCAACTGATCGCAGCTATCACGTCATGGACAAGGCAACGATGGAGCAGCTGAGCGCGCGCCTGAAGCAGAAGCGGGCGGAGCGGCGGGCGCAGATGCAGGTCGAGCTGTCGAAGCTTGCGCCGGAGAAGCGCGCGGCCACCGAGGCGAAGCTGGCGCAGCAGGGACTGGGTCCGGAGGGGCCACCGCGGCAGCAGGTCGATGCGCGGGACACCGGCAAGGCGGAGTCCATCAACGGGCGCCCGTGCCACGTGTGGGACATCGTGCGCGACGGCGCGCTCGATGAGCAGTATTGCGTTGCGCCCTTCGCCTCGTTGCCCGGCGGAGATGAGATCCAGGCGTTGATGCGAAGCTACGAAGGTTTCTTCGAACAGATGGCCGAGCTGATGTCCGGGCCAGTCGGTGGCAGCGCTCGCGACACGATGCGCGATGAATTCGCACTGTGGAAGAAGCTCGACGGGTTCCCGTTGGTCACTCGCGGCTACGCGCACGGCGTGCTCGAGAGCAGCGAGACCGTTGTGACGACCTGGAAGAGCAAAACCGTTCCGGGCGCGATGTTTGACGTGCCGTCCAGCTACACGAAGCGCGATCTCATCAAGGATCTCGAAGCCGCCAGCGGCAAATAGCCCGGTTCAGCGAGCGACCCCGAGCACGCGGCTGCGTGCGCCTCTGGCAATACGTACATCCCGCTCTGGCTACTGGAACCCGGCGACAGGAAACCGGTCAATTGCCCAGCGCACCTCGCGCCGGAAGTAAGGGAGTAGATATAGTGAATTCCATCCGTTTGATTCCAGTACTGTTGCTGCTCGCCGTGGCGCCCGCCGCCTTTGCGCAGAGCAGCAGTCGCGAAAAGACCTGGGAATTCGAGTTCGACGTGAACTACCAGGATTCCTACAGCCTCGACTTCAAGGGCGGTTCGAGTGCGGACACTGATTCCGCCTGGGGCTTTTCGGTCGGGGCCAACTACCATTACAGCGATCGCCTGGAATTACAGTTCCTCGTCGACTGGCTGCGGGTGGACTATGACTCCACGGTCGTCTCGGGCAACACGCCGCCGCTGGCCAGCTACTCGGTACGTGGAACCATGGATACGTTTACGCCGCGCATCAACGGCGTGTTCAACTTCATGGAAGGTCCCATCACGCCCTATGTTTCCGCAGGCATCGGTTGGGCTTTCATCGATACCAACATTCCGCAGGGCCCGCCACAGACAGGATGCTGGTGGGACCCGTGGTGGGGCTATATCTGCAACACTTACCAGGACACGAAGAATACCGACGCTTTCGCGTACCAGGCCGGCATCGGCGTGCGTTGGGAAATGAGTCCGGCGATGTCCTGGCGTCTCGGTTATGAGAAGCAGTGGTACGACGTCGGCACGACGAGCAGCACGCCGGGATTCGACCAGCTGCGGCTCGGCTTCGGGTACAGGTTCTAGAGCCTCTCCTACTCGGCGCTCCCACGGATTTCATCCGGGGAGCGCCGTTTTCTGTGCCTGCGCACCAGGACTGTATACGCGATCACGTTGACCACGAGCACTACGACACCAAGCCAGAACTGAACCCCGCGCGTGAGACCGGCCGGGTAGATCACCGGGAGCACGTAGTGATCGATGAAATCGCCCGCATAGCCGGTTTCTCCGGCGAGCTCACGATAATGATTCTCGAGCGGCGTGAGCGGGCAGATGCGACCCGTGAACTCGATGAACGCCGCCCAGATCACGGCGGGCAGGTGCAGCCACACGATCCGCGGCCAGCGCAGGGCGAGCAGTCCGCCGCCCAGCGCGAACAGGATGAACGCCGCATGCACCAGCACCGTCAGGTCGGCGAGCAGGCGATAGAGCACGCGCGCCTCAACCGAACGGGTTGTCGCTCTTTTCGGGCGGCGGCCGGGAGAATCGGCGCCAGAATGCCCAGCCCCACACGATGATGAAGGCGACGTAACCGATCAGTAGCCACACCAGGCGCGCGCTGTCGAGCACGGCGGGCATATGCCGGTTGGCATCGACGACCAGCTGGAACACCGCCATCAGCAACAGGAGCGTGACGATCCCGTACCAGAGAAACTGGCGCTGCAGGTACTCGATGGTCTTCTCGCGCCGCTCGTTCGCCAGCCAGTACTCGCGATTGGGCAGGCGCCAGCGCAGCTGGCGGCGCCGTGCCATGGCACCCGGCAGTATCAGGAATGCCGCCACGATGATCGCAATGATCACCAGGTTGATGGTCGAGAAGGTCTGCGCGCTGCTGAAGCCGACCGGTACACCTGCGGCATTGAAGCGCACGGCCATGTGGGCGGGCAGATAGGGCGCCTGCAACGCGATCTGGATCACGCTGAAGACCGCCACCAGGACCATGGCGCGCCGCAGGCTCTGATTGATGGTCATATGCTAATCTTCGCCGCCGTTCCGCTCACACCTCAACCCCATGCTGGCGCTGTCGCTCAAGAACCTCACCAAGACGTACAAGAACGGCGTCCAGGCACTCAAGGGTATCAATCTCGACGTGGAGGAAGGCGACTTCTTCGCCCTGCTCGGGCCCAACGGCGCCGGCAAGACCACCGCGATCGGCATCATCACGTCGCTGGTCAACAAGACCGGCGGCACTGCGGCGGTGTTCGGGCACGACATCGACACCGAGCTGGAGGTCGCCAAGTCCTGCATCGGGCTGGTGCCGCAGGAGATCAACTTCAACCAGTTCGAGGCGGTCGAGACCATCGTCGTCAACCAGGCGGGTTTTTACGGCCTGCCGCGGCCGCTGGCGCGCGAGCGGGGCGAGAAGTATCTGCGGCAGTTGCAGCTGTGGGAGAGACGGCGCGCCATGGCGCGCACGCTGTCCGGCGGCATGAAGCGGCGCCTCATGATCGCGCGCGCGCTGGTGCACGAGCCGCGCCTGCTGATCCTCGATGAGCCGACCGCCGGCGTCGACATCGAGAACCGTCGCTCGATGTGGGAGTTCCTGCGCGCCATCAACGCCAGCGGCACCACCATCATCCTCACCACGCACTATCTCGAGGAAGCCGAGAACCTGTGCCGGCATATCGCGATCATCGACGAGGGCTGCATTATCGAACACGACCGGATGAGTAATGTCATCCGCAAGCTCCAGACCGAGATCTTCGTCTTCAACCTGCGCAACTCGATCGCAGCGCCTCCCGCGCTCCCGGGCTACGAGGTCAAGCTCACGGATGATCACACGCTCGAAATCGAGGTGGATCGGGAGCAGACCCTCAACGACATCTTCGCCCACTTATCCGCGGCCGGCATCGAGGTGCTCAGCATGCGCAACAAGGTGAACCGCCTCGAGGACTTCTTCATGCGGCTGGTGGAAGGTAAGGGCCACGGCGACGGTGCGCCCCGGGCATGAGCGAATCGCGCCTCAAGCCGGACTGGATAGGACTGTGCACCATCCTGCTGCGCGAGTTCGGGCGCATCGTGCGCATCTGGGCGCAGACCATCCTGCCGCCGGCCGTCACCGCGGCTCTCTACTTCATCATCTTCGGCAGTCTCATCGGCCGGCGCATCGGGCAGATGGGCGGCTACGACTACATGCAGTACATCGCGCCCGGGCTGATCATGATGACGGTGATCACCAACTCGTACGCCAACGTCGTGTCGTCGTTCTTCGGCGCGCGCTTCGGCAAGCACATCGAGGAAATCCTGGTGTCACCGCTCCCGAACTGGCTGATCGTGATCGGCTACATCGGCGGCGGCGTCACGCGCGGGTTGCTGGTAGGCGCAGTGGTGACGCTGGTGGCACTCGCCTTCACCCACCTGCACGTGCATCACGTGTTCATCATCCTGTCGGCGGTGCTGTTGACCTCGATCGTGTTCGCGCTCGGCGGTTTCATCAACGCAATCTTCGCCAAGAACTTCGACCAGATCTCCTGGTTCCCGACCTTCATTCTCACGCCGCTCACCTACTTCGGCGGCGTCTTCTACTCGATCTCGCTGCTGCCGGGATGGGCGGGTGCGCTGTCGCATGCGAACCCGATCCTGTACATGGTCAACGCCTTTCGCTACGGCTTCCTCGGCGTCTCGGACGTCAACCTCGGACTCGCCTTCGCGATCATGCTCGCGTTTGCGATCGTGCTCTTCAGCCTGGCGGTCGTGCTGATGAACCGCGGTGTCGGAATCCGCGAGTAGGACTGCGCGCGGCTACTTCTGCTTCCAGCTGCCGCCGTCCTTGTAGTACCAGCCACCCTGCGCCTTGGCGATCCAGCGCTTGGCGAAGGTCTGGCGAATGTCGGTTTCCCACTCGGGATGGCCGTTGACCTTGGCGATCTGCGAGTACAATGCGGCGCGATCGCGGTTCTCGTCCGCGACCAGGCGCTGCACGGCGTTGCGTTCCGCCAGCGGTACCGCGTTCTGGTCGCGCACCTCCACCATGCCATCGGCGGTGAGGCCGACGGCGCCCGAGCTGTAGTACTTCACCAGCGAGGCGTGACGCGATTCCATCGAGGCGGTGATGGCTCGAATTTCCGGCGTGGAGACGTCCAGGTCGACCTGTGCGTGCGCTGCCGGGATCACGAAATCGAGCATCGCCCCGGCGGCTGCGAGCAGCACCCGCTGCGCGCCGGCAGGCGCTAACAACGAAGTCTTATCGGGTGGCTTCGGTGCCGGCTGGCCTTGCGGGCCCCAGACATCGTCGATGATCCGGTCAGCGGCCTTCTCGGCGGCGGCGGCCGGGAAGTACACGTTGATCGTCACGCAGGCGGCGACGAGAACGCTCAAAAGCGCGAGCACTTTCAAGGCAGCGAGACGACGCATGAAGCCTCCTCGATTGCACAGCCGCCCGCTCGGGCAGTCTGTCAGGCAATTCTGACGCTGGGCGCTGAATGCGGGCTGAACGAGTTTATGGGAAAAGGCGCTGGGATTGCACCCGTCAGCGGACCACCGGGCCGCCCGATTCCTGGATCGCCTGGAGCTGGCTGACGAGGCGATTCCAGTTGACCCGGTGGGCATTGCCGATGATGTCGATGCGCGGAATCCCGCTGCCCTTGACGATGTAGTAGGCATCGCCCTGCTGCGGCTCAATGCCGTCCATGAAGCAGGTTTCGTTGTCCAGGCGGCAGCTCAGGCCGAGGCGTGCATAACGGAAGTTCTCGAAGAATCGCAGAAAGCCCTTCTGCAGCACTGCAGTCACGCCGCCGCCGCTGCCACCGATGTTGGCGAGATTCTTGACCGCACGCTGGCTGATGAGATGGCGCGAGCGGTCCCCCGGCGTTGTGTAGAGCCGCGCGTCGAACTTGATCGGTGACCAGCGGAACAGCTCCAGGCCGCGAATGTCGGCATCGAGGTGCCCGGTGATCTCTCCGAACTCGAAAGTGCCGGTGACTGCCTGCAGATCGAGCGCGCGTGCCGTGATATTGGCATTGAGCAGCGGGTAGGTGCCGAGCGGATTCTTGAGCTTGAGCCCGTTGACCCGGATCTGTCCGCCGAAGGCCGACATCTCGAGATCGCCTCCTAGGGAGAGCATGTCTTCAACGAGATTCACCTCCGGAATGCGCCCTTCGAGCTTGCCGCTGAACTCCGGCCAGCCGAACGCGCGGCACAGCAACGGCATGCTGATGGGCTGCAGCTCCGCGGCAAATCGCAGCGACATCTGCGGCGAGCCGAACTCGCGCACGCTGAGCGTCGAGATGTGGAGCCCGCCGTCGAACACCGGCAGCCGAGTCGGCTGCAGCAGGCGAAAGTCGGCACCGGCGGCCGCGAAATCGATCTGCGCCGGCCCGCCCGTGATCCCATAGATCGCCGCGCTCTGCCACTCGAGGTGCGAGTGAGGCTCTGCCGACGCGGGTTCGCTGCGCACGACGACGGCGCGGCGCGCGGATGATAGCCACACCATGCGGCCGTTGAGCGACTTGAGCGCGAGCCGACCTTCCTTGTCGTCGAGGCTCAGCTCCTCGAGCCGCAGGTCGAACGCGGCGGGAGCCCCGGCGTCGAGCTCGACGGATCCGGAGAGCCGGCCCGACGTGGTGAAGTCCTTGAAGGTCGTGGTGACGAGAAAAGGCTGGATGAATGTGGCGAATGCGCCTGGGAACTGCAACGTGCGCAGCTCGAGGCGCAGGTCACGAAGCATGCTCGCACCCTTAAAATCGAGATCGCCGGCGATCGAGCCGCTGACGGTGCCCTGTTGCACGACATCGAGCGGTGCGAGGTGCAGCAGGCCTGCCGCCGTGACCCAGCGGCCGTTGAGCGTCGCGGCTACGGGGTTCTGGCCGAAGTCCATGAACACCGGGTCGCTGTACGCCTGGCCGGAGCTCGACTGGATCTTTGCCTGTACGTCCCAGTCGGTGCCAACCGGCTTGAGTGTCGCCTCGAGCCCGAACTCGAGCTTTTCGGTTGCGAGCGTACCCGCCTGGTTGCTCGCGGTGACTTCGGCAAACTTGCCGCTGACCTCGATGGCGGCGAGGCTGTCCGCTCCGGTGAGTCGCAGCGTCATCGTCGTGTGGCCGTCGACCGACAGATCCCCGGGCAGCTCGAACCAGGGCGCGGCAATCTTGCGCAGCTCCGCCAGCCGCGCCGCCTGGTTGTGAATTTCAATTTCCCAGCCCGATTCGAGCCAGCGGCCGTTGATGCTCGCCGGGCCGCCGGCAACTCTGATCCCGCGCGTCGCAAAGGTGAGCGTGCCGCGGGCACTGTCATAGGCAGCATCGGCGGTGAACTGCTGGCGACCGAGGCGGCCGAACTGTCCAGTGACGCTGGCACCCATGCAGCTGAACCGGGGTTCCCTGACGACTGGGTCGCGGCACGCGATGGCTACGTCGGTAAGAGTGCCCAGCTCGGGCAACACTATCAGGCGTTGCACGCGCAGGCGGATGAGTGTCCGATCCCCGGCACCGAGTTCGAACACAATCGTCACCCCCTGTGCATTCCAGCCGTCGCCCTGCGCATCGCCGATGTCGAGCGTGAGCGCGCCGATCGCAGAGCTGCGCGGTGGTGACGCCAGCAGGCACAATATGGCGACCAGGCAAGTCGCCAGGACGCGCACGCGAGTGACGCTGGATGGGAGGGTCCGTTCGCCGGGCATGCAGGAGCGATTAACGATGAGTCTGCATCAGGGTGTCAACCGGCGCCGCTTCGGCCTGCGTGCCGGAGTGCTGACACTCCTGTGGCTCACGCTGATGTGCGGTTGCACCGCGCAGTTCCTCTACAACCGCCTCAACTTTCTCATTCCCTGGTATCTCGGCGGGCAGGTGAGCCTGGACGACGCGCAGGAAGCGGAGCTCAAGGGCGCGATCTCCTCTCTCACCGCCTGGCACCGCAGCTCCCAGCTCAGCCGTTACAGCGCCTTCATGCGCTCGATGGCCGACGAAGTCGGCCAGCCGGTGACACGCGAGCGTATCGAGCAGGCAGCGCGAAACATGGAGGGCTTCTGGGTCGATATCATCCGCGAGCTCACACCCGGCGCCGCGCACTGGCTGCAATCGCTGTCACCCGCGCAAGTGGAGGAGCTGTTGCAGAGCTTCGCTGACGATGACGAGGAGACGCGCGACGAGGAATGCACGGTTTCCTCTGAAAAGCAGGTCGAACGACGCATCCGCGGCATGACACGGGCCGTGAAATACTGGTCCGGTTCACTCGATGATTCGCAGCGCGCGCTCATCGCTGCCGCAGCGCGGGATCTGCGACCGACCGGCTGCGACTGGCTGGAGAGTCGCGCGCTCTGGCGCGATCAGCTGAAAGAAGCGCTGAGCTCCACAGCCGATGCGCCGGCGCGGGATGCGAGGGTGCGCGCGCTACTGCTGGATCCAAGGCCCGTGTGGACCGAGGCGTACCGCTCCGGCTTCGAGGCGAATCGCAGCCGCATCATCGACATGATGGCGGCACTCGATGCTAGCTGGAGCGCCGAGCAGCGGCACGCGATCCAGAACAGACTCAGGAAGCTGGCGACCGAGATCGACGAACTGGTCGCTTCCTAGTGGGACAAAAAAATGCGGCGCGGATCTTCAATCTCCGCGCCGCGGTCATCGAGGTGGCGTGGGGGTTCGCCACATTCCTCGAAAGCTTCAGTCGCTGCCCGTGTTCGTGCCGCCGTTGACGACCACGTCCTTGCTGCAGTTACCGGCCGCCTTGTCGCAGGCTACGGTTACCTGGCGCGTGCCGCTCTGCCCGGTCGCGCCGGTGACGGTCGTGTTGCGCGTGTAGCCCGTTTCGGTCCGGGATGTCACGCTGTCCACCGCCGAGGTCTTGCCGTTAACGCCGGTGTACGTCACGTCGCGCGTACGGGTGCCATTGTCCTTGTCGTTCATGACGACCGCGTTACGCGTGGCAGTCTCGCCCTTGGCATTGGTGTACGTCGAGTCGCGCGTGTAACCGTTGTCGGTTTTCTGTGCGACATCGTGCACCGATCTCTGCTTGCCCTCCGGACCCGTGTAGGACACATCGCGGGTTCTCGACCCGGCCGCCTTGTCGTTTACTACCGTGGCATCGCGGGTCGCGGTCTTGCCGTTCTGCCCATTCCAGGTGGTGTGGGTCTCGTGCCCGTTTTCGGTGCGCTGACGCTCGCTATGGCTGCTCCAGCTGCCCTGCGGGACATGTGCGCGGTGAGGGCGTTCGCCCGACGCGCGGGCCTGCGCCGTTGCATTGCCCAGGGCCAGCAGCAGGCCGAGTGCACTAGCAGCCGAGAGCAGGGCAGGCTTCATCGAACGAGTAAACATATTGAGGCTCCTCTCTATATATACGGGGGTGTGCCGAAGCTGAATCCGTTACTCCAGGCTGCCAACGTGGCAGCCGCGCAATCGTTTACGCCCGTGGGTGGCGTAGTCGCGTGAACGGAGTCACAAGCGGCAAATCGCGTTAAGATCGCGGCGCGTAACCGTGAGGACTGGCCCAATGTCGGCCAAGCGCGCCCTGATCGTCGATGACTCCAAGTCGGCTCGCATAGTGCTGAGCCGGATGCTGCAGAAATACAGCATCGAGGTGGATACCGCGGAAACCGCCCAGAGCGCGATCGAGTACCTCGTGCACCATCGTCCCGACGTGATCTTCATGGACCATCTCATGCCCGGCATGGATGGGTTCCAGGCGGTGCAGGCGATCAAGAACAATCCGCGCACCGCGACCATACCGATCATGATGTACACCTCGCAGGAGGGAGAGCTGTACGTCGGGCAGGCGCGCGCGCTGGGCGCGGTGGGCGTGCTGCCCAAACTGGTGAAGCCGGTTGACGTTTCCAAGGTTCTCTACCAGCTGCATTTGCTGCCGGAGCGACGCGACTCGACGCCGCCGGCCTTCGTCGCGGTGAACCTGCCGCCCGCTGCGCGCAAGGACACGCCCGAGGGTCAGGCCCAGGACCTCCTGCCCGCCGACTGGAACCAGCAGCTGGAGGCCGCGCTGCGCAATCACGATGCAGAGTTGCGCCGCTTCGTGATGGCCACACTCGACGCCCAGGCCGACCGGATCGCAGGCGACGTTCGAACGACCCTGAGGGAGACGCCCGCGCTGCAGGCGCTTCCACCCCTGTCGAAACTCCAGCAGTACTGGTGGATTGCCGGCGCGCTGGCGGCGTTGCTCGTGAGCGCCGTGCTCGCGGGCGTTTACGTGAAGGCGCGCGAATCAAATCGCCTGCTCGTGGCCGAGAGTGCACGACTGCAGCAGGCGAACTCGCAGCTCACGCTGGCCTTGCAGCGCCTTACCCAAGGCCAGACCACCCAGAAGAACACGCGCTCCGATGAGGCGGCGTTGGGGCCGTCATCCGCTGGCGCGCTCCCCGGCGTCCACGCCGCCGTGTCCGAAGGTGTGCGAACCGAGCCGGTGCCTTACGGCGAACCGCCGCTGGCACTCGGACGAGTGGACGCGCTGCGCGAATATCTCGCGCACCTGCAGCAGCAGTCGTTCAGCGGCATCGTACGCATCAGCGTCTATCGCGGGCGCTATTGCCTGGCAGGAAATGCCACTGAAGGCTACGCGCTGGCGCCACCCGAACTGCCGCTGGCGAAGTGCGACCAGATGGGCAATCCCTTCGACGAAGCCCTGAGCCCGGCTCAGCGCCAGTCACTCGCGTTTGCCAATCTGGCTTCAAGCGCGCACCTGCGCACCGGGGGCGCGATCAACGTGGTGGTGCTGGATGATCCCGCCGACAACCGCATAGCCGTACCCTATCCCGCGGCCACTGCAGGCGTGACTGCTGGTCAGTGGAACGAGGTCGCGGCACGCAACAACCGGGTCGAACTTACCGCCGCGCCAGCTGCGGCAGCGGTGCCATGACGGAGTTCACGCCGCCCTTCTGGCTGCGCAGCGCCCACCTCCAGTCGATCCTCCCGAGCCTGCCGTTACGCCGTCCGGCGGTGGCGCGCCGTGCGATACCGTTGCTTCAGAGCAGCATGGAGCAGGTCATTGATTGTGGTGACGGCGTGCGCCTGCTCGGCCTGTACTCGACGCAGGAGAGCAGCGGCCGCGCTCCCGCCGAGCAGCTCGTGGTCCTGCATCATGGTTGGGAAGGCAGCGCGGACTCGCTCTACGTGCTGTCGCTGGGCCAATTCCTGTTCGAGCGCGGCTTCGACGTCCTGCGGCTCAACCTGCGCGATCACGGGCCGACGCATCATCTGAATCGCGAGCTGTTTCACTCCTGCCGCATCCGCGAGGTGGTCGGAGCCGTCCGTAGCCTACAGGCCCAGCATCCCTCGCAGGGACTGAACCTGGTCGGATTCTCGCTCGGCGGGAACTTCGCGCTGCGTGTCGGCGCGCGGGCGCGCGAGGCTGGGATCCGGCTGCGACGCATCGTCGCGATCTCCCCGGTGCTCGATCCCGAGGTCACGCTCGAGGCGCTGGAGCGAGGCGCGGCGATCTATCGCCAGTACTTCATCTGGAAATGGACCCGCTCGCTGCTCAAGAAGCAGCTCGCCTGGCCTGGGGTTTACGACTTCGAAGAGCTGATGCGCGATCGTACGCTGACCGCCATGACCGACTATCTGGTCCGGCACCACAGCGAGTTCCCCGACCTGCGCACGTATTTGCGCGGCTATGCGCTCGTGCATGGTGCGCTGGAGCCGCTGGAGGTGCCGGCCCGGATCATTGCGGCCGACGATGATCCGATGATTCCGTCGCGCGATCTAGGGCGCCTGCCGCGACGGGCGAATCTGCGAATCACCACGACGCGCTTCGGTGGTCATTGTGGCTTCATGCCCGGTCTGCGCGGTGAGAGCTGGGTGGCGCGCGAGGTCCTGAGCGAGCTGCGCCAATAAGCCGGCAAAGAGCGCTCTCAAGCGACGGCCGCGTTGCCGGACACCGCGCGTTTCATCTCTTTGAGCCAGGCGAAGAAGCGCTCGAGCAATGCGGAATCGGCCACCGGCGCGAACAGGCGCACGTTGGCAGCGAGCCGCCACTCGGCGGGCTGATCGGCAACCAGATATCCCAGTCCACGCGCAGTCGCTTCCAACTCCTCGTAACGGTGCACCGGCAAGGACAGCAGGCTGGCGAGACGCTGACACAGCCAGTCGCTCGCGGCGAGACCGCCAGTCACCACGACGCGCTCGAGCTTCGTGCCCGCGTGCTGCATCTCGTCGAGATTGACGCGGACCAGGAACAGGATGCTCTCGAGGAGTGCCACGAGGCGCTCCTGTGCGGAGCCGTTGCCGACGAAGCGCGGTTTGAAATCCGGCACCCAGAACGGTGAGCCGAGGCCCGAGACTCCATTGAGGAACAGCGGTGGTCGCAGCTCACCATCAGCGTCCGGCATCAGGGTGGCGAGCATGCGCTGCGCGTCGAGGCCTTCCGTCCCGCTGAACCACTCCAGCGCGCTCCCCGCGCCGTTGATCGTCCCTTCGAGCACGTACACGACGCGCCGCTCATCCGACCAGATGACGCTCGTGAGCAACGGCGCCGCGACGATGGGCTGACTCAGCGGACACTGGATGAAGGCGCCGGTGCCGAGGTTGATATACGCGCAATCGAGCCGCGCCGGCCCGAACGCGAACGGCACCGTCGATTGGTCGCCGGTGCAGATCCGCAGCGGCACACTCTGCTTGCTGACAGTGAGGTGGCCGAATTCGTAACGCGTGCCGACCGGCTCCGGCAGGCACGCGGCCGGGATACCGAACAGCTCCAGCAATTCCGGCGACCAGTGACGGCTGGCCGGGTGGTAGAGCTGGGTGCGCGAGGCGTTGGCAGGATCCACGAGAAACGGGTGTTCGTCGAGCATGCGAAATAGGAGAAAGCTCGACAACGGCCCGAACGCGAGGCGCCCGCTGCGCGCGGCGTCTGCGACCGCCGGCAGATTGTCCAGACACCAGCGCAGCTTGCTGGCCCCGTAGTGTGGCGAGAGCACGAGACCTGTGCGCGCGTGAATCTCCGCTGCGCGCGCGTTCAGGCCCACCACAAAGGCGGCGTTGCGCCGGTCCTGCCACGAAATCACGGGTGACAATGCCGCGCCGCTGACCCGGTCCCAGCACACGATGCTGGAGCGCTGCGTCGCCAGGCCTGCGGCGACAACTTCGTGCGCGTCGGACAAGTGGTGGCTGGCATCTTCGATCGCGCTACGGAGCGACTCGCAGATCTGCTCCGGATCGTGCTCGACGCGGTCAGGCGTGGGACGGACGGTGGCGACCGGAGCGTAGGACTGGGCCACTGCATTGCCGTACGCGTCGAAAAGGATCGCGCGGCTCGCATGGCCGCCCTGATCCAGCGCCAGGTACAGACGCTCCTTCACAACCTCAGTTTAGCTCCTGCGACTGGATGTCGGCGGCGGGCGACGCAATTACCAGGAACATTGGCCGCCGCGGGCGTTCCTACCCGGAGCGCGCATCAGATGCAGCGACGCCGTGCGGCACCTTTCCGTCATGAACCCCTGATTCGTGCGCTGGCGGCAGTCGCTGTGGCTGTCGCCTGTTGTATTTCTTTCCACCGGAGGATCGTCATGAAAGAATTTCCAGTGTTTGCATCCGCACTCTTGTTGTCTGTAGCCGCGCTGGCCCAAACGCCGGCATCCCCTCAAGCGCCGGCACCGCAGACATCAGGTGCATCGATCTTCGACAGCTTCGACTCGGATCATGATGGGCGCATCACCGCAACGGAGGCGCAGGTCAGTTCGACCATTACCGAGAACTTCAAAGGCGCAGACGCGGACGGCGATGGCACCCTCAGCCAGGCGGAGTTTGACGCCGCGTTCAAGCCGGCAAATTCCAGCGAACAATCTCCGCCCAAGCAATAGCGGGTCATGGATGCGGATGAGGTGGCGTGGCCACCTCATCCGTAGTCTGCCGCCGTCATCGTCCCGCGGGCATGTACGGCGACTGGATCTGCTGCCATCCGGCTCCGAGTGCCTTGTAAACGGCGACGAGCGACGTCGCTGAATCGGAGCGGCTCTGCGCCAACAAATCTTCCGCATCGAGCTGGGTGCGTTCGGCGTCGAGCACCTGGAGAAAGTCCGCCACGCCCTCCTCGTAACGCAACTGCGCCAGCCGCGTCGCGACGCCGCTAGCCTCGGCGGCGTCTGCCAGCGCCGCTTCGCGGGCGCGCGCCGTCGAGTGGTTGATCAACGCACCTTCCGTGCCTTCGAGCGCGAGCAACACCGTCTGCTCGTAGCGCGCCAGTGCGCCTTCCGAACTGGCGCGCGCCGCGTTGATGTTCGCGCGCACGTGGCCGAGGTCGAAGATGCCCCAGGAAATCGAGGGTCCGTAGTGATAGATCTCCGCGCTGTTGTCGCCAAGGGCGCCACGATCCAATCCGTTCCAGCCGAAGCGCCCCGTGAGAGAGACTTTGGGGAACAGGTCGGACACCGCAACACCGATGAACGCTGTGGCAGCGGCAAGATCGCGCTCAGCGCCACGCACGTCCGGCCGGCGCCGCAACCAGTCAGTCGGGTCGCCGACGGGCGTGAACTCGGGGATGGCGGGTATTGGTCGGGGCTCCAGACGCGCGTCGGGCGTTCCGGGCTGATGTGCCGTCAAGACGGCCAGCCGGTACTTGGCGCGGGCGATCGCTGCCTCGAGCTGCGGCAGCGTGGCGAGGGTCGTCGACAACTGCGCCTGTGCACGTGCGACATCGAGCTCCGTGCCACGGCCCGCGTCGAGCCGCTGTTGCGTCAGGTCGCGGGAGCTGCGCTGCACGTCGGCATTGCGTTGCGCCACTTCGTAGCGGCTCTGCAAGCCCCGCAACTCGAAATAGTTGCGTGCCACTTCGCTTGTGACCGTAACGAAAGCGTCGTCGAGCGAGGCGAGGGCGCTGCCAACCTGAGCGCTGCTCGCCTCGTAGCCGCGGCGCACGCCGCCGAAGATGTCGATCTCCCAGCTGGCATCGAACCCGGCTTCGTAATAGTCGAAGTGCCGCTGCCTGTCCGACGCGCCGGGCATATCGGTAGGACTCACGCGGGTCTTGGCCTGCAGGCCATTCACGTTCACGACCGGTAGAAAGTCCGATGCCGCGCCGAGACGCAGCGCGCGTGCCTCGTTGAGGCGTGCGGCGGCGATCCTGAGATCGTGGTTGGCGCTCAGTGCGTCCTGGATCAGGCTTGTCAGCGCCTCATCATCAAACACGGTCCAGAATTGCGAGACGACCGGCTGCTCGCGAAACGCGGTGTTCTTTGCGCCTACAAATTCGCCCGGCACTGGCGTGTCGGGTCCTTGTAGTTGGAGGCCCGACCGCGCAGGCGGTAGTGCGGCGGCCGCAGGAGACCGCACGATGCGCGTGCTTGCGACGTTACGCATGTTCACCTCGCGGCGCGACAACGGGTGACTGGGGCGCTCGCGTGCGTGACCCCGGAAGCGCTCGCGCGAGCCGCTGCACGAGCACGTAAAACACCGGCGTCAGGAACAGACCGAAAATGTCACGCCGAGCATGCCGGCGAACACGGCGACGCCGATCGCCTGGCGCATTTCCGCGCCCGCGCCCGTGGCCAGCGACGAGGGGCACTACGCCCATGATGAACGCGAGCGAGGTCATCAGGATCGGGCCGCAGCCGCAGGCCGGCCGCTTCGATCGCGGCAGCCGCGGGCGTCAGGCCCTGGTCCTGGCGCACCTTGGCGAACTCGACGATCAGGATCGCGTTCTTGCAGGCGAGGCCGACCAGCACGAAGAGCGCGATCTGCGTGAAGATGTTGTTGTCGCCGCGATGAGCCACACGCCGGTGATCGCGCATAGCAGGCACATCGGCACGATCAGGATGATCGCGAGCGGCAGCGCCCAGCTCTCGTAGAGCGCCGCGAGTACCAGGAACACGAACAGCACGCACAGCGGGAACACGAACAGTGCCGTGTTACCCGCCGTGGTTTCCTGGTACGTGAGATCGGTCCACTCGAACTTGACGCCGTTCGGCAGCGTCTCGTTGAGAATGCGCGAAATTTCGCGCAGCGCCTGGCCGCTGCTGAAACCGGGTGCCGGCCCTCCGTTCATGTCGGCGACGAGATAGCCGTTGTAGCGCAGGACGCGATCCGGACCATTGGTCTGGTTGATCGTCACCAGCGATCCCAGCGGCACCATCTCGCCCTGGCTGTTACGCGTCTTGAGAAGCCGGATGTCCTCGGGCCGCGCGCGGTATTGCGCGTCTGCCTGCGCAATCACCTGGTAGGTGCGACCGAAGCGATTGAAGTCATTGACGTAGAGCGATCCCAGGTACACCTGCATCGCTTCGAACACATCGGTGATCGCGACGCCCTGTTCCTTGGCGCGCACACGGTCGACGTCCGCGGTGATCTGCGGCACGTTGATGGTGTAGCTCGAGAACACGCCCGCGAGCTTCGGATCCTGGTAGACCTTGGCGAGTGCTCCCTGCAGCGCGCCGTAGAGTTCGTCGTAGCCGAGATTGGCGCGGTCTTCGATCTGCAGCGCGAAGCCACCCAAGGTGCCGAGGCCCATTGACCGGCGGCGGCGGGAACACGCCGATGTAGGCGTCCTGGATGCTCGGCGAGCTGCTGGTTGAGCGCCTGCGCGATTGCGGGCCCGCTCAGCGTTCCTTGCTCTTGCGTTCATCGAACGGCTTGAGCCGGAAGAACACGATGCCGGCGTTGGAGCTGTTGGTGAAACCCTTGATTGAAAGACCAGGGAACGCCACCGCGCCATCGACGCCGGGATGTCTTCAGCCCGATGTCGGACATGCGGCGGATCACCTGCTCGGTGCGATCGAGCGAGGCGGCGTCCGGCAACTGCGCGAAGGCGATCAGGTAGAGCTTGTCCTGGGTCGGAATGAATCCGGGCGGGACCAGCCGGAACATGAGCCACGTGAGACCGATCAGCACCGCATAGACGACAGCGGCCGCGCCCTTGCGACCGATGACATGCTTCGACGCCTGCCGAATAGCGCTCGGAGGAGCGATGGAAGAAACGATTGAAAGGACGGAACACCCAGCCGAACAGCCGATCGATGATGCGCGTCGCGACATCGGGCGCCGCGCCGTGTGGCTTGAGCAGCACCGCGCACAGCGCCGGGCTCAGCGTCAGGGAATTGAACGCCGAGATTACGGTGGAGATGGCGATGGTGAGCGCGAACTGCTTGTAGAACTGGCCGGTGAGTCCGGAGATGAAAGCAATCGGCACGAACACGGCACACAGCACGAGTGCGATCGCGATGATCGGGCCCGCTCACTTCCTCCATCGCGCGGTAGGCGGCGTCGCGCGGACTCAAGCCCGCGTTCGATGTTGCGCTCGACGTTTTCCACCACGACGATCGCATCGTCGACCACGATACCGATCGCGAGCACCAACCCGAACAGCGACAGATTGTTGATCGAGAATCCGAACGCCAGCATCAGCCCGAAGGTGCCGACGATCGAGATCGGCACGGCGAGCAAGCGGGATGATCGAGGCGCGCCAGGTCTGCAGGAACAACACGACCACGATCACGACCAGCGCCACGGCCTCGAGCAGCGTCTCGATGACCGCGATGATCGACTGGCGGACGAAGATCGTGGTGTCGTAGACGATCTGGTAATCGACGCCCTCGGGGAAATTCTTCTTGATCTCCGCCATCATCTTGCGCACGTTGTCGGAGAGGTCAAGCGCGTTCGCGCCCGGCTTCAACGCGATCGGCAGCGCGACTGCCGGCTTGTTGTTGAGAAGGCTGCGCAGCGAATAAGTACCAGCACCGAGCTCGATGCGCGCAACGTCCCTGAGACGCGTCACCGAGCCGTCGGGCGCTGACTTGACGATGATGTTGCCGAATTCCTCTTCGGTAACCAGCCGTCCGGTGGCGTTCACGCTCAGCTGATATTCGACCTCGGGCGGTGCGGGCTGACCGCCGAGCACGCCAGCCGCGACCTGCACGTTCTGCTCGCGGATCGCCCGCACCACATCGCCCGCGGTCAGGTCGCGGGAAGCGACCTTCTGCGGATCGAGCCAGACGCGCATCGAGTAGTCGCCGGCGCCGAACACACGCACTTCGCCGACGCCCGGAAGCCGCGCCAGCTGATCGCGCACCTGCAGGACTGCGTAGTTGCGCAGGTACACCATGTCGTAGCGGTCGTCGGGCGAGTACAGGTGCACGACCATCAGGAGATCGGGCGAGCTCTTCAGCGTCGTTGACGCCGAAGCGCCGCACGTCCTCAGGCAGGCGCGGCAGCGCCTGGGACACGCGGTTCTGGACCTGCACCTGCGCGATGTCGATGTCGGTGCCGACCTTGAAGGTGACCGTGAGCGTCATCAGGCCGTCCGTCGTCGACTGCGAGGACATGTAGAGCATGTTCTCGACGCCGTTGATTTCCTGCTCCAGCGGCGCCGCGACCGTTTCGGCGATCACCTTGGGATTGGCGCCCGGGTACGTCGCACGCACGACCACGGAAGGCGGCACGACCTCCGGGTACTGGCTCACCGGGAGCTTGCCAGACGGCGATCGCTCCGGTGATGAAGACGATCGTGGAGAGGACCGCCGCGAAGATCGGGCGATCGATGAAGAATTGCGCGAACTTCATAGGGCTTTACGCGGTTCGGTGTTTTGCGACACTTGCGTTGTGTCCACCGACTTCCGGCAGGCGCGCGGAAGGCGGTACGTCCTGATCCATGGGCACGGTCTGCGGCGAGACCGGCATCCCGGGGCGCACGTGCTGCACGCCGTTCACGACGATGATCTCGCCCGGCTGCAGGCCATCCAGCACCACACGCAGTCCCTGCACCACCCGGCCGATCTTGACCGGCCGGTAGCTCAGCGTCTTGTCGGGGCCGACCACGAGCACGAACTTCTGGTTCTGATCGGTGCCGATCGCACGATCATTGATCGAGGATCGCGTTGTACTGCGCCGCTGCCGAGCAGCTTGATGCGCGCGAACAAGTCCGGGCGTGAAGAGCCCGTCGGGGTTGTGAAAGATGGCGCGACCGCGGATCGTGCCGGTCGCCGGGTCGAGCTGGTTGTCGACGAAGGTCATGTGGCCGGGATGCGGAAACCCCTCTTCGTTGGCGAGTCCCATCCAGACGGGATTCGGCTCATCGCGCGAGCTGGCGCGTTCGCCGCTCTTCGACATGGCCGCGTACTTGAGGTAGATCTGCTCATCGCCGGTGAACTCGACGTAGACGGGGTCGATGGATACGACGGTCGTGAGGAGCGTCGCCTGCTCGCCGCTGCCGACGAGGTTGCCAGGGGTCACTTCGGCCTTGCTGACCCGACCCTCGATCGGCGAGACGACTTGCGTGAATTCCAGATTGAGCCGCGCGACTTCGACGGCCGCGGCTGCAGCCTCGACGGCGGAGCTGGTCTCGTGCGCGCGGTTGACACGCTCGTCGTACTCTTCCTGGGAGATGGCACGCGCCGCGAGCAGGCGCTCGGCACGTTCCACTTCGTTACGCGCGAGCTCGGCGCGGGTCTTGGCGGCAGTCGCCTCGGCCTGGGCACCTTGCAAGCTCGGCACGGTACGGACGCGGGTCGATGACGAAGAGCAGGTCGCCCTTCTTGACGCGGCCACCTTCGATGAAGGCGACGCGCTCGATGTAGCCGGACACGCGCGGGCGGATCTCGACGCGAATCGATCGCCTGAATGCGCCCGGTGAACTCGTCCCAGTCGTTGACCTTGCGCTCGACGACCTTGGCGACGCTCACCTGCGGCGCGGGCGCCGAGGGAGCCGCCTGGGGGGCGCAGGCCGCGGCCAGCGCAGCGCCGATGCCGATCAATCCGATCCGCAGGAGATGCAGTAAACGCGGATTCGTCCGCGCGACGAGTCTGAAAGTGTTTGCGTGCATGGGCTGTATCCCTTCCAACGGCGGCCGTCCGATTGGTCGCCGGGGCAGGAAGGGTAGGCGGTGGGGCGAACGCGAAAAAGCGCGCCGCCGAATTTCACTGGTGCCCGAAGATCAAGAATCAGCGTTGGGTCCGCTGCGGCCATTCCCCGGGAACAGAGTGATTAGAAAATCTACAAATGCCTGCACCTTGGGCGTTGGATGACGATCCTTGACAAACAGCGCCGAGACCGGCCGCTGCAGCGTAAAGCGCCACTCCGGCAGCACCCGCATGAGCAGTCCGGCGGCGACCGGTCGCTCGCTCATGAAGCCCATGATCGGTGCGATGCCGGCGCCGGCAATCGCGGCCTCGAGGAGCGCTTCCGGACTGTCTACCAGCACGCGACCAGCCACCGAGAGTTGCCGGACGACACCGTCGCGCACCAAGGCCCACTCGACCACGCGCCCGGTGTTGGGGTTGAAAAAGCGGATGCAGTCATGGTCCTTGAGGTCGTCGGGATCGCGCGGCGTGCCGCGCCGCGCCAGGTAGTCCGGTGAAGCGATGACGACGACGTCGGGGTTCCACAGCCGGCGCGCAACGAGCCGTGAGTCGGTGAGCTCGCCAACGCGCACCGCCACATCGATGGCTTCATTCACCAGGTCGGAGAGGCGGTCGGAAAAGCTCATCTGCAGAGTCACGTCCGGGTACTGCGCCAGGAAGCGCGGCAGTGCCGGCAGGACATATTCACGTGCCAGTGACAAAGGCATGTCGACCCGCAGCCGCCCGCGCGGCCGCTGCCGCGTCTCCACGATTTCGGCTTCGGCATCCTGCAGCTGGCTTACGAGCGACTGGCAGCGTGCGTAGAATGTGCCGCCGACATCGGTCAGGCTGAGTGAGCGGGTCGTACGATTGAGAAGGCGAATGCCGAGCCGTTCCTCCAGGCGTGATACCGACTTGCTGACGGCGGAGGGAGTAACGCCCAGTTGGTTGGCGGCCGCGACGAAGCTTCCCGACGCCACGACGCGGACGAAAGTCACGATGTCACCCAGGTTGTCCACGAACAGGCGCCTCCTTGCGCACAATTATTGATGAGCGGATGTCACCAGTGAAGTTCAATTACACCCATTTATTGTTACCGCGAGTCCACCTAGGCTGTGCGCACAGTATGGCCAGGGGCAATTGTCGATGTGGTTGGTGACGCACGCGAGTGGAACTATCGGTAAGGCCGTGGCTGCGGCAGCCACGGCCCGTGGACAGCGTCTGCGCCTGATGGTTCGCGATACCGCGCAGGCTCCCGCCGACTTTGGCAGTCACGAGCTGGTGGCGGGCAGCTTTGCCGATCCGGCATCACTGGCGGTAGCCGTGAAGGGTGTGACGGGCGTCGTGCTGATCGCGCCACTCGGCCCCGAAGTCCCCGAATGGCACGCTGCGGTCGCGAGCGCGGCGAAAGAGGCGGGCGTTACCCGACTGATACAGGTGAGCTCGCTTGGCGCCGACCCGCAGTCGCGCCTGCGTTTGCTGCGCTGGCACGGGGAGGCGGAGGCGCGCGTCGCAGGGCTTTTTGGCCCTGTTGTCGTGCTGCGGCCGGCGCTGTGCATGCAGGTTCTGCTGAAACAAGCCGTGCAGATTTCCGGTCGCGGGCGGATCGAAGCCCCGGCGCGCGGCGGACGCTGGCCGCTGGTCGACGCCAGAGACGTTGGCGATGTCGCCTTGCATGTCATCGAGCGCGGAGCGAAGCCCGAAGTGCTCGAGCTTACCGGTCCACAGGCGCTCGACTACTTCGAGATTGCGCAGCAATGTTCGACGGCGCTGCAGCGCCATGTCGGCTACGTGGACGTCTGCAGTCCACGTGCTCGTGGCACTCTTGAAGCTCGCCGTCTGTCCCCGCGGCTGATCGAGGGATTGCTCGAATACTGGGACTATGCGGCGGCCGGTGCCCTCCCCATGGAAGTGACTGACGACCTACCACGCCTGCTCGGCCGGCCGGCACATACGCTGGGTGACTTCCTGCATGACACGCTGCCCGAGTTTCTCCGGGCCGCGAGCGCGTAGAACTGCCGCCCGCACTATCTACTCTGGCGTCAGGATCAAGGTGCGTGTGTCGGCACGCGGCGGCGCGCTGGGCAGTGAGCCGCGGATGCGCTCCAACACCTGTGCAGCGGTTGCGCGCCAGCCCGTGAGCTTGCCCCCGTAGATGCCCAGCACGCGCGGTCGCTGCGCGCGATCGCTGACCAGCACGGTCTCACGTGAGCGGTGAAACGCATGTCCTGCGCCGGTGGGCAATACGCGCACGCCGGCGAAGGCGTCGAGCAGATCTGCGACCTGCAGCTGTGCGTGGCGCGGAAAGTAGTGCCGCAGCACGTTCACGAGGTAGTGCTTCTCGGCGGTGAGCGGCTGGACGTTGTCGGGGCTGCCTCGAAGGCGGGTCTCGGTCGTGCCCACGAGCATGTTGCCGTGCCAGGGCATCACAAATACCGCGCGCCCGTCACGCGGGCTCTCGACGTAGTAGATCCCGTTCTCGATCACATCGCGCACCACGATGTGGGCACCCTGCACGAGCTCGACTCGCGGTGACGGCACGCGCGGCGAAATGCGATCCATGACCTGAGCCACCCACGGCCCGGCCGCGTTCACCAGCACTCGCGCCACGCATTCCTCGGGGATACCGTCACGCGTGTAGCGTGTGACCACCGTATCGGCACGCAGCTCGGCACCGTAGAAGTCGGCGGGCAGCGCGATCTCTGCCCCGAGAGAGAGTGCAGAGCGCATTACTGCGCGAGTCAGTGCAGCATCGTCGGTCTGCGCGTCGAGGTAACGCAGCACTGTGACCAGGCCGCGCGTTTGCAGTCCATCGAGCAGTGGCCATTCGTTTTTCGGCAGCGTTGCGAAGCGCGTCTCGGGGCCGAGGCCACCGAGCAACGCGTAGAGTGACAGTCCGAGGCGCAGCTGCCACGGACGGCGCCGGGTGGTGCGATACACGGGGAGGATGAAGGGTTTGAGCTGAACCAGCTCCGGTGCAATGTTCAGCAGAATGTGGCGCTCACGCAGGCTCTCACGCACCAGGCGAAACTGTCCGCTCTCGAGGTAGCGCAGACCGCCGTGAATCAACTTGCTCGAACGGCTCGAGGTGCCGGCCGCGAGCGTTCTCTTCTCCAGCAGCAGCACCGAATGCCCGGCTGCAGCGGTCGCCTGCGCCACGCCGACGCCATGAATGCCGCCGCCGACCACGACGACGTCAACGTGCTTCATCCGGCCCCTTGGGGTTGGCGCGAGCAGCGAGATCGCGAATTGCCTGGATCATCGGCTTGACGGCCATCGTCTCGATGAAATCCACGCCGCGCCCGGCGAGCGACAGCGCGAGTTCGACGCTCTCGACCTCGTAAATCGCCCAGCGCCACGGGCCGCGCCAGAGCCGCTCACTGCCCGGCGGCAGCTTTTCGTGATCGCAGAACAGAAACTGCGGCTTCAGGGCCTCGAACTTCAGCCGCGCGTGGCCGTCGTATTCACTCAGCACCCACCCGATCGCGAATGAGCCGTGCTGACGTGCCATGTGCACCGCGGGCAGGTCGAACGAAATGACGACGCAGCGCGAACGCACCGGCTTCAGGATCTCGAGCACCCGTGCTACCACCTGCTCATGCCCGAAGCGACGCAGGCTGGCACGCTTGATTTCGACGAAGGCCGTGATCTCGTGACGCTCCTTGAGGAACTCCACGACCTCGGCGAGCGTCGGAATCACTACGCCATTGAAGCGGCCGCCCAGGCGCTCGGCTTCGTTGACTTCGATGCGGCCGAGTTCTGCGGCGGGATAGTCGAACACGGAACCCGGGATGCCCGCGGTTCGCACCAGCTCATGGTCATGGATTACGACGGGCACACCGTCGCCGGACAGATGCACGTCGAACTCGAGAAAGCGCACGCCGAGCTCCACCGCCGAACGCAACGCCGGCAGTGTGTTCTCGGGAAAATCGCGCGCATTGCCGCGGTGGGCAATGAGATGAATGAGCCGATGAGTGAGGGGCCCGGGCATCTCGTCAGCGTGGAGCGGTGCGCGCGCACGTCTGTCGCACAATTCCGACAACAGTCCACGTTCTCATCACGCCGGCCCTGTGCAAGGATGAGTCGCCGCGGACATTACACGAGGATCGCCCCATGACCAACTTGCGGCCCTTCGGCTGGAGCGCTGTTCTTATCAGCTCGCTCGCGCTGCACGCGTGTGGCGGTGGTATGAGCGGCGGCGGCTCGCAACCGCCGCCGACGCCGACACCAACCCCAACTCCATCGCCGCCAACCATCGGCGTGCAGCAGGTCTTCTCCGGCCTCACCTTCTCGAGCCCGGTCGCGATGCTGCAGGCTCCCGGGGACAACACGCACTGGTTTGTGGTGGAGCAGGGCGGCCGCGTGCGCGTGTTCGACAACAACGCGATGGTCACGACCGCGCAGAACTTCATCGACATCACGAGCCGCGTGGTTTTCGCCGGCGAAACCGGACTGCTTGGCATGGCATTTCATCCGAACTTTCCCAGCGATCCGCGCGTATTTCTGTTCTATTCGCACACCGATGCGATGCTGGGGCTGGTCTCGCGGCTGTCGGCGTTCACCACGGCGAACGCGGGTGCGACGCTCGACCCCAACTCCGAGCAGATCCTGCTCACAGTCGAGAAGCCCGAGGACAACCACAACGGCGGCGGCATCGGCTTCGGCCCCGACGGTTTTCTCTACGTCGGGCTGGGCGACGGCGGCGGCGGCAACGATCAGCATGGCACGATCGGCAATGCACAGCTGTTGACGACTCTGCTCGGAAAGATGCTGCGTATCGACATCTCAGGTGGCGTGGGAGCGGCCTATCGGATTCCTGCCACAAACCCGTTTGCCGCCAACCCGACGTGCGGCGCGAACGGCACGGGCAGCATGAGTTGTCCGGAAATCTTCGCGTGGGGCTTCCGTAATCCCTGGCGCTGGAGCTTCGATCGGCAGACGGGCCAGCTCTGGGTGGGCGATGTCGGTCAGAGCGCGCGCGAAGAAGTGGATCGCGTCGGTCTCGGCGGCAACTATGGCTGGCGCTGCTTTGAGGGCACTCGCAACACGGGGCTCGCCTGTGGCAACCCGTCGAATCTGCAGGCGCCGATCGCGGACTACGGCCGCACAGTGGGCACTACGGTGACCGGTGGCTACGTATACCGCGGAGCGGCGTTTCCGGCGCTCGTCGGTCGCTACATCTTCGGCGACTTTGGCTCCGGGAGAATCTGGAATATCGCGAACGATACTGCGCCGACGATGGACATGACGACGGGCTTCGACTCTGGTTTGAGCATGTCCTCGTTCGGTCAAGGCAATGACGGCGAGCTCTACGTCGTGAGCTACGACGGCCGCCTGTTCCACATCACGGGCTAGGCTCCGTGCGTTCCTTGCGCCGTTCCTCGAAGCGCGTGATCGGCGTGCCGCTCGTGACCGTGATGTCGCCGTCCACCTTCGCGCCCTTGGCGATGGCAATCGTGCGTGCCTTGACACTGCCGCGAATCACGGCCGTCTGACCGATCTCGAGTTTCTCGTCTACCACCAGGTCGCCGGTGACCTGGCCTGCGACCACCGCCTGCACGGCCTGCACGCGGCCCTCCCAATGGCCGGAGATCGCGAGATTGAGCGCGCCGTCGATGCGTCCGTCGCCCTTGACGTGGCCGCATAGCACAAACGCGCCCGAGGTGGTGAGGTTGCCGACGAAGCGGGTGCGCTCGCCGAGAAAAGTCGGCGAGCCGGAGACGGAATCGAGCAGGCGGCGTCTGGGTTCTTCGGCCATGGGCTTCCTCGCAGCAGTACGGGCGGCTGCGCAAGACTAACCCCTCATCCTCGCCCGCTCCAGCCCGCTCGCTGGCCGTGGCCATCGGCAACCGCGATCCTCGCGCGTACAATCCGCGAGTCCAATCGCCCGGCGGAGGAACTGTGAGCCGCATGACACTCGTCACGATGATGGCAGCGGTACTGCTCGCAGTGATGGCCTGCAGCAGCCGCCAGCAGCAATGGGAAGACGCGCGCCGCGCGGACACGCTCGAGGCGTATCAGCAGTTCCTGCGCTCTTACCCGGACGGTGAGTTCGCCTCGCAGGCCCAGGCGCGCGTGCGTGAGCTGCAGGAGCTCGCCGACTGGCAGAAAGCCATGCAGACCGACACCGCCGATGCGTATCAGCAGTTCCTCAATGGACACCCTCAGGGGCGCATGGCAGATGAAGCGCGCATCCGGCTCGGGAATTTCGCGCTGGCCCAGACGCCCTCGAACACGCCTTCGGATGTGATGCCGGAAAGCGCCGCAGCGCAATCGCCGCCAGCTGCCGCCGCGGCACCGACGACCGGCACCGCCAAGACTGCGGCGACGCAACCGGGTGGCTACCACATTCAGCTCGGCGCGTTCTCCGGCGGCGACAAGCAGGCCATGGGCGAGTGGCGGCGTCTGCAGGCCGAACATCCGCAGCTGCTGCACGGACTCTCACCATCAGTGAAGCTTGCGACCACACCCGCGGGTCACCTGTATCGATTGCAGGCGGGCACACTCTCCGAGGCGAGTGCGCGCCAGGTGTGCGCGGCGCTCAAGGCGAAGAACCAGGATTGCGTCGTCATTGCACCTTGAAGCAGCACGCGCGCATCAGCGCCGCACTGTGACCCGGATCATCAACTGACGTTCCTGGCTGGGGCTGCGTCAGAAACTGACAAATTGCGTCAGCACCAGGGGACATCGACCCCCCTCTAAGTTTCTGATCCTGAAAGTAATTGTCGTTTGGCACGACGATTGCTTCGTATTACTCCGTGTCAGCACTTATGGCTACCGGAAAATCGGAAATCGTGGCGCTGCTGCTGCCGGAGGGCGAGAAGGAACATCTCGCGCATCCCGAGCACTGCGCGACGCTCCTGATCCGACGTGCTGACGGACAGTTCGCGCTGGAGCAGGTCGATGCGCGTATCGCACTCGCCCGGCGCCTGGCCAGCACTGGATGTTTTCGCAAGGGCAAGCCGATCGTCGATCCGATGACCCGTCAGGTGATGGGTTACGAAATGGAGGAGATAGCGCTCGCGATGAGCGCGGCTTGACCTGACAACGGTTCCCCCTGAACCCCTGTGGTTCGCTCTTGGCGCCGCGATCAAGCTTCCCCCGCTCGCGGCGCTTTTTTTTGCGCGTCAACCTCTCCTTGCAAACCACATGCCCTGGGCCGTGGGGCTGTAGCCGGGCGTTGGCCGCGCTTCGCCGTTGGTTGTTATCCTCCGGGCTCGTTTGCGGGGGATTCACCATGAGAGTCACGCGTTCCGTCGTCGGCATCGGGATGGTGCTGGGCGCCCTCCTTGCGGTTGTCACGACTGCCGAAGCACGCCAGCGCGACAAGACCGACATCGTCACGCTGAAGAACGGTGATCGCATCACCTGCGCGATCGTCACCCTGCAGTACGGCCAGCTGCAAGCCAGGACTTCGGCGCTCGGCACCGTCAACATCAAGTGGGAAGAAGTTGCCACGGTGCAGAGCACGTTCACATTCGAAGTGGAGATGCTGAGCGCGGCGCGCCACTACGGCGCCTTCAGTCCCGGTGCGGATGGCAGGCATGTCGTGATCTCGGGCGATGCCGGCAGCATCGTGGTCGATCCGTCCGAGGTCACCCGCATTGCCGAGATCGACTCCGAGTTCTGGAAGCGAGTTCACGGCTCCATGTCGGTCGGCTACGACTACACGCAGTCCTCGGATGTGAGCACAGGTTCGGTAGCATTCGCCGCCGGTTATCGCGCTGAAAAGATCGCCATGAATCTCGACGTCAGCCTTCAGCGGACGGACTCGCCAGACAAGGGAACACTCGATCGTGACAAGATCGACTTCAACTACCTGTGGCTGCGGCCGAACCGCAATTTCTGGGAGGGGCTGAGCTCAGTGGAGCGCAACGAGGAGCTCGGCATCGAAGCGCGCCTGCAATTGGGCGGCGGCTTCGGTCGCTATCTTCTGCAATCGTCGGTGAGCGAGTTCTCCGCTCTCGTGGGCGCGGTGGTGCAGAAGGAATGGATCACCGGCGCACAGGACTCGCAGGAGAGTGTGGAAGGTATAGTGGGCGCGGACTGGCACGTGTACCACCTCGTGGGTAAGACCACGAGCCTCAGCAGCCAGGCGGCGCTCTATCCGAGCTTCACCGAATCCGGGCGCTATCGCGGGGCGTTCGATGTCACGCTGCGCAAGGAGCTGGTAACGGACTTCTTCATTGACTTCACCGCATACTATGACTACGACAACAAGCCGCCCGACATCGACAAGACGACCACGAGCGACTTTGGCGTGATCACTTCGCTGAGCTACACGTTCTGAGCTCCGCCACGCCGCCTCGCAGGCTGGAGTCCGAGAACAATGTCCGAGCAAGGCTCATCGACGAAAGCGATCCTGTACGCTTTCCTCGCCAACCTGTTTATTGCGATTACCAAGGCAGCGGCCGCGGCATACACGCATTCGGGCAGCATGCTGGCAGAGGCCATTCATTCGTTCGCGGACTGCGGCAACCAGGTGCTGCTGTTTCTCGGTCTGAAGCAGGCACAGCGCCCGCCCGATGAGCTGCATCCGCTCGGCCACGGCAGGCTCACGTATTTCTGGAGCTTCATCGTCGCGCTGCTGCTCTTCAGCGCCGGCGGCCTGTTCTCCATCTACGAGGGCTGGCACAAGCTGAAGGCGCCCGAGCCGCTGCACCAGGCCTGGGTCGCTCTGCTGGTGCTGGGGATTTCCGTCGCGCTCGAGACCGGGAGCCTTATCGGCTGCCTGCGCGAGATCGCCAAGCTGCGTCGCGGACGCTCGTTAGCCTACTGGTTGCGCAACACGCGCAATGCGGAGCTGGTCGTCGTGCTCGGCGAGGATATCGCGGCGCTCCTGGGACTGGTACTGGCATTCCTGTTCGTGGCACTCGCAACGCTCAGCGGCGACGCGCGCTTCGATGCCGCGGGCTCGATCGCGGTCGGCGTCGTGTTGATCGCAGTCTCCGCGTTCATCGCCAACCGCATCAAACGCCTGCTGGTGGGCACCTCGGCCGAAGAGGATCTGCAGCAGGGCATCGTCGAGCTGATCCGCAGCGACCCGGAAATCGTCGGTCTGTTCAACGCGATCACGCAGCAGCTCGGACCCAAGGTCATGCTTGCTGCGAAAGTCAGCATGCGCCCGGGCATCAGCATCGAATCCGCCGTCGCGAGCCTCAACGCCCTCGAGCGGCGCATCAAGGAGCGCTTTCCGGAAGTCGGCTGGTGCTTCGTCGAGCCGGATCTCGAGGACTGAGACCCGTCAGTAGCCGCGCTTCACGTCCACGACCGACAGCATGCGCTCGCCGGCTACGTAGCGCCGCAGATTCTCGCGCGCGATCGCCCAGTGCCGTTCCTGGTCGAACTCCGAGTCGCTGGAGACGTGCGGCGTGATGATGACGTTCGGCAGGCGCCACAAGGGGTGCTCGGACGGCAGCGGCTCCGGCTCGGTCACGTCGAGAGCTGCTCCCCCGAGGCGGTTCTGTCGCAGTGCGTTCACGAGGTCGTCGGTGACCACGGTGCCACCGCGCCCGACGTTGACGAAGAACGCGCCGGGCTTCATGGCGGCGAATGCACGCGCATCGAAGGTGTGCCTGGTCTGCTCGGTCAGCGGCAGCGTGTTGACCACCACGTCTGCCTCGCCCAGGAGCTTTGGCATCTCGTCCGGCAGCCCGACGTAGCTGACAAAATCCGGACCCTCGCGCCCGCTGGCGCGCGTGGCGATCACGCGCATGCCGAGCGCGTGCGCGCGACGCGCCACTTCCACGCCGATTCCGCCCAGGCCGGCCACCAGCAGAGTCTTTCCTTCCAGCGATACCGCGCGTATTGAACCGCGCGGTTCGGGCTCCCAGCGACCGCTGGCCTGTGCACTGATATAGGCAGGCAGGTCGCGAGCCAGCGCAAACGTCAGCGCGATGACGTGCTCCGCCATGACGGGTCCAGCTACGCGCTGCATGTTCGTGACCAGCAGGCCGCGCTCGGCCACGGCCGGAATTCCGACGCAGCGTTCGACTCCGGCACTCAGCAGCTGGATCCAGTACAGGTGCGTGGCCCGCGCCAGGATCTCGGGCGTGCACAGGCCGATGAGCGCGTCGGCATCGGCGGCTGCACTCAACGCAGCGGCATTGTCCGCAGCGAACACCAGCTTTACACCAGGAGCGGCGGCCTGCAGCCCGGCACGATGCTCGGCATCGCCGGGATCGCGCACCACGATGAGCTTCGGCTTGTGCCACCTGTTGCTCGCGCTGAGCGGCTCGTCAGCCTCGTGCAGACCGAGTCGGGCGATGAGTTGCTGCACGTCAGTTGCTGCAGCAGGAACCTGTGCGCAGGCCACCGCGCCGCTCACCGCCGAGAGCAGCAAGACGAGGAATTGCACGTGACCCGTGCAACGCGCACTTGCGGCATTTACCTTAGTTCGCACCATTCTTTGCGCCTCTTCGTTTATGCCCGCCGGCGACAGTCACGCTTTGCGTCCGCTCACGATGGGCACGTGCCAGACGGCATATTGCGCCGGATCCCTGATGCTCGCGATCGCCTGATCGAACAGCGCATGCGTCTTTTGGCGGCCCAGCCTGGTCGAGTCACCGATCGCATTCGTGTAACCGTCGCGCCACGCTTCCATGATCGATGCAAACGTGTCGCGCGGTACACGCAGCGTGTCGACGATCGCATAGTCGACCCGCAACTCCGTCAGTCCCAGCCGTAGTAGCAGGGAATAAGTGTGCCGTCCCACGCGGGCGTCGGTGCCCGTGATGCGTGTGAACTCGATCGCGCCCTCATGCCACAGGCGATCGGAGTTGAGCGCGCCGACCGGCATGTGCAGCATGCCGTAATCCTCGCTCAGGACGTGCAGCCAGCCGCCCGGTCGGCAGATCCTTACCAGTTCGGCGAGCGCGCGCTCCGGCTCGGGAATGGCCTGTGTCATGTGCCGGCAGGTGACAAGGTCGAACCCGTCCGCCGGCAATCGCAGCTCAAAGGCATCCCCCTGCTCAAAGCGCACGCGCGGCGCCAGCGCGGCGTAGCGCTTGCGCGCATAGGCGATGGGGCCTTCCAGGATGTCGACACCGACGATCTGTGCGTGCGGATAGAGACCGGCGAGGCGTGCCGTGATCTCGCCACTGCCGCAGCCGATATCGGCGATCTGCGCATTGGCACGCAACCGATAGCGCGCCAACAGGGGCTCCTCCTGCGGCCAGATGGCACTCGCCTGCGCGGCGAGATTGCGCACCATCGATTCGTCCGCCATCTGTTCGGCCTGGGGGTTGCGTTGCTTGTTCATGGGCGAAATGTCAAACCCGGCGAGTACGGGCGCGCGTTTGACAGTCATTGTGGTTACCGGTTGTGATTCTATATTGAGGGCGGCGCGCAATTGCGCGCGCGAAGGGAGCCTCCATGCTGAAACGTGTGCCTTCCTGGCCGGTGGTCCTGCTGCTGGCCATCCCGTTGCGCTTGCTTGCGGCCGATGTGACGGTGCCGCCCGAGCTGCAGCCGTGGCAAAGCTGGGTTCTGCAGGGGGAGGAGTTTCGTCGGTGTCCCTACGCGACGGGCAGCCAGGCCGCCGACGCGGAGCGCATTTCGCTGCGCATGGCCCGAACGCCTGCTGCTCGATCTCGACGCGCATGGGGGCCGCTTCGCGCAGCGCTGGGAGCTGTTCTCCGAGTCCTGGATCAGCGTGCCGGGAGATCTTGAGCATTGGCCACGCGAGGTGCAGCTCGACGGCGCGCGCGCTGCCGTCGTGATGCGCGATGGTCTTCCCCAGATTCACCTGAGCACTGGCAGTCACTTCATCAGCGGCAGTTTTCGCTGGGTGCGTCGCCCCGAGGCTCTCAGCGTGCCGGCAGAGGCCGGCATCATCGCGTTGACCATCGAGGGGCGGCCGGTGGCGCAGCCGGAACGCAGCGGCAATGCCGTGTGGCTGGGCCAGCGGCGCGGTGCCGTCGAGCCGCAGCAGCTGACGTTGCAGGTCTACCGGCTGCTGAGTGATGACATACCAGCGACGCTGACCACCCTAATACGCGTCCAGGCAGCCGGCGAAGCACGCGAAGAATTGCTGGCGCCCGCGTTGCCCAAAGGATTCGTGCCCATGAGCCTGACGAGCGAGCTGCCCGCGCGGCTGGAACCGGACGGGCGCCTGCGCGTTCAGGTGCGCGCCGGTAACTGGCAAATCGTGCTCGTTGCACGTGCGCCCGGAATCGCTGAAGTGCTGCGCCGTCCGGCGGGCGAAGGGGCGTGGGCGAGCGATGAGATCTGGAGTTTCCAGGGCATCGATCGGCTGCGGGTCGCCGCGGTGGAGGGCGTGGAATCGATCGACCCGGGCCAGGCCAATGTTCCCTCCGATTGGCACGAATACCCGGCCTACCGCGTGCAACGTGACGCGGAGCTCAAGGTCGTCGAGCGCAGTCGCGGTCTCTCGGCGAGCGATGAGAATCAGCTCAGCCTTGCGCGCGAGCTGTGGTTCGATTTCGCACATCATGGCTTCACCGCGGTGGATTCGATCGGTGGGCGGATGCGGCAGGGCTGGCGGCTGGACATGGTCGCGCCCTATCGGCTGCTGAGCGCGCGCATCGGTGACCAGAACCTGCTGGTCACGAAGGGCAGCGCTGAGGGTACGAGCGGAATCGAGCTGCGCGCGCCCGACGTGGGCGTGCAGGCCGTGAGTCGCATCGAGGGTGGCACCGCGATGCCCGCTACCGGCTGGCAGAGCCGCTTCACCCAGGTTCGCGGTGAGTTGTACCTCCCGCCCGGGCATCGCCTGATCGCGGCGTTCGGTACGGACAGCGCGCCCAGCGCCTGGATCGAGCGCTGGCGTCTGCTTGACATGTTCCTGGTCCTGATCGCGAGCCTTGCGGTGGCGCGCCTCCTCGGGTGGAGGGTCGGGTTGCTCGCGCTGGGCGGGCTCGTGCTGACGCATCACGACAGCCAGGGAATGACCTGGCTGTGGGTGAATCTGCTCGTGGCGCTCGCGCTCGCACGCGAGGCCCCGGAAGGACGCCTGCGGCGCGTGGCGTCCGCCTACCGCGCGGTGAGCGCGGTAGTGCTCGCGCTCGCGCTCGTGCCGTTCATCGTCGGTCAGGCGCGCCTCGCGATTTATCCGCAGCTCGACGCCCCGCAGTTCGACTTCGGGCGTGCAGGTGGTGTGCCCGCCATTGAGGGCAAGGTGGCAGAGGCTGGATTGGCGGCTCCAGCCTCCGCGCCGGTCACCATGGAAGAGTCTCTGAGCGCCAAGACGGACAGGCTGCAGAAGATCACCGCCACGGGTGCGGCCAGACCCGCCACGAACGTGGCACAGCGCTATGCGCCCGGCACGGTGCTGCAGGCCGGACCCGGGATTCCGAGCTGGCATTTTGTCAGCCACGAGTTCTCCTGGTCCGGACCGGTCGATGCAGCGCAACGGCTGCGCTTCGTGATCGCAACGCCCGCCTGGCTTTCACTTTGGCGCCTCGCGGGCAGCGTGCTTCTTGCCGCGCTCTTCGTGGCGCTCGTTCGCTTCGCTTATGGTTGGCCGCGCGAGTGGCCGCGCATGCCGCGCCTGGGTGCATCGGCCGCATCCTGGGCATTCGCCCTGGTGATGTTCGCAGCCCCCTTCTGTGCACGCGCCGCGCTGCCCGATGCAGACCTGCTGGCTGACCTGAAGGAACGACTCACCCGACCGCCGCAGTGCGCGCCCAGCTGCGCGGAGATCACCGCCGCGCGCGTCCTGGCCGCGCCCCAGCTGCTCGAGATCGAGCTCGACGTGAGCGCGCTCACGGCTGTAGCGGTTCCCGTGCCCTCGGCAGCGGGGCGATGGGAGCCCGAAACGATCAGCGTCGATGGACAGACGAACGGCGCTCTGCTCCGCGACAGCGCGCAGCAGTTGTGGGTGCCATTGCGCGCCGGCGTCCACGTCGTGCGTCTCGGTGGGCGCATCGTCGCTGCCGAGAGCGTGCAGCTCGTGTTTCCGCAACCGCCGCGCAGCGTGCAGGTTCAGGCTGAGGGCTGGGAGATTTCGGGTGTGGGCGATGAGCGCCTGCTCACGAATGCGCTCGAGTTGGTGCGCAAGGCGGCCACCGGGCCCGCGGCGCGGCTGGAAGCATCGCTCCAGTTCGCGCCATTCGTGCGAGTAACGCGTCACATCACGCTCGGGCTCGACTGGACGATCGACACCCGTGTCGAGCGGCTGGCGCCGGAGAAGGGCGCGTTCACGGTCAAGGTGCCGCTGCTTGACGGCGAATCGGTACTGACTGATCGCGAAGTGACACCGGACCGGAACGTGGTGGTGGCGATGACGGCCGGGGAGTCCGAAGTCGACTGGACCTCCGGGCTGGCGCGCTCGGAGAAGCTGACGCTCAAGAGTGCGATGGATGCGGCGCGCGCGGAAGTGTGGGAATTTCAGGTGAGCCCGGATTGGAACATCCAGTTCGACGGGACCCCGGTAGTGCTGCCATACAATGTCGCGTCCAGTACCTGGATCTACGAATTTCACCCGCGCGGCGGCGAACAGCTGACCGCGAGCATCACGCGCCCGCAGGCGGCCGAAGGCGCCACACTGGCCATCGATGGTGTCAGCGTCGCCGTGCAAACCGGCAAGCGCTCGACGGACACCTCGCTCGCGATCAGCTACCGCAGTACTCAGGGCGGGCGTCACGTACTGCGCATCCCGGCGGACGCCCGCATCACCGCGATAACCGCGAACGGCCAGCCGATTCCGCTGCGCCCGGAGAAAGGAGAGCTGGCCGTCGCCCTTCTGCCCGGCGCACATCAGCTGCAGATCAACTGGCAGAGCGATGCCGGCGTCAGCGTGCGTGCGCGCACGCCGCGGATCGACCTTGGCAGTCCCGCCAGTAACATTCACACGCAGATCGCCTTGCCCGAAGATCGCTGGGTTCTGTACGCGATGGGTCCGGGAGTCGGGCCGGCGGTGCTGTTCTGGGGCGAGCTTGTGGTATTCATCGTGGTCGCGGTCCTGCTCGGGCGCTCGCGCCACTCGCCGCTGCGCGTGCACGAATGGCTGCTGCTCGGTCTCGGCCTGAGCACGTTCTCGTGGAGCGTGCTGCTCGCCTTTGGCGCCTGGGTGTTCGCGATGAAATGGCGCTCCGCCTGGGACGGCGCCGCGAACCGGCGCCATTTCAATCTGGTGCAGGTGGGACTCGGACTGCTGTCGGTCGTTGCGTTGATGAGCCTCATATCGGCGATACCGTTCGGCCTGCTGAGCACGCCGGATATGCGCATTCGCGGTCCCGGGAGCGGCGCCAGTCTGTTCAGCTGGTTCCTCGACCAGTCGACGGACGTGTTGCCACAGCCCGCGGTCATCAGCGTCTCGCTGTGGTGGTACAAGCTCGCCATGCTGGCGTGGGCGCTATGGCTCAGCTTTGCGCTGCTGCGCTGGCTGCCCTGGGGCTGGCGTGCATTCACCGCAACCGGACTGTGGCGCGGCAAGCTGGCCGGAAGCACTGCGGCTGCGGCGAAACCGCCAGCCGGCCCGGAGTACGGCGTCAATCGTGGTTGACCGCCGTTGGGTGAGAAGTCACGTGCGAATCTGATGACTCACGACCTCGAGCCGGTTGCCTTCCGGATCGCGCACAAACGCGGCGTAGTAACTGGCGTGGAACTCCGGATGCAGGGCAGGGGCGCCGTCGTCGAGCCCGCCGTGCAGCGTGCCGGCGCGGTGAAACTCATCGACGCACTCGCGCGAGGGAGCCTTGAAGCACCAGTGGCGTGCATCGTCCGGCTTCGCCGTGGCCGAGGCCACCACCGCGAAGTAAGTATGCGACTCATCCACGGGGTCTGAGCGCGTCCCATAGCCGATCGAGCCCGAGCCGTCGTGGACCTTGCGCACGCCGAGCGCGGTCATGATCGCGTCGTAAAAGGCCCGTGCGCGAGCCAGGTCGCGCACGGTGATCGACACATGATCCAGGACGAACATGTCGGCTCCCAGCGAGGGGCAGGAACCTCGCGCACGCCGAGTCTCGGTCGCGCGCATCCGTGCGAGCAATCGTATCTGCTGAATCGCGTTTAAGAATTCCTGAACCGCCCCAATTGGCGCCGCGTCCCGCGCATGCTTCAGGCCTGCCTAAGTGTGTGCGCGAAGAAATCCAGCGTGCGCTGCCAGGCAAGAACCGCCGCGGCTGCGTTATAGCGCGCCGCAGACGTGTCGTTGTGGAAGGCGTGGTCGACGTTCTCGTACATATGCAGCTCATAGCGCACATGCGCATCGTCCAGCGCCTTGCGGAACGCCGGCACTTCGGCATTGATGCGGTTGTCGAGGCCCGCGTAATGCAGCAACAGCGACGCTTTGATCTTTGGCACGTCCGCGAGCGGTGGCACTCGACCATAGAAAACGGCGGCAGCGTCGAGCTGCGGGTCAGCCGTGGCGAGACGTCCGACGAGGCCCCCGCCCCAGCAGAACCCCACCGCGCCGACTTTATGCGTGGATTCCTTCGAGCTGCGCAACCACGCTGCCGCGGCCGTTGCATCGCGCAGCACCTGGTCAGGATCGAGCTTGGCGATCATCTCGCGTGCCTGATCTTCGTCGGCCGGCGTGCCCCCGAGCGCCGACAGAAAATCCGGCGCGAGCGCGAAGTAACCCGCGAGCGCGAGGCGACGCGTGACGTCCTCGATATGCGGATTGAGTCCGCGGTTCTCGTGAATCACCAGCACTGAGGGCCACGCCGTGCCCGCAGTGGTGCCGCGAGATATCCGCGTAGACCCGTGGAGTCCGGGCCGAGCGCGACGCGGCGCGATTGCAGGCGAGCGTCATCTGCGGCGACCTGGGCTGCGGCGGCGACATTCGCTTGCAGCAGCGGTACGAGCGCGAGGGCCGCAGACATGCCGCCGGCGAGGGTGGTCAGGCGCTCTAGGAATGCGCGCCGGTCGAGCGGGGCGTGCGTGTACTCGTCGTAGAGGTCCAGGATCCGTCGATCCATGCGCCTTCTCCTTAACTCCTTAGGCCCACTGATATTGCTGCGGAGCACCTATGTGACCGCAGCGCAGCATTGACGATCAAGATCGGGTCAGTATGATCGACCCCCATGACTGAAGAGTGTTCGACACGATCCTCGCGGGCTCCAGAGCTATCTAGATTCGCCACCGCGGCACGAACGCCTTTCCAGCACCCCTTCTGACGACGGGTCCGGCACGAGGCCGGACGAGTTGACCTGCAACGCGGATCCTGAAAATCCGCGCCGACGCCTTTTGGGGACGCCATGCCATCACATGCAGCGCAGGGTCTGTTCGATCCTGCTTACGAGCGCGACAGCTGTGGCTTCGGGCTGATTGCCAGCCTTGACGATCAACCCAGCCACTGGATCGTACGCACGGCAATCACCTCGCTCAACCGGCTGACCCACCGCGGCGCGATCGCGGCTGACGGCAAGACCGGCGATGGCTGCGGACTGTTACTCAAGAAGCCGAAGGCATTTCTCGAGGCGCTCGCGCGCGAATCGGGCTTCGAGCTCGCCGAGCGCTTCGCCGTCGGCTGCGTGTTTCTCAGCACCTTCGAGGACCAGGCGCAGCGCGCGCGTTCAGCCCTTGAATCGCAGCTGCTGCGCGAGGAGCTCGAGGTGGCCGGCTGGCGCGTCGTGCCAACTGATCCCAATGCCTGCGGCGAGGAGGCGCTCAAGACCCTGCCGCGCATCGAGCAACTGTTCGTCAATTGCCGGCTCGACATCGACGAGGCAGCCTTCAACCGCAAGCTGTTCCTGGCGCGGCGTCGTACCGAGAAAGCACTCGAGCGCAAGGACCCGGTCTTCTACGTGCCGAGCCTGTCGGCCTCGACCGTGGCTTACAAGGGCATGGTGATGCCCCAGCACCTCACCGAGTTCTACCCGGATCTCAAGGACGAGCGGATCGCCACTTCGGTCGCGGTGTTCCACCAGCGTTTCTCGACTAACACGCTGCCGCAGTGGCGACTCGCGCACCCCTATCGCCTGCTCGCCCACAACGGCGAGATCAATACCATCCAGGGCAATCGCAACTGGGCCGCCGCGCGCGGGCCCCTGTTTCGGTCGCCGGTGCTGCCCGACCTGAGCGACATTCTGCCGCTGGTGTCGATGACCGGCTCCGACTCGCAGACGCTCGACAATATGCTCGAGGTGCTGCTGATGGGCGGCCTCGATGCCCTGCACGCGATGCGCCTGCTGATCCCGCCCGCCTGGCAGACCGTCGATTCGATCGACGCCGACCTGCGCGCGTTCTACGAGTACTACGCCACGCACATGGAGCCGTGGGACGGCCCCGCTGGAATCGTGCTCACCGATGGCCGCTACGCGGCCTGCACGCTCGATCGCAACGGACTGCGCCCGGCGCGCTACGTGATCACGCGCAATCGCCATCTCACCGTCGCCTCCGAGACCGGCGTCTGGGACTACACGCCGGAGGATGTGGTGCGCAAGGGACGCCTCGGTCCGGGCGAGATGCTGGCGCTCGACCTGCAGACCGGCGAGCTGCTCGAAAGCAAGCGCATCGACGAGATCCTGAAGGCCCGGCATCCGTACAAGACGTGGCTGAAGAAAGGGGTGCGCTACCTCGAGTCCGATCTGATCGATCCGCGCCTCGCAGCCGAGCCCATGGACCGCGACACGCTCGCGGTGTACCAGAAGATGTTCAACATCACCGCCGAGGAACGCGACGAAGTCATCCGCGTGCTGGCCGAGGATGAAAGCGAAGCGGTCGGCTCGATGGGTGATGACACGCCGATGCCGGTGTTGTCTTCACAGGTGCGCTCGCTGTACGACTATTTCCGCCAGCAGTTCGCGCAGGTGACCAATCCGCCGATCGATCCGCTGCGCGAGAGCATCGTCATGTCGCTGCAGACGCAGATCGGGCCGGAGTGCAACATCTTCGTGCCAGCACCGGAGCATGCGAAGCAGATCGTGATGAACTCGCCGATCCTGTCGCAGCGCAAGCTGCGCCAGATCCTGGCGCTGACCGACTTCGGAGTGACGCACGAATTCATCGATCTGCAGTACCTGCCCGTCGAAGGGCTGCACCAGGCATTGCTGCGCATCTGCGACCAGGCCGAAGCCGCGGTGCGCGCTGGCAAGCTCGTGCTGCTGCTGTCCGATCGCTACCTGCTGCGCGACAAGTTGCCGGTGCATGCGTTGCTCGCCACCGGCGCCGTGCATCACCGACTGGTCGAGAAAGGCCTGCGCTGCAAGTGCAATCTCCTCATCGAGACCGGCACGGCGCGTGATGCGCACCAGTTCGCGTGCCTGATCGCCTACGGCGCCACTGCGGTGTATCCGTACATGGCGTACCAGACCCTGTTCGACATGATGCGCAAGGGCCGCGTGAAGATGGACGTGCACACGCGCCTGGAGCTCGGACGCAGCTATCGCCGCGGTATCCGCAAGGGACTGTTCAAGATCATGTCGAAGATGGGGATCGCCACCATCGCGAGCTACCGCAGCGCGCAGCTGTTCGAGATCGTCGGCCTGAACGATGAGGTCGTGAATCTGTGCTTTCCGGGCACCGTGAGCCGGATCCAGGGCGCGGGCTTTGAGGATCTCGAGGCGGATCTCAATTACCTCGGCGCACGCGCCTGGAATCCACGCGAGAGCGTCGAGCAGGGCGGATTGCTCAAGTACGTGCATGGCGGGGAGTACCACATGTACAACCCCGACGTGATCGCGACGCTGCAGGCCGCGGTCATGACGGGCGACTACGAGCAGTACCGGCAGTTCGCGCGGCTGGTGAACGAGCGGCCGGTCTCGACGCTGCGCGATCTGCTGGCCCTGAGCCGCGACCGGCAGCCGATCCCGCTGGACGAGGTCGAGTCGGTAGAGGACATCGTCAAGCGTTTCGATGGCGCCGGCATGTCGCTCGGCGCGCTCTCGCCCGAAGCCCACGAGGCGCTGGCGATCGCCATGAACCGCCTCGGTGCGCGCTCCAATTCCGGCGAAGGCGGTGAAGATCCGGCCCGCTACCACGGCGAGAGAAATTCCAAGATCAAGCAGGTGGCCTCCGGCCGCTTCGGCGTGACACCCGAGTACCTCATCAACGCCGAGGTGCTGCAGATCAAGATGGCGCAGGGCGCCAAGCCCGGTGAAGGCGGGCAACTGCCCGGTCACAAGGTCAACGACATGATTGCGCGGCTGAGATTCGCGCGGCCCGGCGTCGGCCTGATCTCACCGCCGCCTCACCATGACATCTATTCGATCGAGGACCTGGCGCAGCTCATCTTCGACCTGAAGCAGGTCAATCCGAAGGCGCTGGTATCGGTGAAACTTGTGGCAGAGCCCGGCGTCGGCACTGTCGCCGCGGGCGTCGCCAAGGCTTATGCCGACCTCATCACGATCTCTGGCTACGACGGCGGCACCGGCGCGAGCCCGCTCAGCTCGATCAAGTACGCAGGCACGCCGTGGGAGCTCGGTCTCGCGGAGACGCACCAGACGCTGCGCATCAATGACCTGCGGCACCGGGTGCGACTGCAGACGGACGGAGGCCTGAAGACAGGTCTCGATGTCATCAAGGCCGCCATCATTGGAGCGGAGAGTTTCGGCTTCGGCACGGCCCCGATAGTCGCGCTCGGCTGCAAGTACCTGCGCATCTGTCATCTCAACAACTGTGCGACCGGGGTCGCGACCCAGCACAACGTGCTGCGCAGCAAGTACTTCATCGGCCTGCCGGAGATGGTGATCAACTATTTCCGCTTCGTGGCCGAGGAGTGCCGTGAAATCATGGCGCAACTCGGCGTGCGGCGGCTCGCCGACCTGATCGGGCGCACCGAGCTGCTGCAAATCACGCAGGGGGCGAGCTCGAAACAGCGCAAGCTCGACCTGAGTCCGATCCTGTCGACTGCGGGGCTTGCTGACGACGCGCCGCAGTACTGCACTGATCCTCACAATGCTCCCTTCGACAAAGGCGAGTTCGCCGAACGGATGCTGAAGGACATGCGCCAGGCGATCGAGAGCAAGACGGGCGGCACGTTTGGCTATGAGGTCGCCAACTTTCATCGTTCGATCGGCGCGCGCCTGTCCGGCGAGATCGCACGCCGCTGGGGGAACTACGGCATGGCCCACGCACCGCTGGTGGTACGCCTGCGCGGCTCGATCGGACAGAGCTTTGGCGCCTGGAACGCGGGCGGCCTGCACCTGTACCTCGAGGGTGATGCGAACGACTACGTCGGCAAGGGTATGGCCGCCGGCAGGATCGTTCTCAAGCCGCCCAGGGCTGCGAATTTCTCCGCGCGCGATACCGTGATCATGGGCAATACCTGCCTGTACGGAGCTACGGGCGGTGAGTTATATGCAGCGGGCCAGGCCGGTGAACGCTTCGCTGTGCGTAACTCCGGCGCGATAGCGGTTGTCGAAGGGACCGGCGATCACTGTTGCGAATACATGACGGGCGGGGTGGTGTGCGTGCTCGGGCGCACCGGTCTCAATTTCGGTGCCGGCTTCACCGGCGGCTTTGCCTACGTGCTCGATCTCGATCGCGGGTTCGTCGATCGCTACAACCACGAGCTCATCGACATTCATCGCATCACGCCCGAGGGCATGGAGTCTCACCTGCAGCACCTGCGCACTCTGATCGAGCAGCACGTGCACGAGACCGGCAGCACCTGGGGCGAGGACATCCTCAACGACTTTCGCTCGTTCATGGGGAAGTTCTGGGTGGTGAAGCCGAAGGCCGCGGCGATCGAGAGCTTGCTCGAAGACCTGCGGCGCGCGGCCTAGGACAAGCACGACATGGCTGTCAACCACTTGCAGTTCCTGGAAATTCCACGCCACGATCCGGAGAAGCTCCCGGTGGAGCAACGGATTCTCGGCTTTCGCGAGATCTACTCGCAGTACGACGCGCAGAGCGCGGCCCAGCAGGCGGGCCGCTGCATCGCCTGCGGAAATCCGTTCTGCGAATGGAAATGTCCGGTCCACAACTACATCCCCAATTGGTTGAAGCTCATTGAGGAAGGGAATCTGTTCGAGGCCGCGGAGCTTTCTCATCGCACCAACTCATTGCCGGAGGTGTGCGGTCGGATCTGTCCGCAGGATCGGCTGTGCGAAGGCGCATGCACGCTCAGCGATGGTTTGGGCGCCGTGACGATTGGCTCGATCGAAAAGTACATTACGGATGAGGCTTTGAAGGCGGGCTGGCGCCCGGACATGTCCGAGGTACGCGCCACCGACAAGCGCGTGGCGATCGTGGGTGCGGGCCCTGCGGGCCTCGGCTGTGCGGACATCCTGGTGCGCAACGGCGTCAAGCCGATCGTCTTCGACCGCTACGCCCGGATCGGCGGCCTGCTCACGTTCGGCATCCCGCCGTTCAAGCTGGAAAAGGAGATCGTGGAGCGGCGGCGCGAGCTGATGGAGGGGATGGGCGTTGATTTCATGCTCAATACCGAAATCGGGCGCGATCTGCCGTTCGAAAAGCTGATCGCGGACTACGATGCGGTGTTCCTCGGCATGGGCACGTACTCGTACGTCAAGGGCGGATTCCCAGGCGAAGACCTGCCGGGCGTGTACGAAGCGCTCCCCTACCTGGTCGCGAACATCAGTCGTGAGCTTGGGCTGGAGACCGACCCCACGCGCTTCGTCGATTTGCGCGGCAAGCGTGTCGTCGTTCTGGGCGGCGGCGACACGGCGATGGACTGCAACCGGACTGCGATACGCCAGGGTGCCGAATCGGTGACCTGCACCTATCGACGCGATGAGCTCAACATGCCCGGCTCGCGCCGCGATTTCCGGAACAGCCGCGAGGAAGGCGTCGAGTTCCTGTTCAACCGCCAGCCGGTCGAAATCGTCGGCGCCGACAGTGTGGAAGGCGTCAAGCTGGTACAGACGCGTCTCGGCGCCCCGGGGCCGCGCGGCCGGAGGATTCCGGAACCCATACCGGGCAGCGAAGAGCTCGTTCCCGCGGACGCGGTTATTGTCGCCTTTGGATTCAATCCCAGCCCGCCGGCGTGGCTCGATGAATTCGGCATCGCGCTCCATCCCGGTGGACGGGTACGGGTCGCAGCCAACAGCGGCCGTCCCTTTCAGACGACGAATCCGAAGGTCTTTGCGGGCGGCGACATGGTGCGCGGCTCAGACCTGGTAGTGACTGCGGTGTTCGAGGGTCGCGAGGCCGCGCGCGGCATCCTCAACCAGCTCGGCGTGGTCTGAGCCGAATGCGGGCGAAAAAAAGCCCCGCTCGAGGCGGGGCTTTCGGGCTGACCGGGATCCTTGGTTCTTTTCGGTCTGGGCGCGATCCCGGGGATTCCTTTCTTCTTCTTCGTTAACTGAGGCTGCGGCGACGAGACAGCGCCACACCCATACCAATCAAGCCAATCGCGAGCAGCGCCAGTGACCCGGGCTCAGGCACCCCAACTGTTTCATCGCCATCCACGTAGCGGAAGCCGTCCAAGTGGGCGAGCGACCCGATGGCATAGAACGAACCCGATCTCGGCTCGAGGTTAGCTGAGATCGATCCGGTGGCCCACAGGTCCAGCAGACCCGCGATATTGATATTGAACATGTCCGTGGAACTCGAAAACGATCCGCCCCCTGCCAACCCGAGGAAGCCGAATCTCACTTCAGCGTCAGGTACGGAACCGTCGGAGCTTCGCAACGCGATCTGGATCCAGCCGTCGGTAAGCAGGTCGACAAGGGGCGTGAAACCGTTGTCGGTGAAGTTATGAGTCCACCCAAGGTTGTCACCCAGCTCGCCAAACAGATTTGCATCTGTAACGTTGGTGTTGAGTGACACGTAGTCGTCCCAACTGTCGCTGATATAGGCAGCACTCGCCGGCGTGGAAAGGCTGGCGAGCATGAGCGCCGCTGCGCAACTTCCAATAAGCTTTTTCATGTTCTTCATGTTCGATCTCACTGTCGCTTGATCCCTAAACCTGAGTCCGCTTCTCTGAATTTCGAAATCTTCAGCCTGACTGAAGCAACTGGCGTGCCACGGGCGCTGATAGCAATGACAGTCAATGACTTAGTCTCATGCAGTCGGATCGCGCCAAGGCCGAGGAACAGAAAATGTAAGAAGCCTCGACGCCGGAAATTCAGGCAGCTCACCAAGGCCTGACGGGTTCGGTTACAGGCCGGGCCACGGCCTCGGTCCAGGGCGCCAGGCTTCCGTAAGCCATTGAATTTATGTAGTCGGTAACCGCACTCGCGGCCCGACTCTACGCCTCCACCCGCTGCCGCGGCCTACCCCTGTAAATTTCCCCGACGATCCGCGGCTGATCAGAGCCGAGAGCGGATTCGGATGCCGATCCTCACGGCGCTCAGTTCCGGCAGGTTCTCCGCGAACACGCTTCCGCCGTGAAACTCGGCGATCAGGCGCACGATGTAGAGGCCTAACCCGAAGTGCGGCTTTCCCGGTGAGTCAGTGCGCTGCTGGAACATCGATTCGAACAGGCGTGCCCGCACCTCTTCGCCCAACGGTGTGCCTTCATTCTGCACGCTCAGGACGAAGTACTCTGCTTGCATCTGGAGCGCGATCTCGATGAGCGAACCCTTCGCACTGAAGTCGGCCGCGTTATCGACCAGCTTGTCGAGCAGCTGCACGATGAGATCGGGTGCACCGTGGAACTCGCAGTGGCCCTCCGGGACATGCGCAGCGAATCGATGCGTGGGAAAGGCATCACCGTAGGCTCGCGTCGTCGAGCGCACCAGTTCAGCAAGATCGAAACGCACGCGCTCGGCGTGCCGGATCGCCTCCTCGGTGCGCGACGCCGCGCCCATGGCCGTGAGGATCGCCTGCAGCCGGTCGGTACCCTCGCGCGCGCGTTGCAGGTACGGACCTTTGGCATCGTGCTCCGATTCGAGGTTGTCGAGTGATGAGCGCACGATCGCGAGCGGCGTGCGTAGCTCGTGCGCGAGCTTGCCGGCGAGTGTGCGTAGGTACTCGGTGTACTCGTTCAGGCGCGCGAGCAGCGCCGAGAAACTGCGCGCGACATCACCGAGCTCATCGCGTGCTCCGGTGTCGGGCATCACGGCCTGAACGCGGCCATCGCGGGCGAGTGCCGTCTCAGCTGCACGCTGCAGACGGCGCAGCCGCACTCCCAGCAAGGCTGCGAACACCAGACTTGCAAGGACAGCCGTGCCGCTCGCGAGCAGCGTCAGATCGAGAAGCCGCGTCAGTGCCTGGCTGCGCAGGGTGAGCAGTCGATCGCCCGCCTGCTCGAGCAGCAGGACGCCGCTTAAACTGCTCGTCGGCGGCAGGGGTACTGCAACGGCGAGCAGAGCGCGGCGCTCGTCCGGCAGGCGAAACCACAGCGCTGCGCGCGTACCGTGGAGCGCTGCATCGACCGGAGGTCCGGCGAGGCGATCGGGCTGGTGCGCGCGCGAGGGCAGCCGCTCGCCGGACTCCAGGATCCGGCGATAGAGCACATCGCGCCAACTTGCTCGCGGCGGTTTCGTCGATTCGTAGAGCTCGGCGGGATTCGGCCCGAGCGAACCCGCCTCCGCGAGCACCCAGCCATTGGCATCGGCGACGACGGCGCGTGTGGCTGCCGGAAGCAACGGTTCCAGCGCCGCGGTCAGGCTCGCTGATGGAATGACAAGCCGCCCGCTCGGTTGATGCGTCGCCGGATCGAGCGTTCCGACGCGCACCGGCAACTGCCCACGCGCGCCCACGTCGACGACTTCGAATCCCAGGTGAGCGCCGACCATGGCGCGCGGCAGCCGGATCTCGAGCTGGTACCCACTGTGAGTCGGCTGCCAGAACGCCTGGATTCGGGGCTCGACCATCTCGCGCCGCTCCCCGTAAGTGGAGACGACTGGGCGTCGCGCGCTCAGCAGGCCGGGGGCCTGCGTAGCGAGCAGGTACAACTCGCCCTCGCCATCCGGCGCCTCGAAGCCCAGCCATACATGATCGCCACGCGCCTGCAGCGGTGCGGACGGGTCATTCGACTGTTCAAGCGCCGGCGTCAGATCCTCGACCACGAGCATGAGATACAGGCTGCTCTCGTCGGCCGCCGCCGCATATCCGACCTTGAGCGGCGCACCGGGAGCCGCCAGCTGCGCAAACGCGTCCGCGGCCAATCCCCAGTCGTCAGCAAAGCCGTCCAGCAGCGCCGGTGTCGTCAGGCGATGGGCATACAGATCGCCTGCCCGGGCATCGAATGGCGCGCGCGCGGCCGCGTCGCTCCCGAACAGCTCCGGCTTGACTGCCAGCAGGTTTGCGAGCGTCGAGGCCGTGGCGAGCAGGGTCTGCTCCTGGCCGTCGCGCAGCGCCGACTCCATTTCACGCGCGTAGCGGCAGCCAGCCCACGGCAGCAACAGCGTCAGGAGGCTAAGGAGCAGCAACTGGTAGCGAAGCGGCATTCACTCCAACCAGCGATAGCCCATGCCGTACATGGTCTCGATGGAAGCGAAAGCGGGGTCCACCATGGTGAACTTGCGGCGAATGCGCTTGATGTGAGAGGTGATCGTGTTGTCGTCGAGCACCACGTTCGCCGCATCCATCAACTGCTGGCGATTCTTGACATGGCCGGGATGCTGCGCGAGCGCATGCACGATCCAGAATTCTGTCAGCGACAACGGCACCGCGTGCTCGTTCCAGGTCGCCTGCAGCCGTTCGGCGTCGAGCGTGAGCGGACCTCGATTCAATACCTGCGTCGCCCTGACGGGCCGGCCGCGCGCCTCGATACGCTTGAACAACGCGACCACGCGCGCGATCAGATGCGCGAGGCTGATGTCCTTGGTTAGAAAATCATCGGCACCTAGCCGCAGGCCCGAGATAGCGTCGATCTCGCTGTCACGCGCGGTGAGGAAGATGATCGGCAGCTCCGCCGACTGCGCGCGCAGCTGCCGACACAGCTCGAAACCACCCTCCACCTCGTCCTCGAGTGAGATGTCGATGATGGCGAGGTCCGGCAGCCGCGCGCTGAAAGCCTGCATGGCCTGGCGCCGGCCAGGATACGTGTGCACGGCGTAGCCGTTACGCTCGAATGCTGCCGCATAGTTGGCGCTGATCGCGGCCTCGTCCTCGATGATCGCAATCTGCTTTTTCATGCCAGCAGTCTACCGTCCCGCGCCCCGCCTCTGAACGGCCCGGCTGCTCACTGCCCGAATTCGCCACAATTGATCAGGACTTTGCCGCGATTGCCGCACGCGGCAGTCCGACTCCCCGCGTTAAATCGCACATGCCAGGACTCGCTGGATCGGCCAGCTCGACACCGGAGTGCAACATGCGCGCGACGACTCGGCAGCGGACTGAAGATCAGCTTGGAGCACGCTTCGGAGCGGAGTTCCATACCCGGCGCGGGACTTCCTCGCAGCCGTTCCCGCAGCGCCTGTCGCGGGCGCGACTGCTGCACCTGAGACGCCGCGACACCGCGGCCAACTGGCTCGCGCTCACGATTTCGATCGCGCTCTACTTCCTGCTCGCGGGCTCGCCGGCGCACGCCAATCCCATGGACGGCGTGCGTGCCGGAAGTTTGTTGCTGCGTGGCCGCGGGACGAGCGCGTTGCAGCCGGCATTGCGGGTGGATACCGCGGTCGATGCTGAAGTGAGCGGCATGATCGCGCGCGTCACTGTGCGGCAGGTTTTCCGCAACGACAGTGCCGACTGGATGGACGGCGTGTACGTATTTCCGCTGGCGGAGAAGTCGGCCGTCAATCGGCTCGAGATGCTCTGGATCGACCGGCCGGATGGCACCAGCGTGCGTTATCAGGTGAGCAACCTGGCCGTCATCGATGCCCGCACCGACCGCGTGGCGCTCGATGCTCCGGTGAACGCGCTCGAGCTCGTCACCTGCTTTCCGTTCGATGCCGTCGTCGCGGGCGGCCCGCTGCGCTATCGCGTGCTCGCGCAGCGCGTGTTGCCCGAACAGCACGCCTTTGTCGCTGCGTACCGACGTGTTGCGACAGAACGCGCCGTTGAATCGAAAGTCCAACCTTCTACGAACAGGGTGATGTTATGAACGCCTACGTCTCTCGTCAGACTCTTCCCACCAGTGCGCGAGCCGTCGCACACGGGCTCGCGATCCTGCGCACGCGATACCGCGACGCGGCCGTGAGCTGGATTGCGTTGGGCGCGCTGCTCGCCGCCTGGCATGTCGAGGCCCGTCTCGAGCGTCACGATGCGACCGCGATCGATCCGCGTCTGGCGGCAGAAAAAGCCGTCCCTGCAGGGCACAGCGAGATCAGGAGCGTGCGTGCGGATGCGCGGTCCTGGATGGCAAGGGGCCCGCGGGGGCTCAGAACGCGCTGACGCCGGTCAGCTCGCGTCCGATCGTGAGCTGGTGGACGGTCTCGGTGCCTTCGTAGGTGATCACGCTCTCGAGATTGAGCATGTGACGTATCGGCACATACTCGGCGCTGATGCCGGAGCCGCCCAGCATGTCGCGGCAGTCGCGCGCCACATCTAGCGCCATGCGCACGTTGTTCCACTTGGCCAGGGACACCTGGCTCGGTGTCATCGCACCCTTGTCCTTGAGCCGACCGAGCTGCAGCGCGAGCAGCTGACCCGTGGTGATGCGGCGGGCATGATCGGCCAGGCGCATCTGGATGGCCTGGGTATTGTCGAGCGGGCGGCCGAACAGCACGCGTGACTTCGTGTAGTCGAGGAGCTGTGCGAGACAGGCCTGCGCGGAGCCGATCACTCCCCAACTGATGCCGAAACGGGCCTGGGTCAGGCAGGACAGCGGTCCCTTGAGTCCGACTACGCCCGGCAGCACGTTTTCCTCCGGGACGCGGACGTTGTCGAAGAACAGGCTCGAGGTGACCGAGGCCCGCAGCGAGAACTTGTGCTCGATCTCCTGCGCGGTGAAACCCTTCATCCCCTTGTCGACCAGGAAGCCCCGGATGCCTTCCTCGGTCATCGCCCAGACCACGGCCAGGTCGGCGATGCTGCCATTCGTAATCCACATCTTGGCGCCGCTGAGGATCCAGTCCTTCCCCTGGCGGCGCGCGTGGGTCTTCATGTTGGCCGGATCCGACCCGCCATGCGGTTCGGTGAGGCCGAAGCAGGCGATCAGCTCACCCCGCGCCATTCCCGGCAGGTACTTCTGCTTTTGCGCCTCGCTCCCGTAGGCGTAGATCGGGTACATGCACAGGCTGGTCTGCACCGAGACAAAGCTGCGGATACCGGAGTCACCGCGCTCGAGCTCCTGGCAGATGAGCCCATAGCTGACCGCATTGAGACCAGCGCAGCCGTAGCCCTTCAGGTAGACGCCGAGCAGTCCCAGATCGGCGAGCTCAGGGACGATCTCGCGCGGAAAGCGATGCTGTTCGAAGCACTCGGCGATGATCGGCAGCACCTTCTCGTCGACCAGGCGCGCCACCGAATCCCGCACGAGCTGCTCCTCCTCGGTGAGCTGCCCGCGTACGTCGAGCAGGTCCATTGGATCGAGGCTGCGGATCGTCGATTTGCTCTTGGGAGCGGTGTCGCGTGCAGGCGTGGCCACGGTGATCTCCAGTCAGGCCTCGGGCTCGAAAGGGCCGGCGAATCGGGGCGCAGATCATAGAGGATATGCCTGCGCCGGGCCTCTCGAACTGGAGCGCCGCACCCGCAGGGATGCGCGCCCCGTTGGTCCGGAGGACGCCAATGGTGCTCGAACCTGCACAAAGACTGCTGCACTTGGCTCAATTGTTGACTATGATCACAACATTATGGACCTCGGGGCCCTGTCGGCCTTCGTCAAGATCGTTCAGAGCGGCAGCTTCACCAAGGCTGCCGACGCGCTCGGCAGCCACAAGGCCCACCTCAGCCGCAGCCTCGCTCATCTCGAGCGCGAGCTCGGCATTCGCCTTCTGGAGCGCACCACTCGACGTGTTCGTCTGACCGATGTCGGTCAGCAGAGTCTACGAGCAGGCTCTTGGGCATCATGGCGGGCGTCGCCGACATCGAAGCGACTGCGGCGAGCCAACGCGGTGAGCCGAGCGGCGTGCTGAAGCTGAGCGCTGATGTCGAATTCGGGTTGGTCGGTCTTGGCCGGTGGGTCGATGCTTTCGCCGCGAAGTATCCCCAAGTCACCGTGGATGTCGATCTGTCCTCCACGTCGGCAGACCTCGTCGGGGAAGGGTTCGACCTGGCCATTCGCCTCGGCCCGGTCGAGGAGGGGTCACTGGTCACACAGAAGCTGGGCGAGCTCTCCTATGGTCTCTACGCAAGTCCAGCCTATCTGGAAAAGGCTGGTACGCCTGAGGACGGCAATGCCCTTGGACAGCATCCTCTGTTGATGGCCAGCAGCAGTGCGCAGCGCGGCTGGCGCCTGGTCACCCTCTCACGGGAGCTGCGTATCGACGGTCCTGCACGTCTGCGAGCGAACAGCAGCATCATGGTGCGCGACGCCGCCGTCCGGGGGTTGGGGATCGCCCTGTTGCCCAGCCCGATCGCCAAAGAAGAAGTGGCCCGCGGGACACTGCGCCGGGTGCTGTCGGCCTGGTCGGGACCCAAGGTACCGATACTTGCCGCGTTCCCGGGCGGCCGTCAGCACACGCCGAAGGTTCGCGCATTCATCGAGTTGGCTGTCGCCTCGCCCCTGACCTAGGGCTGACGGCTCCGGCTTATTGACGCAGCTCATCGTAGAAATACTCACGCGGCGCTCACCGCCGCGTGCCTAGACTCTCGCGCCTAACCGCGGAGCACACCGACTATGGATGCCGTATTCCTCATCGTCGTCATCGCGATCTGGGCCGTGACGCATTGGCTGATCCGGGCCGTGTCCCGCATCGGAGGTGTCGAATGAGCGGGATGTATCTCCTCGGCGCAGTCCTCGCGCTCGGGCTCTTCGTGTATCTGCTCTACGCGCTGATCAAGCCGGAGAAATTCTGATGATGATCGAATCGCTGATACTGATCGTCGTCTTCCTGCTGGTCCTGCTCCTGTGCGTGAAGCCCGTGGGGCTCTATATCGCGAATGTCGTGGAGGGCAAGGCGATCTGGCCGCTGCGCGTGGGAGCGCGCGTCGAAAGCGTCATTTACCGGCTCTGCGGCATCGATCCGAAGAGCGAGATGGGTTGGAAGCAGTACGCAATCTCGCTTCTGCTCCTTAACGCGCTCGGTGTCATCGTCGTCTACGCATTGCAACGGCTGCAGGCCTGGCTGCCGCTGAATCCGCAGCAGTTTGCAGGTGTGTCGGCGGATTCTTCGTTCAATACCGCCGTCAGCTTCGTTACCAATACGAACTGGCAGGGCTATTCCGGCGAAGTCACGATGAGCTACCTCACGCAGATGGCGGGGCTCGCCGTGCAGAATTTCTTCTCGGCAGCCACCGGCATCGTGGTCGCCATCGCGTTGATTCGCGGCCTGGCCCGTCACAGCGCCAAGACGATCGGCAACTTCTGGGTCGACTTCACCCGCATCACGCTCTACGTGTTGCTGCCTCTCTCGACCGTTATCGCCATCATCCTGGTCTCGCAGGGGGCCATTCAGAACTTCAGCGCCTATAAGGAAGTGACGACACTCGAGAGCGTCACTTACCAGCAGCCGAAGGTCGACGCGCAAGGCAATCCGGTCGTCGATGCGTCGGGCAAACCCGTACAAGAGGACGTGACGACCCGCACGCAAACCCTGGCGATGGGGCCGATCGCTTCCCAGGAGAGCATCAAGGAGCTGGGCACCAACGGCGGCGGATTCGTGAACGCAAACTCCGCGCATACCTTCGAGAATCCAACCGCTCTGTCAAATTTCCTGGAGATGTTCGCGATCCTGCTGATCCCGATGGCGCTCACCTACACCTTCGGCCGCATGGTCGGAGATACGCGCCAGGGCTGGGCTGTCTATGCCGCGATGGCAATCCTGTTCTTATCGCTGCTGACCCTCGCCGAGTACAACGAACAGCGCGGTAACCCGCAGATTGGCGCTCTCGGCGTCGATCAGACGGCCAGCGCGACCCAGCCCGGCGGCAACATGGAGGGCAAGGAAGCGCGCTTCGGCATCGCGGCCTCGGCGCTCTTCGCCACCACCACGACAGCGACCTCGTGTGGTGCCGTCGATTCGATGCACGATTCATACACGCCGCTCGGCGGTTTCGTCCCGCTGTTCCAGATGCAGCTCGGCGAAGTGGTGTTCGGCGGCGTCGGCACGGGGCTCTACTCCATGCTGATCTTCGCGATCATCGGGGTCTTCATTGCTGGCCTCATGATCGGGCGCACCCCCGAGTACCTCGGCAAGAAAATCGAAGCCTTCGAGATGAAGATGAGCTCGGTCGCGATCCTGGTCATGCCTTTCGTCGTTCTCGTGGGAACGGCGGTGGCCGTATCGGTCAACGCCGGCACGTCCAGTGTTGCCAATCCTGGCGCGCACGGGTTTTCCGAAATCCTGTATGCCTTTTCTTCGGCCGCCAACAACAACGGCAGCGCGTTTGCGGGAATTTCGGCCAACACCCTCTTCTATAACTCCGCGCTGGGCCTGGCGATGTGGTTCGGTCGCTTCTGGCCCATCGTCGTGGTGCTTGCAGTAGCGGGCTCGCTTGCCGCGAAGAAGCGTATTCCGGTCTCGGCGGGCACGATGCCTACCCATGGGCCCACGTTTGTCATTCTTCTCATCGGCACTGTGCTGCTGGTGGGCGCGCTGACTTTCGTTCCGGCGCTCGCGCTGGGGCCGATCGTCGAACACCTGATCCTGTGGGCCACCTGAAGCATGTGCAGGCCTGGTGAGGAAAATCCATGACTCGTCCGAAGCTGTCGATGTTCGACCGTACGCTACTGGTACCCGCCGCGCTCGCATCGCTGCGCAAGCTCGATCCACGCGTGCAGTGGCGCAATCCCGTGATGTTCGTCGTCTACATCGGCAGCATCCTGACGACGATCCTCTGGGCGCGCGCGCTTGCCGGCCAGGGCGAAGCGCCCGCATGGTTCATCCTGAACGTCGCGGTCTGGCTGTGGTTCACCGTACTGTTCGCAAACTTCGCCGAGGCACTGGCCGAGGGTCGGAGCAAGGCGCAGGCTGCTGCCCTGCGCGGACTCAAGCAGACGGTGTGGGCCAAGAAGCTCCCCGATGCGCGCGATCGCTCGCGTCATTCGCGCGTGCGAGCGGATGAACTGCGGCGCGGCGATATCGTCTTCGTAGAAGCCGGCGACTACGTCCCGGCGGACGGCGAAGTGATCCAGGGTGCAGCGTCGGTCGACGAGAGCGCGATCACCGGCGAGTCCGCCCCTGTCATTCGTGAATCGGGTGGTGACCGTTCCGCCGTCACAGGCGGCACGCGCGTTCTCTCTGACTGGATCGTCGCGCGCGTAACGGTAAACCCGGGCGAGACCTTCCTGGATCGCATGATCGCGATGGTCGAGAGCGCGACGCGGCAGAAGACGCCCAATGAAATCGCGCTGACGATTCTGCTGGTGGCGCTGACGCTCGTGTTCCTGTTCGCGACGGCAACCCTGGTACCTTATTCCCTCTACAGCGTAGCCGTGACGAAGCTGGGCACGCCGATCACCATCACGGCGATCATCGCCTTGCTCGTTTGCCTCATTCCCACGACGATCGGCGCTCTGCTCTCGGCGATCGGCGTCGCCGGCATGAGCCGGATGATGCAGGCGAACGTCATTGCCACCTCGGGCCGCGCAGTGGAAGCGGCCGGCGACGTGGATGTGTTGCTGCTCGACAAGACCGGCACGATCACGCTCGGCAATCGCCAGGCCGCTGCCTTCCTGCCGACGCCTGGAGTCACGGAGCAGGAGCTCGCCGATGCCGCGCAGCTCGCCTCCATGGCCGACGAAACGCCGGAGGGGCGCAGCATCATGGTGCTTGCCAAGCAGCGCTTCCAACTGCGCGAGCGGGACCTGGGTTCACTCGGCGCCACGTTCGTGCCGTTCTCCGCGCACACGCGCATGAGTGGCGTGAACATTGGCGATCGACAGGTCCGCAAAGGCGCACCGGACGCGATTCAAAAGCACGTGGAGGCGCAAGGGCAGGTATTTCCGAAGGCGATTCTGAGCACCGTGCAGGATGTCGGGCGGCGCGGCAGCACGCCGCTGCTCGTCAGCGATGGAGTGCGGGTGCTTGGCATCATCGAGCTCAAGGACATCGTCAAGGGGGGAATCAAGGAGCGTTTCGGCGAGCTGCGCCGCATGGGCATCAAGACCGTGATGATCACCGGCGACAATCCACAAACCGCCGCCGCGATCGCGGCCGAAGCCGGGGTCGACGATTTCCTGGCCGAGGCGACACCGGAAGCGAAGCTGCGCCTGATTCGTGATCACCAGGGTCAGGGCCGCCTGGTCGCGATGACCGGCGATGGCACCAACGACGCTCCGGCACTCGCACAGGCGGATGTGGCTGTTGCCATGAACACCGGTACGCAGGCCGCCAAGGAAGCCGGCAACATGGTGGATCTCGACTCGAACCCGACCAAGCTCATCGAGGTCGTCGAGACCGGCAAGCAGATGCTGATGACTCGCGGTTCGCTCACGACTTTCAGCATTGCGAATGACGTCGCGAAGTACTTCGCGATCATTCCGGCCGCATTCGCCAGCACCTATCCACAGCTCAATGCGCTCAACGTCATGCATCTCGCGAGCCCGTTGTCCGCGATCCTGTCGGCGGTCATCTTCAATGCGCTCATCATCGTGTTTCTGATTCCGCTGGCGCTCAAAGGCGTCAAGTACCGGCCATTGGGTGCTGCAATACTTCTGCGCCGCAATCTGCTGATCTACGGCGTGGGCGGCATCCTGATCCCGTTCGCCGGCATCAAGCTCATCGATCTGGGTTTGGAACTCGTGCGTCTCGTCTGAGGAATCCGCCATGTTGCGTGCCATGTTTCGTCCCGTTCTCGTTCTGTTCGTGCTGCTGACGGCCGTGACCGGATTCATTTATCCGCTGATCGTGACCGGTATCGCCCGGATCGCGTTTCCCGAACAGGCGGCCGGCAGCCTTATCGTGAAGGACGGCAAGGCGATCGGCTCCAGACTCATCGGTCAGAGCTTCACTGATCCCAAGTACTTCTGGAGCCGTCCATCGACAACCGGACCCTATCCGTACAACGCGGCCGCCTCGACCGGCTCGAATCAGGGTCCCCTGAATCCCGGCATTGACCGACGCCGTCAAGGCACGCATAGAAGCGCTGAAGGCGGCCGACCCCACCAACACGGCGCCGATCCCGGTCGATCTGGTGACCGCGTCGGCGAGCGGCCTCGATCCACACATCAGCGTCGCCGCAGCCAACTACCAACTCGAACGCGTCGCACGCGCGCGCGGGCTCGATGCACAGACGGTTGCGGCCCTGGTGACCCAGCACACGGAAGGCCGACTCCTCGGTTTCCTCGGGGAGCCGCGCGTAAATGTGCTGGAGCTGAATCTCGCACTGGATGAGGTCGCCGCGCCGGGTCAGTGAGACCAACAATCCCGGGCCGGGATTGTGCTAGCGTTCGGGCAAGGCGAGACACCCTAACGTGGCATGAATCATGGCCGAGGTTCGGCCGGATCCAGATCGACTCCTGGCGCAGGTCCAAGCCGAAGAGGCGAAGGCGAAGCGCGGACGCATGCGCGTCTTCTTCGGCGCATCCGCCGGCGTGGGAAAGACGTACGCCATGCTCGAGGCCGCCCGCAGCGTACGTGCGGCCGGGACGGACGTGGTCGTCGGCTACGTCGAGCCGCATGGCCGCGCCGAGACGGAGCGCCTCCTCGAGGGCCTGGAACGCCTGCCGACGCTTGCGGTGCACTATCGCGGCATAGTCCGGCACGAATTCGATCTCGACACGGCGCTGCATCGGCGCCCGGAAATCCTGCTGGTCGACGAGCTCGCTCACTCCAACCTGCTGGGCGGCGAGCCCGAGCCGCGTCACCCAAAGCGCTGGCAGGACATCGAGGAGCTGCTGCGACGCCGGCATCAACGTCTGGACCACGGTCAATGTGCAGCATCTCGAGAGCCTGAATGACCTCGTAGCGCAGATCACGGGCGTGCGACAACGCGAGACGCTCCCGGACCGCGTATTCGACGAAGCTGACGAGATCGAGCTCATCGATCTGCCGCCGGACGATCTGCTCGCCCGTCTGCGCGCCGGCAAGATCTACATTCCGGATGAGATCGCGAGTGCCGTCGAGCGTTTCTTCCGCAAGCCCAACCTCATGGCGCTGCGGGAAATTGCGCTGCGGCGCGTGGCCGACCGCGTCGAAGCGGCCGCACGCGCCTCGCTCGAGGTCGACCGCAGCCGACGTGGGCGGCTGGCCGGAGACCGGATACTGGTTGCCATCGGGCCCGACTCACAGGCTGAGCAACTCGTGCGTGCCGGCAAGCGCATGGCGGACGCTCTGGATGCGACCTGGACTGTCGTATACGTCGAGACGCCCGGCGCTGTTACGGCTCTCCGAAGCCGAGCGCGACCGGCGAGTGGATCTGCTGGGCCTCGCCGAGTCGCTGGGCGCCGAAAGCGTCACGCTCGACGGGCCGTCGGCGGCGGCGGCGTTGATCGAGTACGCGCAGACCCGCAATGCGACGCGCCTGATCGTTGGAGCCCCGAAACGTCGTGGCTGGCGCGCCTGGATACGGCCGTCGACGGCGACCGAGCTCGTTCGCCACGCGCGCGGATTCGATGTCATCACGATCGCGGCATCTGACCCGTCGTTGGCCGGACCGGCTCGGATCTCGGCAGCCGCTTCGGTGCACAGCGCCCAACCCATCCGCTGGCAACGCTACGTGTGGGCCCTGGTCATCACCGCCGTGTGTTCCGTGATCGCCTGGCTGATGGGGCCGCACTTCGAGCTCTCCAATGTGGCAATGGTGTATCTGCTCGGCGTGACGGTTGCGGGCCTGAGACTCGGACGTGGCCCGTCGGTACTGACGGCCATCTTGAATGTCGCTGCATTGGATCTGCTCTTCGTTCCGCCGCGCTTCGCGTTCGAGGTCACCGACGTCCAGTATCTGTTCACTTTCGTGGTGATGCTGACGATCGCGCTGGTCATCGCGACGCTGATGGCGAGCGTGCGGCAGCAAACGCGCGTGGCCGGGCGCACGCGAACGGCGCACGGCGCTTCTGTATGGCATGAGTCGCGAGCTCGCCGCGACGCGCGGGATTGCCAGCATGGCGCGCGTGGCCGTACGGCATGTCGCCGAAGTGTTCGAATGCCAGGCGAGCGTTCTGCTTCCGGACGACACCGGCAAGCTGCGCTATCCTTCCGAGCCTGCCATCGATCAGTCCTTCCGCGACGCGGATCTCGCCGTCGCACAGTGGGTCACGGATCACGGGCGCCGGGCGGGGCTCGGCTCGGATACGCTGCCAGCCGCGCCGGGTCTGTACGTGCCGCTCGGTGACGAAAATCGCCCGCTCGGCGTGCTCGCAGTGTTGCCCTCTAACCCGCGTCGCGTGCTCTTGCCCGAACAGCGGCACTTGCTCGAAACCTTCGCGAGCCAGATCGGACTGGCGCTCGAAAGGGCCCGATTGGCCGAAGCGGCAGAGGCCGCGCGCGTGGCCGCGGAGAGCGAAAATCTGCGCAATACCTTGCTCGCATCGATCTCGCATGACCTGCGCACGCCGCTCGCGGTGATTGCGGCCTCTGGCAGCGCGCTGGCCGAGCATGGCGCGACATTGGACCAGGCGACGCGCGACTCGCTGGCGCGCTCGGTCGAGACCAAGGCACGTGAAATGTCGGAGCTCGTCTCCAACGTGCTCGATCTCATGCGCTTCGAGGCGGGCCAGATTGCACTGCGACGCGAGTGGGAGACACTCGAGGATCTGGTTGGGGCCGCGCTGCATCGAGCGGAGGAGCGGCTCGTCGCGTACCCGGTTGAACTGCACATTCCGGCGGACCTGCCACCGGTGTACGTGGACGCGACACTCATCGTTCAGGTGCTGGACAATCTGTTCGACAACGCAGCGAAGTACACACCTCCCGGCACACGGATTTTTGTTTCCGCGGTCTCGGACGGAGCATTCGTGCGCGTAACCGTCGATGACGAGGGTCCGGGGCTGCCGCCGGGCGATCCGGCCCGGCTCTTCGACAAGTTTCAGCGTGGCGCTGAGGAGGGCACTATCGTCGGCGTGGGTCTCGGACTTGCGATCTGCCGAACTATCGTTCAGGCCCACGGCGGCTCGATCGAGGCGCGGCGACGGCCCGGCGGAGGCGCGCAGTTCGAGTTCATGCTGCCTGCTACAGAGCCTGCGACGTGACTCTCGCGATGCACCAGGTTCTGGTGGTCGAAGATGACAAGGGCATCCGCGATGTTCTGCGCGTGCTGCTGGAGGCTGAGAAGTACCGTGTTGTCGAGGCGCCGACCGCAGAGCGCGCGCACATCGAGGCGCGCAGTCACAAGCCGGATCTGATGGTGGTCGACCTGGGCCTGCCGGACGGCAGCGGGCTGGACGTCATCCGTCACGTGCGCGAGTGGTCGTCGCTGCCGGTGATCGTGTTGTCGGCGCGGACCATGGAAGAGCAAAAGATCGCGGCTCTCGATGCCGGCGCCGACGATTACATCACCAAGCCATTCAGCGCTCCGGAGCTTCTGGCGCGGGTGCGCGCAGCGTTGCGACGCAATGTTAAGAGCGCCGATCAGAAGCGCGGTCTGCGCTTGGGTGACGTCTTCGTCGATCTCGCACTACGCGAGACGCGAGGCAGCCAGGCTGAGATCCACCTGACGCCGCTCGAATACCGCGTGCTCGAATGCCTCGCACGGCACACGGGCATGATCGTTCGCCAGGATCAGCTGATTCGCGAAGTGTGGGGTCCCGATCGGATCGGCGACACGCGCAGCCTGCGCGTTTGTATCAAGAACCTGCGCTGGAAGCTCGAGCCCGACCCAAGGCGTCCGAAATACATCATCACCGAAGCGGGTCTTGGCTATCGGTTGCGCGAGGATGAAAGCGCACAGGTCGAAGCGCGAGCGGGGGACTGATCAGCGCGCCTCGATGGACCGCAGCTCAGGCAGCCTCCGTCAATCGACCGGCGGGGGGCTCGCGCCGCGGCAGCGTGATTTCGATGCGCGTGCCATGCCCCTCTCGGCTGCCGCGTACCGAAATGCGCCCGCCCATCACTTCGACAAATCCCTTGCAGATCGCGAGACCCAGCCCTGAGCCCGGCCGACGCTCGTCACGGTCCCGCACCCGGTAGAACATGTCGAATACGCGCTCGCGCTCCGCAGGCGGAATCCCCGGACCCTCATCGGTGATGGAAATGATCACTTCGTCGTCCAGAACGGCGGCATTGAGCTCGATGCGCGATCCGGGTGGTGAGAACTTTGCGGCGTTATCGAGGACGTTCACGATGACCTGCTCCAGGAGTGTCGCATCCGCATAGACTCTCCTGGCTTCCGCGGCGACATTCACTTCAAGGCGGTGCGCGCGCAGCGGTTGCTCGACGCGCGCGCGGGCGCCCTCGAAGACTTCTCGCAGATCGACCCAATCGCTATGGGCTGCGAGTGCGCCGGAGCCAAGCCGCGTCATATCCAGCAGGTTCTGGGTGAAGCGGTTCAATTGTTGGGCCTCCTCGAGGATCGCGCTTGCCAGCTCCCGGCGCGCACGCGCCGGGGTGTCGTCCTTGAGCTCCGCCAGTTTCGCCGCGCTGCTGAGGATCGAAGCCAGCGGCTTGCTGAGTTCCTGTGAAAGGGAAGACAGAAGCGCGGAGCGCAGGCGATCGGATTCCGACATCAGCTGTGCGCGCTTCACGTCCTCGGTGAGCAGAATTCTCTCGAGTGCGGTGGCGGCCTGATCGCGCATTGCGAAGAACAGGCGTCGCTGCTCAGGCGTGAGACTCGAGCGCTTTTCGCCGAGATTGAGCCCCAGGACCCCCAGTGGTCTTTGTACCGTGCCCAAAGGTGCGAACAGCCACCACGACGCGGGCAGCGTGCCGGTGCCCCAACCCGCAGGCTCGCCATGCCCCGCGGCCCATTCCGCGGCCGCGCGATCCACGTCAACAAGCGCGGGCGCCTCCGCGGCGCCGATCGGATCGCCGAGTTCGGAACCGCGGTACGCGCGCAGGGCAATCGACTCGAAGCCGAGAGTTTCGGTGAGATACTGGCAGGTCGCCCGCAACAGATCTTCCGCGCTTACGGCACCGGCAATGCGCCGGCTGAAATCGAACAGCAAGCCGCTTTGCTCGGCAGACTCGCGCGTGATCTGAATCTGCGCACGCAGGCGTGCCGCCAGATTACCCCCGATCACGGACACCAGCAGGAAAAACAGGATCGACAGTGCATTCTCTGCATGTGTCACCTGCAGTGAGAAACGCGGCTCGGTGAACAGGAAGGTGGACGCGAGGGAGGCGAGCACTGCGGCGAGCAGTCCGGGGCCGAGTCCGTGCCGGATAGCCGCAATCAACACTGCGAACAGGAACACGAGCGACAGATCGCCGACCGCCAGATAGCGATCCAGAAGCGTGGCAACAGCTGCGGCGAGAAGCACGGCCATTACGCTCTCAACGTACGGCCGGGCGCGAAGCGGCCTGACCTCCGTCCCTGTGGCTGCTGTGGCTTCGACTGTCGTCACATCCTCCGATTGACTTGCGACGGTGATCTCGAAGTCATCGCCGCGTTGAATCAAAGCCCACGCCAAGGCCGGCCGCAGTCGCAACTGAACCAGCCGGCGGCGCGAACGGCCGACAACGATCTCGGTGACATTCTGGGCGGCGGCGTAGGCCAGCACCTCGTTGGCCACACTGGTTCCGTTGATGGTCTCGGCCCGGGCGCCAAGTTGTTCGGCGAGGGTAAACGCCGCCTGCAGGCGCTCGCGCTGAGACCCCGAAAGCTCCTCGGCTCGGGTGGTCTGCACGTGCAGCACGGTCCATGGCAGCTGGTGCCGCTCAGCGATGCGTTTGCCGAGACGGACGAGTCGCTCGGCGTGCGAATCCGCGCCGATGCAGACGAGGATGCGTCCGCGGGCCGGCCATGGCCCTTCGATAGCGCGCGCGCGCATGTAAGTCTGCAAGTCCGCATCCACGCGTTCCACCGCGATGCGCATCGCCAGTTCACGCAACGCCAGCAGATTTCCGCGCGAGAAGAAGTTCTCGATCGCACGCTGTGCCACGTCGGGCACATAGACCTTACCTTCGTGCAGCCGCTTGATGAGCTCCTCAGGCGGCAGATCGATCAGCTCGATCTCGTCAGCCGCCTCGAGAACCCGATCGGGCAGACGCTCGCGCACCTTGACGCCGGTAATACGTTCGACGAGGTCGTTGAGACTCTCGATGTGTTGAACGTTGAGCGTCGTAAAGACATCGATGCCGGCATTGAGTAGTTCATCTATGTCCTGGTAGCGCTTTTCGTGTCGGCTGCCGGGGACATTGGTATGCGCCAGCTCATCGACGAGGGCGAGCCGTGGGTTACGCGCGAGTAACGCATCGAGATCCAGTTCCTCGAAGTCGCGATCGCGGTAGTGAATGCGGCGGCGCGGAATGGCTGGCAACCCCTCGAGCAGCGCGGCTGTCTCTGACCGACCGTGGGTTTCCACGATGCCGGCGACGACATCGATACCCTCGGCCTGGCGGCGCTTTGCGACCGATAGCATTTCGTAGGTCTTGCCGACGCCGGGGGCAGCGCCGAGGAAGACCTTCAGCCGGCCACGCCCTTCCCGGCCGGCCTCCGCCAGAAGTGCATCGGGGGAGGGGCGATCATCGCTCACTGCAGTAGGCTAACCTGAGCACGCGCCCGGCAGAAGCGTGGGGTCGGGAGCAAAGAAAAAGCCCCTCTCCCGCCTGGCGGTGAGAGGGGCAAGGGGGGATTCAGAAGGCGTGGCTGAGCGTCAGTCCACCCCAGATGGGACTGCGGCGCCCGGCTGCCGTGTGGACCTCCGCGGTTTGATAACGCAGGACGTAGCTGATCTGTGTGGCGCTTGAAAGACGGGTGGTCAGGCCGATCCAGGCCTCACCGATGAGAGGGCTGATGTCGTCGGCACCCAGCGTGTACGTGCTGTCCCGGAACTGGCCCTGCAGAAAGGCGTTGTAGGCACGCAGGCGCACCTTCGCACCCGCCCAGACGTAGAGCTCCCCGCGGCCACCTGCCGTCGGCGCGTCGACTGGCGCCGGCTGCGCGATGTAGTCGGTGCGTTCCGGGTTAAAGGTCCACCAGGGCGAATCAATGAGACCGAAGCGTGCGCTGACGGCGTAGCTGGCTTCGGTGAGGTAGCCGGCACTCATCTCCCACGTAGTCTTCAATTCGGCGGACTTGTCGCCGAGCAGGCGCTGCGCACGCAGCTGCGAGCCTCCCGTCAGAAATCGCGCCGTGAGCTCCCCGCCCGCGGAGATCTGGTTGCCGAAGCCGCGCGGCTCCACATCTCCCATCACCCGGTGTACGGCCGTCTGGACATCAGTCGTTGCGCGCAGTCCCAGGATGCCGAGAGTGAGCCCGCTGTAGCGACTGCGCCCCTCATCGGCCGCGACGTAGTCGCGGGCACTGCTCAGGAAGAGCAGGCTCGCGTAGGGTCGGTCGCCTTCGACCACGGCGCTGGAAGCCAGGTCCTGCGGCGTGAAGATCACGAAGCCGGCCTGCAGGCCGTGCAGGGGTGACACGTTGCGCCACCGCGCATTGCCTGCAAACAAAGGTGCATCGATCAATCTGAGAAGCCGGTCGAGCGACCACCAGTACCTGGCCGCCCCGGCGCCGCGCAGCGAAACGGCGAAGCCGCCCGTGTAGTCTCGATCCGTGCCCTCGGGGCCGAAAAGGTCGTTGTCGAGCACGACAGACCAGCTGCTCGCCTCGGTCGCAGTGGGCCTGGCCGCGTGCTGGATCAGCTCTTCAATGGTGCTCTGCTGGTCTGCGCTCCCTTCCGCCCGCGCCGTCATGCCGAGGCCCGACAGCAACAGCACGGCGAGGATCGCCGCTGTTCTTAGATGCCAGACTTTGATGTGCGCGAACACGATAGACATCCCATGGATTCGTAGGGCGATACGTTAGTGGGCGTCGGTCGTGAGAAAAATCAGGCGCGACGAAAATCTCTCGTGCCTGAAATACACGAATCGCTCTGCAATGCAGTGCGTCACGCGTGCATTCGCACTGCGGCAAGGGGCTGGACTCAGGGGACGCGCAGGTCCGCAAAGCAGACCGCGCTGCTCAGTGCGAGATCAAATCGGGATGCCGGCGCGCCGGTAGACGCGGGAGAGCAGCCACATCGGGCCGATCATCAGGAACTGGACATCCTTGAAGAAGGATGGGCGCTTGCCCTCGATCGCATGGCCGATGAACTGGCCGATCCACGCCACGACGAAGATCGCGATGCAGGTCATCCACAGGGGCGTGGAGAAGCTGCTCAGCCAGCGCACGACGCTGAGCAATGCCAGCATCACCAGGATCATGCCGAGCGCGAGTGGCACGGAAACCAGGAAGTAATACGCGATGCCGGCCAGGGCGAGCACGCTGCCCCAGTGCATGTAGGGCGAGATCTCCCGCCAGCCGGCCGGCACGGGCAGGCAGGCCATCAGTCCCAGCACGCTCACGAGAATCGCCGGCACGCAGATCCAGTGCAGGATCTCGTTGCTCAGGTTGCGATGGCTCTCGGAGTATTCGTCGAACCAGGATTGCGCGGTTCTCATGTTGAGCGCAAAGCTACGCTCGCGTATTTGCTGTCGCAACTTCGCACACCGATCGGGAGAGTCCGATGAGCCCGCCGACGATTGGCCAGCGCGTCCTGCAGTACTTCGCCACCGCGCGCTTCATCTCTGACGCACGGCGCCTGGAGATCTACCCGCCATTCTTCCTGATGCGCATCAGGGTGCGCGAGGTGAGCGCCGACTGGCGTCACATCCGCATCGTGTTGCCGCTCAACACGCTCTCGCGCAATCCGGGAGGTGTGATGTTCGGTGGCTACCAGGCGGCACTAGCCGACCCGATCGCGGCCCTCGCCTGTGCGCGCGTATTTCCGGGATATTCGGTGTGGACGCGGGCCATGTGCATCGAATTCGAGCGCGGAGGCCACACCGATCTGGAATTGCGCTTCGACTTTCCGCCGGAGCTGGAAGAGCAGATTCGTCGCGAGTTGCAGACATCAGGCCGGGCGACGCCGGTGTTCGAGTATGGCTACCATTTGGCCGACAGCTCGCGCTGTACAGTGATTCGCAACACGGTAGCGATCCGCCCGCAGGGATATCGTAAAGCCACTACCCCGCCGGCGCCGCAGCACGGCTTGTGAATTCCGTCGTTCAAGCGGCGTTCAGGTCGCTGAATTCACAGTGGCCTGCGCGGTCGGGAGGTTTCTGAAGGTGAAATATGGAGGAGTCACGATGATGTGGATGCGCGGGCTCAGGATCTTGACGACGACAGTCGTTGCTGCCGCGGTATTGTTGGCGGGCTGCGAGACAGTCAATCCGTATACCGGGGAGACACAGACCAGCAAGGCGGCGAAGGGCGCTGGTATTGGCGCGGCGACCGGAGCCGTGGTGGGCCTCATCACGGGACACGATGCGAAACAGCGGCGCGAGCGGGCGTTGATCGGTGCCGGTGTCGGCGCACTCGCCGGCGGCAGTGTCGGTTACTACATGGATGTGCAGGAGGCGAAGCTGCGCCAGCAGCTGCAGGGCACCGGCGTGAGCGTCACCCGTATGGGCGATAACATCACGCTCAATATGCCGGGCAACATCACCTTCAGGACCGACAGCGCGGACCTCAACGCCGACTTCTTCAAGGTGCTCGATTCCGTCGGCCTGGTGCTGAAGGAGTATGAGAAAACCATCGTTGAGGTGGCCGGGCATACAGATAGCACCGGCACGAACGAATACAACCAGGCACTATCGGAGCGCCGCGCACAGACCGTCGCCCGCTACCTCGCGGGTAAGGGTGTCATGGAACAACGGATGATCACGATCGGGACCGGAGAGTCGCGGCCCGTCGCGACGAACGATACCGTAGAGGGGCGCGCGCTCAATCGCCGCGTGGAACTCACGCTGGCGCCGATTACCGGTAATTCCTGAGCAGCTGGATCAGATCTGGAGCGCGGCTTCGGGCGCGATGAGCGCCCGAAGCTTCTTGATCGCATTCGCTTCGATCTGGCGGATCCGCTCGGCCGACACGTGGTAGCGGGCCGCGAGCTCATGCAGCGTCGCCTTGTTGTCCGTCATCCAGCGACTCTTGAGGATATCGCGGCTGCGCGCATCGAGAATCTCGAGCGCCTGACTGAGCCGGTCGGCGGTGCTCTCTTCCCACTCTTCCTCTTCGACCTCGACCGACGGATCGGCGTCCGCTGCAGGCAGATACATCGCCGGAGAGTAGGTATCCTCTTCGTCGCTTTCCGGAACCGGATCGAACGAGAGGTCGCGCGCCGAGAGGCGTTTTTCCATCTCGGTGACCTCTTGCGGCGTCACCCCGAGATCCTTCGCTACCGCGCGGGTTTCTAAGTCCGACAGCCACGCGAGATTCTTCTTGAGCCGACGCAGATTGAAGAACAGCTTGCGCTGGGCCTTGGTGGTGGCGATCTTGACCAGGCGCCAGTTGCGCAGCACGTACTCATGGATCTCGGCACGAATCCAATGCACGGCGAACGACACCAGCCGCACGCCGACGGTCGGATCGAAGCGCTTCACGGCCTTCATCAGCCCGACATTGCCTTCCTGGATCAGATCGCCGATCGGCAGCCCGTAGCCCATGTAGCCACGCGCGACATGCACGACGAAGCGCAGATGCGCGAGCACAAGCTCGCGGGCCGCATCGAGGTCGTTGTCCTGGCGAAAGCGGGTCGCGAGCTCGAGCTCCGTTTCCCGGCTCAGCACCGGGATCTGCGACACGCGCTCGATATAGGCGTCGAGGCTCCCGAGTGGGCCGGAAAGAAGTGTTTCACGACTCTTGAGAACGAGTGCGTTAGTCATGCTTCGCTTGAACCTCCCAGATCCCGCTCAACGGGCAGCAGTTTAGCAGTCGAGCCATTAGAGTGCTAATCGCTCCTTTGGTTCACCCTTGGAGGCGGCTCAATCCAGTCAATGGGTTACGATATGCTCCGGGCCCCAGGGGCCCCCAACCAAGAGAATAAAGCGAGCTGTCTTGAAGACCCTGTGCGCTGTGACCCGCGCGTCTGCCCTGGCCTTCCTGCTGGCGGTACTTTCGGCCTGCGCGGTCAATCCGGCCCAGTACCCGCGGACCCCTTCGTCGCGTCTCGTGGCGCCGGAGTCCTGCGCGCTGGCGCAGATTCTGGCGCCGCCCGCCGAAGAGGCGCGATCCGGATTTACTCTGCTCTCCGAGCCCCAGCCCGCGTACGAAGCGAGGGTGGCGCTCGTTGCTGAAGCCGAGCAGACCCTCGACCTGCAGTACTACATCTGGGATCCAGATACTGCCGGCACGCTGCTCGCGGTGAAGCTGGCCGAAGCCGCCAAGCGCGGCGTGCGCGTACGGGTGCTGATCGACGACTTCACCACCTCCGGCCACGACATGGGTCTGGCCGTGCTCAACTCGCTGCCGAACGTCGAAGTGCGACTGTTCAATCCCTACGGCCAGCGCGGCGGCCGAGGTTTGCAAATGCTCGGCGACTTTTCCCGCCTCAACCACCGCATGCACAACAAGGCCATGATCGCTGACGGGCGCGCGGCGATCGTCGGCGGCCGCAATATCGGCGATCACTACTTCGGCGTGAGTGGCAGCGCGAATTTCCGTGACATGGACGTGCTGACGACCGGACCGATCGTCGCCGACATTGCGAGCAGCTTCGACACGTTCTGGAACAGCGAGTTTGCCGTGCCGGTGGAGTCCCTCGGCTTCGTGTCGCAGGAGACGATGGCCAAGCGTTTCGAGCATGCCCAGGCGGAGGGTCCGGCCTGGCGGGAAAAGCACGCTGCCGCAATCGAGGCGCTGCTGCCGCCGGGGCACGAGCCCGAGGCGCGTCTGCGCGAATGGCGCGCAAGCATGGTCTGGGCTCCAGCCCGCGTCCTGGTCGATGAGCCGTCGAAGGCTAGCGGCAGCGGCGAGATTGCCGTGGCAGAGGAACTCGCAGCCCGCGTGGCACAGATTCATCACGATCTGCTGATCGAGTCCGCCTACTTCGTCCCCGGTGAGCGCACGGTCGAAGGCTTTGCGGGCATGGTCGCGCGCGGCGTGCGCGTGAGAGTGCTCACCAATTCGCTGGCTTCTACGGACGTCGCCGCGGTACACGCCGTGTATGCGCCGATGCGCAAGCCGCTGTTGGAGAAGGGCATCGAGCTGCACGAATTTCGTGTCGACAGTCGCAGCAGCGCGTTGCTCGGCTCCTCGGGTGCCAGCCTGCATTCCAAGGTGGTGGTCTTCGATCACAGCAGCGTGTTCATCGGTTCCTTCAACCTCGACGGCCGCTCGGCGATCCATAACACCGAGCTGGGGCTCCTGATTGATAGTCCGGAGCTCGCCGACCGCACGGTGGCCGTCATCGAGGAGGGACTCGCGCCGGAGACGAGTTGGAAAGTGATCGAGGATCCCGGCGGCAAGAAGCTCAGGTGGCTCGGTAGGACCAACGGCGTCCCCGATGAGCGCACGCACGAGCCCGGGGCCAGTATCTGGCGGCGCATGGGCGCCGCCATGCTCGGCTGGCTGCCGGCGAGTCAGATGTGAATTGCGGCGCGGCGAGCTACGATCAATGCCGGCGCGCGGCTGCGGGCAGTGGACAACCGGAGTGCGACAAATGGTGCGAAAGAGCAAGTGGCTGGCGACGGTGGGATTGATGGGATGGCTGGCGCTTGCGGGCCAGCCGACACACGCCAGCAATCTCGGATTTCTCAACCAGGCCCCGGTGAGTCATTTCAACGACGAGGACATGCGCCTTCTGAAAGAGGCGGTCAGCCAGGCGATGCAGGACGAGAATTCTCGCGCCAAGAAGACATGGGCCAATGCGGACACCGGAAACTCGGGCGAGATCGAAAGCTGGGGCGCGTTCAAGACCGCGGCGGGAGCCACCTGCAAACGCGTCCGCGTGACGAGCCATGCCAAGGGCGGCATCAACGGCAAGGGAACCTACACGGTGTGCCAGGATGCAGAGCGAGGCTGGGTTGTCGATCCGACGGCAAAGCCGGCTGAGCCGCAAGCGGGAACGAAGACATGAGAAGGGGCGCCCTCGCGGGCTGCGTGCCACTGCTTGCGATCGCCGGCTGCGTTGCGGTCGGTGACAATCCGAATCGCAAGGTGATGCCGCCGGTCGCGTCGCCCGATGTGCGCATGCTGGCAGGCGCCATATTGCCGGCGATCTATCAGGGCACGCTGCCGTGCGCCGATTGCGCCGGAATCCGCTACGCGCTCGACATACGCGCTGATCGGGTGTTCTTCCTGCGCACCACTTACCTCGGCAAGGGATCAGGTGAAGGGGAGAGCGTTGACGACATCGGCACCTGGAGTGCGGCGGCCGACGCGCAGAGCATCACCCTGCGCGGCAATCGCGGCACGCCACTGATGTTCTCCATCGAAAATTCCGAGACGTTGCGCAAGCTGGACAGCGGGGGGAAGCCGATCGCTTCCACGCTGAATTACGAGCTCAAGCGCAATGCGAGCTACAAACCCCTGGAGCCTCGAGTGCCGATGCGCGGCATGTACAGCTACATGGCTGACGCGGGAATCTTTCGCGAATGCACCACGCAACTAAAGCTGCCGATAGCACAGGTCGCGGAGAATGCCGCACTCGAGCGTAGCTATCTCGGGGTGCGCAAGACCCCGGGTGAGGAGCTGCTGGTCAATCTGGAAGGGCAGATCGCGATGCGGCCGAACGCCGACACCGGGATTCCCGTGCCGACCCTGGTTGTGGAACGACTGGGTAAGGTGCTGCAGGGCGCGGACTGCACCACTGACGTGACACGGTGATTGCGCGCTACGGGATCAGGTGCTCTCTCTTCAGGCGGCGCCTGACGAGGTCCGCCACGTTTCTCACCCCAGTTTCCACCAGTTGTGGCCGCACGATCTCGCTCGTGCCTGACCACAACAGCTTGCCGCTCGTCAGTGAGTAGATGTTGACCTCGATCTGCAGCTTCTGATCGGCGGTGTAATAGTCTGGTGGGACATCCGCTACCCACGCGAATTGATAATAGCCCCACATGCTGTAGTAGGACGTGGGAACAGGATCTCTGGCGGTTCTCACCTTGGTCGTGGCGTCGACCAGACGTATGGTGACCGCACCATCGAAGCCCTCGGCTGAGAGTTTGAGGCGCACCTTGTCCGCGTCCTCCAGGTCAGCCTCCGGGACAACCTGCGAGGCAGCGACTGCCTTGGGTCCCATGATGTTGACCATCTCGCTCTCCGCGAGCCGCCGCGTCGGTCCGTCGCTGACCATCGCAACCGCGACGATGCGTTGAAACTCCAGCTTCTTGACCGCCGGATCCTTCCACGAGCTCACTAACCGGTCGCTCGAACTGTTGACTGTGCCGCACATCACCAGCGCGCCGAACAGCAGCGTCAGTTGTCTCATTTGCATGCGTTTTCTCCCGCCAGCATCAGAATCTCCCGTCAGGCGCTCGGCTCGATGGCGCGCAGGTGCCGTGCAGTGGCCAACCACGAGCCGAGCCAACCCAGAATGGCACCGGCAGCCAGCAGGATGCCCGCAAGGCGCGGGTCGAGCCCGATGAGCCGGAAGCTGCTGCCGTAAAGCCCGGCCAGCCTGTTGACGGGCGCTTCGAGCAGCCGGATGCCCAGACTGATCAGGCCCCAGGCCAGGAGGCTCCCGCCAAGGCCGTACCAGAATCCACTGTACAAGAACGGGCGGCGTACGAAGGCATCTGATCCGCCAACGAGCTTCGTCACTTCGATCTCGGTGCGTCGATTCTCGATGTCGAGGCGGATGGTATTGCCGACGATGACGACGACGCCCACCCCGAGCAGCACCGCCGCCAGCAGCAGGAGCCGGCGCGTCACGTCGAGGATCGACTGCAGGCGTTTAACCCACTCGGTGTCGACCTGGACCATATCGACTTCCGGCCAGTTCTGCAGATAACTGCGCACGGCGTCGATATGCGACGGCGTGGCACGATCGGCCGCAGGGTGAACGATGAGAGCGTGTGGCAGCGGGTTGTCCGTAAGAGCGTCGAGAGCCGCGCCGAAGCCAGAAAATTCGCGGAATTCCTGCAACGCCCGGTCAGCCGGGACCACATCCACGCGCCCGATGCCCGACCGCTCGCGCAGCGCAGTGGCCAGCTGCTCGACCTTGGCCAGCTTGACATCCGGCTTGAAGAACACCGACAGCTCGATGGCGCTGCCCCAGCCGCCGGTGGCAGCGCGCACGTTGTCGACCAGCAGGTTGAGGCACAGTGGCAGGGACAGCGCGATGCCGATCACCGCGATGGTCATCAGCGTGGCGAATGGCTGGCGGGTGATGCGTCCGAGCGAGGCGACGAACGTCTGCGCGTGCCGCTCGAGGTAGACACCGATCGATTCCAGCAGACCACGTCGCGCTGGTGTGAGCCGCGGGCGTGCAGGGGCCGTGATGCTATCCGGCATAACCCGCCTCGTCCTCGTTCTCGACCACGTGCCCGTGATCGAGCGTGATGCGTCGCAGCCCGAAGTGATCCACCACGTGCAGATCGTGAGTCGCGACCATCACGGTCACGCCGACGTCGTTGAGACGCCTGAACACGCGCATGATCTCAAGCGCCAGGTCCGGGTCCAGGTTGCCGGTCGGCTCATCGGCGATCAGGACCAGCGGCTTGCTGACCACGGCGCGCGCAATGCCAACGCGCTGCTGCTCGCCGGTGGACAGCTCGAGCGGCGCGAGATTCTCCTTGCCCAGCAGTCCCACCTGGTCGAGCGCAGCACGCACGCGCTTGTCGAGCTCGCGGCGGCGCATACCGGAGATGACCAGCGGCAGGGCCACGTTGTCGAACACCGGACGATCGTGCAGGAGCTTGTGATCCTGGAACACGACGCCGATCTGGCGGCGAAATGCCGGAATGCGCCGGCGGCTCACTCCGGAGGTGTTCTGATGATTGACGATCACACGCCCGCGGCTCGGCCGGTCGATGAGCGCGACAAGTCTCAGTACCGTGCTCTTGCCAGCTCCGGAATGGCCGGTGAGGAACACCATTTCACCGTCGGAGACATTGAGCGTGACGTCACTCAACGCCTCGCGGCCGTTAGGGTAGCGCTTGTGAACGTGCTCGAAGTGGATCACGTCTCAGCGCCTGTGCCGAGCAGAGCATCCACATACGGGCCGGGCTCGAATTCGCCGAAATCCTCCGCCTGTTCGCCGATGCCGATGAAGCGGATCGGGAGTTTGAGCCGCTCGGCCATGGCGATGACGGCACCGCCCTTCGCTGTGCCGTCGAGTTTCGTCAGCACGAGTCCCGTCACGCCGAGCGCCTGGTTGAACTGCTCGGCCTGGGCGAGGCTGTTCTGGCCGAGGCTCGCGTCCAGAACCAGCAGGATCTCGTGCGGCGCGCTGGCATCGAGGCGCTGGATCACGCGCTTCACCTTCCTGAGCTCGTCCATCAGGTGCGACTGCGTCTGCAGGCGTCCGGCCGTGTCGGCAATCAGCACGTCGATGTCGCGCGCACGCGCGGCCTGCAGCGCATCGAAGATCACTGCCGCCGGATCGGCGCCGCTTTGCTGTGCGATGACCGGCACCTGATTGCGTCGGCCCCAAACTTCGAGCTGCTCGATGGCCGCCGCGCGAAAAGTGTCCCCCGCGGCCAGCATGACCTTGAGACCCCGGTCCGTGAGTCGGCGCGCCAACTTGCCGATCGTCGTCGTCTTGCCCGAGCCGTTGACGCCGACCACGAGCACGACGAACGGCCGGCGCGAGGCATCGATCTGCAGAGGCTGCGCGCAGGGCTGGAGCCTTCCGACCAGGGAGTTCCTGAGTGCCTCGAGCAAAGCGGCGAAATTCCGTAGTTCCTTGCGTTCAACCCGGCCTCTGAGGTCGGCCAGGATCTGCTCGGTGGCCGTGACGCCCACGTCGGCAGTGAGGAGCCGTGTCTCCAGCTCGTCCAGGATCTGCGCGTCGATCGCGCGGCCCGGCAGCAGGTTGGCGAGATCGTAGCTGAGCCACGAGTCACCGCGGTTGAGTCGCGCGCGCAGGCGCGCGATGAATCCGCGGCGGGTGTCTTCGGGCGCAGGTGCAGCGGCGGACTTGGAAGGGTGAGTGGGCATCGGTGCGCTAGGGTGCGCCCGGGATTGTAACCGATGAAAAAAGAAGGGCGGCCGCAGCCGCCCTTCCGCTTGATATTTGCCTGTAAGTACTACGGTTGTACGACCGAGGTGTCGGTGATCGTGACCGCGGCACCGTCTGCCGCCGCGAATGCTACGGTCTCGCGCTGCATCTCAGTTGTAACCGCCGCACACTTCGCCGGATCGGGCCCGACCGGCGGATTGGAGCACGATGGATCGATGATCGAGCCGTGATGGCCGAAAAGGAAATTGACGTATGCACCATTGCCGGCTGCCGTGGCATCTGTCGTGCTGAGGCGGCGGATAAGCGGGGTGCCAGTCGGGGACACACCTGCCGTGATCATGCGCTGTGTGGAGCTGTTCGGGACGACCTGGTCGGGTAACCATCCCGTGCTGCCCACAACCTGCGTGATGTGCACGGGCTTCTGCGTCAGCAGGGTCGCGATGTAGTTGACGGGATCTCCGGCATCGGCTGCCGTCTGGGCGTCACGCAGGAACTGATTGTAAAGAGTCGTCCCCGGGATCAGACCCTGTGCGGTCAGCGCGGCGTTGATTGCGGGCCCGAACGCCGGCGAATCGACGATCGTCTGCGCCACGCCGCCGCCCGTATTCAGGAGCGATGCGGTGCGGGCGTTCGTGCCGAAGGTCGCGTAGACACCGCCCACGATGCTGCCGAGCGAATGGCCGACAAAATGGATGCGGCCTGCGACGATGTCAGGGGTTCCATCGCCCGTGAGATCGAGGGTGGCAAGCGCACGCGTCAGCGCGAGTAGGTCCACCGCGCCCTGGCGCAGGTTGTCTCGCGTGGTGAGCAGACTGGAAAGATTCACAAAATTCTGCCCCGAACCGTCGATGACACCATCGGGTCCAGGCGCGAGGGTGGTGTTGTTACTGACGTCGAGATCGAAGGTGAGCTCCTTGCCTGCCTGGCGGAACAGAGGCGAGAGCAGGTTGGTCGGCGTCAAGCCGTGCAGCGGCAGATCGATCGAAACCACCACGAAACCTGCCCCGTTCGGCGGCGGTGCCGCGAACGCATCGGAAATGAAGATCGCATCGGTGCGATTGCGTGTGAGACCGTGCTGAAAGATCGCCACAGGCCACGGTGGCGGTACGAACCTCGGGACCATGACAATGATCGGAATGTCGAGATCTGCAGTCTTTGCAGGGACCGGGTTGAAGCGTGTGAGATTGCGGCTCGTCTGGTCCAAGGTGGGCACGGCGGGCGGCCCCGCAGCGGTCCAGAATCGAGTCACGGGTGCGGTCGGAGCAGCCGCACTGGGTGCAGAGAGGTAGTACGGTACGCGCAACGTGCCAGCGTAGATATTCGCAGCGCCCGGCAGCGCGGGGTTGATGTCGTGGGTGTTCAGCGTTCCCGAGGGACCTGGTACTGGTGCGACGGTAAGCACAGGTGGCGGACTGGCCCCGATGATTTGCGTGACCGCCGCCAGCGTGTCACCGGTGGATTCCGTCGAGAAGCTGAACGAGACGACCACGGTGGGCGGACTCACCGCCGCAAATCCCGCGCCGACGCGCAGGTGTGCGAAGGTGAGCCGACAAATTGCATTCAAAGTCGTATTCGTAATCGGCGTGCAGGTCGGCGTCGTAGCCCCGGCCTGTATTTCTTTGATCGCCTGGTCTCGCACCGTCTGGTAATCGGTGTCCGGGACTGCCGCGGCGCCCGTGGTGCTGTGAACGCCGGTGGTCAGCAGCACCAGATAGCCAAGATTCACCGCGCCCGCGGAAGGTGATAGCGGTCTCGTCGGCCGGATGATGAGCGTGCCGCCCGCCGAGCCCGGTTCCGCGGCGACGGATGCCGTGTAATCAGTGCCTAATGTCAGCACTTGCGGTAGCTGCGCACCGGCGGCCGGCGGAAGCGACGGCGCCTTGGTCGCGTTGTCCAGGGTCAGCTTGATCACGCGCATGTTGGCGCCGGTGAGCGTCGCCGGATCGATGGCCCCTCCTGCGAAGCGCACGGACAGGTACCCGTTTGTGGAAAAGCCATCGAGCTGGTTGATCGTCGCGGCGGTGGGCTGGAATGGGTTGATCGGCAGGTTGAGCGTGCCGTCGGTGCTGCCGCTGAAATAGAGGTCGTTCGGATAGGGCAGGATGCCATTCAGGGGCTCGAACTGCGGCCGGAATCCGCTTGCGGTGGCCGGCGTGGCTGGAGCTCCATTGCCACTGGTCGGGTCGGTCGGGCCGACGCTTGCTCCGCCATTGGAGGTGGAATCCGAAAAACAGCCGGCCAGCAGCATCCCTGACAGCAGCAGGATTGCAGCGCGCACAGTCCTCATGGTTTGCTCCTGACGAATCGCGGCAAGGGGCGCGTCGGCGCTCGTTTTAGTGCCGCCAAGCCTACGCTGTGGGTGGAGCAACCAGCAAGTCGGCCGTCTGCACCAGCCGGAAATCGCACATGCCATCAAAGAAATCGCCAGCTCGCACCTCACCCGGGACCGGTCCGCGGCGCAAGCCACAGTTGCGCAATGAACTGCGCATCATCGCCGGCCGCTGGCGCGGCCGGCGCGTGAAGTTTCCGCAGGTAAGAGGGCTGCGGCCGACTCCCGACCGCGTGCGCGAGACGCTTTTCAACTGGCTGCAGCCTGTAATCGTGGGCAGCCGCTGTCTGGACCTATTCGCAGGATCCGGAGCGCTTGGGCTCGAGGCGCTGTCGCGCGGGGCTACGCGCGTGCTGTTCATTGATCGCGACCCCGAAGTACTGGGGCAGCTTGGCGCGACTCTGTCGATGCTGGGCGCAGCAGGCGCTGAACTTAGACACGCGGATGCGACTCGATTCCTGGAGTCGCCCGCCGAGTCGTTCGACATCGTGTTCCTGGATCCGCCGTTCGCTGATGATTCATGGAGCACGGCGTGCGCCGCACTCGAGGCGCAAGGCTGGCTTTCGCCCGACGCATTTATCTATATCGAGCGGCCCGCCCGCGAGGGGCCACCCGCCCTGCCCGAGGGATGGATCCTGCACCGGACCGGTCGCGCCGGTGAGGTCGGGTATCATCTGGCCCGTCGCCAGGCGGCGCCACTCGCACCAGGGGAAACGCGATGAGTCGCAATGCGGTGTATCCCGGCACCTTCGATCCCATCACCAACGGCCACCAGGACCTGGTGCGCCGCGCGGCTGGCATCTTCGACCGCGTCGTGGTGGCGATTGCGGGCAATCCCAACAAGACGCCGATGTTCACGCTGGAACAGCGTGTGAACCTTGCACGGCTAGTGCTCAAGGATGTGCGCAACGTCGACGTGCAGGGCTACACCGGACTGACGGTTGATTTCGCGCGCCAGCACAACATCAGCGTCATCGTGCGCGGATTGCGCGCGGTGTCGGACTTCGAGTTCGAATTCCAGCTGGCCACGATGTCCCGTCACCTGTACGCGGGCGTAGAGACGGTGTTCCTGACGCCGCAGGAGCAGTTCACCTTCATTTCCTCGACGCTGGTGCGCGAGATCGCGCTCTTTGGCGGGGACGTCTCCGAGTTTGTCCACCCGATCGTCGCGGCGGAACTGAAGAAGATGAGGAAGGCGTGAGAGTACATAGCACCCTGCATGTAGACGGCACCCCCAGTCTTTACCCCCCAAACACACGGTACGCGCGGCCAGGCAGATTGAGCCTGCTGTGGATGCGTTGTCTGCTGGCGCTGCTGCTCGTTTCGCAGTGGGCACTCGCCGACGAAGCGCGCAAGCCGCCGGTCGCTGCCATCGCCAGCGCCTATCCACTCGCAAGTGAGGCGGGGTTCGAAATCCTGGCAGCCGGAGGCAACGCGTTCGATGCCGCCGTCGCGGTGAGCGCGGCGTTGTCGGTCACCGAGCCACGCGGCTCAGGGCTCGGCGGTGGCGGGTTCTATCTGCTGCACCGGGCAAGCGACGGGCTCGACGTGCTCATCGACGCGCGCGAAGTCGCGCCCGCAGCCGCCACGCACGACATGTTCCTGGACGCCGAGGGCAAACCGGTGCCTGGCCGATCGACCGACACGGCGCTCGCGGCCGGCATCCCGGGCGAGGCCGCGGCCTGGGCGCATGTCGCGGAGAAGTTCGGCCGTCTGCCCCTGAAGCAGAGCATGCAGCCGGCAATTCGCCTCGCGCGCGAAGGCTTCCCTGTTTACCCGCGCCTGGCCGAGGATATTGCGCGCAAACAGCCGGCGTTCGAGCGCAGCCCGGATGCGCGCCGCATCTTTCTGGTGAAGGACGCTGCACCGCCAGTCGGGTACGTGCTCAGGCAGCCCGAACTGGCCCGCTCGCTCACGTTGCTGGCGGAGAAGGGGCCGGACGCGTTCTACAAGGGCGTTTTCGCCGAAAAGCTCGTCGCCGGCGTGCGCAAACTCGGTGGCATCTGGTCGCGTGAGGATCTGGCCAGCTACCACCTGATCGAGAGGCAGCCGCTGACCGGCGAGTATCACGGAGTACACATCGTGACCGCGCCGCCGCCCTCGTCCGGCGGCGTCGCGCTCATCAATGCGCTCAACATTCTGGACGGCTACGATCTTGAGAAGCTCGACAGCGCCACCCGCAAGCACGTCATCATCGAAAGCCTGCGGCGCGTGCACCGCGACCGGGCGGAGTACCTGGGTGATCCGGCCTTTGTGTCCGTTCCGCTGCAACGGCTGCTCAGCCCGGACTACGCCGCCGGCGAGCGGACCTCGATCCGCCTCGATCGCGCCACACCGAGCTCGACGCTGCCCGGCTACATCGGTGACTCGAGTGGCGGCGTCAGCACGACGCACTTCAGCATTCTCGATCGCGAGGGCAATCGCGTCGCGACCACGATCACGCTCAACACGTGGTTCGGTACCGGGCTGGTGATTCCGGGCACGGGCATCCTGCTCAACAACCAGATGGATGATTTCGCCATCAAGCCGGGCGAACCGAACGTCTACAAGCTGGTCGGCGCGGAGGCGAACTCGATCGCGCCTGGCAAGCGTCCGCTCTCGAGCATGACACCGACGTTCCTCGAGTCGGCGCGCGGCGTGGCGATTCTGGGCTCACCGGGTGGCAGCTTCATTCCGACGCTGATACTCCTCGGCACGTTGAACTGGATCAACGGTGCCGATGCGATGGGCATCGTGACCGCGCCGCGCATTCATCACCAATATCAGCCGGACATCGTGTTCGCCGAGCCGAAGGGGCTGAGCGATGAGGAACGCCAGTCCCTCGAGCAGCGGGGTCACAAGTTCCGCGACTGGCCGCCCACGATCGGCAACATGCAGGTCGTCACCTGGGACTACGCCACGCAGTCGGTCGTGGCGGCCTCCGATCCACGCGGCGCGGGTGAGGGGATGGTGCGCTAGCCATGAAGCCCCAGGACGTTACTGGTTGATGGGTTTTGCCCACTCAGCATATGCGGCCCGCGTTCGCAGTCGTATTTGTGCTCGGCGTTCCGATCGGCGCTACCGCTGCACAGGAATCACTCCCGACGATCCGGGCGGCGTCCACCGACACTCCCGCGCCGTCGCCCAATCCTGTCGAAACGTTGCTGTCCGCCCAACAGCTCGTCGACTTGACCGAGCAACAATACGGACCGCAGGCGACACAGCTCGTAAATCCGCTGCTCAATCTGGCGACGACGCAGCGACGACTGCAGGACTACTCTGGCGCAGAAAACAACTACCGCCGCGCCGCGAGCATTGTCGAAGCGCATGAAGGGACCAACTCGCACGACCTGATCACGGCGCTGACGGGTCTCAGTGCAATCTATTCCGAGAATGGTGACTACGCTTCTTCCGTGCAACTGTTGCAGCGGGCGATCGACGTCAGCCGCAAGCTCGATGGTCTGCTCAATCCACAACAGCTCGAGATGATGGAGTCGCTGATCGCGGGCTACCTGGCTCTTGGCGACTACGACAGCGTTCTGCGCGAGCAACAGCTCGCGCTGCGGATTGCGGTGGCAGCCTACGGCAAGGACATTCCGCGCCTGGTAACGGCGCTGGAGCGCAATGCAGGTTGGTTCGAATCGATGGGGCGCTACAGCACGGCGCGCGCGCTGCACTCGCGCGCACTCATGATCGCGAGCAATCTCGGCAAGGAAAGGAATCTCACCATGGTTGAGCCGCTGCGCGGTATTGCGCGTGCTCATCGGCTCGAATTCATCAACGGCGTCGAGGAGCCTTCCGTCGATGCTACCGGCTCGAGCGGCTATTCGCGTCCCAACCGCGAAGGCGAAACGGCCCTGCAGCTCGTGCTCGAGATCGTCGATGCGCATCCTGAAAGCGGCACCGCAGAGCATGCGAAGGCGCTGATGGATCTGGGCGACTGGCGCATGTTCGCCGGCTACCCGGACAAGGCGCTGGACACCTACCGCGAGGCCTGGGCGGCATTGCGTGCCCCCGGCGCCGGCGGCACTGCCGCTTTCGATGCGCCGGTTCAGATCTTTTACCGTCCGCCGGGCAGTGCTCGCCGGCCGATGATCAGCGCCGACAAGTTCGCCGAGCACTCCGTAGAGGTCAGGTTCACGGTCGCGGCCGATGGTCGCGTGCGCGATGTGACACTCGGAGCGAGTGATGCGCCTGAGAAGGCCCGCAGGCAACTCGTGAGGGCCATCAAGGGGGCTCGCTATCGGCCACGCTTCGTGGACGGGGCGGCCGTTGATACTTCCGGCATGAAATACCGCGAGACGCTCTACGCTCCCAGGAGCTAGCTATCCCAAGAGACTGCACGGCCAGTTACTTCTGGCAGCGCGGACAGTAGTACGTCGAGCGTTGTCCCTGGGTGAACTGCCGTACCGGCGTGCGGCACACGCGGCACGGCTTGCCGGCACGCTCGTAGACGTAGAGCCGCTGGCGGAAGTAACCCGGGCTGCCGTCGGCGCCAACGTAATCGCGCAGCGTCGTCCCGCCGACGCGAATGGCCAGGTTCAGCACTGCCTTGATCGCGCGCACGAGGCGCTCAAGCTCGGCGCGCTGCAGCCGGCGCGCGGCGCGGCGCGGACTGATGCGCGCGCGGAACAAGGCCTCGCTCGCGTAGATGTTGCCGACGCCCACCACGATGTGGCTGTTCATCAGGACCTGCTTGATGGCGGCACTTCGCTTGCGCGTCATGCGCAGCAGGTAGTCCGCATTGAAATCCGCAGCCAGGGGTTCCGGCGCCAGCCTGCGCAACAGCGGATGAGCGAGCGGATCGCCTTCCACCCACAAGAGGCTCCCGAAACGGCGCGGATCGTTGAAGCGCAGCGCCAGGCCGGAGTCGATCACGATGTCGACGTGATCGTGGGCCACGAGCGTGGTCTCTCGCGGCACGACGCGCAGGCTCCCTGACATCCCCAGGTGCAGGATGAGGCTCCCGCGGTCCAGATCGATCAACAAATACTTGGCCCGTCGCCGCACGCCCCTTACAGACTGTCCGACCACGGCTGACGCTAGGCTCCTCGGCACCCGCCAGCGCAGGCGTGACTCGCGCACGACCACGGCAGCAATGTGACGGCCCTTGAGGACCGGCGCGATCCCGCGTCGCGTCGTCTCGACCTCGGGCAGTTCGGGCATGGACGCAGTATAAGAGTCCGTCTAACCGTATTTTCCGTAGCCGCAACGTGACGCATACCATTTGGCGGCAACGCTTTGGTTCGCTATAGTCGGCGCCCTTATCTCTCTGGGCGGCGTCCGGAGTCCCTGATGGATCTCACTTTTCTGTATGGCGTACTGAACTTCGACCTGTGGCAGTACGTGCTCGTAACCATCCTCATGGTCCAGGTGACCGTGATGGCGGTGACCGTTTATCTGCATCGGGACGCGGCTCATCGCAGCCTGGATCTGCACCCCGCGCTGCGGCATTTCTTCCGGTTCTGGATCTGGGCAACCTCGGCGATGCTGACCCGCGAGTGGGTCGCGGTGCATCGCAAGCACCATTCATTCTCCGATCTTCCGGGCGATCCGCACAGCCCCGTGGTGTTTGGCCTGAAGAAAGTTCTGCTCGAAGGACGTGAGCTGTACGCCATCGAGACCGCAAATGCGGAGACGCTAGAGAAGTACGGCCGCGGAACACCGGATGACTGGGTCGAGCGCAACGTTTATTCGCGCTTCCCCAATCTCGGCATCCTCACGATGATCGTGGCCGACCTGCTGCTCTTCGGCGTTCCGGGAATCATCGTCCTGTCGGTGCAGATGATGGCGATGCCACTGCTCGCGGCGGGCGTGATCAACGGCCTCGGGCACCACAGCGGCTATCGCAATTTCGAGTGCGAGGATGCGTCGCGCAACATCGTGCCGTGGGGATTCCTGATCGGCGGCGAAGAACTGCACAATAACCACCACGCATTTCCGGCCTCGGCCAAGTTCTCCGTGCGCCGCTGGGAGTTCGACATCGGCTGGCTCTACATCCGCTTGCTCGAGGTTCTGGGTCTCGCCAAGGTCAATCGCATTGCGCCCGAGCCGGCACATGTAGCGCCTCGCCGCTCCGTGGATCTCGAGAATCTGCGTGCGGTGATCGTCAACCGGATGCACGTGCTCCGCGAATACGCCCGCACGGTGACTTTGCCGGTACTGCGTGCGGAGCTGAAGCGCCGTACTGCGCCTTCGAACCTGACGCGTGGCGTTCGCAAGCTGCTCATCCGTCATCCACGGCTGCTCGATGCAGGAGCGGCTGCACGCTTGCAGGAAATTCTGCGTAACCACGAGGCGTTGAAGACCGTGCATGAATTCCGCGAGCGGCTGCAGCAGCTGTGGAGCGGCGCGTCCGCGAGCAACGAGCGCTTGCTGGCGCAGCTTGGAGACTGGTGTGCGCAGGCCGAAGCCAGCCGCATCAAGGCGTTGCAGGATTTCGCACTGATCCTGCGCGGCTACGCGATGCAGCCTGCCTAGCGCGTCGGCAAGTCCTTAACCGTCCAGAACGAAAAACCCGCCGAGAGGCGGGTTTTCTGTTTCCGGGTGCCGAAACTTCGACTACTTGATCTTCGATTCCTTGTACTTGACGTGCTTGCGCACCACCGGGTCGAACTTCATGGTCTCGAGCTTGTCCGGGTGCAGGCGCTTGTTCTTCATCGTGGTGTAGTAGTGACCCGTACCCGCGGACGACACCAGCTTGATCTTCTCGCGCATGACCGCTTCCTCCTCAGACCTTGACGCCCTGGGCGCGCAATTCCTTAACCACCACATCCACCCCGCGCTTCTCGATCGTGCGTAGACCACGGGTCGACACGCGCAGCGTGACGAAGCGCTTCTCGCTTTCCACCCAGAAGCGCTGCGTGTGCAGATTGGGAAGGAACCGGCGCCGCTTGCGATTGTTCGCGTGCGAGACCGTGTTGCCGACGACCGGGCGCTTGCCGGTGACCTGACAGACTCGGGACATGGATGTTGCCTCGAAAATCGGCCGCCAGCCAAAGAGTTAGAACAGCAGGCGTGCCATAAAGAGCGCGGAAAGATAGCCGAAAGCGCCCATCCGGGCAAGTCGCCGAGGCGAGAGCCGCGGACCGCGGCGCAGAGGGGCCGGCGCACGCCTCAAATCAAGCCCTTCTCCGCGAAACTCAGGCAGCTGCCATCGCCGACGATCACATGATCGAGCAAGCGGATGTCGACTAACGCGAGGGCTTCCTTGAGCCGTTGCGTGATCAGCTCGTCGGCCTGGCTGGCCTCGGCCACGCCTGAAGGGTGGTTGTGCGCGAGGATCACCGCCGCCGCATTGCGGGCGAGAGCCTGCTTGACCACTTCACGCGGATGCACGCTCGCCCCGTCGATCGTGCCGCGAAACAGCTCATCGAAGGCGATCAGGCGATGACGGTTGTCGAGGTGCAGGCAGCAGAACACTTCGTAGCTGCGGTCGCGCAGCCGCGCGGTGAGGAAGTCGCGAGTCGCGCGGGGAGAATTCAGGCCGGGCCCAGTCTGCAGCGCTTCCTGGTAGTGACGGCGCACCAGCTCGAGCGCCGCCTGCAGCTCAGCGTAGCGGGCAGGCCCCAGGCCCGGATGCCGGCAGAAGTGGTCGGCATCCGCGCTCAGCAGGCCCCGCAGCGAGCGGAACTCCTTGAGCAATTCGCGGGCAAGATCCACGGCGCTCGCGCCGCGACTGCCGGTGCGGATCACGAGCGCGAGCAGCTCGGCCTCGGAGAGCGCTCCCGGACCCAACTGCAGCAGTTTCTCGCGCGGGCGTTCTCCGCTTGGCCAATCACGAATGGACATGGCGACATTTTCCTTGCGCCGTGTGGGGAATGATCCCCGTCGCCCGAGCGCCGCGCAGCGCGGAAATGTCGCGCATGAGTCAAGAAACCGGATTGTCACCACCCGGCTCGCGGGTTTGCCCGCGTTGGCCCAGGCTCCGATAATGTCGCCATGAGTGAATCGAGCCCCCCGCGGATCCTGCTCGGTGTGACCGGCGGCATTGCCGCGTACAAGAGCCCGGACATCGTGCGCCGCCTGAGCGAACGAGGTGCCGAAGTCCAGGTCGTCATGACCGAGGCAGCGCAGAGATTCGTCTCGCCGCTGACGTTTCAGGCCGTTTCCGGCCGCGCTACGCGCACGGACCTCTGGGACAACATGGCCGAGGCGGCCATGGGCCACATCGAGCTCGCACGCTGGGCACACCTGATCCTGGTGGCGCCCGCCAGCGCTAATTTCATCGCGCGCCTGGCACACGGTTTCGCCGACGATCTGCTGAGCACCATGTGTCTCGCCACGGATTCACCCATCGCCATCGCGCCGGCGATGAACCGCCTCATGTGGGCTAACGCCGCGACCCAGGAGAATGTCGCAGCGCTGCGCTCGCGCGGGGTCACGGTCCTCGGGCCGGGTACTGGCGATCAGGCCTGCGGCGAGATCGGCCCGGGACGCATGCTCGAGCCGTCGGACCTGGCGGAACGGGCCATGGCCATGGTGTCGGCGCCGCGCGTGCTGGATGGGCTGCACGTGGTCATCACCGCCGGCCCAACGCGCGAGCGCATCGACCCGGTGCGCTTCATCAGCAACCGTAGCTCCGGAAAGATGGGTTTCGCGGTGGCGCAGGCCGCGCATTTTGCCGGCGCGCGCGTGACACTCATCAGCGGCCCGGTCTCGATCGACACGCCACCCGGCATCGAGCGCATCGATGTCGAGAGCGCCGAGCAGATGTATGCGGCCGTGCATCGCGAGCTCCCGTCCACTGATATCTTTATTTCCGCCGCCGCCGTGGCGGACTACCGGCCGCCCGCGCCGCTGGCCCAGAAACTCAAGAAGACCGGAGACTCGTTGCGCCTCGACCTGGTGAAGGCCCCCGACATCATTGCTTCCGTGGCCGCGAGCCCGCGCCGTCCGTTCGTGGTCGGATTTGCGGCTGAGACCGAGCGCGTCGAGCAACACGCACGCGAAAAGCTCGTAAAGAAAAGCCTCGACATGATTGCGGCCAACGAGGTCGGTGACGGGCTGGCTTTCGACTGTGAAGACAACGCGTTGCTCGTGCTGTGGCCGGGAGGCAGCCACACGCTTGAGCGCGCCTCGAAGGTCCAGGTCGCACGTGGATTGATCGATCTCATCGCCGAGCGCTACCGTGAGCGCGCCGGGAGCTCCGCCAGGCAGCGGGCGCATGTCTGAACCGGCGGTCGCGGTGAGCGCGCACCGTCGTCTCAAGATCAGGATCCTCGACCCGCGCCTCGGACGCGAGTTTCCACTGCCGCAGTACGCTACCGCCGGTTCCGCCGGAGTGGACCTGCGTGCCTGCCTCGAGTCGGCACTCGTCCTCGAGCCGGGGCGCACCGAGCTCATACCCACCGGCATCGCGATTCATCTCGAAGACCCGGGGCTGGCCGCCGTGCTGCTGCCGCGCTCGGGCTTGGGCCACAAGCACGGCATCGTGCTCGGCAATCTCGTTGGCTTGATCGACTCCGACTACCAGGGGCAGGTGATGGTGTCGTGCTGGAACCGCGGGCGCGATCCTTTCACCATTCAGCCGGGTGAGCGGATCGCGCAGCTCGTCGTGGTTCCCGTCGTTCAGGTGGAATTCGAGGTGGTGGCGGATTTCGCCACGAGTCGCAGGGGATCAGGAGGCTTCGGCCACTCCGGCCGGCAGTGAGCCCGCTTACTGTCTCTTAACGGTGAGCTCGGTGAAGCGCTGGATGTCGGACTGGAAGCGCTCGCGCACCTCGCCCTGCTCGGCGCGCTTGGTGGCGAGATTGCGCTCCTGCTGGCGAATCTCCTTGATCGTTCTCACCAGGTCTTCGGCCAGCCCGTCCGGCATCGGGCCAGCGCCTTCGTTGGTGCTGTAGGGCTTGTAGAACAGTGAGCGCGTCTGCAGGTCCTGCAGGCGCCCCTGCAGAGTGTCGAGGTACTGGGACGTGACCCTGACCTGGCCCTCGATCAGGTCGAGGCGCTGGTCACGCAACTGCTCAATCTGTTGCACGGAGATGTAAGTCGTCAGCAGCACCTGGTCACGGTGCCGCGAATCGAGGCTGGCCCGCTCGCGCGCCGCGTCCGCTGCTCTCTGTGCGTCAGATTTCTCCGCGTCCAGGTGTCCGACTTCGATGCCCTGGCGATTGAGGACCGATCTTTCCGACTTGGCGTACTGGGGCGGAACGCTGTCACCGTAGTGGACGACGCCTTTCTCGTCGACCCAGCGGTACATCGGCTTGTCGGAGCCGGTGCTGGACGCCAGGGACGCAGCTGTACCCGCGGCGAGGAGCGCCGCGATCAACAGGACCTGCGCGATTCGCGATGTGCTCAAGGCATCCACCCGGCCGCGATTGCGGCGGGGTATTTTGCCTCAACTACCCGCGGGTCCTGCAATAGGCAGGATGTGCGTCGCCGCACGCAACTATCGTTAAATTCCGTATTCGCGACCGATAACGGCGCATGGCCTGTAGCGTTTCGGCGTGCGCCGGGGCGTTCAAAGACTCGATCAGCTCCGAAAGTGTGATGATGCTCACACAACGGACCCGGAACGACTCTTCTATTTCCTGCACCGCTGACAGCCGTCCCTGCCCGCGTTCCTGGCGGTCGAGGGCGAGTACGACTCCCGCCAGGCTCGCGCCCGCGGCGAGAATGAGCTGAGCCGATTCGCGGATCGCGGTTCCGGCCGTGATCACATCGTCGATGACCAGCACGCGTCCCGCGAGCGGGCTGCCGATGATCATGCCGCCTTCGCCGTGATCCTTGGCTTCCTTGCGATTGAAAGCGAACGGTACGCTGCGTGAGTGCTGCTCGGCGAGCGCTGCCGCCGTGGCAGTGACGAGCGCAATGCCCTTGTACGCGGGACCGAACAGCATGTCGTACTCGAGGCCCGAGTTTGCGATCGTCGCCGCATAGCTGCGCCCCAGCACTGCGATGGCGCGCCCGGTAGTGAACAGGCCGGCGTTGAAGAAGTAGGGGCTCATGCGCCCCGACTTGAGCTTGAATTCACCGAAACGCAGCGCGCCCAGCTCGAGCGCGAGATCGATGAACTGTCGCTGGTGGGGGAGCATGAACGCGACGAAGTATACTGCCGCCGCGTGCGCGTCATCACTCTGAACGTCAACGGTATCCGCTCGGCTGCGAGCAAGGGATTGTTCGACTGGCTGCAGCGCCAGCGTGCCGATGTCATCTGCCTGCAGGAGACCAAGGCGCAGGAACCGCAGCTCACGGCGGCTCATTTTCGTCCGCGCGGCTATCACTGCTTCTATTACGACGCCGAGCGCAAGGGGTACTCGGGCACAGCGCTGTTTTGCCGGCGGGAGCCGGATGCCCTGGTGCGTGGGTTCGGGGACCGCGAGTTCGACCGAGAAGGCCGCTACCTGGAAGCTCAGTTCGGCAAGCTGAGCGTCGTATCGCTCTACCTGCCTTCGGGCTCCGCCGGACCGGAACGCCAGGCCTCGAAGTTCCGCTTCCTTGGAAAGTTCCAGCCCCATCTCGAGCAACTCGCCCGCGGCCGTCGCCACTACGTGCTGTGCGGCGACTGGAACATTGCCCACAAAGAAATTGACCTCAGAAACTGGCGCTCGAACCAGAAGAACTCGGGCTTTCTGCCTGAGGAACGCGCCTGGCTCGACGAGTTGTTCGGGCCGATGCGCTACGTGGACGCCTTTCGCCGCATCAACGATAAGCCGCATCAGTACACTTGGTGGTCGAATCGTGGGCGCGCTTGGGAGAAGAATGTCGGCTGGCGCATCGACTACCAGGTCGTGAGCCATTCGCTGCGCGAGGCGCCGCAGCGCGCCCGCATCTTCAAGGCGCATCGTTTCTCCGACCACGCGCCGTTGATCATGGATTACGACCTTTGAATCGAGCGCCCGGCGCCGCCGCGAACCGATCCGGTCTGCGCGGGTGGCTGAACGCACTCCTGGTTTACCGGCAGCCGCGCATCGCGGCGATGCTGCTCCTCGGCTTCTCGGCCGGATTGCCGTTCATGCTGGTGTTCCAGACGCTTTCGGCCTGGCTGCGGCAGGCCGGTATCGAGCGCACCACCATCGGCATGCTCGCGTGGGTCGGGATTCTGTACTCGATCAAGTTTCTGTGGGCGCCGATCGTCGATCGCGTGCCGCTGCCTTTGCTGCATCGACTGCTCGGTCGCCGGCGCAGCTGGATGTTTCTGGCGCAGATCGGGATCGCCTTGGGTCTGCTGAAACTGGCCCACACCGATCCGGCGAGCTCGCTCACTCCGGTCGTGTTCGGCGCACTGCTTGTCGCGTTTTCATCCGCCACGCAGGACATCGCTCTCGATGCGTGGCGCATCGAATCCGCGCCCGTGAATCAGCAGGGAGCCATGGCGGCCGCGTACCAACTCGGGTACCGGATCGCCATCGCGGTGGGGACGGCGGGTGCGCTGTGGATTGCCGCAGACCAGGGTTGGTCGATGACTTATATGGCCATGGCTGCCCTGATGGGAGTCGGTATCGCGACGACGCTGCTGGTGCGCGAGCCCCCTCCGCGGGCCGCACCGGAAGCCGAGCGACGCGAACAGCGCGTGATCGACTGGCTCGAGCGCAACGCCCACTGGCCGAGCCCTTTGCGCACCGCCGGGGCACGGTTCGTGGATGCCGTCATTTGCCCGCTGGTGGACTTCTTCGCTCGTTACGGCATGCAGCTCGCCATCCTGATCCTGGTGTTCGTCTGCACCTATCGGCTCACCGACTTCACGATGGGCGTGATGACGAATCCGTTCTATCTCGATGCGGGGTTCACGCTGAAGGAGATCGCCGCGGTCGTGAAGGGCCCGGGACTCGTGATGTCGATCGTCGGCGTCATCGTCGGCGGCACCACGGTCGCCAAGCTCGGCACGACGCGCACGCTGGTCCTCGGGAGCGTGCTGATCATCTGCTCCAACCTGGCGTACGCCTTTCTGGCCTCGACCGGCACGGCGAGCCGGCTGGGGCTTGCGCTCGTCAACGGGCTCGACAACCTGGCGCTCGGGGTGCATGGGACGGCGCTGATCGCTTTTCTTTCGAGCCTGACCAGCGCGCGTTACACGGCCACTCAATACGCGCTGTTCTCCTCGTTGTACGCGCTGCCGGGTAAGCTCCTGATGGGCGCGTCCGGTTTCGTGGTCGATGCGATCGGTTATCCGAGGTTCTTCATCTACACGGCTTCTCTGAGTCTGCCGGGGTTGGTGCTGCTCTACTGGCTCGTGAGGCGCATGCCAGCGTCACCGGCGGGGGTGCCGGCGAGATGAGCGCAAGCGCGCTCGGCTTGTAGAAGATCAGCTCGACTCGTCGAAGTAATCGAGCGGGCTCAGCCACTGGCGCTCAGAGTTGAGCTCACCGTTGTCTTCGGTGTCTTCGGGCTCGACGTCGACCGAGCCGGTCCAGTCCTCCGGCGCCTCGGCCGCCTCGAGGAGAGAATCCTCCCACTGATCGGTCCAGGACTCGAAATCCAGTTCCTCCACCGTGCCGTCGAAGTGCTGCACTTCGATGGTGCCGTCATCCTCGTCGATCGCCACGATTTCGAACAGCTCGCCACCTTGCCTGCGGTACCAGTCACCGACGACTGGCGCAGGTGTGCTCGGATTTCGTCCTTCCATCGTTAGGGCCCCTCTTGTGGTCCTCGTATCGACGCGCCTCGTGCTGCGAGCCATCCGCCACTGCTATGCTCGCGCGAACTCAAGTGTCAGCCCAGAGTCGCACGCGAGGCAAGCGCAATATTTTCCGCACAGCATCATGATTGAAGCGCTCATCAAGTTTTTCGTGCTGTTCTTCGTGGTCGTCGAACCGATCAGTCTGATTCCGATGTACGCCGCGCTCACTGAAGGCGCGAGCTCAGGTTACAAGCGCAAGATGGCGTCTAAGGCCGTGATCCTCGCCGGTCTCATCCTCATCGCTTTCGCTCTCGTTGGCGGGAAGCTCCTCGAGACGATGGACATCAGCTTGAACGCTTTTCGCATCTTCGGTGGCCTGATGCTGTTCCTGATCGCGCTCGACATGGTCTACGTGCGTCCGTCGGGCGCACGCACCACGACCCGCACCGAAGAAGAGGAGGCCAAGCACCGCCCGGATATTGCGGTGTTTCCCCTAGCGTTCCCGTTCATCGCCGGACCCGGCGCGCTCGCGACCATCCTACTGGTTACCGGAGACTTGTCGCGCACGTCGCTGCTTTTCCTCGGGATGATGTTCGTGGTCGTGCTGGTGCTAGTGATTACATTCGCGCTGATGCTGCTCACGCCGGCCGTGATGCGCGTAGTGGGGGTGACAGGCGGCAACGTGGTGAGCCGCCTCACCGGTGTCATTTTGGGGGCACTCGCCGTGCAGTTCGTGATCGACGGCGTGAAGGGAAGCCTGGCGGGCTAACGCTTCCGGTACTCGAGATCCCACACCCCATGCCCGAGGCGCTGCCCGCGGCGCTCGAACCGTGTGAGCGAGCGGATCGATGGCCGCGCTGAGTATTCGCCCGAGCCCGCGCAGTTGATAAGCCCGGCGCAGGCATCGAGCACCTCCCGCATCTGCTCCGCGTAGGGCTGCCAGTCGGTCGCGAGCCGCAGGATCCCCCCGCAACGCAACTTGCACGCCAGCAGGTCGGCGAATTGGCCCTGGATCAGCCGGCGCTTGTGGTGGCGCGTCTTCGGCCAGGGATCGGGGAAGAAAATGAAAATTTCGTCAAACGAGTCGTCAGCGAGCCGGTGTGTAAGCACCTCAACGGCATCGTGACGGAACAGGCGCAGATTGGTGAGCCCGCGAGCCTCGGCTTGCAGCAGTGCCCGGCCGACTCCGGGCTCGTGAACTTCGATGCCGACACAGTCCCAATCACCTCGCTGCGCCGCGACTTCTACGAGAACCTCGCCATTGCCAAAGCCGATTTCGAGGAGCCGCGGAGCGCATCGGCCAAAGACCGCGTCGAGGTCGACGGTGCGTGGGACGTACTCGAGGCCGAACTTCGGCCACAGCGCTTGGAGTGCGCGCGCCTGTGCCGGCGTGATGCGGCCAGTGCGACGAACGTAGCTGCGCACCTGGCGTCGCGCGCTCTCGGGGACTGATGCTGCAGCGGACATGAGGCTACTCTAGTCCCAGACGTGCCCTGCGCCACAGCGCGAAATGTCCCGGGACAATCCCGAGGATTGATCGCGCTCGGCCCTTCACCCAGAATTTCGCCCTTGCCCGCAGTGCCGCCGCGTGCATGTGGCATCGTGCTTCAGTGTGAGGAGATCTCGAATGGTCAAGGACCGCATGGCAGTCCTCGCGACGATGATGGACGTCGGCTTGGTGCCGGTCTTCTATCACCCGGACGTCGAGGTCTGCAAGAAAATCATCCAGGCCTGCGCCAATGGCGGCGCTAAGTGCATCGAGTTCACCAACCGCGGTGAGTTCGCCGCGCATGTCTTCCTCGAGGTCACGCGTCACTTTGCCAAGGCAGACCCCAGCGTGATCATGGGCGTGGGCTCCATCGTGGATGCCCCGACCGCGGGCATCTACATCGCGAACGGCGCGCGCTTCGTGGTGGGCCCGGTACTCAATCCCGATGTCGCCAAGCTCTGTAACCGCCGCAAGATCCCTTACAGCCCGGGCTGTGGCAGCGCCTCGGAAATCGGATTCGCCGAAGAGCTCGGCTGTGAGATCGTGAAGGTATTTCCCGCCGGGCCGGTCGGCGGCCCGGAGTTCGTGAAGGCCATTCTCGCTCCCTGCCCCTGGACGCGCATCATGCCGACCGGCGCGGTCGATACTACGGAAGAATCGCTGCGCGCCTGGTTTGGCGCCGGCGTCGCCGCAGTCGGCATGGGTGCCAATCTCATCACCAAGCAGGTGCTCGAGAAGCAGGACTACGCGAGCCTCGAGGCGAAAGTGCGCCAGACGATTCAGCTCATCAAGACCATCCGCGGGAAATAGCTCATGGCGGACAACGTGCTCAAGATCCGGCCCGCGGGCGACACCCGTTGGGACTGCGCCGCCCTGGGCGAAGTGATGCTGCGCTTCGACCCCGGTTTCGGCCGCGTGCGCAACGCGCGCAGCTTCCAGGTGTGGGAAGGCGGCGGCGAATACAACGTGGCACGCGCGATGCGCAAGTGCTGGGGCAAGCGCGCCGCCGTGGTCACCGCGCTGCCGGCGAACGATCTCGGTTGGCTGGTGGAAGACTTCATCTTGCAGGGCGGCGTCGACCTGTCGCACGTCATGTGGCGCGACTTCGACGGCATCGGCCGCAACACGCGCGTCGGACTCAATTTCACCGAGAAGGGATTCGGCATTCGCGCTGCGCTCGGCTGTTCCGACCGCGGCCATTCCGCCGCCTCGCAGCTCAAGCCGGGCGAAGTGAACTGGGAAAAGCTGTTCGGCGAGGAGGGCGTGCGCTGGTTTCACACCGGCGGCATCTTCGCCGCGCTCGCCTCGAACACCGCTGAAACCGTCATCGAGGCGGTCGAGGTCGCCCGCAAGCACGGCACCATCGTGTCCTACGATCTCAACTACCGCGCCTCGCTCTGGAAGAGCCAGGGCGGCAAGGCAGGCGCACAGCGGGTCAACCGCAGCATCGCGAAGTACGTCGACGTGATGCTCGGCAACGAAGAGGATTTCACCGCGTGCCTCGGCTTCGAAGTCGAGGGGCTCGATGAGCACCTCTCCGCGATCGACCCGGCAAACTTCAAGAAGATGATCCAGACCGCGGTCAAAGAGTTTCCCAACTTCAAGGTCGCGGCGACAACGCTGCGCAACGCGCGCACCGCAACCTTCAACGACTGGTCGGCGATCCTGTATGCCGGTGGGCAGTTCTACCAGTCTGCAATGCGCGAAAATCTCGAGATCTACGATCGCGTCGGCGGCGGCGACGGTTTCGCCTCCGGGCTGGCGTACGGCTTTCTCGAAGGCAAGGGTCCGCAGGCAGCCGTCGAATACGGGGCGGCGCACGGCGCGCTCGCGATGACGACACCTGGCGACACCTCGATGGTCAACGCTAAAGAAGTCGAAGCGGTGATGCAGGGAAAGGGTGCGCGCGTCATCCGCTGAGCGCGCACCGCCGCTCAACGGCGCATCTGCAGCACCTGGCCGGCAAAGATCCCGTCGACGCTGTCGAGGTCGATGATCAACGGCTTGCCCTTGCGCTCCGGGTCCCGGTCGCGCTCGAGCGGATGCATCGTCTCGTAGACCTTGCGTCGCACCGCCTCGGTGTTGTCGATGCGTCCGCGCCCGCGGAACGTCACGAAGGCGCGCGAGTCGGGCGTGATATCACCGTACAGCAGCACGAGGTGCGGATTCTTCTCCAGCCCTGCGGCCAGTCCGCCTTTGCTCGGTCGTACCCAGATAGCAAGTTGCGTCTCGCTGTACGCCTGGGTGCTGCCACGGAACGAGAGTTGCGGGCGCTGATCGGCGCTCACGTAGGCGACGCTGATGGGGCGAGTGCGGGCGAACGCGGTGGTGACCGCCTCCTGTAACGCGGGTGGAAGCTTCAGTTCGGTGAGCGGTGGCGGCATCTTGGTGTTCATTCGGACCTCGCGAGAGTTCGGGGCCACGGATCATGGCGAAACCACATGCACCCTTACGCAGCTGAGCCACCGCGCACGCCGGCTCGCCTGTAAACTGCCTGAATTTCAACTTTAGACCGACTTCTCTCCGGCCACACTACGGAAATTCCACGATGCACAGACGCCTCTTGTTCCTCGCCACAGTCCTGCTGGCGGCGACCGTCGCGCGGGCCGACGCGCCGCCGGTCGTTCGTGCACAAGCGCTTGAGATCTATCGCAAGGTCATCGCATACCAGACCTCGATCGGCCTGCACCAGGTGCCGGCGATGGCGGAATACCTTGCCGGCAAGTTTCGCGAGGGCGGCTTCGCCAGCGAGGACATCCACATCCTGCCGCTCGGTGAAACGGCATCTCTCGTCGTGCGCTATCGCGGCGATGGCAGCGGCGGAAAGCCGATACTGCTTCTCGCTCACATGGATGTCGTCACGGCCAATCGCGAGGAATGGGAACGTGATCCGTACCAGCTGATCGAAGAGAACGGGTTTTTCTTCGGCCGCGGCACCTATGACGTCAAGGGCGATCTGACACAAATTGCCACCACGTTCCTGCGCCTGAAGGCCGAGCATTTTGTACCCACGCGGGACCTGGTGATCGTGTTCACAGGCGATGAGGAGACTGAGCAGGACACGACCCGCGATCTGGTAACGAATCACCGCGACCTGGTCGAAGCCGAGTTCGCATTGAACGGCGATGGTGGAGAGGGCAGTTTCGACGAGCGCACCGGAAAGCCGCAGGTGTACAGGATACAAGGCGCCGAAAAGTCCTCGGTGACTTTTGAGTTGACGATTCACAATCCCGGCGGGCACAGCTCGCGGCCGCGCAGCGACAACGCGATTTACCAACTCGCGGATGTGCTCAAGGCCGTGCAAGCCTATCGCTTTCCGGTGATGTGGAACGATTGGACACTCGGTGATCTGAAAGCTTCAGCCGCCGTGACTCCGGGCGAACTTGGCCAGGCGATGGCTCGTTTTGCGCAGGATCCGCGCGATGAGGCCGCCGCAGAGACCCTGTTCCAGAGTCCTGCGGATGTCGGTCGAACTCGTACCACCTGTGTCGCGACGATGCTGAAAGCAGGCCACGCTCCGAACGCGCTGCCTCAGACAGCCACCGCGACCATTAATTGCCGCGTCTTCCCGGGTATGAGCCTCGATGAGGTGAAAGGCACCCTGCAGCGACTTGCGGGCGATCAGGTGAACGTGCAGGTTATTAACAACCCGGCGCTCGCCAAGCCTTCACCCATTCGCGCCGACGTGATGTCGGCTGTCGCGAAGGCGGTGCACAGCATCTATCCGGGAATCCCGATCGTGCCGGAAATGGTTTCATACGCCACCGATGGGGCGATCTTCAGCCAGGCGGGCATTCCGACCTACGGGGTATCGGCCGCGTTCAGCAAGGAAAGTGACGTTCTTTCTCACGGTCTGAACGAGCGTCTGCCCGTCAGTTCCTTCTACAACGGCCTGACACACTACTACGTGCTGCTGAAGGAGCTTGCGGGCAAGCACTGAACCGGGCGGGCAGGTGGACTTGACCGACGCCACCGTTGCCCATCCGGCAGGCGCCCTCGTAGAATCACAGGCCCGCGCGGGTGTAGCTCAATGGTAGAGCTCTTGGTTCCCAACCAAGTGACGAGGGTTCGATTCCCTTCACCCGCTCCATTTCGCTGCCTGGCCGCATCCGCTGCGGTAGTCATGTGATCGAGGGCTACTTCATCCTCCGCAGGATTAGCGTCAGATTGTTGTAACGCCAGGCAAACTTGCCAAGAGAGAGGGCCGAAACGGTTCGCATTACGGCTCGCATCAAGCTGCCCCCTCTCTGGCTCGTGTAGTAGCCGTGCCCGTGTTCCTCAAGTATCTCGAGGCCGTGAGTACGGCAGAATTCCCGAATGCCTGTGATGGTACAGATGGAATCATAGACCACCGGGTAGGGTGCGTGCCCAGGCTGCCCCGCGGTCTTTGTGCCTTCGATCCAGCGCTTCCAAGCTGCATGTGCCCAAAGCGGGGTCCACCGCGTGAGGAAGCCAAAGGCAGTATTGCGGTCAGGAAACTGCAAGACAATGAGCCCGCCGGGGCGCACCCATTCAGCGAAATTCTTGAGCACACGTTCTGCACCGTCGATGTGCTCGAGCACGAAGGCACAATAGACAACATCGAAACTATTGGCCTGCAATTGCACGGTGCGAAGATCAGCAACGTGAGCGCGTTCGAGGTCGCGACGTGCCGACAGGGCCGTTTCGTCGAGATCAATTCCGGTGAGATGCACCGTGGTACCGTCGAGCTTCAGCGGCCAGTACCGTCCACAGCCCGCTTCGAGAATGTAGAGATCATTGCCGAGCGATTGAAGATAACGCTCGATCATGCGACGGTTGTCGCTCTCGCTATTCAAGAGATGCACGCTCGGTGCGACGGACGCACTAGACCTGCCAGCCATCGTTAACCTGTCGTATTCCCTGACTACGTGGGCGCGATTTGTTAACCGGTCGGAGCAGAGCTGCTGCTTACGCCATCAACTCCCCGGCTGAGGCACGCGTGTGTGCGAAGTCCGACCGCGATTGAGTCTCCACATTCGCGCACAACATTGGGAGCGCGGTGGAGCACTATATTGCACCGTCCGAAAGTGGCGCAACCCGGCCGCGAAACGTACGCTCCAGCTAGAGTGGGGCTTCGCCGCCGGCTAACTCGCGAATCGCGTGCGATATTCTGCGGGCGTGACGCCGAGCGCGCGCCGAAACGCACGGCGCAGAGACTGTTCGTCCTGGAAGCCGCAGCGCCGCGCGACCCCCTTGAGGCGATCGGCGCCATCCTCGATGCAATGACGTGCTTCTTCGACACGCACGCGCTGCACGAAGGCCGCCGGCGATACGCCGACCGTGGTTCGGAACAGCCGCGAAAAATGCCGAACGCTCAGTCCCGCCATCTGCGCGAGCCTCTCCACCGAGAGCTCCCCATCGAGATGCTCCAGCACCCAGAGCTGCACCTTCCCAAAGCGGTCCTCGCGCTGCTGCGCCTGCAGGTAGCGACTGAACTGGGACTGTCCTCCAGGGCGCTTGAGGAACATGACGAGCTCCTGGGCCACCGCGAGCGCCACCGCCTTGCCCCAGTCCTCCTCGACCATCGCGAGCGCCATGTCCATGCCGGCCGTGACACCGGCCGAGGTATAGATGTTGCCGTTGCGCACGTAGAGCGCATCGGCATTGACGTCGCAACCCGGCACCGCACGCGCCAGGCGGTCGCAGTACGCCCAGTGAGTGGTTGCGGATTTGTGATCGAGAAGCCCGCAGGCCGCGAGCACGAAGGCCCCGGTGCAGATCGAGCCCACACGCTCGACCGTGCGTGCCTTGCGCTGAATCCAGCGGATCACTTCGCGGTTGTGCGTCACGGCCTCGTAGCCGATCCCGCCCGCGAGCAGCAGCGTGTCGATGCGCTCGACGTCGCGGAAGGAGCGCTCGGCGACGAGCCTGAGCCCGCCCGAGGTCGCGAAGGCGCCTGCGGACGGCGCAACGAGCTCGATCTCGTAAGCGGGCACACGCAGCGCGCGATGGTCACGCAGCCAGCGTGATGTGCGTGCGAACACCTCGAGCGGGCCCGTGATGTCGAGCACCTGCGCGTCCGCGTAGGCGAGCATCACGACGCGATGCGTCTTGGCGCGCTTCGGCGAAGCGGCGAGAGCGTTACGCCTTGGCATGAGCGCAGTATCGCACCGCCGCAGTTCGTCCGAAGGTCAACGACACGTCATTTTCGGCCAACACTACCCGCAGCGCCGTGCCGAGGGACTGCATGGGCGGGATGGACCGCTATCGGATCGAGTCGATGAGCGCTTTCGGGTCGAAGACTGCGCCGTTCTTGATGACGCGATAGGCGTGACTCAGGTTGCCGACGTCAGCTAGCGGGTCCGCGTCCAGGATCACGAGATCCGCGAGCTTTCCTGGCGCGATCGTGCCGACGCGCTCTGCCAGACGCAGCGCCTGCGCGCCATTGCTGGTGGCCGATCGGAGCACTTCGAGTGGACTCAAGCCCGCCTCGTGCATGAGCGCCATCTCGCGGAAAACCGAGGGTCCATGCAGCGTGCCGATGTTGCCGGCGTCCGTGCCCATCACGACCGTCACGCCCTCGGACCACACGCGGCGCAGATTTGCGAGCGCCACGGTCGGTGCGGGCGGCGGCTCGTGCTTCTGCATGAGCTTCGCGACCCGTTCGGGGATCATTTCCTTAGGGATGCGATCGAGATCATGCATGCTGGCGAGGATCTGTGGATCGGCGAGGCGTTGCTCTTCGGGCGTCGCGGTCCAGAGGTTGCTCAGCGCGTACTCGTAACTTTCGAACACGAATAACGTCGGGCAGTACAGTGCGTGTCGTTCCTTGATCAGCGCGATGAACTCCTCGTCTACGGGCTCGTCGACGACGGAATGCACGAGGTAATCGGCGCCGGCGCGCAGCGCCGCCTTTGCGGTTTCGAGCTCAGTGGCATGAACCGCGAGCGGTACGCCCGCAGCGTGGGCTGCATCGCCGGTCGCGCGCACGATCACGGTCTGTGCCTCGAGGTCATCGCTCGGACGGTGAATGAACCACACCTTGATGTAGTCGGGCTTGCGCTCGAGCTCGCGCGCTACGAGCTTCGCGGGCGCTGTCGGCGCTGTCGATGCGAATGATCGGTGGATCGCCGAGATCGAGCGCGGGCCGGTCGACCATGGAGATCAGCGGACCCGCGACTACTACGCGCGGGGCCGCTTCCGTGTTGCGCGCGCGATCGCGGACCTCGAAGTTCCAGAACGGCCCGCCGATGTCGACGACGCCCGTGACGCCGCTTGCCAGCCACACCTTGAACGTCGCCGGCAGGCGTGCCTTGTTGCGCGCGACCTCTTCCGCGTAGGGCCGATAGCGGTTGAAGTCGGCACCGTCCGGCCGTGTGTAGAGATTGCCCGACTGAAAGAAGTGAACGTGCGCGTCGATCAGACCGGGGATCACCCACTTGCCCTGCGCATCGATGACACGTGCGCCGCGCGGCACCCGCGTTTTGTTGCGCCGACCCAAGGACTGAATCGTCGATCCTGAGACTAGGATGGTCTGATCGGCAACCAGAGCGTTCGCCGCATCACGCTCTGGATGAACGACCGTGACGCCCACGATAGCCGTCATCGCGGGCTCGCTCGGTTTTGCAGCGAGGGCAAGGCTCGCCATGAGCAGGAGTCCGACCAGGCTCCCAAATCGCATCACTGCCAATCGCATGACTGAACTCCTTGGAACGTCGGAGAGCAGGTCCACGGGAAAAATACTAACACGCCATCATTGACGTTCTCTTCACAAAGCACACCGCGTGCACGATGCCCGCGCTCGAAGGCGAATTGACCGAAGGCACAGGGACGTGAATCTCGATATGCTGTACTCGGGAGTGCCGCCAGGATCGGTGGTGTCAGTTGAGCGTGCCGCGAGAATCCATCGTCGATCTGTACGCAGCGCCGGATGCTGCGCGGGATGTGACTTATTCGGATTCCGTGTTCCGCGCCATCATCGATCAATCCCCGGCGCTCGTGTTGCTGCTGACTCCGGACGGCACGATTCTCTACTGCAACCGGCGCACACAATCGTTGCTGGACTTTGCGCCCGGCGAGCTCGCGAATCGTCTCGTGTTCGAGCGCATCGCGGAGGACGACCAGCGGGTTCTGCGCGAGCAGCTGCAGGCGCTCGTGGGTACGCAAGCGGGCGGTGGTGAGCGGCGCTGCGACGTGCAGTTCCTCAGGCGGGACGGCGTGCGCCTCTGGTTCGATTGCACGCTCGTGAATCTGCTCGCTCAGCCTGAAGTCCGTGCCGTGCTCCTGAGTGCACACGAGATCAGCCAGCGCAAAGCGGTCGAGCAGCGCCTGCGCGACAGCGAACGGCGCTTCGAGACGGTCCTGTGGGGCAGCAACATTGCGTACTGGGACCTCGACGTCACGCAACAGAGCGCGCGTCGCAGCGAACAGTGGTTCAGGATGACGGGCTGGTCGCCGCAAGAGTGGTACGCCGAGCCCTTTCCCTGGGCCAAGCGTGTGCACCCCGATGATCAGCGCTACATCGAGCCGCTGCTGAAGCAGCACCTGGAAGGCAGCAGCGATCACCTGGAACTCGAATACCGCGTCCAGTGCGCCAACGGCACCTGGCGCTGGATGTTCGACCGCGGGCGCATCGTCGAGCGGGATGCGGCTGGAAAGCCGCTGCGCATCATCGGCACCTCGATGGACATCGACGCGCGCAAGCGCGCCGAGCAGCACCTCGCCACGAGCAATGAGCGGCTGCGCGCGGTGACCGAGAACGTGCCGGACCTGCTGCTGCTGACCGACCTGGAGCTGCAGATCCAGTTCGCGAACCGGCCCATGTTCGGTCACGCGCCGCAGGAGCTGATAGGACGCTCGATCCTCGAGCTGCTGCCGCCGGAGGAGCGTGAGCCGGTGCGGGCGGTCCACGCGCGGGCACTGGCCACGCACCAACCGCAGACCTACGAGTTGCGCCACGTCGTCGACGGCGAAGTGCACTGGTTCGAGAATCGCGTGGGCCTGGTGATGCACGAGGGGCAGCCGACCGGGCTCACGATCGCGAGCACGGAAGTAACCGTGCGACGCCGCGGTGAAGAAGCGCTCAAGATCCAGGCGCGCATCCTCGATGCCATGCGCGAAGGCGTGCTCGTGCTCGATTCCTCGAGCACGATACGGCTCGCCAACGGTGCCATCCGGCGCCTGACGGGGCATGAGCCCCGTGAGCTGATCGGCCGGCACGCGCGCATGCTGACCCGCTACACCGAGAGCCAGTACAACGAAGCGCGCGACGAGATCGATCACCAGCTGACTGAAGCCGATTTCTGTGCGCGCGACGTCCACTGCGTGCATCGCGACGGGCACTTCTTCACCGCCGGGTGCGTCATCACGCCAATCGCGATCGGCGGTGAGGCGCATCGACTGCTCGTGCTCGAGGACGTCACGCAACGGCGCGAGCTCGAGCGCGAGATCATCGACATCGCGAACCGTGAACAGCGGCGCATCGGCAGCGACCTGCACGACGGCCTGGGCCAGGAGCTCACCGGCGTGGCGCTGATGTTGACCGGCCTGGTCGCGCGGTTGCGGCGCGAGCAATCACCCGCAACCGGCGATGCGGAGGAGATCGTGACGCTCGTCAATGGCGCCATCGACAGTGCGCGTGCGCTGGCACGCGGTGCCTCGCCTGTGAGCGTCGAGCGCGGCGGTCTGCCCTCGGCGCTGCGCGCGCTCGCGACGCGGGCCAGCGACATGTATGGGGTCAAGGTGCGCTTTCGCGGCAAGGTCTGGCCGCAGCTCACTCTCGATGCGGCCGCGTGCAATCACCTGTATCGCATCGCGCAGGAGGCGGTGAACAACGCCGTGAAGCACGGCCACGCCAGCCAGATCGTGATCGAGCTGCAGGTGACCGCGGAGGACGTGATGCTCGGCGTGCGCGACAACGGCCGTGGCATGGCGCGCGATGCGCAACTCAGCCGCGGCATGGGCCTGAAGATCATGGAGTACCGGGCGAGCATGCTGTCCGGTTCCATAACGCTGGAGCCCGCGCCGGGCGGAGGGCTGCGGGTCATCTGCAAGTGCCGACAGCCGCCGACGGCCGAGGGCAGTGGAGTTCAAACTTGAAGCAGGGGAGCAGGAGACGATGATGACCGGAGCTCAATCGACGCTGAAGCAACCGATAGGGACATCGACCCGGAAGAAGGGACGGCGCGTGCTGATCGTCGACGATCATCCGATCGTGCGTCAGGGCCTGCGCCGCCTGATCGACCAGGAGGACGACCTGGTCGTCTGCGGCGAAGCGGAGACCGTGAAGGACGCGCGCACGGCGATTCGCGAGCTGCATCCCGACGTGGTCATCGTCGACATCTCGCTCAAGCAGGGCGATGGCATCGACCTGGTGACCGATGCGCGCGCACAGCACCCGCGCCTGCCGATCCTGGTGCTGTCGATGCACGATGAGACCATCTACGCCGAGCGCATTCTGAGCTCGGGCGCCAACGGCTACATCATGAAACAGGCCGCGAGCGAGCAGTTCCTGCTCGCGCTGCGCAAGGTGCTCGATGGCGGTGTCTACGTGAGCGAGGCCGTGAACAAGATCCTGGTGGATCGGTTCACCTCGGGCGGCCACTACACCTCGCTCAACCCGATCGACCGGCTGAGCAATCGCGAACTGCAGATCCTGCACCTCATCGGCAAGGGCACGAGCACTCGTGCGATCGCCGAGGGCCTCAATCTCAGTGTCAAGACCGTGGAATCGCACCGCCAGCGCATCAAGAAGAAGCTGAGCATCAGCAACAGTCCGCAGCTCATCCGCTACGCGGTGAACTGGTTCTCCGGGCGCGAGCCGGGGTAAGACTGGCACACTGAACGCGCGGCGGCGTGCGAGAAAAGTCGCTGGCGTGTCGATCTGGACTGTCCTCGTTCGTCGCCACTTCAGAGGCAGCACCAACTGAAGGAGACACGCGATGCGAGTCATGGTGATTGTGAAGGCAACCAAGAACTCCGAGGCGGGCGTGATGCCGGCCGAGAAGCTGCTCGCCGACATGGGGAGGTTCAACGAGCAGCTGGTGAAGGCGGGCGTGATGTTGGCGGGCGACGGCCTCCGCCCGAGCTCCAGGGGGAAGCGGGTGAAGTTCTCGGGCGACGAGCGCCAAGTCTTGGACGGCCCATTCGCGGAAACGAAGGAGCTGATCGCGGGCTACTGGATCTGGCAGGTAAAGTCCATGGAAGAGGCGATCGAGTGGATCCGGCGCTGCCCGCACCCGTCGCCTGGCGAGGAGTCCGTGATCGAGATTCGCCCGCTGTTCGAGGCCGCTGATTTCGGCCAGGAGTTCACTCCGGAGCTGCGGGCGCAGGAGGAGCGCCTGTTGGCAGAGATCGAACGTCAGCGGCAGGGATAATTCAAACCTTCAGACCCCGCTTCGCCTCTAACCCGTCGGTAACCCTCTGATTTGTGCGCGGCGCGCCTCGCGTGACGCGGCTGGTAGTATCGATGCATGGGGATGGGCCAGAGCGCCGCAATGACATTGCAAACGCGGGCGATCGACGCAGAGGAGCAGTGGATCGAACGCGCGCGCGCGGGCGATCACGCCGCCTTCGAGCAGATCTACCGAGCCTACGCGGGCAGGGTGTACGGCCTGTGCCTGCGGCTCACCCGCGAGGCGTCGGTCGCCGAGGACTGCACGCAGGAGACCTTCATCAGCGCCTGGCGCAATTTCGGTCGATTCGAGGGCCGCAGCGCACTCGGAACCTGGCTGCACCGGATCGCCGTGAATGCCTCGCTCGCCCGCGGCCGCAAGGGTCACCTCGAAGTGGTGCCCGCTCCGCAGGACGAGGAGGGCGGCGAGATCGAACCGGGCGCGCTGGCCGATGCCATGCCGCCGCTCGATGTCGAGGCGGCGATCGAATCGTTACCCGAAGGCGCGCGGCACGTGTTGGTGCTCTACGGAATTTATGGTTACACACATGAAGAGGCGGCCAACATGCTCGGCATCGCGGTCGGTACCTGCAAGGCGCAGCTGCACCGCGCGCGCCGCCTGCTGCGTGAGCGCCTGAGTGCATGAGGCAAGCGTGAAAGACGCATACCACAATGGCGATGAGCACGACCCGGTGCTGAAGGCGGTGGGCCAGCTGCCGCAGTCGATCGAGCCGCAGCGCGACCTGTGGCCGCAGATCGCGCGCCAGCTCGACATCACCGAGGCGCCACGCGGTCGCGGACTACAGATCGGCTGGACTTTCGCGCTCGCCGCCGCAGTCGGCTGTATGGCGCTCGGCGCCTTGCTCGCCGATCGGCTTGATGAAACGAACCAGCCCGGCTCCAGCCAACCTCACCGCGCAAACGAGCGCCCCCAGCGAATCGGCGGCACGATACCAGCAGGCAAGTCTCGGCGGCTACGCCGCGCTTGGGCCGGAGTACGAACAGGCGCGCGCCAGCCTGATGATCGGTCTCGCCGAACGCCTGGACCGGCTGCCGCCGCTCGAGCGCCAGAAGGTCGAACGCAATCTGAACGAGATCCGCCGTGCGCTCGGCGAGATCAACGCCGCGCTGCAGCTCGCCCCGAACGACACGCTGCTGCGCGAGCTGCTCCTGAACACCTATCACGATGAGTTGACCTTGCTCGCCAACGTCAACCACATCGCCGATACGATTCCTTCGAGGACCGCATCATGACCAAACGCTACTTCCTGCTCGCTGCACTGCTGTGCTCTTCGCTCGCCTTCGCCGAAGAGATCGATCGCTCGCTTCAGGCCGATCCCAGGGGCGAGGTCGAGATCTCCAATGTCGCTGGCACCGTGACAGTAAGCGGCTGGGACCGCAACGAAGTGCGGATCACCGGCTCGCTGGGCGAGGGCGTCGAGCGGCTGGATTTCACCAGCGAGGGCAAGCGCACCCAGATCAAGGTGCAGCTCAAGAAGTCCACGCATTGGGGCGATGACGGCGAAGCAGAGCTCTCGATCCGTGTTCCGTCCGGCAGCCGCCTCGACGTCAACACGGTGAGCGCGGAGATCTCGGTCAAGGACGTGGCGGGGTCCCAGCGCCTGCAGTCGGTCTCGGGCGAAGTGTCGACGGATATCGCGGCGGAAGAGGCCGAAGTGAAGACTGTGAGTGGCGATGTGATTTTGCACGGCGAAGGCAAGCCCTCGGTGCTGACCTTGACGACGGTGAGTGGCAATGCCCAGGCGACTCGCGTTGCGGGTGAGATCACGGCGAACACCGTGAGCGGCGACCTCAACCTGTCACTCGACACGATCACGCGCGCGCGCCTGCGCACCACTTCCGGAGACCTGTCGCTGCGCGGCGCGCTCACGGGCGAGGCGAAGGTCGATGGCGAAACGATTTCCGGGGACCTGTCCTTTGTCTTCAAGTCGCCGGTCGATGCCGAGTTCGACATCGAGACCTTCTCCGGCGACATCGACAACTGCTTCGGGCCGAAGTCGCAGTCCAAGAGCGAACATGGTCCCGGGCGCGAGCTGCACTTCCGGCAGAGCGACGGCAAGGCGCAGGTGCGGGTCAACAGCCTGAGCGGCACCATCAACCTCTGTGACCACTGACGGCGAAAGCTGACAGCCGCCGATCGAACTGTTTTCGACCCGCCGCGGTCCACTCCTCAAGCTAGAATGGGCGGCGCCTCGCTTCAGGCCAGGCGCCATCCTTAATTAAGAGGAGTGAGGAATGCGGGCCCTGAAGATCGCGGGCTGGGCGATTCTAGGCGCGGTCGTGCTGCTGGTACTGGGCGCCATCGCCGTGGTCGCGTTGGTGGACCCCAACGATTACAAAGACGACATCGCGCAGGCGGTGCGCGATCGCACCGGACGTGACCTCAAGCTCGAAGGCAAGCTTTCACTATCCGTCTTTCCGTGGCTCGCGATTGAGACTGGCCACGCGCAGCTCGGCAATCCGGTCAATTTCGCGCCGGGCCCGTTTGTCGAGGTGAAATCCGCCGACGTCGGCGTCAAGCTCATCCCGCTGCTGCGCGGCCGGTTCGAAGTGCGCCGGCTGCGCCTCGACGGACTGCGTGTGAACCTCGTCAAGGATGAGCACGGCCACACGAACTGGGAGGACCTCACCCGATCCTCGAGTACGGGTGGCAAGACCCAGGAGATGACCTCGACGAGCATCGCGGGCCTCACCCTCAAGGACGCTGCGCTCGACTATCGCGACCTCGGTTCGGGCAGTCATTGGCGCGTGATGGGTCTCGACGCGTCGACCGGACGCCTCGGCGGCCCCGAGCCTTTCGATCTCGATCTCACCCTCACCGCCGATCAGGGCAAGGGCACGCCCGCGACGCGCCTCAAGCTCAAGACCGAGGCGAGGCTCGACACACAGGCCCGGCAGTACGGTGCGAAGGGCCTCGATGCGGAAATCGTGCGTGTGCCCACGGAAAAAGGGGCGAAGGAGCGCACGCTGAAGCTCACCGTGCCTGAACTCGCCGCCGATTTGAATCAGCAAACGCTCGACGTGCCGAATTTCACTGTGCACTTCGCCGGCGCCGAGCTCAGCGGCAGCGTCAAGGGCCAGAAAATCGTCGACCGGCCGAGCCTGGCCGGCACGCTCAAGCTGCCGGCGACCTCGCCGCGGGATCTGCTGCGGCAGCTCGGCGAGGAAGCGCCGCGCACGCGCGATGCGAAGGTCCTGTCGTCGCTCGCCTTCGACGCCGCCTTCAAGGCCACCGACCAGAGTGTGCTGTTCGACAAACTCAAGCTCACGCTCGATGACACGCACGTGACCGGGCGCGCCGGCATCGAAGACCTCAAGAACAATGCCCTCAGCTTCGACCTGACGGTCGACCAGCTCGACCTCGATCGCTATCTCGCCCCGGAAGAGAAGGCGGCACAGAAAGACACCATCGCCAAGCCGTTCGAGCTGCCGCTGGAGCAGCTCAAGGCTCTGAACGGCCGCGGCACGCTCGCCGTGGGCGCGCTGACGCTGGCCGGTATCCGCATGAGTGCCGTCAAGCTCACGGTCGATGCGAACAAGGGCCTGGTCCGCTTCAATCCCTCGCAGGCGAAGCTCTACGGTGGAGCCCATCGTGGCAACGTCGTCGTCGACGCGCGCGGCGACGTCGCGCGCCTCTCGATCGAGGAGCACATGAGCGGCGTCCAGTTAGCGCCTCTCTTCAAGGACCTTCTCGACAGCAAACGCTTGAGCGGCGCCGGTGCCGCGACAGCGGTGCTCGCGGGGCGCGGCAACACGTCGGATGCGCTGCTGCGTTCACTCGACGGACGCCTGGACTTCGAGGTGACCGACGGTGCACTGGAAGGCACGGACCTGTGGTACGAGCTGCGCCGCGCCCGGGCCCTGTGGAAGCGCGAGCCGGCGCCGACCGGAGCGAACACCAAGCGCACGGCGTTTAGAACTTTGAAGGGGACCGGAACCGTGGAGCAGGGTGTGTTGTCCAATCGCGACCTGCAGATCGACATGGATTACCTCAAGGCGAGCGGCGAGGGCACGCTCAATCTCGTCTCGCAGGCCGTGGACTATCGGCTGCAAACCAGCGTCTACCGCATTCCTGAATCGGGGGCGGGCGCGGAGATGAAGGACCTGAAGGCCGCCGACATTCCGATGCGCGTGAGCGGCACGCTGGCGGACCCGAAGGTGCGGCCGGACCTCGATGCGCTCGCCAAGGCCGAGGCCAGCAGGAAAGTAGAGCAAGAGAAGCAGGCGCTCACGGACAAGCTCAAGGAGAAGCTCGGCAAGTGGTTCGGTGGCAAGAAGCCTTGATCGGCGCCGCGGCGACGCTCGCGCTGAGCCCGACCGCACGCGCCCTCGACGTGGAGCGTCTGGAAGTCGGCATGCAGGGTGACCGCTACGTAGTCGAGTTCGTCGCGCAGCTCGATGCGCCGGCGGACGCAGTGCACGCCGTACTCACCGATTATGACGCCTACCCGACGCTCGATCCCCGCATCAAGGAGAGCCGCGTGCTGAGTCGCGAGGGCGATCACTCGGTGCACCTTTACACCCGCATGCGCGGCTGTCTCGGTGCGCTCCTGTGTCGCACGATGCAGCGGGTGGAGCTCATCGAGGAGCGTCCGGACGAGCTCCTGGCGACCGCGATCCTGGATCAGAGCGATGTCGAATTCGGCGTCACGCGCTCGCAGTGGCAGACGAACGAGCACGGCACCCAGCTCGTCTATCGCATGGAGATCCTGCCGAAGTTCTGGGTTCCGCCGCTGTTCGGGCCGCGGCTGATGATCAGCACGCTGCGGTCGGGAACGCTCGAGCTCTTCACCAACGTCGAGAAGGCGGCGAGGGAGCGCTCCGTCTCGAGCGCCTCACGGTAGGGTGCCATGAGCGTAGATCGCCTTGCGACTGCGCTGCTCGACTGGTTCGATGCGCACGGGCGCAAGCACTTGCCCTGGCAGCGCGAGCCCACGCCCTATCGCGTGTGGGTGTCGGAGATCATGCTGCAGCAGACGCAGGTGAGCACGGTCATTCCGTACTACGAAGCGTTCATGCAACGCTTCCCGGATGTGACCGCATTGGCGGCTGTGCCGTTGGACGAAGTGCTGCATCGCTGGTCGGGGCTCGGCTACTACGCGCGGGCGCGCAATCTCCATCGCGCGGCGCAGCTCCTGGTGGAGCAGCACGGCGGACAAATGCCCGGCACCTTGGCGCAGATCGAAGCGCTGCCCGGGATCGGGCGTTCGACCGCGGGTGCGATCCTCGCCCTGTCGCGCGGTGAGCGCCATCCGATTCTCGATGGCAACGTCAAGCGCGTACTCGCGCGCCACTTCGGTATCGAAGGTTTTCCTGGCACGCCGGTGGTGAATGTGCAGTTGTGGGCGCGCGCCGAAGAGTGCACGCCTCATGCGCGCATCGCTGCCTACACGCAGGCGATGATGGATCTGGGCGCGACCGTGTGTGTGCGGCGCCGTCCGCTCTGTGCCGCCTGCCCGTTGGCGCAGACTTGTGTGGCGCGCGCGGCGGGGACCCAGGAGTCGCTCCCGACACCGCGGCCGCGCCGAACGCGGCCGTCGCGTCGCACCTGCATGCTGGTTGCCATTCGCGGCGGACAGTTCGTGCTCCTAGAGCGCCGCCCGCCGCAGGGCATCTGGGGCGGGCTGTGGGGACTGCCCGAATTCGCGACGCCGGACGCCGCAGTCGAGTGGAGCACGCGAGAGCTGCGATCCGACGTGGGCTCGCGCGCCACCCTGGCACCGCTCGATCACGCCTTTACGCATTTCGATCTGCGCATCGAGCCGATCCGCATCGAATGCACTGCGGAGTCGCGCGTGATGGAGCCGGAACGGTACGTCTGGTATAACGCAGCCGCCCCTCAGGCGCTTGGGCTTCCGGCACCCGTGAAATCGCTCATCGATTCTGTGTTTGGCGAGGCTCTCGCATGAGCCGCACGGTGCAGTGCGTGCTGCTCGGCCGGGAAGCGCCCGGACTTGATCGCGCGCCGTACCCCGGCGAGCTCGGCAAGCGCATCTACGAGAACGTCTCGAAGGAAGCCTGGGCGCGCTGGGTGCAGCACCAGACGACGCTCCTCAACGAATACCGCCTGACGCCGATCGACCCCAAGGCGCGCAAGTTCCTCGAAGGCGAGATGGAGAAGTTCTTCTTCGGCGCGGGCTCCTCCAAGCCGAAGGAGTTCGTGACGCCGGAGTGATGCCTTTCGCTCGCTGACGAGCGAAGTGGCGGGCTCAGGCGCTGGCCTTCGCGGCGCGAAGCCGCTCTGATCGCTATTCCTGTTCTGCTTTCGGCTTGAACGCCGATATCAGCTCCTGCTGCTTCTTCGGCGGCACCGGGTCGTAGTGGCTCAGCTCCATCGTGTAGGTGCCTTCACCGCCCGTCAGTGACTTGAGCCGCGACTGATACTCGTTGAGCTCCGCGAGCGGCACGAGCGCGCCGATGCTGACGCGATTACCGGGCAGCGAGTTGTTGCCATTGATGCGGCCGCGCTTGGTGGCGAGATCGCCGGTGATGTCTCCCATGGAAGCGGAGGGCGCTGTGATCTCAACGCGCACGATCGGCTCGAGCACGATCGGGCCTGCCTGGTTGATCGCATCGAGGAACGCCTTGCGGCCCGCGGACACGAACGCGACTTCCTTGGAGTCGACCGGGTGGTACTTGCCGTCGTACACGATGACGCGCACGTCGTGCAGCGGGTAGCCCGCGATCGCGCCTTCGCCCAGCACCTGGCGCACTCCTTTTTCTACTGCGGGAATGAACTGGTGGGGAATCGAGCCGCCCACGACCTCGTCGACGAACTCGAAGCCCGTGCCGCGCGCGAGCGCCTCGACCTTGAGGTACACCTCGCCGAACTGGCCCGCACCGCCGGTCTGCTTCTTGTGTCGGCAGTGGCCTTCGGCCAGGCGCGTGACGGTCTCGCGATACGGAATGCTCGGCGGATGTGTCTTGACGTGCACGCCGTACCGTTCGGCCATGCGCTCGAGCATCATCCTCAGGTGCAGCTCGCCCATGCCATAGAGGACGGTCTCATTCACGCTGGCGTGATGTTCGACCCGCACGCACGGATCCTCCGCCACGAGCTTGTGCAGGCAATCGGAGAGCCGCTGCTCTTCGCCGCGCCGCTCCGGTTCGATCGCGACGCCGAGCATTGGCGGCGGAAACACGATCGACTTGAGGTGAAACTGGTCTTCGTCATGCGAGTCGTGCAGGACCGCATCGAAGTGCAACTCGTCCACTTTTGCCACGGCGCAGATGTCGCCGGGAATGCCGGCGGACACTTCCGCGTGCTCCTTGCCCATCATGCGGAAGAGGTGCGCGACCTTGAACGGTTTGCGTGCATCGCCGACGAAGAGCTGGCTGCCATTACGCACGGTGCCCTGATGAATGCGAAAGATGCCGAGCTTGCCGACGAAGGGATCCACCGTGACCTTGAAGACGTGCGCGATCACGTGCCGGGCGGGATCCGGCTTCACCTCGGCGCGCTCGGCCGCATCACCTTCGCCTTTGAGAAACGGCGGTGGATTGCCCTCGGCGGGATTCGGCATCAGGCGGCGAATGATCTCGATGAGCTCGTGCACGCCGGCGCCGGTCTCCGCGGAGACGAAGCACACCGGCACCAGGTGTCCTTCGCGCAGCGCGCGCTCGAACGGATTGTGCAGCTGCTCGGGGTTGAGCTCCTCGCCCTGCTCGAGGTAGAGCGCCATCAGGTCGTCGTCGAGCTCGACCACCTGGTCGATGATCTCGGTGTGCGCCGCGTCCACCGAGCCGAAGTCGGCCGGGCCGCCGTGCGGCTGGAAGAAGCAGTCGATCACTTTCTTGCCACCCTCGGCCGGGAGGTTGAGCGGCAGGCACTCGCGACCGAAGAGCTCGCGCACCTGTGCGAGGGTGTCCGCGACGTGCGCTTCGCGGCTGTCGATCTTGTTGATGATCACGAGCCGGCACAGCTCGCGCTCCTTGGCGAAGTCCATCATGCGCTGCGTGACCGGGTCGACTCCCGCTACGGCGCTGACGACTACGGCCGCGGTCTCGACCGCTTCGAGCACGCTGAGCGAGCGGCCGACGAAATCCGGAAATCCCGGGGTGTCGATGAGGTTGATGCGCGTGTCACCCGCTTCGAACGTGCAGATCGCAGCATCGAGCGAGTGCTGGAGCTTTTTTTCCTGCGGGTCGTAGTCACACACGGTCGTGCCGCGCACGAGACTGCCCTTGGCGCGGATCGCACCCGCGTCGAACAGCAGCGCTTCGGCCAGCAGAGTTTTTCCGGCGCCGGCTTGACCGATCAGCGCCAGGTTGCGGATATCGGTAGTGTTATTGGCCATGATGAGTTCCCCGATTCAGTGTTTCGTTCCGCCCCCACCGCGGCGCCTTTCTTCTTCCTCGCCCCGCCTTCGGGGAGAGGGCCAGGGTGAGGGGCTCTAAGTAATGGGTCGCAGCAGTTGAGCGCTGAAGCGCTCCTCCTTGTCTGTCCAAACCGCTTCCACGCCCAGCCGGGCGTCCAGCGCCATCGCGGCAAACTGCGCGCGATCGTACTTGTGGCAGCTCTCGGTCCAGATCGATTCGCCTTCCTCGAAGACGATCTCGACGCCGCCGAGGTGCGCCATTTGCCGGCGCGTGCTCACGAGATGCATCTCGATGCGGCTCTCCGCCTCCACCCAGGGCGCGCGATGCATGAACGCGCTGAGATCGAAGTCGGCGCCGAACTCGTGGTTCAGGCGCTCGAGCAGATTCAGGTTGAACTCCGCGGTGATGCCGGCCGCATCGTTGTAGGCGGCTTCAAGTATCTGCGGTGACTTGCGCAGATCTGCTCCTACCAGGACACGTCCTTCCATGCCCGCGAGATCACGCATCATGGCAAGCAGCGCGATCGCCTCGGAGCGATCGAAGTTACCGATGGTCGAGCCCGGGAAGAACACGAGCGTCGATTCCACGGGCTCGGTACCGGCGGGAATCTCGAAGGGTTGGGTGAAATCCGCGCACACGGGAAGAATCTCGATCTCCGGGTAGCGCTCGGCCAGCGCACGTGCGGCAGCCATCAGGTGTGAGCGGGAAATGTCGACGCACACGTAGCTCGCCGGCGTGTGCATGGCATCGAGCAGGATGCGCGTCTTGGCGCTCGAGCCGCTCCCCGGCTCGATCAGGCGCAGGCCCGGACCCAATGCGCGAATGAACGCGGGTGCGCGCGCGGCGAGGATCGCGGTTTCGGTGCGTGTGAGGTAATACTCGGGCAGCTCGCAGATCTGATCGAAGAGGAGCGAGCCGCGCTCGTCGTAGAAGAATTTCGGGTAAAGGTACTTCGGCCTGGACGTCAGCCCCGCGAGGATTTCAGCCAGGAGCAGATCGCCTGCGGGCGCCGCCCCTCGCATCAACGAGACTGCGGCGCGGTTCGGACTCATGCCGAACCTTTCGCGAGCCGGATGCCAGCGAATTGCCAGCGCGCCGTGGGGTAGAAGAAATTCCGATAGGTCGCGCGCATGTGCGAGGCAGGCGTCACGCACGAGCCCCCGCGCAGCACGAACTGGTTCGCCATGAATTTACCGTTGTATTCGCCGATCGCGCCCGCCGCGGGCTGAAAGCCGGGATACGGAGAATAGGCGGAGGAAGTCCATTCCCACACATCGCCGAAGAGTTGCGACAGCTCGCTACCCCAGGAGTTCGCTCCCGGATGCAGGAAACCGTCATCACGGAAGTTACCCTGCGCCGGCTGGCGAGCAGCTACCGCTTCCCACTCCGCTTCCGTCGGCAGGCGCGCACCGGCCCAGCGCGCGAAAGCATCCGCTTCGTACCAGCTCACGTGACACACGGGTACATCGGCGTCGAGCGCGCGCTCGCCACCGAGCGTGAATTCGCCGTCGAGCGCATCGTTCCAGTAGATCGGCCGCTTCCATCCTTGTGCCTGCACGGTGGCCCAGCCGTCCGACATCCACAGTTGCGCCTGCGAGTAACCGCCGTCGCGAATGAAGTCGCGATACTCGCCGTTCGTAATCGGGCGATGCGCGAGCTCAAAGGGCTCGAGGTACACGCGGTGACGCGGCGTCTCATTATCAAAACAGAATGCATCGCCCAGGTGCCCGATCTCGTAGATGCCTTCCGGAAACGGATGAAAGTCCAGCGCTTCGGCGGGCAGCGACTCCGACGTCTCGAGCTCACGATATACCGGCCGCAGCGGGTTGCAGGACAGGAGGTGCTTCAAGTCCGTGAGGAGGAGTTCCTGGTGCTGCTGCTCGTGATGGATGCCGAGCTCGATAAGGTCCGCGAGCTCCGCGCGAATGCCATGACCCAGCAGGCGCCACATCGCGTCGTCGACCGCATCGCGATAGGCGCGCACTTCGTCCAGCGTCGGGCGTGTCAGCAGCCCACGATCTGCCCGCCGATGCCGCTCGCCGACCGTCTCGTAATAGGAGTTGAAGAGAAAGGCGTAGCGCTCGTCGAACACCCGATAGCCGGCCAGGTCGGGCGCGAGCACGAACTGTTCGAAGAACCAGGTGGTGTGCGCGAGGTGCCACTTCGCCGGGCTGGCGTCCGGCATGCTTTGCACCACGCAATCCTCGGCCGCCAGCGGTGCGATCAGCGCGGTCGTGAGCGCCCGGGTCTGGCAGAAGCGCTCAGCCAGCGCAGCCTGGGGCGCGCTGGTTTGGGTGGAAAGGGAGCCAAGCGGCATGTTTTTGTCGACGAGCGGGCATAAGACTACAGAACGCCCGCCGGAGCCGTCAAAAGAACCTTCGCTTGCCGGCGTTCCGGAGGCGGCGGGCGAGGCCGTCGAGCGGGCGCGGCTTGAAAAATCTGCCAAGATGATGCCGGCCAGCCGAGCGGAGGGGAGGATCGGCATGAACCCGAGCGTCGCCATCGATGTGGTGCCCATACCGGCTCTGTTCCTTCTCACTGCCCTGCTGACCCTAGCCTCGGCTCGAGTTCGGCCGATGGCTCGGCCAGCGCCGCAAGCTCGTCGGCGCGGAAGCCGAGGCGCCCGTCGGGGCTGCGGTCGGAGCCGTACTCGGCGCTGCTCGCATTCACGCTGGCTTTCACCTTCAGCATGGCGGCCTCGCGATTCGACACGCGCAAGCAGCTGGTGGTCGACGAAGCCAACGCCATCGGCACGACGTACCTGCGCACATCGCTCCTGCCGGAACCCGCGGCTTCGAAGCTGCGACAGCTTCTGCGTGAGTACGCTGGACGTGCGCCTGGACGCGGGTCTTCACCCGGAGCACTTCGCGGCGGCGGTCGCCCGCTCCGGGCAGTTGCACGGCGCGCTCTGGAGCGACGCTTCGGCCGTGGCCGTGCAGCAGCCCAATCTGATCACGACGGGCCTGTTCATCCAGGCACTCAATCAAATGATCGACATGCACGGCACTCGCATCGCCGCGTTGCGCAACCGAATCCCCGGGACGATCTGGGTGTTTCTCTTCCTGACGGCATCCGTCGGCATGATGAGCATCGGCTACCACGCCGGCATCAACGGCTCGCGCAGGAGCATCGCGACGCTTGCGCTCGTTGTCGCGTTTTCGGGCGTGATCATGCTGATCGCTGACCTCGATCGGACCCAGAAGGGCTTCTTGCGCGTGAGCCAGCAGGCCATGGTCGAGCTGCAACAGAGCATGCAGTCCGAGCCCACGGAGCCGACCGCGCCGTCTCGCCGCCTTGACTCACCCCGCCCGCCGTCGGTCTAATACGCGCCTCTCCGGGCCGGCCTCCCGCGCCGTCCCGCCGCATCAATGGCCAGGTAGCTCAGTTGGTAGAGCAGCGGACTGAAAATCCGCGTGTCGGTGGTTCGATTCCGCCCCTGGCCACACTTAACTGTTCAGCACCATCACGGTGATCGACCCCCCGAGCTGCACCGGGAACAGTTCCCTCTCTATCTCTGCTTTTCCATGGACTTGAAGCGTTTAGCGGTAGGCGAAGCCAGTCGGGAGGAGTGGTTTCTGGTCTCGGGTCCTGCTGATCCGGACTGCGCGGCTCGTGCCGCGACGAGAATGTTCGCCGCTACACGCCGCCTTCAGCGGCGCAAAGTTAAATCACTTTTTGTGTCGAGCAGGTCCACGTTCACCACGCTGCAGAGCGTTACTCTGCTGCGTGCAATCTTCGAATAACGACGCGGTCCAAAACGGCGCAGGAGAATAACAATGATTGCTCACTCAAAGCGGTGGCAAGGCGTCTTCGCGGCGCTGATCGTCCTCGCGTCCGGCGTTTGTGCCCGAGCAGACCAGAGCGCCCCCACCTCGTCCGATGCACTCGCCGCCTACATCGCTCGCCCCGATTCAAGCTACGGCTGGCACGTCCGCTCGTCAGGCACCGTCGGCGGGACAAGATATGTAGAGCTCATCATGAGCTCGCAGACCTGGCGGGACACGCTGTGGCGCCATCAACTCTACATCATCGTTCCAGCCAATCTCGATCCCAATTCGCGACAGGCACTACTCTATGTCTCCGGGGGACGTTGGAAGCCGGAGCTCGAGAGTGATGCGACGCCGGGCAAACTACCAAGCGGTACGGACAGGTTCATCAAGTTGACCCAAGAGCTGCGCACGCCGGTTGCGGTGCTGCGACATGTCCCCTTCCAACCCTTGTTCGATGGGTTGACCGAGGACCGGATCATCGCGCTGACCTTCGATCGTTATCTCGAGACCGGGGACAACGAGTGGCCGCTGTTGTTGCCGATGGTGAAGACCGTAGTGCGTGCGATGGACACGATTCAGACATTCGCCGCGCAGGAATGGGGCGTGCAGATAGACTCGTTTACCGTTGCGGGGGCCTCCAAGCGCGGCTGGACGACGTGGTTGACCGGCGCCGTGGATGCTCGCGCGACCGCGCTCGCCCCCATCGTGATTGATGTCGTGAACATGGGCGCGCAGATGAAGCACGCCAGCGCCACGTGGGGCGCACCCTCGCCGCAGATTGCACCCTATACAGAACGTCACCTGCCTGAAAGGCTCGCCTCACCAGGCGGCCAATCGCTGCTCGACATCGTTGATCCGTACAGCTACCGCCACTCGCTGCTGCAACCAAAGCTCATCATCAACGGTACGAACGACAAGTATTGGCCGCTCGATGCGCTCAATCTGTACTGGTCCGAACTGGAGGGCGAGAAATACATACTGTACGTCCCCAACCAGGGCCACGACATCAAGGACTACGATCGAGTCATCGGTAGTCTCGTTGCCTTGCATCGACATGTGGCCCACGGTGCACCGCTGCCCACGTTGCAATGGCAATTTGTGGAAGGGGCTGACGACGTGCGCCTCGAGCTGAGCCCGAGCATGAAGCCCAAGCAGATGCTGGCATGGATGGCGAGAAGTGACACCCGGGACTTTCGTGATGCGCACTGGGAATCAGTGCCGATGAAGCGCCAGCACGACCAATATGTTGTCACTTTGGATCGACCACGCAACGGCTACGTTGCAATGCTGGGCGAAGGCAAATTCACTCGGAAGTTCAAGATGCCGTGCTATTTCTCTACGACTGTAAAAATCTTCGGCCCGACAGCGGGCCCAACGGTGTTGTCGTCGATCGACCGGGTGCTGCCGGAGCATCAGTGACAGAAAGCATCGCGCCGACGCAGCTTCACTACGTAAACTGACATGCACATTCAGTTCTGGGCGCTGAGGCTCACGCTGACGTGACGTGCCGCGAGAGTCGACGTACCGGAATCGAACTGACGTCGCTCCATTCGGTTTCCCCTTTCGTCCAACTACACTCGGTGTACGGCAGTACGCGCGTGTCGGAACCGCTGCTAGACTTGGTTCCAGACGTCCGGCGAACCAGTGACGAGAGCGGAGTGAAGAGCGTGCCTAACTTTAGGACTGTTGCGACCGGTATTGCCGCCGCAGCTAGCCTCATGCTGCAGGGTTGTTATACCGCGCCGGCGTACACGCCCGTTCCAACCTCGCAGTCCCTTCCCGAGAAATTCGAAAAGTCATGGCAGGCGGCCCGAGCCGCGGCTTTCGACGAGGGCGTCCGCGTTACCTACGAAGATCGCCCCAGCGGCACCCTGCGCGGCGACAAGGGATCGTCCAACGTGTCAATTACGGTGGTAACGCAGGCCGACGGATCAATCCACGTCGGATTTTCGGCGACCGGGCCATCGTCTCAGGACGCGGCGAGCCTGCAGGATCGTCTGACGCGCGCCTATCAACGGCGCATGGGCCGCTGATCGGGTTGCGCCTTCGGCCGGCGGCGAACCGCGCGTAGCGTGACACGCCCAATTCGCGCGGCAGCCACGAAATTTTCCGGTAAGCCGCCATTGACGAGGCGACCGGCGCCTGGCGATCCCACGACATCGCCGGATATACAGCCAACTTACTACCTCAGCCGCGCGCGACGTAGTCTCTGTGGCCAATGGTGGCCGGCGAGTCGAGCCACCCGGTTGCACCGCTGAGAAGCCCGCAGACAATGCCCGCAGGCATCGTGGGGGCTATCTTCAGATTGCTGCACTTCAACCTTTATTTGCGCAGCGACCTCAACCCCGCGCGCAGCTCTTCGACGAAGAGCTTCGGCTGTTCCCATGCCGGGAAGTGGCCGCCCTTGTCGAGTTTGTTGTAGTGGACGAGCTTGGGATACGCCCGCTCCGCCCAGCTCCTCGGTGCTTGGTAGAACTCGCCGGGAAAGACACTCACCGCGACAGGGATCGTGACGTTCTTGAAGTCGAAGAATGGAAATTTGTTCTCCCAATACAAGCGAGCCGAGGAGATCCCCGTGTTCGTCAGCCAGTACAGCGTGATGTTGTCGAGTACGTCGTCTCGCGTGAGTCGGTCCCCCGGTTGTCCTTTTGTGGGCGTGCGCAGCGCCGCGGTGGTCGCCGCCGCGGGTTTGGCATCGCCGTCACCAAGGTCGATGAGCCAGGCCGCCAGGCCGACGGGGGAGTCCGCGATCCCGTAGAGGGTCTGCGGGCGGGTGGCCATCTCGAACGCGTAGTACACGCCGGTCGCAAAGAGGTTTTTGAGCTTCTGGAACGTATGGCTTTCCTCGTCGGAAAGGCCGGAGGGCGCAGGACCGCCGGTGGCGATCGCCTTCGATACGTCAGGCGGAACCGCGCCAGGCATATTGGTGTGGATTCCGACCAGTTCCGGATGGCCCTGTGCTGCCATCACATCCGTGACGATCGCGCCCCAGTCGCCGCCCTGAGCGACGAACTTCGTGTATCCCAGGCGCTTCATCAGCGCGACCCAGGCGCGCGCCATGCGGGCCGGGCCCCAGCCGGCCTTGTCCGGCTTGCCGGAGAACCCGTAACCCGGCATCGACGGAAAAACCACATCGAAGGCGTCCGCTGCGCTCCCGCCGTGTGCGGTGGGATTGACCAGCGGATCGACGATCTTCAACTGATGGAGGATCGAGCCGGGCCAACCGTGCGTAACGAGAACGGGCAACGCATTCGCGTGCTTCGAGCGGACGTGGATGAAATGAATGTCCAGTCCGTCGATCCTGGTGATGAACTGCGGCAGGGCGTTCAGCTTCGACTCCACCTTGCGCCAGTCGTATTCCGTCGCCCAGTAGCGCGAGACGTCCTGCATCAGCGCGAGCGAAACGCCCTGCGAATCGTCCGCGACGGTCTCTTTCTCGGGCCATTGGGTGGCGGCAATGCGCCGGCGGAGGTCCTGAAGCTTGGCCTCGGGCACGTGGACGGTGAAAGGGCGGATCGAGGTATCTTCAGACGCCTGGCGCGCGGGCGCCTGGGCAACGGCAACTGCTTCAGTGTCGGTGGTCACGGTCGTTTCCTTTGTCCTGGATGTCGGGCGGCGGATGACGCGCGCGCTTGCGCGCCATCCACCGCACGACATTGATCTACCGCAACGACTTGAACGCCGCGCGCATCTCCGACGCGAAGAGCAGCGGCTCTTCCCACGCCGCGAAGTGCCCGCCCTTGTCCACCTCGTTGAAGTAGGCGAGGTTCGAATAGCCGCCCTCCGCCCAGCGCCGGGAGGGCTGGTAGATCTCACCCGGGAAGACGGTGACCGCCGCCGGGATGGTGAATTTCTTGGGAAGGAAGTACGGCGGCTTGTTGTCCCAGTAGCTGCGGGCCGCGGAGACCCCGGTGTTGGTCAGCCAGTAGAGCGTGATGTTGTCGAGCACGTCGTCCCGGGTCAGCCGCTCCGGAGGCTGTCCCTTCGTCGGCGTGCGCATCGCCGCGAGGACCGTCGCCGCCGGCTGATCGTCGCCGTCGCCGTGATCGATCAGCCAGGCCGCGAGGCTGATCGGCGAATCGGCGAGTCCGTAGAGCGTCTGCGGACGCGTCGCCATCTCGATCGCGTAGGCCGCGTTCTTGGTGAAGAAGCTCTGCAGCTTGGCCAATGCGCGTCGCTCCAGGTCGGAAGCATCGGACGGTAGCGGTGCGCCGGCCTGGATCGCGTTGGCCACGTCCTGCGGGAGGGCGAACAGGAAGTTGGTGTGCATCGCCACGAGTTCCGCGGGCGCCTCGAGCGCCATGGCGTCCGTGACTTGTCCACCCACGTCGCCGCCCTGCGCGACGTATCGCGTGTATCCCAGGCGCTTCATCAGCACGATAAAAGCGCGCGCCATGCGGGCATGATCCCAGCCGGTCGCAGCCGGCTTGCCCGAGAACCCATAACCAGGGATCGACGGGATCACGACGTCGAATGCGTCTTCCGCGCGGCCTCCGAAGGCCGTGGGGTCGGTGAGCGGGCCGACGAGCTTGATCTGCTCGAGGATCGAGCCGGGCCATCCGTGCGTGACGATGACGGGCAGCGCGCCCTTGTGCTTCGAACGCACGTGGATGAAGTGGATGTCGAGCCCGTCGATCTCGGTGATGAACTGGGGCAGGGCGTTGAGCTTCGCCTCGCACTTGCGCCAGTCGTAGTCCGTCGCCCAGTAGCGCGCGAGGTCCTGGAGCGGCGCGAGCGGCACGCCCTGCGACGTGTCCGCGACGGTCTCCTTCTCCGGCCACCGCGTGGCCTTAATGCGCCGACGCAGGTCGGTAAGTTCCGCTTCCGAAACATTCACATGAAACGGACGAATAGCTGCCTTGTCGCTGACTTTCCGTTCTGCAACCTCATTCATGGCTATGCTCCTTAAGAATGAAGCCCGCAGAAAACTGTCCGCGGGCTTCGCTCGAACTCCTGACTACTTGCGCAGCGATCTGAATCCCGCACGCAGTTCTTCCGTAAAGAACTTCGGCTGTTCCCAGGCCGCGAAGTGGCCGCCCTTGGGGAGCCTGTTGAAGTGGATCAGCTTGGGATACGCCTTCTCCGCCCAGTTCCGCGGCACCCGGTAGAGCTCGTCCGGGAAAGCGCTCACCGCCGCCGGAATTTTGACGCCTTTGGTCGAGAAGTAGCTTAGGGTGTTCTCCCGGTAGAGGCGGGATGAAGAGACGCCCGTGTTCGTCAGCCAGAAGTAGGAGCAGTTGTCGAGCACGTCGTCGGGCGTCAGGCCCTCGGGCACGCCGTCAAATGACCGCGCGATCATTTCCAGGCTGCGCGGGTCGTGGTCGAGCAGCCAGGCAGCCAGGCCGACCGGCGAATCCGCGATCGCGTACAGCGTCTGCGGGCGCGACGCCATGTAGAAGGCGTACTGAACGTTCTTGTACGTGAACACCAGCATGTCGTAGGCGATCTTCTCGTCCGCCGAAAGTCCGGCCGGCGCCGGGGCGCCAGCCTGGGCCAACTTGTCGATTTCGGGCGGAACGGCGCCCGCCATGTTCGTGTGAATGCCGATCAGGTCCGGATTGTCCTGTATCGCCATCAGGTCCACGACGACCGCGCCCCAATCGCCGCCCTGCGCAACGTATCGCGTATATCCCAGTCGCTTCATCAGTACTGCGTACGCACGGGCGATGCGCTCGGGACCCCAGCCGGTCGCGGTCGGCTTGCCGGAGTATCCATAGCCCGGCATGTCCGGGACCACGACGTGAAAGGCGTCAGCTTCGGTGCCGCCGAACGCCGTCGGGTTGATCAGCGGCGCGATGATCTTCAGCTGCTCGACGACCGAGCCGGGCCAGCCGTGTGCGACGATGATGGGGAGCGCGTTCTCGTGCTTCGAGCGAGCGTGAACGAAGTGAATGTCCAGGCCGTCGATTTCGGTGAGGAAGTTCGGGAAGGCATTCAGCTTCGCTTCGGCCTTGCGCCAGTCGTACTTGTCGGCCCAGTAGCGCGTGAGCTTCTCGATCGTCGCGAGTGGCACTCCTTGCGAGAAATCGGAGACGGGTTCCTTCTCGGGCAACCGCGTGGCCTTGATGCGCCGACGCATATCGGCCAGTTCCGCTTCCGGAACTTCCACTCGAAATGGCCGCACGGCGCTCCTGTCTGTGCTCACCTGTTCTACAGCAGCATTCATGGCTTGACTCCTTGCTGACGTGAGAAGACCAACAAAACCCAGCGAGCCCGCAGCAACGGAAGCAGGTCCGATCGTCATTTGCCGAGGAGGTCGTCATGTCAGGTAACCCCGGTCTCGATCGCCGTCGCTCTTGCGGAGCTGCAGCTGGCCGCGATCACAGCAGACGCGGAGCCCAACCTGCGATTACACGAAGGTATTGGTCGATACCAAAGTATTAACCGAGTACTACTCACCGGAGAGGCTGCCCCTCCGCCCGCCCGCGACCCATAAGCTAGTCTTGGACCTGAAGGGAAACGTTGCACCTTCCATCGGAGAAATCGCCATGGATGCAACCCGGCACAACCGATCCTTACACGCCGCCGGTGAAGACATGACGCGCCGACGCTACCCCGTTGTCGGACGACATCGTAACGTGCTAGGTCTGGCAGCTCCTTTGAGCTAGCGGAGTCCGAAAGTGGGCAAAGCCAGAGTTGAGGCGTTCAGCGACGGGGTCCTGGCGATCATCATCACGATCATGGTGCTCGAGATGAAAGTCCCGCACGGTGACAACCTGGGAACCCTCGCGCCGCTTGTCCCCGTGTTCATGAGCTACGTGTTGAGCTTCGTGTACCTTGGCATCTACTGGAACAATCATCATCACATGCTTCAAGCGTGCGACCGGGTGACCGGAGGCATCCTTTGGGCAAATCTGCATCTGCTCTTCTGGCTGTCGCTGTTTCCCTTTGTCACTGGCTGGATGGGCGAGAATCACTTCGGCGCGTTACCTACGGCGCTCTACGGCGGAGTACTCCTGGCGGCGGCCATTGCGTACTGGATCCTTCAGCAGACGATTATCGCGGCGCAGGGACCGGGGTCGCAGCTGAAAGCGGCAATTGGCAGCGACTGGAAGGGCAAGCTTTCGCCTGTGCTGTACGCGGTGGGTATCGTTTCCACGCTGTGGTGGCCCCGGGTTGCGCAGGGGCTCTATGTAGCAGCCGCGCTTCTGTGGCTGGTGCCCGACCGCAGAATAGAAAGGTCACTGCGGCCCGATGGTGCCTGACAGCTGCTGCAGCCGACGCCCAAGCCGCGCACCATTTCATCTTACTGAGTCGACTCGTGCGCCGACTCAGCCTGGCGGGTCACGGCGATGGGTTCGCGCGTGCCCGCCGCCACGCAGCGGGACTTTCTCCGGCGAGTCTGCGAAACAGCCTTGTGAAATGTGCCTGGTCAGAGAGGCCGCACTCGAGTGCGATCTCGCTCAGGGGTGCATCGGTCGACAGCATGAGACCCTGAGCCCGCTCTATGCGGCGCCGGATGAGGTACTCGTGCGGAGAGTCGCCAACACTGTTGCGGAACGCAACATTGAAGTGGAATGCACTCAGGCGAGCGACCGCGGCGAGATCCTTGTTCCTGACTGTCTTATCCAGGTTGGCTTCGACGTACGCGAGGACTCGGCGGAGTTGCCACGGCGCAAGGCCCTGTCGCGCGGAGGGAGGCGCGGCGGCCGCTTGTCTCTCGGCTTCAAGCATCGCTCCCGCACGTCGCAGACACTCCACGGCGTTGCTACGTTCGTCGCGCAGAGTCTCGTTCAGCGCCCTCAAGAGCTCGGCGACAGCAGAGCGCAATCGATGCATGGAAACCAAGGTATCAGCGCCCGCTTCCAGCGCGTCATCGCTGACAGTCATGGCGGCTACCGATACGTGCGCCACGTCTCCCTCGTTCGATGAAATCGGGTTGGTCTGATACATCTCGCCCTCCAGTTTGGCGCAAATTCACGTCGACTCGACGGCAGTGTTGAAGCGATGCTTCGACCGACGTCTTGGTATCGATCGGAGCTCCCGTGTTCTTCCAACGATGCCATCCTGAGCTCGTGAGGCATCACAGCAGGAGTGCGCAAGAACATCGATAGCACCATGGTATCGAAGCACTCTCATCGCCACGACCGCGGGCCCCTTGTCGATGCCAAAGTATCGATCGATACCATCGTGCAATTGAGTCGTGCCGGCGTCTTTGGTGGAATCGCACCTGTGGGATAGTGAGCGCCAACACCCACGAGGAGAAGCAGATGCGCAAGTTCGGCAGGGATCCCGTCGTCATCTCGAACCTGTCGCCGGAGCAGTATCGCGTGACACAGCAGGGCGCCACCGAAAGGCCCGGAACGGGAGAGTATCTGCACAATGAGGAGCCGGGCATCTACGTCGACATCGTGTCGGGCGAGCCGCTGTTCGCTTCGTCTGACAAGTATGAATCGGGGTGCGGCTGGCCGAGCTTCACCAAGCCGATCGAGCCCGCGAACGTTAACGAGGTAACGGACACGACACATGGCATGATGCGCACGGAAGTGCGCTCGGTGCACGGCGACAGCCATCTTGGGCACGTCTTCAACGACGGTCCCGAGGATCGCGGAGGATTGCGCTACTGTATCAACTCAGCCTCGCTGCGATTCATTCATCGAGACGACATGGAGTCCGAAGGTTATGGGGCCTACCTGGACCAGGTGGAGGACAGGCGATGACTGAGGAACGTGCTGTGCTTGCCGGCGGTTGCTTTTGGGGCGTGCAGGATCTCTTTCGCCGCTATGACGGCGTTCTCTCGACCCGGGTCGGCTATACGGGCGGCAACACACCCAATGCGACCTATCGCAATCACGGAACACATGCAGAAGCAGTCGAGATCATCTTTGATCCTGCCAGGATCAGCTATCGGCAGATCCTCGAGTTCTTCTTCCAGATTCACGATCCGAGCACGCGCAATCGCCAGGGGAACGATGTCGGAGCGAGCTATCGATCGGCGATTTTCTACACTACCGACGAGCAGCGTCGCATTGCCGAGGACACGATCGCGGATGTCGACGAATCCGGGCTGTGGCCCGGCAAAGCCGTGACCGAGGTGGTGCCGCTAGGTGAGTTCTGGGAAGCCGAACCCGAGCATCAGGACTATCTCCTTCGGAATCCCGGCGGCTACACGTGCCATTTCGTTCGACCTGACTGGAAGCTACCGATTCGCAAGAGCAAGGGAACGAAGCTGGCGTGATTGGGCCATAGACGCACGCGCTCGCACGAGCTCTCAGCCGGCGAGCGCCATGGGCGTCGCTCGGAAGCTGCTCGCCATCCGGTTGTAGGAGTTCATCAGGGCGACCGCGAGCGTCACGCCGACGAGCTGCTTCTCGTCGAACGCCGCCCTTTCGTAGCTCGAAGCTCATGCGGTGGATGGTGTGCAGAGGTGCGCGGTGGTTCCTTGGTCGACAGTGGTGTTACGGACCTAGTCACGTCATCCAGCACGCAGTGCATGGAGCACATGCGCGTATCCAACTACGTGGTGGCGGCCGGAGTGATCACACGATGGTCTCGCCCGATACCTTCGTATCCGTCGACACGCGGGTCGCGCTCGACGAAGCACGCAGCACGGATCGCGCGCCACACCTCACGCAGCGCGGCGCGAAGACACTCGACCTGTCTGCTGCGACTGTCACCTTGCAGCGCCCAGGCGCAGAAGTGTTCGCAGTTGTTCGTCAAGAGCCGATAGCTGCGTTCGCCGAGCCGCGAGCGAGCGCGTGCCACGATTTCGCGGCGATCGAAGCGTGGCAGGTCAAGTCGAACCCTGATGCTGCGGCCATGAGCGAAGTGCGCAAGAGAAACTTCTTCCACCGGTCCGCGCCGCAACCCGTGCGCGAGGCCGCCGTAGTGGATGCCCCGTCCGTTGCCGACGTAGATGCCATGGTGGCTGTAGAGAGCGCGTGGGGTGACGAGGTGCGACGCGAGTCGCGGCTCCTCGGCAGGGCCAAGAATGGAATCGCGCGAGAAGAGGTGCTCATCGCGGCGCCGGATGTTGCGTGCATCGTCGGTCCTCCTGTTCATGGCAGAAGACGGTATGCACGCTCGCGCTCAGCCGCGATTGCACGTTGGTGTCGATCGATACGAAGGGATCGGGTTCGAAGCCAGGAGCTGACCGGGATCTGGAAGCACATTCATCGTGCGACCGCCTGTCCGCCCGAGCATCTCCGATGGCTGGTCAGTGCGGAATGGCAGGCCCACGAGCGTTCCGCCTGCATGAGCATGGACTGAACGATGGGTACTAAGTTAGGCGTTGAACCGACACCAAAGTCTTATGGACGTTTGCTGGAGGCTGGCGCATCTTGTGTCCGCGAGTTGCACCAACCCAGCACGGCTATGCGACTGAAGGCCCGTGCGAACACATCGGCCCCAGGCGAATCGAGAGAGATGGAGGTGCGGGCGTGGCCGAATCTGCTGAAGCAAGAAGCGATGTTCCGCTGGAGAGTTCAATTCCGGCTGGCGCGAGCTCCTCTGGAGTCGATCCTGTGCACCGAGGAGTTGCATCGCCGCCCATCGCGTCCGCCTGATTATGAAAAGGAGAACCGCGCGCTCGTGAAGCTGGTGAGCGTATTAGCCGATTCGCCGAGCACCATACTTCAGACACTCGCTGACACGATCCTGGATATTACGCAGTGTGACTCTGCTGGCCTTAGCCTGCTGACGAGGGATGGCAAGACGCCGGACGTTTGCGGCAAGAGGTTTTATTGGCCAGCTATCGCCGGCATGTGGAATCCGCACGTGGGAGGTGGGACCCCGCGCAATTTCGGCCCCTGCGGAGACGTGCTCGATCAAAATCGTACCCTGTTGTTCAGACATTTCGAACGGCGCTACCCCTATTTGCTGCCAGTCATTCCGGCAGCTGAAGAATGCCTGCTGGTCCCGTTTTACGTCGCCGGCGAGGCGGTCGGAACCATCTGGGCGATCATGCACAGCGACCGTCGCAAGTTCGACGCAGAAGATGACCGGGTCATGGCCTCTCTGGGGAAATTCGCCTCTTCAGCGTATCAAGCACTGATACACATAGAGGACCTCAAATTCCAGGTGTCCGAGCGCGAAAAGGCGGAAGCAGAAGTCCGTGAATTGGCAAGAGGGCTGGAAGCGAAAATCCGGCGTCTGGTCGAGGCCAATGTTGTGGGAATTGTCATGTGGAATCTCGAAGGTGCAATCACTGGCGCCAACGATGCATTTCTCCGCATGGTGCAATACGACCGTGAAGATCTCGCCTCCGGTCGCGTACGCTGGACGGACCTGACGCCAGCCGAATGGCGTGGCCATGACGAACAGGCAGTAGCTGGTTTAAAGGCGACCGGCATCTTTCAACCCTTCGAGAAGGAGTACTTCCGGAAAGATGGCAGCCGAGTGCCTGTACTTCTCGGCGGCGCACTCTTCGAAGGAAGTGGGAACGAAGGTGTCGCTTTCGTGCTCGATTTGAGCGAACAAAAGCGAGCCGCGAGAGCTTTGCGGCGCAGCGAGGCATTCCTCGCGGAAGGCCAACGTCTCAGTCAAATGGGCAGCTTTTCCTGGCGCGTGGCGACAGACGAAGTCACGTGGTCAGAGCAGCTCTATCGCATCTTCGAGCTTGAGATCGGCGTGCCCGTGACGCTCGAACTGATCCGTACTCGAGTCCATCCGGAAGACGTCAGTTTGATCGAGAAAATGAAAATGGTCGACCAGGCACGAGACGGCGGCGACGACTTTGAATGGCAGTACCGCTTGATGATGCCTGATCGCTCGATCAAGTATCTGCATGCAGTCGCTCGTGCGATCCGGGACCAAGATGGGCAACTGGAGTACATCGCGGCGATTCAGGATGTCACGGCGCGCCGGTTGTCGGAAGAGGCACTTGACAAGGCCAGAGCGCAGCTCGCACATGTGGCCCGGGTCACCAGCCTCGGAGTCTTGACGGCGTCAATCGCGCACGAACTCAATCAGCCGCTGTCCGGCATCATCACCAACGCGAGTACGTGTCTCGCGGATGCTTGCCGCCGATCCTCCAGACGTCGACGGTGCGCGTGAGACGGCTCGGCGGACGATTCGCGACGGCAACCGTGCGTCAGATGTGATCACGCGATTGCGTGCCCTGTTCAGCAAGAAGGAGTTCGACGAGCGAGCCGGTGGACCTGAACGAGGCCACGCGAGAGGTCATTGCGCTGTCGTCGAGTGAACTTCAGAGAAATCGCGTCGTTCTTCAGTCGGAACTCGCCGACGATCTGCCGACCATCACCGGCGATCGGATCCAGCTCCAGCAGGTCATCCTAAACCTGCTCCGCAACGCCTCGGACGCGATGGTTGGCGTGCACGAGCGCCCGCGGCAATTGCTGATCAGAACCGAACGGGAGGACGGCGACCGTGTGCGTGTGACCGTGCGGGATGCCGGCGTGGGCCTCGATCCTCAAAGCATGGACAAGCTGTTTGACGCCTTCTACACAACGAAGAGCGACGGCATGGGGATCGGGCTCTCCGTCAGCCGCTCCATCGTCGAGAGACATCACGGTCGTCTCTGGGCAGAACCGAATGACGGACCCGGTGCCACCTTCTCGTTTTCCATTCCCCGCGCTCCAGAGACCATCACGGACGCGGCACCCGTGATGAGGCAGTCATGATGGACAAGCGTTCACTGGTGTCGGTCGTCGACGACGACGAGTCCGTGCGTGAGTCGCTGCCAGACTTGCTGCGGCAGTTCGGCTTTGCCGCCCAGGCGTTCTCATCGGCCGAAGCGTTCCTCGCCTCAGAGATTGTCAGCGAGACGCAGCTGCCTGATCCTCGACATCGCAATGCCTGGCATGTCGGGCCCGGATCTTCAACAAGAATTGATGCGTCGCCGGCAGGAGATCCCGATTGTCTTCATCACCGCGCAACGCGACGAGAGGGTCCGTCCGCGACTGCTCGCAGATGGGGCGGTAGCGTGCCTGTTCAAGCCGTTTAGCGAGACGGCTCTGCTCGACGCACTCAACGCGGCGCTTCGGGTTAGGTAAGTATGACAACGTGTCTTACAGAGAGTGTCGCACGCGCGCCGTATACTGTGATCTCGTCGTCCGCAGGCCGCGCGATCGAGGTCGTTACCATGCCGGAGGTCACGCCCGTTGTGTTCGTCGTTGACGACGACGTCTCCGTGCGCGAGTCGCTGGAGTTGCTCATCAGAACCGCCGGGTGGCGACCCGAAGCCTTCGCCTCGGCGCAGGAATTCCTGTCCCGCGCTCGCGCCACTGTTCCGTGCTGCCTGGTGCTCGACGTGAAGCTTCCGGGGCTGAACGGTCTCGAGCTGCAGCAGCAGCTCGCCAACCGCGCGGACATGCCGATCATCTTCATCACCGGCCACGGCGACGTGCCCATGACCGTGCAGGCGATGAGGGCGGGAGCGGTCGAGTTCCTCACGAAGCCGTTCAAGGACGACGTGCTGCTGGACGCTATCCGCGCCGCCATCGATCGGAGTCGCGCCGCGCTTCGTCAGGACTCGGAGATGCGAGTGCTGCGGAGCTGCTACGCGTCACTCACTCCGCGCGAACGCGAGGTGATGGTGTTAGTCGTCTCCGGTCTGTTGAATAAGCAGGTCGGCGGCGACCTTGGCATCAGCGAGATCACGGTGAAGGCACACCGAGGTCAGATGATGCGCAAGATGAAGGCAGATTCTCTTCCCGAGCTGGTGACAATGGCCGCGAGACTCGGCCTGCGAACTGCGCCAAAGGCCTGACGGTCAGCCGAGCGTCCGCCCCCATCTGCCCGTTCCTCGACGCACGGGTTCCTGCGAGTGTTTCCAGCCGCGTTTGCTGCGCACGGCCATGACGCTCGCTCGGCTTCGAGCGAGACAGGGTCGCGGCGACGAAGGCCGCCAATTGCTGTCTTCTGTCTACGCTCGCTTTGCGGAAGGGTTTGAGACTGACGATCTGAAGGCTGCCCGGCGGCTCCTGCAAGAGTTGGGCTAGGCGCCGCGAGTCCCGGTGCGGCATTCAATCGCGGCGCGGCGCAGACGCGCTCCTCGGTCCCTTCCTATCTCCTTCAAGTGGCCGCTGGTCCCATCAAGAAACGCATTCGGTCATCGATCACGATGACATCAACTGGGGTCCGTACGGCGCAGAATCCTACTCTGCGGCGCGGGGTTCCGTGGCTCGGTACGGATGTAAATTTTGCACAGACAAGAATGTGAATTTGAGATTTCGTAGCTCACATGCCAATCGCAACTGGAACCCCTTGGGCAGTGGCCATCTTGTACCAAAGTACGATGGACATCGAAAACCGAGGGACGCATCCTTTCGAGGCGGCGACTCGCAGGGAATTCGCCATGAAACCTGCTGTTCAAGTCTCCGCTGGTCCCATCAAGAAACGCATTCGGTCATCGATCACGAAGACGTCATCGTAGGTGGCCCCGTTTTATTCAGGAGATACGCACATGAGCACGATCACAGTGAAGGACGGCACGACGATCTACTACAAAGACTGGGGCAAGGGCCCGGTCGTCACCTTCTCGCACGGATGGCCGCTGAGCTCCGATGCTTGGGACGGTCAGATGCTGTTTCTCGTCCACAATGGCTTCCGAGTCGTCGCACACGATCGCCGTGGCCACGGCCGATCCAGCCAGGCTTCGGCCGGGAACGACATGGACGGCTATGCCGACGACCTCGCAGCCGTGATTGAGGCCCTGGATCTCAAGGACATCACGATGGTCGGCCACTCGACCGGTGGAGGTGAAGTGGCGCGCTACATCGGTCGGTACGGCACGAAGCGCGTCTCGAAGGCGGTGCTGATCGCCGCTGTGCCGCCGCTCATGCTCAAGACCCCCGCGAATCCAGAGGGCCTGCCGCTGGAGGTGTTCGATGCAATCCGCGCTGGCCTCGTCAAGGACCGCTCGCAGTACTACAGGGATCTGGCCATCCAGTTCTATGGCGCCAACCGGCCGGGAGCGAAGGTTTCGCAAGGGATCCTCGACCAGTTCTGGCTCTGGAGCATGCAGAGCGGACTCAAGAATGCGTATGAAAGCATCAAGGCATTCTCCGAAACCGACTTCACCGAGGATCTGAAAAAGTTCGACGTTCCCACTCTCGTCATGCATGGCGAAGATGACCAGATCGTGCCGGTCCACGACTCCGCGCGGAAATCGGCCAAGCTGATCAAGGGGGCCGTCGAAATCTACTATCCGGGCCTGTCGCACGGTCTCACCGCCACACATCCCGATCTCGTCAACCGCGACCTGCTCGCGTTCTGCCAGCAAGGCCAACGGAAGGTCGCGTGATCCACACGCGGCCGTTGAGCTAGCGCCGCAACGCGTAACGTCCTGTTGTCACGAGAGACGAGGAGGAGGAGATGACCATCGCGACCACCGAGTCGACCATCACTGAGCACGAGGCAGCGCAGGTCGAGCGCGCGAACGCCTCGAGCGCCACACCCGTTGTCTTCGTTCACGGACTCTGGCTGCTGCCCTCGAGCTGGGACCGCTGGGTGACGCTGTTCGAGGAGGCCGGCTACGTGGGGTTGACACCGGGCTGGCCCGACGATCCCGAGACGGTCGCCGAGGCCAGAGAGCACCCTGAGGTGTTCGCGGGCAAGGGGATCCGCGAGATCGCCGACTACGAGGAGGCGATCATCCGCCGCCTGGATCGGAAGCCCGTGATCATCGGCCATTCCTTCGGGGGCCTGCTGACCATGATTCTCGCGGGGCGCGGGCTCGCCGCCGCGTCGGTCGCGATCAGCCCTGCTCCGTTCCGCGGCGTGCTCCCGCTGCCGATCTCGGCGCTGCGCTCGGCCAGCGTCGCCCTGCGCAACCCCGCGAACTGGAACCGCGCGGTCCCGCTCACCTATGAGCAGTTCCGCTACAGCTTCGCGAACGCGGTCGGCGAGGACGAGGCGAAGGAGCTGTACCTCGGCTACTCCGTTCCCGGCGCCGGCGAGCCGCTCTTCCAGGCGGCGTCCGCGAACTTCAATCCGTGGTCAGAGGCGAAGGTCGACTCGAGGAACCCGGAGCGGGGTCCGATGCTGATCGTCTCGGCCGACTCGGACCATACGGTCCCCTGGGCGATCGCGAATGCGTCCTACAAAAAGCAGAAGCGCAACACGGGCGTGACCGAGATCGTCAAGATGCCGGGCCGCGGGCACGCGCTGACGATCGACGCCGGTTGGCGGGAGGTCGCCGAGAAGGCGCTCGAGTTCGTCAAGCGGGTCTGCCGCACGGCCGAAGGTCGCGTAAATCCGAGAGGATTCCATGAGCGTCAAAATCCTTTTGCAAACGACGATAGCGCCCGAGGACGATAACTGGTCCATCGCCCGGTTCTCGCTTCTGGCGGCGCTCCTCCGCCAGGAGCGAGACGAGTCGGGACAGCTGCTCTTCGATGTGACGGCGCGGGACCGCGATCCGCTCGGGACGCCAGATACGCTGCTTTCGCGTCTTGATCGGAGCGACTACGATCAACTGTGGCTCTTCGCTGTAGATAGGGGGGACGGCTTATCTGAGGAAGACTGCCGCGGGATAAATGCATTTCGCGCCAGAGGCGGGGGCGTGCTCGTCGCACGGGACCACATGGATCTGGGCTGCTCTGTCTGCGGCCTCGCTGAAGTTGGAGCGGCTCACCATTTCCACACCCACAACGTGGATCCAACGGCTCCAGCGGTACGGGATGATCCCTTCACGACTGCGATCTCCTGGCCCAATTTTCACTCTGGCGCCAACGGGGATTATCAGCAGATCGAGATTGTAGAGCCGGTCCACGCTGTCTTGCGTGACGCCTCGGCACCCAATGGTTCGATCCAGTTTCTTCCCAGTCATCCGCACGAGGGTGCGGTGAGCGCACCACCTGGTGTGCAAGCTCGAGTCATCGCTCGCGGCAGGAGCAAGGCGACAGGTGCTCGGTTCAATATCGCCGTTGCATTCGAGGCGGATGGCAAAGCGGGCCGTGCAATTGCGCAGAGCACTTTTCATCACTTCGCTGGACTACAACTGGGACCCGCGCGTCGGCGCACCGAGTTTTGCTGATGAGCCACCCGGGGACGCCATGCTCCGCGATCGCGAGGCGCGAGCTGCTACCCATCGATATGCACGAAACGTTTCACTCTGGCTCGCAGGCCTGCCGACGGATTGAGCCGGTCGGGCGAAAGCGCAGCACATCGTTGGACAGAACTTGGGAGATAGCACATGAAAATCGTAGTCATCGGCGGCACCGGACTGATCGGATCGAAGCTCGTGGCCCTTCTACGCCGGCGAGGCGCGGAAGTACTGGCGGCCTCGCCCGATTCGGGAGTCAACACGCTTACCGGCGAGGGACTGTCCGCAGCGCTTGCCGGCGCTCAAGTGGTTGTGGACGTCGCGAACTCGCCTTCCTTTGAAGACACGGCTGTCATGAAATTCTTCGAGACATCGGGCCGCAATCTCCTTGCCGCCGAAGCGGTGGCCGGTGTGCGACATCACGTTGCGCTCTCTGTCGTCGGCACCGACCGGCTGCAAGACAGCGGCTACTTCCGCGCGAAGATGGCCCAGGAGAATCTGATCAAGGCCTCCGGGATTCCCTACACGATCCTTCGGTCCACCCAGTTCTTCGAATTCATGGGTCGCATCGCCGATTCCGGAAACGCCGGAGGGGCGGTTCACGTCGCGCCGGTTCTCGTGCAACCGATCCTTTCGGACGACGTAGCAATGGCATTGGCTGACATTGCACTCGCGCCTCCAGCGAATGACACGGTCGAGGTTGCCGGCCCGGAGAGATTTCGACTTGACGAGCTCGTCGGTCGCGTTCTGAGCTCCAACCACGACGCACGCAAGGTAATCGCCGACGCTCATGCTCGCTACTTCGGCGCGGAGCTGAACGATCAGTCGCTCATACCCGGCAGCAGCGTTCTGGCCTGTGGGACGCAATTCGAGACCTGGCTGAGTCGCGCTGCCTCGAAGTGAGATCCACGGCGAGCACAGGGCCGCGTCGAAGAGGACGCCACAGGGGTAACGAACCATGAATCCGATCGAGAAAACCACATCAACAGCGACGACCGTCATCGATCCAAAGCGTAACCGCGCCGACGCAATGCGCCTCGTGGCCGGAGTTCGTGTGCCGGACACGCCGCTGGTTACGCGGGCCATTGAATACGCGCGCGAGCACTCCGAACCGTATCTCTTCAATCACGTCATGAGGTCGTGGCTCTTCGCCGTGAGTCTCGCTCAACTGCAAACGCACGGCGCATGACGGCGAGGTTCTCGCCGTGGCCACTCTCCTGCACGACCTGGGCCTGGCTAAAGCCTTCAGCGGCCCGCTGCGATTTGAGGTGGAGGGGGCGAATGTTGCGCGCGCGTTCGCACGTGGTGAGGGAGTCGATGAGCGTCGGGCACAGTTGATCTGGGACGGCGTCGCGCTCAACTCGACGCCTTCCCTTGGTCTTTACAAGGAGACAGAGGTCGCATTGTGCACGGCCGGCATCGGACTCGATTGGGGCGGCTTTGGTTACGAGGCTCTGACCGGGTCGCAGGTCGAGGAGATCGTTACTGCGTTTCCGCGGTTGGAAATGAAGCAAAGATTCACGCGCGCCGTCTGTGGAATCGTCGAGACACGCCCGGCCACGACCTATGACAACTTCGCGCGCGATTTCGGCGAACGCTTCGTGCCGGGCTACCAGCGGCCGTCGACGGTGGACCTTCTTCTGAACTCGCCCTTCAGGGAGTAGTGTCCAAATGAAACTGGGCCTCGATCCGTCGGTCATCGCGCCGCGAAACATCACTGCCGAATCGTTGGCGCTTGCCGCCTGGTATGACGCGCATCCCCGGTTCGGCGTTGTGGGGAATCAAGGACGCGGAGACGCTGCGCGTGATCGTTCAGTCGAGCCGACTGTCGACAGCGACGACATCTATCCTGTCTGGCTGGCGAGCAGCCAGGCGTGGGCGATGAGCTTCACTTGCACACGGGAAGCTTCGTGCACTGGAGCTGATCGACGATCCCCGTTTGATGGAATTGAGTTCGACGCTGAGAGCGTTATCGTCATGCCTTTATTGGCGGGATGCAACTCTCAACCCGCCACACACAATGGTGTAGCCATGTCTCATCTCCGACATGTCGGCGTGATGCTGATCATCGCGTTCAGTCCGTTCACCGTCGGCTGCCGCTGCTGCAGAGGAACCAGCAGTCACCCCCCTCGTGCTGAAGGAGCTCGCGGACATTCCTGGCAAGGAAGTCCTGATGCTCGTTGTGGACTATCCACCGGGGGGCGCCGATCCCGTCCATCGTCACAACGCTCACGCATTCGTCTACGTCCTGGAGGGCTCCATCGTCATGCAGGTACGGGGCGGCAAGGAGGTGACGCTGACGCCTGGACAGACCTTCTACGAAGGACCTAGTGACGTTCACACGGTCGGCCGGAATGCGAGTAGCACCGAGCCGGCGAAGTTCCTGGTGGTGCTATTCAAGGACAAGGGTGTTGAGCCCGTGTTGCCTGCAAAGTAACCGGCTTGCTCTCCGCCCGTCGCAACGAAGATGACGGGTGTCAGATCGTCGAGGAGGCTGTGATGAGGCGCGCACTTTCCACCCGTTCGTGCGCGGGACGAACTCACGTCGGCGCGGTGTCCCTGCGAAAGCCGACCAGCAACACGACGACGCGACGGGCGGAGGTATTCCTGACCGCAATCTTCAATCAAGGAGAATCAGGATGAAACTCTACTACTCACCTGGCGCTTGCAGTCTGGCTGACCATATTGCGTTGATCGAGAGCGGGCTCACCTTCGAGCGCGAAAGCGTCGACCTCAAGAGCAAAGTCACTGGCTCGGGCACCGACTTCATGACCGTCAATCCCAAGGGCTACGTACCTGTCCTCGTGCTCGACAGCGGCGAAGTAGTGACGGAGAACCTCGCGGTGCTCGACTGGATCACCGTTCAGGTCCCCTCTTTGGGTCTGGGCGGGCCAATGGGTCGGACCCGACTGCTCGAGGTGCTTGCCTACATCTCGAGCGAATTGCACAAGAGCTACAAGCCCCTGTTCCATGGTGCCAGCGACGCCGAGAAGGCCAGCGCGCGAGTGATGGTTGCCAAAAAGCTCCAACTGCTCGCCGACGGAATGAACTGCCCCTACTTGTTCGGTGACCGGCCAACTGTCGCCGACTACTACCTCTTCGTGACGCTCCTTTGGGCCGGCAAGTTTGGTATCCCGATTCCGGAGCGGTTGCTCGCGTTGCGGGACCGCCTGCTGACCCGCCCCGCGGTGCGGGCTGCGATGAAGAATGAAGGGCTGGCTCTCGAGTTGCCGGACGACGGCTTGCGCGCAGTTGGACCTTACGAGAAGCACGCAGCGAGCGCGTGATGGCCGCGAACTCAGGCGACATCGGCAGGTGGAGCCGACTCATCGCGTGGCTCGATGAGCGGCTTCCAATCCGGATGTTTGTGGAGAGCCAGCTCACGGGCTACTACGCGCCGAAGAATCTCAACGTCTGGTACTACTTCGGCGTGCTCGCGCTGGTCCTGTTGGTCACGCAGCTTGCGACGGGCATTTTCCTGGTGATGTTCTACAAGCCGGGCGAAGCGACCGCGTTCGACTCAGTCGAGTACATCATGCGGGATGTGGAGTGGGGGTGGCTCATCCGCTACGGGCATTCGACGGGTGCGTCCCTCTTTTTTGTCGTCGTGTATCTGCACATGTTCAGGGCGCTGCTCTATGGGTCGTACAAGGCGCCGCGCGAGCTCTTGTGGATTATCGGAATGCTCGTGTATCTCGCTCTGATGGCCGAGGCTTTCATGGGCTACGTGCTGCCCTGGGGCAACACGTCGTTCTGGGGCGCGCAGGTCATCATCAACCTGTTCAGCACCATACCCGGGGTCGGGCCGAGCCTGGCCGAGTGGATCCGCGGCGACTACGCAATCTCGGATGCGATCCTCAATCGGTTCTTCGGCTTGCATGTCGTCGCCATTCCGCTTGCCTTGCTGCTTCTCGTGGTGCTGCATCTGGTCGCCCTGCGTACCGTCGGCTCGAACAATCCGGATGGCATCGAGATCAAGGACAAGATTAATGCGGAGGGCAATCCGCTCGATGGGATTCCGTTCCACCCTTACCACACAGTGAAGGACGTCGTCAGTGTGGGCGTGTTCCTGGTTCTGTTCGCAATCGTCGCATTCTTCGTGCCGACGTTTCGCGGCTTGTTCCTGGAGGACGCAAATTTCGAGCCCGCCAACCTGGCGTCCACGCCGGAACACATCGCGCCTGTGTGGTACTTCACCCCGTACTACGCAATCCTTCGCGCGGTCCCCGACCAGCGGCTGGGCGCGCTGCTCATGTTCTTGTCAGTCGCGTCGTTTCTGTTCCTGCCATGGCTCGATCGCTCGCCGGTCAGATCGATGCGCTACAAGGGGTGGCTCTCACGCCTTGCTCTGACTGCGTTCGCGATCTCGTTTATCGGGCTGGGCTATCTGGGACTACAGCCGGCTGAAGGAAAATATGTAGTGCTGGCTCGCGTCCTCGCGGCCTTCTACTTCGCGTTCTTCTTGTTCATGCCGTTCTACTCGAAGATCGCTGCTGCGAAGGTCGTGCCCGAGCGTGTGAGCTGGCACGCGCACCCTTTCATATACTGATCGGAGTAAGTGAACCTATAACCGTCATGTCCTTGGCTGTGCGAGGGGGTCTAGGGCATTCGCTTCAGTCCTCCGCCGGCACGCGCTGCTGGCTGTCGTAGATAGGGTTGTAGCAGAGCGTGCCGAACTGCTTGATGACCGCGTGCCGCGCATCGTTTGGCGGCTCGTCCGGAATGGCGCGCAGCAGCGCCTCGTTCCTTGCGATGATGCCGTCGCGGAATTCCGGATGGCTCATGATGAATAGGTCGCCGCGCCGGATGCCGCGCAGCATGCGCCGGCCGACTTCCTCGGGCGTCATGAAGATGTTGGGGTCGAACTGCGGGCGCGGTCCGCGGCCCTGTCCCACCAGCGGCGGCACCTCGCCCGGCTGGTTGCGCAGGTGGGCCGGGCGCGTCGCATCGGTGGTCATGCCGAGGCTGGTCTGTACCGGACCGGGGAAGAAGACCGAGGCGCCGATCGGCGTACCCTTAAGGTCGGTCGCGAGCGACTCCATCATGCCCGCGACCGCGAACTTGCTGGTGCAGTACAGGCCGGCACCGCCGACGGCGGAAAAGCCGCCGGTGGAGGAGGTTGTGACCACGTGTCCCTCCTCGCCATGCGCCAGCATGCGCGGCAGCAGCGTGACGAGGCCGTTGATGACACCGCCGACATTGACGCCCATGCAGAAGTCCCAGTCCTTGAACGTCGCCGTCTGCATCGGGCCGAGGACGCCGACGCCGGCGTTGTTCACGAGGACATGAACCTTGCCGAAGACACGCTCGGCCTCGTCCGCCGCGGTGGCCCAGTGTGCCCGATCGGTCACGTCCAGGCGGATGGCATGTACGCCGGCGTTGGGACCGAAGCCGGCCAGCGCCTTGTCGAGGGCCTCCTGCCGCACGTCGGCGATCACCACCTTCATTCTGGCTCCTGCAAATGCCTTGGCCATCCCCAGGCCCATGCCACTCGCGCCGCCAGTGATGAACGCGGTTTTTTCTGCAACGTCTTTCATGCCGGATTCTCCTGCGTCGCGGGCTTCGGCCGCCGTAATACTCTAGCCTCGAATGGGTTTGGAGCGCATCGTGTCTGTTGGCGCCTGCCGGCGCGAGCCGGGTTACGACCGGCCCCGCGGCCAGCCGTTGCGTTGCGATCGGCGGGCGTGAGAGCCAGATGCTGAGGGGAGCGGTATGAAGCGAATATGCGTATTTGCGGGCTCGAGTCGCGGCGCGCGCGAGGACTATGCACAAGCGGCAGAGCGGCTGGCACGCGAGCTCGTGATGCGCGGCTATGGCGTGGTGTATGGCGGCGGCAAGGTCGGGATGATGGGAGTGCTCGCGGAGGCGGCACTGGCCGCGGGCGGCAAGGTCATTGGCGTGATTCCCAAGGCGCTGCTCGAGAAGGAAGTGGCGCATGGCGGACTCACCGAGCTGCGCGTCGTCGCCTCGATGCACGAGCGCAAGGCGATGATGGCCGAGCTTTCGGCGGGTTTCATCGCCCTTCCTGGCGGCCTCGGCACACTCGAAGAGTTCTTCGAGGTGCTCACCTGGGCGCAGCTTGGCCTGCATCCGAAACCATGCGGACTGCTCAACGTCAGCGGGTACTACGACCGGCTGCTCGAGTTCCTGGATCTCACCGTCGAAGAGCGCTTCGTGAAGAGCCAGCATCGCGCGCTTGTGATCACTTCAACCTCGCCCACGGATCTGCTCGAGCGGCTCGAGACCCATCGTCCGCCGCAGATCGAAAAGTGGATCGATCGCGCATCCTCCTAGGGTTCCTAGAAGTCGCGCGCGGCCGCGAGTAGGCGATTTCGGCGTAGCCAGTATTTGACGCATTTCAGGAAAATGGCCATAATAGCCTTATGGAAAAGGCTACTGTTTCAAAGCTCAAAGACAACCTCAGCGCCTACCTGCGCAAGGTGCGCTCCGGACAGCAGGTCGTCATCTACGACCGCAATGTTCCGATCGCTCGCCTGGAGCGCATCGAGAGCACGGAGCGCGGCCTCGACCGGCTTGCACTTCTGCGAGCCCAGGGGCTGGTGCGTCCGCCCGCGCGCCTTCTCTCGACAAGGCAACTGCGGGAGCTACTGAAGCCTCTGCCACGTCACGCCCGTGTGGCTGAGGCGCTGCGTGACGAGCGCGCCGAGAGCCGCTGAGTCCACCTGTGCGATTCTGGGATGCGTCCGCGGTCATTCCGCTCATCGCGAATGAGCCCACCCGGGATGCGATGATCGCTCGTCTCGAACAAGATCCGCAGATCCTGGTGTGGTGGGGCACGTCCGTGGAAGTGGCGTCTGCGCTCGCGCGCCGGGAGCGTGAGGGAAGTCTGAGCGCGGATGAGGTTACTGCAGCACTCGGTGTCCTGCGCCACCTGGCCGGCAGCTGGCATGAGATCGTTCCTACGGATGCCGTACGTCGAACTGCAGAGCGGCTGCTTCGCGTGCATCCACTGCGGGTGGCGGACAGTCTTCAACTCGCTGCCGCGCTGACCGCGTCCGACCACAATCCAGCGACGCTCGAGCTCGTTTGTCTCGACGAGCGCCTCAATGCGGTCGCACGACGTGAAGGCTTCACGGTCGTCGACAGCTGAGGCGGATCCAAACAATTAGCGCGCTTAGGGCCCACTCGTCGTGTCGTGATCGAAGAAGCCCAGATCGTACTAGTTCCTGGCTTGTTCGGTCGCGAGCGGTGCGTATCCTGTCAGCTCGACATAGCCGCGCCCGCTCAGCGACGCACCATATCGGTCGCCCACGACGTCGACTGCGCCCTCCCAGTAGCGAGGCGTCGTGTCGAGCTCCTGGTCCGCGAGGACGGGACGTAACTGCAAATCGAGCCCGAGGCTAGGGGCCTGAAGGCGCCACTCGGCGGGGTACACGCCGCCCCGTGGGCTACGCCATTGCTCCTGGACCGAGACTCGCACTTCGTCGTCGTGCAGGACGCGCTTCGCCCCGGAGGGCTCGACATAGGTCCCGGCGCTTGCGGGATCACGTGTGCCGTCGCCGCGCCGCAAGGCGTAGAACATCAGTGAGCTGCCGTCATCGAGCTGCAGAGCGAACCAGTCCCAGCCGACCTCATCGGCCGCGAGCCCTTCGCTGCCCCATTCGCGATCCAGCCAGGCGCGGCCCGTGATCTTCAGCGGCTGCTGTTCGCGAACGAGCGTGCCGCTCACCGCAAGGCGCGGGATCGAGTAGTAGTAGTTCGCGGCCGTTCCGTGCGCCGACTTGCGGCTGAATCCCTCTTCTCCATTCAGCACCGGCTCCATCTGCGGCCGCAGCTCGAGCTCGAGCCGATAAGCTCCGTCGTGGGCGCTGAGGCGCCAGATCCCGCGTGGATCATCCGGCAGTGCGAGCGACCAGTCGTCGAGCCAGAGGCGCAGCGGCGAGCCACGCGCACCGGCGAGTCCCAGCGCCTCGCGCGAGAAGCGCTGCGTGGAGTGAAACCGGTGCCGCTCGACATCGGTTACCGCGAAGTGCGCCGCGTACAGTTGCTTCGTTCGCCATCGCGAGTCGCCGGGCAGCGGCTGCGCAAGGGGCATGAGCGCCAGGCGAAAGAAGGTCAGCTCGAACCCGAAGCGCTCGCCGCTCTCGGCATCGAGATGACCCGTGATGTACCACCACTCGTGACGATACTCTGGGTGCGGACCGTGATCGGCGGGAAAGTCGAAGCTGCGCGGGCCTGACACACGCGCGTAGTCGTTCTCACGCTCGGGCTGAGTGCCGTATCGACGCGGAGGGCGGCTGGCAAGATGGGTGGCTCGACACTGTCGAGCGCCGGCCCGCATGCCGAAGCCAGCAGCACGAGGGCGACGAGTGCGGCCGAGCGCATCATTCCTCGCGCAGTGCCGCCGCCACCTGCGGGCCTGCGGCCCGCAGCGCGGGGTAGAGACTCGCGAGCAGCGCCGCCACGAGCGCGATCAGCAGCGCTCCGAGAATCGGTGCTGCATTGACCTGCAGATCGATGTGCCAGCCGAACGCGCGGCGATTGATCACCAGCACCAGGACTGCCGCGCTGAGAACGCCCGCAGGAATGGCGGCAACGCCCGCAATCGCGCCGAGAAGAAGGGCTTGCGCACCGACGAAGACACCCGCACCGCGCGGCGTGAGGCCGAGGGCGCGCAGCAGCGCGGTCTCGCGGGCGCGCTCGATCCCGAGCGCAAGCAGCGCGGCAAACAGGCCGACGGCGGCGACCAGCGCCGCGATCCAGTAGAGCACGGTCGTGATGGCGAACGTGCGCTCGAAGATGCTCATCGACAACGCACGCAGGTCGCGGTTGGAGCGGATGAGCAGTGACTGCCGGTCCGCCGTGGCCGCGCGAATCGCCGCGATCACCTGCTCATCCGAGTAGCCCGGCGCGAGATACAGGCCGAGCGAGGTTACGGCGTCGTCGCGCCAGGCTTCGCTGTAGTGGCGTCGCTGCATCAACACCGTGCCGCGGTCGCTCCCATATTCACGATAGACACCGGCGATGGGGAAGGAGCGCCAGCCGCTTTGAGTGCGCAGCGCGAGCGATTGGCCGACCGTCACACGATGACGGTATGCGAAGGATTCGGAAACCAGTACGGCGCCGCTTGCGAACGCAGGCCACACGCGTTTCGGATCTGCGCCGAGCAGCGTAATGGCCGGAAGGCTTTGTGTTGCGGGCTCGAGCGCATCGAGTAATACCGGGCCGACCTCGGAATCAACGCTCGCGCGCCGGCCTGCGCTGTGCTCGACGATGCCCGGCACGGCAAGCAGCCTTGCGATCACCACGGGTTCGATCGCGCGCTCGGGGCGTGCGAAGCCAGGCCCCGGCGCGGTGACGTAGATGTCGGCCCGCAGCGTTCGTGTGAGCCATCGATCGAGCGAGGTGCGAAAGCTCGATACCATGATGGCGATGCCGATCGTCGCGCTGAGCGCGATGCCGAGCGCCGCGACTGCCACACCGGTGCGGCTGAGTGAGCCAGCCGCTGCGGTGAGACCGAGCCGCAGCGTCGCACTCGCTCGCCCGGCCACGCGCGCGGACGCAGTGCCCACGCCGCGCAGTAACGCCGGCGCAAGAAATGCGACACTCAGGAGCAGTAAGAGCATGGCAGCAAATCCGGCCGCGAGACTGCGACTGGAAAGCGCTATGAGAAGCGCTCCGGCAGTGACGAGGGCGCCGCTCAGCAGCGCGAGGAATCGTGCTCCGCGCCAGACGCTCCTTTCGAGCACCGATCGCCGCCAGCCAAGGTGCGGCGGTGAGCGGGCTGCTTCCAAGGCGGGTGCCAGCGCCGCCAGCACGGCAACACCGATGCCAAGGGCGATCGCAATGGCGATCGATTGGGCATCGACCGTGATCTCGCGCACCGAGAGCACGAAATAAAGGTCGTTGATCGTGCGCGTAATGAAGACCAGGAGCTTTCGGGCCAGCGACACACCGGCTACGGCGCCCAGCGCGCCGCCCACGAGCCCCAGTGCCGCGGCTTCGATCACGATGAGAGCGAGGACTTGCGCGCGGGTGACACCCAGGGCGCGCAGCGTGCTGATCAGCTCCCGCCGCTGCACGACCGTGAAGCTCACGCTGTTGAAGATCAGGAACGCGCTGACCAGCAGCGCGAGGAGGCTCAGGGCATGCAGGTTGGTCGTGAACGCTGCAGTCAGCCCGGTGAGCTCGCCGCTGCGTTGTGCGCTGGGGATGAGTTGCGCCTCGGGCGGCAGGTGAGTCCGCAGAGTGCGCAGCGTGGCTGCACCCGACTCGCCTTCCGCGACGCGCAGATCGATTCTCGACAGGCGCCCGATCGCGGCGAACCATTCCTGGGCGGTCGCAATATCGACGATCAGGATCGCATCGAGACCCGGCCGGTCGTCGAGCTCGGCAAAGAGCCGCGCTTCGTGCTCAGTGCCGGCGATGCTTACGCGGAACGGTGCGCCGACATGCAGGCCCAGCCCGGCAGCAGCGGTGCGAGAAGCCAGTGCCATTCCGGGCACGTTCAGCCAGCGTCGCAATGACTGGAGGTCGGCACCGCCAGGCAGTGCGCTGAACTCGCGCACGCGTGCGTCGGCCAGGACATCGATGCCGAGGATGAGGACGCTGCGGCCTGCGATGTCCGCGTAGCCCTCGACGACTGGCGCGAGCTCAGCTCCGAGATCATGAGTTCGCAGCTCGGTGTAGAGCGACTCGTCGAGACCGCGCGGGCCGCCGACGATCTGGTGCGTGGCCCGGCCGTTCGTGGTCTCGACCGACAGTTGCAGGGCCCGCTCCGCACTCCTGGCGGCAAGGTCGATGGCCGTGACCGTAGCCACCCCCATGGCCAGGCCCAATACAGCCAGAGCGAGCTGCGCCGGACGACGCAGGAGGTAACGCAGCGAGGCGAGCCAGAGCGTCGGGGTCAAAGGGCCATCTCGTGCAGCCGGCCATCCTTGAGCTCGAACGCCCGGTCCGCCAGGGCGCGCGGGACCTGAGCATGCGTGGCGAGGATCAGGGTGGAGCCGCGCTGGCGCACGAGGTCGCTCAACAGGACCTGGATCTGCCCGGCGTTCTCTTCATCCAGGTTTCCGGTCGGCTCATCGGCGAGCAGCAGCCGCGGCTTGTGCACCAGAGCGCGGGCAATTGCCACGCGTTGCTGCTCGCCGCCAGACAACACGTCGGTCGCGCTCCTGAGTCGTTCGCCGAGACCGACCTGATCGAGCAGCTCGCGCGCGCGGCGGCGGGCCGGCTCGCCCCGTACACCGTCGAGCTCGAGGGCGAGGCGCACGTTCTCCTCGACGTTGAGTGTCGGGATGAGGTTGAAGAACTGGTAGACGAAGCCGACGTGGCGACGCCGGAACTGCGTGCGCTCGGGCTCGCGGAGCTGTGAGACGGCCACGCCATCGAACAGGATCTCGCCCGAATCCGGAGCGTCGATGCCGCTGATCAGGTTGAGAAGCGTCGACTTGCCCGAACCGCTGCGACCGACGATTGCTACGAACTCGCCGTCCCGGATCTCGGCATGGGCTCCATCGAGGACGCGATGCAGGCGCTCGCCTTCGCGAAAGCTTCTCGAGACCGAACGCAGGCTGAGCACATCAGATCCCGGCCCTCGCGAGCGCGTCGATGAGCTCGTGCATGGACGCGGCGATCGCGGGATGCCTGGCTTCGAAACGCAGCAAGAGCTCCTCGAGGCGATCCCGGATGCGGCCGTCCTGCGGGGCGGCCGGCGAAGTGTCGAGGACGCGATCGATGTCCTTGATGAGAGCGCCCATCAGCCGGCGCGACTCCGCGTCTACGGATTTTGCACCGCCCAGTTCCTGGTGCAGAGTGGCCAGGAGTTGTCGCAATCGGTCACGATTCATGTCTACTCCACATGCCGGGGTGGCGCTGGCGTTCTCAAGGATAGCAACCCTGATCCCATCAATCGACGACAAGCTCTCTCGGAGCTGCTCCAGCGGATTCGCCAACCGGCACATCTCCGGTCTGGCGCAGGCACCGCATGTCGAGTCCTAGTGATAGAGTACAGAACCCAGCTCGCCGTAAAGAAGCGCAATCCATCACCGCGCCGGCAGGGCCGGGAAAATCGCCGGGGAGTGACGCATGAAGGATTTCAAGGGTCAACTAGCGTTTATCACGGGCGGCGCGTCTGGTGCCGGCTTCGGACAGGCGCAGCTTTTCGGCCGCGAGGGTGCAAGGATTGTCATCGCCGACGTCCGCGCCGAAGCCATTTCACGCGCTGTTGGTGAGCTCAAGAAGGAAGGAATCACCGCGCACGGCATCGTGCTCGATATCACTGACCGCGAGGCTTACGCCCGCGCCGCCGATGAGGTCGAACGCTTGTTCGGCGGTCCGCCCACCCTGTTGTTCAATACGGCCGGCGTGAACAATTTCGGCCCGGTCGAGAGATCGACCTATGGCGATTTCGACTGGCTGATCGGAGTGAATCTAGGCGGCGTCGTCAACGGCATGGTGACTTTCGTGCCGCGGATGATCAAAGCGAAGCGCCCAGCTCACATCGTCACCACGGCCTCCCTCGGCGGCTTCATGGGCGCCGCGATCGCGGCACCCTATTCCGCGGCCAAAGCTGCGGTCATCAACCTGATGGAAAGCTACCGCATGAGCCTGGCCAAGTACGACATCGGCGTCTCGGTGCTCTGCCCTGCGAACATCAAGTCGAACATTGCCGAAGCGGTGCGCACGCGATCCGACAAGTACGGTCCGAGCGGCTATGTGGCGAACGAGGAATCCATCGCCTCACTCCGCAGCATCTACCAGCATGGCATGGAGCCGCTCGAGCTCGCCGGCCACGTCAAGCGGGCCATCGAGGCGAACCAGCTCTACATCATCCCTTACCCGGAAGCGAAGGAGCTGCTGCGACAGCGCTTCAACGCGATCGTCGAGGCGGTGCCGCCAATGGAGACAGACCCGGAGGGCGCCAAGAAGCGCGTCGCAGCGCTGCAGGAGTGGGCGAGCGGCGGAGCCAAGGTCTTCATGCCGGCCGACGACAATAAATGACCGCTTTGCGGGTCATCCTGCCGGCGGCTGCCCGGGCCGGTTGCAGACTGACCGCGCCGGTCGAATCCTTGCAAGGTGTCCTTGAAGTGAGGAAGTGATAATCGGCAATACGCACAAGCCCTAATGGCGACGCGGCTCCGGACGGTGCTCAAGTGACCTTTCGCATGGCGGATTCGGCGAGGGCCTGAGAAAGGGAGAAAGTCATGAAAAAATATGTCGTCGTTATCTGTTTGGTGCTGCTTGGTTGTACCCGAGCGTCACCCACAGTCTCTTTATCGGCGAACCCAGCCTCTGTCGAGCACGGTCAGTGCACGACCCTGACCTGGTCGTCGACGAATGCTTCCACGGTCTCGATCGACCAGGGAGTCGGGCAAGTCGATCCCAGCGGCACCAAGGAGGTCTGTCCTCCGAGTTCTACGCAATATACGATCACCGCAGCGGGTAAGGGAGGATCAGGGACAGCATCCACGACGGTCAGCGTGACCGCGCTGGCCGCGAAAATCATGATATTCCCGGAAGCGGCGCTGTTTGAGTTCGGCAAGTCAGAGCTGAAGCCGGAGGGGAAGGAGAAGATCAAAGAGTACCGCGAACAGGCGCAAGAAGAGTTGACCCGCGCCGACCATGTGATGATCACTGGCTACACCGACAACGTAGGTGAGGCAAACTTCAATTCGACACTTTCGCTGCAGCGTGCCGAAGCGGTCCGCGATCATCTGATCAGTCTCGGGGCCGATGCCAACAAGTTTGAGGTCAGCGGTGAGGGCGAGCACAGCCCGATCGCCGATAACAGCACAGAAGAGGGTCGCGCGAAGAACCGCCGTGTCGAGGTTGCAGTCATCGGCAAATGAGGCGGCTGCTCTCGCACTAACCTGCAGTTCGTATCGCGTTGGTTGGGAGGCTTTCGTTGGACTCATAGACCCAACTCACGCCCGCACCAAATTCAAGGCCTCGGCGCGAAGCGCCGGGGCCTTCTTGTTCTCAAAGATGGCCTGCGATCAGCAGGAGCATTACAGGGTCTAGGGGTCCTGTACGCCTGCAACGATGACCGCTGTGTCAACCGGTTGACAGTTCTCTGGCTCGGTCCTGGGCATAAACATACGGTCGCTGCCGATCCCCACCCGGGTTCGGCTCAGATGAGGGATTTGAGCTCTGCGAGCGCGGACTCCGAGCGCTTGCGCGCCGCGGAGATCAGCGGCCTGAGCGCTACCGCGTTTTTCTCGGCCGCCGCCTGCTCCATCGCCGCTGCCACCGCCTCCAGTCGCGTCGCGCCCATGTTGGCGCTCGCGCCGACAAGCGTGTGCGCCGCGCGCTTGGCGAGCCCGAAATCGCCGCGGCCGAGGGCGGCCTCGACGTCGGCGCAGGCCTGGCCCGCGCTGTGCTCGAAGGTCTCGACGAGGCCGCGCGCGAGCACCGCGTCGCCGCCCGTCACCTCGCGAAAGCGCGGGACCGAGATCTCGGCGCCCAGCGCCGCGCGCTCGGCCGGCGGGCGGATGACGTGCCGGCCTGTGCGCATGCCGACCGCCGGCGCGTAACGCTCGAGCACCGCCTTGAGCCGCTCGCGCTCGAGCGGCTTCGCGATGACGTCGTCCATGCCGGCGGCCCGGCAGGCCTCGACCTGCTCCTTGAGCGCGCTGGCGGTGAGTCCGACGATCGGGATACGCGCCCCGCCTGCGATCTCGTCGCGAATGCGGCGCGTGGCTTCGAGTCCGTCCATGACGGGCATCTGCACGTCCATCAGCACGAGGTCGACCCGCCGCTCCTTCAGGACGGCGAGTGCCTCGCCTCCGTCGACCGCGAGCGCCACCTCGCAGCCCGCGCGCTCGAGGAAGAGCTCCGCCACACGCCGGTTGGTCGCGTTGTCCTCGACGAGAAGCACCGTGCGGCCGCGGCGCTGGCGGTCCTCGACGATCACGTCGCGCGTCACGATCGCGCGCAGGCGCTGCGTGAACTCGAGCGGCGCGGCTGATAGCACGCGCTCCATCGTCGCGAGCAGCTCCTTGCGGCGCATGGGCTTCGACAGGTGGCCCGCAAAGCCGAGCTCGCGCAGCTCCTGGCGGCTCGACTTGTCATCGATCGAGCTGTAGAGCACGAGGCGCGTCTGTTCGATCGGGGCCATCGCGCGGATCCGGCGCGCGAGCTCGAGGCCGTCGATACCCGGCATGCGGTGGTCGGTCAGGACGGCCTGGAAGGGCTTGCCACCCTCGGCGGCGCGCTGGAGGACGCCGAGCGCCTCGATGGCCGTCGCGACCGACTCCACCTCGTAATCCGCGGCGGTCAGCAGCTCGCCGATCATGCGACGGTTTGTCTCGTTGTCGTCCACGACCAGCACGCGCCGCCCGTCGGCCGGCGCGGGCGTCGGCGCGTCCTCGACGATCTCGCGCGCGCAGGCCGGCAGCCGCGCGGAGAACCAGAAGATCGAGCCCGCGCCTGGCGCGCTCTGCACGCCGACCTCGCCGCTCATGAGCTCCGCGAGGCGCTTGACGATCGAGAGGCCGAGGCCGGTGCCGCCGTACTGCCGCGCGGTGGAGGCGTCCGCCTGCGCGAACGGGCGGAAGAGCTTCGCCTGCTGCCCGGCCGTGAGGCCGATGCCGGTGTCGCGCACGGAGAAGCGGATGAGGTCCTTGACCGGCCCGCGGTCGCGGCCGACGTGGATCGAGACCTCGCCGGCCGCAGTGAACTTGATCGCGTTCGAGACGAGGTTCGCGAGCGCCTGGCGCAGGCGCCCGGGGTCGCCGAGCACGCGCTCGGGGAGGTCCGCCGCGACGTCGACGACGAGCTCGAGCTTCTTCGCCGCGGCAGCGGCCGCCTGCGTGCTCGCGACTTCCTCGACGTGCGCGCGCAGGTCCATCTCGATGCGCTCGAGCTCGAGCTTGCCCGCCTCGATCTTGGAGTAGTCGAGCAGGTCGTTGATCACGACGAGGAGGGCGTCCGCGCTCGACTTGATGACGGTCGCGTACTCGCGCTGGCGGCGGTCGAGGTCGGTGTCGAGCAGGAGCGTCGTCATGCCGATCACGCCGTTCATCGGCGTGCGGATCTCGTGGCTCACGTTCGAGAGGAACTCGCTGCGGGCGCGGCTTGCGGTCTCGGCCTGCTCGCGCGCCTCGGCCAGCAGGGCGCGCAGTTCCGCGAGCTTCTGCTCCAGTTCTGCGAGGTGCGGATCCCTGGCGTCACTCAAGGGGCTGTCCTTCCGGGACGCGATTCACATAATCCGGCGCCCGGTGGCCCTACTATTGCTAAAACCGGTTTCGGGTCAAGGCCTTGGACAGTAATTCCGCCCAGCGGCTCCTCATCGTCGAGGACGACGTGCACATGGCGTACCTGCTCGGCTACCTGGCCGAGAAGGAGCGCTTCGTCGTCGAGTCGATCGCGGACGGGCGCAAGGCGATCGAGCGCATCGACCGGGGCGACGCCGTCGACCTCGTGCTGCTCGACGTGATGCTGCCATATATCGACGGCTTCGAGCTGCTCGAGAAGCTCCGCACGCACGCGGCCTGGCAGAAAGTGCCGGTCATCATCCTCACCTCGCGCACGCGCGAGCACGACGCCGTGCGAGCGCTCGGTCTCGGCGCCGACGACTACCTGACGAAGCCCTTCAGCCCGGCGGAGCTCATCGCCCGCATTCGCCGCCGCATCGGCCCTTCGAGGCTGCCGACATGATCCTTGCGGGGCAGTCACTGACCCAAAGGGGACGGTCACTTTTAAGAGTAACCGTCCCCTTTGTGATCGCGGCGCAGCTGGCGGCGCCGGCCGCGATGGCCTGCGACCCGGCGCTCGAGGCGGCGGTCGCCGCGAAGCCCGAGGACAGCGACGCGCGCGATGCGCTCGCGCGCTCCTGCGCGCGCGCCGGGGAGCCTGCAAAGGCGCTCGCGCAGTACGACGTCCTCCTCGCCCTGGACCCCGCGAACGTGGACTGGCTCCTCGGCAAGTCACAGGCGCTCGTCGTGCTCGGCCGCCCGCGCGAGGCGCTGCCGCTCCTCGAGGACGCGCGCCGCCGCTCGCCCGGCTACGAGGACGTCTGGCGCCTGAATGCGCGCGCGCTCGATGCGCTCGACGAGTTCGACGCCGCGGACGCGCTGTTCCTCCAGGCAGCCGCGCAATTCCCACAGTCCACCTGGCCGGCCGAGCGCAAGGCGGCGCTCGACGAGCGGCGCCTGCTCGAGCGCGGCACGCGCGTCTCGGCCGACGTGAGCTACGAGGATCTCTCCGGCGGCCGTCCCGCCTGGAAGGGCGCCTCCCTCGGCTTCGACCGGCGCCTCGGCGAATCGCGCCACCTCTTCGCCGGCCTGCATCTCGAGGAGCGATTCGACACGCGCGACGAGCAGCTCTTCGTCGCCTTCGCCGACCGGCTCGACAGCCACTGGTCCTACGGTCTTTCCGCCGACATCTCGCCCGACGCGCAAGTGCTGCCGGAGTGGAGCTTCTCCGCCGAGGCCGGCCGCGCCCTGCCGCGGGCCTGGAGCATCGCCTTCCGCCTGCGCCATGCCGACTACACCGCTTCGCAAGTGGACTCGCTCTCCGGCTCGGTCGAGAAATACGCGCGCGGGTTCAGCGTCGGCTACTCGCTGAACGCCACGAAGACCTCCGACATCGGCGACGCGCACTTCGGCCACCTGCTGCGCGTCGGCCACGACTACGGCCGCGACAGCCGCGTCGGGCTCGTCGTCGGCTTCGGCGAGGAAGCCGAAACGGTCGCGCCCGGCGTCGTGCAGGTGACGCAGACGAAAAGCGTTTCCCTGAACGGGTTGCACTGGACGAGCGCCGCCTGGGGCCTCGGCTGGGAGGCCGGCTGGTACCAGCAGGGCGACCTCTACGACCGGATCCGGGTGCGCCTTGGAATCGAGCATCGGTTCTGAGCTGATCGTCACGCTCGCGTGGCGGAGCGCCGAGGTTGCGGGCCTCGGCGCCGCGCTCCTGCTCCTCACCTCGCTGATAGTGCGCCGCTACTTCGAATACGAGGCGCGCCTGCACGCGCGCGTGATCGCCGCCTGGCGCCCGCTCCTGACGCACATCGCGATCGAGGCGGGCGACGCGCCGGCGCTGCCGCCGCTGCAGGGCCGATACCTGCCCTACGTCATGGAGGAATGGTGTGCGCTGCACGATGCCGTGCGAGGCGATTCCTCCGCGCGCCTGAACGCGATCGCCCTGGCGCCGCTCGGCCTCGACGTCGCCGCGCGGCGCATGATCCATTCGCGCCGCGTCGGACGTCGCATTCTCGCGATCCGCACGCTCGGCTACCTGCGCGATCCGTCCTCATGGAAGCCGCTCCAGGAGCAACTCGCCGCGGCGAACGCGCTCGTCTCTTTCTACGCCGCGGCGGCGCTCGTCCAGATCGACGCGCAGCGCGCGATGCCCGGCATCATGAACCAGCTCGCCGAGCGCGAGAGCTGGCCCGGCGAGGCGATGGCGCGGCTCCTCGTCGATGCCGGCGCGGAGGTCGCGCGCGAGCCGATTCGCGCGCTCATGCTGTCACTGGCGCCGTCGAAGGTGCCGCCGCTCCTGCCCTGGCTCGCGCACGTGGACGCGGTGCTCGGCAGCGAAGTCGCAATCGAGCTCCTGCGCCGCCATCCGGACAATGCCGAGATCGTCGCCGCGGCGCTCGTCGTCGTGCTGGATCCCGCCGTGCTGCCGGAGCTCGCGCGTTTCGCGGAATCGACGGACGCCGACGTGCGCCAGAGCCTTGCCGTCGCCTACGGGCGTCTCGGCGGGCTCGCGGACGCGGAGACGGTGACGCGGCTCATGTGCGACCGCGTCTGGTGGGTGCGCTACCGCGCGGGCCAGGCCCTGCTGAAGCTGAAAGGCATGACGGCCGAGCGCCTCGAGGCGGTGCGCGCGCACCTCACCGACGCGTACGCGCGCGACATGCTCGAGCACGTCCGCGCGGAGGCGGCGATCCCGTGATCCTCCGGCACTTCATCACCGTCGTGCAGTGGGGCTTTCTCGCCTATTTCATCCTGCTGAACGCCATCTACCTGACGCTCGCCTTCATCGCGATGTTCAGGCTGCGCCGCTACATGGGTGGGATCAGCGCGGCGGAGCGCGTGTATTCGCATCTGCAGATGCCGGTGTCGCTCGTCGTGCCGGCCTACAACGAGGCCGCAACCATCGCGACCTCGATCCGGGCGCTCCTGCAGCTGCGCTACCAGCACTTCGAAGTCATCATCGTCAACGACGGCTCGAAGGACGACACGCTCGCGACCATGATCCGGGAGTTCGAGCTGACGCCGTTCCCCGAGGCCTACCGCGTCCAGATCAAGACGAAGCCGGTGCGCGGGATCTACCGTTCGCTGAAGTACCCGAACCTGCGCGTGATCGACAAGGAGAACGGCGGCGGCAAGGCGGACGCGACGAACGCGGGCATCAACGCGGCACGTTACCCGATCTTCTACTGCGGCGACGCGGACTCGATCCTGGACCCGCACAGCCTCGAGCACGTCGTGCGGCCCTTCCTCGAGGACCCGCGCACGGTCGCCTGCGGCGGCACGGTGCGCATCATCAACGGCTGCAAGGTGCGCGGCGGCGTGCTCGAGGAGGTCGGCCTGCCGAGGAACCCGCTCGCGCTCGTGCAGGTGGTCGAGTACCTGCGCGCCTTCCTCGGCGGGCGGCTCGGCTGGAGCTCGATCAACGGCATGCTGATCGTGTCGGGCGCCTTCGGAGTCTTTCACCGCGACACCGTGGTGGAGGCGGGCGGGTTCCGCGCCGACGTCATCGGCGAGGACATGGAGATGACGGTGCGCCTGCACCGGACGCTCGCGGCGCGCGGGCAGCGCTACCGCGTCGCGTTCATCCCGGATCCCGTCTGCTGGACCGACGCGCCGGAGGACGTCGCGACGCTCGCGAAGCAGCGCAAGCGCTGGCAGCGCGGCCTCGCGGAGAGCCTCTGGGAGAACCGCAAGCTCTGCTTCGCGCGCGGCAGCGGCGCGGCCGGCTGGCTCGCGTACCCGTTCTTCGTGCTGTTCGAGCTCCTGAGCCCCGTGATCGAGGTCGGCGGCCTCGTCGTGATGGCGATCGCCTTCGGGCTCGGGATGATGACGGGGGCGAATTTTCTTGCCTTTCTCGCCGCGGCCTTCGCGCTCGGGCTGATGCTCTCGACGACCTCGCTGCTGCTCGAGGAGCTCTCGTTCCACACCTACCCGAAGGCGCGGCATCTCCTCGTGCTTTTCGTCGTCTCGATTCTCGAGAACTTCGGCTACCGCCAGGTGATGTCCATCTGGCGGCTGCAGGCCCTCTACGGCTGGCTCACCGGCGCCCGCATCCGCTGGGGCGAGATGAAGCGCAAGGCCACCTGGCAACAGTAAGAGGGGACGGTCACTCTTAAAGGTGACCGTCCCCCTTGGAGTTCCTTTCAGAGGTGGCGGAGGGCTAGGGCGGTCGCGCCAGTGGCGGTGGCGGCGAGGAAGGCGACGGCGAGCGGGCGCCAGCCGGCCCTATCGATACAGCCGCAACCCCGACTACATCGGGCAGACTCTCTTATATGTGGGAATCGCCACCCTCGCGAACAGTTGGTGGCCGATCTTGTTGCTGCCGCTGGTGCTAGCCGTGATCCAGCGTGGCGTAGTCCGGCGTGAGGAACGTTACCTCGAGGCGAAGTTCGGGGACGAGTATCGCGACTACCGGGCGAGAGTGCGGCGCTGGCTTTGACGGGGGCGCCTCACCTGGGTCGGCTCTGTCAGCGCGGCACGTCGCCTGCGATCGCGGTTCGGCTCGAACGTCACTGCAGTCCGTTGGCAGTCCTGGCGCCCGAAGCGGGCAGCGCCGTTGGATTCTCCTTCAGCCATTGCATCGCCATGTGCACGCGCTCGCGCCCGCTCGGATGGTCGTAGAAGAGAATCTCTTCCAGCGGCGTGGGGTCGAGCTTGCGGTTCGCGGCGAGGCGCATCGCGACCGTCGCAAACCCGTGCGGCTCGCGGGCAGCGTTCAGCCCGTAAAGATCGGCCTCCGTTTCGCCGACATAGACGATGCGGTTGACGAGGGGCGAGACCAGCAACAGGAATACTAGATAAGCCGCCAGCACCAATGGTAGCGCGACGACGTCCGAGGTGTCCGTGGTTCCCCAGGACTGGCCGCGCCGACTGGCCGCGATCCGGCCGACCACCCAACGAACCGCCAGGATGCCGATGGTGAAGACGAGTGTGAGATAAACGCCATGCCGCAGAACGTGGTTGAGCACGTAGTGCCCCATCTCATGGGCCACCACCGCCCGGATCTCGGGCACGGACGTATCCCGCAACAAGTTGTCGTTGAGGCTGATCTGCAGCGTGCCAAGGAAGCCGCTCACGTTCGCGCTGATCTTGCGCGTTTGCCGCGAAGCGTCGTACCACATGACGTTATCGGCAGGAATCTCATTGGCACGGGCGAGCGACAGGAGCTGCGCGCGCAACTCACCCTCCGGCAGCGGCTTGTAGTCGTTGAACGCCGGCGCAATGAAGACTGGCGCAATCAGGCTCACGAACAGAAAGAACACGAAGATGAAAGCCGCCGCCCACGCCACCCACGTACCGCGCGCACGCCTCGCGAAGGCGTACAGCACCACGATCAGGAAGGCGCCGAGGACGATGAGGATCAGCCCATTCACGAACTCATCACGGAACCAGCCGCCGAAGGTCTGGGCGGACAGGCCGTACTGATGCTCGCGATAGAAATCCGCATACCACGCCATCGGCAGTTGCAAGACCCACATCAGCGCCAGGAACATCACGCCGAAATACGCTGACTGCAGCACCGGGTGGGCGCTCATGCGAGCGACGCGATCGCGTAAAGCGCGAGCCCATCCGAGCTGCAGCACCAGTAGAGCGGCCGCAATCAGGTACAAGGTCTGCCACAAGCCCAGCCAGTTCCTGCCTTCGAAATACGCGTCCGACCGAGCGCGCTGCTCGGGGTTGAGCAGCGCCATGTAGGCCTGCGTTGCCTTCTCGACATCGAAGCCGGGACCGGGCCGCGCCGCATCGGGAATCCGCACGCCGGGAGAGAAGGCCTGCGCGTTGGCAAGTGTCTGCGCGGAGACCTCATCAGCGCGCGCAGTCGCCGTTGGGCCGAAAGCCATCCAGGAAAGCGCAACACACATAGAAGGTATGAGCGCCAACAGACGTGCGGAGGACGGTGGAGCCATTGGCATCCCTTTTCTGCCGTTTGCCGGCAAGCGTACCCGTGATGCGAGCCCCGCGCATACGGGGCGATGACCCCGAACGACCCTACCTATGGACGCCCTATCTGTACGCCCGGTATCACCCCTCTCGAGCCCGCCGAGTTCGTGATCTTTCGTCTTCAGCCGATGTCGAATCAGGGCCCCGTCGTTCGTCTTGTAACGGAAGCAATGCTCACCAAGGAGAAGCCGATGCAGTTCCTTAGCCTCTATACCCCCGCCGTTGCGCCCAGTGGCCCGCCCGATGCTGAACACATGGCGAAGATGGGCAAACTGATGGAAGAGATGTTCAAGGCCGGCGTGCTCGTCGCGACCGGCGGCCTCATGTCGCGTAACACTGGCATGAAGGTCTCGCACAAGGACGGCGCGTTCTCCGTCGAGGACGGTCCGGTGGCGGGCTCGAGCCTCATGCCGGCGGCAGGCTATGCGCTGCTGCGTGCTGATTCACGCGAGGCGTTGGCGCGCCACGTCAAGAAGTTCCTCGAGATCGTCGGCAAAGGAACCTGCGAGATCATCCAAGTGACGGACGGCCCACCGCCAAGAACCTGAAGAGGCATGGGCTCCGCCAAGCGGATTCATTCCAAGACCAAGGTCACTTACAGGCCTGCCTCAACTCGTCGCTTTCGCCATCGCTCAGGTTGGGACTGAAATGGAGCACCTGATCGAGCACTTCGTCGGTCTCGAAGTAGACGGTGCGACAGTGCAGGTGAATGAAGCCTCCAGGCGTGAAGCGGCCGCCCTGGAAGAACACCAGGCGGATGCGCCAGTCACCGCGCGCGATGGGCTCATGGCAGTTTCGACACCTGGCTTGTCCGGTCGGCGCGCGCTCGGCGCCGTCGATCCGCGGCAGGCGCCGGTGTGCCAGGTTGATGTTTGCCAGCCGCGCGAGTCTTTCCCGATCGGGGACGCTTTCCTGGGTTTCCCGCAATGTCTGCAGAAACGGCTCGGGTCGCTTGTACGCCGCGCATGCGAGATGAAACCAAACCGTCATCTCGCCTTCCGCAAAGGGGTTGGGCAGGCCTTCGCCGAAACGTAACTCCCCGCGGGGGATCGGGCGCGTGCAGCCACGACATTTCGCCCGCCCGCTCGGCGCCGATTCCAAGACATGCGGCATGCCGCAAAGGATACCGATTGGCCGGCCAAGATCGACCGGTCTTGACCGACGGCGCGTGCCGGGGCACGCCGCCCCGGCACGTCCAGAGAGCTTACTTCACCTTGGTGCTCTTCGATTCCATCACGTCGGCCCACTTGCCGTCGGGGCCCTGCATCTCCATCTTGAAAGTGTACGCAGTGGGTGAGAGCTCTTTGATGGTGACGCGTGACTTCACTTTCTTGCCGCCCATCGTGCTCTCGTCGCTGTAGCTCCACGTATTGCCTTGCACCGTCCCGTGTGGCACCGAAGTCATCGCCATGTTGGAGTTATCAACCCCGTAGTAGGTGTACGCCTTCTCCTCGGAGCTGTAGCTCAGGATGCCGATACTCTTGGTCGGGCCGGTTGGAGTCATTCCATCGGAGTAACAAACGACGGCGAATCCTCCCTGGAACCAATCGCACTTGTCGGTGGCTGTGATCTTGCCTCCAGGGCCCATCTCGCTCGGTTTCATCTCTCCCTCGGTGGTCCACTTACCGACGTAGTATCCGAGGCGCTGGTGCTCAGGTCCTGGCTTGGGTGCCTTTGGCTCTTCCGCAGAGGCGGACTGAAGGAGAAGCAGCGTGGCTGCAGCGCAGGCCGTCAGGCCTTCGATTGCGTTCTTCATGGGTAGTCCTCCGGCTTTTGGGGGCTGCGATGGTATCGCCGGGAGCCATTGCCGTCGATGGAAGATTAGGAGTGGTTAAATTACTGCAATGGCCGTTCTCGGCTATGCCACTCTCGCTTTGACCGAGCTGAGCCTTTCGTAAGGACTTCCAGCGCTCCGGTGCTGACCATATGCCGTAGTGGAAGTGCTCATCTCACCGGATATCGTCCTTCCGCGATGGGTCGACCGCGCCGTCAACTGATCTCGCAAGCCGAATCGTGCACTGGAACTCAGGCTCACGGAGCTCGGCGACGAACACGCTCCGGCCGCGCGGCACCGCCCACTCGCTCGCGAGCGTCTCGGCCATGATGTACGGCCGATGCGCCGCTACGGCGGCTTCGACGGCGGCGTCGCCTTCGACCATGAGCACGATACGATCCGCGACCTCGAGCCCCGCCTGCTTGCGCGCATCCTGCACGGCGCGCACGACCTCGCGCGCAAGTCCTTCGCGGCGCAGGCCCTCGTCGAGCGTCGTGTCGAGCCCGACGAGATAGCCGCCCTCTTCGGCACACGCGAACCCGCGCGCCGATTCGGTCTCGACGAGCAGCATCGACGGCTCGAGCTCGACGTCTTGGCCCGCGATCACGGCCCGATGCGTCTCGCCGCGCGCGGCGAGCGCGCGCAATCGCAGCGCCGTCGGCGTCTCTCAAGTACTCGCGAATCGCCGGAATCAGCTTGCCGTAGCGCTTACCGACGACGGGCAGATTCGGCTTGATCCGGTAGCTTACGAGCTCGGCATCGCGCGGGAACGAGCTCGATGGCTTTGATATTGAGCTCTTCGAGGATCTGGTCGTAGTGTCGGCGGACGGCGGCCGCGGCTGCCTCATCGGGCACGCGCACGAGCACGCGCGTGAGCGGCTGGCGCACTTTGAGCCGCGACTCGTTGCGCGCCGCGCGTCCGAGACCGACGACGCGCTGCACGACTTCGGTTTCCTGAAGCAATGCTCGGTCGCAACGCTCCGGCTGCGCTTCCGGCCAGCGCGTCATGTGCACGCTCAGAGGCGCACCGGGATCAACGCGCCGCACGAGATTCTGGTAAAGCGCCTCGCTCAAGAACGGCACGAACGGCGCCATGAGCCGGTGCGCGACGTCGAGGCACTCGTACAAGCGTCAGATACGCGGCCTGCTTGTCGGCGCCGCTCGCGGCCTTCCAGAAGCGCCGCCGGTTCCGGCGCACGTACCAATTGCTGAGCTGGTCGACGAAGTGCTCGATCGCGAGCCCCGCGCGTTGCGCGTCGTAGTCGTCGAGCGCGTCGGTCGACGGTCGCGATCGTGTCCTCGAGAAGCGCGAGGATCCAACGATCGATCTCCGGCCGCTCGTGGTAAGGGACGTCGCGGCGCAAGTCGATATGGTCGAGCCGTGCGTACATCACGAAAAACGCGTAGGTGTTCCACAACGTGTTGATGAACGTGCTCGCGACGTCGGCGACGATGCTCGACTGACAGCGCTCTTTTGCACGTCGGGTGCGACTCGCGCCGTGAAGTGCCACCGCAACGCATCGGCGCCGACGGCGTCGAACACGTCGTAGGGATCGACGACGTTGCCGAGCGACTTCGACATCTTCTTGCCGTCGGCGTCGACGATGTGGCTCAGGCAGACTACGTTGCGGTACGCAACGCTGTCCGAGACTATCGTCGCGATCGCGTGCAGCGTGTAGAACCAACCGCGCGTCTGGTCGATCGCCTCGCAGATGAAGTCCGCCGGGAAGCTCTGCTCGAATACCTCCTCGTTCTCGAACGGGTAATGCCACTGCGCGTACGGCATCGCGCCCGAGTCGAACCAGCAGTCGATGACCTCGGGTACGCGGCGGTACTCGCGCCCCGTGCACGAAGGTCACCTCGTCGATGACGGGCCGATGCAGGTCGAGATCGCCGAGCGCGCGCCCCGCGCGCTTCTCGAGCTCCGCGACGGAGCCGATGCAGACGTAGTCCCCCTGCCCGTCGGTCCAGAGCGGCAGCGGCGTTCCCCAAAACCGCTCGCGCGACAAGCGCCCAGTCGATGTTGTTCTCGAGCCAGTTGCCGAACCGTCCCTCGCGAATGTGCTCGGGTACCCAGTTGATCGTGCGATTGAGCGCGACGAGGCGCTCGCGCAAGGCCGTCGTGCGGATGTACCAGGCATTCTTCGCGTAATAGATGAGTGGATCGCCCGTGCGCCAGCCGAACGGATAGTTGTGCCGATGCTTCTCGGCGCGGAACAGGAGCCCGCGCTCGCGGAGCAGCGCGATGATCACGGGATCGGCGTCCTTGAAGAACTTGCCCGCGACCGGCTCGACCTCGGGAAGGAAGTAGCCGTCGTCGCCGACGCCGTGCACGACGTCAAGCCCGTGCTGGAGGCCGAGGCGCAGGTCGTCCTCGCCGTAGGCCGGCGCGACGTGGACGATGCCCGTCCCGTCCGCGGTCGTTACGAACTCGGCGCTCCGCACGCGGCAGATGTCGCCGGCGGCGGGCAGATAATCGAACAGGCGCTCGTAGCGCAGGCCATCGAGATCCCGGCCCTTGGCGCTCTTCACGATTTCGTGCTCGCCTTCCCCGAGCGTGCGCGCGACGAGCTCGCGCGCAAGGATCAACGTCTCCGGTCTCGACGCACCCAGACATACTCGACGTCGGGATTGACCGCGAGCAGCAGGTTCGCCGGCAGCGTCCACGGCGTCGTCGTCCAGACGAGGAAATAAGTGCTCTTCTCGCCGACCGCCGGAAAGCGCACGAAGACCGATGGATCCTCGACCTCGCGGTAGCCGAGAGCCACTTCGTGCGACGACAGCGTCGCGCCGATGCGCGGGTCGTACGGCACGACTTTGTAGCCCTGATAAATGAGCCCGTGATCCCAGATCTGCTTGAGCAGATGCCACACGATTCGATATAGCTGTTGTGGAGAGTGAAATAGGCGTCCTCGAAATCGACCCAGAAGCCCATGCGCTCGGTCATCGCCTCCCAGTCTGCGACATACTTCATGACCGACTCACGACAGCGGCGGCGAAGTCCGCAATGCCGATCTGGCGCTCGATGCTCTTTCTTGTCGAAGATCCCGAGAGTCTTCTCTATCTCGTGCTCGACCGGTAGGCCGTGCGTATCCCATCCGGCTTTCCGCGGGCAGTGAAAGCCGCGCATCGTCTTGTAGCGCGGAAAGAGATCCTTGAACGTGCGCGCGAGCACGTGGTGGATGCCGGGACGGCCGTTCGCCGTCGGCGGGCCTTCATAGAAGATGAAAGGTTCCCGGCCGCGTCCTTGCTCGAGAACCTTCGCGAAGACGTCGTGCGTGCGCCAGAGCTGGAGAATTCCCTTCTCGAGCTCGGGGCCGTCATACCGCGCTGTGACTGGCTCATACATACCGAGTGCTCGAGGTGGGCGGGCCCCTGGCCATCATTCCACTCACTTGGAGGCGCTGAGATAAGCCGCAATCGCCTCGATCTCCGAATCAGAAATCTCTGTCTTGCGAAACATCGGCATCGCGCCGACACCGCGGCGAACGAAAACCTTCAGCGCATCGGCATTCAGGTCGCTGCGATCTTCAAGAAAAGGCGAAAGCTTGCCCTGGTATCTGGCGGCGAGCGCAGCGGAGCCTGGCAGCATCGGAGCTCCATCCGTACCGGCCCCCTTGCCATGGCACGGTGCGCACACGCGTTCGTAGGCCACTTTGCCCGCAGCGATCGAAAGTTTACCGTCCTCGTCTGCTGCCGCGGTGTTCACGAGGCCAGTGAGTACAGCTGCGGCGATTGCGATGAATGGAAGCCTGCTCATCAGACACTCCGGAACCGCTTGGGCCACACGCCGCCACGACCCGGCGCAAGGATGCCGTTGGGGTCGGCCGCGTCTTTCAGCGTCTCGTGGAAATGTCGAAGTGCGTGATTGTTGAACGAAAACGTATCGGCCACGGCGTCCTGATACACCGTCGGGGCGCGGTAGTCGCCCCACCCGTGCTCGGCTGCAACGCGTATTACCTTGCGTACCGCCCGTTCCACAAGGGCATTGTGTGCCGGGTCGCTGCGCGAAATTGACGGTGCAAAGACCATCTGGAACGCGAATGAGTGCCAGTGCAGCGGTGCGGTGACCGCGCTGAAGAACGGTCGCAGGTTGAATTCACGCGTGGCGTCACCGAGTACGCGCTGGGCTTCGAACACTGCCTCTCCGCTGCGCGGAATGATGGGAAAGAGGCCTACGTGGCCATCGCCACTCACGATCTTCCATATACCCAGACTGGGTATTCCCAGCGCGGTATTGCGGCGGATGCTCGTGGGATAGGGAGCATCCAGATTCTCGAGCTGCTTCGGCGTGACGGGAATGCGGAGACTTTCTCCCTCAAAGGCCGCTGCGCCGGGGATCTCGCGCATCAGCCGCTCCTTGGCGTACTCCCAATTCGCGAGGCAGGCCTTTTCCGGTCCATAGAACTGCAGCTCCACTTGCCAGGCCGGCAGCCGGTGATCAGAGGCGAATCGATCCATTTCGGCGTCGACGGCACCGCCCTGCCGGGTCGCGGCCTTGAGGAACTCGCCGTTCCCCAACAGGGCGGTCAGCGGGCTCGCGTACACCGGCTCACCGATCAGGAACGAGTCCGACAGGTAATTCACCGTCTTCACCAGCGGGATCAGGTCTCGACGTCTGAGGACGGTAATCTTGCCGGTGCGATAGTGCTCGGGCTGTGGCATCAGCCGAAAGCCCATCTTCGTCACGATGCCAAAATTGCCCTGCGCGAAAAGGCCCGCGGGATCCGGCCCGAACCCATGGCGGTACTCCTGCCAGGTCTTCGCGGCCGGCAGAGCGCCCATTCCGGTCCGCATCACTTCACCATTGGCGAGCACCACTTCCATTCCGCAACTGGCGCCGAAGTGATCCCGAAAATAAGGCAGGGTGTAGCCGATGCCGCGCTCAAGAGAATTGCCGACAGGGCTGCCCCAACCTGGGTCGGGACAGTCGATCCAGACCTTAAGCCCGCGCTCCTGAATGTAACGATACAGGTCGAAGTACGAAACTCCCGCTTCCACCAGCGCAAAGTGGCGATTCTCGTCGACCTCGAGCACGCGGTTCATGCGCTTGAGATCGACGATGACACTGCCCGCGAGATTCGCTGAAGGGCCGCCATACCCGAAATTCTTGCCGGTCGAGATGGGAAACAACGGCACGCGGTAGCGATCTGCAATTCGCACCACGGCTTGCACCTGCTCCACGCTCAATGGAGCTACAGCTCCAGCGGCCAAGCGCTCGTCCGGCGTTCCCCAGACGGTCGAATAGGAATCGCGGTACGGTATGAGGTCTTCGTCGCTGGTGAAGACCCACTCTTTGCCTACCGCGCCCTCGAACATACGCACGGCAGCCGCGAACTGTTCCGCAGCAAGCCCGGGTGGCAGTATGGCCATGGAAGTTCACACTCCCGTCGTCAAGGTAGGAACGTCCGCGTCAACACGGCTGCAACGGCGCGATGCGCTGCGGGACCCGGAGCGTACGCGACGTCTACAGCAGATCTCAAGACGCTGATTGATGCCATCCTCAGAGACGGCGGAGGCGTCGTAGCTACAATTCAGTCATCCTCGAATGCGGTGAGTTCACGAAAAAGCGTGGGCTCATCCAGTAATCGGACGGCTGCACTACTGTATGGAGGCCGCGCAGTTGCCATTGCATTCCGCAACCGCTGGCGCCGGCTGAGGGTCGACGTCGGACTTAGGGCACGACTTGTACCGTCGGGCTGGTGGCGGTGCGGGTGTAGCCGTTGTTGCTGAACAGCCGGAACTCGCAATCGGCCGGATCGCCCGGCATGTTGACGGTCCACACGAAGGTGGTGTTGCCGTAGCCGACGTAGGTCCAGTTCAGGTACGTGGTGTTGGGATCACTGAGGCGTGCGAGCGCGATCCAGTCGGCCGCACCACCGGTTCCCTGAGTAAGCGTGACATGATCGAGCACCATTTTCGCTCCGCGCATCCTGGAAAATTCTTGGTTATGAGTAGTACCAAAAAAAAGAAGTCGCTTTACCGGGGGCCGGGCACATTTACTCACACGGCGCTCACAGCGTGTCCGGAGAAGGCCTTCGCGGCGCCAGTTGTGAAGCCGGTATATCAGGGACTTGCGCTTCGGGAAATCTTCACACGGTGATGCCTGCTCTCAATGGCAGCGCTGGCGCATGATCGCCTCACCTGGAGGGGACCATGTGCGTCAATCTCATGCGGTTTGCGGGGCGCCCCAGCGTGTTCCGCCGTCTGAAGCGGTTGCTGAGCCCGGCATCCGTCGAGCGCGGCCGCGTCATGCAGCCCCAAGACCCAATGATCTTTACTGAGTGCGTGGGCCGCCCATACTTGATCGGCGCCGGAACGTTCCTCGTTGCGACCTACCTGCAGTCGTATCTGCATGACCTGGACTGACTTGTGGCAATACGTTGTATTCATCGCGGTTCTTACGGCCACGGTTCGGCCGCTCGGCTCGTATCTCGCCAAGGTCTTTGCCTATGAACGCACCTTTCTCGATCCGCTGGCTGCTCCCGTCGAACGACTGATCCTGCGGCTGATCGGCCCGGCTGCTCAGCGGTCGATGAAATGGCGCGAGTATTTTCTCCAATTCCTTGTCTTTGGACTCGCCGGCGCAGCGCTCGTCTTCGTGATCCTGACGCTGCAGCACTTGCTCCCTTTCTATGGTCTCGTCGGCAAGGACGTACTCACGACTCCGATGACAGTCGATCTTGCGGTGAATACCGCAATCAGTTTTGCGACGACCACGACCTGGCAGGCTTACGGCGGCGAAACGACGCTGAGCTACTTCAGCCAGATCGTCGCGCTGGCGTCGCAGAGCTTTCTAGCGGGAGCTGCTGGTCTTGCCATTGGAATTGCATTCATACGCGGTATCGCGACCGACGCCGGCGGCGTGCTGGGCAATTTTTGGCGTGATGTGATCCGCGCCACCTTGTGGGTGCTTCTGCCGTTGAGCATCCCGGGCGCCCTGTTCCTCGTGTGGCAAGGCGTGCCGATGAACCTGCATGCCTATACCGCAGCCGCGACTTTGCAAGGCGCGCCGCAACTCATCGCGCAAGGCCCCGTGGCAGCTTTCGAATTCATCGAGAACCTCGGCACGAATGGTGGCGGTTTTTTCAATGTCAACGACGCGCATCCCTACGAGAACCCTTCGTCGCTGAGCAATTTCGTCCTGATGCTGTCTATCGCGCTGCTCCCAGCCGCGCTCTGTTACACACTCGGCAGGATGACTGGACAGCGTCGCCACGGCTGGCTTCTCTATTGGGTGATGACACTACTCTTTGTGCTTGGACTGGTGGGCGTGCACTGGGCAGAGAGCGCTGGTAACCCGGCTCTCGCGCGCGCTGTGGCGCCTCACACCTTCGCTGCGGGCGCAGATGCGTGGACCGGCAACATCGAGGGCAAGGAAGTACGCTTCGGCACTGCCGGAACAGCGCTGGCGGTCGTCGCCACGTCGAACGGGGCTTCCGGCTCCTACGCCGCGATGGACGACAGCCTTTCCCCGGTCGGTGGCGGTATCGCACTCTTCAATATGCTGCTCGGGGAGGTGGCGTACGGTGGCCTCGGTACAGGTCTGATCAGCCTGGTCCTCGTTGCTCTGCTCGCTGTCTTCGTGGGCGCGCTCATGATCGGGCGCGCGCCCGCATATCTCGGAAACCAGGTCGGCCCTCCGGAGATGAAGCTCATCGCCCTCTACATGCTCGTCGCGGGAGCAGTGATTTTGCCGCTCACGGCCCTCGCGCTTATGACGACGGCGGGGCGCGCTGGGCTGACGACTAACGTTGGACCTCATGGACTCACGTCGGTCGCATTTGCGTACGCTTCGAGCTTCACCAGCAATGGCCAGAACTTCGCGGGTCTGAACGCCAACTCGCCCTTCTACGACTACACGACATCAATGGCGATGCTGGCGGGGCGTTTCTTGCTGGCGTTCCCTGCGTTGGCATTGGCCGGTGCATTTGCCGAACAGTGGCGGCGGGGTATCACGCCCGGCTCGCTCCCGACCGATTCAGGGCTGTTTGCGGCACTGCTCGTTGGAATGACCTTGCTTGTCGCTGGACTCACCTTCCTGCCCCTGCTGTGCCTTGGCCCGATCGCCGAGCACCTGATACTTTGGTCTTAGCGGAGGACACCGGTGCGCTCCTCATTTCGCGCAATTATCGTCAGCCTTGTGGCGCTCACGGGCCTGACCGGCATCGCGTATCCGCTGGTGATTCTCGGGCTCGCTCAGGCGTTTTTCCCGGAGCAAGCGAACGGCAGTCTCGTCCGCCGCGACGGAAGAGTCATCGGCTCGATGCTCATCGGCCAGAAGTTTGATGACGCTCGCTACTTCTGGGGGCGGCCGTCGGCGACATCACCGGTGTCCTACAACGCGGCCGCATCGTCGGGAACGAATCTAGCTCCCACGAATCCGCAGCTCGCGACAGACGTGACAGCGCGCAGCAATGCTCTCGCCAAAGCACACAACGATTCCGTTGCCCCGATCCCGCTGGACCTCGTGACGGCATCCGGAAGTGGACTTGATCCGCATGTGAGCGTCGCCGCGATGCTGTACCAGATCGAGCGTGTCGCCGCTGCGCGCGGACTTGATCCAGCCGCCGTGCGCGCACTCGTTGAGCAGCACATCGAGCCACCGGCTCTTGGCTTTCTCGGACAGCGCCGAGTCAACGTTCTCGCGGTGAATCTCGCACTCGACGAATATTAGTCCAAGCGCCGAAGCGCCAGATCGCTCGTACGCGCAGCCCTAGGAAGCGCTGCGCGTAACCTGCTGATCAGCCAGAGCGCGCTTGCTCAGTTAGGAGGCTCCGCTGCCTCCAGCGCGAGTTTCAGCTCAGTGTGCAGGCGCTCGTCCCGCCCACCGCTGAGGTAGCGCTGAGCGGCGACTCGAACGCGCTCCAGTTGCTTCACCTGCTCGCTGAGGCGCTCGCAATCGCGAGCCATCCTCGAGATCTCGTCCGATGCGGTCTCACCATCCCTCGACAGCACTCTCTACAGATGCAACTCGACGGTCAGGAACCACTCTCGCGGGCGGGCGTAGCTCGATGCCACTGGTCCCTGTACGGGTAACGAGTAGCCGCTGATGAGGTAGTGTTCATCGGTCGCATTGCGGACGCCGAGGGTGGCGGACCACGCGCGCTCGGGGCACCCAGAGCAGTGCCAGGTCGCGGAGGCGTTCAGCAGATGAAAAGCTTCCTGCTTGAGCTCGGGCGTATTTTCGGCGTCATTGAAGTTCGATGATCGATAGCTCCAGTCGATGCGAGCGGAAAGCGAGTCGGTGAGCGAGCCGATCGCGCTCAGGTTGGCGGACCATTCTGGCGAATCGGTAAGCCGCGAGTCCAGCGTCAGATCCGGAACCGTGGGAGCGATGCGCTGATAGCGCCCATGCAGATAGCCGACGCCGCCTGCGAGCTGGAGCCGCGCATGCGGCGCAGCCTCGAATTCCAGCTCCCCGCCGCGGATGCGCGCATCGCCGGCGTTGCTCGTCACCACCCCGAACGTCACCGGTTGCACGACGCGGATCTGCAGGTCTTCATAGTCGCTCGTGAATATTGCGCCGTTCAGACGCAGCTTCCCATCCAGCACTGTGGTCTTGGCGCCGATCTCCAGGACCTCGACCGTTTCGGGGCCGAAGGTCGGTAGAAGCGGGCGCGGAACCGAATTTCGTTGCACGAACCCGCCGCTCTTGAAGCCGGTTGACCAGGACGCGTAGAACAACACGTCAGCGAACGGCTTGAGCTCGACGGCGGCGCGATAGGTCGGCTTGGAGAAGTCCAACTCATTCTTCAGCGGCGGCACGATGACCAGGCCGACGGGCGGAATGCCCGTAACACTGCCGGTGAAATACTGGGTCGGGACATACGACTTGTGCTCGTCGGTGTAGCGGGCGCCGGCGGTGAGCGCGACGGTCTTGCTGAGCCGATACGTCGCCTGTCCGAAGAGGGCGGCACTGCGATTGATGATGTCGCGTCCGCCGCTCTGCAGATCGAAGGCAGCGGCGCTGAAGTCCGAATCGTCGTCTGCTTCCTCATAGAAATAGTAGAGCCCTGCGATCCAGTCGAGCCGGCTCTCCCTGCCCGGGCTGAGAAGCTGCAGCTCTTGCGAAAACTGGTGCTGATCCACGGTCGAACTCGGAACCACAATATGGAATGGGGAGGTGTCGGTGTCGCGTATAAAGAACGCCTCAAAGGTTCGCCAGGCGCTGATCGAGCGCACTGTGAATGCAGGTAACTTCCAGTCGAGTGTCAGACTCGAGCCCCACAGATCGAGGGTGGATGCTTCCCGTCCCGTTCCGTAGTTAATGAAGGGGTCGGATGGAATATACCGTTCGTCGTAGACGCTGACGCCGACGCCGGAACCACCCGCGGCGCCATTCACCGGCGGCACATTATTGAAAGCGAAAGTCTGGCTCACCGGCGCGCCCGGTCGGGCGTTGCCGTCGCAGCCGCCGATAGCATTCGGCACGTTTGCCGGACAGATCTGCACCACGCGCTCGAGCGTCGCGGCGACGCCGCGTTCGTCCGCGTGCGTATAGTCGGCGCTGAAAGTGAGATTGAACGCGTCGCCCGGTGAGTACACGAGTTGTGCGTACGCTGCGCGGCGGTGCTTGTTCCCGAGCCAGTCGCCGGCGTTGGGACGGTCGACATAGCCGTCCTGATCGAAGGTGGCGAAGGACAGCTTGGAGCGCACGTTCCCGGACAATGGCACATCAACCCGGGCGAACGCGTCCACCCTGTTGTCGCTGCCGAGCGTGGCCCGTAGTGTCAGCGCCCGCCGTTCCGCAGGAGGCCGCGAGGTGACGTTGATGGCACCGCCGACGGTGTTACGGCCAAACAGGGTCCCCTGCGGGCCACGCAGCACCTCGACGCGCTCGACGTCGGCGACGTCGAGGAGCGAGCCCACCGCGCGCGCCACATAGACACCATCAACGAACAGACCCACGCCGGGATCGGTGGTTTGCAGCATGTCGCTCTGGCCAATGCCGCGGATGTATATCGAGGTCGCAGTAGAACCGCCGGTTTGCGTCACGATGCTGTCGAAGGACACGTTGGGCGCAAAGGCGGCGATGGCGGTCACGTCGCGAGCGCCAGTCGCCAGCAACGACTCGCCAGCGACCACCGAGATTGAGATCGGAACCTCGTCCAGAGGCTGCGCGCGCCGCTGTGCCGTGACGATGACTTCTTCGAGAGCGCTCTCGCCGCGCGCCGCAACGCACGCCAGGTAGGCGCACAGCAGACTGACTATCGCGAACGCCGCTCGTGGGGGCAGCATGAAGATCGCAAGGCGCCCCTTTATGCTTATTGCGTGAAGGATGATCATGCGGTGCTCGCGCATACGAAGCAATGAACTTTGTGTCAACAGGCGCTGACGCCGAAGTGATCAGGGATTCGAGAGGCGAGGCACACCAGCTGCGCCTCGCCTTGGTCGAATCGCCAACTCAGCGGGCCGCCACGTTGATGGCATGCGCATGCAGCGCCGTAAGCGTCGGCGCGTTGACCGCTCTGACGGCTTCGTCGACGGTTGCCTTGTAGCAGTCCTTCCATCCATTCCGTGCGGGCGGATACCACTCCGCAAAGTCGGGACCGCAAACCGTGCGCGCTGCAGCACTGATGCGGCGGTAGAGGGCGAGGGCACCCTCCGCGTTGGCAAGGTTCAGGTCGGAGTAGCGGACGGTGACCGGGGTGGCGAGTGGTCGCGGCTGGGCGGGATCCGCAAACACGGTTCCCGAGCCAACCAGGAGGACTACCAGGGTGGTGCGGGCCAGGGTCTTCACGGTTGCGGTCGTCATGTGGGCATCTCCTGTCGTGGGTTATTTATCATTCGCTGGGCAATTTGCCCTGCGGCCGGGCGCTACAATTCCGCTGCGGCTCGCAGACTCTCGCAACTGCGCCCGCGGGTACTTAATCCGCCTGAACCCGTATGATTCGCTCTGAAAACATGAGCGCGACGAGCCAACACACGTACGCCTTCGGATTGTTCCGCTTGGATGTGGCCCGACGGGTACTACAGTCGGCAGGCGGTGAGGTCGTCGAATTGCCACCGCGGGCGTTCGACGCGCTTCTTTACCTGGTTGAGCATCCCGGGCGGCTGCTCGAGAAATCGGAAATCATGAAGGCCGTGTGGCCGAACGTAATCGTCGAGGAGAACAACCTCAACCAGGCGATCTCGGTGATTCGTCGGGCACTCAGCGACAGCACGGACAAGCCCCGGTACATCGCAACCGTGCCCTCGCGCGGTTATCAGTTCGTCGAACCGGTGACCACGCTGGGTCAAGGCATCGAGCAGGATGGGAAGTCAGCTCCGCCTTACCTCGCAGCGAACGAACCGCCCGTGCGCCGCCGGATCCCGCACTGGCTGGGCTGGCGGTTCGCGGTGGCGCTTGTCGTGGGGGTGGGGTTCGCCACCGCAGTGTCGCTAACGCTCCTTCGCGGTCACGCGCCAACGCAGCACACGCTGGCCGTGCTGCCGTTCAAGGCGTTGGTTTCCGACGTGCGCGACCCGGTGCTGGAATTCGGCATGGCCGACACGCTCATCACGCAGCTGAGTCAGACACGCGGGCTCATCGTATCGCCGTTAAGCTCGGTGCGCCGCTACACCGGTGTCGACCAGGACCCGCTCGTGGCCGGGCGCGAGCTGGGCGTGCAGAGCGTGCTCGAAGGACACGTGTATCGCGCCGGTGATCGTCTGCGTGTGTCCGTGCGGCTGCTCGATGCTGCGAGCGGCAAACCGCGGTGGGCGCGCCAGTTCGATGAGCGGTTTGCCGATGTCTTCGCGGTGCAAGATGCAATTGCAGCGAACGTTGCGGCTCATTTGCCGGGTGATATCGTGGGCAAGCCTGCTGCTCACGCGCTGCGGGACGCCACCCGCGACCCGGAAGCCTACCAGTTGTATGTCGCAGGGCGTTTCCACTGGGTGGAACGAACACCGGCGGATCTGCAGCTCGCGCTCAACTACTTCAACCAGGCGATTGCGCGAGATCCGCAGTACACGCTCGCGCATGCTGCCATGGCGGACTGCTACGGTGTGCTCGGAGTTTTCGGAGCGATGGAGCCGCGCGAAGCGTTCGCCAAGGCCCGCGCGGCTGCCCAGCGGGCGCTCGAGCTCGATCCGGAACTGGCAGAGGCGCACGCGGCAATGGGACACGTACACGTGCAGTACGACCTCGACTGGGCTGCCGGCGAGCAGTCGTATCGCAGAGCGATCGAGCTCAATCCGCAATACGCGATGAGCTATTTCTGGCTGGGCATGCTTGATAACTACCGCGGCAGATTCGATGAAGCGCTCGCGTACATGCGCGCCGCGCAGGAACTCGAGCCGCAGCAGAAAGCGTTCAGCGCCAACATCGGCAATGTCCTGTACCACGCGCGGCGCTACGATGAAGCCATCCAGCAGTTGCAGCACACGCTTACCATGGACGAAAACTTCGACCTGGCGCTCGCCCTTCTGGGCCGTGTGTACCTGCGCAAGGGAGATGCCGAGCATGCCCTGGCCGTGTTCGGGCGCCGCCGCTCCCCGGCGCTTGGCAGGGACGCCGATCTCGTGCAGGCGTATGCCATGGCCGGCCAGGAGGCGCAGGCCCGCGAACTGTTGCGGGAGATGCAGGAAAGAGCGAAGACAAGTTACGTGTCTGCATATGATTTCGCGCTCGCCTACATTGGTCTTGGAGAGGAGGATTTGGCGCTCGACTGGCTCGAGCGGGCGTTCGAGCAACGCGCACAGCACATTGCGCACATGCCACAGGAACCCGCATTCGACGCGCTGCGTGGCAATCCGCGCTTCGAGCGACTGGTCGAGCGGCTGGCGCTCTAACGGCTTCACGATCACGACGAGGCTCGGCTCGCGCTGCTCGCTAGAAAAGTTCTGAGTCCCGCGAGCCAACCAGCCGGCAGGCCGCGTAACTAGCCCTTCCTCAGGTGTCTGGGCCAGATGCCGTAGCGACCAGCTGACAGGATGCCGTTCGGATCTACCGCGTCCTTGACCGTTTCATGGAAGCGCCGCAGCGCGTGATTGTTGAACGAATAGACGTTCATCACGTCGTCCTGGTAGATGATCGGCGTGCGGTACTCACCCCATCCGTGCTCGGCACTCACTTTCACCAGCTTGCGAAACGCCTCGCGGTTGCGCTTGTTGAATTCGGCGTCGCGCGTGACCGGGAAGAGGAACAGAAACACGAAGCAGCGCTGCCAGTAGGTGAATGGCATGACCAGGGGATTCATCGGCATGCCGTATTCGCGTGCGATCTCGCTGAACACTTTCTGCGCTTCAAAGATCGCTTCGCCCGTGCGGGGAATGATCGGCGAGAAGCCGACATGCCCGTCGAGTCCGGGCCCGGCCTCGCTGCGTGCCAGGAGCTTGAAGATCGTGAGGGCAGGAATGCCGAACGCGTTCTTCGATACTTTCTGGAGCTGCTCCGGCGTCAGAGGGATGCGGTAGTACTCACCTTCGAGGAACTTCGCGCCCGTGATCGCAGCGAGTTTCTCCTTCGCGTAGTCCCATTGGGCGTGAATGACCTTGGTCGGCCCGTAGAACTGCAGCATTGCGCCCCAGAGTCCCTGGCCGACCTTTTGCGCGTGGGCTTCCAGCGCACTCTTCGACGGGCCACCCGGTGTGGCGAGCAGATCGAGGAGCTCCTTGTCCGGCCGTGCGGCCACCTGGTCCGGCGCGCGCAAGCCTGAGTAGATGGGGCTGCCGAAATAGGGCATGCCCGTGACGATCTGGCAATTCTCCAGATGCGTAACGATATCCACGAGCGGGATGAGATCGTCGTACTTGTAGACGTGAACGAAGCCGTTGAGATAGGCCTCCGGCTCAGGCATCAACCAGAATCCCATCTTGGTGACGATGCCGAAGTTCGACTGCGAGAAGATGCCATCGATCGCCGGACCAAAGCCGGTCTTGAACTGCTGCCAGGTCTTCGCGGTGGGTAGCGCACCCATGCCGGTGCGCATGACCTCGCCATTGGCCAGGACGACTTCCATCCCGCAGTGCGCCTCGAAGTGGTTGCGATAGGCCGCACTCGTTACTCCGCCGCCGCGATCGAGCGCGTTTCCAACCAGCGAGCCCCAGCCGGGATCGGGGCAATCCATCCAGACTTTCAGCCCGCGCTCGGAGATGTAGCGATACAGATCGAAATACGACACACCGGGCTCGACCAATGCATAAGCGTGGCGCTCGTTGACCTCGATGATCCGGTCGAGCCGCTTCAGGTCCAGGATGACGCTACCTGACAGCGCGGGTGCGGAGCCGCCATAGCCGAGATTGCGGCCGGTCGAGATGGTGTAGATCGGTATCTTGTATCGGTTCGCGACTCTGACGACGGCCTGCACCTCCTCGACGTTGGAGGGCGCAACCGCTGCCGAGGCGAGACGTTCCTCGGGTTCTCCCCACACCTGTGAATAGGCGTCGCGATAAAGCCCGACGTCCTCATCGCTCGTGAATACCCACGCCTTGCCGACTGCCGCCTCGAAGTCCTTGAGAGCAGCGGTGAAGTCAGTGCTGCTGACGCCCGGTGGAATTTTCATTTTCGCCTCCCTGTATATCGTCGCTATTCTTGTTCATTCAGAAACTTTGCGATCACAGCGCGTGCCGCTGGGGATTCATCCAGCAACAGATGCCCCGCGTGTTCGATGATTCTGACGATCGAGCCCGGAATGCGCACCCGCCACTCCTGCGCATTGCCGGCGAGCACCATTCGATCTTCCTTCCCCCAGATCAGGAGCGTCGGCGCGCTGATACGCGCCAGCCTGTGCGCGTCGAGTCCTTCGCTGGATGCAACGCGTCCCACCGCTTGAGCTTCGCGAGCGCGTGCGGCCAGAAACTCCTCGTCAGGCTCTTTCGGCCAGTACGGCCGAATGATGTCCGGATCATGCACAAAGTAAGCCGGCCACTCGTGGTACGCGATCTTTGAGAAGTCGGGCTGCGGAAATGCGGGCGTGGCAATGCCCGCTGGCGCCACGAGCGCGAGTCGACGCACGCGATCCGGATGCGAGAGGGCGAATTCCGCTGCCAGCCGCCCGCCGAGGGATGCGCCGACCAGGTGAAACGACGTCAAGCGCAGCGCAGCGAACAGCGCCGCGTAGTGCCTTACATAGTTCTCGAGGGAGTCGAACCCTGGAGCATCCGCCGATTCGCCGAAGCCCGGATGGTAGGGCAGCAGCACCCTGAAGTTCGGGGTCCAGTCCCGGGCGAACTCAAAGCCGTGGAAGGTGCCGCCGCCGTGAAAGTACACGAGGTCGGGCCCTGATCCTGCCGCGTACGCCACCGTGCGGACGCCGCCGATCGTCAACTCAATTCGTTCGAAGCCGGCTGTGCTGTAGGCCGCCACCTGGCAAGCCTCCTACGCTATACGGGCATGGGCTGGCCTTCGACCAGCTTGCTCAGCGCCGTCGACAACGACAGACGCGCCGGATCCTCGGCCTGGCGCCGGAACTCCTCGAAATCCGCTCGTTGGCGCGCGAGATCCTTCTCCGACATGCGGCGCTTGAAGTCGGAAGCGATGGGGGAGCTCACTTCGAGAAATACGCGACGGCGCTCGATCGAGTAGAAATCGAGCACGCTTTCCGACGTGCGGCCGGCGAGCACTGCCGCCAGGACATCGCTGAGCGCGGCCGCATCGATGACTCCGCCCGTCAGCCCCATCCCGCCGCAAGGATTGCAGGCATGGGCCGCATCGCCGGCGAGGAGCGTTCGGCCGACGCGGAACGTGGGCGCGCAACGCTCGTGCACGCGGTAAGGCGAAAAAGCGACGATGCGGTAGGGCGCCGAGGGGTCCGGAAGGATAACGGAGTACTTCTCGGTGATGCGTCGTGGAATATCGTCTTCTGGCAGGCTCGCGTCCTCCGAAAAGGTCACGCGCCAGAGATTCTCCCGACCGAGGCGCGCCACCACCGCCCAGTTGACGGGGTCGGCCACCATGTTCGCCGGTTCGAATCCATAGCGCTCGAAATCGTAACTGACATTGGTGGCAACGAATCGGTCAGGCCAGGTGTGCCCTTCGAACGGCAGCGACAAAAGATTGCGGACGGTGCTGCGTGCGCCGTCGGCACCCACCACCCATTTTGTACGAAGGTCCTCGCGCCCACGGGAGGTTTCCACCGTCAACGTGGCCCCGGATTCGTCCTGAGTGAGTCCGACCAGGCGCGTGTTCCAACGCATCGTAGTCCCGGGCAATGCGCTGAAATGCTTGAGCACCAATTGCGCAAGAATGTGCTGGCCGAAATGAGCGTTGTATGGGTAAGGGGAATCTGGTGGAAACGTATCAGAGACACGAACCGCCTCTCCACTCGCGAGGAGGTGGAAACAGAAGCTCTTGCTCAGAAAGGCAATCGCGAGCGTGTCTTCCAGCAGCCCCAGCCGATCGAGGATCTTGATGGTCGTCGGAAAGTACACCGCTGCGCGCGGCGATTCGTTGATGCCTGGCTCGGCCTCGATCACCGTGACTGACCAGCCCGCCTGCGCTACGCCGAGTGCGGTCAGCAAGCCGACCGGTCCAGCTCCAACTACTACGACGTCACAGGCTTCGCTCATGCGTGTCGCTCACGTCTCACTCCGCTGGGCAAAGTCGATCGGCTTGGCGGGCGCGGGCTGGGCCTGCGGCTGTGGAACCACTCCGATGTGCTTCGCGAAACGGTAGGGGCCCAGCACGAGATAGATCAGGGCCGCAATGGCCAGGCCGACGGCCGACGCCCAGATCACGACGTCGTAGGAGCCCGTCGCCTCGCGGATGCGGCCAGTGACGGGCGCCGCGAAGCCCAGCAGCAGCGCCATCAGTGCCATCTGCACCGCGAAGACGGTCGTAAACGAGCGCAAGCCGAAAAAGCGGGTGTGGAAGAATTGCCCCATCGGGCGATGCGCGCCGAACGAGAAGCCGAAGAGCGCTGCGGCCACGTACAGCAACGTGAGGCCGCCGTGGGCGGCGGAGATGCGCGCCAGGATGATGAAGGACGCCACCGAGCACAGTGTGAAAGGTACCGACACCTTGGCGGTGTCGATCCGGTCGAGGACGAATCCGCCCACGATCGTGCCGATGGCGCCGGCGATGGTGAACACCGACAGATACGTCGCCGCATTCGCGGGCGCAAAACCTCGCTCGCCGAGCACGGGGACGAGGAACGTCATTAGCCCGCTGCCCGGCGCCGCCGCAACCAGTATGGCGGCGACGATCAGCCAGTACGTACTGGTGCGGAATACTTCGCGCGCCGTGAGCCCTTCGAGCTCGGGGAGCGCCGCGACCGGCTGCAGCGCCGCTCGCTTACGGCCGACGAATAGCCGCCTCGAGCCACCGGTGACGCCTGGCTCCTCCAGCGTGAAATAGAGCAGCGGCACGAGCACGATGATCGTCAGACCCATGATGACGAACAGGCCGCGCCAGCCGAAGCGCACGACCAGCGACTGGATGAGCTGCGGCAGAAAGGCGGCAGCGAGGCTCGACTCGAGGCCGAAGAGCGCGAGCGCCTTGCCGCGATGCTGGGTGAAGAGCGCCGTGAGCACCTTGGCGTAGCCGATCGCGGTCGTGCCGAAGAAGCCGAGCAGCCCGAAACCCAGATAGAAGTGCCACAGCTCCTGCGTGAATGAGATCGCGATCGTGATCAGGCCGACCATCACCGTGCCGCCGATGATCATCAGCCGCACGCCGGTGCGATCGACCAGGTAACCGAGCAACGGGCCCACGAGTCCGCCGCACCACATGAGCGCCGTGGTCGCATAGCCGAATTGCGTCGGCGTCCATTTGAACTCGGTGGTGATCGGCACGAACACCAGCGTCAGCGCCATCATCGGCAGCAGGCTGCTCGCGAACATCTGCCCGAGCAGGACCGCACCCGCGATCTTCATCTTCCGCAGCGAGAAATCGGACTCGATCTGCGGCATGGGCGGAGACTCAGCGTCTGCTTTCGACATCGCGTTCTGCGCGCCGCGCGAAGTCGCGCAGGTCGCCTCCTGCTGTTGTACCGCTACAGTATGCAGAGGTACCAATGACGCGAATCGACTGACAGCGAAATGGCCCGCCTGGCCCCTGGCCATATCTACCCGCATCCACTGACGCCTAGAGCGTCGTCAGCCGCGCAGGCGATCGACGTAACCCGCGCCTCACCTCTGCTGTCACGAGCTTCAACGCTGACGCTCTCGCAGCTTGAACCGCTGGATCTTGCCCGTGGCCGTTTTCGGCAACTCGGCGATGAACTCGATCCAGCGTGGATACTTGAAATGCGCGAGGCGTGATTTCACGTGCTGCTTGAGGGTCTCGGCGAGATCCGGCGATCCGGCAAAGCCTGGCTTCAGCACTACATAGGCGAGCGGCTTGATGAGACCGTCGCTATCCGGCCGGCCAATGACGGCGGCTTCGAGCACCGCGCCATGCGATACCAACGCGGATTCGACCTCGATTGGCGAGACGTACATGCCGCTCACTTTCAGCATGTCGTCGCTGCGCCCGGCGTAGATGTAACGGCCGCGCTCATTTACCAGATACTTGTCGCCTGTGCGCGCCCAGTAGCCCTGGAATGTTGCGCGGCTCTTTTCACGGTTGTTCCAGTAATTGAGAGCACAGGTGGGGCCGCGAACCTGGAGATCGCCGATTTGCCCGGCGGGCACTTCGCGTTCTTCCTCGTCGACGATGCGCAAATCATAGCCGGGCACGGGTAGTCCGGTCGTGCCGTATTGAACATCGCCGGGACGATTGGAGAGAAAAATATGTAGCATCTCGGTGGAGCCGATGCCATCGAGAATGTCGACATCGAAATGCTGAGTCCAGCGCCTGCCAATCTCCTCGGGCAACGCCTCGCCCGCAGAAACGCAGGCCCTCAGATTACAAGCGGCGCGGCGGGGCAGATTCGGGCTCGCAAGCATCGCCGCATAGAGCGTCGGCACACCGTAGAAGATGCTTGGTCGAAGGGTGGTCAGGCGTGAGAAAACAGCGTCCGGAGTCGGCCGTTCCGCCATCAGCACTGTCGTGGCGCCGACCGACATCGGGAAGGTGAGAGCATTGCCAAGGCCATAGGCAAAGAACAGCTTGGGCGCTGAGAACACGACGTCACTCTCGCGAATTCCCAACACTGGACGGGCGTAGAGTTCCGCAGTCTGAATCAGGCTTGAATGCACGTGGACCGTGCCCTTTGGCACCCCCGTCGAGCCGGAAGAGTAAAGCCAGAAGCACATTTCGTCGCAGGTCGTCGGGGCGGCATCGAACGAGGTCTGGGCAGCTTGCAGCATTTTCGAAAAAGATAAGTGCTCACCCGCGCGTCCGCCCGCAACGATGACGTGCTGCAAGAAGGGACTCTCATCCAGCAGCGGTGCAAACACGGAAAGCAGCGGCGCGGAAACGATGAGTGCTCGCGCGCGGCTGTCGTGAAGCATGTACCTGTAGTCCGCGGTCGTCAGGAACGTGTTCACGGCGACGGGAACGATGCCGGCTTTGATCGTGCCGAGAAAGGCCGTCGGCCAATCGATGGTGTCGTGCATGCAGAGCAAGACACGCTGCTCCATCTGCAGTCCAAGCTGACGCAACGCGTTGGCGCAGCGATTCACGCGCATCGCTAGCTCTGCGTACGTATATGTCCCGCTGTCGTCGATATACGCGACCTTCGACCCGCGGCCGGCGCGCAGATTACGTTCGATCAGATCGTGCGCGGCATTGAAGGCGCGCGGAATAGTCAAGGCTGGCGGCGTAACACTATGATCAGAAGCGCTGAGTTCTCCCATTGTTTGTTCCAGCTGGACCAATCGGCGCACCTGCAATGCACTATAGTACTTGGTGCGCAATTTATGTATGCGATATGAAGCAGGCCACACTAGTTAACCCGCACTCGAGCAAGACCAATGGCGCAGACCGCAATACCCGCTCAATCAGGTTCAGGGCAAGTGGTCACGTTTGATTGCGATCCCGCGCGCTACCGGCACTGGAAGCTCGGAATCGAGGGGCAGATCGCGACCCTTGCGCTCGGGGTCGACGAGAATGGCGGCATTCGTCCGGGTTACGCGTTGAAGCTCAATTCCTACGATCTGGGAGTCGATATCGAGCTTCACGACGCGTTGCAACGGATCCGCTTCGAGCACCCGAGAGTTCGCAGCGTCGTCATCACGAGCGTCAGGGACCGGATCTTCTGCTCCGGGGCTAACATCTTCATGCTCGGGTTGTCGTCGCACGCGTGGAAAGTGAACTTCTGCAAGTTCACCAACGAGACCCGCAACGGCATCGAAGATTCGAGCGCGCATTCAGGTCTGAAGTTTCTCGCCGCATGCAATGGCACTACCGCCGGTGGTGGTTATGAGCTGGCGCTTGCCTGTGATGAGATTCTGTTCGTCGATGATCAGTCGTCAGCGGTGAGTCTTCCGGAAGTGTCATTGCTGGGCGTGCTGCCGAGCACTGGCGGCCTCACGCGTCTTACGGACAAGCGCAGAGTACGCCGCGACTTGGCGGATATTTTCTGCACGCTTACCGAAGGCATTCGCGCTCCGCGCGCAAAGGAGTGGCGGCTGATCGACGATTACGCCAAGCCCCAGCAATTTGCTGCGAGGGTCAGGGAGCGCGCGCTGCAACTGGCCCAGCACAGCGATCGGCCGCTCGATGCGCGTGGCGTCGAGTTAACGCCCTTGTCGCGCACATTCGACGAGCACGGGTATCACTATACGTACGTCGATGTTCAGCTCGACGGCAGAGGGCGCACTGCCACTATCACGATCGCGGCGCCCACAGAGCATGAGCCGACTGAAATCGAAGCCATCGTCGCTCGCGGTGCTGCCTGGTGGCCGCTTGCTATGGCGCGCGAATTGGATGACGCCATCCTGATGCTGCGCACGAACCAGTTGGAGATCGGCACCTGGGTCCTGAAGACGATGGGTGATGTGCAGCGCGTGCTCGCGACAGACGCGGTGCTGATTCGGCACGAGCACCATTGGTTCGTGCGGGAGGTGATCGGCATGCTTCGCCGTACGCTCGCTCGGCTAGACGTCAGCTCGCGTACGTTGTTCGCGCTGATCGAGAAGGGTTCTTGCTTCGCTGGAACGCTATTCGAGCTCGCCCTCGCAGCTGACCGCAGCTACATGCTCGCAGCACCGGAAGACCCAGATGCGCCGCAAATCGCCCTCTCCGAAGTCAACTTCGGCCGGTTCTGCGCCGTGACGCAGCAGAGCCGCCTGGTGTCTCGGTTCTACGGCGAGCCCAAACCAGTGGCACACGCCCAAGCTGTGGCAGGGCGGCTTCTTCAAGCCCCTGAAGCCCTGGACCTCGGGCTCATTACTGCCGCGCCGGACACGCTGGATTGGGACCATGAAGTTCGGATCGCGATCGAGGAGCGCGCGAGTCTGTCGCCGGACGCGCTCACCGGTATGGAGGCGAGCCTGAGGTTTGGCGTTGCCGAAACGCTGCAAACCCGCATCTTCGGACGCCTCTCGGCATGGCAAAACTGGATCTTTAGCCGGCCCAACGCCGTGGGAGAGAGCGGCGCCCTCAAAGTATTCGGCACAGGCACCAAGGCGAAATTCGACTGGGAGCGTGTTTGAAGCGCAGAGCGAGGCATTGACGATGGACATCGATTACAGCGCGAGGATTCCGAACAATGTTGACCTCGCAAGCGACAAGACGCTGCAGCGCGCGCTCGAGCATTGGCAGCCGGAATTCCTCAGTTGGTGGGGCGAGATGGGCCCCGAAGGCTCACGGGACTTCGATGTTTACCTGCGAACCGCCGTGAGCGTCGACCAGGCCGGCTGGGCGCAGTTTGGCTACGTCAAGATGCCGGACTATCGTTGGGGCATCTTTCTCAACCCGGCGCAAGCCGATCGACGCATCGGATTCGGCGCGCATCGCGGCGAAGCCGTGTGGCAGGAGGTGCCGGGTGAGTATCGCGCGAATTTGCGTCGCATCATCGTCACGCAGGGCGACACCGAGCCGGCATCGGTTGAACAGCAGCGACACCTGGGGCTCACGTGCCCGTCGCTATACGACCTGCGCAATATTTTCCAGGTGAACGTGGAGGAGGGACGACATCTTTGGGCAATGGTCTATCTTCTGCATCGCTATTTCGGTCGTGACGGGCGCGAGGAAGCCGAAGCGTTGCTGGCGCGCCGCTCGGGTGATGCTGACAATCCGCGCATCCTCGGCGCATTCAATGAAGAGACACCTGACTGGTTAGCGTTCTTCATGTTCACGTTTTTCACCGATCGTGACGGTAAGTTTCAACTCTCGGCCCTGACCGAATCCGCCTTTGACCCGCTGGCGCGCACCACTCGATTCATGCTCACCGAGGAGGGGCACCACATGTTCGTGGGGCGTAATGGCGTGCGCCGCATTGTGGAACGCACTGCCGAGGTGATGGCACGCGAAAAGACCGACGACTCGGCGCGTCTGCGCGAGCTGGGTGTCATCGATCTGCCAACCCTGCAGCGCTATCTCAACTTCCATTCGAGCGTCACGGTCGATCTGTTCGGGTCCGATCTTTCTTCGAACGCGGCGACCTTCTACACCACGGGGCTGAAGGGCCGCTATCGTGAAGATCACATCAAGGACGATCATGTGCTGATGGAAGCCACCTATCCCGTACTGGAAGTTGCGAATGGCCGCATCGTCACGCGTGAGGCCGCGGCGCTCAATGCGCTCAACGAACGCCTGCGCGATGACTTCATCAGGGACTCGGTTGCGGGGGTTGACGCCTGGAACAAGGCCCTGCGCGAGCGAGGCATCGACTACACGCTCACCGTGCCGCATAAAGGGTTCAATCGACAGATCGGGTCGCTGGCGGGCGTCAGGGTCTCACCCAGCGGAGTGGTTCTGAGCGAGGCTCAGTGGGCCGAGAACGTGCGCAACTGGCTACCGACAGACGAAGATCGCGCCTTCGTGCGCTCTCTCATGGGACGGGTAGTGGAACCCGGAAGATTTGCCAACTGGATCGCACCACCCGGCGCGGGAATCAACAGCCGCCCGCTGGATTTCGAATACGTACGCTTCAATTGATTTCACCGTCCTTTTATTGCGCCCTCGATCAGGAGCCAGAACGCGGAGCTGATTGACCAGCCGCGGCGCTGATCCTCGAACGCCTTGCGTCCCGGCGGAACCTGCTGTTTGCGCGGAAACGCCGCATCGAGCGTCGTGCACAGCTCGCGCACTTCATCACGGGACTCCAACTCTTCTCTTCGCTAAGCAGAAATGTACCCAGCGAGTCAACACGAGAACGAGTGAGAGTCTCGAAGGGCAAAGTTGTTTTTAACGCACAGTGCCCTGAAAGGTTGACTTGTTCGCGACAGCAGAGACTTGCACGCGACCGGCAGAATAAGTCAAGGAAACACCGAATCCCATACGTTCGCGATGTGTGATTCACATCACACCGTCGTACTAAAACATGTTGCCACGATGTGACCGGATTCAAGACAGGGCAAACCCACCGAAAGGTGGCGACGCAAAGTCTCCGGTCTAAAGAGCCCTTGGCTCCATGACAGCGGGACCGCCGAAATCCAGTCCGCCCATAGGGCTGCCTCGGTGCAAGACGATGCGTCGTACCGCTGGTGGAGGGGAGGGGGCATGACTGGATGCGATATCACTGAGAGTGTGCTCGTGCGCTCACTCTGCCATCCACGGTTGGCGCTCCGCTGTTCGCTCGGTGCTCGCAACACCGCAGCGCTCGCCGCAAGCGGGAGTGTTTCGTTCGATCCCGAAGGCCCGAGCGCGAACGATCGGCGTGCGCCCGACCGAACAGCCCGCACGCTCGACACCACCTTCAAGTTCTCGACGCCCGACCTTACCAGGCCGACGTAAACCCACGCTGAACTGCTGAGGTATCTGCTTATGTCACAGGTGATCCGGAGTCTCCTGCTGAGCATCCTGCTTTGCGTCTGCGTGGCGCCGGGTCGCGCGCAAGACGCTTCCAGGGAGCAGATGAAAGGCCTCGACGAACAGGTCCAGGAGGTCAAGACCGACGTCCTGAGCATCGCGGCGGAGCTCAATCAGCTGGAGGAAAAGCTCCTCTACCCGTCCGACACCCATCTCGCCGTCTTCGTGTCGCTTGCGCAGGGTGAGACTTTCCGTCTCGACGCGGTGGAAGTTCAGATCGATGGCCAACTTGCCGCGCGTTACATCTACACCTTCAAGGAGCTCGAAGCTCTACAAGAGGGCGGTGTGCAGAGGATCTACACCGGGAACGTCGCCACCGGACAGCACGAAATCGAAGTCTCTCTCAACGGCAAGCTCGAGAGCGGCAAGGATTACGCGCGGACGGAGCGTTTCCCGTTCAACAAGGGCATCGGGCCCAAGCTCATCGGCGTCACCCTGGCAGGCCCCGATTCCGGCAAGCCTGCGATAGACGTTGGAGACTGGCACTAGTGCATCGCGCTCCGCACGTGATGCTTGGACTGGCGCTGATCGCCGTACTGGCGTCGCGCCCGTCGTTGGCGGCCGACCTGAAGGATCTCTATTTCGGAGAGGCCCTGTATCAGGCGTATCAGGGTCACTTCTTCGAGGCGCTCGAGCGCCTCGATGCGGAGCTTGCCCAGCATCGACGCGTCGATGAGCCGCAGCTCGATTCGCTGCACTACCACATCAGGCAGGCGGAGTTTTCGGTGGGTGACTTCGAGCTCAACTACCGCATGCACCTGCGCGCCGGACGCGCGATTCGCGCAGTGCTCGAGGGCGACGTGGAGGAGAGCGTACGCAACGAAGCGGCGTTTCGCCTGGCCCGCATCCACTTTCAGAAAGGGCAGCCGGAGGATGCGCTCGAGGCTCTCGAGCGCATCCGCGGCAGGGTGCCGGACGCGATACGCGATGAGATCGAGTTCCTTCGCGCCAACGTCTACCTCGCACTTGGACGCTCGGCCGACGCGGTGGAGGTCCTCAAGGGATTACAGGGCGCCGGAAGCCTGAGCGGATTCTCAGCGTACAACCTCGCGATTGCGGAGCTGCAGGCGGGACGTTCGAAGGAAGCGCTTGAGCAATTGGACAAGGCCGGTCAGCTCAGGAACACGGATGCCGCCACCGCTGCCATCGAGGACAAGTCCAACATGGTGCTCGGCAGGCTGATGCTCGAGTCGGCCAATTTCGAGCGCGCGCAGCGCTCCTTCGATCGTGTTCACCTGGAGGGACCTTACTCGAACCAGGCGCTGCTCAGCGCAGGTTGGGCCTACGCCTCCGCCGAAAACTACGAGCGCGCCGTGGTTCCCTGGAACATTCTGATCCAGCGCGATGTGACCGACAGCGCTGTGCAGGAAGCGAAGCTCGCTCTGCCCTACGCGTACGGCAAGTTGAATGTGTACGGCCGCGCCGCCGTCCTCTACGACAAGGCGCTCGTCTCGTTCGGAGAGGAACTGCAAAAGGTGGATGCGTCGATCAAGAGCATCCGCGAAGGCAAATTCCTCAAAGCGCTGGTACGGGAGGAGATCAGGCAGGACAAGGAGTGGGTCGTTCGCCTGCGTACGCTGCCCGATACGCCGGAAACCTTCTACCTCACGGACCTGATGGCCTCGCACGATTTCCAGACCGCGCTGCAGAACTACCTGGACATGGAGGATCTGCGGCAGAAGCTGCTGGTCTGGCAGAGGAGCTTCGACGCGTTCGAAGACATCGTTCGCCTCCGGCGCGAGAACTACGAGCCGCTGTTGCCGACGATCGATGCGCAATTCAGAGAGCTCGACTCGCAGATTCGTCTGCGCATGGAACAGCGCGACAACCTGGACAAGCGTCTTCACGCCATCCTGATTGCGCCGCGACCGGAGCTGCTGGCGACCGCCGATGAACGCATCCTGCAGGAACGCATGCACGCGCTCGAGACGGCGCTGCAGACAACCAATGATCCGCGAGCAGCCGCTCTGCAGGAGCGCCTCCAACGGCTGAAGGGCGTACTGACGTGGACGCTGCGCACGGAGTACGACGCACGCCTGACGCAGGCTCACAAGGACCTGCGTGCGCTGAACGAGGACGTCGCAGTGCTGAAGGCGCGCTACGACGCATTCGTCAGGGCAAGACAGGCGGCCGTGCACAGCTATGTGGGTTACGACATTCCGATCAACCGTCTGCGCACGCGTGTCCGCGAGGCGCTCCAGCAGGTGGATACGCTGGTCGCCCGGCAAGGTCAGCTGATCGAGACCGTGGCGATCAATGAGCTCAAGGCGCGCGGTGAGCGCCTGGAGGCCTATCAGACGCAGGCACGTTACGCGGTAGCGGATAGCTACGATCGCGCCACGAAGGCGCAGGCCGGCGGAGGATTCTAGGATGCCTCGCTTCCGCCTCACCTTCGTCGTTGCACCAATCCTGCTTCTCGCCGCCTGCGCCGAGAACCCGGACAAGCACACTCTGGCGAGCTTGCACCAGGTGCCGGCGGATACGAGCGACGTGCCGGTGCCGGCCAGTGAAGGTATCGACAAGGCCGCGCAGAGCTACCAGCGCTTCCTGGACGAGACGCCGGAGAGCGCCCTGACACCGGACGCCATGCGGCGTCTCGCGGATCTCAAGATCGAGAAGGAATACGGCCTCCTGGGAGACGGCAAGCTGGTGGAGATCGCCGCTCCTGGCGCTGCGCCCAAGGGTGCCGTGCACGTCGCCGAGCGCGGAGCCGAGCCCATGCCGGCGCCGGAAGCCAGCGCGAAAATCGATGCACGTACGGCTGCGCGCCGCAAATCGATTGCAACGGAGATGCCGACCGCGTCCGAGCGCGAGCTGGAGTTGCGCGCTGCGAATCAGCCAGTGATCGCCTCGGCCGACGAACTGTCCGAACTCCCATTGCCAGAGGGCGCCAATCGGGAACTCGAGCGCGCCGGACCGGCAGAAGCCATCAAGCTGTATGACGAGCTGCTCGCGAAGTACCCGTCCTACGCGTTTCGCGATCAGGTGCTCTACCAGAAGGCCCGCGCGTGCGATGAGCTGGGCCGCACCGACGAATCGATGAAGGTGATGGCGCAGCTCATCGCCGCGCATCCGCACTCGCGCTACATCGACGAGGTGCAGTTCCGGCGCGCGGAGCACTTCTTCACCCGCAGGAAGTACCGCGACGCCGAGGGCGCGTACGAAGCGATCGTGGGCATTGGACCGGGCTCGGAATACTACGAGCTCGCGCTCTACAAGCTCGGATGGACGCTCTACAAGCAGGAGTTCTACGACGAAGCGCTGGACCGCTACTTCGCGCTGCTCGACTACAAGGTTGCGAGCGGCTACGACTTCGATTCGAGGCACGAGGAAGACGAAGAGCGGCGGGTCGAGGATACCTTCCAGGTCATCAGCCTGAGCCTCTCGAACCTCGGCGGCCCGGAAATCATCGGCCAGTACTTCTCCGCCAAGGGACATCGCAGCTACGAAGACCGCGTGTATCGCTACTTCGGCGAGTTCTATCTCGCGAAGCTCCGTTACCAGGACGCCGCCACGGTCTACCGCTCATTCGTCGACCTGTACCCGGTGCACGCCGCTTCACCGCACTTCAGCATGCGGATCATCGAGATCTACGAGGCGGGCGGCTTCCCGAAGCTGGTGCTCGACTCGAAGAAAGAGTTCGCCAGCCGTTACGGGCTGCGGTCGGAATACTGGCATCACTTCGAGATCGGCAAGTCGCCTGAGGTGCTGAGCTACCTGAAGAGCAACCTGAAGGACCTGGCGAATCACTACCACGCCCAGTACCAGGACGCGCGCCAGGTGCAGGACAAGCCCGCCAACTACGCGGAAGCCTCGCGCTGGTACCGCGAGTTTCTCGATTCGTTCCACGACGACCCACAGGCGCCGTCGCTCAACTATCAGCTCGCGGATCTGCTGCGCGAGAACGACGATCAGGCGGGAGCGGCGCACGAGTACGAGCGCACGGCTTACGAATATCCGTCGCATGAGAAGGCCGCCGCGGCCGGATACGCGGCCATCTACGCGCACCGCGAGTACCTCAAGGTCGTGAGCGCCGAAGCGAAGGACGCCGCGCGACGCGACACGGTCACGAGCTCGCTCAAGTTCGCCGACACCTTCCCGCAGCACGAGCATGCCGCGGTCGTGCTGGGTGCAGCTGCCGAAGACCTGTACGACATGAAGGACTTCACGCTGGCGCGGACTTCCGCTCAGAAGCTCATCGACAACTTCCCGAACGCCGCGCCCGCGGTGCGCCGCACAGCGTGGCTCGTTGTCGCGCACTCCTCCTTCGACCTCACGGAGTACCCGCAAGCCGAGCAGGCTTATGGACGCGTTCTCGAGGCGACGCCGCAGGAGGACACATCGCGCCCCGCGCTCGTGGAGAATCTCGCCGCCTCGATCTACAAGCAGGGCGAACAGGCGAACCAGCGTGGCGAGTACCGCGCCGCGGCCGACCATTTCCTGCGCGTCAAGCAGGTTGCGCCCACCTCGAAGATCTGCGCCTCTGCCGAGTACGACGCCGGCGCCGCATTGATCCGCCTGCAGGACTGGAACGCCGCGGCCGACGTGCTGGACACTTTCCGTCGCACGTACCCGGGACATGAGCTCGAAAAGGAGGCGACAAAGCAGATCGCGTTCGTGCACCGCGAAGCGGGGCAGCTGACGCAAGCCGCGACAGAGTATGAGCGCGTCGCGGCGGAGTCGGAGAAGCCCGAGATGCGCGCCGAGGCCTTGCTGCTCGCGGGAGACCTGTACGAGCAGTCGAAGAGCGCGGATCGCGCCCTCGATGTGTACTCGCGCTATGTGGAGCAGTTTCCGAAGCCGGTCGAGACGGCGGTGGAGACGCGCTTCAAGATCGCCACGATCCTCAAAGCGAAGAACGACGACGCGCACTATCGCGAGCAGCTCGGAGAGATCGTGCGCATCGATGCCACGGCGGGCAGCGAGCGCACGGATCGCACCCGCAATGTCGCAGCCCGCGCGGCGCTGGTTCTGTCAGAGGGCCTGTACGAACGCTTTGCCGCGCTGAAGCTCGTGCAGCCCTTCGAACGGAGCTTGCAGGAGAAGCGCCGGGCCATGGATGCGGCCATCGAGGGCTTCGGCAATCTGGTGAACTACGAGGTGAGCGAAGTCACCGCGGCGGCCACCTACTACATGGCCGAAGTCTATTCGAACTTCAGCCGCTCGCTGGTCGAATCGGAGCGCCCGGCGAGCCTCAGCGCCGCCGACCTGCAGAAGTACGAGGACGGCATCGAGGAGGAGGCTTTCCCGCTCGAGGAAAAGGCGATCCAGGTCCACGAGAAGAACCTCGAGCTGATGCACGGAGGCATCTACAACGCGTGGACGGAAAAGAGCCTTGCGCGCCTTGCCGTTCTCAAGCCCGGGCGCTACGCGAAGTCCGAAATCAGCAGCGGGTTCCTCGGCTCGATCGACCGCTACGTGTACCGCCAGCCCGAGCGCCCCGCGGTACCGGTCGATGGCGCGGCGCCGTCACCCAGCGAGCCGACACCCACCGCGACGATCGTGCCGACAGCCAGCACGAGCCCGAACGCGCTCGTCGAGCACATCAACACCCAGGAGTAGCCCGTGGCAACACCTGCTCGTGCCGGATTGCTGAGGTTGGCCTGCCACGCGGTGCCGGGGCTCGTGGCCGCCCTGCTGCTCATCGGCTGCTCCGCCACGGCTCCGACCACCAGGACAGCCGCGACCAAGGCTGTCGCGAACAAGCACGTTGCCGAGACGCAGATTCAACAGGACGAGAGCGGATTCACGATTGCCGAGGACGTGCGTGTCGCGGTGGACACGCGCACGCAATACGACAGCGCGATCCGGTTCCTCGAGCAGAAGAACTACGAGCAGGGTATCGCGTTGCTGCTCAAGGTCACCGAGGCCGCGCCTGACGTGACTGCACCCTACATCGACCTCGGCATCGCCTATGGCAGGTCGGGCGATTTCGACAAGGGAATCGCGAGCCTGAAGCGCGCGCTGGAGCTCAGCCCCCGCCACCCCGTCGCGTACAACGAGCTCGGCATGCTCTATCGCAGGAAGGGCGATTTCGCGGCGGCACGGACGAGCTACCAGAAGGCGCTCGAGGTCGCTCCCGAATTTCACTTCGCGCGGCTGAATCTCGCGATCCTCTGCGATCTGTATCTCGCGGATCTCAGCTGTGCCCTGGACAACTACGTGGCTTACCAGCAGGCGGTGCCGGGTGACAGCACTGCGGCGATGTGGATTGCCGACCTGCGCACCAGGGTCAACCACTAGGAGGACGCATGTTCCGCCGATTCATTTTCTGCACGTCGCTGCTCCTCGTCTCGGCTGCCGTCGCGGCCGACGATGGCGTCGAAAGCGTACCGGCGCCGCAGCAGGTCGCAGCGAACAAGGAACGGCCGACCGCGCGCGCGGCGACGAAACCGGAGCCGAAAGCCGACGCAGCCGCAAAGAAGGCGGAAGCGAAAGCCGACGAGGACGTGAAGATGTCGGGCATGTCGATCCTGGGCAACGACGAAGCGCCGAAGTCGCTGGTCATCGTTCCCTGGAAGAGCTCGCAGCTCGGCACGACGCCCGGGATCTCGCGGCTGCTCGACGACTCGACGCAGCCCGTCGACAAGGACGTGTTCATGCGCGAGCTGGCGTATTACCAGATCCGATCGAATTCGAAGTGATTGGCTACAACGGGAGGTTCAAACCGTGGACATCTTCTACTCAATCGTGAAGATCTTCGTGCAAGGCGGCCCTTTCATGATCCCGATCCTGATCGTGGGCGCCATCGGGGCCGCGATCGCAGTCGAGCGCTACGTCACGCTGACGAGGATGAGCGCCCGCAATCGCAGCGTGTGGACCCAGGTCGAGCCTGCGCTGACGCAGGGCGACTTCGACAAGGCGCGCGAGCTGACCGGCAAAGACGATTCGGTCATCTCCAGGCTGCTGAATGTGGGCCTCGCCCTGCAGGGCGCGGTGCGACGCCGCGATGACGTCAAGAGCGCCATGCAGGAGACCATGACGCAGATCATGCCGCGTCTCGAGAGGCGCACTCACTACCTCGCGACCCTGGCGAACGTCGCAACGCTCCTCGGCCTGCTGGGCACCGTCAGCGGTCTGATACACGCCTTCTCGGCAGTGGCGACGGTGAATCCGGCGGAGAAGGCGAACCTGCTGTCGGCGAGCATCTCCGAGGCCATGAACTGCACGGCCTTCGGCCTCATCACCGCCGTGCCGTTCCTGGTGCTCCATGCGGTGCTGCAGTCAAAGACCGCACATCTCATCGAGAACCTGGAGGCGGTCTCCATCAAGTTCCTGACCGTGCTCACGACGCGCCAGGCGTCCCGGGCTCATCTCGAGCTGGCGCGAGTTGCGAACGGCTGAGGAACGCTCATGTACGAAACTCACGCGCAACGCTTGCGTAGACCGGCCGGGCTGCTGCTGGTGCCGATGATCGACATCTTCACGGTGCTGGTCACGTTCCTGCTGATGACGGCCGTGTTTGCGCGCATCACGATCCTGCAGCTCGACCTCCCGAGCGCTGCGGGCGGCCAGGCCAGCGAGCCCACCTTCAGGCTCGAGGTCATCGTGCGCAAGGAAGGCCTGGAGCTGACCAACGGCACGACACGCATCGCCACGCTGCCCACGGTGGATGGCGAGTACGACCTGCAGACGCTGTCCGAGCTGGCGCTCTCGCTGAAGCGCGAGCACCCGCAGGTCGACAGCGCCTCGGTGCTGCTCGAGCCGGACGTCAGGTACGACTACCTGATCCAGGTGATGGATGCGATCCGCAGCAAGGAAATACCGGCGACAGCGACGGATTCGAGCCTCGCTGAGCAGGGTGCAGCTGTGGCGCAGACCGACGTCAATGATGCCGCCGAACCTCGGCTCACGAAGGTAGCTTTGTTCACCAAGATCGCCGTTGGAGACGCCCCATGATCCCGTTCCTCCCGTCGCGCAGCGAGTTGAAAGGCAGCCCGCGGCACCGCGCCGAGGTCGAGCTCAACCTGATCCCGCTGATCGACATTCTCTCGGTGATGGTCGCGTTCCTGCTCGTCTACACGACCAACGTGGAAATCGTGCAGAACGCGAAGGGCGTCGAGATTCCGCAATCGAGCGCGGAGACCCAGCCGACGCAGTCCGTGGTGGTGATGATCACCAAGGATCAACTGTTCGTGCAGAACGAACTGATCGTGACCATCGCGGAGATCCGTGAGTCGAAAACACCCTTCATCGAGCCGCTGCGCGCGGTGCTCGAACGGCCGCTGCTGGTGGATGGCACTGCAGCGGCGCGCACCGAAGCGCTGGCGACACGCGAGATCACGGTGCTCGCGGACAAGTCCCTGCCATACGATGTGGTGAAGAAAGTGATGCAGACCTGCACCGCGGCGTCCTATGGGAAGATTTCGCTCGCGGTCATCGAGAAGGAACTGCCGCTCGATGCTCTCCGCGGGAAGACGGCGTAGAAGCCCACCGGCCCGGTTGCTCACCCCATCCATTCACGCCCAGGTAGTCCATGGAAACTGCAACTCAAGATGCCGTGACGATCCAGGAGCTCGAGGAACTCCTCGCGCAGGCGCGTGAGAAGCTCGAGGGTCTGGTGCGCGAGCTGCGCGCGACTGACGCGCAGCTCGAAGGCCTCGCGCCCGACCGCAAGCAGCATCAATTGCTGCACGACGCCTGCACCGCGCTGGAGGCGCTCGGCCAGAGCGGTGGCGCCAAGCTCTTCTGGGGCAATCGCGAGGCCACGAGTGCGAGCGACGAGCACCTGCGCGGCGTGCGCAAGCTCGTCGAGGCTTTCCAGAAGCGCGTGGATGAGATCGAAGCCTCGCGCCGTGCGCTCCTCGAGGAGATCTCGCAGCTGGAGGAACACACCTACCTGCTCGAGGACGATGTCTTCGAGGCGTTGGACGAGGAAGAGCAGCGCAAGCACGAATGGATCGTCGAGCGTGAAATCGATGCCATTCGCGCGGGCGAAGCGGCGAAGCCTTGGACGCGCGCAGTCGACGATGACCGGCGCTTTCGCAAATCAGTCCTCGCGACGCTGCTCATCAGCCTGCTCTTCGCGCTGCTCGCTCCCCTGGTCCCGCTGCCCCTGAGCACGCTCCAGGAGACGGCCGAGGTGCCGGAGCGCGTGGTGACCATGATGATGGAGACACGGCCGGTGCCGCCGCCTGTCGAGCTGAAGCCGCTGCCGCAGAAGGTCGCGGAGCAGAAGCCCGTCGAGAAGCCGGTGCCGCAGAAAGCGGTGCAGCCGCAGGAGCAGAAGTCCGAGCCTGAGCCGGGACCGGAACAGGGACTGCTCGCCTTCCGTGAGAAGTTCGAGTCCTTGAAGGAGGCGCCGATCCTGGCACGGCTCGGCTCACAGGCGCGCATCAACGACTCGAATCAGAGTGCGCGGCCCGAACGCTCGATGCTGACGACGAATGCGCCAGGTTCGAGCGGCGGCATCAAGCTCGCCGCGCTGAGTCGCGACTTCGGACCCAACGGCGGCAACGAGCGGGGCGCGATCCGCGGTGCGGCACTGACCAAGGCCAGCAGCAACATCAGCACCATCGGCCCGGCCGATCACCCGACCAGCCAGGGTCCGGGACTCGCGCGCACCGACGAAGAGATCCAGATCGTATTCGATCGCTACAAGCAATCGCTCTATCGGCTCTACAACCGGGAGCTGCGCAAGGACCCGACGCTCCAGGGGCAGATGGTGCTGCGCCTGACGATCGAGCCGAATGGGAGCGTTTCCTTCTGCCAGCTGTCCTCGACCGACATGCAGGCGCCGGAGCTGGTCGTGCAGGTCGTGGACCGCGTGAAGACGTTCGACTTCGGCGCCAAGGAAGTCCCGGCCATCACAATCGTTTATCCGATCGACTTCCTGCCGGCGGCGTGAGAATTCCAGATGAGAGGTATTGCACCACCGAGATGACCTGCTGACACACAGTCTGGGCGCGATTCAGACAAGGGCAAAACCACCGAAAGGTGGCGACGCAAAGTTTCCGGTCTAAAGGGCTTTCAAGCCCCACGACGGCGGGACCGCCGGAATCCAGTCCGAGTTTCGGACTGCCTCGGTCCCCTTCGCGATGACATCGCTGCACAGGTGGAACGAGGGTGTTCATGAGTTCAGGGCGGACAATCAACAAGAAAACGAGCGGCGGCTGGATCGCGATCCTGCTGTCCGTGCTCGCGTTGTGGATGCTGCCGGTCGTTCCGGGACTAACAGGGAGCGCGTCGGCGGCTACGATCACTTTCCAATCCGTTACCGGAATCTGGCACGACCCAACGGATAACGTCCCCGGAAGTCAGCCGGGCGATCCCGTCATCACGAACGGCGATCCGACCTCGATTATCCGTTGGGGCACAACGTCCGGTACGCCGCAAAGCGGCTATGACTACACCACAACGACCCCGCCCCCGTTTACGTTGCCCGGCTCAATTCCCTTCTTTTCTCTGGGCACGTTTACGCATCGGAATTTCGAGGTCTTCGATCCTTCCCTGACTTCAGTAAAGCTCGATGTTCTCCTCGTGCTCAGTGTGGACGGCGTCCCAAACCCTCCATTGACCTTCACCTTTACGTTCAACCACGAGGAAACCCCGAACAACGCGAACCCTTGCCCCTATCCGACACCGCCCGGAGAGGGGTGTACGGACCGTGTGACTATTGTCGCCTCGCCCCAGCCCACGACGTTCAACGTGGGTGGAGTGGATTACACGTTGTCGATGAGCTTTCTCGACGCCAACGGTAATCCGGTGTCCGAATTCATCACCAGGGAAGGCGGCACCATCAACAGCTCGGGCCTGGTGGGGCAATTCACGTTGCCCGGAGTGCCGCCCAATACACCGGTGCTCGTAGTCAGGAAATCGGGCCCGACGACGATGACGCCGGGACAATGGGGCAATTTCGGCATCGACGTCCAGAACATCGGCGATGCCGATGCGTTCAACGCGACGCTGCTCGATCGGCTGCCTGACGGCCCCACCGGGGGGATGTGCGACAACGCGCCCGAGGTGCTGAGCGCGCGCGTCTTCGCGGCGGACGGCGTGACGCCGGTGCCCGGCAAAGCAGCTCTGGTCCAAGGTACGGACTATTCGCTCGTCTACGACGGCTCCACGTGCGAGCTCACACTCAATGCGCTCACCGCCGCTTCGGTGATCGGTCCCGGCGAACGCCTGATGATCGCGTATCGCACGCAGCTCGACGCCGGTACGCAGAACAACATCACGCTGACGAACGTCGTGGGCGCGACGCAGTGGTACAAGGGCGCGAGCAACGACCCCAACCGTCAGTCGTTCACGCGAACGCTGACGGACGGCACGGTCGGCACGCTCGATTACCAGGATGCCCACGCGCTGGCCGTCAGGTTCGCCGGATATTTCTTCGAGAAGACAGTCATGGATCTCACGTCCGGCGCCGATCCGGCGACGACGGTGGCGCGGGGTGACACGCTGCGGTACACGCTGCGCTTGCAGACGACCGATCAACCGCTCGACAACGTCGCGATATTCGACGAGCTCGACGCGATGAACGCGACGCCTGGCTTCGCACCGGGCACCCTCACGCTCGTTTCGTATCCCGCAGGTGTCGATACGAGCGCGACGAGTGCAACGGGCGGTGCCAACGGCACGGGTGTCATCGACATCCGGAACCTGAGTCTCCCGGCGAACAGCCAGGCGCAGATCGTGTTCGACGTAACGCTCGGTCCCGTGCTTCCGAACGGCAGCATCGTCGCGAACCAGGCGAGCCTGCGCCTCGGTGGGACGCCGTTCGCGTTGAGCGACGATCCAAACGTCAACGGCCAGGCCGATCCGTTCGTTGCGGGTGACGAAGATCCGACCCGCGTGCAGATCCTCGATGTGCAGCAACTCCAGATCACGAAGCAGGTCGCAGTCGTCGGCGGCGGTCCCGCCGTGGCCGGCGCCCAGCTCGAATACCTGGTGAGCGTCACCAACGTCTCCCAGGTGCCGGCGTTCTATGTCGTGATCACCGACGACGTCAGCCAGCCGTTCCCCGGTTACCTGACCCTCGTCGACCAGTCGTGGACCATGAACGATTCGATGACGGGCATCACCGTCGCCGGGCCGCTGATCACCGCCGATTATTCGACCAGCTACGGTCCGCTACCGCCGGCGCAGACGATCCAGTTGCGATTCCGCGCAACGATCGCACCCACGCTCGCGAACGGCACGCGCATCACTAACACCGGAGTGGTCACGTGGAACAAGCCACCGCAGACTGCATCCGCCAGCGTGTCCATCGACGTCGGCGGCATCACCGGTGTCGGCATTCTCAACGGCACGGCCTGGCACGATGCCAACTTCAACGGCTTGATCGACATCAACGAGCGCCTGCTCGAGGGCTGGACGGTCGAGCTCTATCGGAACAGTGCGCTCGCGCAATCGACGCTCACTGCTGCCAACGGTGTCTACCAGATCAGCGGCATCGTCCCGAATTACCAGACCGCGGATCGCTACGAGCTCAGGTTCCTCGCACCTGGCGCCGGGCTCAATACCGCCAAGCTCGGTCGTGCGCAGTCGGCCTTCACTAACGACTTGCAGCGCATCTCGGACATCATCGTGCAGCCCGGCAGCAATCTGCAGAACCTCAATCTGCCGATCGAGCCGAACGGTGTCGTCTACAACACGATCACGCGCACGCCGATCGCGGGTGCGATCCTCAGGATGCTGCAGGCCGGCAGCCGCACGCCGCTCCCCGAAACCTGCTTCTATGATCCAGCTCAGCAGGGCCAGGTCACGCTCGCCAGCGGTTATTACCGCTTCGACATCAATTTCTCCGATCCCGCGTGCCCGAACGGCGGCAGCTTCCTCGTCGATGTCGCTGCGCCGTCGGCGGACTACGTGACCGGCTACTCGCAGATCATTCCGCCGGTGTCGGGTCCGTCGACGGCACCGTTCTCGGTGCCCGCCTGTCCGGGAAGTGCGGCGGACGCAATCCCCGGCACGACGCGTTGCGAAGCGCAGGTCTCGGAGTTCGCACCCTCACAGGCCGTGCGCTTTCGCACGCCGGGTACGAACTATTACGTGCACCTCACTCTCGATGACAGTTTCGTGCCGGGCTCGAGCCAGATTTTCAACAACCACATCCCACTCGACCCGCAGCTCAACGCCGCGCTGGCGGTGACCAAGACCACGCCGCTCCTCGACGTGACGCGCGGTCAGCTCGTGCCGTACACGATCACGGTACGCAACGTCGGCGAGATGCCACTGCTCCAGGACGTGCGCGTCGTCGATCGCTTCCCGGCCGGCTTCCGCTATGTCCCGGGATCTGCGCGCATCGACGACAAGCCGGCGGAGCCCACGGTGACAGGCCGCGAGCTCGTCTGGAACGACCTCCCCATGGACCGTGGCGAGCAGCACACGATCTTGATGCTGCTCGCGGTCGGCGCCGGCGTCGGCGAAGGCGAGTTCGTCAATCGCGCGCAGGCGGAATACGGACCCACGGCCGCCGTCGTCTCCGGCGAGGCCAGCGCGACGGTGCGCGTCGTGCCCGATCCGACCTTCGATTGCACCGATGTCACCGGCAAGGTCTTCAACGACGTCAATCGCAATGGGTTCCAGGATCCCGGCGAGCAGGGTCTGCCCGGGATCCGCCTCGTGACCGCACGCGGTCTCACGGCCACGACCGATGCTTATGGCCGATACCACATCACCTGTGCGATCACACCGATCGAGGGCCGCGGCAGCAACTTCATTCTCAAGCTGGACGACAGGACGCTGCCGAGCGGCTACCGGCCGTCGACCCAACCGGTGCGCGTCGAGCGGGCCACTCGCGGTAAAGCGCTGCGCATGAACTTCGGCGCATCCATCTATCGCGTGGTCAGCCTGGATCTTGCCGACGGCGTATTCGAGCCGGGTACCACCGAGATGCGCCTGCAGTGGCAGCCGAGAATCCAATTGCTGCTCGATGAGCTGCGCAAAGCCCCATCGGTGTTGCGCCTCTCCTACCTGGCGGAGATCGAGGATGAGCAGCTCGTCGATCGGCGTCTGAACACGGTCAAGCAGGAAGTCCTGAAGGCATGGAAGGCGATGGACTCGAGTTATCAGCTGACGATCGAGCCGGAGGTCTTCTGGCGACGGGGTGGGCCGCCGAAGCAACCGGCCGTGCGCGCACCAGCGAGCAGGTGAACGCCATGCGCAAACACAGTTACTTGTCACTGATATGCGGGCTCACGATGTCCACGGTCGCCGTGGCCGAGACCGTTACCGAGCAGGCGCCGGGCCAGGCCGTCGAGCGGCAGTTGCCGAGCGACGAGCCGGTCAGCCAGTGGGTGCACGACCCGGAGCTCTTCAAGAGCGAAGCGGGAGACAAGCTCGAAGTTCTGGACGTCGCCGGTGAGACGCTCGAGACGGTCAAGCTCACGAACGTGATCCCGCCGATCCATTTCGAGTCGGGCGTCGCCGACATTCCGCAGCGCGACGTCGAGCTGCTGCGCAAGGTTCTCGACGGCGTACGCAACCGCCGCAACGTCCGGCTGCATCTCGTCGGGCACGCGGACGATCAGCCACTGTCCGAAGCGCTCGCTCGGACCTTCGGCGACAACGCCGGACTTTCTCGCGAGCGCGCCGGCGAGGTCGCAGAATTCCTGCAACGAGCTCTGACGCTTCCGCCGGATGCGATCACCTACGAGTGGGCGGGCGACACGCGTCCGCTCGCGTCGAACGCCACTGCGGAGGGGAGAGCACGCAATCGGCGCGTGGAAGTGGAAGTCTGGTACGACGCGCCGAAAGAGCGCATTACTCAGGAAGAGTTCCTGGTTCCGGAGGAGTTCAAGACGGTCAAGGTCTGCCGGATGGAGACGCTCTGCAAGCTGCGCTTCAAGGAAGGCCAGGCGCGGCGCGCGCGCGTGAAGAATCTCGTTCCGCCGCTGCACTACGAAGACGAGAACACGGTCGTCTCCGAGGAATTCATCGAGCACATCCGCAAGGGGCTCAATAACCTGCGGGACAAGCAGAACGTGGTGGTGAAGTTCATCGGTTATACGGACGATGCGCCGCTTACGGGCCGGAACGAGCGCATTTACGGAGACCAGGTCGCGCTTTCCAAGGCGCGGGCGCTGCGGGTGGCGCTCGCTGTGCAGGAAGCCCTGAAGCTGCCGAGCGCGGCGGTTACGAGCGACGGGCGCGGGGCGAGCCAGCCGCTCGCGCGCAACGACACGCCCCAGGGACGCGCGCTCAATCGTCGCATCGAGGTGCAGTTCTGGCACGACGATCCGCTGCAGGAGCTGCCGGATGAGCCGCAGCTCTGTCCCGCGACGGACGGCGCCGAAGTGGTAACGAAAATCTACGATCCGCCCTGGGGCAGCATTGCACCGCTGCAGCTCGAGAAGGGGCGTCCGATCATTCCGCCGGGCTACACCGAGCAGCTGCGTCGCGCGATGGCCGACATCAGCGACAAGAGCAACGTACGCCTGCGCTTCGTCGGTTATACGGCCAATGAGCGTCTCGACCGCCGCACGGCGGCGATCTACGGCGACGACGTTGGACTCTCCGCTGCACGCGCGCGCAGAGCGATGGAAGCGATCAAGCAGCAGATGGAACTCTCACCCAAGCAGGCGGAACACGAGGGCCGCGGGTATGTTCATTCGAGCGATGTGGTCAACACCGGTTTCACGCAGGACGAGACGTCGCAGGTCGTCGTCCAGGTGGTCTATGACGAGCTGGCCGTGCTCGATGACTACGAAGGCGTGGACATTACCCGTCTCACGCGCGAGCTGAGCACGAAGAGCTCCTTCGGCCTCAATCTGATGCACATCAGCGTGGACGGTGAGCCCATTGACGATCCGGACCGGAGCTCTTCCGACGTCCAGCGCTGCACCGACGTTGCCCTGGAAAAGGCCGATATCCAGTTCCAGTTTGACAATCTCACATCGCGTCCGCGACTGAGCGTTGTGGCATTGCCGACCGACGTGGCGTTCCATCCCCTCGGGAATGAACTCCTCTTCGGCCAGCCCGTGCGATTCAGCATGTACGCCAACTATTGGTCGTTCATCGAGCGCGCGGAAGTGCGGATATTCCAGGCCGGGCAATCGGTCGAGGATGCCCCGCTGGCAGTCGTCAAGGTCGATCCCAGCGGCCTCGCCGAATGGCAGCCTGTCGTGCCGCGCTCTGCAGGGTCCGGGCGCGCGTTGAAGTACGTCCTGCGCGCGTACGGTCAGAACGGCCAGTTCGACGACACTAGACCGCAATCGCTGTCGATGATGATCGATGGTGGCTCTGATGCGGAGGGCTTGCCAGACGAGCGCGTGGCAAAGCGGGAAGACGCGGCACCTGCGCCGCAAGAGGAGCTGCCTGCTGGCAATGACGCCAGCGATGTTACGACCGACGTTGAGAGCAAGGATGCCGCCTTAAAGCTGGAAGCCGCAGCAGCAGCGATGCCGGACCTGGAGCTGGCCGCCGACGATAGCGACAGTGATGTCACGACCGACGTCGAAAGCGAGGATGCGACCTCAGCTGTGGAACCGATGTCGGAGGAGGAGCTGGTCGCCGACGATGGTGAGAGCGACGTCACGACCGAGGCTGAGAGCGAGGACGCGACCCCAAAGCAGGAACACGCGGCACCGATGCCCGAAGGGGAGCTGCTCGCGGGCTATGGCGAGAGCAACCTCGCGGTCCAGAACATTCGACTCGGCAGTGGCACGGTCAAGGTTCACGGCAGCCACATTCCCCCGCAGCACACGGTGTGGGTGGCAGGCCGCCAGGTTCCGGTCGACGCGAAGGGCAACTTCGTTGCCGAGGCGATCCTGCCGGCGGGCATGCACACGGTCGAAGTGGCGGTCCTCGATGAGGCGGATAACGGAACGCTGTACCTGCGCGATCTGGAATTCGAGCGTAAGGACCGGTTCTACGTGGGTATCGCGGACCTCACGGTTTCAGAGAGCCGCACCAGTGGACCTGCAGAGCTGCTGCAGGGTCAGAACGCGCCCTACGACATCAATTCCTCGCTCGATGGCAGGCTCGCGTTCTACGTGACGGAGAAATTCCCCGATCATTGGCGTGTGACGGCGAGCGCCGACACTCGTGAGGGCCCGGTGCAAGACCTGTTCAGCAATTTCCTGGACAAGTCACCGGACTCGCTGTTCCGCCGCATCGATCCTGATTACCACTATCCGACCTTCGGCGATGACAGCGTCGTGGAGGAGCTCGCTCCTACATTGGGCAAATTGTACGTCAAGGTGAGCCACGATGAGAGTCATGCGCTCTGGGGCAATTTCAAGATCGGTTACATGGACAACGAGCTCGCACAAGTCGACCGTGGGCTCTACGGCGGCAACGCGCACTGGCAGTCCGATGCCGCCACGGATTTCGGCGAGCAGCGCCTCGCGCTCGATGCATTTGCAGCTGAGCCGGGAACAGTGGCGAGCCGTGAAGAGTTCCGAGGGACCGGCGGGTCGCTCTACTTTCTGCGCAACCAGGACATTCTCACCGGCTCCGAGCGTGTCCGCATCGAGCTGCGTGACAAGGACTCCGGGCTCGTCACCGGGGTCGTGAACCTGCGACCAGTGCTCGATTACGACATCGATTATCTCCAGGGCCGCATCCTGCTGGCCGAGCCCTTGTCCTCGATTGAGGATGACGGCCAGCTGGTTCACAGCGGCGGCCTCAGCGGACAGGAGGCGTTCCTGGTGGTGCGCTATGAGTACACGCCCGGCTTCACAGACATCAACGCGCTGAGCACCGGCGGCCAGGGCCATTACTGGCTGAATGACCACGTCAAGCTCGGCCTGACCGCCAGCAGCAGTGACGAGGGAGACAGCGACAGCAACCTCCGCGGAGCGGATCTGACACTCAGGAAGAGTGCGAACTCCTGGTTGAAAGTGCAGGGGGGGAGAAGTGAAGGCCTGGTGTCGAGTTCACTGTCTTCCAATGACGGTGGCTTCGGCTTCGTGAGCCAGGACGACGTCTCCTTCACCGATGCGAGTGCAGACGGCTATCGCGCGGATCTCAGCGTCGGGCTCGACGATTTCTTCTCCGGAAGCAGGGGTCGCCTGACGCTCTACACACAGAACCTCGATGCTGGCTATTCGGCGCCCGGGTTCGCAACGCTCACAGACCGCCAGCAGTATGGCGGCACGTTCAGACTGCCCTTGGGCGAGCGACTGCAGGTGAGCGCCAAGGCGGACAAGAAGGTGCAGGATCTGGGACTCGAAACCACGGCTCAGGAGGTGGACGTCGGCTTCCAGGTGAGCAAGCAATGGAACCTGAGCACCGGCGTGAGGAAGGACGAGCGCACGGACAACTCGCCGATCGTCCCATTGACCCAGGAGCAGGGCGAGCGCACGGACGCAGTCGTGCAACTAAGTTTCGACTCGCTGGCTTCCTGGCGTGCCTACGCGTTCGCCCAGGACACTGTGTCGAAGACCGAGGACCGCGAGGACAACGGCCGCTTTGGAGTCGGCAGCTCCTATCAGTTCGGCAACCGTTTTCGCATGAACATGGAGGTTTCCGACGGCGATTTTGGAGCTGGTGGCAGGCTCGGCACCAATTATCTGCTCTCAGACCGCACGAACCTGTATCTCAACTATGGGCTGGAGAACGAGCGCACGGACAACGGAGAGCGCACCCGCAGAGGTAACCTGATCTCCGGCGCGAAGTGGCGGCTGTCGGACAGCAGCAGCGTCTACGCCGAAGAGCGGTACCAGGACACGGATCAGATGGCGGGCCTCACGCATGCCACCGGCGTCAATCTGACCGCAAATGATCGCTGGAACCTGGGCGCCAACATGGAGGTCGGCACCCTCACGGACAGCCAGACCGGTGCGGACACGAAACGCAAGGCGGGCGGTGTCCGTATTGGTTACGCCTTCGACACGGTGCAGATCTCGAGCGGAATCGAATACCGCTTCGACAACAGCGAGCAACCGGACGCCACGACGACGGAAAGGACGACGTGGATCTTCAGAAACAATTTCAAGTACCAGCTCACGCCGGACTGGCGAGTTGTCGGCAAACTCAACCATTCCTTGAGCGAAAGCTCGCTCGGCCAGTTCTATGACGGCGGATTCACCGAGGCTGTGATCGGCTACGGCTACCGTCCGGTGCTCAACGACCGGCTCACCGCACTCGCCAAGTACACTTACTTCTACAACGTACCGACGACGGAACAGGTGACGCCGCAGAATGTCGCAGCGCAGTTCATCCAGAAGAGCCATATCGCTTCCCTGGATCTCACGTACGACCTTACCGAGCACTGGTCCATCGGCGGGAAGTATGCCTACCGTATCGGCGAGATGAGCCTGGAGCGCGAAGACCCGCAGTTCCTCGACAACACGGCGCAACTCCTGATCCTGCGGGCCGACTGGCGGTTCGGGCAGTATTGGGAGGGCCTGGTCGAGGGTCGCATGCTCGACATGCCCGATCTCGATGAGCAACGCGGCGGCGCTCTGCTCGGCATCTATCGGTATCTGGGCGAGCACGTGAAGGCTGGAGCCGGCTACAACTTCACGCAATTTTCGGAAGACCTGACGGACCTGAGCTTCGACCACCAGGGTGTGTTCATCAACGTGATCGGGTCGATGTAACGTGGCCGTGCAAGGCATCTACAAGAACTTCGCGATGAGCTGGCGCGCGTATCGAGCATGGAATCGCGCGTGCCTGCTTAATGCGTGGCGAGCGACGCGCGGACACTTCGGCGGCGGGTGGCGCAGCGTAATCGAGGTACTCGGGCCATGGTTCGCGACGACGCTCGCCCTCTACCTGTGGGGCGGCGACGCGGACCCTGCCCGGGACACTGTCGAGCCGATCGCCACGGGCGCCGTGGTGAGCGTGCTGTGGATTGCCATCGTGCTCTGCTGGAACTTCGGCCTGGCACCTTATCGGCTGTGGCGCGCGGCCTTGGCGCGTATTGCGCGTCTGCAGATGGCTACCGGTCGAAGTATCGACCCACAGGCTATCGCGCAGGAGCTGGAGCTGTGCATCAAGAAGGGGACGGCGCTGATGGATTCCGCAGCCCCCTCCAAGAGCCAGCTGTCTGAGTGGTACGAACGAGTCCTGCGCGTGGTGTCACGCGCAGGCGACGGCGACCGCGCCATGCTCGAGACCTTGGGACCAGCCCCCGGGACGCGTGGCGGCCCCTTGGAGCTACTGATTCTCAGCAATCGAATCGAGAAGCTCCGCCTGATCCTGGACCGGCAATATTCTGGCCATTTTGGAAGCTACCGCGCACAAGCGCGATGATGGTCTGCGCGTCAGTGCGGCCGGGCTCGCGGCGTCCATTGGGATGAAGCTGCACCGTGCACTTCGGAATTCAGGCGGACTGAGTAGCCGGGCGTTAGATCGGCGTTACGTGAGCCTCGAGAGAATCTGCTTGAAGCGGGGATACTCGTGCAAGGGCGCGAGATCGTTGTCGTTCAAGATCCACTCGCGATGGCCCCGACCGGTACCGACGGCGCGATCCAGGAAATCGAGTGCGCGTTCGTATTCTCCGCCGAGCGACGCCGTACACGCGGCCGTATATAAGGTGCGGTAGTCATCGGGCCGCAGTGCGAGCGCCCGGTCCAGCAAGCGATTCGCTTCGTCACGCCTGCCGAGCAGCATGAGTACGCCGGCGGCGTGATCGCTCGCGTAAGAGTCGTCGGGATCGATGGCGAGATGGCGCTCTAGCGCCTGCCATGAGCGGCGCAACGCACTTTGCTCCTGCGCCCGGTCCTTCGTTGCCTGGTATTCCTGTAATGCCAATGTGATCGGCCGGTAGTCATCGGGCTGGATCTCGAATGCCAGCTCGTAGTGCTTTGCGGCAAGGGCGTGCTCGCCACGGGCGGCCCAGTACTTGGCGAACCAGTAGTGAGCGTGGAAGTGCCGTGGATCGAGCGCGAGCGCGCGTTCGAAGGCGTGCTGCGCCTCGTCCAGCTGGCCAGTCAGCTGCAGCGCATTGCCGCGAGCGACGTGGGCGTCCGGGAGATCCGGCGCGAGCTCGATGGCTCGCTGGCTCGCCGCGACGGCATCGGCAGCCGTGATGCCGGCGACGACGTTTCGTTGCCGCAGCAACTGTGTGAGCACGTCCGCAAGCCCTGCGTACGCATCGGCAAACGCCGGGTCGAGACGAATCGCCTCGCGAAACATCTCGACGGCGGCGCGCTGCTCTGCCTCCTTCTCCTTGTTGAGTAGCTGGCGGCCGCGCAAGTAACGCTCGTACGCGGGAGCGTTCTTCGTGCCGCGCCGCTTCAGCCGCGAAGCGTCGGACTCCAGAAGATTCACGCGCAACGCCGCGACGATGTCGCGCGCGATCTCCTCCTGAACGGCGAAGATGTCTTCGATATTCCGATCGAATGTCTGCGACCAGAGATGGAAGCCGTCCGCGACATTGATGAGCTGCGCCGTGATGCGCAAGCGGTCTCCGGCCTTGCGCACGCTGCCCTCCAGGAACGATTGGACGTTGAGCAGTCGGCCCACCTCGCGAGGATCCGCCGCACGACCCTTCATCTGAAAGGAGGCCGAGCGTGAGGCCACGCGCAGACCGCTCACTGCGCACAGTGCATTGATGATTTCTTCTGCCATGCCTTCGCAAAAGTAGTCCTGGTTCTTCTCGGAGCTCATGTCCACAAAAGGGAGTATCGCCACACGCGGCCGGGAGCCCTTTGCCGCCGCACCTGGCGCAGGCGCATCCGCTGTGCGTCGGCCGATCAGTCGATCCAGGAGCAGTACCACGATCATCAGCGCCAGCAGCGCCAGCATCGACTCGTTCGCCGGGCGATGCAGGAGCCAGCGATCCGCGAGCAGTGCGAACACGGCAAGTGCCAAGACCGCTAGGATCAATCCGTCGAGCTTGCGCGCACTGACCTCATGAAGTGAGGGCAGGCTCGGCTTGCGGTGAAAGAGCCAGGAGCCGAGCAGCACCAGCGGCAACCCGGCAGCGAGCGCGTAAATCAACCATGGCAGCGCGCGATGAACCGGCTCGAACGTTTCGCCGATGACGGTCGTAACGTGCACGATCAACCAGGCCAAGCCCAGGTAGGCGGCCGTCAAGCGAAAGACGTTGCGTCTTTTCAGTCGCTCGAGAAACTTGAACTCGAGACCGCCGAGATCGTGGCCGCTCACGCAGTCCCTCCGCGCCTGCTTATTCTTGGCCACATTCTAGAGGCGCACGGCTCCCGGGTCGATTTCGAGTTCTAATCGCTCCCAGATTGCACTGCGAACTCGCGATAACGAGCTGGAGTGAGGCCCAACAGCCGGACGAAGGCGCGCCTCATCACATCGACGCTGCCGAATCCAACAGAAGCGGCCACGTGCTTGAGCCCTCCATCCGTGCGTTCGAGCTGACTACGCGCCGCCTCCACGCGCATCTGAAGCACGTACTGGGACGGCGTCGTGCCGACCTCTCGGGTAAATACGCGCTCGAAGTTTCGAACGCTCATCGACATCCGATCCGCGAGGTCCTCCACCGACAGTCTCGTCTTGAGGTGCTCGGCAATCCAGATCTGCAGCTCACGGATTGAGGCCATTTCGGAAGCCTGTGCGGCGAGAGAGACGCTCACCTGCGGCTGGCCACCCGGCCGGCGCAGAAACAGCACCAGCTCGCGTGCGGCTTCGTGTGCGAGAGCGGCGCCGCAATCTTCCTCGACCCACGCGAGCGCGAGATCGATGCCCGCGGAAATGCCGGCCGAGGTGTAGATGTTCCCGTCCTTGACCCAGAGCGGGTCATGCTCGACGCGCACGCTGGGATAGCGCGCCGCCAGCTCGCGGCCGTACTTCCAGTGCGTGGTCGCCCGGCGCCCATTCAGGAGCCCGGCCTCCGCGAGCATAAAAGAGCCAACACACACGGCACCGAGCCGCCGCACCTCGACCGCCCTCTTCTTAAGCCAGGCGGATAGCGCCGCGTCACGCGTTGAGCGCGTGCCCAGCCCGCAGACCAGGAGCACGGAGTCGCACTCACCTTCGACTTTGTTGAAGTGATGTCGGGCGATGAAGGTCAATACACCGCCCTCGCCGTCGACCTTCAGGCGGTCCGAGTTCGTGACGACCTCAATCGTGTAAATGGTCCTGCCCGCAAGGCGATTGATCGAGTTGAACACCTGCAGGGGTCCAACCAGATCGAGCTCATCGACCGGCGGCACAACGACGACGACGATCCGGCGGCTCGAGGAGTGGCGGCGCAAGCCAGGTTTCTTCGAAGCAGAGGCCATACGTCCACTGACTATGCCGCCGCGTCGAAGCCTCTCGCAAGCGGAACGAGAGCGATGGCGGAATTCGTCGGAGCTGTGTCGCAAATCGCCGTGTCTTCCTCCGATAGGCTGATGCCACGCCGTGGGAGGAAAGATCATGAAGCATCGTTGGCTTGGGATCGTTGGCTCTATGCTTCTCGCGGGCACGCTGTTTCCCACGCTCGTCGGCGCTCAAACCGCTCAAGCTTCCCCAGCCGAACGGGGTCCGTACGCACGCATCGCGATCCTGCGTCCCCATGACGGGGACACGGTCGACTTCGAAGCCGGGTACATCCGACACCTCGAGTGGCACCGGCAGGCCAAGGACACTTGGGTCTGGTATGGCTGGACCATCTGGGCCGGTGAACGACAGCGGTGGTTCGTCTACGCAACGTTTGGACACTCGGCCGCCAGCCTGGACAGCCCGGTGGCCCCGGCGGAGGACGAGCGAGACAACATTTCCAACGTCACGCCACACGCCCAGTACCTGGGGAACGCGCTCTACGAGTACCTGCCGGGGCTCTCGCGTGGCACAGGTGAGCCGCAAGCGACCCCTCGGCTCGAGTTCACGACCGTGGACCTCGTGCCCGGGGCAGAAAAGGCTTTCGAGGCGGCCCTCAGCGCAGACCAATCAAGACTGCAGGGTGAGACACTCTGGTATCGGATGGTGGCGGGTGGAACCGCTCCGCGCTATGTCCGACTGCGTCCGCGACCCAGCCTGTCGGCGATTCTCGATGGAAGGAGCGAACAGGCGCTCCCTGACAAGGTCGACCATTTAATCGCGAAGACGACCGTCGAAATCCTGACTCTGCGACCCACGATGAGTTACGGCCTCTCGTCGGCTCTATGAGCGCGCTCAATCGCTCCTTCTTCAAACGGCTGATCGGCCTCTTAGCGCGCGGCGCACTTCCTGTCGATAGCGTCCAGTGTTCCGATCCGAGCGATGCGCCTCATGAGCGGGAGACTCCCGCTGCTGGATCACAACCAGAGCGGCCGCCACGGATCGAGGCTGAATTCGACTCCCGACAATTCCTGACGCGCTGGGCAAACTTCCGATGAAGCTCTACTACGCTCCGGGCGCGTGCTCGCTCTCGCCGCACATCGTGGCGCGCGAGGCCGGCCTGCCACTGCAGCTTGTGAGAGTGGACACCAAGACGCACCGCATCGAAGGCGGCCGCGATTTCTACGAGGTGAACCCGCGCGGCTACGTGCCCGTCCTGGAGATGGACGATGGTGCGCTGCTGCGCGAAGGCTCGGCCGATCGTGCAGTTTCTCGCCGACAGCGCTCCGCAGGCACACCTCATCCCAGCCTGCCGGCACGATGGACCGCGTGCGTGCGCAGGAATGGCTGAACTTCATAGCCACGGAGTTTCACAAGCAGTTCATATGGCTACTCAGGGGCGGACCCGAGGAGGTACTGAGCGCGCAGCGGGTGAAGATCAGCAAGGTGCTCGCCGAGCTGGATCAGCACCTGAGCATGCGCAAGTTCATGACGGGCGACCAGTTCACCGTCGTCGATGCCTACGCGTTCACCATCACGAGCTGGTGCAATCTCGCGAAGGTGAAGTTCGATCTCCAGCCTTATGCGAACGTCCGCGCGTTCCTGGCGCGCGTCGCGGAACGACCTGCAGTCCAGGAAGCGCTTAAGGCCGAGGAGCTGGGGCTGCCGTCATGATGGCGCCGCGCACGCCGATGCCGCGCGACGCTTTCGCGGCGTGACGATGCATTCGGAGCAGACCACAGCGAGCTCGCGTACGACTTCGCCTGTAATCCTGGCGTGTCTCGCCGCAACGTGGTTCGTCTGGGGATCGACGTACCTCGTTATCAGGCTTGCCCTGGTCAGCTTTCCGCCGTTCTTCCAGGGGGGCACGCGCTTCCTCGTCGCGGGGACACTCCTGTTGCTTTGGGTGTGGTGGCGCCGGCAGAAGCTGCCGACACTCGTGCAATGGCGCAACGCGGCGATCGTCGGTGCTGTCATGCTCGGCGGAAACATGGGTGGCGTCGTGTACGCCGAGCAGACCGTGGCGTCGGGCCTGGTGGTTGCGTTCATCGCCATCGTGCCGGCGCTGATCACGATCGCAAGCCTGCCATTCGGAATCAGGCCATCACGCCTCGAAGTGCTTGGCATCAGCCTCGGCATCGTCGGAGTGATGCTGCTCGTCCGCGGCGAGGCGTTCACCGCTTCGCCCGCTGGGTTGATCGCGATCACGATCGCGGCGCTCGGTTTCTCCATCGGCAGCGTACTGAGTCAGCACGTCTTCCGGTTGGCCCCCGCCTTCGCGGGATTCGCCAGCCAGATGATCTGTGCCGGAGCTGTCCTCATCCTGCTTTCGCTGCTCGCCGGAGAAACCTTTCACTGGCCGCCGCAGCCGCTCGCTGCAGCGGCATGGATGTATCTCGTGGTCTTCGGCTCGCTGATTGCCTTTTGCGCGTACATGGTGCTGTTATCCAAAACGAGGCCCGCGCTTGCATCGAGCAACAGCTTCGCGAATCCGGTAATCGGAATGTTCCTGGGCGTTTCACTGGGTGGCGAGAAGGTCAGCAGCCAGGAGTGGCTCGCGGTCGGCATCATCATACTGGGCGTGACGATGCTTATCCTTGGACGCCCAGGTCGGTAGCGCAGCGATCTCGTCAAGTTGCATCTCAGCTCTTGCCATCCCCGCGCGCGGCCCCCAACGCCTTCACTGCGACGGCGGCCATGAGCGCCGTCACGAGGATGCCGGTCGCGCCGATGAGTGTCGCCAGAGTGCGCGCGAGCAGAGTCTTAGGCACCAGATCGCCGTAACCGATCGTCAGGCCCGTTACGAACGAAAAATACATTGAATCCTGCACCGACCAGCCTTCGATCAGACCGGCTGCAAGTCCGAGCACGATGATGAGTCCAAGCAGGACGGAAAGGATCGGCCAAACCACTCGCAGCTCAGCCAGCAAGCCGATAAGAAAGTGCCGTCTCAACGTGCGTGGGTCCATGCAGTCTCCTGAAGTACGATGAAGTTCGACTGCGTTACCAGCTCTGCAGAGTGCATCAAAGGCGGGTGAGGTGCCTTCTATTCCAAATTTATGACCACTTTCCCTCGAGCGTGTCCTTCTTCCAGATACGCGATCGCCGCCGGGACCTCACTCAGCTTGTAATCGCTTGTCGATGACCGGCGTCACCTTACCGGACTGCATGAGGTCGCCTATCTTGGTCAGGTCCTCCGGAGTCAGTTCCGCGAGCATGAAGACAAACTTCTGGCTCACGAACGGCGAAAACATGAAAGCTTTGAACGCAGCAGACATACCCCCGATCCACTTGCCCTTGTCTGTGCTTCCGACTATGACGAAGATGCCCTCGGGATTGAGAACACGCTTGTATTCCGACAGCGAGTGGCTCCCGACATTGTCCACTATCAGGTCGTAGCGTTGGTCACCCTTGGTGAAGTCCTCCTTGGTGTAGTCGATGACATGATCTGCGCCCAGCGATCGGACCATGTCCACATTCCTGGTACTGCACACGCCGGTCACCTCTGCGCCGAATGACTTGGCGATCTGCACGGCGAACGTACCCACGCCTCCCGACGCGCCGTTGATCAGGACCTTCTGCCCCGCCTGAATGTGTCCCTTGTCGCGAAGAGCCTGTAATGCGGTGAGTGCTGCTATAGGCACAGAGGCCGCTTGCTCAAACGTCACGTTGGCGGGTTTCAGCACGACTGCTCGATCCTCGCGAACACTCACATACTCGGCGAAGGCCCCAAATTTACCGCCGAATACTTCATCGCCTGGCTTGAACCGCTTGACGTTCTTGCCGATCGCTTCGACCGTCCCCGCAAAGTCAACGCCCAGCCGTGGGTTCGTTGGCGCGCCCAAACCGCCGTCCATGCGAACGAGGTACGGCTCGCCTCGCACGTAGTGCCAGTCCAGTGGATTGACGGAAGCCGCGTGAACCTTGACCAGGACTTCATTGTCCGCCGGGATCGGCTTTGCAATGTCCTCGAACTTGAGAACATCGGGTGAACCATAGCAACGATGGACAATGGCCTTCATCAGTGTCGCATTGCTGGGGAGCGAAGGCGCCGGGGCGCAAGCGGAGTTGTGGCTCACAATGAGCGCCAGCGACAACACCACAACAGCCACGAGGGCCAGGATAACGCCCAGGACTTTCTTGGTTCGAGTCATAGACCTAACTCCTGCGGTGAGCAACGCTGAGCTGGACTGCCCCTCGCGGTGACGACCTTCGACTGCGGTTCAGAAGCTGGACAGCCGCACTATCATAGAAGGATGCTGCCTAATACACGAACATCCATACGGCACACGGAATCAAAGCCGGAACAGGCGGCTGAATTGTGAGGATCCAGCGATGAACGCTATCGGGCATTTGCGACCCTGTGTGCTGTTGTGCAGCTTCGTTGTCGCCATGCAACCCTTGCGAGGACACGCACAGCAGAGTGCAGACGAATCGAAGGCAAGCCTTCAGGAACCCCTCTCCAGACGGGATGGTCAACACGATTTCGACTTTGAGATTGGTTCGTGGAAGACCAGCTTATCGCGACTTCGTAATCCCTTGACCGGTTCCACTACCTGGGTCAAATACGAAGGTACTACCGTCGTCCGAAAGGTTTGGAATGGCCGCGCGAATCTGGTGGAACTGGAGGTCGACGGTCCAGCGGGTCACATCCAGGGTCTATCCCTGCGTTTATACAATCCCGAATCCCACCAGTGGAGTCTCAATTTCTCCAACAGCGCCGGCGGTACCCTGAGCCCACCCACGATCGGCGAGTTCAAGAATGGACGAGGCGAGTTCTTCAGCCAGGAAACACTCAATGGTCGAGCCATTCTTGTGCGCTTTGTCATTTCGGATATCACTCCCACTTCGTGCCACTTTGAACAGGCGTTCTCGGATGATGGCGGCAAGACCTGGGAAGTAAACTGGATCGCGACGGATACACGCGAGCAGCGCTAGCTGCTGCGACCGATCACGATTGCACCTAGAGCAGATCGGGGTCACAGCAGCGCTGTTCCCTTTTCCATACGCGTTTTGCCACCGCGTCCCACTGAATGTTGGCGAAGAACGCGTCGATGTACTTCGGCGCCGCGGCGCCGTAGTCCATCTGGTAGGCGTGCTCGTACATGTCCATCACAAGAATCGGCGTGGTGTCCGCGGGATGCGTACTGTGATCGGCCATCCAGTAATTCTCGAGCAGTTTCAGCCGCGTGTTGAATCCGAGCACGACCCAACCAGACCCGCCGCCCAGTCCCTGGCCAATCTTGCGGAATTCCGTCTCCCACGCATCGAAAGTTCCAAAGGCCGTGGCGATCCTGGTGCGCAGCTCGGCTGGCGCCTTGCCGTCACCGCCCAGATTGGCGAAATACAGTTCATGCAGCACTACCGAGCCTGTGCGAATGAGCTGCTCACGCTTGAGTCCGTTGTAAACGTATGGTGGCGTGTTCGCGTCGCTCAGCGCTTGCATTAGCCGACCTCGTACGGTGTTGAGCGCTTTGACGGCGCCGCCGTAGTTGCTCTCCCAGTGCGACTCGATCAGGCGCTCGGAGAGGCCTTTGAGGCTCTTTGCATCAAACGGCAGGGGTACTGCGGCATGTTGATAGTCGAACGCACCGGCTGAGGCGTTCGCTTTCTTGTCCTCGGCGGCATCAAGTGTTGTCGGGGCAACATTCGCGGCCATTAATGATGCGGCGGCGGTTGCCCGGAGAAATTGTCGGCGTGACGAATCAATCATGTGCGCATCTCCTTCCGTAGGGCTTCCGAATACCCACCATGGTACTCGCCGGTCTGTGAGCGAATCACGCGTAGGCCGTGGCGACGCGCAGCGCGACGTTCCTGTTGAACTCAACGCTCAAGCAGCTCAGGGAAAAGCTCGACCCGAAGAGGTGACCGCGGCGATCAGTGCGGAGGCTCTGCTGCCTCTAGCGCGAGCTTCAGCTCGGTGTGCAGGCGCTCGTCCTGTCCACCGCTAAGGTAACGTTCAGCGGCTACTCGGATGCGCTCGAGTTGCTTCACCTGCTCGCTGATGCGCTCGCAATCGCGAGCCATCCTCGAGATCTCGTCCGACCCAGTTTCACCGCCGGCTTGCGGTGCCCCCGCAGTAGCGGTGCGCGCAGGCATCAACACGGAGTGCAGGCCGGCGCTCATGATATCGGTCGTCGTGATGATTCCGAGCAGGCTATCCCGCGCACCTACGACGGGCAATGCATGGACGCCGTGACGCACCATCAGTCGCGCCGCCTCCTCAATCGATGTCGTGGGGCCAGCGGTCACGACGGGGGCATGCATGAAGCTCTCGATCTTGAAGTGCGAATCGAGGTACTCGTGGCGCAACTGCGGCGTGCGTGGCACGAGGAATTCAATCTTCATCAGATCAGCTGAACTGACCATGCCGACGAGGCAGCCCTCCCGCACGACCGGCAGGTGATGAACCTTGTACTCGGTGAGCAGGCGAAACACCTCACTCGGCTTGTCGTCGATCTCGACGGAAAGCGCTGGCTCCGTCATCAACCGGTTGACCGGTTCCTCGTTCAGTGAGCGTCCGGGATGCGCGGTCATGGAACTGATCGTCCTCCTGCAGGCGTCTTGTACGATTGCAATGGTAGGCGACCAACGTGCAGAGGCTATCCGTACTATGCGCATTTGGGAGCGGCTCGACAGCAGTCTGGAATAATATGAGTGTGACCCCGGTCTCGTTTCCTCATCCCAGGTCGAATCGAATGCTGCAACAACTGGCTTTCCGCTTACTGATCGCGCTCGCCTGCGCCGTCGGCGTAGGGGCGGGCGAGGTCTCCACGTCGCGCCTTGCCGACCTCGACGTCGCGCAGCACGAGTACGTCGACCAGGCGCCAGCGTTTTCTCCCGAAGCACGCGAGCAGGCGCACGCGCTCATCGCCGACCTGCGCGCCCGGGCGCCGGCGATGACGGATGCCCAGTTTGTGTTCGCCGTGGCGCGCCTTGCCGGCCTCGATGACAACGGGCACGACGCGTTCGATCTGGGCAAGGACGGCTGGAGCCCGAGTTTGCGCCTGCCGGTGCGCATGATCTGGTTCGCCGATGCGCTCCTCATCGCGCGCGCGGGCCCTGATGCGGCCGAGCTCCTCGGCGCCTCAGTCATGACCATCGAGGGCCTCACGCCCGGCGAGCTGATGGAGCGCCTGCGCCCGCTTCAGGGCGGGATCGATGGATTCCGCCGCTGGCAATTGAGCTGGATCTTCCACAGCCCCGAGGCCTTGCACGCGATAGGGATCGCGCGGCATCCCGATCGCCTGGAGCTCAAGCTGAAACTCGCTGACGGCCGAGCCTTGACGCGCACGGTCGTGGCGAAATCGAAAGTGGAAGTGGCGCCGGGGCAAGTTCCTTCACGCTACTGGATTCCGGCGCCTTGGGACGGTGAGCGCGAGAAAGGCTGGCGGGCCGCCGTTGACCCGGCCAGCGCACCGCTATACCTGCAAGAGCCGGATGCGTGGTTTCGAACGAGCGATCTGCCGGAGCTGGAAGCGCTCTATGTGCAGTTTCGCAGCAACTTCGACGAGGGCGATGCGAAGATCGCACCCTTCGTGGCCGGCGTCTCGAGCCGGTTGAAGGCCTCGCCCCCGAAGAACCTCATCCTCGACCTGCGCTTCGACACCGGTGGCGACAACACACAAAACCGCGACCTCATGCGCGAGATCGCGCAGCGCGTTCCCGGCCGCATCTATCTCCTCGTCGGCAACTACACATTCTCAGCTGGCATTGCTTCCGCCGCGGCGCTCAAGCACGACGGCGGAGAGAAGGTGACGATCGTGGGCGATGCGGTTGGCGATCGCACACACTGGTGGTCGGAGCATGGGAAGCCCGTCTGCCTCCCTGCATCGAAGGTCTGCTTTCCCCTCAACACGGGTTACTGGAATCTGGTCGAGGGTTGTCGCGACAATCCGCGCTGCTACGGCGATCAGTTCGATCTCGGCGTGCCCACGCTCGAGCCCGCGCTGCCCGCTCCGTTGACGTCACAGGATTGGCTGGCAAATCGCGACCCCGGCATGGCCGCGATTGCCGAGGACCTCAAGGCGCACTGACCGTCACTTCCGGAGAAGGTACGCATGAAGCACAAAGGATTCGAATACCGATTCCGCGCACCGCACAGCAAACCGGAGGACCTCGGCAGCCCGCCGCCGCGCTATCGGCGTACGGTCGAGGACGGAATGATCATCGAGCGGGACGTAGCGGTTCTGCTGCGCGATGGCGCCAAGATATACATCGATCTGTTTCGGCCGGTCGATGAGGCGCCGGCCGCGCCGCTGATCGGTTGGGGCCCCTACGGCAAGCACGGGCACATCCAATACCACCAGACCTTTCCCAACTGGGGTGGTGATCCGTCGCACTACTCGAAGCATTGCGCATTCGAAGCCCCGGACCCCGCCTACTGGGTGCCGCGAGGTTACGCGATCATCAATCCCGACACGCGCGGGACCTGGCATTGCGAAGGCACCGCGACTTACCTCTCGCCCGAAGAGGCGATCGATTTCTATGACCTGATCGAATGGGCTGGCACGCAACCGTGGAGCAATGGCAAGGTCGGTCTCTCAGGTGTCTCCTATCTCACCAGCTCGCAGTGGCGCGTTGCGGAAACCAATCCGCCGCACCTCGCTGCCATCAATCCGTGGGAAGGCTGGTCGGATACGTATCGGGAAGTCGTGCGCCACGGCGGCATCCCGGAAACCTATTTCTGGCCCTATCTCATACCGCGCTGGGGCGCGAGCACCACGCGCGTGGAGGATCTGCAGGCGGAAACCCGCGAGCACCCGTTCTTCGACGCCTTCTGGGAATCGAAAGCCGCCGACTTTTCAAAGATCCGCGTGCCCGCATACATCGTGGCGAGCTGGACGGATCAGGGATTGCACACGCGCGGCACGCTCGAAGGATTCAAACGTATCGCCTCGCGGGAGAAATGGCTCGAGGTGCACGGCCGCAAGAAGTGGGCTTACTTCTACGAGCCGGCCAGCGTCCGCCGACAACAGCAGTTCTTCGACCACTTCCTGCGCGGCGATCCTCATTCCATGGAGGGTTGGCCGCGCGTGAGCCTCGAGGCTCGAGAAAGGTTCTACGTTGGATCGATGCGACGTGAAAACGAATGGCCTATCGCGCGTACGCAGTACGCGAAGCTCTTCTTGAATGTCGCAAGCAAGACACTGCAGAGTGCCCCGGCCAAACAAGAGAGCAGCTGTCAATACGACGCGACCGGCGCGGGCGCGGGCGCGGCGCATCGAGCCGAGTTCGATTTCTCGTTCGAGCGGCCGACGGACCTCATTGGGCACATGAAGCTAAGAGTCTGGGCCGCCACCGATCGGGGCGACGACCTGGACCTCTTTGTGGCCGTCCAGAAGGTCGGGGCCGACGGCGCCGTGGTGCCATTTGCGTTCTGGGCGCACTTCGATGACGGACCCGTGGCGCTCGGCTGGCTGCGCGTCTCGCACCGTGAGCTCGATGCAGCGCGATCGAATATAATAAAATAAAAAAAATAAGATATGGATATATGGAAGGCTGGTCGATACGTATCGGAAGTCGTGCGCACGGCGGCATTCCAGAAACGTATTTCTGGCCCTATCTATACCGCGCTGGGGCGCGAGCACCACGCGCGTGGAGGATCTGCAGGCGGAAACCCGCGAGCACCCGTTCTTCGACGCCTTCTGGGAATCGAAAGCCGCCGACTTTTCAAAGATCCGCGTGCCCGCATACATCGTTGCGAGCTGGACGGATCAGGGATTGCACACGCGCGGCACGCTCGAAGGATTCAAGCGTATCGCCTCGCGGGAGAAATGGCTCGAGGTGCACGGCCGCAAGAAGTGGGCTTACTTCTACGAGCCGGCCAGCGTCCGCCGACAACAGCAGTTCTTCGATCACTTCCTGCGCGGCGATCCACATTCGCATGGAGGGTTGGCCGCGCGTGAGCCTCGAGGCTCGAGAAAGGTTCTACGTTGGATCGATGCGACGTGAAAACGAATGGCCTATCGCGCGCACGCAGTACACGAAGCTCTTTCTTGAATGTCGCAAGCAAGACACTGCAGAGCGCCCCGGCCAAACAAGAGAGCAGCTGTCAATACGACGCGACCGGCGCGGGCGCGGGCGCGGCGCATCGAGCCGAGTTCGATTTCTCATTCGAGCGGCCGACGGACCTTATTGGACACATGAAGCTGAGAGTCTGGGCCGCCACCGATCGGGGCGACGACCTGGACCTCTTCGTGGCCGTCCAGAAGGTCGGGGCCGACGGCGCCGTGGTGCCATTTGCGTTCTGGGCGCACTTCGATGACGGACCCGTGGCGCTCGGCTGGCTGCGCGTCTCGCACCGTGAGCTCGATGCAGCGCGATCGACCGAGTATCAGCCCGTGCTCGCGCACCGCGGCGAGCTCAAGATCAAGCCGGGCGAAGTCGTGCCACTCGATATCGAAATCTGGCCGTCAGGCACGCACTTCGACGCGGGCGAGAGGCTGCGGCTCGTTCTACAGGGCAGCGACATCTATCAGTACCCGAAACCCGTGATGTGCGATCGGCATGAAGAGAGCGTCAATCGCGGCCATCACGTCATTCACGCGGGTGGCAAGTACGACTCTTATCTTCTTGTCCCGGTGGTTCCGGCTAACGCTACATAAGCCGGCGCGTTACATGCGTGGTTCCGTGTGACTCGTAAACCATGCCGCGGAAAGCGACGCAACCTGCTCGAGCGCGCCTGGCTCGGCAAACAGGTGGGTTGCTCCCGGGACGATTTCCAGTTGCGCCTCACAGGTTAACTGTGCGAGTGCCTTGCGGTTGAGCGCCAATACCTCGCGGTCATCGCCACCGACGATGAGGAGCGTTGCGGCGCGCACCTGAGCAAGGGCGGAGCCCGCCAGATCCGGCCGGCCGCCGCGTGAAACGACGGCCGCGATCGTCGGAATGCGCGCGGCGGCAGCCAGTGCCGCGGCCGCGCCGGTGCTCGCGCCAAAGTAGCCGACTGCGAGGCCTTCGAGGCGTTGCTGCTTGAGCGTCCACATCGTCGCGGTGACCAACCGGTTCGTCAGCAGGGGAATGTCGAAGCGCAGTTCTGCGGTCAGCGCATCGATCTGCTCTTCTTTCTCTGTCAGCAGGTCGAACAGCAGCGTGGCGAGACCAGCCTGCCCGAGGCGCTCGGCGACGTAGGTATTGCGCGGGCTCAGTCGGCCGCTGCCACTGCCGTGCGCGAACAGCACGAGTGCACTCGCATTGGGCGGCAAGCGAAGCAAGCCCTGCAACCTGACCGCCTCCACATTGAGGGAGACCTCTTCAGGGTGCGAATTCGACGTGGCGCGCACGGCATCAAATTACGCGGGAGCCGCTCCCGCGAGTCCATATGTAGAAGTGCGGAATTGCGCGGCGGCTGTTCCTGACGAAGGCTTGGGTATGGTATGAGTCTGACCAACCGGCACGATACACCATTTCCAGCGACGACGTCTGCACCGGCCGCGGCATCGATCGTCCGCCTCAGCGGCGAGCGCATCTTGCGGTCCTGGATGAGCGTTCGGCCGAGCGCTATGTCGACTGGCGGATCAGGCCGCGGATCGATTGAGGAGTCCCGTCGGGTTCGCATACGTTGGGTGCCGCGCTGCCCGCGTCGAACGGCGGGCCCTGATCGCGCGATCGTGCAAACCAGACGCGCCGTGACGGCGCGAGTCAGAATGCGTGGCGCGGCAAGGAGATTCACTAGGGCGCGAGCATCCGGCGAATGTCTCTGTCTCATCGGCCACGGTCAACTGCGCGTGCGCGAACAATCATGTGAGGACTGGGGCGGCAAGGTTGATGAGACCGTGCACGCTGTGAATGCCGGGATCGACCGCCAGGGCTGGACGCCAGCGGCGGAGGCGGCGTCGCCCGCCGTCGTGGATACGATTCCATGGCAAACGCGTGCAGCATGTATCATTCGGCAGGAAAACGCGGACGTCCTTGCATGGCGCGCCCGGCGCAGCGCGCGGGCGTCAACGCTGCGAAGCTCTATCCGAGCTCACGTCGATGCGGTCGTGGCGGAATCGGATTGACAGCGTGCCGGAGCTATGGTGATCGTCTCGCTCACTAGGGGCCAAACTGGGACGTCGATATTCCAGCCGAGGAACGCCTCATCGCGCACGAGCTGCTGATCGGCCGGCGCCGATCTCGTGATGGCCATCCTCGCATCACATCAAGGGCATCGAAGTTCATCGCGACAAGCTGATCCTCTATGGCTGCGGCGATTTACTCAACGACTATGAGGGCAATCGGCGGATATCGAAGGCCTATCACGGGGATCTAGCCCTCAGTATTTCCCGACGCTGGATGCCGGGAGCGGGCGGCTGCGCGAGCTCGTCATGACCCCGACCGTACGCGCCGATTCCGCGTTAATCTCGCTGACTCGGAACAGACGGACTGGCGGTGTCGCGACACTGAATCGCGAGGGACGAAAACCCGACACGTTCGGTGACGAGACCCGACTGGCACGCTCCGGCGCGCTGGAGTGAGCCATGGGGTAGCGTGAGATGCCGTGGAGCTCCGACACGTTTCCTCCCGCATGGCGCATCGCCGCAGCGGGTGCGCGAGAGAGGCAATCGAGATTGCGAATGCGCTGCTCGCGGAAGGGTATGAAGAAGGCGGGCAATCCGCATCGCCATCGCCCAAGCCAAGCGATGGGCCGAAGCACGCGGAATCGATCTGGAGTGAGCGAACCAAAGTCTGCACAGGAGATACAACATGGCTCAGCAAACACGATCCGGACCGACCCACAGCGGGTCCGCTGAGCGGCGACGAGCTTGCGGATGGATGAGCAGTTCGACGAGTGTGATGCCGATGGCAATCAGCGCAGTAGATTTCACGGAGTTCTTACAGCTCCTCGAACCTTGGTACGTGCCGCTCGCAACGGCGGGCCAGATTCGACGCGATCGACGCCAATCATGATGGCGCCATCGACCGGCGCGAATTCATGGAATGGTGGCGCGGCGCTAGAGCTCGGTGAGATTGGAGCGAGCCGCCAGCGGCACGCGCGAGATTGAATGAGCTGCAGGATCTGCTTGAGCTACTTCACCTGCACGGTGCGCAGGTATTCCACCAGCTGATCGATGAGCTCCTCGACCTGCTTGTGCTTGTCTGGACTTTCGGGGCTTGCGACGTAAAGCTCAACTCCCCACACGGGCATCTGCCGCGTACCGTGCGTGCCTTCCCCGCCGCGACCGTCGATGATCTTGCGGACCTCGTCGGCGGGATAGACCCCGCCACTGCGCTTTGCGAGTTGCGTCAGATCAGGTGGGGCAACCTTGAAATACGATGCCACCGGCCCATCGCCTTTGGCCTGCTCACCGTGGCAAGCAGCGCAGAAGCGGTAATAGAGCTGCTTGCCGGGAAGGTCTTTCGCCGAAGCGAGCGCAAACGGTGCCAGCGCCAAAAGGCTCCCGAGCATCATGCATCGCTGCGCAGACATCAATCGGCGTCCTCCGTGGGTCGTGTTGTCCAGCAGCTTTTCGCAAAGCGGGCCGTGGGTCAACTGTCAGGGCGTCCCAGGCTGGGAACAACCGTTTGCCGAAGAATCGTCGCTTTGCCTCGAGAATCCCTTCGCGACCCGATCGTCAGGCTGCCCGAGGCCAGCGCGGTGCCGAGCAGAATGACCGTGCACGCCGCTACCATGCTCACAGTGATCGCTTCATTGAGAAAGAGCGAGCCCCAGAGCATTCCGAACACCGGGATGAGATAGGTCACCGTGATCGTCTTTGCCGCTCCAATACGGGCGATCAGGCGAAAATAGAAGATGTATGCCACGCCTGTGCACAGGATTCCAAGCGCGATGACGCACAGCCAGCTCTTCAGCGAAGGCCCTGCGCTCGGCCAGTTCATAGCCGCGGGCGGAAGCAGCAGAAGCGCCGCGGCAATCTGACTGCCGGCCGCCGCGGCAAGCGACGGCACCCCGCCGAGTTTCCTCTTGGTGAAGTTGACGCCGAGACCGTAGGAGAGAGCTGCACCGAGCGCTGCAAGTATCGCGAGGGTAATGCCATGTCCGTGGAAGGAAATCTTGTCCCAGGCCAACAGCAGCACGCCGGCGAAGCCGACTGCGAGCCCGATGATGCGGTGAGCGGTCAGCCTGTCCTTGAGCCAGCCATAGGCGACGAGTGCGCCGAAGAGCGGGGTGCTCGCATTGAGCACAGCCGCTGTACCCGCAGTGATAAAGACCGTGGCGTATGCAATGCCCACGAAGGGGAGTGCGCAGTTGAAGAGGCCCGCGATGCTCACTGGCACGAGTGCGCCGTTGAGCCCGCTGAATCCGCCGCGCCATGCCAGGACCACAGCAAGAAACAGCGCTCCTATCGCGACCCGGATTTCAGCCAGCGCAAACGAGCCGAACTCTGGGGCGGCAATACGCATGAAGAGAAAGGAAGCACCCCAGATGACGGCGAGAAGGAGCAGTTCCATGCGATCGCGATTGTCCATGCTGGCACCTGAAAGAAATGGCCTGGCGGGGCCGTACTGCTCGGACCGAAAACGCGCTCCGTAGGCCTGCGCACTATCGGTCGATCGAGCTAGTCCAGCAAACGCATTACTTGAAGTCGTGTTAAGCGGGAGTGTCTTGTGTTCAGCCGACGGCGCGCATTGCACTTCGGCTCGCGCAGTCGCGCAGATACGCCGCCAGATGGGCGCCCAGGTCACGCACGTCATCTTCAGCGCCATGCATGAAGCTCGATTTCCGCCGGCGCATGAAGTTGAGGCCGAGCACGTACAGGCCGGGCACATCGACGATGCCGCCGTCATGGCGCAGTCGGCCTTTGCGGTCGAGTGCCGGCACGTGCAGCCATCCGTAATCCGGCCGAAAGCCGGTTGCCCAGATGACGGTGCCGATTCGTCCGCTCGTCAGATCGAGGCTCAAGCGCGGCGCCTCTGCAACGCGAGTCGACGCAAACCGCTCGGGCGCGGCCACCTCGCCGCTCTTGCCGTTCTGCTCGGCCCAGGCGTCGATCGTCTGGAGCAGTCGTCCGAGCTTCAGATCAGCCATTGCGCAATGACTGGGTAAAGATCCGGAGAACTGTGCTTTGCCGTCGCTGACGCCGACGAGGCGGCCGACGATGTCGACGCCGCGCTCGGTCAGCGAATTCAGGTCGAGCGTCGAGCGCTGTGGCGTGCCGATCAATTGCGGCGATGGCACGCGTCGCGCTCTGACGATGTCGTCGACCTGGTCGTAGCGCTCATCTAGAATTCCGACAGCCTCGAGCCACCATTGAATGTCCAGGCCGCGATAGACGCGCGGCATCCGGATGTGCTCGCCGACGGCGAGCGTCACGTGTCTTCCCGAACGATGAATCTCATCGGCAAGCTGCAACCCCGTCGCCGAGGCGCCGACGACGAGCACACCGCGGTCGTCGAGTTGGCCCGGATTGCGATAATCCTTGGGGGTCAAAGTCTGCAGCGACTTGGGCAGGGCGGTGGCGAACGACGGCACGGCCGGAACGTTGTGTGCGCCGCTCGCGATAACGACGGCGCGGCACCGCCACTGGCCGTGGTCGGTCACGACGCGGTAGCCGTCGTCGACCGCGCTGACCGATGTCACGGTCGTGCCGGTGTGCACCGGTGCGCCGATGGTTCTCGCAAACCCCTCGATGAACTCGACCACTTCCGGCGCCGTCATATAGCCGTGCGGATCGGCGCCGGTGTAGCGGTATCCGGGCAGACGGCTCTGCCAGTTCGGCGTCAGCAGCCGCAACGAATCCCAGCGCTCGTGCCGCCAGGAATTGGCGATCTCGCTGCGCTCGAGTACGACGTGATCGATAGAGCCCTCTGACAGGCAGCGGCTCATCGCGAGCCCCGCATGGCCGGCACCGATGACGACGACGTCAACGGTGCCGCCGAGCGGATAGCGTCGCTGAGCGACGCGAATCATCTGACCTCTACCGCGACATGGGTCGGATTGGTAACGATGTCGAAGACGGCCGAGCGCCTCTGCGACTGAGCGACCAATGCGGCGATCTCCTCTTTCGAAGCATCGGCATCGATTTCGAACACGACTTTGATACCGTCGAAACCGTTGCGCACCTCGCTATCGATGCCGAGGATCCCTTGTATGTCCATGCCGGCTTCGAGCGTGGCCTTGACCGAGCGCAGCTGAATCGACCGATTCTGCGCCACAGCCGCGATACCGGCCGTCAGACAGGACGCCAGACCGACGAGCACATACTCGACCGGCGTTGCACCCTTGTCCTCGGACGCGAAGATCTCCGGATGGTCGGCGTCGTAGCTGAACTCGGTCTTGTGCGATTGCTCTGTGCCGAGGCCGAAGTAGCCCCGCACCATTGAACGGCTGTGCGTGCCATTGATCCAGCTGCAAGTGGCGCGCCACTTGAAGCGGGCCGCTTCCGGCGCTTCGGTAAGAGCCTGGCGGGCGCCGAGCAGCGCCTCGACGTTGACGCCGTTGTCGACTTTGACTGCAGTCACCTTCATTTCGTTTTCCCCCATCAGCGTGTGTATAGGACCGGTCGATGACCGGCGACCGCGAGAGGCTGCGCCCGGTTCGTTAGATCCAGCGTGGGAGCGAGCGTGGAAATTTGAAAAACCACGCTGGTTTCCACGGTCGGCCGGCAGAATGCCCATCGAAGCTGGGAAAGTACGGTTCGGGGAGACATACAGATGGCGCGCTACACGAACATCCTGGAAACGATCGGCAATACGCCCTTGGTCAAGCTGAACAGGCTTGCGCCGGCCCGAGCATAGGAGAAGACCCATGTCCTTCATCGAGACGATTCCGGCGTCTGACATCGATGATGACGTGCGCGCGATGTACGAACGACAGCAGGCGCACTACGGTTTCGTGCCGAACTACGCGAAGGTCTTTTGCTATCGACCGGAAATCATGCGCTTGTGGGCGCAGCTGCAGGCCGGCATCAAGCGTCACATGGACAAGAGGCGCACCGAGCTCCTGACGTTCATCGCGGCACACGAGTTGCGCAGCACCTTGTGCACGCTGGCGCATGGCCAGGCGCTCACCAAGTTCTTCTCCATGGAAGACGTTCAGGCAATGGCCAGGGGCGAAGCGCCGCCGTCGCTATCGGCAGCGGAGGCGGCGATGCTGGTGTTCGGCCGCAAAGTGGCGCGCGACGCGTCCGCCGTCACCGCCGCCGACGTTGAGCGGCTCAAGCAGCACGGTTTCACCGACGCGGAGATCTTCGATATGGTGGCGACGGTCGCCGGGCGTGCGTTCTTTTCGAAAGTGGTCGAGGCGCTCGGCGTTGAGGCCGACGCGCCGTCTCGCGCCATGAATACTGGGTTCCGAGAGGCACTCACCGTCGGGCGACCGATCGATTTTCTCGAGCCGAAGCCGCTGGCGGAAGCAGCCAGCTGATGTCGACCTCGTCTGGTCAGGCGAGTCCTATCAGCTTGGCGCCTCTGCTGAATAGGGCGGCACTGTGCGCATCGAAGTGGAAGGCTTTGAGGAAATCCGCAACTTGGTACCGCGGAGCCGTTCGGTGAATCAATGCGGCATGGGCACGCGCCTCATCGAGTGAGCCGGCAAGCGCCAGACTCAAGGCGGCAATCGCATAGATATGTTGGTGCGCGTTTGGACGTGCAGCTGCCTTGACAGCCCAACGGGCGGCTTCCTCGAACTCGCCGAGACGCACCAGCGCCACGGCGCGTGAGGCGAGCATCGCGAACAGCAACGGGTCGAAGGGGCTTAGATTGCGCGAGTGATCGGAGGACGAGATGGCGGCGCGTGAATCGCCCGATTGCGAAAGCACGAATGCCAGCGCGTAGTGACCCAGGGCGAAGTTCGGACTCAGATCGATGGCCCGCTCGAGCTCGATCACGGACTGGTCATGGGCGCCGCGCAGCCACAACGCGCGGCCCATGGCCCAGTGTGCGGCGGGGTCGCGATCGTCGAGCATGAGGCTGCGTCCCGCGGCTTCGAAAGCGCGGTCGATTTCAAGCTCACGCTTGGTCCAGTTCTGGAACGCGTTCTGAAAGTGCGTGAAGGACAGGCCGGCGTAGGCGCGCGCGAAGGTCGGATCGAGGTGCACCGCCGTCTCGAAAAAATGCTGAGCGCGCTCGTTGTCGGCCTTGTTGAACAGATACATGTGCCACAGGCCGCGATGGTGAGCCTCCCAGGCATCGAGCGAGTTCGGTGGTCGCAAGATCGCGCGGTTGCGCTCGATGGTCTCGATCTCGTTGGCGATGGAAGCCACGATCCGGTTGCCGATCTCGTCGAGGATGAGGAATGCATCGTCTAACTTGTGGTTATAGATTTCCGCCCAGACGATGCGGGCGCTGCGCGTCTCGGACAGCTCGATGTTGATGGCGAGACGCTGGCCGTCGAGCCGCACCGATCCGCTCACGACGTAATCGACGTTGAGCATCCGGCCGGCTTCTTCCGGACCGATGCCTCGCTCGTGCAGCGCGAACACGGTTCCCTGGGCGATGACGAAGAGGCTCCGCAACTTGGCAAGCCGCGTGATGACGTCGTGGGCGAGGGCGTCGGCGACTCCGCCGCGGGCACCTGTCGCCGTGGACGCGTCGACGAACGGCATCACCGCGATGGAGGCGCGGCGCGCTGCAAGGCTGGCGCTGTCGTCACGGTTGCTGCCCGCTGCGATCGTCAATGGGGGAGCGGCGTCTCGGACGCGCAGCGGCCTGGTTGCTTGCGCTCTGGCTGACCGCCATGCGTCGCGAAGTGGAGTGCAATCGAGGCCCTCTGCTTCGAACAGCCGAACCGTCGCGGCCAGATGCTCTTCACCTTCGCGCATCCGGTCGCGCCGCGCGAGCGCAATCAGCAGGAGCTCGTGGACGTGCGGATCGAACGGCGCGATCTGAAGCCACTTTTCCAGGTAGGCGAACGCTTCCGTTTCGGAAACGCTCTTGACGAGATGCTCCAGGAGCGCGGCCTGACAGCTGCGCAGTCGCCGCCGCTGGGCGGTGACCCAGCCGTCGAAGATCGGGCTGCGCTCGATCTCGAGGCCATCGAGGAAGTCTCCATTGAACAGCGCAGCGAGCGCTTGTTGCCGCTCCGGAGCGAGTGTGTGGATGCCCTGCTCAATCGCGCGGGTAACCTCGATCGCATCGACGAAGCAGTCCGACAGGTCGAGCTGGATAGTGTCCTCGCGCGTGGAGACGCGTCGGCGGTCACGCTCATCCACGATGCCCCGGATCTTGCTCAGGCACCAACGCAGCTCGCCGCGTGGATCGTTGGGAACATCCCACAGCAGCTCGCAGAGCTGGCTTCTCGACACGGCGCGGGGCGCCAGCGCCAGATAGGCGAAGAGCGCGCGTACCTTGCGCGATGCCGGCAACGCCAGCGCAACGCCGTCCCGGCTGATCGTCATGCGCCCGAGCATCCGCACCTGGATCGAGGGTTCCACAGGCGTTTCCACGCCGACTACCACGTTCGCCTCCACGTCTGGCCGCTACGGTTGCGCCCAGAACATCGCTTGACCACTCGGAGAATGAACATGGATATAGCCACTGCTACCAGTGCTCAAAACCGCCAGGCCGCCAGCCAGGTCGACCTCAAGGCGCTCAAGACCCGCCAGCAGGCTGCCTGGTCGGCCGGCGATTATGCCGTGGTCGGCACGACATTGCAGATCGTCGGCGAGGAGCTGTGCGAGGCCCTCGACGTCCGCGCTGGACAGAAGCTGCTGGACGTCGCCGCCGGCAACGGCAATGTTTCCCTCGCGGCCGCCCGGCGTTGGTGCGACGTGGTCGCCAGCGACTACGTGCCCGCCCTGCTCGGCAACGCCCGCGAACGCGCCGCAGCGGAACGGCTCTCCATCCAATTCCGCGAGGCCGACGCAGAAGCGCTGCCGTTTGCGGACAGCAGCTTCGACGTGGTCGTCTCGACCTTCGGGGTGATGTTCACCGCCGACCAGGACCGCGCTGCGGCCGAGATGATCCGCGTCTGCAGGCGTGGCGGCAAGATCGGCCTTGCCAACTGGACGCCAGAGGGCTTCATCGGCCAGCTCTTCAAGACCATCGGCCAGTACGTTCCACCGGCGCCGGGCGCCAAGTCGCCCGCCCTGTGGGGCACGCGGGCGCGGATCGCCGAGCTGTTCGAGGCACGCGCGGCCTCGATCAAGTTGGCGCAGCGGAGTTTTGTGTTTCGCTATCGTTCGTCGGATCATTGGCTGGATGTCTTCAAGACCTACTATGGCCCGGTGCTCAAAGCCTTCGCCGCGCTCGAACCCGCGGCGCAAGCCGCGCTCGAGCGCGATCTCCGGAAGTTGATCGATCAGTTCAATCGCTCGGGGGACCGCTCCATGGTAGTGCCGAGCGAGTACCTCGAAATCGTGATCACCCGGTAGATCGGCTTTCGATGAAATAGTTGCGCTTGGGTCTCTTTCGTCTTGTCTTTATCTGGAGGTGCATTCGTGAGTAACGGTAAGACTTATAAGGGTAGCTGCTTCTGCGGCGCGGTTCAGTTGACGGTGAGCGGCGAGCCGGCCGCAATGGGGTACTGCCATTGCGACTCGTGTCGCCACTGGTCGGCAGGGCCTGTAAACGCCTTCAGCCTTTGGAAGCCCGAAGCGGTGCGGATCACGGAGGGCGCAGAGAACATCGGCACCTATAACAAGACGCCGAAGAGTTATCGCAAGTGGTGCCAGAAGTGCGGTGGCCACCTCTTCACCGAGCATCCCATCTGGGGACTCACCGACGTATATGCCGCAGTGATTCCGGACTTTCCGTACCAGCCCGCGGTCCACGTCAACTATCAGGAAACGAACCTGCACATCAAGGACGGGTTGCCGAAGTTGAAAGACGTCCCGAAGGAGATGGGTGGCTCGGGTGTAAGCTTGGCGGAATAGCGCCGCGGGCTCTTCGCTCATCGCCCAACGACTCGCTCCGGCCGACGGCCACTAGCTACGCTCGCGGCCGTCGGCGGAGCTTGGTTCAGTGCCTCGGGAATCAACGGCGCGAGGGCATATACTGTGGTCGCCAATGGGCGAGGAAGCATCAGCCGGCGACACGATTCCCGATGGCGCCAGCGTCATTGAGGTGCACGTCGCCGAGCCGAAACGGTTGTTCAACGCGATGGACCCTGCGCCGTTTCGTGACCGCGATCTCGACCCCAACGCGGAAGAGTTCATTGTGAGCTGGGGCAGGGAGCTGCCTCACGATGCTCTACTGGGTCTGCTGGTCCATGTCGATCAGGGTGCGGGACCGACGGACGAAGCTGTGGTCCTGCGCAACGCGATTCACCAGTTCTTCGAGGGTCGGAGCACAGCCACCCGGCGACGATTGCGACAGCTCTTTCATCGCGGCCGCATCAGTCTCGTTATTGGACTTGCCTTCCTGGTGGCGTCGTTCGGCGCGAGTCAGCTGGTCGGAAACTGGTTACAACCGGGCGGCATTGCCGACCTGCTGCGCGAGAGCCTCCTGATCGGCGGATGGGTCGCGATGTGGGGTCCGCTCGAGATCTTTCTCTACGACTGGTGGCCGATTCGCGCCGAAGCGCGGCTCTTCGATCGGCTCGCGGTGATGCCGGTTCGCATCCGCTACGTCGCTGGCAAGGCGAGCGACGCGTGGCAACGGGACTGGCCAGCCACTCCGGCCCATAATCCGCCAGGGGTTACTGCTTCCTGACGGCTCCATGAAGGCCTGCCCCAATCTGGGTAGGTCTGCCGTCCAAAATGGGTGGTCCTGCCGATTTCGCCTCGCGTCCCGCGCGGCACGATCCTCATTACCCAAAATCCTCCTCTGGAGACGACAATGAAGGGTCTCATTGCAGTACTGTCAGTTCTGTTCCTTGCCCGCGCGTTCGCGGCGGACGACGCCCCCACCCATTCGGCCATGGCGTCCGACTTGAACGCCAACATGCACCGTTATCTGGTCGAACGCACCTTTCCACCCCATGCCCTCGAGGGTCTGGATGCCACGACGAAGGCAAAGGTAAACGCCAACAACGCGTCGGTTGGAGTGCGTTGGGTCAGCTCCTATGCCAACGCTGACGAAACCAAGACCTATTGCGTCTACGAGGGACCGAGCGAGGCGGCGATCCGCAAAGCCGCCGAGCTCAACGCGTTGCCGGTCGACCGCGTGACGGAGGTACCCGTAGATCTGGATCCGCAAATACCCGCGCACTCAGAGGCGGCCGGCGGAGAACGTCACCGCTATCTGATCGAGCGAACCTTCGCGCCGGGCGCACTCGATGGCCTCGACGCAGCGGGCAAAGCCAAGGTCAACGCAACCAACGCCCAGTACGGCGTGCAGTGGGTGACGTCCTACGCCAACGCCGACAAGACCAAGACATATTGCATCTACGAGGGACCGAGCGAGGCGGCAGTGCGTAGAGCGGCGAGCGCCAACCAGATTCCCGTCGATACCGTTACGGAAGTGCCGGTGACGCTGTCGCCGGAGTAAGCGCAGCAGCTCGCACGGATCGTGCCGCCGCCACGGTCCTGTGCTGTTGGACCTCTGGCGTGCCATCGCTAGGGCTGCCGCCCGCGATGGCACGCCGAGCTTCGTCAGGCGCACCCTGAGTTTTCATTTGACCGATGAGGTCCGTCGACTCACCGAAGGTGATGTCGAACGGCTGTCAGGCCACATGGGATAATCCAGTAGGCCTTGTGTCGAAAGGGTCAAGTGAATACGACTCCATCGTCGGCTTCTCGCTGGGCGCTCCGCACGATCGTGCTGGGGCTTGCGCTTCATGCGCCTGTCTTTGCGGAGCCGGGCGACGCATGGACCGCCACCGGCAAGTCAGTCGAACACTGGCGGGCGCTCACGCGAGCGGATGTCGAGGCAGCCGCCCAGCTGCTCGAAGACAATCATCCCGGCGCCAGCATTGAAGCCGGCGATGAGGCATTTCGCGTTCGACTGGATGCCAGCCGGCAGCGCGCGCTGGCACGCGCCGCCGAGGTAAACGGCTTCGCGGGCTACGTCGCGACGATGTCGGAGTTCGCGACCAGTATCGGCGATCGCCACGTCGGGTTTCTCGAACACTATCTACCCTTCACGCTTGACTGGCCGGGGTTCCTCGTTGGCCGGCGCGGTGCGCAATGGCTGGTGACGGATGAAGACCCGCCCAAGGACGGTCCGTCACTCCTCGGCGCCAGGCTGATCTCATGTGAGGGTGAGGCCGTAGACGATTTTGCGAAGCGCACGCTCGGAACCTTCCGCGCGGTATGGACAGTGGAAGCGCAGCGGATGCGTGCGGCGCCCTGGCTGCTGGTCGACGAAGGCAATCCATTCCTCAGGCGACCCGCAACCTGTGTGTTCTCCACGGACGGCAACACGCGGACCGTCGCTCTTGAATGGCGCACGATTTCGCGCGCGACATTGCGGCCGCGAATGCGCACCGTTGGGACCGGCGGGGCCGCCGGCTTTGGCGTCGAACGCTTCGGCAACGGCTGGTGGATCGCGCTCGGCGAACTCTCCGATGATGCGCGCGCGGTCGTCGCTGCAACTGAGGCGAACGCCGCCTCGATGCACGAGGCACAGTTCGTCGTTCTGGATCTTCGCGGAAACGACGGAGGGAACTCCGCTTTCGGTCGCGAGATCGCGAATGCACTGTATGGTGCGAGCTACGTCAAGGAGCGTGTCGGCGAATCCGGACCAGGCACGAATTGTGCGACCATGTGGCGCGTTTCGCCGGACAACCTCCGCACCCTCGACTCTTACAAGGCCGCATTTGCCGAAGCAGGCGAGAGCGCAACATGGCAGCAGTTGATGGATGCTGCCGCAATCGCAGTGAAGGCGCATCGGGCGCTCACTGGGGCGCCGACCTGTGTGTCGCGCGAATTACCGGAAGCGCTACCACCGCAGGAAGCACCCGCATTCGTCGGCCGCATGGTGATTGTCACGGACCGCGAATGCTTCAGCTCGTGTCTCCTGGTTGTGCAGGACTTTCTGCGCCTCGGGGCTGTCCAGGTGGGAGAGGCTACCGACCAGGCGACTCGCTACACCGAGCAACGCGTTGCGTACCTGCCATCCGGCCTCGCGATCTTCTCGACGCTGATGGCGCTGGACCCAGCGCTTCCGGCACTGCTCGGTCCATTCGTTCCGTCCGTGCCCTACGACGGCAACATCGCGGGTACCGACGCGCTCAAGCGGTGGCTCGCCACGATGCTTGCTGAGGCGCCTCCCTGATTGTTGGAGCCGGTGAGGGCGAATTCCGCTCCGCAAACAATCGGCTCGCCTCACGACCCGCACGGCTCCGCAAGTCGTGACGCCTGCCGCCGCGATGTGCGCGAGTTCACATTGTACGCAAGCGAACAGACGCCCCTGCGAGCGCAGGTTAAAGAATAGCCTGCAGAATCTATGGGTGGCGACATGAATCCAGTAGTGATGACGAGTGATCTTACCGGCAACGAGCGCCAGCTGTGCGCGCGCTTCGCCAAGGCGTCCCTGGGTCGGGCGCTCTGGCAACTAGCCAGCACGCTGTCAGCGTTCGCGCTCTTGTGGCTGTTGATGGCGTGGAGCCTGCTCTCAGGCTGGGGCTATGGCTGGACTTTGCTGCTTGCCTTGCCCACCGCTGGATTGTATGTGCGTCTGTTTATCATCCAGCACGATTGCGGTCATGGTTCGTACTTCGCCAGCAGGCGCGCCAACCAGTGGGTGGGTTGTTGTCTCGGGTTGATCACGCTGTTCCCTTTCGGCTATTGGAAGAAAACCCATGCCGTGCACCACGGCACCTCCGGGAATCTCGATCGCCGCGAGTTCGGCGATGTCCGGACGCTGACCGTGAAGGAGTATCGGGCACGTTCGCGGCTGGGCCGCTTCTTCTACCGCTGTTATCGCAGCATGCCCGTGCTGCTGGGGGTGGGCCCGATCTTTCAGCTCGTGATCAAGCATCGCATTCCATTCGATCTGCCCTTGTCCTGGAGAAGAGAGTGGCACAGTGTGCTGCTCAACAATCTGATGCTCCTGCTCGCCGTAGTCGCGTGCGGCCTGGCGCTAGGTTGGCAGGTGCTGCTGCTGGCGCAGCTGCCGGTGCTTCTGATTGCGGGTGCGATGGGCGTGTGGTTGTTCTACGTGCAGCACACTTTCGAGCACGCCTATTGGCTGCGGCAGAAAGACTGGGATTCCAACCAGGCCGCGGTCGACGGCAGTTCCTACTACGACCTGCCGCGCGTGCTGCATTGGTTCACTGGCAACATCGGCTACCACCACATTCACCACCTGGCGCCGCGCATTCCGAACTACCGCTTGCGCGCAGCGTTTGAGTCCAGCCCGCTGCTGCGGCGCGCACCAAGGCTCACGCTGCGTACCAGCCTCGGATGCGTGCGCATGAAGCTTTGGGACGAAGACCGGGGACGGATGGTCGGCTTTCCAGAGTGATCGCTCAAGGGCCCTTATCGGGAGCGAGCAGCCGATCGGTCTCTCTCTTGACCGCGGCGTAACACTCGCAGGAGAGCTGTTCCAACTTCGGCCGATCGAGCACCGTGATCTGCCCGCGCCTGTACCGGATCACACCGAGCTTCTGCAACTTGCCAGCGGCCTCCGTGACGCCCTCGCGACGCACGCCGAGCATGTTGGCGATCAGCTCCTGCGTCATGGTGAGCGTGTTCGAAGGCAGGCGGTCCAGCGACAGCAGCAGCCAGCGGCAGAGCTGCTGGTGGACAGAATGATGGCGGTTGCAGACGGCGGTTTGTGCCATCTGCGTGGTCAGGGACTGCGTGTAACGCAGCAGTACGTAAAGCATCTGCCCGTGACGATTGAATTCCTCCTTGAGCCGCTTCCCCGTCAGCCGGTAAGCGAAGCCCGCGCTCTGCACGATCGCGCGGCTCGGCGTGGTCTCACCACCCATGAACAGCGCAACGCCCACCGCCCCTTCGTTGCCGACGACCGCGATTTCTGCGGATGAGCCGTCTGCGAGCATGTACAGGAGCGACACGATGCAGCTGGTGGGGAAGTACATGTGGCGCAGCTTGGCGCCGGACTCGTAGACGACCATCCCGAGCGGCATCTCGACGAGCCTCAGGTGCGGGAAGAGTCGGTCGCGCTCCGCCGGCGGCAGCCTCGAGAGAATCTGATTTTCCTCTGGACGCGAAGGTCCGGGCATGATGTATGAATCTCGGCGGCAGACGGCAGCGGTCCCAACGGAGTCTAGCCGAAACCGCGCCGGCTATGTGCTCAACCGTACGGACGGCACGGGCATCGTCGCGCACACTGACGAAGTGTGTATCCAGTAAAGCCGGGCGGCCGGCCGTTGGCGGACGGTCCAAATGGCGCGCATTCTGATCGTTGATGACGACGTAGCTTCGGCGCGTTCGCTCTCCCTGATGCTCGAGGAGTCGGGTTATGGTGAGACGCGCGTCGAACATACCGCCGCCACCGCGCTCCAGGCCGGGGTCGAGTTCGGTCCCAGCATCATCTTCGTGGACATCGAGTTGCCGGACATGAGCGGCTACGACGTAGCGCGGCTCCTGCACCAACATCCGCGCCTGCAGCAGATGCGGCTGATCGCGTTGACGGACAGCGGCGAGCATCCGGGTCGAGAGCAGGCGCGGGCATCGGGATTCGAGCGCTACCTGGTGAAGCCCGTATCCGTCGCGGCATTGCAGGAAGTGCTGGACACGCTTTCGCGATAGCTGCTATCCAAACAACAGATTGAGGAGTCTCCATTGAGTACCGAGTCAAGACAGCTTCCGATCACGTGCCTGCTTCTCGCAGCCTGTCTGATGGTCGCATCTGCAACGGCCCTGCCCGCGAGTTCAAGCGCGCTGCCGAGCAATGCCCAGGCCAGCCGTTACGGGAGCAGTTGGGAGTGCATGCGAGGATTTCGGCGGCAGGGAGAAGCGTGCGTAACCCTCAACGTTCCAGCGAATGCGTACCTCGATTCTCACGGTAACGGCTGGGACTGCAATCGGGGATACCTGAAAGTCGATCAGGCGTGTGTCGCCGTCAAAGTACCGCCCAACGCTTACGCGGACAATTCGGATTTCGGCCCAGGTTGGCGCTGCAGTCGCGGTTACCGCCAGAAGAACGGCAACTGCGCGCGCATCATCGTCCCAGCGAACGCGTATTCTGCGGATCAATCCTACGGTCGCGGTTGGGAGTGCGATCGCGGCTATCGCCTCGACGGGGAAGCTTGCATCGCGGTGAAAGTGCCAGCAAATGGATACCTGTTGCGCGCCGGCGATAGTTGGGAGTGCGAGCGAGGTTTCATGAAGCGCGCCGATGCATGCGTGTCGGTCCAGGTGCCCGTGAACGGCTATCTGGACTCGACAGGCAAGGACTGGAAATGCGAACGTGGATTCAGGAAAGGAAGCGCGACGTGCGTGGCGCTGACCGTGCCGACCAACGCGTACCTTGACTATTCCGGCAATGAGTGGCGCTGCGCGGATGGCTTCCGCAAGCAGGCCGAGTCTTGCGCAGCCGACTGATGACGAACCAGTTCAATCTTTGGAGGATCTAATGGCGAAACCGAACTACCATCACGTCAGGCGACAGAAGGAACTTGCCAGAAAGACGCGCCAGCAGGTGAAGGAGCAGCGCAAGGCGACTCGCACGAACACGCGTGATCCAAGCCCGAAGCCCGGCGAGTGAGCAGGCAGGCTCGTGGTCTCAGCCTCGCTTGCGGCGACTTGCGATCTCCGGATGTAGTCGCGTGAAATCGACGATGAAGTGATCACCGTCGAAACTGACCAGCTTGCCGACCAGATCTCGGCGCACGTGGAAACCCCTGCCGTGCTTGTTGCTGCCCGCATCCATGGGTGTCTTCACTATCATGCGTATCGGTAACTCGCCATCCCGTGCGAGTGCGAGGTGCTGGCCGAGGAGCGCAGTGCCTTTGGAATCCTCCGCATCCCGGGAAAGCCTGTCCTCATACCGAAGCACACCGCGCGCAGGGTGTCCAAAGTACGGCGGTGAGCAGTGGAGCACCATCGCCCCGTCGGCCGCGATGGCCGAGAGTCCTCGCATCCGGGTAGCCGGCTTGGCGCCGAATCGCCCGAAGGCATCAACCAGACTGAGATTCGCGTCGTTCACTTCGTGTTCCTCGTTTCGTTCCGCAATAGCCGGCTCCAGTGCACCGGTAATCACAATGCGCGTTCTCTGTGGCGGGCGCAACGCCCGCCACAGGTCAGCGGCGCGAAACCCCAGCGGGACACCGCGGATTGCTGTAGCCTATCCGCCGGATCGTGACCTTTCTGCTTGTCTGCCTTGGCCCCCTACGCCGCTCCGGCGCGCTTTCCGGGCAAAGTCCGCTGCCTTCGGAAAGCCTGACGAACCAGGAGGCAGGGCCATCCTGCCATCGTTCCACTCTCGTGAGTAATCTGTAATGACCAAACTTTACGTTGGAAATCTCCCATTCACAGTGACCGATGAAGGCGTGCGCACTCTGTTCTCGCAGCACGGAACCGTTGAAAAGGTATCCCTCATCACCGATCGCGATACGGGTCGTCCGCGCGGCTTCGGTTTCGTGGAGATGCCGAATGCGGATGCGGCGCGCGCCATGCAGGCATTGAACGGCAAAGACTTCGAAGGCCGCGCTCTCAAAGTCAACGAGGCTCAGGACCGCGAGCGCTCAGGCGGTGGAAGCCGCGGCGGTGGCCGCTACTGAGTCGTGCCGGATCGACGGCCGCTGCGGGCGGGGCGAGATACGCCCCACCGCATCTCTACGGCGTTGAGTATTTGCAGACGTGGCCTGGCGCAAGACAGGGGCATTCCACCCACCGGAAGAAATCCTCGTCCTGACGTGCGATGTGTGTGAGCGCGACATCGGCAACGAGGATGGGCGCAGGCCGCTCGCGCATTTCCGCATAAGCTGCCATCCGAATCCCGGTGCAATCGATGATCAGGAACCGGCGATAGTCATCTGTTCCCAGGAATGCCTGCGCGCGTTCGCCGCGAGTACCACCGGTCCAGATCTTCCCTCGTCCATCGGGCGCCACCGATCGCCCAGCAAGCTGCGAAGGTAGCGTTTCATGACAATGGTGTTCATTGCATCCCTCGTGGTCATTGCTCTGTATCTCGGCAAACGCTGGAGTGATACGAGCGCTGAGAACACCCAATTGCGGGCTCAGGTTGCCACACTGAAGCGGCAGCTCGCGAGGCGCGATCGCTGATGGAGTGAATTCCGGCCGCACGTGTCACTTTCCCGCAAGGCGGGCGGCCTGGGTGCTGAGGTAGTTCCGCTCCGGAATGCTCGTCGTGCGGCCCGCCGCCGCGAGGTAGTGCGCAATGGCGGTTTGATGGTCTCCGGCCATCTCATATAGATGAGCGCGAACGGCGTCGAGCCGATAGTGGCCGGCCAGGCGTTCATCTGCGTCCAAAGCTCCCAACAGCTCGAGCCCCGTGCGCGGACCCTGCACCATGGCCGCTGCGATGGCGTGGTTGAGCGTCACCATGGGATTGTCGGACATGCGCTGCAGCAAGCCATACAGGGCCAGGATCTGCGGCCAGTCGGTATCTTCGTGACGCGTCGCTTCGTCGTGAACGGCCGCGATTGCAGCCTGGATCTGATACGCGCCGATTGAACCTCGGGAGAGCGTATTGCTGATGAGCGCGACGCCCTCGGAGATTGCTTGCCGATCCCAGAGCGTCCGATCCTGCTGCGCGAGCGGGATCAACTCACCGTCCGCGCCCGTGCGAGCGGGGCGCCGCGCATCGGTCAGCAGCATCAACGCAAGGAGTCCTGCGACCTCGCCGTCCTGCGGGAGCAGGCTGTGGACGGCGCGCGTGAGCCGAATCGCCTCATTCGACAGATCACTGCGTTGCAGGTCCGGACCGATGCTGCTGGTGTAGCCCTCGTTGAAGATCAGATACAGCACGTGCAGGACGGAGCTCAATCGTTCCGCCCGCTCGCGCTCGTTTGGCAGGTCGAACGGAATCCCGGAATCCCTGATGCGCTGCTTGGCCCGACTGATCCGCTGCGCCATGGTCGCTTCCGGAACCAGAAATGCGTTGGCGATCTCAGCCGTGGTGAGACCGCCCACCGCGCGCAACGTGAGCGCGATGGCCGATGACGCAGTGAGTGCGGGATGACAGCACATGAACAACAGAACCAGCGTGTCGTCGGGATCGATTTCTGGTTCGCGGTAGACCGCTGGCGCCACAGCAATCGGTATCTCGGCTGCAACGACGGCTCTCGCGATTGCGACGCGAGATCTCGCTGCGGATGTGATCGGTCATTCGTCGCAGCGCGACCTGGATCAACCAACCGCGTGGGTTGTCCGGAATGCCGTCACGCGGCCATTGCGCCGCAGCCGCGATCAACGCTTCCTGCACGGCGTCCTCGGACGCGGCGAAGTCACGAAATCGCCGAGCCACTGCGCCGAGAACCTGTGGCGCGAGATCGCGCAGCAGGCGCTCGACGAGAACGTCCAGTGTCACGCGGGATCCGTCGGTGGCCCGCTCATGACTTCGCGGACTTCGATCGCCATGTTAAGTGGTGCCCCGTTGACGCCGGGTGCGGCGGATGCCTCCGCAGCAATTTGATACGCGCGCTCGGGGCTATCGACTTCCACGATCCAGTAGCCAGCGAGAAATTCCTTGGACTCGGGGAATGCGCCATCGGTGATTGGCTTGCGGTCCTTGCCGGCACGGACCACCTTCGCCTGCCCAGGCGATGCCAGCCCTTCGGCGCCCACCAACTCACGCGCGGCACCCAGCTTCTTGCTGAAGTCGATCATGAAGGCGATGTGCGCCTCGATGTCTTTCTTCGGCCAGCTCATGAATTGGTCGTAGCCACCGCGTGGGACATTCATCATCAACATGTACTTCATGGTTCTACTCCTCGCCTGTCAGACGTCGGCGCTCGGATGGCTCATCATTACCGGGTGCACTTCGATGGGCATGTATAGCGGCTTACCGCCCGGTCCCGGTGCGGCGGACGCACGCGCGGCGATCTCATAGGCGCGCTGCGGCGATTCGACATCGATAATCCAGTACCCCGCGAGAACCTCCTTGGATTCGGGGAAGGGGCCATCGGTGATCGCGGGTTTGCCGTCCTTCTTCGCGCGCACGATCTTCATCTGCTCCGGTCCGCCCAAGCCTTCGGTGCGCACGAATTCTCCAGCTTCGGTGAGCTCCTTGTTGAACTGGCGCAGAAACTCCATGTGCGCCTTCACGTCCTGCGGAGGCCAAAGCTCGAGGCGAGAGGTTTTCCACTCTGCGAGCGGGAACTGCATCATCAATATGTACTTCATGGCTTTGCTCCGTTGGTCGTCACGCCCCAATGGGGGCTTTCGGGGGTAAGTCGGAGCCCGAGAGGAGTTCTCGACATGTTCGCCTGGAATCTCGAGACTATTTTAGAGCAGTACCAGGGCCGGGAAGCTTCCAGATGAAGAAAGCCCCGCAGGTGCGGGGCTTTCAGGTGCGCATCTGCGCTCAACCAGAGGAGATCGTCAGGCGGCGGCTGCCAGCAGTTGCAGGTGCTTCGGTACGATGACCGCATCGATGACGTGAATGACGCCGTTCGTTGCGATGACGTCCGCCTGAGTGACGCGGGCTCCGTTGACCGTGACGTTCGGGGATCCTGTTGCAGTGAGCGTGTTTCCCTCCAGCGTCATCACCTCGCCTGGTCTCACGTCCTTGGCCATGAAGGTGCCCGAGACGACGTGATAATTCAGAACCGCCTTGAGTTTGGCCTGGTCCCTGAGCAGGGCGTCATACGCGCCAGCAGAAAGCCTCTTGAACGCTTCATCGGTCGGCACAAAGACCGTGAACGGGCCCTTCCCGCTCAGAGCTTCGATCATACCCGCCGCCTTGAGGCTGGCGACGAAGGTGGAAAAATTGCCCGCAGCGATCGCCGTATCGACGATGCTCTTTGCAGGTCCGGTAGCAGGGATGCTCTTTGAGTAATCCATAAAACTGATTCCTCGACGTATGGCCTGTGAGAATTCGCAGACCAACTCAGCTCGAATTCGGCTGAGGCGCGGAGTATGCGCGCTTCATCGGTCGTGTGCGGCCGAGCTCGAAAATAACCTCGCGTTGCCCGATTCCGCTTGACTCTCTCGCCAGACAGCGACGGCGAAATCGTTTCAGCGTATCGATCTCATCGCTATCCAGGTGAAGCTGTTTGCTCCGTGTGCTGACGCACAGACGTTGTGGCGCACTGCCGTAAGCTTCGCGGCCTCATGCAAACAGGAGAGTGAAGGCGAGGGCCGAGCCTGCCAAGAACGAGTTGCCGTCAGTGACGGTGAGCTATTTCGATCTCGACCTGTCGACGCCGGCAGGCGTGCAGACGCTCTACGATCGCACGAAGCAGGCGGCGCGCAGCGTGTGCGCTTCATTTGCGTCCAAGGAGCTTGGACGCTTGGCCTTCCGGCGCGACTGCTATGAGCAGGCCGTCGACGATGCTGTGGCGACGGTCGATCGTCCGGCCCTCACGGCTTTGTATCAGACGGGGCGTACCACGAAGGGCTGATCCGCAAGCACGTACCGGCCCAGTGCGTCATTGCGCTGGGCTGGTTGCGCGCACCTTCTAGAGCAGCGCGCGAAACCCGCATCGCTTCGGTCTTGCCGCAGCAGTCCGTGCGCTGGCGTACAGACGTTGTGGTGCACTGCCGCGTAGATTTACGGGCTACAAATGGAGAGATCTGATGTTGGACGCGATAGTGTTGATGAATTGGACGGCTTCAATTGTCATGCTCCTCGCGCATGCACTCCAAGAATCGAGTGTAGGCTTCAGGAAATGATTGCGAGGTCTCGATGAGCTCATTTTTCGAGCGCGGCAACGAAGGCGTCAGGCACGAGCGTGCGATCAGTTCGTTGAGCGACCGTACAGGGGCGTCGCTGGGCAAAGTCCGCGTTCTATTTGCGCAGGAATTTGGGCGGCTCGGGTTGGGCGCCAAAGTTCGTTCGTATCTGCCGGTGCTTACGGCGTCCAGCGTGCGCACGATATTGCGTCGGAAAGGCGAGCCTGCCGGGCGTCCTCGCGCCGAGACGCATCAGCTGGCGACGCAACTGGACGCCTGGGAAGATGAAGGCGGCAGCGCTGCGCTGCGCACCAACTAACCCATGATCCGCGTGTACGTTTCCTTGTCAGCCGCGTAGCAACCGCACGATGCTGCCTCGAGCCCGCGCCCATCCTGGATGCGGAGGTTGCCGCGGCTGTAGTGAATGAGGTTGCGCCGCTGCAACGAGCTCGCGGCTCGAGTGACGCCGGCGCGCCGTACGCCCAGCATGAAGGCAAGAAACTCATGCGTGATATGGAAGTTGTCGGCGTGCGCGCGATCCCGGGTCATCAGCAGCCATCGGGCGAGCCGCGCCTCGACCACGTGGAAGCGCGTACACACCGCAGTCTGGGCGAGCTGGATCAGCGTTACGTACACATACCGGTTCAGCTCCCGGCGCAACGCCGAACTGTGTTTAAGCTCGCGCAAGAATGGCGCAGCCTTCACCCGCCAGGCCCGGCCCGCGCCCTGCACCAGCCCTTGGAGTCGTGCGACGTTCACGCCGAGCATCAAGGAAATTCCCAGCATGCCTTCCTTGCCGACGAGGCCGAGTTCGAGCGAAGCGGCGCCGGAAGTGGGCGACACCAGAGAGATGAAGCCGTCGATGGGGAAGAAAACGTGGCGAATGCGCTCGCCCGGATCGCAAAGCACAGTGCCGAGCGCGAGCTCGACCGGCTCACCGCCCGCAAGGAGGCGCCGCCGCACGGCACCAGGCAGGGCCGCGAGCAGAAGATTCTGCGCCGGAACGCATTTCGACTTTGGGATCGAGGAAATCACGCGTTGCACGGTGACGAAAGTCCGTGCGCTTGTCTGTTCGCTAGGCCGCTTTCGCGACGGATCTTCTGCGCGACCTACTTTTTCCGGTCGAGCATTGTGACCCGCCCATGGCTGTGTCCGCGACCGTACAGAATGGCCTACGGGGCCGGGTCGTCTCGACCGCCATAAGCGCGCTAGCGCACCGATGCAGCGCTCATTCATCGCTATTATTCCCCGGCTAAACAAGGCCACGATTGCGAGCTGGCCAGCCTGATTCAGGGCGCCAGAGGTGCCGTTCCGACGAAGCGGATCGGCAGGTGCTCCGGACTACTCCCACATTCTTCGGGGACGGTCATCCGACCGCGATCCACAAGGATCAACTCTTTACTGTTTGGTAACGGAGCAACTACATGTACACGCAATCCCGCAAATTACTACTCGCGTCTGGCATCGCACTGGCGATGGCCGTGACTAGCGGTGCAACAGCCGCAAGTACGGCATCCCAGGATGTCACCGACGCACGACAGGAAACTCAGATCTGGACGACTTATGCTTTGAGTCCGTATCTGCGCGCCAACGACCTCAAGGTGTCAGTGCACGACGGCAAGGCCACGCTGACCGGCAAAGTCGAAGAAAGTGTCAACAAGGACCTGGCCAAGCAGATCGCTCTCGGCGTCGACGGCATTAAGGCAGTGGATAACCAGATCGTGGTTCAAGCTGACTACGTTCCGCCGGCACGGACTTCAGCAGACCGCAGTTATGGCGAAGTGATCGACGATGCGACTATCACTGCCGCGGTTAAGTCGAGGTTGGTGTGGAGCAAGAATACGGAAGGTCTGGCCACAGACGTCGATACGAAACGGGGCAAGGTGTCGCTGATGGGCACTGCCGATAGCAAGGCGTCTAAGGATCTCGCCGGCCGACTGGCTTTGGACACCCGCGGCGTAGTCGCGGTGGACAATCAGCTGGTGGTCAAGAGCGCGAGTCCGAGCGCAGTCGATGCAGCCAAGAGTTCCGCGAAGGGTGCCGAACAGGGCATGTCTGACGGCTGGATAACGACGAAGGTGAAGTCCACCTTCATGTTCTCCCATGTTGACGGTTCCGATATCTCGGTGAGCACCGATAAAGGTATCGTCACGTTGAGCGGCAACGTGGACAGCGGCGCTGAGCGTGCCCTGGCCATCCAGCTTGCGCAGAACGTGCGCGGCGTCAATAGCGTCAATGCGAAGGCTCTGACGACGACGAGCTAAGGCAGCAGATCATTGCTGAAGGATCGCCGCGGCTCCCGTTTCACGGGAGTGCGCGGCGATTCCTTGTTAGGATGCGTGCAGAGATATTTGTGTCACGCGCTGTACGGTCGATGCCCCCTGTCCATACTGATTCGGAGCCCGCACGCCGTGAGCTGAGCGGGGTTCTTGCGGGTGCGGCTGCATTAGGGGAGCTACTCAGACACGTCGCCCTGATCACGGCCGGTCTGATGAGCATGCAAGGCTGTGCGACTCTTCCTGACGCAAAGCGCGAAATGGCAGCACCGCATGCTCAACAGGTAGAGTTCGAGGGTGCGCATGGTCCGGTCTCGGTAGCCAAAAGCGAGGCCATTCTCGGCCGCCTCGAGGGAAAGGATGGCGCCTCCGAACTGTTGCAGAAACATCTGGCCTACGAACAGGCGGTCAATTCCGACAGTCCGCTGGTGCTGGGCAACAAGCTGACCCTGCTGCAGAACGGCCCACCAACTTACCAGGCGATGTTCGCGGCTATCCGCGAGGCCAAGGACCACATCAACCTGGAAACGTACATCTTCAGTGATGACGAGGCCGGCAAGCAGTTCTCCGATCTGTTGCTGGAACGTCAGGCCGCCGGCGTTCAAGTCAATGTGATCCACGACAGCGTCGGCGGCCTCATGACGCCGAAAACTTTCTTTGACCGGCTGCGAGAAGGCGGCATCCAGGTGCTCGAATTCAATCCGGTGAACCCGCTGGCCGGTAACAAGAAAGCATGGCTGCTCAACAACCGCGATCACCGCAAGCAACTGGTAATCGATGGCCGCACCGCATTCACCGGCGGCGTCAATATCAGCGACACGTACTCGAGCGCGCCCTCGGGCAAGCGCGCCAGCAAGAAGGGCGACCAGGACCGCCCAACCGTCGGCTGGCGCGACACGGACATTCAGATCGAAGGGCCGGTGGTCGCTGAATTCCAGAAACTGTTCATGGATACGTGGGCCCGGCAGAAGGGCGAGCCGCTGGCGGCGAGGAATTACTTTCCCGAGCTGAAGGCTCAGGGCGACGAAATCGTGCGCGCCATCGGCAGCACGCCGGACGACCCCGAGAGCCTGATCTACCTGACTCTGATGTCAGCAATCAGCCACGCGGAATTAGAAGTTCATCTCACGATTGCCTATTTCGCGCCCGATCCGCAATTGCTCAAAGCCCTCACGGACGCGGCGGGGCGTGGCGTCGACGTCAAGCTGGTCTTGCCGAGCTACTCCGACTCCTCGACGATCTTCCACCTCGGCCGTTCGTACTACGCGCAACTGCTGCGCGGCGGCGTCAAGATCTACGAGCTGCGCGGCGCGGTGATGCATGCCAAGACCGCGTGCATTGACGGCGTCTGGTCCACCATCGGTTCAACAAACATAGACTCGCGCAGCTTCCTGCACAACGACGAAATCAATGCCGTGATTCTGGGCCGCGGCTTCGCCACACAAATGGACGCCGTGTTTGCCGCAGATCTGACCGAGTCCGATGCGATTGAACTCGATAAATGGCAACACCGGTCGTGGATGCTGCGATTGAAGGAGCGTATGGCGCGGATCGGTGCGTACTGGCTGTAGCCTTGGCCCAAAGGCGCGCGTCTTCTCTACGCGGCCTCAATGCGGCCGGCACGAAACATCAGCCAGCCGATCCCAGACAGAGCGAGCCGACTACTCCTTCGTCTTACCGTAGGGGTCCTTGAAGTATTCCTTGTCCAGCAGCACGACGGTGCGGTCGTAGAGGCCGTCGTAGCGTTTCTTGGTATCGAGCAGGAACTTCTTCAGGCTGGCATCGGGCTCTTCCTCGGCCATGACCTGGCACAGGTGACGTTCGTGGTTGATGCCGTTGGAGAACGCGATCAGCACCGTACGCTCGTATTCGCGGCCCCCGTGGCCGATGCCCGGCGCGAAGTAGCGTGCGCGGTCCTTGGCGAGCGCCAAGCGCTTGCGTTTCTCCATTTCCGGCAACGGGTCGAGGTCGATGCGCACGCCGGGGTAGTCCTTGGCAATTCGCTCCAGGTCATTTTTCAGTTCGCCACCGAACTTGGCGATGGAAGTAACGATCTCGTCGACGTCATCCGACTCTGTTTTCACGTAGAGGATCAACCCGACCAGATCGAGATTGGAGGCATCGCTATAGAGCATGCTGTAGCCCTCGCTCAGCACCCGGCGCTGCTTGCTCAGGTCGGGCGCCTTCTCACCCTCGGCCTCGGCCTTGGCTCCCGTCACGCAGGGGGGGCACTTGGGACTGGTCCCAAGAGCAGCGCAGCCCGTGGCGAGACAGGCCAACATGAGCGTGAACACGGCTCGTCGCAGCGGTCTATGCATGGCAGCCTCCTGAAAGCGGACTATTGCACAAATGGCGCCGCCGCACGGCTTGTAGAGGGCTGGGGACGGTATGTACGGTCGCGTACAGACTGATTCTCGAACGGGGCGTAGCGTGCCGCGCTACGTAGCGAACTGGTGACCTATAGTTCAGGAGTGTCAGATGGCTATAAAGCGAACACACATACTACTGGCGCTACTGAATATCGTAATCCCAACCCTCGCGATCATCGGGTTGTCAGGGGAAGCATCGGGCGACGCGAAGAGTTCATCCGATCTCACTGCCGGGGGGCAGCGCATTTTCCGCTTCGACACCTTCGGTGACGAGAAGCTCTGGACGGACACGCTGCGCCTGCACGAGGTCGTCGAAAAGAGCGTCGACCCGACCACTGCGCTCTCAGTGGGACTCAAAGTCGACGCCGACGCGCTGCCTCCGGGGATCCTGAAGAAGGTTGACCTGAAGAGTGCGGCGACGACAGTCGCGCTGTTGAAGATGAATGCCGTCGTCGGCCTCCAGGCCGATGTGGACGCAAACAACCATATCACCCGCCTCGGGGTTACTTGCGCGCTGTGTCACTCCACGGTTGACGACTCTGTCATGGCTGGAATCGGCCGCCGCAAAGACGGCTGGCCGAACCGAGATCTCAACGTCGGCGCAATCATTGCACTCTCGCCCGCGCTGACCGCGGAGCAGAAGGCGGTGTACTCGTCGTGGGGTCCCGGGAAGTACGATCCACGCTACAACCAGGACGGGAAGAACACGCCGCTCGTGATCCCGCCGGCGTACGGTTTGAGCACAGTCAAGAATGAGACATATACGGCGGAGGGACCGATCTCGTATTGGAATGCCTTCGTCGCCGTCACTCAAATGGGTGCACAAGGCGACTTCACTGATCCGCGGCTCAAGATTGACATCAAGCACTCACCGGATCTCGTCACCTCCAAGCTCCCGGCATTGCGCGCGTATCAGCACAGCCTGTCGGCACCGCCGGCCGCGGCGGCTAGCTTCAATGCCGACGGCGCAGCGCGCGGACACGTGGTGTTCAATCGCGCCTGCGCGACCTGCCATGTCGAAGGGAGTGGAACCGATAACAATAGCGGGAAGCTGCACACACCTGCGGAAACGGGTGTCGATGGGGCCTACGCGGCGCGCACGGCGAGCAAGGCTTACCGTACGACCCCGCTGCGCGGGCTCTGGCAGCACCCGCCGTACTTCCACGACGGGAGTGCGGCAACGCTGCAGGACGTGGTGACGCACTACGACCGCATACGCTCTCTCGGGCTCACCGCAGAGCAGCAGGCAGATCTCGTCCAATATCTGCGGTCAATCTGAAATCTACGCGGGAGTCGCAATAACTGAACAGTACGCCGGTCGGCGGCGCGCCCTGTTCATCAGCCCTATGTGCGATACCGTACAGACGACGAGGTCTCCTCGTACGGTAGCCTCTGCCCTATCGTGCAGTGCAATGGCAGGGCGAGCTGACGGAGCGAGCTGACGGACATGAAGAGCTTTACCGCTCCAACTACCTTTCAGGGCAACCTTCCGCACCGCGGAACTGCGCATCAGAACGGAATTGCGGATCTGATACGTGACCGAGTGCAGCAAGTCCATACCCTACTGGTGCAAATCAAGGATGAGTTCACAGGACACCGGGAGGCATCGCAGGATGCGCGGCAGCACATCGAGATGCTCGTTCGGAGCAATGCGCGGCTCACGAGGAAACTGGTTCGACTGAGACGAAAGGCAGCGCAGGCGCGCTACCTCGCCTATCACGACCAGCTCACCGGGCTGCCCAATCGCAGCTTGCTGATGGATCGGCTCACACAGGCGATGGCTCAGGCCGCGCGGCAACACAAGCAAGTAGCGCTGTTGTTCCTCGACCTGGACCAATTCAAGAGCGTCAACGACAGGCTCGGACATGCCGCGGGGGACAGGGTCTTACAGCAGGTCGCGGAGCGGTTGTCGGCCTCTATCCGCAGTTGTGACACGGCCTGCCGCTATGGCGGCGACGAGTTCGTGATCATGCTGCCGGAAATCGACGGCTGGGCAAGCGCGAACGCAGTAGCGCACAAGATCCGCACGCGTCTGGCCGCGCCGCATGTGTTGGACGACCGGGCTGTTGTGCTGACGGCGAGCATTGGCATCGCGATGTATCGGGCCGACGGGCGCGACGGCAGTCAGCTGATCAGAGAAGCCGACAGCGCCATGTATCTCGCGAAGGCACGCGGCGACTCTGCCGCCAGCTCTCATTAGCCGGACCCCCTTCGAGCCCGCACAGCGCAAGTTGTGCGGGCTTTCTTTCACTGCTCAGTTCCTCGTGAACTCGCCGAACAGCATCTCGAGGGCAACGCCCGCGCCCCAGTTGGCCTCGCGGCGGTCGGCCAGGGTCGCGCGCGGCCACGTGACGCTCGAGCGCAACTCGAGAAACAACCAGTCGAGATGAACTCGACGCCGGTAGATTACGCGCAGGCCATAGTCGGCGATGTCGACCTCGTGATCCGACTCTCCGGAGATCCCGGCCTGATAGGCAAAGGCGCGTCCGTTGCCGAGGTTCTGATAGAGCGTCAGGCTCGAGAACCAAAGTACGCCCTCGGTTTCCTGCGTAAAGGTACCCGAGGCGGACCAGCGCACGAGGAAGGCCTCGGCGAGCAAACGATCCAGATCGATGCGCGTCGTGGCCCCGAAGCGGCCCGCGCCCTCTTGCCAGAAGATCGTTTCGTTCAAGCGAAGCAGATTGCGTTTGAAGAACGGTAGCGCGAGGCGATATGTCCCCTTGACGAAGGGGTCCACAGGCCAGCCGAAGCTGACTCCCATGCCCGCATCGAAGTGCCCGCCACCCCGACCGGGTTGACGGTACCCCAAGCCTAACAGCACTGCGTCATCGTCTTCCCGTGCAAACTGTCGGGGCAGCGTGTCAAAGTCATCGCGCAACTCGGTCACGTATTCGTTGGGATCGAGCCTGCCGATGAATGCACTGTAGCGCTCGCTGAGTTGCGGAAGACGTACCTGCGCCCGGAACCGAAAGCTAGGATCCCACTGATCGCGCTGGTCCCAGAGTGTACCCACCGCGACACTGCCGTGCGTGGCCTGATACTGGTCGTCGAAGCGGGCGTTGCCGAAGAAACCATCGAACCCGGCCGCCGTAAGGCAAATTGTCTTGTAGAGGCCCGCCTGCATGCGATCGATCCAGGCTAACCCGCCGCCGGGCTTGTCCTCGCAGAGCACAGAAATGTCGGGCGGAAGGCCTTTGGGCTCGATAGGCAACGGCACGAGCTCCACCCATGCCAGCAGCTTTGAAGTTGCGGATTCGGGTGGCGGTGTCTCCTGCGGCGGTGACTGCGCAGCAACAACGCCCACAATTGCGTTCAATCCGAGTGCAACCACAACGACGACGCATCGGCGGCACTTCGAACGAATGTCATCCGACGAATGCATTCCCCCTCCACACATGAAGCATGTGCGGTCGCGACGTTTGCGCCCAGATTATGGCCCGCCTGGCGGGGAAAAATCACCGGCGGCGACCCCGAGGATCATCCGTACGCGGTGAGTTTCTCCGTCATCGGTAAGCGCAATCACCGTCGGGTCTCCTGCCAGCGGCTGGTCGTCCAGCTCCGCGTATCGGACTCCGCGGTTCATGCCTTCCGGGTTCACGATCCGGATTTCGTAGCGTGTATCGCGATACTTAAAGACTATTTCGAAGCCGGGCCAGTGCGCGGGAATGCAAGGCGTGAGCGTCAAGCGGCTTCCCTGCAGGTGAAACCCCAGGATCCACTCGAGCCCGGCCCGGTACATCCAGCCGGCCGAACCCGTATACCACGTCCAGCCGCCGCGTCCGACATGCGGGGCTACCGAGTAGATATCCGCCGCGATCACATACGGCTCGACTTTGTAGCGATGCACGTTGGCGCGCGTGGTCGCACGGTTGACCGGGTTGAGCAGTGAGAACAATTCCGCGGCCTTGTCTGCCTGCCCGAGGAGCGCGAATGCGATCACCGACCACGTCGCGGCGTGGGTGTACTGGCCGCCGTTTTCGCGAATGCCGGGCGGGTAGCCTTTGATGTAACCGGGATCGAGTGGCGTCCGGTCGAACGGCGGTGCAAACAGTAACGCCAGCCCGGCGTCGCGCCGGATGAGTTGTCCATCCACCGCCGCCATCGCCTGTGCCGCGCGTGCTGCGCTCGCCGCCCCGGATATCACGCTCCAGGACTGGGCAATCGAATCGATGCGGCATTCCTCGCTCGTGGCCGATCCGAGTGGTGTACCGTCATCGAAATAGCCGCGACGATACCAGTCACCGTCCCAACCCTCTCGCTCGAGCGCGGCCTGCAAAGCGGTCGCGTGCGTCAGCCAGCGCGCGCCGCGCGCTTTCTCTCCGCGCGCTTGCGCCAAGGGCGCGAAAGCCTTGAGCGTTGTGTGCAGGAACCAGCCCAGCCAGATGCTTTCGCCACGCCCCAACTCGCCCACCCGGTTCATGCCGTCGTTCCAGTCGCCCGTGCCGATCAGAGGCAGGTTGTGTTCGCCGACGGCGAGACTCTGGTCAAGCGCGCGCGCGCAGTGTTCGAAGAGTGACGCTACCTCATCCGAGATCGAAGGTCGGTAGTACGCGTCGTGGTCTCCGGGCCGCAGCGCCTGGCCTTCAATGAACGGCACACTTTCGTCGAGCACTGCGACATCGCCAGTCGTGTCTACGTAGTGCGCAGCCGCATAGGGGAGCCAGATTCGATCGTCAGAGATGCGCGTGCGAACGCCTTGGCCTGTCAGCGGCAACCACCAGTGCTGAACGTCGCCTTCGGCGAATTGCCTGCTGGCGGCGCGCAGCAAGTGCTCGCGCGCCACTGCCGGTCTTGAAGCCACAAGCGCCATCGAATCCTGGAGCTGGTCGCGAAAGCCATATGCGCCGCTGGCCTGATAGAACGCTGACCGCGCCCACATACGGCAGGCGAGGGTCTGATAGAGCATCCAGCGATTGAGAATGATGTCCATCGAACGATCCGGCGTTTTCACCTGGACAGTGCCGAGCAAATCGTTCCAGTGGTCGACCACGCTTCGAAAGATCGCCTCTAGATCTGCAGATCGATAGCGCTCGAGCAGCGCCTGCGCATTCGGCGCATCCGCTGCCTCGCCGAGGAAGAAGGCGACCTCCGCCGTATCGCCCGGCTCGAGATCGACCGGCATCTGCAGCGCGCTGCACGGATCGAGGCTTGCGCCGACTCTCTTGGAGAGGGGGCCGGCTCCCAGCAGTGCCGCGGGCTCCGCAAGCGTGCCATGTCGCCCCAGGAATTCGCGCCGATCTCCCGTCCAGTCTGCCTGCCGGCCAGCCAGATCCGCGAACGCGACGCGTGAGCCAAACGCGGCGTTCCAGGGGTTGCGCGCGAACATTGCGCCGGTCGCGGCATCGACCTCCGTCACGATGAAGGGGGCGCAGGCGGCTCGCGATGCGCCGAGCACCCATTCGATATAGGCCGTGATCGAGAGTCGGCGGGTCCTTTCGGAGGTATTTCTGATCTTGAGGCGCGAGATCTTGATCGGATCATCGAGTGGAACGTACATCAGCAGGTCGAGCGCCACGCCGTGCGACTCGTGCTCGAACCGGCTATATCCCTGGCCGTGGCGAGCCGCGTGGAACGCGCGCCGGTCGTGAATCGGCGCCGCCGTAGCTCCCCACAGCTCGCCGGTCTCGTCGTCTCGCACGTAGATGGCTTCGCCCGGTCGATCCGTAACTGGATCGTTCGACCAAGGTGTGAGCTGGTTCTCGCGGCTGTTGAGCGACCAGGTGAAGCCGCTTCCCTCCGCTGCAACCTGAAATCCGAACGTTGGATTGGCAATGATGTTAATCCACGGCGCCGGGGTCGACTGCCCTGGCCCGAGCAGCGTGACATACTCGTTTCCGTTCGCCGCGAATCCGCCGAGACCGTTGAAGAATTCCAGCGCCGATGGCAAGGGGCCGGTCACCGCGCTCTCCGTGGGCGTGACTGCGCGCGGCCTGCGCCGCACGTTGGCAACTGCGGGCTTGCGCGGACGGTCGAGCTGATCCGCCAGGCTCCCACGCTGGCCCACGAGCACGACGCGGGCGACGGAGGAGAGCAAGGCGCGCGTCGCTGCGGGAATGAGATCCGCGCGCAGTATGAAGACCGAACCGCGCGCACCGTCCGCCGCGATCTGTCCGCGCGACTGGCTGGTTCGATGCAGAGCAGCCAGGGCAATCTGCAGGTCCTGCACATAGGAGGCGGCGCGTTCATTCAGGATTACGAGGTCGACGGCGAGTTGCTTCATCCGCCAATACTCGTGGGCCCGCAGCAACTGATGCGCGATGGCGATGTCTTCGACGTCGTCGATCCTCAGCAACACGATGGGCAGGTCGCCGGAAATGCCCTGGCTCCAGAGCGCGGTGGGCCCGCTGCCGCCGCGGCGGATGGCCTCCGATGACGGGCGGAGCGACGCGTCGGCGAATAGCACGTGTCCCGCCAGTCGCTGAAACAGGTTGGCTTCCGCCGCAGTGATGCCCAGATGACGCAACTGCACCTGCGCCTGCGTCCACACGAGAGTGCTGGCGCGCACGAAGGCGTAGGCGTCGTGGTGCTTGTCGAGCAGGTCGAGCACCTGCTCGCGCGAGGCGGCGACGGAGGTCCAGAAAGCAATGCGGGCCGTTGCGCCTGCCGGTACCCGCACGCGATATCGGAGCGCGAATATCGGGTCGAGCACGGCACCCACGGTGTTTGACAGGCGCCGGCCGTCCATCACGGCAATGGGCGTTCGTACTTCATTGCCGCGGCCGAGGAACCGCGCGCGGTCCGTTTCGAACTCGGGTGTCTCCAGCACCTCGCCCTCGATGACCGCCTGATGGGCAGCCCAGATCTCCGGCTCAGCAGGCGAGCGCTTGCGGCGCGTGGCCAGGATGGCGCCGAGCCGGGCGACATACTCCGTCTGCACGAACAGCTTCGAGAAAGCCTGGTGTGCCGTATCCGCGGCGGGTGGCGCGAGGACCGGTTCGGAATACGATGTGACCTCGATGTCCTGCATGCGGCTGCTGGTATTCGTGATCGAGAGCCGTCGCACCTCCGCGTCATCTTCGGGTGAGACGACGATTTCCAGCGTGGTCGTGATTCCCGGGTCGGAGCGAGCGAGTTCCGCGCGGTCCTCGGTAAAAGTCACTTCGTAGCCGTCGGGCTCCACGCCGCGTGGCTGCAGTCCCGCGGACCACACGCGGCCGCTTTCAACGTCGCGGAGGAATATGTAGCTGCCCGTATCGTCACGCGTGACGTCTTCGCGCCAGCGAGTGACACCGAGATCACGCCAGCGGCTGTAGCCGGAACCGGCCGCGGTGACCATCACCGCATAGCGGCCATTGGAAAGCAGATGCACTTGTGGTGTGGCGTCGTTCGCAGTGTGCAGCCGGCGCACTTCCGGGAGCGGCACCTCATCGATTCGCGCCGCTGTCCGTACTTCCTCGGCTCTTGGGTGAGCCACTGATATGTCGCGTGGTGTGCGTTCCTGCAGGAGCAGTTCGGTAGCCTGGACCTTCGGCTCTGCATGGAACCGTTTGCGCATGATCCCGTGCAGCAGAACGTTGGCAATGGCCACGACGGTCATGCCCTGGTGGTGCGCCATGAACGCGCGCACGATTGCGAACCGTGTGCCTTCCGGCAGACGACTGCGTGTGTAATCGAGTGCCTCATAGAAACCGTAGCGGCCGAGTGCCCCGAGAGCAGCGAGCCGCGCAAGATTGCGCGTTGCTCCTTCCGGTTCGACCATCGCCGCAAGTGCTGTGGCGTATGGCGCCACGACGACGTCCCCGCTCAAGCCTCGCTTGAGACCCAAACCCGGCACGCCGAAGTTCGAATACTGATAGGTGAGCTCCAGGTCGCGCGCGTTGTAGGCCGACTCCGAGATGCCCCACGGCAGACCCAGCGTAGCGCCATAGGCCATCTGCCGCCGCACGATCAGGCGGCTCGTCTCCTCGAGAAGGCTCCCGGCGGGAGCGCGCATCACGAGGGAGGGCATCAGGTATTCGAACATTGAGCCCGACCATGAAATGAGCGCCGCGCCGTGCCCGACAGCTGTGACCGGCCGGCCGAGGCGAAACCAGTGGCGTGTGGCGACGTCACCCTTGGCAATCGCGACGAAGCTCGCGAGGCGCGCCTCGGAGGCGAGCAGATCGTAGCAACTCGGGTCGAGCGTGCCGTCGGCGGCACGGTAACCGATGGAAAGGAGTCTGCGTTGCGGATCGAGGAGGAAGTCGAATTCCATCGCTTCCGCCATCGTTCTTGCGCTCGCCTCCACTGTGGCCAGGCGCTCATTCAACACGCGCGCGGCGTCGGGCGTCTGCGCGACGTCCTCGCGCCAACTCTCGATGGAGCGGTGGGTTGCATTCGACCAGAAGAGTAGATCGCCGTAAGCGTCATCCGAGCCTTCGCTCGCGAGGGTCCGGGCGATATCTACGAGCGTGATGGCGTGAGGCACAATGTCCTGCAGCCGTGTTGCGATGTCCCCGCGGGAGGTCTCGAGGTCGCGCAAAGCAGTGCCGATCTCATTGAGCTGCTCCTCTAGGTGCTGCCACAGGATGGATTGCGTGCGCAGATGAGCGGGGAATGCCTGCAGCGCCTCGCATGCGAGGCGCAACGCGTCTTGGGCGCCGGCAGCGGCGTCGATCGCCGGCAGCGGAACTTCAATCCACTCCCGAGTTGCATTCGCCACGGCAATGAGGTGTGCGGCAAGGTTGCCACTGTCCACGGAAGAGACGTAGCGAGGATCCAACGGTCGAAGATCGCGAGTGTCATACCAGTTGTAGAAGTGCCCACGAAAACGCTGGAGGCGGTCCATGGTTTCGAGCGTTGCCTGCAAACGCTCCACGGCCTCGGTGGTCCCGATCCAGCCAAAGTCCCGGGCGCTGACGGTGCAGAGCAGGTAGAGGCCAAGATTCGTGGGCGAGGTTCGATGAGCCAACACTGGGCTTGGGTCTTCCTGAAAGTTATCAGGCGGCAGCATGTGATCTTCTGCCGTGACGAAAGACTCGAAGAACCGCCACGTGCGGCGTGCGACCAGGCGCAGTGCACGCGCGTCTGAATCGGACACCGAGAGGTGACTCGCTACTCGCGGGGAGCTGCTGATCCGCAGCGCGACGGCCGGGGAGGCTATCCACAGCATCGCGAACGGCGCCGCAACCCACCACGCTTCGCGTCCCAAGAAATAAACAACGAGGGCGGCAGTGAAAGTCACGGCGACGCCACCGATCATGCTGCGATACATGCGGGAGAGGTCGAGCCTGGCACGCAGGGACGCCTGTGCCGCCGTGACCCACTCGAGGAGATTGCGGTGACTAACGAACAACCGGAACAGGGTCCGGCTGATTGCGTCGACCATTAACCAGGCCTGATGCGGGAGAAAGATGACCTGGAAAATCATCCGCCGCGTGGCCAGCCAGAGATCCTTGCCGAGGGCACGCAGATGGCTGCGCGCGGTGATGCCGGCACGTCGCGGCACGATCGCTGCGACAACCGGAAGCAGGGTCGGCAAGGCAATCGTCGCCAGAATGAAGGCGGTCCAGAGGAGGGCGGCTTGCAGCGGTAAAGTCCAGCCCACCACCAACGCAGCGATGCTTGCAGGCGCGGAAAGGGTTCGCCGCAGATTGTCCAGCATCTTCCACCGGCCGAGCAGCGGAAGAGCGCTGTGGCGCCGATCAACCCCCCTTGCGTCGCGCCGACCCAGCAGCCACGGCAGCAACTGCCAGTCGCCGCGCGCCCAGCGATGCTGGCGCGCGGCGGCGACGTCATAGCGCGCCGGGAATTCCTCGACGACCTCGATGTCGGACACGAGTCCGGCGCGCGCGAAGATTCCCTCGAACAGATCGTGACTGAGGAGAGTACCTTCGGGCGCGCGCTCCACGAGCGCCGCCTCGAACGCGTCGACGTCGTAAATTCCCTTGCCCGCATAGGAACCTTCACCGAACAGATCCTGGTACACATCGGACACGGCGGAGGCATAAGGGTCGAGGCCGGGCGCGCTCGAGACGATGCGCTGAAAGAGCGAGCCTTCGCGGCCCATGGGCAAGGACGGCGTGACTCGCGGCTGCAGCACGGCATGGCCTTCGACCACGCGTCCGGTTGCGACATCGAACCGAGGTTGATTGAGCGGGTGGGACAGCTTGCCGATCAGCCGGCGCACGCTTTCGCGTGGCAGCCGCGTATCGGCGTCGAGCGTGATGACGTAACGCACATCGGGCGGGACCAGCGGCGCCTGCCCGTCGACATTGAGGAAGGTCGTGTCGGTGGCGCCCCGAAGCAACCGGTTCAGCTCGTGGAGCTTGCCGCGTTTGCGTTCCCATCCCATCCACTGTTGTTGTACGACGCTCCATACCCGCCGACGGTGAAGGAGCATGAAGCGGTTGCCCGCCGTGACGGGCGGATATCGTCGATTCAGCCGCGCGATCCCACGGGATGCAATGTCGAGAAGCGGCTCGTCTACCGCGGTGTGTTCCGTCGCGGCGTCGCCCCAGTCGGACAACAGCGCGAAATGCAGATCGCCTTCGGGCGAAGCCAAAAAGTGAATCTCGAGCCGCTCGATCTCCTCTTCGATGGCCTCCGGCGTCGTCAAGAGCGCGGGGACGGCCACGAGCGTACGCAACCGCGGTGGCACGCCCTCACGCAGCGCCAGGCCGGGCAGAACGGTCGCACCGATTACGCTGGTGACCGCGCGATTGGCGAATGCGACCGCAGTGTCCATTGCCGGAATGACACCGAGGAGCGCAAGCCACGCAAGTGTCCAGACGCCGACTTGCTGGATGTCGAGCACAAGCAGCGGCACGGCAAGAACGATCGCAGTGAACAGGAAGATGGTGCCGAAATAGGTGCCGGCGCCCCGCCTCATGATCCATCGGACTGGCCGGCGCGAGAGCGGCGCCCGATATCCGATAGCGGTCTCGAAGGCGCGCCGTCCCGAAGCGATCAGGTGGTAGCCGGGATCGCGTTGGCGGCCTGCGACAGCTGTGCCGTCGCTCGCGGCCGCAGCGGCCGCACGTGCAATCTCCAGCTCGGCGAGCTTCGAGCCCCGGGAAAGCTCCTCGATGCTGCTGCGGTACAGATTGCGCGTAGCAAAGTCCATCTGCGCGAAGTCGCTGCCCGCGCGCAGCGCTTCATCGACCAGGCTGACGCTTTCAAAGAAGTCCGACCATTCCAACTCCGAGATCAGCCGCATGCTGGTGATGATGTTGCGCACCGTGACGTTCGAGCCGCCTTGCCGCTGGTGCTCATCGCTCACGATCGCCTCGGCTGTCGTTCCCTCTGCCGCCAGCCGCTCCTCCAGCCACATGAGTGCGGGAGTGACTTTGGGGTCTTGATCGCGTAGCCGTTGCACGAGCTGGACGACGAAGGCTCTTGGTAGAAGAGCGCCTCCTTCCGTGTAGCGCTCGATCAGAGCGTCGGGCTCCGCGGCGTGTCCGTTCACGCCCAACAGCCGGTCTGCAATGTCGTCCGCTTCCTGGCGCGCGGCGCGACTGCTCACGATGCGATGGGCCGCGCGGCGCAGATTCTCCACCAGCACGATGCGCAGCGTGATCGCGACAGCCCACAATTCGCCGATGGTGAGCGGCTGCACGCTCTGGTAGG
>CAVOIC010000012.1:0-314176 GCA_963695985.1 uncultured Gammaproteobacteria bacterium
GGGGTAAATCGGAGGCGGTGACGCGATACCGCTGAAGACAGATGCCACAGTTCAACAACCTGAGTCTCGTGACCGCATGGTGAACTTCCAGCATACCTACGCGCCGAGGAACATCCGGTACGCGGGGTTCGCGGTCTCTTCCGAGTAGGGGTAGTGCAGGTCGTTCAGGTGATCGAGGAACTGCGGCCGCTCGGCCGGCGGCACCTGCACGCCGGCGAGCACGCGGCCGTAGTCCGAGCCGTGATTGCGGTAGTGGAACAGGCTGATGTTCCAGCTGGTGCCGATGGCCTGCAGGAACCTGAGCAGCGCCCCGGGGCGCTCCGGGAATTCGAAGCGGAACAGCAGTTCGTTGCGCGAGGCCGCGCGCGTGGCCGCCGACCATGTAGCGCACGTGCAGCTTCGCCATCTCGTTGTCGGTCATGTCGAGCACGGCGATAGCCGGCGGTCGCGACAGCTGCGAGCACCGCCTCCTTCTCTTCGCGCCCCTGCGACAAGGCGAAGCCGACGAAGATCTGTGCGCGCTCGCTGCTCGTCGTAGCGGTAGTTGAACTCCGTGACGCTGCGGCGGCCCGAGCACCTCGCAGAACCTGAGGAAGCTGCCCGGCTGCTCCGGGAATCTCCACCGCCATCAGCGCCTCGCGCTGCGCGCCGATGTCGGCGCGCTCGGCGATGTGGCGCAGGCGGTCGAAGTTCATGTTGGCGCCGCTGTTGAGCGCGACCAGCGTCTCGTCCGCGCAGGCCTTCGCGCGCGACGTAGCGCTTGATGCCGGCGACCGCGAGCGCGCCGGCCGGCTCGGCGATCGTGCGGTTGTCCTCGAAGATGTCCTGGATCGCGGCGCAGATCTCGTCGGTGTTCACCAGCACCACCTCGTCGACGTACTCGCGCGCGAGCCGGAAGGTTTCCTCGCCGACGCGCCGCACCGCCACGCCGTCGGCGAAGATGCCGACGCGCTCGAGCGTCACGCGCTTGCGCGCCTTGAGCGAGTCGTGCATGCTCGCGGCGTCCTCGGGTTCGACGCCGATCGACCTTCGACGCGCGGATACAGCGACTTCACGTACGCCGCGATGCCCGCGATCAGGCCGCCGCCGCCGATCGGCACGAAGATCGCGTGGATGTCGCCCGGCTGCTGGCGCAGGATCTCCATGCCGATCGTGCCCTGCCCCGCGATCACGTCCGGATCGTCGAACGGATGGATGAACATCAGGTTGCGCTCGCGCGCCAGCACCAGCGCGTGCTCGTAGCGCCTGGTCGTAGTCGTCGCCGTGCAGCACCACCTCGCCGCCGAGGTCGCATCACCGCCTGCACCTTGATGTGGGGCGTCGTCTGCGGCATCACGATCACGGCCGGAATGCCGCGCGTGCGCGCCGCGAGCGCCACGCCCTGCGCATGGTTGCCGGCCGAGGCACAGATCACGCCGCGCTGGGCCGCGGTCTGCGACAGGTGCGCGATGCGGTTGTAGGCGCCGCGCAGCTTGAAGGAGAACACCGGCTGCAGGTCCTCGCGCTTGAACAGCACGCGATTGCCGAGGCGGCGCGACAGGCGCTCGGCCGGCTCGAGCGGCGACTCGATCGCGACGTCGTAGACGCGCGCCTTGAGGATGCTTCTCGATGTAGTTGTTGTTCACGCGCTTCGCATCCCACCGGGCCCGGCGCGGTACGTTAGCAAGAATCGTCGATGGGCTACAGGGCGCCGCTCCCTTAAACTGTGCCCTGGATCATCGCCCCCGGACTCGATGGACCGCGCCCTCGCCCGACGCCTAATCTTCGCTTCCGCCGCCATCGGCTCGCTCGGCACTTTTGCCATGCACGCGATCCTGCCGGCGCTGCCGGACATCCGCGCCCAGTTCGCGACTTCGGTGAGCACCGCACAGCTCCTGGTGACGCTGTCGATGCTCGCGATCGCGTCCGGCAACCTGGTGGTGGCACCGCTGTCGGACCGGTTCGGCCGCCGACCGATCATCTTCTCCGGCCTGTCGCTGTTTCTTCTTGGGAGCCTCGTCGGGCTGCTGGCGCAGAGCATCGCGGTCCTGATCGGCGCGCGCATCCTGCAGGCCTTCGGCAGCGGCGCTGCGATGTCCGTAGCGCGTGCAACGCTCATGGATGCGTTCGGGCCCGAGCGGGCCGCGAGCGGCATCGCCTACACCGCCACGGCGATTCTCGTCGTGCCGATGGTGGCCCCGACCATCGGCGGCTTCGCCGTGGAACTCGCGGGGTGGCGGCTGGTATTCGGGCTGTGCCTGGTGCTCGGGACGGCAGTGCTGGTCTTCACGATGCTGCGCATCCAGGAGACGCACCACACAAGCGCGGCGGCGCGCGAGGGACCCGACACGCTCGAGAGCTACCGCCAGCTCCTCCTCATCGGGCGCTATCGCGCCTACGCGCTCTTCGGGTCGCTCCTCTTTGCCGCGGTGTACACCTTCATCGCGGGCGCGCCGCACGTCGCCATCGACGTGCTGCACATCTCGCCTTCGCGCTATGGCCTGCTCTTCATGCTGCCCGCTTCAGCCTCGTTCGCGGGTTTTTTCACCGCAGCGCGCATCTCCCGGCGCATGGGCGCGCTGCGCATGATGCGCGCGGGCTCACTCCTGTCACTGACCGGCGGGCTGGTGCTGACGGCGCTTGCCTTGCTCAAGGTGTGGCACCCGGCAGCGCTGTTCGTGCCGGCGATGCTGGTGTGTTTTGCCAACGCGATCTCGGCGCCCAATGCCACTTCGAGCGCCATCGGCGTGCGTCCCGACATTGCCGGGGCGGCGTCGGGGCTGACGGGGTTCTTGCAACTGATCGTGTCGGCCGCGGCGGTGCAGCTGGTCGCGGCCATTTCCAACCCGAGTCCCTACCCGCTGGTATTCACGGTGCTCGCCTGCAACGTGCTCGCGCTGCTGGTCTTCATGCTGGTGCAACGACGCACGGCTGCGCCCCGATAGCGCGAGCGCCGAGCCACGATCGCCTCGCCACGCCTGCCGGGATTCGAAGCTAGCCGCGGTCTGAGGACTTCACGGCAAAGCGATACTGCGTCTTGCCGATCATGACGAGGTCGCCGTCCGCCAGCGGCTTGCGGCGGTTGACGCGGCGCTCGTTGACGAAGACGCCATTGGTGCTGCCGAGGTCCTCGATGATAGTGGCGCCGCGCGTGATCACGATGCGCGCGTGGTGACGGCTGATGTACTTCGTGTCGATCTGAATGTCGTTGTCGGTGGCGCGTCCGATCGCCGTGGCCTTCTTGTTGATCACGTGCACGATCTCCGCCTCACCGTCCGCCCGCACGAGCAGCCGCGTGCCGCCTGCGGCGATCGGCTCCTCCTCTTCTTCTTCCTCTGCGATGCCAACGACCGGCGTGGGGGCAGAGGCAGGGGCAGGAGCGGGCGCAGGAGCTTCCACACTCAGGCGGCGGATGTCGCGCTGAATGTTGCCGATGATCTCGCTGCTCGCCTTGAGCTCGCCCTCGAGACGGGCTACGGCGGAATCACGAGTCGTCAGGGTGTCCTGCAGGTGGCGGATCTGACCGCGCTGCTCATCGAGCGTGCGCTGCGCGACCGAGTTCTGATCGGCCCGCTGCCTGAGCTGCGATTCGAGCCGCAGCATCGAGTCCTCCGCGGCGCGCAGATCTCCTTCCAGCCGCGCGATGCTCTCCGCCTTCTCGCGCAATTCCTTCTCGAGCGCAGCGAGCGTGTCCGCCTGATCGTCGACGGTCTTCTGCAGGGTATCGATGCGCTCGGCGCGCGTCGAGACTTCGGCGCTTTTCACTCGTAAGTCGGATTCAATCTGCGCCAGGCGCGCCTCTTTCTCCCCGATGGCGGTCGCGACCTCCGACCACTTCTCCTTCCATGTGTCGAGCTCCCGAGCATGCGCGTCGGCAAGCTCGTGCTGCATGCGGCTGCGGGTCTCCAGTTCGGCAGCGAGCCGCGTGCGCGCCAGCAGCTCGCTTTCCAGCTTGGCGGCGCGTTTCTGTTCCATCTGCAGCGCGCCCGCCAGCGTCGTGAGCTCCCCAGCGCGCTCGCCGAGCTGTGTGCGCAGGGCGTCGCCAGTATTCCTGAGGGCGAGCTTTTCCTGCTCGCGCTCACGTTCCTGCTCGGCCGCCGCACGCAACTCTTCGAGCGCTTCTGCGATGCGCCCTTCGCGCTCACCCAGCTCACTCTGCAGCCGGCTGATATCGGCCGCGTGCACCTTGAGTTGCCGCTCCAGATCGGCGATGACGCCGTCCGAATTGTGTGTGGCCGCGCGCAGCCGTTCCAGTTCCGCAGCGCGCTCGTTGAGGGCGCCATCGCGGCTCGCAACTTCGGCCTTGAGCTCTACGATGACTGTGTCGCGCTCGCGCAGCTGCGTCTGCACGGTGTCCACATCGGCGAAGCGGCGCGTGATCTCGCCCTCGAGCGCGGTGACGCGCAGCAGCTGACGGTCGATTTCCTGCTCGCGAATGAACAGCTCGTTGTCGTAGAAGTTGCGCCACTGCTCCAGGCTCTGCAGCGCTTCAAGGCAGCTCTCGGCCTCGCGCTGCCGGGCATGCGCGGTTTCCTCCGCCGCCACTACGCGCTGCTTCTGCGCGCTCAGCTCGCGGGCCATCGCGCTGCGCGCCTCCTCCTTGTCATGCACCTGGCGCTGGAGCGCCTCGATCTTCGCCTCGCGCTGCGCCAGGGCTGCCTGCGTGGCGCGCGTCTCGGCCTGCGCATTTTCGACACCGGCGCGCAGATCATGCAGCGTTTCGTCGCGGCTGGCCGCCAGGCTCTGCAGCTCGGTGATCTGCTCGTTGCGTGCGCCCAGCTCGCCTTCCAGAGCAGCAAGGCGCGTATCGCGAGAACGCAGCGTGTCAGCGAGCGCAACCTTCTCCAGCTCGAGCGCATCGCGCTGCTGCTCGAGCACGCGAATCTGTTCGGCACGCGCTGCGAGATCAGCCTTGAAGCGCCCGATGGTCGCGCCACGCGCCTCGAGGTCGGCGCTGAGTCCGGTACGCGCGTCTTCCAGTTCGTTCAGGCGACCGAGCAGGTCGGCCTTTTCCTTCTCGACCACGCGGGCCTGACGCTCCGCGTTGTGCTGAGCTTCGGCAGCGTCCCGCAGCTGGCGTTCGAGCCCGCTCAGCGTGCCGGCGCGAGTTACAAGTTCGCGCTCCAGGTGCGACAGTGCCTGCTCGCGCTCTCGCACGCGACGCTCCGCCGCCTCGCGTTCACGCTCCGCGCGCGCGAGGAGTTGCTCCAGATTGGCGGTGCGCTCCGACTTGGCGTGAAGGTTGGCTTCGAGCGTGCGGATGGTGTCGAAGATCTGCGTCGATTCACTGCCCGCTGCCGCAGCGGGTGCTGGTGCAGCCCGGGTATCGGTGCTGCTCAGGCTACCGTCCGCGCTGCCGCGCGCCGCTTCGAAGCTTGCAACGTCCAGCGCCGGAAGTTGGTCCGTGCTGTCCGTATCGACTTCTTTGCCCTTGGTCTGGTCCGCTCTCTTGCTCATGTTCGATGAGCCCCCTTTTGTACTGAGGGTCTTGTCGGTCAGGCCGTTCCGCCACGGCCGGCCCGCCATACGCAAGTGGGTCGCATCCACCCGCGAAAGGCAAGTGCAGACTAAACATAAGGATGGCCCGCAGGCAAATCCGCGGGGGCGGGCGGGCCCGGCCGGCGGATACGGAGGCTGAACTGGGCCGGTTCAGGCCCTCAGGGGGTACCGAGGAAGGTCCGAACCTGCTGTGCCACAGCTTGCGAGGCGATGCTGAACAGGTCCGCACCTGGTGCCGCGAGATCGACGGCGCGCGCGCCGTGCAGCAACTGCTGCACGCGTGCACCGTAATCGCTGGTGTCGTCACCGGGCCGAAGGAGAAGCGTTGGCTGTCTCACGTGCGGGAGGCGCTCGACCGCCGGGTAGTCGCGTGCGGCCGCGAGAATCCACTGTGCAGCAGGCCCGTTGTGCAGCAGCGGGCTCGCCTCCTCGCCCGCCGGCGGCGACGCTGCGCGCTCGGCGGCGCTGAACAGCGGCACGGAGGTCAGCACCAGGCGCCGCACGGTCTGCGGCATGGCGAGCGCGAGCTCGACGGCGATCAGCGCACCAGCCCCGCAACCGAGCACATCGAGCTGACGAAAGCGCATCGTGGCGGCGAAATCCGCGAGCGCCGCAGCGTAGTCCGCGATCGATGGGCGCCGCGCGGGCGCGTCCGACTCACCGCAACCCGGCAGGTCCGGGGCATAGACCGATCGATCATGCGCCATCTCGGGCAGGAAGCGCGTGAACCAGCGGCTCGATGCCGCCTCCGGATGCAAGCACAGGAGTGTGGTGCGCTCACCGAAGCCGCCGCTCCCGGCAAACGCCGTACGAACGTTGAGCTGACCGAAGCGGCAGTCGAAGTACGCACGGCGCACGCGCACGTCGCCCTCACCCGCCACCGCCCGCTTCCCGGCGGGCTGCGCACCGTCACGTCTCTTCACTGTCCGATCCACACGCTCAACATCGAGACTGAGCCCAGCACGACCGCATCGTTGAAGAACTCGATCGGCTCCTCTTCGCCCCGCAGCGCCAATGCATACAGCAGCGGCAGGTAGTGCTCCGGCGTCGGGATCGCGGCGGTCGAAGCGCGGTGCAGGTTCCGATAGTCGACGATTGCCGTGTCGTCGCGTGCCTCGATGCGCTCCCGCACCAGGGCATTGAATTCTTCCGCCCAGTCATAACCGGCTTGCCGGTGCCAGTCCATCAGCGCCAGGTTGTGCACGATGTTGCCGCTGCCCACGATCAGGACGCTCTCCGCACGCAAGGGCGCGAGCTCCCGCCCCAGGTGGTAGTGAAAAGCAGGCGGCTGGTTGGTGTCGAGGCTGAGCTGGATCACGGGCACGTCGGCGCGCGGGTACATGAGTCGCAGGACGCTCCAGCTGCCATGGTCGAGACCGCGGTTGTAGTCGAGCCGCACCTGCGCGCCCTGCACCAGCCGCACGATGCGATTCGCCAGTTCCGGCGCACCGGGCGCCGGGTACTGCACTTCGTACAGCGCGCGGGGAAAGCCGTAGAAGTCATGAATGGTGCTCAGGGTGCGCGCGGCGGTGACGTGGACATCGCGCGTTTCCCAGTGCGCCGAGACGCACAGGATGGCGCTCGGCGTGGGAATGCGCTGGCCGAGCTCGCTCCAGCTGCGGCTGAACGCGTTCTCCTCGATCGCGTTGAGCGGCGAGCCATGGCCGACGAAGAGTGCCGGCATCGTGTCGCGGGCTGAAGCGGACATCTCTTGGTTGCCTCTGGCAAAACATGATCAATCACGCCCGCGGGACGTGCAACAACACATCAACTGCGCCCAAACACTTCCCGCAGCTCCGCCTTGGCGCGCTGGAGGATTTGCCTGCGCTTTGCCGGCAGGTTCGTCCCCGCGCGGTTGATGTAGAAGCTGAGCATGGACATCGCGGACTGATACGCGCTGCCCTTGCGCCGCCGGCTCGCCTCTGCCGAACGCTTCAAGGACCTGGCGATTCGTCTGGGATCGGCGGCGGCGAAAATCGCCGGCTCGAGGTCGAGCGCGTTGCTGCGCGTCGTCACCCGCGCCGACCAGCGCCGTCCTGCACGGCGCAAAGTCCTCCGGCGCGGCCGTGCCCGCCGGCGTCCCGCACTTCGCCGCGAGTCACGCGTACCCGACATTCAGGCCCTCTCAATCGATGCGATCCCGCACTCCGCGACTCAGGCGCCGTCGGGCTGCGTAATCTCCTTCAGCGCGCTCCCGGCCCGCCTGTCAGCGGCCCTGCTCAGGTCACCGAGCGAGACCATGCCGACCAGGCGCTTCTGCCGATTGATGACCGGAAGACGCCGCACCTGGTTGTCGGCCATGTTGTTCAACACATCATCGACCGACTGATCCTCAATACAATAAAGGATCTTCGGCGACATCACCTCTCTCGCGCGCGCGGCGCTGAGATCGAGGCCGTCCGCGAGGGCCCGCACCACGAGGTCGCGATCGGTAATCATTCCGATCAGCCGGTCGTTCTCGGCCACCGGCACCGAGCCGATGTCCTCGTCACGCATCAGGCGGGCAATCACGGGCAGGCGCGCGTCGGGCGCGACGTAATTCACATTGGCGGTCATCACTTCTCTTACGTACATGGCTGTCTCCTGCGTGCATCACGCACAACGGCTCTCGATCACTTTCCAGTCCAGGTTCTGCAGCACGACCTCGGCGTACTCCTCGCGGCCCTTGACACCGAAATCCTTCAGGTAAGCGTGCTCCCACAGGTCGAGCAGGATCACGGGCCGCAGGTTCGCCGGTACTCCCAGGTGATGCTCGTCGACCCAGAAGGTGAGCAGGCGGTTGCTCGTGCGCTCGTGGGCGCTCATGACCCAGCCGACGCCCCGCGCTTTCGCTACACCCAGAAAATGCTCGCGCCACGCCTTGGTGCCGCCGTAAGTGATGTCCATCGCCTCGGCCAGCACGCTCCCTGCCGGTAAAGCGGGCCCCGGGCCGCGCAGCGCCTCAAAGAAGAGCTCATGCAGCACCATGCCGTTGAACTCGAATGCGAGGCGGTGCACGTACTCGTTGCCGTCCTTCGCCTTGCGCTCGCCATTACCGAGCGCGTGTCGCAGCAGGCGGTTCGTATTCTCCACGTAGCCCTGGTAGAGATGCAGGTGATCATCAAGCGCCTGCGTAGAAATCCCTTCGACGCCGGAAAGATCGAAAGCGCGTGCCTTGTAAGTCACCTGAGCATTCGCAGGCATTGCTGTGTCTCCTCTTCTCCAGATCTAGACGAGCATCGATTCCGATTCGCTCTCCGTTGCGAGGGCCGCGAAGGCCGCAGGGGTGTGCTCAAGCCGACGCCGACGCCGGGTTCGACGCCACGCACGCGCGGGCGAAGTGATCACCGGCGCCACGCTCGGACTCAGGAACTCCGCCAGCGAATTCCAGCGCGAGGTCTGGCAGCTGACCGACTTGATGGCGAGCAGGATGGGTGTGGCGAGGAGCAGGCCCGCCACTCCCCAGATCCAGCCCCATACCCACAGACCCATGAACACGATCAGCGGACTGAGCGCGAGGCGCCGGCCCAGTGCGAGCGGCTGCACCAGCTGGCCTTCGATGGTGGCGGCGGCGAGATAGCACAGCGCGACGCCGAATGCCGATGCGAGCGTTTCGTGGGTCAGGATTGCGACCAGTGTGAGCGTCGTGAGCGTGACTGCCGAGCCCGCGTAGGGAACGAAGTTCAGCACCGCCGCCATCACGCCCCACAGCAGCGGCGTCGGCAGATCGAAGGCATACGCAATGATCGCGGTCACGGTGCCGAGCCCGACATTGATGAGTGCGATGGTGCCGAGAAAGCGCGACAGCTCACGCCGTGTGTGCTCCAGCACGATGACAGCGTGCCGCGTCGAGGTGGTCCGTCTGCGAGCGGCACCCAGGCGCGCCAGCAGCGGTGGCCCGGATGCCAGAATGAAGAGTGTCAGGAAGAACACTCCCACAACCGGCACCACGATGGTCGGCGTCTTCCACAGCAGGCCGCGATTCGTGTCGTCCGCAACCGGAGCAGTGGTGATGGTGCGGCCCGTCACCCGCTCGGCTTGTGCGGCGACCTGGTCGATCTGCACCGAGACCTGCCGCAGCGGCCGGAACTTCGCTTCCACGGCCGAAATCAGGCGCGGCGCCCGGTCGAACCATTCCCGCGCCGGATCTAGAGTGAGGTTCACCACTGCGGCCAGGACAGCGACCACCGCCAGCATCACGGCGGCAGCGGCGATTGCATTCGGCAGCCCAATGCGCCGCAAGCGTTCGACCGCTGGTGACAGAATCACCGCGAAGAACAGCGCGAGCGCCACTGGCACCGTCAGGTCACGCGCCAAGTGCAAGGCCGCGACGGTCGCAATCGTGGCGAGGATGATGAGCGAAACTCGGCCGGTGGATCCCCACCGTATGGCGGTCTGTCCATCCCGCTGTTCTTCTTCGCGATCTTGCATTACGCGCCTCGATGCAGATGACAGAAACGGCTCAGCCGGCAGAGGTGCCCCTGCACCTCTGCCGGCCGAGGACTGCAGCGGCCATTACGGCTTGGGCTTGACCTGCAGGTCGTTGTGGACTTCCTTCACGCCACTGACTCCACGCGCGACTTCGGTCGCGCGGTTCCTGGCCGTGTCGGAATCGACGAAGCCGCCCAGCTCCACGATCCTGGAGTTGGTGTCGACGTTGATCTGATACGCCTTGGTCGTCTCGTCGGCGATGAGTGCCGACTTGACCTTGGCCGTGAGGGTCGCGTCGTCGATCACCTCACCCGGTGAGCGGTCCGCATCCGCCATGACGATCGACTTCACTTCGAGATTGTTGCGCACTTCCTTGACGCCGCTCACGCCCTGCGCCGCCGTTGTGGCAGCGGACTTCTCGGCCTGTGTGCCGACGAAGCCGTTGAGCTGCACGACGCCCCGGTAGGTGTCGACGTTGACTTCACCACCCTTGACCAGGTCGTTATCGATGAGCGCCGCCTTGACCTTGCCGGCGAGGACGCTGTCATCGACGGTTTCGCCCGCGCTGCGCTGTGTCGGGGTCGACGAGCAGGCCACCAGCGCGAGTGCGCCGAGCAACGCTGCGGCCGAACTGAGAATGAATGATCGCTTCATGCTTGCAGTACTCCTGTGGCTGGAAAAATCAGCGTGCGGCGGCGTCACGTGCCGCCTGAGCCTGTGACTTGGCCTGCTCCAGGGCCGCACCCGCGCGATCCTTGCACGCGTCGCGCTCCGAACCGCTCATCGACTCGCACTTCTCGATGGCGACCTTGTGTTCGCCCTCGGCTTTGAGGACGGCGACGTCGTAGGCAGCCTTGGCTTCCTTGGAAGCGGCGTCCTGCTGCTCGTCGCGCAGGTCCTTGTTGGCATCCGCGTCGGCCTGTGCCTGGTCCTTCTGCGCCTCGGCCACCCTTTCGTTGGCCTGCTGCTGCGCTTGGGAGACATCCTGCTGGGTCTCGCTGGGCGATTCCCCGCGCTTGCATCCAGCGAGCGCGAACAGCGACAGCAGTGCCGCGATCAAAATGGGCTTGGTCTTCATGAGTTCGATCCTCGTGTCAGTTCACTGGTATCACTGGTAGTCGGGCGCGCCAGCTGGCGAGCCGCGCTTCGTGAGGAAACGGGTGCAAGGGCTATGCCACCGCTGCACCGCCGTCGTCTGCGGGTCAGTGGACGGTGGCCTCGGGCTCAACAACTGGTATGGATTCAGCGAACTTGGGCGGGTGTGTCAGACAGACACCGACAGAACGGGCGCAGTCAGTCCTAGCCCCAGTTCAGCGGGCGCCGCTCCAGTATGTTCAAGGGATACGTTACAAAGCTTCCCAGGGTCAGATGCAGAAATTGCATTGCCCGCATCAATCGAAGTCACAGAGAACGGGGGAAGCAATGGACGCCACTGTCATGCCATTACACGAACGCGGACTGGGCCACGTTCTCGGAACGTCGCCGGCCATGCAGACGATGTTTGAGCTCATTCAGCGCGGCGCGCCCACGGAAGCCACGGTCCTGTTGATGGGCGAGAGCGGTGTAGGCAAGGAATTGGTCGCCGAAATCATTCATCAGTTCAGTGGTCGCGCCAACGGCCCGCTGATCGCGATCAACTGCGCCTCGATCCCGGCCACTCTGATCGAGGCAGAGCTGTTCGGGTACGAGAAGGGCAGCTTCACGGGCGCCTCGCGCTCGCACGCCGGCGTATTCGAGCGCGCCGACGGCGGCACTCTGTTTCTGGACGAAATCAGCGAGATGCCACTCGAAATGCAAACCCGCCTGTTGCGCGTGCTGGAAACCGGACGCTTCTATCGCGTCGGCGGTGTGCAGGAAATCTGCACGGACTTCCGTGTCATCGCCGCCACCAACCGCGACATCAGCGATGCGATGCGCGACCGGCGGCTGCGCGAAGACGTGCTGTATCGGCTGGCGGTGTTCCCGATCCGCGTCCCCCCGCTGCGCGACCGCGCCGGGGACTGCGAATTGCTGGCGCTTCATTTCCTGGACGAGCTCAACTCCCGCACGGACTCGAGCAAGCGCCTCTCCCAAGCCTCGCTTGCCATGCTGCGCCAGCACGACTGGCCGGGAAACGTGCGCGAACTGCGTAACGCCGTCGAGCGTGCCTTCATCATGTCGGACACGGAGCTTGAGCTTGCGCCGACGATCCTTCCACGACTAGATTCCGCGGTGAGCGATGATCCGGACCGCCAGGCGGTGGTCCTGCCGATGGGATCGCGCCTCGACGAGGCGGAGCGGTCGCTCATCGAGGCGACGCTCGAACATTTCGATGGCAACAAACGTCGAGCAGCCGAGGTACTGGGATGCAGCCTGAAGACTCTCTACAACAAGCTCAACCGCTACTCGCGCGACAGGCCCTGGGTACAGGCGCCTACCTGAGAACACGGGAATGCAACCGATGGCGCGCGTGCTGATTGCGGACGACCATGCGGTCGTCCGCGCCGGCTTGAAGCAATTCCTCGTGGAGGACCGCGCGATCAGCGCGATCGGGGAGGCGGCAACCGGCCGTGAAACCCTGGAGCGCCTGCGCGCGGAACCCTGGGACCTGGTGATCCTCGATATCGGCATGCCGGATCGCAGCGGGATCGACATCCTGCAGCAGATCCGCGCGGTGCACGACCGCACGCGCGTGCTGGTGCTGAGCGGGTATCCGGAGCGCCAGTACGCGCTCAACGTATTGCGCGCCGGTGCGAGCGGCTTCATCGAGAAAGGCACCGCACCGGAGGAGTTGTTGCGCGCCGTGAAAACCGTGCTGCAGGGACGGCGCTATGTGAGCGCGACGCTCGCGGAACAGCTGGTGGGAGAGCTCGACGGCAACGGGGACAAGCCGCTGCACTCGCGCCTGTCGGAACGAGAATTCCAGGTGTTCTGCAAGTTAGCCGCGGGCCGCGCCGTGTCGCAGATTGCGGCGGAGCTGTGCCTGAGCGTCAAGACCGTCAGCACCTACCGCAGCCGGATACTGCAGAAAATGAATTTCGAGACCAACGCCGATCTGACTTCATATGCCTTGCGTAACCAACTGATCAATTGAGAGCGAATGTCTTCCGCCGTCAGGCAAGTCTGATAGAGGGAAGCGTCGAAGAGTGAAACAATGGAACGCCGTCGCCGCGAACAGCAGACAAGTGTCATGAGTGCTGAGGACAAAGAGGAATTGAGGATTCTGCTGATCGAGGATTCCCCAATTGTCGCCGAGCGAGTACGAGAGACGCTGCGCGAAATGGAGTCGATGCTCGTCGTCGAGACCATCGATCGCGAAAGCAAGGCCATCGAGGCGCTCGGTCGCGGCGGCATTGACATCATCATCCTGGACCTGCGCCTCAATCGTGGCACCGGCTTCGGGGTATTGCGCGCGCTTTCGGGCCAGGTCGGCCGCCCCGTGGTGATTATCTTCACCAGCTACGATCTGCCCGAGTACCGCCGCGAAGCCATGGCGCTCGGGGCCGACTATTTCCTCGACAAGGCGCGCGATTTCGAGCGTCTGCCGCAGGTGCTCGAAACCATCCGTGAACAACGCCACCCGGAGCCGCTCCCCAGCCTCAGCTGATCGCTTCTGCGCACGCGCCTGCGGCGGCCGAACATCTGCAAACTTGCCTGGTGCCCAGGATTAGCCGCTGACGCCGCCGCCCACGGCATCAAAGCCTTCCGACTCACGCTGCAGAATATTGGCGAGGGGCACAGAGACCCGGATGCGGGTGCCGCCGGACTCTCCTGCGCGCGCCTCCCACTGGCCGTTGAGCGCATGCGCCCGATGGCGCATGCCGGCCATGCCATGACTGTACGGCGCCGTTTCCCCGTTTGCAGGCAGACCGCGGCCGTTGTCGGCAATCGCGAGCACGAGATTGTCGCCGTCATACGCGACGTCGAGCTCCGCTGCGCTCGCTCCGGAATGCCGCACGATATTGGTAAACGCTTCCTGCGCGATGCGGAACAGACCGATGGCCGCATCGTTGGTGAAGCGCAGCTCCTCCGCGGGCAGCCGGTGCGTGCACGTGATGCCGCCGCGGCTGCAGGTTTCATCGAACTGCCAGCGCAGGGCGGCGAACAGGCCCATGTTGTCGAGGAGTGTCGGGCGCAGCGATTCGATCACCCGGCGCTTGAGATCGACGCCACGATCCAGCGATTCCTGGATGCGCGTCCAGCGCAGCTCGAGATCAGGGTCCGCAGCGCGCAGGCGTGCATGCAGCCAGGCTACATCCATCTTCGTAGCCACGAGGAGGCTCCCGAGCGAGTCGTGCAGCTCGCGCGCCAGCGACTGCTTCTCGCGCTCCGAAACCTCCTGCATGTGATTGGAGAGCGATACCAGCTCGGCGGTGCGCTCGTCCACCATCCGCTTGAGCTCGGCCGCTTCGCGCGTGCGGCGGTTCATGTCACGGAACAGAAACACGCCGACCATCAGCAGCAGGATCGCGCTGACTACGGTCGCGCCGGCCATGCTCCAGCGTGTGAAGGTGAGGTCCTGCACCCACTGTGACAAGACGCTCGACAGCCGATCGGACTCCTGCGCTTCGAGCTCGCCCACGCGATCGCGCAAGTCATCCATGACCTGCTTGCCGGATTTGCGCTTCAGCACCGAGACACTGCCCTGCTGGTGCCAACGCACGTAGCCACGCAGACCATCCGCCAGGATCTCGAAACGTTTTCGAGTCAGTTGTGCCAGTTCGATGGCCGGGTTCGGGCCGGATGCGCCTGCACGCTCATAGCTGCCCTGCAGGCCGATCAGGACATCATGGATCCGCGGCGCCGCCTCCAGCAGCGGGTCGAGATACTCGGGCTCCTCGGTCAGCAGGAAGCCGCGCTGACCGTTTTCGGCGTCGACCATCAATTGCAGGAAGCGCGTGAGGAGCCTCTGCCGTTCCCGGATCTGCGTGACTTGCGCGCTGAATTCACTCAAGCGCGCGTAGCGCTGCTCGGCCAGCAGGTACAGCCCCGCAAGCAATCCTGCGAGCACCAGGACAGGCAGCCAGACCTTGAAGATGTCGCGCATAATCATGAGAGCTGCTGCGTTCACTGTGAGTGCAATCCTACAGGGAGCGTCGAATGCGACCGACGGCACGGATGTATGCCTTGTCGCATCGTATGGCGCAAGCCTTTTCGTGTTTCTGATCGGCGCCATCGTGGCTTTTGTCATGAGTGTCGCTCGCAGAACCTGAGGGGGACACGGACATGTCAGCAACAACACCTGAGAGCACTAGCATTAGAGATCCGTTTGTCGAACTCGAGGCGCAGGAGGCTGCTGGCAGCGCGCGCGCCAGTGAATGGCACGACCTGGTGGCGGATGTCGAGGACCTGATCAAGAAGATCGCAGACGTCGGCGATGTGGAGATTGCTCGCGTACGCGAGCGGCTGAAGAAGACGCTGAGCGCGGCCAAGGAGTCGGGGGCGTCGGGGCACGAGCGGCCAAGACTTACGCGCACGATGCGTCCGTGACAACGGACGAGTATGTGCGGCAGCGACCGTGGACCGCGGTGGGAGTCGCTGCGGCGGTCGGCATAGTGATTGGCGTGATGGCCTCACGCCGTTGAGAGTTGCGAGCTGACACGAGATCTCCCGTGTTGTCGCTTTCCCGCCTGGTACCGGTAGCTCTAAGGCATCTGGATGCCTACAGGGACATTGCCGAAAAGGATGCGCAGGACGCGATCACGGCACTGGCTGGCCGGGTAACCGTGGCAATGATTGCCACAGGGGCCGGAATGCTCGCGGTATTGATGCTGTGTGCATCGATCATCGCAGCGACGTGGGACGGACCCTACCGTATCTGGGCCCCTGCCACCCTGGCGGCACTGTTCGCCCTCGGTGCCGTCCTGGCCAGACGTGAGCTGGTCCGGCGCCGGGCGGGAAACGCGACTCTGTTCCCGCGCCTGCGGCATGAGTTGCGCGCAGATCGTGAAGTGCTCGAGCGTTCGGTGAGCCCAGGTCCTTCCGCGCATGCAAACACAGCCACCATTCGCTGATGAAGATGCCGCGCAGCGACTCGCCCGCAATCGCGTCCGGATCGGGGAACTGCTGACACCCGCCTTTCCCCGCAGCCGCACCATGCGCCTGCTGCTTGCACGCGGCGGCACCATCGGGCTGATCGCTATCGGAGCCGCCCTGTTCGCTGCCAAACCCGCCGCCGGTGCGCGCTTCCTGCGCTGGGCACCGATTGCGCGCGCATTGCTGCGCGCACTGCGCTGAACCAAACCCTCGACCCGGAGCAACCCAATGGAACGTACCCAGCAGACTCACCACACGGGCAGCCAGGAGCGGGAAGTCGGCACGCCGTTTCTCAGCGACGTCGAGGAAATCCGCCGTCGCGCGCGCGAGCACATCGAGGCGGGCGCGGTCACCCCGAGCTACGATGCCAATCGCGGCGTGGTGCTACGCCTGCTCAACGAAGCCCTGGCGACTGAGATCGTGTGCACGCTGCGTTATCGGCGTCACTACTTCATGGCCGATGGCGTGCTCGCCGAGGCGATCAAGCAGGAATTCCTGGTGCATGCCCAGGAAGAGCAGGCACACGCCGATCAGATCGCCGAGCGCATCGTGCAGCTCGGTGGTTCGCCGGACTTCAATCCGGAAGGTCTCGCCACGCGCAGCCACGCCGAGTACCGCGAAGGCGAATCGCTGGTGCAGATGATCCGGGAAGATCTGGTGGCGGAGCGGGTCGCCATCGAGTCGTACCGGGAGATGATCCAGTTCGTCGGCATCCAGGACCCGACCACGCGCCGGCTGCTCGAGTCGATCCTCGCCAAGGAAGAAGAGCACGCGGAGGAACTGCGCAGCATGCTCGAAGACGTTGCGGCAGTGCTGGGCGAGCACAAATCCAGGCCGGGAAACAGCGGCGATCAGTAGCGACGACCGACCGGCATTTGCAATTAGTTCTGCCGCGCGCGCAAACCTTGCGCTGGGCGCCGGCCTGCGACGCGTGGCGAGATGCAACCAAAGTGCGTGGCACACGGATTGCATTGACAGAGTACGCACCAACGACACCAGGAAGGGGGATCAGGCAATGAGAACACCAGCGTTGATCGTGGCTTTCCTTGCCCTCGCTCTGCAATCGCCGGGCGCGATACAGGGAGCCGCCGGCCAGTCGCAGAGGACGCGGATACAACCGGCGAGTATCACGGCCCAGCCTAGCGCACCGACCTACTGCCAGCGGCTGGCGCCAGAGCGTCTGCTCATCACGGCGGCGGTGCTGAAACGCGACGCAGCGGCGCTGCTGGACGAGAGCGAGAGACCGTCGCCTGCAGACTTTTGAGTCACTGAAACTGCAATCTAAGGTGATCCATGTCAATCATCATCTGGCTCGTTGTCGGCGGCGTCGTCGGCTGGCTCGCGAGCATGATCATGCGCACTGACGCGCAACAAGGCATCGTGCTCAACATCGTAGTCGGCATCGTGGGCGCCGTGCTCGGCGGCTGGCTGCTGGCGCCGCTGTTTGGAACCGCGACCATCAACCAGGGCGATTTCAGCTTCAGCGGACTGCTGGTGTCGCTGCTCGGCGCGATCATCCTGCTGGCGATCGTCAACCTGCTACGCCGCGGCAGCGCGCGCTAGGCGCCGCGTCGCGCGTCACTGGCGCGCCGGGACTTGCTCATGGGTCTCGGCGGCCGACAACCAGCGGCGCACGGCGAGACGTGGCGACGACCAGGATTACGACGACGAGCGCGAGCAGCCAGAGGTTGACCTCGCGCGGATCACGCAGAGCATGCTCGAGCTGATGGCCGAACACCGTCGCGGCCAGCGTGCCCGGCAGGACACCGATCGCCGTGCCGAGCATGAAATCGCGCAGACGCATGCGGATGGCACCTGCGACCACGCCCTCGACCACGAACGGCGCGAGCGGCACGAGTCTGAGCGCAGTCATGGCGATCAGGCCCCGGTGTCGCAATTGTTCGATCATGTGATTGAGTTTCGGCCCCGCGAGCCGGCGCACTGTGCCCCGATCGAGGCGCATGCCGGCCAGGTAGGAGAGAAATGCTGCCAGCACGATGCCGCCCATCGCATAGAGGAATCCGAGCCACGGGCCGAAGGCGACCACGGCGAACAAGCGTGATCAGCGGGCGCGGGAACAAAGTGAGAACCGCCGGCGTGTAGGCGAGCATCACTACGGCGGGTGCCCAGGGATTGCCGGCGAACCGATGCGCCCATTCGGTGCTCAGGTCCGTGGTGATCAGCCCGGCGAGTGGTGTGAATCGCCACACGCCAGCGAGCGCAGCGAGCACCAACGCCGCCAATCCGAGTCGCAGCCACAGTCTGCGGCGGTGCACGGCCCGTGGTCCCAGCTCGACCGCCAGCTCCTCGAGGGCGACTGGCCGCTCGGGATCGACGAGGCTCGCGATGTTCAGCACCGCGCCGTTGACCTCGCCCTCGAAACCGAGCTCGCGCAAGCCGCGTGCGGGCGATTCCAGCGCGGCAATCGCGGCGCTCATCGATCCGCGCGCTTCGATCTCCCCGGCGACGCGCTCGGGCGACACGCCGAGATGCTCTGCCAGCAGCCCGTCGCGCAACGCGCGAATCTGCCGGGCGACATCCTCACGGCTGCCGGCCTCGAGCGCCAGGTCGCATTCGCTGTCGAGACCCAGCGAACGATTGCAGATGTTCGCCGAGCCGACGCGCAGCCAGGCATCGTCGATCAGCATCAGCTTGGAGTGCACGTCGATGCAGGTGCCGGGCTCCAACCCGTCGATGAAGGGGTAATACACGTGAAAGCGGCCGCCGCGGTCGGCCTGGCGCAGGCGCTCGACGAGGCGGCGACGCAGCTTCTGCATCGTGAGCTCTTCCAGCCAGCCGTGACTGAGAAGGCGCAACACCACGACGATCTCAGGACCCTCTTCCTCCGCGAGTCGGGCCGCGAGCGCCTCACCGATCTTCTCCGAGGTGAAGTACTGGTTCTCGATATAGATGTACTTTTCGGCGCGGGCGATGAGATCGAGATACAGCGCTTCGATCTCGCGCACCGCAGCGCGCTGCTCGCCCGGCGGGTGCGTGCGCGCTATCGCGACCTCGACATCCGTGAACTGCGGCTCGATGTGCTCCGGCCAGCGATCGGCCCGCGTCGGCGGTCGCTCCAGGCGACGCCCGGTCGCCGCCTGCCAACGTTCGCGCGCCAGGATTCCGAGAGCCCCCGCTGCGGCGCCGTCCACCATCATCATGAGGTCGTGAAAGGGCGGATAGGCGGCGCCCGCGATGGCTCGGCGCGTATCGCCCGGCCGATGCTCGCAAGTGTCCCAGCGACGGGCGGTCAGATCGATGCCGCCACAAAAGGCGATGCGGTCATCGATGACGACGATCTTCTGGTGATGGCACCCGCCCACCGGATGGGTGTTGTCGTAGCGCACGCGCACCCGTCGATGCGGCTTCCACCCCAGGCCGTAGATCGGCGGAAACTCGCGGTCGGTACCGAAGATCATGGGGTAATCCCAGATCAGCACGCGCACCTCGAGGCGCCGCCGCCGTCGCACGAGGGAATTGAGAAACTCGCCCAGCAGCAGTGCTGGTCCGTCTGCCGGCGCGCGCAGCACCGCCTGGCTGTTGAAATCCCAGGCCAGGATCAGGATCGAGTGCTCCGCGCGCTCTGCGGCCGCAGCGAAGGCATCGAAATAGGCTTCTCCATCGACCAGCACCGCGACCTGCGCGGCGTGTGCCGTACGCCAACAGTTCTCGCCGGCGACGAACAGGCTCGGCAAGCCGCGACCCCCATCCGCCATGGGCTTAGTGACGCGCTGCTTCGTACAGCGGCATCACGCGCGGCAGGCTGGCTTCAAGGTCCTCGATGCGCGACTGCCCCGAGGGGTGAGTACTTAGAAATTCGGGCGGGGAACTGCTGCTCTGCTGTCCCATCTTTCTCCAGACGTTGACCGCTGCGTGCGGATCGTAACCCGCGCGCGCCATCAGCTCGAGACCGATGCGATCGGCCTCGGCCTCCTGCTCGCGGCTGTGTGGCAGCTGGAAGGTTACAGTGGCAATCTCGTTCGCGAGATCGAGCGTGTTCGCACCGATACCGGTCGCGACTGCGACGCCGCTGAGCACGATCTGCTGCTCGTACGCGCGCGACAGTCGCTCACGGCTGTGCTCGCGCAGCGCGTGACCGATCTCGTGGCCAACGACCGCGGACAGCTCGGCGTCGCTGAGGTCGAGCTTCTCGATCAGTCCCGAATACACCATGATCTTGCCGCCCGGCATGCAGTAGGCGTTGAGCTCCTTGGTCTGCAGCAGGTTGACTTCCCACTTCCAGCCCGGCGCATCGGGCCGGAACACGGCGGTCTGCGGGATCAGCCTTTCCGCCACCCGGCGCACCTGATCGACTTCCTGCGCATTGGCGTTGAGCTTGCCTTCGCGCGCGCCGTCTGCACTTCCTGCGTATAGGCCTGCGCCGCGGCCTCGTCGACCTGCTCGCTCGATACCATCATCTGCTGCTTGCGCTCGATGCCGATCGCACCCGGCGCAGTGGTCTGCACCGTCTGGCAGCCGGCCAGCCCTGCGCTGCCGACCAGCACGGCCGTGAACAGCCATTTCGACTTCATGCTCGGGTTCTCCATCCGCTGCAGTTCATTGGTGGGATTGTAGTTTAAGAGTCGTGAGGCGCGCGGGCAGTTCCCGCGTCAGAACGCGCTGACACCGGGTCTGCACACCGGAATTTTTTGCAGTCGGCGTTGAACACCTGTGGCGTGCAGGTGGCGCAACGCCTTGATTGAGCGTCACGCAAAACTGGCACGAAGCGCGCATTGCTGAGCCTGAAGGAGATGCAATGTTCAACGAATCGCTGATCCTCGCCTCCAAGGCATTGCTGGTGCTGTGCGTAGTCGCCATCGCCGTGCTGTTGCTGGCGCTGCGCGCGGCGTGTACCCAGATCGCCGGCCTGCGCTCGTAATAACTGCACGTGGTCGGCGCGTGGCACGGACTCTGCATTCTCGATCACTGCCACGGAAGGCACTCACCGGCAATGGACGCCCACACGATGGAGTAACCTCAATGTCGAGCAACAATCCCACGCACAATCCCGATCGCACCAACAATCCCGGTGACGACCAGTACACCCGACACGATCGCGAAGAGGAGGAGCGCAGGAAGAATCCGAGTCAGAACCCGCGCGATCCGAGCCGCCGCAATCCAACCAAGCCGGACCAGGACAACGACAACGGCGAGGAAATACCGCGTTAAGCAAGGCTGAATGCGACCTCTCGGCGCCGGCGGTCAAACGCCGGCGCCGCTCGAGGTGCGTGCGCTGGTTCACGGAGCCGTTATTCTCGGGCGATTCGGCACGCGACAGGCGTCGTTCTGTCAAAACGGACGTGGACGCCGTGCCGTGGCGCTTCTACGATGACGCCATGCTGATAAGCACCATAACAATAACAATCAGCCTCACCCTCGCGATTCTCTGGATGCTCTCGCAGACTGGGCGGCGCGCTCGGCCGATACGTCGCGCGCAGCGCTTCCACAGCGTCTCGGTCGAACCACCTGAAGGCGGCGGTGTGTTGCGCTGTTTGCGAGACACTGCGGGGACGACGCTTCCTGGTGAACACCGCGCCTCCCCTTCCGGTTCCTGGCTGCACCGCGCATTCGTGCGCCTGTCGCTACGTGCACCATGACGACCGCCGCGCGAGCGCGGCGCGCCGCCGCCATGATCGCGGCCTGCACGATCGCATGCCGCTCATCGCCGACCGCCGCCTGCAGACAGACCGGCGCGGACGCCCCGCGCCCGCCTGAACGGCGGACACTCGACCCTCTCCCCGAGCCACCTGTTACGCACCTGCGGCGCTTCGAACTGCGGATTGCGCAGGCGCCCGCGTGCGCGGCAGAATGCGCGCCCATTGCGCCGAGCCATTTCAACAACCGCCGCGCGCGTTCCATCCTGAAGGAGAATTGCATGCGATTCCTGGCTAGGCCGCGGTTCTGGTGCTGGACCCTGTTGCTCTGCGGCTGCAGCTTGCAGGCACAGAACGTGGCTGGCGCTGCGCCGCTCACGGCCGAGACCATGTGGCAGCTGCAGCGCGTCGGCGACCCGGATCTTTCTCCGGATGGCAAGCTGCTCGTGGTGCCCGTCACCCGCTACGACGTCGACAAGAACAAGGGCTACACCGACCTGTGGCTGATTCCCGCGGCGGGCGGCGCCGCGCGCCAGCTGACGAGCGATGATGCCTCGGACAGCGACCCGCGCTTCAGTCCCGACGGTAAGTGGATCGCTTTCGTCTCCAAGCGTGGCGAAGATAAGGAGAGCCAGCTCTACGTAATCGCCATCGACGGCGGTGAAGCGCGCCGCGTCACGCGCGTTCCGACCGGTGTTTCGGCGCCAAAGTGGTTTCCGGACTCCAAGCGCATCGCTTTCATCACCGAGGTGTGGACCGATCTCAAGACCTGGGGCGAGATGGAGCAGCGCATGAAGGATCGCGCCGATTCCAAAATGACCGCCAAAGTGTGGGACAAAGCACCGTTCAGCTATTGGGATCGTTTCCTCGACGATCGCGAGCCGCATGTGTACGCGATCGCGCTCGAAGGCGGTGAGCCGCGGCCGATCACCCTCGGCACGGGCTACCACCTCTCGGTGCTGGAAACCAGCAGCCGCAGCTACGACATCGCGCCGGATGGCAGTGAAGTCGCATTTGCGGCCGATACGGATCGCACCGGCATCGACTCCAATGTCGATGTGTTCATCGTGCCGGCCGCGGGCGGCGAGGCGCGCAATCTGACCACCGACAATCCCGCGGACGACACCGAGCCGCAGTACAGCCGCGACGGCCGCTACCTCGCTTTCCTGCGCCAGAAGATCAAGACGTTCTACGCCGACAAGCAGCGCCTGATGCTGTTCGACCGCCGCAGCGGCGAGACGCGCAGTCTCACCGAGCAGTGGGATCGGTCGGCCGAGCAGCTGGCATGGGCGCCGGATTCGCGCTCGCTGCTCGGCTCGATCGACGATGCCGGAACGCGGCGCCTGTATCGCTTCGATCTCAAGGGCGATCCGAAGCCGCTCACTACCAGCAGCAGTTTTTCGGCTCCGGCCATGGAGGGCTCAACGGTAGTCGCGATCCGGCAGAGCTTCGCCGAGCCGCCGACCGTCGTGAGCGTCAACGCCCGCAACGGCGCGGTCACCAAGCTCTCCACGTTCAATGACAGTGCGCTCGCCGGCATCCAGATGGGCAAGTTCGAGAGCGTCACCTACAAGGGCGCACGCGGCGATGACATCCAGATGTGGATCATCTACCCGCCGGACTTCGATCCGTCGCGCAAGTACCCGGTGTACATGCTGCTGCATGGCGGGCCGCACAACGGCATTACCGACGGCACGCAATGGCGCTGGAACGCTGAAGTGTTTGCCGGCTGGGGCTACATCACCACCTGGCACAACTTCCACGGCTCGAGCGGCTTCGGCCAGAGCTTCACGGACTCGATCAATCCCGACCAGATCACGATGCCCTACGAGGACACGATCAAGGCCGCGGAATACCTGATGGCGAAGCCCTACGTGGACAGCGCGCGCCTGGCCGCCGGCGGCGGCAGCTATGGCGGCTTTCTCGCCGCCACCATTCTCGGCCGGCCGCATCCGTTCAAGACGCTGGTCGTGCACGCCGGGGTGTTCGATAACTTCACGCAGTATGCCGCGGATTACCACGCCGAGAAGCGCCGCTTCTTCGACTATTGGGAGAAGCCCGAGGAGTTCATGCGCTACTCCCCGCACAGCAATGCGGCGAACTTCAACACCCCGACGCTCGTCATTCACGGCCTGCTCGATCGGCGCGTACCGGTCGACCAGGGCTTCGAGCTCTTCAACGTCCTGCAGACGCGCGGCGTGCCGAGCAAGCTGTTGTATTTCCCGGACGAGAACCATTGGGTGCTGAAGCCGCAGAATTCGCTCTTCTGGTACCGGACCAAGAAGGAGTGGCTCGAGAAGTACATCGGCCACTGAAGCGGAGGCTCAAGAAGATCGGGGGCAATATGGACCGACGGGAATTTCTCAACTCGAGTGCCGCGCTGTCACTGCTCGCGACGCTTCCGGCCTCGACGCTGCTGGCCGACTCACAGTCGCATCCTCTGAAGCTGCTGATCCTCGGCGGTACGCGCTTCATCGGCCCGCACGTCGTCGAGCTCGCACGCGCGCACGGCCACGAGGTCACGCTCTTCAATCGCGGCAAGACCAATGTCGGGCCGCGTGAAGGATGTCGAGAGTCCTGCATGGTGATCGCAACGGACAGCTCGATGCCTTGAAGGGACGCAAGTGGGACGCAGTGCTCGACACTTCGGCGTTCGTGCCGCGCATCGTGAAGCTGTCGGCGGAGCTGCTGGCGGACTCGGTGTCGCACTACGTCTATGTGTCGAGCATCTCGGCGTACGCGAGCTTCGCCGGCGCGAACGATGAGAGCTCGCCGGTGGGCAAGATCGCCGACGAGACGATCGAAAAGGTGGACGAGAACACCTATGGCCCGCTGAAGGCGCTGTGCGAACAGACCGCGGAGCGCGTCATGCCGGGCCGCGTGACGGTATTGCGGCCGGGCTACATCGTCGGACCCGACGACAACAGCGACCGCTTTACCTACTGGCCGGCGCGCGTCGCGCGCGGCGGCGAAGTGCTCGCGCCCAACACGCCGCAGGACGAGATCCAGGTGATCGACGTGCGTGACCTCGCCGCGTTCACCGTCCTGTGCATGGAGCGGCGCGTGCTCGGAACTTTCAACCTCGTCTCCGCAGCCGCACACGTTCACCATGGGCGAGCTGCTGGGCGCTTGCTCGGCCGCGGCAAAGTCCGATGCGCGCATCACGTGGGTATCCGCCGATTTTCTCGAGGCGCACAAGGTCGAGGATGGCGACCTGCCCATCTGGTCGCATGCGGTCGGCGAGAACGCGGGCTTTGCACTCACCAGCGCGACGAAGGCGCTGGCCGCCGGCATGAAGATCCGGTCGCTCGAGGATACGGTGCGCGCGACCCTCGCGTGGCACTTGTCGCGTCCGGCGGAGCAGCAGGCGAAGCTGCGTGCGGGAATTTCAGCCGAGCGCGAGCAGGAGCTGCTCACGGCCTGGCACGCGGCCCAGGCGAAGTCTTGACCCCGTAGTCCCGCCCACGCACGCTGTCGGCTCAAACCATCCGCGGCGAGGGTTCTCAGCGATGTTGCTGTCCACGACTCCGTCGATCGACGGGCACACGATCCACGAATACAAGGGTGTGGTGACGGGCGAGGCGATTCTGGGCGCGAACGTGTTCCGCGACCTGTTCGCGAGCATCCGCGATATCGTCGGCGGACGCTCCGCCTCGTACGAAAGAGTGCTGAAGGACGCGCGCGACATGGCGCTCAGCGAGATCGCCGAGGAAGCGCGCCGGTTGGGCGCCAACGCCGTGGTCGGGATCGATCTGGATTACGAGACGATCGGCAGCGGCGGCAGCATGCTCATGGTGAGTGCCAGCGGCACAGCGGTGGTGATCGACTAAGGCTGCTCGAGCGGTCCAAACGGTTTCGCGGCGGTCGTCTCGTACACCTCGATGTGCTCGCCGCGCCGGATCATGCGCCGGCCGAGATCCGGGAAATCGGCGATCTCCATGTCCTTCGACTCGCCGCCCATCAGGTACACGAGATCCTCCTGGCCGCTGTTGACCAGGTGATGCGCGACCGAGGGCGTGGGAAAGCCCATGAAGTCTCCCGGGCCAACCTCGTACTCCTGGCCATCGATCCGCGCCCGGCCGGTGCCGGAGAGGATGTAGATCCACTCCTCTTCTGACTGGTGCGAGTGATAGACGAAGGACTCCTTGCCCGGCGGGATGCGTGCGAAGCTGACGCCGGTGCGCTTCAGGCCCGTCATGCGGCCGAGCATGGCGCCGGAGATCTGCGACTTCGGGTTCCACGGATGGGAAAAACTCTGGGAGTGCTGCGCGATATCGCTGGCGCGCAACAGATTCAGGTTCGGCTTTGCGGTCGACATCTGCGTCACCAGGTTCCCTGATTCTTCATCGAAGCCCAGGGCTCGCGTGGCGGGAGCGATGCGCCTTTCTGCAGCAGCTCGATCGAAATCCCGTCGGGCGAACGGATGAAAGCCATGTGGCCGTCGCGCGGCGGGCGGTTGATCGTCACGCCCCGGTCCATGAGGCGCTGGCACAGCGCGTAGATGTCGTCGACCGCGTACGCGATGTGGCCGAAGTTGCGCCCGCCCGGGTACGGCTGCGGGTCCCAGTTGTAGGTGAGCTCGATCTGCGCGTCCTCATCGCCGGGCGCCGCGAGGAACACCAGCGTGAAGCGCCCCGCCTCGTTTTCCAGCCGCCGCAGCTCCTGCAGCCCGAGCTTGCGGCAGTAGAAGTCGAGCGACTGATCGAGATCGGTGATGCGCACCATCGTATGCAGGTATTTCATGTCGAGGTCCTAGAACATCTCCGATTCGCCCGGTTCCTTGATGTCGGTCTTGTGCCGCGAGGGGATGTGATCGCCAGTGATCATCTCCTCGTAGGTCTGTCCAGGCCCGACCATCGGGTACACGCCGGCGTCCGGATCGATCATCACCTCGAGGAAGGCCGGGCCCCCGAAGTTGACGAACTCCTCGACCACCGCCGGCACGTCGTCCTTGCGGTCGAGGCGCTTCGCAAAGCGGAAGCCATCGGCCTGCGCGGCTTTCACGAAGTCCTTCTTGTGCAGCGACTTGTCGCTCGCGCTCAGCCGGCCCTTGAAGAACAGCTTCTGCCACTGCTTGACCATGCCGTCGCCGAAGTTGTTGAGCACCACGACCTTCACCGGCAGATCGTAGGTGGTGACGGTCTCGAGCTCGCCGATGTTCATGCGGATGCTGGCATCGCCGTCGATGTCGATGACGAGCCGGTCGCGCTGCGCGACCTGCGCGCCGATCGCGGCCGGCAGGCCAAAGCCCATGGTGCCCATGCTGCCGGAGGTGAGCCACAGGCGCGGCTGACGGAAATCGAAGTACTGTGCCGACCACATCTGGTGCTGCCCAACGCCGGTGGAAATGATCGCCTCGCCCTGGGTCAGGCGATTGATCTGCTCGATGAGATAGTAGGGCTGGATCAGCGGGCTGGCGCGATCGTAGTTCATCGCGTAGCGGCTCTTGAGCGCCGCGAGATGTTCGTGCCAGCGCTTGAAGTGGCCGCTGAACCCGGCGCGCTGCCCGTATTCGAGCAACGCCACCAGCGCGTCGGCGAGCAGCCCGACGTGGCTCCAGCTCGCGTGCTTGACCTTGTTGATCTCGGAGGCATCGATGTCGATGTGCGCGATGCGCTTCGCGCCCTTGGCGAACTTGGCCGGAACGCCCGCGACCCGATCGTCGAAGCGCGAGCCGAGCGCGACCAGGAAGTCGCAGTCGTCGACGGCATAGTTCGCGAACGCCGCGCCGTGCATGCCGAGCATGCGCATCGCCAGCGGGTGCGTCGTGTCAAAGGCGCCGATGCCCATGAGGGTGGTTACGACCGGGATGCCGAATGCGGTGGCGAATTCACGCATGGCATACGCCGCACCGCCATTGATGACGCCGCCGCCCGCGTAGATCAGGGGACGTTTGGCCTCCCCCAGCATGTTGAAGAACTCGGCGCACGCCGCCTCCGACAGGCGACTTTGCGTGAGGCGATTCATGCGCTGGCGATAGCCGGGCACCGGCAGGCGACCCGAGCCGTGAAACACGCCCCTCCAGTTCTGGACGTCCTTAGGCACATCGAGCACCACGGGCCCCGGTCGGCCGGTGCGTGCGATCTCGAATGCGGTGCGTACCGTCGCTTCGAGCCGCGTCGGATCGGTGATGAGGAACACATGCTTGGCCACGGCGCTCATGAGGCTGGGCACCGGCGCCTCCTGGAACGCATCCGTGCCGATCGCGTGGGTCGGGACCTGGCCGCAGATCACCACCACCGGCACGGAGTCGGCCATCGAATCGCGCACCGGCGTGACCGTATTGGTGGCGCCGGGCCCCGAGGTCACAAGGCACACGCCGACCTTGCCGCTGGCGCGCGCGTAGCCGGCGGCCATGAAGCCCGCGCCCTGCTCGTTGGCCGGAACGATCAGGGGCACGCCGCCCTGCGCGCGTCCCGGGTGTTCCTGGTTGTAGAGGAATACCGCGTCATACGTCGGCAGGATCGCGCCGCCCGAATAGCCGAAGATCGCGTCGGCGCCCTCGTCCGCGAGCACCTGCACGATGATCTCCGCGCCACTCAGGGTGCGCCCGGCAAGCGGATGCGCGGCCCGCTCCAGGACCTGATGGTTCTCTTTCATTTGCCTTGGAATCGACGCCCGGGAATCTCGCCTGAGAGCCTAAGCAGCAAATCGCCGGCGGGCAAGTTTCCGTCCCGTACCTCGATGCGTTCGGCTATCGTAGAGCGCGAGGTCACGGCAACGGAGCGGGACGGCGCACCTCAACCGGGTTGCCGGTCTGTCGGACAAAGAAGCCCATGCGGCACGTCATCGGCATTCTGCTGCAGAACGAAGCAGGCGCGTTGTCGCGCGTCGCGGGACTGTTCTCGACGCGCGGCTACAACATCGAATCGTTGAGCGTCGCCCCCACCGATGATCCGTCGGTATCGCGTCTCACGCTGGTCACACAGGGATCCGAAGCCGTGATTCACCAGATCAGCAGCCAGCTGCTCAAGCTCGTCGACGTGGTGGGCGTGGAGGACATGACGCGCGGTGAGCACGTCGAGCGCGAGCTGCTGCTGATCAAGATCCGTGTTCCGGCGGAGCAGCAGGAGTCGCTCAAGGGACTGGTGGCGCGCGCCGCGGGCAAGGTGCTGTCGGTGAGCGAGGAGTACTACATCCTGGAGCTCACCAGCAGCGAGGCGCAGATCAGCGCGTTCGTGCGCGATGCCGCAGCTTGCGGGGAGATCCTCGAAGTGGTGCGTAGCGGCGTGCTGGGGATCGCGCGCGGCGCACGCAGCCTGCAGGGCGCTGCGGCCGAGAGTTAGGAAAGCTCCGCTTAGAACGTGTCCTGGGTCTCGATCAGCAGCTGCACCTGGTCGATGTCCGGCGTGCGATTGAGAGGGAACGCAAGATCGATGTGCACCACGCTCCCGAAGCCACTGCGCGCGTTGCCGAGCCGCAGCCCGAACCCCACATCGCTCAGCCAGCCGAGGCTCGGCGCACCCACGACGCCCTGGCCCCAGGTGCGGCCGACGTCGGCGAACACCGCCCCACCCACGTAGAACAGCCGAAATGGAAACCAGTCGGTGTAGTAGCGCTGTTCGACCGTGAAGAGCGCACGGCTGGTCCCGGTCTGGTAACGCAGTGGATAGCCGCGCAGCCCGTTGTCGCCGCCGAGCTGGATCTGGTCCTCCGGGTCGAGCGCCTCGCTGGCCGCTCCGGTCGCGCTGGCGTAGAAGACGCGCTTCGGCCGCCAGCGCCAGTAGTAGCGCGCTTCACCGGCCACGACCGCGTCCGCGATCTGGCCAGACTCGAGCCGCCCGCTGATCTCGGTGTTCAGGAACAGGGTCTGCGCGTGCGTCCAGGAGTACCCTTTGTGCAGCGCGCCGTTCACGATCAGCGCATCGCGGTCCGCCCCGAACGTGGGGCTGGCCCAGCCCAGCTGCAGAGTGAAGGAGGTGCCGAAGTCCAGGTCCTCGGTGCGCCCGATCTTGTCGAGATTCTCCGACTTGACGAAGCGGTCCTCGAGCAAGGCGATGCCAGCCCAGGGATAGACGAGCTTGCGATCCGGCGGCAGCGACACCGGCGGGGCCTTGTCCGGGGCGTTGGAGAAATCGTTGTCGTCGTAGCGAAAGCCCGCCAGCCAACGCCACGCCCGCCCGTTGATGAGGCCCGCCGACCAGCCGCCGCGCAGCTCCGCGAAGGATTGGTCGCGCTTGAACTCATCGACGATGTGCCCCAGGTCGTAACGCGGATCGACACGGCTGAAATCGAACACAGTGCCGCCCGCGCTCCAGCGTGTGTCGAGTGCGTAGAACGGCCGTTCCACGTCGATGAAGCGCAGGCGCCCGTCGTCGTTCATCGAATAGGCAAGGTCCGAGCGCCAGCGGCTCTGGTACATATTCGGATCGCGCCAGCGCAGCAGCACCGAATCGCGCTCGACCTCGTGACTCCAGGAGAGCGACAGGTCCTTGCCGTGCCCGAGCAGGTTTTGCTCCTCGAGCTCGATGCTGCCTTCGTTGACTCCGCCCTTGCGCGAATAGGAGATCCCCGGCAGCAACGACCAGACGTCGCGCGTTTCCACGATGATATCCACGTGCTTGCCGTCGTAGGCGAACGGCCGCACGCTCGCATCGTGCAGATAGTTGAGCTCGCGCAGGTTGCGCTCGGTCTCGGCCAACAGTCGCGCGGAATACACGTCGCCAGACTTGAAGAGCAGCTGGGCGCGCACCGTCTCTTCGCGCGTCATGATGTGCAGCCGGTTGGCCAGGCGGTACAGGCGAATGTTCTCGCGCGGATCGGCTTCGTTGAAGATGTTCGCGGTATTGAAGACGATGCGGCCAACCACGGCTCCGCTCGCCTCGAGCTCCGCGTCCGTGGGAATGCCGGGGCGGGCCTCAGCCGGAGGCGGCGTCTGCGCGAGGACCGTGCGACCGAGGCCTGCCAGGATCGCGACACTCAGCACAGCCACGCACGTCACGCACCTGGAAGCCACTTCCCTGACGGTACTCATCATGTAGGACGCGCCCTACCCGCGCGCCGGATTGTGCCCTGCCATCGGTGTACCTGAGCGTCGCCACATCACGGTCTGTACAAGAATGCACCATGGTACCGTCCGCCGGAGCAAAAAAATCCCGGCCATGGACATGAGCCCGGGCTCCGGGCTATATCCTGTTCCGGTGAGACCAGTGAGGTAGTGTCCATGCAATACGCCCGACTCGGCGACACGGGACTGATCGTGTCCAGGCTCGCCCTTGGCAGCATGACGTTTGCAACGATCAGGGAGGGCCCGTTCGCATCCACTTACAAGGTCGATCAGGCAGGCGCAAACGAGTTGGTGGCGCGCGCGATCGATCGCGGCGTCAACTACTTCAATTCGGCGGACGTCTACGCCGGCGGCGAGTCCGAACGCATACTCGGTAAGGCGATCGGCAAGCGCCGCCAGGAAGTGGTGATTGCAACCAAGGTCGGCAATCGCATGGGGCCGGCGCTGATCGAGACGGGTCTCTCACGTCGCCACATCCTGGCGGCGGTGGATGCAAGCCTCGAGCGTCTCGGCACCGACTACATCGACGTGTACCTCGTCCACAAGGTCGACGCGCTGACGCCGCTGGAGGAGACGATCGAGGCGCTCGAAGACATCGTGCGCCAGGGCAAGGTGCGTTACATCGGCTTTTCAAACTGGCCCGCATGGCTCGCGGCAAAGGCGGTCGGCGCGCAGCGTGCCCGCGGCTGGAGTCAGTTCAGGGCGGCCGAGGTTTACTACTCACTCGTAGGTCGCGACCTGGAGCACGAGCTCGTACCGTTCTGCGCCGATGCCGGCGTTGGCGTGATGGTGTGGAGCCCGCTCGCCGGAGGATTCCTGAGTGGCAAGTACACGCGCAAGAACCCCAAAGGCGACCCGGGCGCACGCCTGGCGGGCTTCCAGTTCCTGCCTTACGACCTCGAGCGCGGCTATCAGCTGATCGATCTGTTGCAGTCGATCAGTACGAAGCATCGCGCTACGCCCGCGCAGATCTCACTCGCGTGGCTGCTGACGCGGCCGACAGTCTCGACGCTCCTCGTCGGAGCCGCCAGCGTGAAGCAGCTCGATGAGAATCTGGGCGCAGTCGACATCAAATTGGACACTGAGGACCTGGCGCAGCTCGATGCCGCGACCAAGCCGACGGCGCCGTATCCCAATTGGTTCACGGCCCGCGTTGGCGATGGCAAGGCGCATGAGGCGTTGGGTATCCCGCTCGCCGCGCCGCCGGTGCGTTAGCGCCGCAAAGCGCTTGGTCTTCGTTGGTCGTACCGACGCGGTGCGACCCGCGCCGTCAGGGAATCAGGACCGGTCGATCCGGTGGTGCGCCGCGCTTCGAGATCGCGGTGCGCCGTGGCGACATCTTGCAGCGGATAACTCTGCCCGATGTGGATGCGGATGACGCCGCGCTTACGGCACCGAAGAGATCGCGGGCAGCACGCTCCAGCGCCGGCCGCGTGGCAATGTAGTGAAAGAGAGTCGGCCGCGTCAGGAACAACGAGCCACGGCGACTCAGCTCCAGCGGTGAGACCGGCGGCACCGGCCCCGAGGCGTTACCGAAGGTCACCATCATGCCGAGCGGCCGCAGGCAGTCGAGGGAAGCTTGGAAGGTGTCCTTGCCGACCGAGTCATAGACCACGTTGACACCCGCGCCGCGCGTCAGGGATTTCACCGCGCGCCGGAAGCTCTCGCAGCCCCACCGACGATGACGTGGTGACAGCCATTGCGCTTCGCCAGCCTGGCCTTGTCCGCATTCCCGACCACGCCGATGACTTTCGCGCCCAGGTGCCGGGCCCACTGCGAGGCAATCAACCCGACGCCGCCCGCGGCGGCGTGAATGAGGACGGTGTCGCCGCGCTTCACACGATAGGTCTGACGCACCAGGTACTGAGCGGTGAGCCCTTGAGCATGATCGCCGCGGCCTGCTGATCCGTGATGCCGCCGGGATCTTTACCAGCCGCTCGGCCGGACAGATGCGAACTTCGGCGTACGCGCCGGCTTGCGGATAGGTGTAAGCCACCCGATCGCCACGCTTGAAACCGCGCACGCCGCGACCGAGCGCCTCGACTCCGCCCGCTGCCTCGCGCCCCAAGCCACTCGGCAGTTCGAGCGGATACGAGACCGGTGCGGTCATAGACATCGATGAGATTGAGTCCTATCGCGGTGTGCCGTACACGTACTTCGCCCGCGCCGGGCTCGCCGACCTCGACCTCCTCCCAACGCATGACTTCCGGCCCGCCGTGCTTGTAGATGCGAATGGCCTTGGGCATCGGATTGCTCCCCTGGCGCTACACCGCCGGCAGCGGATTGCTCGCGAATGCAAGCCCCGCAACCGGACGGCCGGCGATGAGGTGTTCCTGGATGATGGTCTCCAGATTGGCTGGCGTGCAGTCCCGGTACCACGTGCCCTCGGGATACACCACGGCAATCGGCCCGCCTACGCAGATGCGCAGGCAGTCGGCCTTGGTTCTCAGCACGCCCCCCGGCACATCGACGAGCCCGAGCTCCTTGAGACGCCGCTTGAGATATTCCCACGACTCCTGCTGACGCTCGGGCGGTGCGCACTTGCCGCCCACGCAGAGAAAGATGTGTCGGCGACAGGTACCGAGCCTAAGCAGGCGGGCGGCAGCTTCGATTTCGGGCGTGGACATGCCCGGATTCTACGAAGTGCAGTCGCGGGCGGCCAATCGGATCCGAGAGCAGTCCGATCCGGCCACTGGCGTGAGGGCCGTGCCAACTCCGGGCTGACCAACGTTCAATGACCGTGCTATCGGAAAATGTATCCCCGCGAACACTGCTCGCCCGAGTTGGCAGACCCTCGACGCCAGTGTCCGAATCGTCCTGCATTAGCCCCAGCTGGGAGTGTTCTCTCTTGGGTCCGCTCCGCGGATCTCTTCTAAGAGCAGTCAACTAACTCTTGCTAGTCAATGCAGGAGCGGGTGGACATCGGTGTGATACCTGACGACTGCGCCGGTACCAGTGTTTGCGGGTTTAACTTCTCATCCATAGGTGACAATGGCCGTGATCCGGCGCACGTCGGCACGGTATTACCCGATGGCCGCCAGGGACTGCTCTTACAGAGCTTGGTCGTCCGTCTCGCCGGTGCGGATACGCAGTGTGCGCTCGATATCGGTGACGAAGATCTTGCCGTCGCCGACCTTGCCGGTCTTGGCCGCGCCGGTGATCGCCTCGATGACCTGATCGACCAGATCATCACGCACGGCGACCTCGATGCGCGTCTTCGGCACGAAGTCGACGACGTACTCCGCGCCGCGGTACAGCTCCGTGTGACCGCGCTGGCGCCCGAAGCCTTTCACCTCGGTGACAGTCATGCCGGAGATGCCGAGCTCCGACAGCGCGGCACGGACATCGTCGAGCTTGAAGGGCTTGATGATCGCGGTGATCAGTTTCATCGCCAGTCCTCGACAGTAGTTGTATCAGGTTTGCTTCGGGCCGATGCAGCTTTCGTGCCGGTAGCCGGCAGCCTGTCAAACAGCCACTTGAGTCCCACCTGCGCTGCCCACTCGCACCGCAATGCACCAGTCTGGCGCAACCCCCGCCCGGTGCTGCGTTTGTTTGGTGCGAGCATAGCGATGCGCCGGGCTGCCTGCATCTTCATTGCGCGTCGGCCGGGTGCTCTATCATTCCCACCGGGCAGGGCGGGGGATCGTTTGCCGGACACCATCATCATCGTTGGCGCAAGCCACGCGGGCACCCAGGCCGCCGAGGCGTTGCGCAAGGAGGGCTTCACCGGTCACATCGTCCTCATCGGCGCGGAACCGCACCTCCCCTACCAGCGGCCGCCGCTGTCCAAGAAGCTGCTCGCCGGCGAGCTCGAATTCGCCCGTGTCCTGCTCAAGCCCGCAGCGTTTTACGAGCAGTCACACATCGAGCTGCGGCTCGGCACGCGTGTGACGGCCATTTCATGCGCCGAGCACCAGGTGACGCTGAGCGATGGCGGCAGGCTCGAGTATCAGCGCCTGCTCCTGTGCCTCGGCAGTCGCGGCCGGCCGCTCGCTGTGCCTGGAATCGAGCTGGCGGGAGTCTTCGAGCTGCGCACACTGGATGACATGAACGGCCTGCGCAGCCGAATCCGGCCCGGCGCGCGCCTCGTCGTCGTCGGCGCGGGCTACATTGGACTGGAAGTCGCCGCGACCTGCCTGCAGCTCGGTCTCGATGTCACCGTCCTCGAAATGACGGAGCGCGCGATGGGACGCGTGGTCGCACCGCAGCTCTCGGCCTTCTACGCAGCCGAGCACGCGGCCCGCGGCGTCAAGCTGCACTTCAACACCCTCGTGAGCGCGATCGCCGGCGACACTGAAGTTCGCGAAGTCGTGTGCGCCGACGGTCGACGCTTCCCGGCCGACGCCGTCGTGGTTGGAATCGGCATTCTGCCGGTCACCGACATCGCACTCGCTGCCGGCATCGCCTGCGACAACGGTATCGTCGTCGACGAGCATTGCCGCACCAGCGTGCCCGATGTCTACGCGGCCGGCGACTGCACCAATCACCCGAGCCCGCGCTACGGCCGCCGCGTGCGTCTCGAGTCCGTCGACCACGCGTTCGAGCATGCACGCAGCGCGGCCGCCAACATGCTCGGCAAGAACGTCGTGCACGACAAGGTGCCGTGGTTCTGGTCGGACCAGTACGACCTCAAGCTCCTGATCGTCGGCCTGTCACAGGGCTATGATCAATGCGTGCTGCGCGGGGATCCCGCAGCCCGCAGCTTCTGCCTGTGCTACCTGCGGGACGGCGAGCTGATCGCGCTCGACGCGGTCAACGATGCGAAGAACTACATGGCGGCACGCAAGCTCATCGCGGAGCGCGTGCGTCTCGATGCAGGGCGCATCGCCGATACCTCCATCCCGCTGAAAGACGCGCACTAATCGGCCGCTGGCCGGTCTCACGAGTGCAGGCCGCTGCAGTTTACGCGCGGCAATCCTGTCGGAGTTCGGCGACAACTGGCTTCCAGGCGGCCAAGCGTGAATCATTTCACTCGCGCCGCGCGTGCCAGCTGATATACCGCTCGGCGTCGTGGGTGCGAGCTGACGGAGGTAGTTCATGGCGCGTCGGGGCCTCATGGGTCTCTTGGGCGTTGCCCTGCTCGGCGTGGCGGTGGCGGCCGAGGCACGCGAGTTTCGCATTCTGTATGCGGAGCGGGTGCAGGCAGCGCAGCCCTTGCGAGCCGGCGCGCACGGCGCCATTCCCGCGACGCTGAGGTCGATGAGCTTCCTCGCCTACGGCCGGCAGTTCGAGCTGGCACTCGAACCCAACGACCGGCTGATCGCGTCGCTTCCGGCCGCGCAGCGCGAAGCATTGCGCGCGTTTCCCATCTATCGCGGTAGGCTGAGCGGCATACCCGGCTCTTGGGCGCGTCTCACGCAGGTCGGCACGGCACTCGAAGGCATGGTCTGGGACGGCCACGAGCTGTACACACTCGAGCCTGCGCGCCGCGCGCAGCCCTTCATGCTCGATGCGGCCAGCGTGTCGGCGGAATCCACCGTGATCTACCGACTCTCCGACACACTGTCGGATCTCGGGCCGCAGTTCTGCAGCGTCTTGACGCCTCCAGAGGAAGCCACCTCACTCGCGGGCTACAAGGCGCTGGTGTCGGAGCTGCGCGCCAATCAGGCGCTCGTCGCCGCTGCGACGCTGACCGGACAGATCCAGGTCGCCGTCATCGGCGACTTCGAATTCTTCAGCGATCATCCGACCAACGCCAATAGCACGGTGCTGACACGCATGAACGTGGTCGATGGCATCTTCAGCGACCAGGTCGGCGTGCACATCGTCGTGAACTCCGTCAACGTCTTCAGCACCGACACGGATCCCTTCAACACCTCGGTGCCGAGCGACCTGCTCGGCCAGCTCGCGGATTACAAGAATGCGACCGCTTCCATTCGCGGCGCCGCGATCGCCCACCTCATGACGGGACGCGACCTCGACGGCTCGACCGTGGGCATTGCGTTCCTGGCTTCACTGTGCAACCCACGCTTCGGTGTATCGCTGAGCGAAGGGGGGAGCGAGATCAGCTCGACCTCGGCCGCGCTGGTTGCGGCACACGAGATGGGCCACAACTTCGGTGCGCCCCACGACGCAGAGCCCGACCCGACGCAGAACCAGGCCTGCGCCAGCACACCACCAACATTCCTGATGGCGTCCAGCCTGAACGGCAACAGCACATTCTCGCAGTGCAGTCTCGATCAGATGCAACCCGTGATCAGCGGCGCCGTCTGCATACAGGCAGCAGCGGTGGCGGATGCCGCGGTCAGCGCCAGCCCGGCGAGTGTCAGCGCCCTCGTCAACCAGCCGCTCGCCTACAGCATCATTGTGAATTCCATCGGCACGGCCACGTTGAACAGCGCAACAGTCAGCATGACGCTCCCCGCGAGCCTCAGCCAGCAGAGCGCGACGCCCGACATGGGCAGTTGCTCGAGTGGCGCAGGCGCAGTGACCTGCGACCTCGGAACGCTGCCGGCCGGCGCCTCGCGCCGCATCGACATGGTCTTGCTCGGCAGCCAGGCGGGATCGTTCGTCAGTTCGATCGTTCTCTCCGCCAGCAACGACAGCGCCACGCAGAACAATTCGGCCAGCGTGACGCTGCTGGTCACTGAGCCCAGCGGCTCGTCTCCACCTCCGAGGAGCGGTGGTGGCGGCGGCGGGGGCGCAGGTGCGCTGGAAGCTCTCGCGCTGCTGCTGGCTCTCAGCCTGCGCTGGCGCGTAAGGTCGTCGTGCGCTTGAGCAGCAGCTCGTCGATCGGCACCGGCAGGCCCAACGCAAACCCCTGCGCGTAGTCGACGCCGATCTGCTTGAGCTTCTCCAGCACGCTGGTTTGCTCGACGCATTCGGCGACCGTGCGCTTTCCCATGACGTGGCCGATGCGGTTGATCGCACTGACCATCTCGAAGTCCACCGGGTCGTGGCCGAGGTTGGCGATGAACATGCCGTCGACCTTGAGATAGTCCACCGTGAGCGCCTTGAGATAGGCAAACGAGGACATCCCGGCGCCGAAATCATCGAGACTGAAGGCGACGCCCTGCCGGCGCAGCTCCCCGATCAGCTGGTTGGCACGGGTCAGGTTGTTGATGGCGGCCGATTCGGTGATCTCGAAACCGATGCGCTCGGGCGAAATGTCCGACTCGCGCAGCCCCTGCAGGATGTACTGCCCCAGCTCGCGATCGCCCAGCGTGTCACCGCACAGGTTGAGGAAGAAGCGTTCAACGTCGCGCAGATTCGGCAGGTTGCGCTTGAGCCACGAGAAAGCCGCGCCGATCACCCAGCGATCGAGCCGGCTCGAGAGGTTGTAGCGATCCACTGCGGGCATGAAGGCGCCGGGTGGAACGCGCCGGTCATTCTCGTCGCGCAAGCGCACCAGGAGCTCGTAATGCACGCGCGCCGCCTCGGCACCGAGCGGTACGATCGGCTGCGCCTCGAGGAAGAAGCGCTGCTCGACCAGGGCGCGCTTGACGCGTGACACCCATTGCATCTCGCCGTGCCGGCGCACGACGGCGGAATCATCCTCGCGGTACACGTATACGCGGTTGCGGCCCTGGTCCTTGGCGGCATAGCACGCGGCATCGGCCGCGCTCAGCACCTGCGTCACGCGCCGCTGCGTGCCCTCGATCGGCACCACGCCGATGCTGGCGCCGATGAAGAATGAGTTCGTACCCCACACGAACTGGTACTGCTCGATCGCGCGGCGCATGCCCTGCGCGACCTCGGCCGCGTGCTCGAGCGGGCAGTCGTGCAGCAGCACGCCGAACTCGTCGCCGCCGAGCCGCGCCAGTGAGTCGTTGGCGCGAATGCGCTGCTGCAGGGTCGTGGCCAGCTGGCGCAGCAGCTCATCGCCCGCGACGTGGCCGCAGGTGTCGTTGATCACCTTGAAGTTGTCGAGATCGACGTAACACAGGGCGTGCCTGGTGTCGGCCAGCTGCGCGCTGTCGATCGCACGCTGCAGCCGCAGTTCGAACTCGCGGCGATTGATGAGGCCGGTGAGCGCATCGTGACTCGCCTCGTAGGACAGTTGCTGCGACAGCTCGTGCGCTTCGGTGATGTCGGTGAGCGTGCCCTCGTAATAGAGAATGCGGCCCTGGTCGTCGTGCACCGCGCGTGAGTTCTCGAGCACCACGATCTTGCGACCGTCCTTGCGCTTGAGCACCAGCTCGGCGTTGCGGATCTCACCACTCTCCTGGATGTTGCGCAGCCAGTTCTCCCGGTCTTCCGGGTACATGTACAGATCCTTGCCGATGTCGAGCCCGAGCAGCTCGTCTTCGGAGGCGTATCCGAGCAGGCGCACGAGGGCCGGATTGGCGGACATGAACTTGCCGTCGAGCGTGGACTGGAACACGCCCGCGACCACGTTCTCGTAGAGCTCGCGGTAGCGCGCCTCGGACGCCTTGAGCGCGAGCAGCGTGTGGGTGCGCTCGGTGGCGTAGCGCAGGGTCTTGTCGAGCAGCGTGCTCACCACCTGCTGCTTGACGAGATAGTCGAGCGCACCGCGTGCGGTCGCTTCCTGCCCGATCTCCTCGTCGCCCTTGCCGATCAACACGATGATCGGCGTGTCGCTCGCTTTCGGCTGCACGCGCAGGAAGGTCGTGAGCCCGAGGCTGTCGGGCAGCGCCAGGTCGAGGAGAATGACGTGGATGCCGCCGCGCTGCAGGCGCACGAGTCCGGCAGCGAGCGTGGTAGCGATTTCGAGCGCGTACGGCTGGCCATGGATTTCTGCCAGCTCCTCGCGGATCGTCCGTTGATCATCGGGGCTTGCGTCGATGAGCAAAACGGTGACGACGTCGGCCATGCCGCGGGCAGTATAGCCCGGGAGGCGCTCGGACGGTGGTGCGCGGCGATGACTCACTCTGGAGTGCCATGCGAAGATAGCCAGATCGCATTGCCAATCGGCGGGAGTTTCCAAATGAAGATCTGGCATGGCCTGCTCGCCGGGCTCGCACTGTTGGCGTCGGGAGAAGTCGTCATGGCGGACACAGCCACGTTCGGAATCGCGATCCACGGCGGCGCAGGAACGCTGCCGCGCAACGAGATGACGCGCGATCTCGAGGCGAAGTACCGCGCCGACTTGGGGCAGGCGCTGGATGCGGGCTACGCGGTGCTCGAATCGGGCGGATCGAGCGAGGATGCGGCGATCGCGGCGGTGAGGGTCCTCGAGGATTCGCCGCTGTTCAACGCGGGCCGCGGCGCGGTGTTCAATCGGGCCGGTGAAGTCGAGCTCGACGCCGGCGTGATGGACGGCGCCACCGGCCGCGCCGGCGCTGTGGCCGGCCTGCGGCACATCCGCAATCCGATCGAGCTCGCGCGGCTGGTGATGGAAAAGACCCCGCATGTGATGTTGGTCGGTCCTGGCGCCGAGGAGTTTGCACTGGACCAGGGCATGACCCTCGTGCCGAACAGCTACTTCTACACCGAGAAGCGCCGGCAGCAGCTCGAGCGCGCGCTCAAAGGCGACAAGATGGCTGCGATCAAGCTCAATTACTTCGGCACCGTGGGCGCGGTCGCGCGCGATCGCAAGGGCAATCTGTTTGCGGCCACCTCGACCGGCGGAATCACGGCCAAGATTCCCGGCCGCGTCGGCGATTCCCCGCACATCGGCGCCGGGACCTACGCCAACAATCGAACCTGTGCAGTATCAGCTACCGGCCAGGGCGAATTCTTCATCCGCTCCGTCGTCGCCTATGACATCCATGCGCTGATGGATTACAAGGGGCTGACCCTGCACCAGGCGGTAGATGAAGTCGTGCAGCACAAGCTGCGTGCGCTACCCGCGGAAGGCGGCGTCATCGCGATCGACGCGCAGGGCAACATCGAGATGAGCTTCAATACGGAAGGCATGTTCCGTGGCGCCCGCGACTCCACGGGGCGACACGAGCTGTCGATCTACCACGACGAGACGAAGCGCTGATCCTGCCGCCAGGCTCAGCGCCCGCGCGCCGCGGCGAGCGCAACTTCGCCGCGAAACATTCCGGTCTGCACCAGGGTCGATTCGGACTCGAGCGCCACCACGCGATCGCCGCCCTGCTCGTGCGCCGTGCGCAGCGCGGCCTGGGCCAGCTCGATGAAGGCCTCGCGACTGTCGGACACGCGCGGCACTGTCAGCGCCACACCAACGCTCACGGTGACGTGACGACCATTGGGAGAGTCCGGGTGCGGGATACCGAGCGCCGCGACCGCGGCACGTACGTGCTGTGGAATGTCCTCGGCGTACACTCGGTCCGGATTAGCGAGCACGATCGCAAACTGGATTCCCGAGTAGCGCGCACAGAAATCCAGCGGCCGACGGGCACAGCCTGACATCGCGGCGGCCACCTGCTTGATGCAGTCATCGCCCACTTTGACGCCGAAGCGATCGTTGTAGCTGCGGAAATTGTCGGCATCGACCAGCATCAGCACCACCAGCGACTTGTCCACGAGCGACTGCTGCCATACGCGCTCCAGGTAGCGGTCGAAGACGCGGCGGTTGAAGAGGCCCGTGAGGCCGTCCCGCTCACCGAGATGGGCGATGACGACGGCCTCAAGATAGGCGACGCGAATGGCGTGCTCCAGCGCGTAAGCCGCACCACAACCGATGGCGACGACCGAGATCTGCGCCAGTGCGTAGGGAATGACGTGCGCCGCACCCCAGCCGGCGAACATGACGGCACCGATCGCGGCGAGTGCCAGGGCACCGCAGACATCGAGTGCCACCCAGAAGCGCAATCCCATCACGCTGCATCCGAGCAGCAACGCGGCGCTCACGCCCGAGAACGCGAGCGGCCCCCCGGCCTTTGCCAGGAACACATCGAGAGTCACCGCGGCGAGTACGTAGCCAACGAAGACCAAGGTGCTGCAGCGGACCAGCGCCTCGCTGCGTGCGAGCAGGTACGTCAGGCCAAGGCCGAGCAACGCGAGCGGCAGCATCACGAGCAGGCGCAGGACGTGAGAGAGGGACGAGAAGTCGGCCGGCAGCTGCCAGTGATCGAGAGCCCACAGCACTATTGCGAGACTGGCCAGCGCGGCAAAGGCGCCACGCATCCGCGGCAGCAGTTTCTGGCCATGCGTGCGACGGAACTCGCCCTCGAGCGGCTCGCTGAATTCGAGCTTGGGGAAGCCGGCGTCGAGTTGGCGCGCGGCAGCGGTGTCCTGGGCGTCGCTCGGGACGAGGGTGAAACGCATCATCGCTCCGTGGACAGGCGAATCCTACGGTAGCGGCTCGCCTACGCCGCGGACAAGCCGCCGTGCGCCGGGCGCCCGGGGCCGTCGATTCGCTCACAGAGCTGAGGGAACCCCAGAATCAGGGCTCCGTATCCAACATCTCCTGCAAATCCCGTGCTTCGCGTGGTGCTTTTACACGCGCAAGCCAGACTTGATAGGGGTCCCACCCTGCAGTCGCGTCATCGCGCCGGTCGTCTTCGACGGCTAGGGTCGCGGCCGGTTCATCCTCGTTGGCCGCAACGTCCGATTCACCTGCGATTCTGACGAGACCGCCGCTCGCTGTTGTTGTCATCGAACGCGGTCCTCTTTCTTGTGCTGGGGAATTCTATGCGGCTGGTTGTGAAAATCCAGTTAATTCTCTGCGAACAGTTGATGAAGGCGACGCGAAATAGGTCAAGCCTACCAATATGTTAAGGCTGTCCATGCTTTGTGTCGGGCACTTAAACCTCATCCACAACCTCATCCCACCGCGCGTACCCGGGGCAACCACAACGCCACGGCCAGCCCCCCTCCCTCGCGATTTGCCAGCGTAATGCGCCCCCCATGCGCTTCCAGGACCTCCCGGCTCAGGGTGAGGCCCAGCCCGGTGCCCGTCGGCTTGGTGGAATAGAACGGCAGCAGCGCATTGCGCAGCACGGCATCTGACATTCCGGATCCACGGTCCAGGACATTGAGCTGCCAGAGGTTGGTCCCGGCATCGATGGCAATGCGCACCTCCTCGGGCGCCGATCCCGACTCGTGCGCGTTCTTCAGCAGGTTGATCAGCACCTGCTGCAACTGTGCCGGATCGAACTCGGCCGATTCGCGCGGCACCGCGCCCTCGATACGGAACGGTACTGCCGCCGACAGCAGCTCGAGGAACGTCGCCCAGTCCACGGTGGCGATACGTGGCTGCGGGAGCTTGGCGAAACGCGCGTAGCCGTCGATGAAGGTCTTCAGGTGCGCGGCTCTTTCCTCGATGGTTGCAAACACGCGGCCGAGCTTGTCGAGCTGCACGGCACGCACCAGCTGCTGCCCGGAGTGCGCCAGCGAGGAAATCGGCGCCAGCGAGTTGTTGAGCTCGTGCGCGATTACGCGGATCACCTTCTTCCAGGTGGCGACTTCCTGCGCGTTCAGCTCGCGCGTCAATTGCTTCAGCAGGTACAGCTGGTGGGGCTTGGCGTTGAGCAGGAATCCACGCCGCGACAGATGGAAGATTTCCGGCTCGCCGCCAATCGGGACGGTAAACAAGGTGTCACGCTCCGCTGCAAACGCCTCGCACAACGCCGCCGGTGCCTGCCGCAGCAGCACGCCGAGCTCGAGGCCCTCGAGCTTGCGGCCCGCGTGAAAGAGCTGCCGGGCCGCGACATTGCTGTACAGCACCCGCCCTGAATCGCTGGTCAGGACCAGCGCCAGTGGGGTGCTCTGAATCACGGTGTCGAGCAGCAGCTCGCGCTGGAACAGGTCCTGGCGCTCATCGCGCAGGATGCCGCCGAGGCTGTTGTACGCAGCGACCAGCTCGCCCAGCTCGTCACGGCGCCGGGTGGCGATGCTCACGCTGAAATCGTTGTCCCTCAGACTGGAAATACCATCGCTGAGGGCGCGCAGCGTGCGACGCAGCGGCCGCGCAAACCGGCGCGTGAGGATGACGATCAGCGGCACGGCAATCGCCAGCGCGATGAGAAGGCTCAGCCAGGTGAGACCGAGGGCGTGCTCTAACGCCAGGGAAATCGCGGCTGTCACGCCCGCGCAGGAAGCGGTCAGCAGCGCGATCTTGCCTTCGAGCGAAAAGCGCGCCATGCGTCGAGTGTAATGCGCGGGGCGCGTCGGTGCAGCCGCACTCGGCGTGTGACGTTCAGCCGCCGCGCTCGCGGATACCGAGTTTTTCCATGCGCCGATACAGTGCCTGCCGGCTCAGCCCGAGTTCGCGCGCCGCCTGCGCGACGATGCCGCTCGAGCGCTGTAAGGCACGCTCGATGTCCTGCCGATCGGGTTCCTGTTCGACCACGCGCGCCTCGAGCCCGTGCTCGGGAAGCCCCAAGGCTGCAGCGCGAATCACCCGGTCGGAAGCCAGCAGGCATGCGCGCCGCATGGCGTTGCGCAGCTCGCGGATGTTGCCCGGCCAGGAGTAACCGCGCAGTGCCTTCACGGCCGCTTCGTCGAGGACGAAACCAGGCTCGAGGAAATGCCGCGCCAGTGGCACGACGTCGTCGCTGCGCGCCGCGAGCGGTGGCACCCTGAGCTCGATGACGTTCAGTCGGTAAAACAGGTCTTCGCGAAAACGCCCTTCGCGGATGGCGGCACGCAGATCCGTGTTGGTCGCACTCAGCACGCGCACCTTCACACGGCGGGTGGTGCTCGAGCCGAGGCGCTCGAACTCCCCGGTCTGCAGCACGCGCAGGAGTTTGGCCTGCCCGGCCAGGGACAGGTTGCCGATCTCATCGAGAAACAGCGTGCCGCCGTCAGCGGCTTCGAAGCGGCCCACGCGCATCTTAGCCGCTCCGGTGTACGCGCCGGCTTCGGCGCCGAACAGCTCGCTCTCCATGAGTTCGACCGGCAGGGCGCCCACATTGACCTTGATGAAAGGGCCATCGGCACAGGCCGAGTTTGCCTGGATGATGTCGGCGAGCACCTCCTTGCCGGCGCCGTTCGGCCCGGTAATCAGGACCGGCACCTCCGCCGGAGCGACCTGGGTGGCGGTCGCCAGCAGCTCGTGCATCGCATCGCTGTCGTAGATCACTCCGCGCAGGTCGAAGCGCTCCCTGAGAGCCTCACGCACCTCGCGCCGGCTGCGCGCCAGCGCTTGCTTTTCCAGGATCGCGGAACGCAGTTGCAGCAGATTGCGCACCGTGGTGAGCAGGCGCGCATCATCCCAGGGCTTGGAGAGGTAGTCGGCCGCGCCCGCCTTGACCAGGTCAACCGCCGTTTCCAGGTGGGTCCAGGCGGTCAGCAGCACGATCGGCAGATCGGGATTGAGCCGGCGGATGCGATGGAAGAGCTCGACCCCTTCCTCGCCGGTGGTCGCCTCGCGCCGAAAGTTCATGTCCTGGATGACGAGATCGATGTCCGACTGCGCCAGCAGATGCAGGCCCTCCTCCGGTCCCGACGCCTGCACGACGCTCAGTCCCTGCAGCGACAGCAGCACCTCGAGCGCCGTGCGAACTGCCGGGTTGTCGTCGATCAGTAGAACCGTCGGCATACGCTGCACGCGTGCGAATCGAGCTCCGCGCTCGCTGTCAGCAGAGCTGCGCTTCGGTGAGCAGTCACAACGTGGTGGCACGATCCCCGGCCTAAGGTCATTCGTATCCCCCTTGGATGCGTGAGAAGTCGGCGGGGTTGCAATCCTACACTGTGCGCGTAGCCACAGCCGGCGGCACGGAAGCGGCGCGGCGCGCCGGCACCAGCACCGCGAGCTGCCCAAGAATCCACATGCAGGGTACTGCGGCCACCAGGTAACTCAGCTTGAGCCGGGGCAGCGAGTAGGCCGTGCTCAGCCAGTAGCTGAAGACGTAAGCGAGCATGCAGCCGACCACGAGTCCCGGCAGTCGTCAGGATCCAGTTCTCGACCATGAAGTAGCGCAGGATGTCGAGCTTGCGTGCGCCCACGGCGCGGCGCGTGCCGATCTGCTTCACGCGCGCGTTCACCGTGAAGCTTGCAAGACCCACGATGCCGAGCGTGGTCATCGTCACGAGCAGCACGATGGCGACGCCGAGGAGCACCGCCATGCGCCGGTCGGGCTTGTAGCTACGCTCGATGTAGTAATCGTGCGGTCGCACCCAGCTGATGACACGCGTGGGATTGGATTCGGTGAGCTTCTTCTCGAGCTCTGCCATCAGCGCGTCGCGCCGGCCCGGCTCGGCGCGCACCGCATAACGCACGAAGGGTGATCCCTGCGACGAGCGGGTGAAAGACGACCTGCGAGAGCTTGTCCCAGTCGACCCAGGCGCCCAACATGTGATCGATCACGCCCACGATCGTGGCCGACTGTCCGAGGCTGTCGTACACCTGCCGGCCGACGACGTCATCGGAATTGAACAGCGCCTTGGCCATGTCGCGCGTGACGATGACTTCAGGCACGAACTGCGACGAGGTGCGCGTGTCATCGAAGCGGATGATGTCCTTGTTGAACGTCCGACCGGCGACGAGCTTGACCCCGAGTGTGTTGACGCCCTGCTCGTCGATCTCGTAGTAGTTGCCCGGAACATCGGGCGCAGACTTGTCCGCGACGCCTTGTACTCGCTGGAACTGCCGCCGCCGCTCAGGGGAATGCCCGTGATGGTCGAGGCCGACGACCACGCCCGGCGTCCCGCGGATCAGCGCGAGGTCCTCGTCGATGGTGACCCGGTGGTTGTAGTCAGGTCGATAGCCGTAGCTCTGCACGAAGATCAGGTTGGCGGTGTCCATTCCCGACGGACGGCCGATCTTCTCCAGGCGCTGGTTGATGATAAAGAGCGCATTGGTGACGACGGCGAGCGTGATTGCAATCTGCAACGCCACCAATACGGTACCGGTACGATTGCGCAGCATTGCGCTGACGATGGGGCGAATTTCCATGGAAGGACTCCGTCGCGTCCGTGCTACTGCGTCTTAAGATACGGGGCGGGCTGCACGCGGCAGATTCGCCAGGTCGGATACAGACCGGCCAGGACGCCCGCCACGAACGCAATGCCGAGAGCCATCAGGCCCACCGACCAGTCGAGCCGGGTGACCGCCTCGTAGCTGTTGTAGAGCTGTCGCAGCGCCAGCAGCAGCAGATATCCCAGGCCAATCCCCAGCAGCCCGCCGGCTATCCCGATGAGCGAGACTTCAACCAGGTGCTGGCGGAAGATCAGCTTGCGGCTCGCTCCGAGCGCCCGATGCAGGCTCACCACGGCGACCTTGCCGGAGAATTTTGCGAGCAGCAGCCCGACGGTGTTAAGCAGACACACCGCCAGGAACATGAAGGAAATACCGAGCAGGACGCTGTTGTCCTTCTCGACCACCTGATTGAGCTCCAGCCATTCGCCCACCCGGCTCAGCTTGTTGTTCATGGGACGCGGAAAACGGCCGAGCTTCTTCTGCTCGGCGACGTAGCCATCGAGGAACGACTTGAATGCCTCTACCTTGGCGGGCGAGCCGAGCTCGACCCAGGACTGGATCCAGACGCACTCGGAGTTGAGGAATTCGCGAAACGAGTTGATGGGCTCAGGCTTCCAGCAATTGGTGTTGCCCGCCGAGACCACCTCGAGCAGTTCGCCGCGGCTGTACGGAATGAATACATCCTCGGGATCATCCAGGCTGCCGTTGTTGAGGTCGTAGAACTTCGGCACCGGGTTCCAGTGCGCGAGCACGCCGAGCACCTTGTATTCCTTGTCGTCGAGTTTCACGCTCTTGCCGACGCTGTTCGCCCCGCCGAAGAGTTTCTGGTTCGCTTCCTCGCCAAGCACGATCACTGGCTCGGCGTTGCGCTCCGCCTCCACGTCCCAGCCCGAGCCGTACCGGAACGGCACATCGAACATCGGGAAGAAATCCGGGGTCGTGAGGCGCGCCACCGCAATATACGGTTTCGCCTCGCTCTTCTCGTCCGCACTGCCGAGCACGAATGCGCCCTTGCGCATGATGACCTTGCGCTCGGGAATGTCCGAGGCGTACACGGCCTGGGCGTCGCGGTAGGTCAACTCCCAGGGCGCCAGCGTGGGCCGATCCTTGTCCCAGGGTTCATTCGGGTCCCAGCTGTCCATCTGCACGGCGAATACGACGTCGTTGCGTGCCGCGAGCGGATTGCCGGAAACGAGACTGTAGACGTTGAGCGTGGTCAGGCACACGGCAATGCCGAGCCCGATCGCGCCGATCATCAGAGCAGTGAGCACTGGATTGCGCCGCAGACTCTTCAACCCGAGGCGCAGGTGGTAGCGGAACATTCTCGATCTCCCCCGTGATGCTTCAGGCCAGAGCGGCGCGTTCTTCCGCGCCGGCAACGATCGGCCGGGCCTCGTAGGGCTGGAAGTCCGTGACCTTGCCGTCCATCACGTGCACGTTGCGATGCGCGCGGCGTGCGAGCTCCGCATCGTGCGTGACCATCACGATCGTGGTACCGCCACGGTTGATCTCCTCGAGCAGGTCGAGCACCTGGCGCGCCATCAGTGAATCGAGGTTGCCGGTGGGCTCATCGGCGAGCAGGAAGCGCGGTTCGCCGGCCAGTGCCCGCGCTATAGCGACGCGCTGCTGCTGGCCGCCGGAAAGCTGCGCCGGCACATGCTTCATGCGCGAAGCGAGACCCACGAGCTCCAGTGACTGGATGATGCGGCGGCGGCGCTCGGCGGCGTTGAGCCCGCGATAGCGCAGCGGCACGTCGACGTTATCGAACAGGTCCAGATCGGGAATCAGGTTGAAGCTCTGGAAGATGAAGCCGATCTTCTGGTTGCGGATGCGCGAACGTGCGTCATCGTCGAGATCGTTCACGCTCACGCCATCGAGCCAGTACGTGCCGGTGTCAAAGGTCTCCAGCAGCCCTGCGATGTTGAGAAAGGTGGTCTTGCCCGAGCCGGAGGGGCCCGTGACGGCGACAAACTCACCCTCCTCGACCTTGAGGCCGAAATCACGCAACGCGTGCGTTTCGATGAGCTCCGTGCGGTAGACCTTGCTGATGTGCTGCATTTCGAGCATGGAATGATCCTTCTGCTGTAGACACTGATGCGTCAGTCGGTGAGGCGCACGACCGCGGCGTTCTGGAATGAGTCGAGGCCCGAGACGATGATCTGGTCGCCCTCCTTCAGCCCGGCGGCGATTTCCACCGCGCCGATGCTGCTGGCGCCGAGCGTGATCGGCGTGCGGCGTGCCAGGCCGTCATGCACGAGGTAGGCCACGCGACCGCCGCCGCTGTCGACGAACGGCCCGCGCTCGACCTTGAGCACGCCGTCGCGCGCCTCGAGCACGATGCGCGTCGCGACGCGCTGGTTCTGCCGCAGCCCCGGGGGTACTTCCTGTGCGAAGCGCACGCGCCCGGCGACCTGGTTCTGCCGCACTTGCGGCGAGATTGCGGTCACCTTCGCCGGATAGACCCGCTGGCCGTAATTCACTTCCGCTTGCATGCCGAGCTTGATGTCGTCGGCATAGGATTCCGGCACCTGGAACTCGATCTCGAGTGCGCTCAAGTCGACCACGGTGAGAATCGGCGCGTTCTCGGCCACGGCGCCCTTCTGATCGACCGCCAGCGTGCCCACCATGCCGTTGACCGGCGAGTGCAACGTCAGCTGATCGACACGACGTTTGATCTCCTCGACCAGTAGTCGCTGCCGGTCGCGCTCCAGCCGGCGCGTCTTGAGCTCGAACTCGAGACTCTCCTTTTCCAGTACCGCGTTCTGGATGGCGTGCTCGTGGGTGAGCTTCGCGGTAGTCAGGTCGTCGCGCGCTTTCTCGAAATCACGCTGGCTGATGGCGCGTGTCTGCCAGGCATCCTCGGCACGCTTGAGCTCGCGCTCCGCCGCGTGAATGGCCACTTCCGCCATGTCGGAGGTCTGCTGATTGGTGAGCAGGCGCCGGCGCGTCTCGATGCTCTGGCGCGCCACGGCCACGTCCTGGCTCTCGAGTGTCGCCTGTTCCCGGGCGAGCTCGTTGCGCAACTGCGGGCTGTCGAGTGTTCCCAGTACCTGCCCGCGCTTGACAGTGTCGCCCGCCTGCACCTCATAGGTGACGTTGCCGGCCGCGGGAGCAAAGAGCGTCGGGCTCACCGCCGCAACCACTGTGCCCTGCGCCGAAACATCGCGCACAAACGGACCGCGGGTCACCGTTGCCATTCGCACGCGCTCGAGCGGCACGCTGATTTCCGCATGCAGCCAGCGCAGCGCGGCCGGCAGGATGATCGCCACCAGGAGCAACGCGCCGGCGCCCGCGGCTACGATGATCTTGCGCCGGCGCAACTGCGCGGGGCGCGGGTCGATGGCGACATCCTGCGCCGACGTGTCGCGAATGCCGCCCACCCGGGTGGGGGAGCGATCATCGCTATGAAGGCGAGAGATGGACGCGCCCTTCATGACCAGGAATGCTCACGGTATCCGCCGCACCGGGTGCAGAGCGAGACCAGGCGCACGTTCGTCGCCTGAGCGAGCACCATTGCGCTGACCTGCACGCAAAAGACGGGCAGCGTGATGCGCAGCTCGAGCGATGCGCCATCGAACGAGGCGTGGATGCCGTAGTGATCCGCGGCCGGCGCCTCGATGGCGCACCAGCCGAGCAGTACGGCGGCGAGGGTCGCAGTGAGCGTCGATCCCCGTATTCTTGCGGTCTGCATGGTCGCTCTCCGGCAGCGGCGCACGGGACTGATTGCCGGTCATCCAGGTGCATCGACCGTGCCAGCGATGGGGGATCGTCGTAACGCCATGAATGCAGAATTCTTTCTGCTTGCAAGCGCAGGCGCGCGGAGTTCTGCAGAGTGTCCGCCCGCGGACAGCGGACGGCGCGCGGACGTCCCGATGCGCGATTCCGGCGCGGCGGTGGCGCCGGCGCTGGCTCAGTCCGCCTGGTAGCGCTGCAGGTACTCGTCGAAGGAGAGCGTGTCCTGTCCTTCGATCGCCCGCTGCGCGCGCAGCGATTCTTCGGCTTCGCTGCGCAGCTCCGCGAGGCGCTGCTCGTTCGGCGGATACAGTTCGAGGAAATAGGATTTGTGCAGGTTCGACATGCGCAGTGCGAGCTGGAAAAACGACTCGCAGCTGGTCTGCATCTCGCGCAGCAAGCGTGCCGAAGGTGTGAGCGTCACGTCGTCTACTTTCGCTGTCTGCACCGCGAGCGCGGCGGCGTACGGCTTGCTCGGAAGTCCCGCGTCGAGCAGCTCACAGATGCCCTGCATCTCCTCGAGCAGTTCCCGCGCCCAGGCGAGCATCGGATAGCTGCGCCCATCGCGCCCAAGCATGAGTCCGGGCTCACGGCCGCGCCGCGCGACGGTGATGTGATTGGCGTCGAGCTCGCGTTGCTGCTCGGCATCGAGCGGCGGGCTGACCTTGAGCAGGCACAGGGCAAGGAACGCTTCGAGGAAGCGCAGCTTGTTCTGGTTGACGCCGACGGGATCGAACGCGCTGACATCGAGCGCGCGTACCTCGACGTATTCGACCCCGGCACGTAATAACGCCTTGGTGGGCCGTTCCCCGGAGCGCGCCACGCGTTTCGGGCGGATGAAGCTGTAGTACTCGTTCTCGATTTGCAACAGGTTGGCATTGAGCTGGCGGTACGCGCCGTTCACCCTGACGCCGAGGCGCTGGTATTCGGCATGGGGTGTGGAGATGGCACGCCTCAGATCGCGCACGTAGTCGGTGAGACTGTTGACCGAAATATCGACGCCCGCCTGGCTCTTGTTGCGATAACCGAGATCGCTCATACGCAGCGAGGTCGCATACGGCTCGTAGAAGGTGCCCGCGTCGAGTTGGGCGAGCGCAAAGTCGCGACCCGCGAGGAAGGACCTGCACACCGCCGGCGATACGCCGAACAGGTACAGCACGATCCAGCCGTGGCGACGGTAGTTGCGCAGTAGCGCGAAGTACTGCTCGGAGATGAATTCCTGTCCGGGACGCTGCGCCTGCAGCACCTCCGCCAGCACCGCCCAGCACTGCTCGGGAAAGGAATAGTTGAAATGCACGCCGGAGATCGCCTGCATCATCCGCCCGTAGCGCAGGCCGAGCCCCTCGCGATAGATCGTCTTCATGCGTCCGATGTTGGAGCCGCCGTATTGTGCGATCGGAATGTCCGCATCGTTCCTGATCGCGCACGGCATGCTGGTTGCCCACAGGAGCTCCTCCTGCAGGTGCCGGTAGACGAACTGATGGATGTCGCATAGGTACTGCAGCAGCTCCCAGCTCTGCGTGAATGGCGGCGTCACGAGCTCGATAAGTGCCTCGGAATAATCGGTCGTAATGTGCTCGTTGGTGAGTGCCGAGCCGAGCGCGGATGGGTGCGGACGCCGCGACACGTGTCCATCCGGCGTTACCCGCAGCGATTCCCTTTCGACGCCCTTACGCCCGTGCTGCAGCACATCCCGCTGGCCGCTGTTGATGAGGCCGGCGAGGCGCTGCTCGAACTGCCGTTCGACCGCGCGCGGAGTCAACGCAACTCCTCGCCCGCGGCAGCCCTCGAATCCGCGCGTTTCACCATTTGATCCGCCCGCAGAGCACGTCCCGGAACATCACGAAGTCCCCGGCCAGACTGAAGAAGGGGTAGCGAAAGGTCGCGGGGCGATTCTTTTCAAAAAAGAAGTGACCGACCCACGCCGGGCCGTAACCGAGCAGGGGCAGAAACACGAGCCATTTGAGCTGCCCACCCGCCAGTCCTGCCACCAGCGTCAACAGGACCAACCCCGTACCGATGATGTGCAGGCGTCTCGAGACCCGGCTGCGGTGTTCCGACAGATAGAACGGGTAGAAATCGCGGAAGTGTGCGAAGTCGTGCGGCGCCGGCGCGCTGCTGTTGTCCCTCATGTGGATTCCCCTTCACCCTCGGCGAGCCGGCAGTGTCCGTGAGCCCGCTTTGGGGCGTCAAGGCGAGGTTGGGAAGGCAGTCCCACCGCTCGACGAACCTTTGACATATCTGTCAGGTAGCCTGGCGGGCAACGGGCATTTTGTGATCGCTGCCGCAATCGCCGGAAACGGTGCTCGGTATTCTCGACTCCGCAGTGCTCGCTCCCACAACCTAAGAACCGAAGGGGATCACGGACCTTGACGAGGCGAATGCAATGGGCTGCCGCGTCGATGATCGCGGTGGCGATGATCGCAACAATCAGCAGTTCGGCTTCGGCTGGGGCGCTGCGCGAATTGTTCGGCCCCGACGCCACGTTCTGGATCGGGACCGTCGTCGGCCTCACGATCGTGCTCCTCTCCCTCGCGGTCCTCTACCTGTGGAACCGCATGCTCCGGGCGCTGGTGGAAAAGCGCACCCAGGCCCTGCAGCACGAGCTCGCCGAGCGGCAGCGCATGGAAGTCGCCCTGCACTACGCTCGCGAACAGCTGGAGGTACGGGTCAAGGAGCGCACCGCGGTCCTGCAGGCGAGCAACCAGGAACTCAACGCCACCCGGATTCAGCTGCAGGAAGCCAATGCCCAGCTTCTGAGGCTGGTCAGCATCGACGGTCTCACGGGTATCGCCAACCGCCGCCAGTTCGACGAGGTGCTCGCACGTGAAGTGCGGCGCTGCATACGCGAACGTCACCCCCTGTCGCTGATCCTGTGCGACATCGACGGCTTCAAACGCTACAACGACACCTATGGACACGCCCGCGGCGACGACACGCTGCGGCAAGTTGCGCAGGCGGTGGAGAAGACGTTCCGCCGCGCCGGCGATCTCGCCGCCCGGTATGGCGGTGAGGAGTTTGCCATCGTCCTGCCGACGATAGATGCGCGCCGCGCTTGGCTGTTCGCCGACCGGCTCCGACGCAATATCTGGCGTCTCGCGGTCCCGAACTCCGTCTCCACGGTCGCCGACCGGGTCACGATCAGCGCCGGCGTCGCCACGGCGATGTTCGATCGCATCTATGGCATCGAAGAGCTGATCCAGGCCGCAGACACGGCCCTCTACCGCGCGAAGGGCAACGGCCGCAACCGCGTCGAAGCCCACGCACCGATTGCCACAGCCGTCAGCACTCCGCCGCTCGCGGACAAGCTGCGCGCTGAGGGTTAGGAAGCCCGTATGAAAACCAAGCAGACTCGTTCGCGGCGTGCCTCGAAGCGACATCGGCGTAAGTCCCACGTACGCTTGCCCTGCGCCGAGGTACCGATAGCGCGCGACTGCGCCTCGGTCGACGCGGCGATCATGTTCACCGACTCGCTGGCGTGCGGCCGCGCCGCAGTCTGGCTCGAACCGCAGACGGAAGAGGAAAGGGCCTGCTCGAGCAGCAGCTTCTAGAGTCTCCCGCTCTCGATCTCACCACGCCCCGACCAGCGTGCGAGTCGGGCCGGCGATAGCCCGACAATGTAGCCGAGTGCGAGCAGGCGATTGCTCAACGCGCGGCGCAGCCACCCGGGCCTCTGCCAGCGCAGCTCCGATACGCCGATCGGCACCGCCAGGGCTTCAAGCTGCCCCTGCCGTCGCAGCCCCTTCACCAGCGGAACCTGCTCGAACAGCGGCGTGGGCGCGAAGCCGCCGCACACTTCGAACGCCTCTCGGCCGACGAACAGCCCCTGATCGCCGTACGGCACTCCCCAACGGCTGCGCAGGCGGATGCCCAGTTCGAGCAAGGTAGACTGCCAATGCCGCCTGCCGGTCGAGCGCCAGCGGAAGTACCCGCCGATCGCGCCCCTGTCGATGGCGATCGCGATTGCACTCAACGATTCGGCGTCAGGCTCGGCGTCCGGATACAGGAACCAGAGCACCGAGCCCTGAGCGTGCGCCGCCCCCTTGGTCAGCTGTACGCCCCGCCCGTGCACCGAGGGTACCCACCGCGCCTCGTAGCGCGTACATATCCGGCGCGTGTCGATGCTCTGCGCGCCGTCGACCACGATGACCTCGCGGGGCCTGCGCGGCCAGCTGCGAATTCGTTTCAACAGGGCGACCAGCGCCGCATCTTCGGCGAACGAAGGGATGACGATGCTGATCTCGTACGGTGTGGTCACACCGGCGCCGTGCCTCGAGCGGACAGCTTTAGCGTGCCCATCATGACACGCATTGCGCGATCACGCGCTGCTGGCCCCGGCGGGCCACCAGTGGGCTCGGATCAGTTGGAGCCCTGTGCCTCGCTCTGTCGCTCGATCTCGTCCTTGGTCCGGCACCGATCGACGAGGCGGGTGCCGGTCGCAGGATCCGCACTGCAGATCATCTTGTAGTCGAGCGAAAACTGTATGGTCTGCGTCATGCGTCGCACCGTGGCCTGACCATCGATGATCAGTGGTTCGAAGCGCCAGTTGCGTACCGCCTTTCGAACCGCGGATTCAAAGACCTTGCGCGGCTTGGCATCGACGATCTGCACCTCGGAAACGCGACCCTTCTCATCGATTTTGTAGTTGACCGTGACCCAGCCTTCGATGCCACTCAGCCTTGCCGCGATCGGAAACTCGGGCTGCTCCAGCCAGATGGCTCGTGCAGCGGGCAACGACCCCGCCGCGGCCTCGAGCGAGGGACCGGTACCCTGCGCGCTCGCAATCGGATCCGGCTCTGGCGCCTGCGGTGCCTCGGCTGCCGTGCCGCTCGTCACCGTTTCGGGGACTACGGGCGCGATCGCGGGCGCGCTTGCCGTCTCAGCGGGCACCGGTGTCATTTCCGCGACGGCTGCGCTGGCACCCGACTGCTCACGTGTCTCGGGTACCGCCTGCTTTGCTGCAACCTCGGTACTGGACGGCGGCGCTTCGATCGCCACGGCGCTGCCTGAAGCGGGCTCGGCGGCGGTGCGCTCCGTGGCGCGTTGCGGTGCGCTCGGGCGGACAGCTACAGCCGGCGCTTGACGCACCGGTGCCTCAACGGCCGCAGTGTGCACCGGTGCTGCCGGCATCGTCGGTTCGACTTCTGCACTGACGGGAGTCGGCGGCGTCGCTTCCTCGCGCGTTACCGGTGCGCCTATCGGATGCAGCAGTCCGCTCAGGCTCAGGCCGAATACGGCGAGCAACGCGCCTACGCTCCAGTGAGTGGCCACACGGGTCGGCTCACGGACCGCCACGATGCGCTTGATCCGGCTGAGGAGCTTTCCGCCATCGCTGCCGACACTGGTCTGCAGGGCCAGGGATTGCGCCCCGGCCAGCTCGGTGAGCGCACGCGCGTAACCGAGCGCATCTCCAGAATTGGCAACCACCAGGTCGTCGCAGCAGTTCTCGCGTTCCTCGCGCAGCACACGCGAGACCCAGCGCACTACCGGGTGATAGAAGAGAAGGGTCTCGACCACGACCTGCAGCAGATTCACCAGGTAGTCGTTGCGACGGATATGAGCGAGTTCGTGCATCAGGATCAGTTCGAGCTGCGCCGGTGTCAGCCCTGCCAGCGCGCCCATGGGCACGAGGATCATGGGCTTGAGCCAACCCACCACGAGCGGAACGTGCACGCGCGCCGATTGCAGCACCGCGACCGCGCGCTGCACGCCGAGCGTGGCTCGCAGCCGCGCCACGCGCACCTGCCATGCGTGAGACAGAGGCTCGATGTCGAGCCGCGTCAGGCGGCGCACTTCGCGCCATTCGACGAGCAGGCGCCCCGTCATGAAGGTGACGCCGCCGGCCCACACCAGCACCGCCCATGGCAACCAGGGATCTATGAAAGCACGCCAGTCATTGGCTGTGTTGGCTGCCGCCGTCAGCATCACTGTCGCGCCCGGCGTGCTCAGGATCGCGATGCCGGCGGTTGCGCCGGCATCTTGCGGGCTCAACCAGATGAAGGTGACGACCGGGCAGGCTGCAAGCAGCACGAGGAAGGCGAGCGCCACACGATAGCGTGTTGGTGCGGAAGCGCGCGCGGTCATCGCCAGGGCGAGTCCGAACAGAACGCCCACGACGGCTCCCTGCCAGAGAAAATGCAAGAGTGTCCAGCCGAGTGTGGCGACCAATGTACCGAGGGCCGGCAAGTCGAACCCGTTCATTGCATACCTCCGTTCATCCCGATCGCCGCCACAACGGCAATTCGTTCAGTCAGTCTTGTTTGTCCTGCAATCGATCCAGGAGCGCGCGGATCTCCGCCAGTTCCTCCGGCCGCACGCCTTCCGCGCCGGCAAGGGCCTGCAGCACCAGCTGCGAGCGGGACCCGTCGAAGGCTCCGTCGATCAGCAGGCGGGTGAGCTGGCGTTGGGTCTGCTCGCGGCTGGCCGCCGGTCGATAGACGTGCGCCCGCTGCGAGTCCTCGCGTTTGACCAGGCCCTTGTCGAGCATGATCTGCAGAAACTTGAGCACCGTGGTGTAGCCGAGGTCGTGATCATCCTGCGACAGCTCCTCGTGGACGCTGCGGACCGTGCTGGGGCCCAGCCGCCAGAGCACACGCAGGATGTTCAGCTCGGAATTGGTCGGACGCACGGCGCGCAATTCGGTCTTTCTCTTCATGAGTGCGGCTCTCGCGTTCTCTGTTTTGCCGTCGAAATTATAGATCCGGACGAAGAGCTTCGTATAGGTGCGGCGCCTGATTGTTGCACCGAAGCCACGCCACCCTCGCAAGCTGTCTGCCGCGGCCGGCGGAGCACCGAATCGATTGTGTGCCCGGGCGCACAAAATTTCACTGTCCGTGAGAATCCCGGGCCTTTTTTTTCGCTATTCCAAGTGAAGGGAGATGCTCCAGAGGGTAAGGATGCCCGCCGGCAAGGAAGGTGGAAGGGAAGCGCGCACGGGAGGGGGCTCAGCCGGAGTCACTGATATCAGTTGACCTGGATTGAAGTCGGGCCGGCTGAGCGCCCGTACCTTGGGTAGCGGTTCATAGCGAATTCATCGCCACTGGCTTAGAGTTTTCGCCATGGTGCGACTGCGCCCCATGGTTGCTGTCCTGTTCCTGCTGGCAAGCCTGCCCGCCGCGGCCTTCCACTGCGGCCAGAAGCTGGTCCACGAGGGCGACTCGCGTTACGAGGTGCGCGCCAAGTGCGGTGAGCCGGCCGACATCGAGACCCGGACCATCCTGCGACAGTCGGTCGTATGGTTCTACGGGCGCCCGATCATCGCGGCACCAGGGTCCATAGTGGAAGTGCCGGTCGAGATCTGGGTTTACAACTTCGGCCCCAACCGGCTGATGCTCCGCCTGCGTTTCGTGGACGATGAGCTCGAGGATATCGAGACGCTCGGCTACGGCTATCGAAAGTAGCTATTTCCTGCTGGCTTGGATCCAGCGGTCGATCTTCGCATCCAGAACGTCGAGCGGCAGCGCGCCATCCTCCAGCACCTGCTTGTGGAACTCGCGCACGTCGAATTTCGCACCGAGTGCGGCTGCACTGCGTGCTCGCAGCTCCTTGATCTTGAGCTCGCCCATCTTGTACGCGAGCGCCTGGCCAGGGATCGCGATGTAGCGCTCCACCTCGGCTACTGCGTCCGACGGTCCCACGGGCGCATTGGCGCTCAGATACTCGATCGCCTGCTCCCGGGTCCACCCCTTTGAGTGCAGACCGGTGTCGACGACGAGCCGCACGGCTCGCAGGATCTCCGCGCCGAGGGCACCGAAGTAATCATACGGGTCGCGGTATTGGCCGAGCTCACGGCCGAGGGATTCTGCGTACAGGCCCCAGCCTTCAAAGAAGGCCGTGTAACCCCCGAAGCGTCGAAAGCGCGGCAGACCTTCGAGCTCCTGCTGAATTGAGATCTGGAAGTGATGCCCAGGCACTGCCTCGTGCAGGTAAGTCGATTGCATCGAATACTTCGGCCGCGATTTGAGGTCGTAGGTGTTCACGTAGAAGACGCCCGGCCGCGAGCCGTCCGGCGATGCCTGACGGTACGAGGCGGCCGCCGCTGATTTCGCCCTGAAATCCTCGATCGGACGGACCTCGAAGTCCGCTTTGGGCTGCACGGAAAACAACCGCGGAACCTCGGCGGCGACCTGGTCCTTGAGCGCGCGATAGCCGTTCAAGAGGTCATCAGGGCTCGTGTAGTAGAAGCGTGGATCGCTGCGCAGGTTGGCAAAGAACGCGGCGATGTCCCCTTTGAATCCGACCTGCTGGATCACCTTGTCCATCTCGCCGCGAATGCGTGCCACTTCCTTGAGCCCGATCTCGTGAACCTCGGCGGGTGTCTTCGAGGTCGTCGTCTGAACCTTGATGAGGTACTGGTACCAGCGATCGCCCTGGGGCAGAGCGCTGATCCCGACCGTGGCTCGGGTCTTCGGCAGATAGTCATCGCGGATGAAATCGTGCAGGCGCCGGTAGGCGGGCACGATCTGCTCGCGGATGGCCTGCTTGTACGCGGCGGTGAGGCGCGCGCGCTCGTCGGGAGCAATGCTGGCCGGAAAGCTCGCGACCGGTCCGTAGAAGACACTCTGCGTCGGATCCGTCACGAGCATGGCTTCGAGCTGCGGCAGCACGCGCTCCATCACGATGCGGGGCTGCACCACGCTCTTGTCCATGCCGGCACGCATGTTTTCGATCGCCTGGTCCACCCACACGACGAAGCCGTCGACGCGCTTGAGCCAGTTCTCGTAGTCCTTGACTGTCGTGAAGGGCTGTACGCCACTGCCCGCGCCCACTTGCGCCACCAGGCTCGGCAGACTGAAAAACTGGTTTACCGGGATCAGTTCTGCGGGGAAATGCAGACCCTCGATGGTCAGCTCGCGATCCATCCTGAAGACGTCGTACGTAAGCCGCGACTGCGCCGAAAGCTTCTGCGCATCGATGGCAGCGAGCTTCTCCAGATAGTCTTTCTCCAGCGCCAGCGTGTCGGCCAGATAGCGGGGACCGATGTTATTCTCCATGCGGTCATTGAAACGGTTGTCGCCGTAGAAAGTGGCACTGAGCGGGTTGAGCGCGAGGTATTCCTCCCAGTACGCCTCGACGAGCTGCTGCAACTGCTGATCGACGGAGCGTGAGTCGGCTGTGGGCGCGATAGCGGCGCTTGCCCGCGCCGGATACGTCAGGAACGCGCAGAGCGAAACTGCCATCAATATTCTGAGGACTCGGCTCATGAAGTTGCCCTCTGTGCGTTTGGCCGGCTCACCGGCTGCTGCAGCGGCGCGCGCGGAATAGCCGGCGTGGTGATTCGATGGCATTCTACGTGAGCTGAAGCGCCGGCCAATCCCGGTCCGGTGGCAAAAATTGCTGCACGATTCCGGAGACGCACATGCTTGTCGGTTCCGAGGTTCGCCGCGTCGCCATCGTGGGCGGTGCGCGCATTCCCTTCGCCCGTGCCCACGGTCCTTACGCCAACCTCACGGACCAGGACATGCTCACGGCCGCGTTCAAAGCCGTAGTCGATAAGTTCGCGCTGAAGGGCGAGCGTCTCGGCGATGCTGGAGCGGGTGCGGTCATCAAGCATTCCAGAGACTGGGACTTGGTGCGCGAGTGCGTGATGGCCAGCGGGCTCGCGTTCGAGACGCCCGGGTTCGATCTGCAGCGCGCCTGTGGCACGAGCCTGGAGACGGCGATCATCATTGGCAGCAAGATCGCGCTGGGCCAGATCGACTGCGGCCTCGCGGGCGGCGTCGACAGCATCAGCGATCCGCCGGTTGTGTTCTCGCGCGAGTACCAGCAACTGCTGTTGCGCAGCGCCCGCGGGCGCACGTTGTGGGAAAGGACTCGCCCGTTCTTCGGTCTGCGACTGCGTCACTTCAAGCCGGTGCTGCCCGGCGTGGTGGAGCAACGCACCGGCCTCAGCATGGGGCAGAGCTGCGAGCTCATGGCGAAGCAGTGGCAGATCACGCGCGAAGAGCAGGACCTGCTCGCCCTGGAAAGCCATAAGCACGCGGCGGCCGCTTACGATGCCGGCTTCTACGATGACCTGATCGTCGAATACCAGGGCCTGAAGGCGGACAACAACATCCGGCGCGACACGACCCTCGAGAAGCTCGCCAAGCTCAAGCCTTCGTTCGATTCAAGCGGCGCGGGCACGCTCACCGCGGGAAATTCCACGCCGATGACGGATGGTGCCGCCGCCGTGCTGCTGGCCTCGGAGGATTGGGCGCGCGCACGTGGGCTGCCGGTACAGGCCCACCTGCGCTATGGGAAAGTGGGCGCGGTCGATTTCGTGCACAAGGAGGGCCTGCTCATGGCGCCCGCCTACACCGTGCCACGTATGCTCAAGGATGCCGGGCTCAAGCTGCAGGATTTCGATTACTACGAGATCCACGAGGCGTTTGCGGCGCAGGTGCTGTGTACGCTCAAGGCCTGGGAATCGGCCGAATTCTGCCGTGAGCGGCTCGGCCTGCCGCAGCCGCTGGGCAGCATCGACCGCGCGCGCCTCAATGTCATGGGCGGCAGCGTCGCGATCGGCCATCCGTTCGCAGCCACGGGTACACGCATCGTCGCGACACTCGCCAAGCTCCTGGCGCAGAAAGGCAGCGGACGCGGTCTGATCTCTGTGTGCACTGCGGGTGGCATGGGGGTTACTGCGATCCTCGAGCGCTAGGTCCGTTTCGCCGGCGCAGCGCTGCGTCGCGTAGCGCCGCGCCTCGCATATTTGCCATTAGTTTCAATTGAAACTAAATTAACCCACCGACCTCTCCTCCCACGAGCCCGCTGTCATGAAACGTTACATCTCCTTTCCGCGCGTCGAAGGTCAGGCTTCGCGCCAGGCGCACGCGGATCTGCCCGCCGGCACTTTCGAGCGCGAGATGAGCAAGGAAGGGTTCTTCGGCCCGGCGGCGCACCTGTATCACCGGCATCCACCCACCGGCTGGGTCAGCTTCGAGGGCCCGTTGCGACCACATGCCTTCGATCTGACGAAGCTTGCCGCAGCGCCGACCTCACCATGGCAGGCCGCGGAGATTCTCTTCAACTCCAGCGTGCGCGTGCGATTCTGGCGCACTGGCGGGGCGATGGATCACCTGGTGCGCAATGCCGACGGCGATGAGCTCATGTTCGTGCATCAGGGTCGGGGAGACCTGTACTGCGACTTCGGCCATCTGGAGATCGAGTCGGGCGACTACATCGTGCTGCCACGAGGCACGATGTGGCGAGTGAATTGCTCCGCGCCAATAGCCGCTCTGCTCATCGAGGCGAGCAATTCCAGTTATGCGCTGCCGGAAAAAGGGCTGGTCGGCGTACACGCAATATTCGATCCGGCCCTGCTCGATGTTCCCCACATCGACGCTGCCTTTCAGCACCAGCAAAGCGATCAGGCCTGGGAGGTGCGGATCAAGCGGCGCGGCGCCGTGTCGACCGTCACCTACCCGTTCAACCCACTCGATGCGCTGGGCTGGCACGGTGACCTCAGCGTGGTGCGGATCAATGTGCGCGACATCCGACCGCTGATGAGCCATCGCTACCATCTGCCGCCGTCCGCGCACACGACCTTCGTGGCCAACCGCTTCGTGGTCTGCACCTTCGTGCCCCGGCCCTTCGAAACCGACGAGGGCGCGCTCAAGGTGCCGTTCTTTCATAACAACGATGACTACGACGAGATGCTCTTCTACCACGCCGGCAACTTCTTCAGCCGCGACAACATTCATCCGGGCATGATGACGCTGCACCCCGCCGGCTTTACGCACGGACCGCACCCGAAGGCGCTCCGCAACATGCTCAAGCAGCCAAAGCCTGCGACCGACGAGGTCGCGGTGATGGTCGATGCGCGGGACGCGCTCGAGATCGGCGCTGCGGCGCAGTCGGTCGAATGGGCCGGATACGTCGACAGCTGGAAGGGCTCCTGAGGAGCGCGCCATCAAGCTCGCGACACTGAAGGACGGATCACGCGACGGCACACTGGTGCTCGTGAGCCGCGATCTCGCGCGCGCCATTGCAGTGCCCGACATTGCGCCGACGCTGCAGCGGGCGCTCGACGCCTGGGCGCGGGTTGCACCGCGTCTCGAGCCGATCGCCCTTGAACTGGAGCGTGGTGCCGTCCCCGGAGCGTTCGCCTTCGATCCGGCGCGCACCGCCGCGCCGTTGCCGCGCGCCTACCAGTGGGCCGACGGCAGCGCCTATGTCAATCACGTCGAGCTGGTTCGCAAGGCGCGCGGCGCCGAAATGCCGCCCTCATTCTGGACCGACCCGCTCATTTACCAGGGCGGGTCCGACGATTTCCTCGGTCCCACGGACGACGTTCCCGTACCTGACGAGGAGTACGGCATCGATCTCGAGGCGGAGGTGGCGGTCATTACTGACGATGTCCCGATGGGCATCTCACCTCAATCGGCGCGCGCACATATCAAGCTGCTGATGCTGGTGAACGACTGGTCGCTGCGCAACCTCATCCCAGGCGAGCTCGCCAAGGGGTTGGGCTTCTACCAGTCCAAACCCGCGACCGCGTTTTCGCCCGTGGCGCTCACGCCCGATGAGGTGGGCCCTGCCTGGGATGGCGGCAGAATCCACCTGCCGCTGGTGAGTTACATCAATGGACAGCTGTTCGGCCGGCCCGATGCCGGCATCGATATGACGTTCGACTTTCCGCAATTGGTCGCACACGCCAGCCGCACGCGCCGCCTTGGGGCGGGAACCATCATCGGTTCCGGCACGGTCTCCAACTACGACCGCAGCCGCGGCTCGAGCTGCCTGGCCGAGAAGCGTACTCTCGAGCAGATCGCGCACGGGCGCCCGACGACGCCGTTCCTGCGTTTCGGCGACCGGGTGCGCATCGAAATGCTCGATGCTGAAGGCCGGAGCCTGTTCGGCGCCATTGATCAGCGCGTGGTGCAGGCCGCCGGCAGGTAGAAGTTGCGCTGCACACCGATGCTGACCGGCCCTCGCCTAGCGAGCGCTGTTTGCGGCAAACTGTCGGGCCTTCGCCGGAGAATCCCATGGCAGACACCATCGAGCTGTCGGCTCCCGACGGTCATCGCTTCAGCGCTTATCGCGCGCAACCCGCCGGCGCACCCCGCGGCGGCCTGGTCATCATCCAGGAGATCTTTGGCCTCACGCGCCACATCTGCGAGATCGCGGACCAGTATGCGGCCGAAGGCTACCTGTGCATTGCACCGGCCATGTTCGATCGCGTGCGGCCGGGGATCGTGCTCGACTACACACAGATGCAGCAGGGTGTCGAGACCATGATGGCCCTCAAGCCACCACAGACACTGCTCGACGTGGGAGCCGCGGTCGAGGCCACCGCGTCTGCGGGCAAGACGAGCGTGATCGGGTATTGCTGGGGCGGAACGATCGCGTACGTTGCGGCCTGCCGTCTGCCGATCAGCGCCGCAGTCTGCTATTACGGCGGCCGCATCCTGCAGTACGCGGATCGCACCCCGCGCTGTCCGGTCATGTATCACTTCGGGGAGCAGGACCAATCGATTCCACCCGCGACGGTGGAGAAGGTGCGCCAGCTGCACCCGCAGGGCATCTTTCACATCTATCCCGCCGGCCACGGCTTCAATTGCAGCGAGCGCTCGACCTTCGAGCCGCAGAGCGCCCGCCTTGCGTTCGAGCGCTCGCTCGAATTCCTGCGCAGCCACGTCGGCTAGTTCATTCGAGGCGCCAACATGCAGCTCAAAGACAGCAAGCTTTTCCGTCAGCAGTGCTACATCGACGGAGCCTGGTTGGATGCCGCGAGCCGCGCGAGCATCGACGTCATCAACCCGGCCACGCAAGCCAAGCTCGGGACGGTGCCAGACATGGGTGCGGCGGAAACGCGCCGCGCCATCGAAGCCGCACAGGCGGCGTTCCCGGGTTGGGCACGACGGACCGCAAAGGAACGCGCGCTGATCCTCAGGCGCTGGCACGACCTCATGCTGGCGAACCAGGACGATCTGGGCGTGCTGATGACCGCCGAGCAGGGCAAACCGCTCGCCGAGGCCAAGGGCGAAATCGCCTATGCCGCCTCCTTCATCGAGTGGTTTGCAGAGGAAGGCAAGCGCCTCTACGGCGACGTGATCCCGGGCCACCAGGGCGACAAACGGATCCTGGTGCTGCGCCAGCCGGTCGGCGTGGTCGCTGCCATCACTCCATGGAATTTTCCCGCGGCGATGATCACGCGCAAGGCCGGCCCGGCACTGGCGGCCGGATGCACGATCGTCTGCAAGCCCGCCACGCAGACGCCCTACTCCGCGTTCGCGATGGCGGAGCTCGCCGATCGCGCCGGAGTGCCGAAGGGGGTGTTCAACGTGATCACGGGGCACGCGAACGCGATCGGCGGGGAGCTGACCTCGAACCCCATCGTGCGCAAGCTCACCTTTACCGGCTCGACCGCCGTGGGCAAGAAGCTCATGGCACAGTGCGCCGGGACCATGAAGAAAGTGTCGCTGGAGCTCGGCGGCAATGCGCCCTTCATCGTTTTCGATGATGCGGATCTCGATGCTGCCGTGCAGGGCGCGATTGCGAGCAAGTACCGCAACACCGGCCAGACCTGCGTCTGTGCCAACCGCATCCTGGTGCAGGAAGGTGTGTACGAGGAGTTCACCGGCAAGCTGGTTGATGCCGTGGCGTTGCTCAGAATCGGCGATGGCCTGAAGGGCGCGACCGACCAGGGACCGCTGATCGACATGAACGCGATCGCGAAGGTCGAGGAACATATCGCCGATGCCCTCTCCAAGGGCGCAGCGGTTGCCACCGGCGGCAAGCGCCATGCGCTCGGCGGCACGTTCTTCGAGCCGACCGTGCTCACCAATGTCAAACCGAACATGATGGTGGCGCGCGAGGAAACCTTCGGTCCCATTGCGCCGCTGTTTCGCTTCAAGACCGAGGCGCAGGCCATCCAGATGGCCAACGATACGGAGTTCGGGCTCGCCGCGTACTTCTACACGCGTGACCTGGCGCGTTCCTGGCGCGTCGCCGAAGGTCTCGAGTACGGCATCGTCGGCTTGAACACCGGCATCATCTCCACGGAAGTCGCCCCCTTCGGCGGCATGAAAGAATCGGGCGTGGGGCGCGAAGGCTCCAAGTACGGCATTCAGGATTACGCCGAGATCAAGTACGTCTGCGTCGGTGGCATCACCGCGTGAGCGCTGACGGCCCGCCTGACGCTTCAAGGCAGCCGGCTCCGCGCCTCTCCGATCGGTCCCTGTTAGTGCTGCTTGCCGCGATCACGGCCGTAGGGCCCGCGGCCGTCAACATCTACCTGCCCGCCCTGCCGGTGCTGCGCGAATACTTCGCCACCGATGTGGCGCACGTGCAGCTCACCATGAGCGTCGCGCTGCTTGCGTTCTCGTTCGGGCTGCTGGCGAACGGTCCGCTGTCGGACCGCTTTGGCCGCAGGCCGATCATTCTAGTCGGTCTGCTCATCTTCAATGCCGGCTCATTGATGTGTTTCGCAGCGCCGAACCTGCAGTGGCTGATCGCTGGTCGCGCGATCCAGGCGCTGGGAACTTCCGCGGGCATGATCGTCTCGCGCGCCATCGTCAACGATCTCTACCCGCGCGAGAAGATGGCACGCATGATCGCGTGGCTCACGATGGTCACCGTGATCGCGCCGACCCTTGCACCCTGGCTCGGGGGCAAGCTCATGGTGGCCGCGGGTTGGCGCAGCCTGTTCGCGCTGCTGGTGGCCGCCGGCGTGGTGATCCTGTGGACCGCATGGCGCTGGTTGCCGGAAACGCGCGCCTCGCATCAGCAGCACGCAGATCATCACTCGGTCATCGCCGAGGCCAGCGACCTGCTGCGCCAACCGGCGTTCATCGGCTATACGCTCCAGGGCGCGATCATCTTCACGGTGTTCTTCGTGTTCGTATCCACCATGCCCTACGTCATGGTGTCGGTCTTCCACCGCCCGCCGAGCCAGTTCGGCACCTACTACCTATTTGTTGCCACCGGCTACTTTCTCGGCAACTGGAGCGTCACGCGCCGCCACGGACAGGTGAGCGTGCATCGGCTCGTCAATACCGGCATATTGGTTTCGATCGCCGGTGCGGCGACAGCGCTCGGCGCGATGGCGCTCGGCGCTGCGGACCCGCTGTGGATCTTCGCGCCCGTTGCCGCGATGACCTTCGGGCAGGGCCTGACACTCCCCAACGTCACGGCTAGCGCCGTGAGCCTCGCGCGCCAGCACGCCGGCACCTCGTCGAGCCTGCTTGGGTTCATGCAGCAAGTCATAGGCGCGATCTGCGTCCAGTGGGTCAGCACCTTCCCCGTCGACACACCATTCCCGACTCTGATCTTCTGTTTCGTCATGTGCGTGCTGGCACTGGTGCTGTGGCGCCTGATTCCACACACGCCGCCGATCGCGGCCCAGAACAGGTAGCGCGCTACGGCTCTTCGAGCAGCTCTTTGAGCGCATCGAGGCGCAGACCCCAGAACGCCTTCATCCTGCGCGCCGCCGCTGCTGACCCCAGCTTGCCGTGCTGGACGGCGACCTGCGTCTTTGCCGAGCCCTTGGAAAGGAAAGCGACGCTGATGCTCTTGGTGCCATCGGACCAGGTGATGCGCATCGACTTGTGTGGTGTGGGCTTATGAATGGTGATGGCGTTGTCGAGCAGCCAGCGCGAGCGCACTTTCGGGTCCAACCAGGCGGAAAAAACCTTCCTGACCGGAGCGCCGATCGTGCGGCTGGTGCTGATCTCGAATCCGTCCGGTCTTTCGTGCTTCACGCGCAGGCCGCGCGCTTGCTCGTAGCCCACGGTCACCATCTGCGCCCACCAGCCGGGCACCGAGTACTTGTCATACAGCAGCTCGGCGATGGCCTTGTGGCCGAGGGCCCGGCCCTGTTCGCGGTCGAGGATCCGGATCCATTCCTTCCAGTCGCGCCCGGTCCTGCTTTTCACCGCGTTACTGGAGATGGGCAGTTTCAGGCTCACCGCTTTGGGTTCGTCCCTTCTCGCGTTGGGCATTGGAGGTCTCCGGCCATGTTGTCCAGCCGCAGGGAAAAGCTTGCCACGAGTCACGCGGCAATGTCACAGGCCTGTCAGGCGGCGCTCGGTCGAGGGCGCGTAGAGAAGACGAGCGCTTTTCGCTATGTTGCCGGCTGATCCATGGCGCGCTATCTGCAACCGCCCAGAGCTGAGCAACCGACGGCATCCCGGGTCGGCGTGCTGCTCGTCAATCTTGGCAGTCCGGCCGCGCCGACCCCGGGCGCCGTGCGGCGCTTTCTTGCCGAAATGCTGTCGGATCCGCGGCTGATCGAGCTGCCGCGCGCCCTGTGGCTGCCGATCCTGCACGGCGTGATCCTGCGCGTGCGTCCGCGTCGCAGCGCGCGCCTGTATCGCAAGATCTGGATGCCGGAGGGTTCACCACTCGTCGTGTACGCGCGGCGACTGACGCAGGCATTGCAGCCGGCACTCGAGAACCAGGTGGATGGTGGGGCGCTGATCGAGCTCGGCATGTGTTACGGCGACCCGGCCATTGCCGCAGCCTTGCGAGCGTTGCAGGCCCGTGGTGTGCGACGAATCATTGTGCTGCCGCTCTATCCACAATACGCCGGAGTGACCACGGGCTCGGTGTTCGATCATGTCGCTGCGGAGCTCGGGCGCTGGCGCATCGTGCCGGAGCTGCGGTTCATCAACGACTATCACGATGCGCCCGACTACATCGCTGCGCTCAAGGCCAGCGTCCTCGAGCACTGGCAGGCGCACGGTCGCTCGCAGCAGCTGCTGATGTCCTTTCACAGCATGCCGAAGCGCCTGTTCGAGAGTGGCGATCCCTACTATCTCAGGTGCCAGCAGACGGCACGTCTGCTCGCGGCTGCGCTCGAGCTCAAGGAACAGGAGTGGAGCCTCAGCTTCCAGTCGCGCTTCGGGTTCGAGGAATGGCTCCAGCCTTATACGGCGGACGTGGTGCGCCAGCGCGCACACGACGGTGTGCGCAAGCTGACCGTGATCTGCCCCGGGTTCGCCCTCGATTGCCTGGAGTCGCTGGAGGAGATCGCCATCACGGCGCGCGAATCCTTCCTCGAGAATGGCGGTGAGCTACTCGACTACATCCCGGCGCTCAACGCGCGGGCTGACCATGTCAATCTGCTGGCTGCGCTGATCCGGCGCAATGTGAAATAGCGAAGCCGCCCATCTGCCGCCGCGCACCGCCGGTCGGATGCGCCACGCGCATGCGTCGCGCCGCACCGGTCGATCTGGCACGATGCTCAACGGGGGATGGCAAGGGGTTGCAATGCTCGGTCGCTTCCTCGAAATCAGCGTGCATGCACCGAGCGTGCTCGAGTCGCTGGAGTTCTACCAAAAGCTCGGCTTCACGCAGGCCGAGGTCGGTGAAGCCTGGTCGCATCCTTACGCGGTGGTGACCGACGGACGCCTCTTCATCGGCCTGCACGAGTATGAGTTCGACTCACCCTCGCTCACCTTCGTCAAGCCGGACCTGTGGCGCCACATCGATGCGCTGGAAGCGCTCGGGATTCAGTTCGCATTCCGCAAGCTGGGCAATGAAGTGTTCAACGAAGCAGGCTTTCATGATCCGGACGGTGTGATGATTACCCTGCTCGAGGCACGGACGTTCTCACCGCCGTCGCGCGAGCCCGGTGAAACCTCCTGGTGCGGCTACTTCAGCGAGATCGGCATCCCGGCGCGCGACCCGGATCGCTCGAAGGCATTCTGGGAACAGCTCGGGTTCGTCGCCACCGACGAGCAACGGGAGCCCTTTCGCCGCATCTCGCTCACCAGCGATTTCCTGAATCTCGGACTCTATGCGACACGTGAGCTGCGCAAGCCGGTCCTCACCTTCGTCGATTCCGAGATGCCGTCGCGTGTCAGCCACATCGAGAATCTGGGCATCGAGCGCTCTGGACGACTCCCCGCAGCCTTCGATCCTGACCGGGCCGCCATGCTGGTGGCGCCCGAAGGGACGGTCCTGCTGCTCATGACCGGCGAGGCCTGAGGCGATTGCCCTGGCCAGCGGCGTGCTTCCATGGCACGCCGCGGCTCGCCGGATCCACTACGTCTGCCCGATCCGCAGCGGCTCGTCCTGCCGCCGCAGCGTCTGGTACCGAAAAAGTGTCGGCCCCGAGGAAAAGCACTATCCTTGCGCGCCTCGAGGCCCGGCCCTGTGAACAACTCCAACGTCCGGCCCGCACTTTCTGGAGGATCCCCGATGAATGTTCTGGTTCGCGCCCTGGTGCTGCTCCTGCTGAGCAGCGCGGCTCTTGCTGACGAAGGCATGTGGACTTTCGACAACTTTCCCAAGCAGATGGTCCGCGAGAAACTCGGGGTCGAGATCACGGATGCGTGGCTCGATCATGTGCGCCTGTCGACGACCCGGCTGGAATCCGGATGCACCGGCTCGTTCATCTCGCCGGACGGTCTGATCCTCACCAACCACCACTGTGCCAGCGAATGCCTGGCGCAGCTCTCCACGCCGCAGAAGGACCTGCTCGCCGACGGCTTCCTCGCTCCCTCGCGCAACGAAGAACCCGCGTGCAAGACCGAGCAGATCTCGGTGCTCGTCGCGATGGAAGACATCACAGCCAAAGTGAGCGCAGCCACGCAGGGACTCGATGACAAGGCGGCCAATGCCGCGCGCAAGAAGGAGCTGACGCGCCTCGAGCAGGCGTGTGAAGAGGCATCGAAGAAGGACAAGCGCAGCGGCCCGCTCTCCTGCGAATCTGTCTCGCTCTATCAGGGCGGCCAATATTTCCTCTACAAATACAAACGCTACAGCGATATCCGGCTCGCATTCGCGCCCGAGGACGACATCGCGGCGTTTGGCGGCGATCCGGACAATTTCCAGTTCCCGCGTTACTGCCTGGACATGTCGCTCATGCGCGCCTACGAGAACGGCAAGCCCGCGCGCACGCCGAACTACCTCAAGGTGAATTTCGCCGGCCCCGAAGTGGACCAGCCGGTATTCGTGTCAGGGCATCCGGGCGCCACCGATCGCCTGCTGACGGTCGAGCAGCTGAACTCGGCCCGCAACGCGTTCCTGCCGGTGTGGTTGCTGCGTTACGCCGAGCTGCGCGGACGTTACATCCAGTTCAGCAAGAACGACGCCGAGTCACTGCGCATCGTGCAGGATCCGCTCAACACCATCGAGAATTCCATCAAGGTGCGGCGCAAGCAGCTCGACGCGCTGCTGGACGATGCGCTGATGCAGTCCAAGCGCGCGGAGGAAAGCGCGCTGCGCGCCAAGGTGGCCGCCGACCCCGCGCTCCAGGCGCTCGCCGGTTCCGCGTGGGACGACATGGCAAAGGCCCAGGCCGCGTATCGTAACCAGTTGCTCGCTTACACCTTCGTCGAGAATGGCGCCGGATTCAACAGCGAGCTGTATCGCTATGCGCGCGCGCTCGTGCGCGGTGCTGCCGAACGCGCCAAGCCGAACGAGGAGCGCTTTCGCGAATACACCAACTCGGCGCTGCCGCAACTCGAGCAGTATCTCAAGGCGGGCACGCCGGTCTATGCCGTCACTCGACAAGCTGACGCTCTCGTTCGCCCTCGAGCGCATGCGCGAATGGCTCGGTCCCGACGATCCATTGATCAAGAGCGTCCTCGGCAGTGAGTCCCCGGACAGTCTTGCCTCGCGGCTGGTCGACGGCAGCAAGCTCGCGGACGCCAAGCTGCGCGCGCAGCTCTGGGACGGCGGCGCGGCAGCTGTCGATGCCTCCACCGACCCGATGATCCAGCTCGCCCGCAAGGTGGACCCGGAAGCGCGCGCGATTCGCAAGCGTTACGAGGACGAAGTCGAGGCACCCACCCGGATCGCGAGCGAGCGGATCGCGCGCGCGCGTTTCAAGGTACTGGGAACCAGCACTTACCCGGATGCGACGTTCACCCTGCGGCTCAACTTCGGCAAGGTACAGGCCTGGGTCGAAAAGGGTGAGCCCGTGGCACCGTTCACGACCCTCAAGGTGGCCTACGACCGCACCACCGGGCAGAAGCCCTTCCGTCTGCCGCCGCGCTGGGTCGAGCTCAGGAACTCCCTCGATCTCACCACGCGCTTCAACCTCTCGACCGACAACGACATCGTCGGCGGCAACTCGGGCAGCCCGCTGATCAACGCCAAGGGCGAGCTCGTGGGCCTGATGTTCGACGGCAACATCCATTCGATCTCCGGCTCCTATTGGTTCGACGTCGAGAAGAACCGAGCGATTGCCGTGGATCCCGCGATCATCAAGGAGGCCCTCACCAAGGTGTACCACGCGGACGCGCTGGTGAAGGAAATGACCGGACGCTGAAGGTCTGCAACCCGCCGGCCGGGCCGCCCCGGTCGGCTGGCGGGGCGGGCTCGTCGGCCCCACAGCAGGTTCGGGCGCAGCCCTTAATTCTTCTTAATTCCGCTCCCCCGGCGCTCGACAAGCGCGGGCCGGTTAACTACGGTTGCGCCCGCCGGCCGGCCGTTCCAGCATTGGCGACTGATCCGGGCATCGACAGGCGTCTAACCACAGAACCACCCGCTGGCAGTCTTGCATGCAAAGCATTACCCAGGACCCCCCCAAGACGGTCCTACAAGCCAGAGTCCGTCCTGAGATCAGCGTCGTCGTGCCGGTCTTCAACGAGGAGGCCTGCCTGCCGGAGCTCTTCACGCGCCTCTACCAAGCGCTCGACAGCCTGGGCGCACCCTACGAGTGCATCTTCGTGGACGATGGCAGCCGCGATCGATCGGTCGCGCTGCTGCGGGCTCAGCATGCCGCTCGCCCGGCGGAAACACGGGTCATTCTCTTCCAGCGCAACTTCGGCCAGCACGCGGCGATCCTGGCTGGCTTCGAGCGCGCAGCGGGCGACATCATCGTCACACTCGATGCCGACCTGCAGAATCCCCCGGAGGAGATCCCGCGTCTGCGCGCGGCCATCAACGCGGGACACGACTACGTCGGCACCGTACGGCATGGGCGCCAGGATCACTGGGCGCGGCGCTGGGCATCCCGGTCCCTGAACTATCTGCGCGAAAAGACCACACACATCCGGATCACAGACCAGGGCTGCATGCTGCGCGCTTACGGGCGGGAGGTAATCGATGCGGTCAACGCATCGCGCGAAGTGAACACCTTCATCCCCGCGCTCGCCTACCTGTACGCGCGCTCACCCACGGAAATCGAGGTGTCACACGAGGCACGACGCGCGGGACAGTCGAAGTATTCGCTCTACAAGCTCATCCGGCTCAACTTCGACCTGATGACCGGCTTCACTTTCGTGCCACTGCAACTGTTCTCGATGCTCGGCATGATCATCGCCGGCCTGTCGGGCGTCCTCGTCGTGTACCTGGTGGCACGACGCCTGATTCTGGGGCCGGAAGTGGAAGGCGTGTTCACGCTGTTCGCCATCGCTTTCATGCTGATCGGATTTGCGCTGTTCGGCATCGGGTTGATCGGCGAATACCTCGGCCGCACCTACGAACAGGTTCGCGGCCGGCCTCGCTACATCGTCGCGGCGGTACTCGAGAGCCACAAGGCCCAGAAGCGCGAGCGGCTCTGTGTTTAAGGCTGTCGTGTTTGCGTACAGCGAAGTCGGATTTCGCTGTCTGCGCGTGCTGCTCGACCACGGTGTCGATGTTCCCATGGTCTTCACGCACGCGGACGCGCCGGGTGAGAAGCAGTGGTTCGGCAGCGTGGAACGGCTGGCGGCCGAACGCGGGGTAGAAGTGGTCAGTCCCGCGGACGTAAACCAGCGCGTGTGGGTCGAGCGCGTGGCCGCGCTGGCGCCGGACTACGTCTTCTCCTTCTACTACCGGTTGATGCTCCGCGAGCCGCTGCTGCGCACGGCCCGCCTGGGCGCGCTCAACATGCACGGATCGCTGCTGCCAAAATATCGCGGCCGCGCACCTGTCAACTGGGCGATTCTCAATGGCGAGTCGACGACCGGCGCGACGTTGCATTTCATGCTGAGCAAGCCGGATGCCGGACCGATTGTCGCGCAGCAGGCGGTGTCGATCGGCATCGACGATACGGCACTCACGGTATCGCTCGCGGTGGCCGAGGCCGCTGCGGACCTTCTCGCGCGGACTTTGCCGCTGCTCGCCGCCGGACGCCCGCCGTCGCGACCCATGGATCTTGCCGCGGGCTCGTATTTCGGCGGCCGCAAGCCCGAGGACGGCCGCATCGACTGGTCGTGGCCTGCCGCGCGCGTTCACAACCTGATTCGTGCCGTCGCACCGCCGTTTCCCGGCGCGTTCACCGACCTGGGCCGGCAGCGCATCGTCTTCGGAGCGTCGCGCTGGACCGGCGCGCGTGCCGCACATCCCGACGCGGCACCGTGCCTGTACACCGAGCACGACGCGCATATCTATCTCGACTGTGCGGATGGCCTGAGACTAGAAATTGCATCGCTCGCGATCGATGGCGAGTCCCTCGACGCGCGCAGCTTTGTACGCCGCCACGGCGGCTCTATCCTGTCACTCGACCATTCACCGGCACTGGAAGCATGCCCATGAAGAAGCTGCTCATTCTCGGCGTCAACGGCTTCATCGGTCATCACCTGAGCGAGGCGGTGATGCGCGAGACCGACTGGCACGTGTACGGCATGGACCTGGAGAGCGATCGCGTCGCGCATCTGCTCGATAACAAGCGCTTTCACTACTTCGAAGGCGACATCACCATCAACCGCGAATGGGTCGAATATCACATCCGTAAGTGCGACGTGCTGCTGCCGCTGGTGGCGATCGCCACACCCGCGAGCTACATCAGCAACCCGCTCGGAGTCTTCGAGCTCGACTTCGAGGCGAACCTGCCGCTGATCCGCCAGTGCGTGAAGCACCACAAGCGCGTCGTGTTCCCGTCGACCTCGGAAATCTACGGTATGTCGACGGATCCCGAGTTTCATCCCTATGACTCTGCGCTGGTACTCGGCCCAATACCGAAATCGCGCTGGATCTACTCATGCAGCAAGCAGCTGCTCGACCGGGTCATCTGGGCGTACGGTGATCAGGGCCTGGATTTCACGCTGTTCCGGCCCTTCAACTGGATCGGTCCGGGGCTCGATCGCATGCAGACACCGAAGGAAGGCAGCTCTCGCGTGTTGACGCAGTTCCTCGGCAACATCGTGCGCGGCGAGGACATCCGGCTGGTCGATGGCGGCGCACAGAGGCGGTGCTTCACCTACGTGTCGGAAGGCGTCGATTGCCTGCTCAAGATCATCACCAACGCGAACGGCGTCGCGTCGCGGCGCATCTACAACGTCGGCAATCCCCACAATGACCTTTCGATCCGCCAGCTCGCTGAGTTGATGCTGGAGGTGGCGCGTTCGATCGATGCGTATGCCGGCCCCGCCGCCAAGGTGCGCATTGCCGAGGTATCGGCGGAAAAGTACTACGGCGCCGGCTACCAGGACGTGCAGAGCCGCGTGCCCTGGATCCAGAACACCTGCGAGGAGCTCGGCTGGAAGCCGACGATCGACATGCGGACCGCGGTGCGGCGCATTTTCGAGTCCTACCGGGCCGATCTCGGCGCGGCTCGCGAACTGACCGATGTGGCCTGATCACGCCTCGCGATGAGCGGCACGCCATTCGTCCCGCCCGCGCCGGGCAGTCTGGCGCGCCGGGTCGCTCTCAAGATCGATGTCGATACGCTGCGCGGCACGCTGGAAGGTGTGCCGCAGCTGGTCCAGCTGCTGCGGAGTCTCGGCGCGCAGGCCACGTTCTATTTCAGCGTCGGACCCGATCACACCGGGCGCGCACTGAAGCGCGTATTTCGGCGTGGCTTCCTCGGCAAGGTGCGGCGCACTTCGGTGCTGGAGCACTACGGCTGGAAGACCCTGCTGTATGGCACCCTCCTGCCGGGCCCCGATATCGGCCGGCGGGCTGGCGCGGTGATGCGAGCCGTGCGCGACGCGGGCTTCGAGGTGGGGCTGCACTGCCACGATCACGTGCGCTGGCAGGACGGGGTTGCGCGAGCCGGCGCCTCCTGGACGCGGGCCGAGTTCGAGCGCGGTGTCGAGGCGTTCAAGAGCGTGTTCGGCCATCCGCCGCAGTCGCATGCCGCCGCCGGTTGGCAGATGAATCCCCATGTGCTGGTGCTCGAGTCGGAGTACGGCTTTCTCTACGCGAGCGACACCCGCGGGCTCAAGCCCTTCATGCCCTCGATGGGCGGCCTCATGGGTCGATGTGCGCAGCTGCCGACGACACTGCCGACCTTCGACGAGCTCATCGGCGTCGAAGGCCAGTCCGCCGACGATGCGGTGCAGGCCATTCTCAAGGTGACGCGCGCGCGTCCTGGCGCGAGTCACGTGTTCACGTTGCACGCCGAGCTCGAGGGCCAGAAGCTCGGCCCGCAGTTCGCGCACCTGCTTCTGACCTGGCGTGCGGAGGGCATTGAGCTGGTGGCGATGCGTGATCTGTTCTCAGGTCTGCAGGCAAGCCGCCTGCCGCGCCATGAGATCGAGATGGACGAGGTTCCCGGGCGCTCCGGCACGTTGGCAGTGCAGGGCCACTGGGTCACCGATACCGCCGCGTCATGAGCGCACCAAACGCATTGCGCCCCAACGTCCGCGCGGCGCTGTCGGCCGGCCTGCTCACACTGGCGGCATCCTGGTTTGTGCTGCTCGGTTATCGTGAGCTGTTCAATCCGGACGAAGGACGCTACGCGGAGATCCCGCGCGAGATGCTGGTGTCCGGCAACTGGCTGGTGCCGCATCTCAACGATCTGGTCTACATCGAAAAGCCGCCGCTGCAGTACTGGGCCACCGCTGTGAGCTATATGTTGTTCGGCACGAATGTGTGGTCGGCGCGGTTCTACACGGGCCTGTGTGGATTACTCACGGTGCTGATCACCGCTGTGCTGGCGCGCCGTCTGTGGGGAAGCGCCGCGGGCTGGCGCGCCGGATTCATGTCGGGGAGCGCCTTGCTGCTGGTCCTGATGGGCCACCAGCTGACGCTCGACATGAGCCTCACCTTCTACACCACACTGACGCTCGCCGCCTTCTGCGCGGCGCAGGATAGCCGCACCTCACCCACGGCCCGGCGTTACTGGATGTGGCTGGTGTGGGCGAGTGCCGCCGGCGCGTTCCTGACCAAGGGACTCGTGGCGCTGGTACTGCCGGGAATCACCCTGTTCGCCTACTCGCTGTTGCAGCGGGACTGGGCGATCTGGCGCCGCCTCTCGCTCGCGAGCGGTCTGCCGCTATTCGTGCTGCTCGCGCTGCCATGGATGGTGCTGACGCAGCGCGAGCTGCCGCAGTTCTTCGACTTCTTCGTGGTGCGCGAGCATTTCCAGCGCTATCTCACGCTCATTTCGGATCGTTACGAGCCGTGGTGGTTCTTCATCGCGATACTGGCCGGGGGCTGCATGCCGTGGCTGATCCCGACGACGCGTGCGCTTCTCGGCGGCTGGCGCGCCTCGATCGCGCCGGGCGCGTTCGATGCGCGACGCCTGCTGTGGACCTGGAGCGCGGTCGTATTCCTGTTCTTCTCTGCGTCGGATTCGAAGCTGGTTCCCTACATCCTGCCGATGTTTCCATCCGTGGCGCTACTGATGGCTTCGCTCGAAGAGACGCGCCTGCGGCGCGACCTGCGCTCCACCGGCGTGATGTTGATCGCGATCGGTGCGCTCTTCCTGGCGCTGACCGTGATCTTGCCGCGGGTGCTGCCCGACTCGCCTCGCGCCGTGCTGTTCCTCGAAATGCGTCCCGCACTGGCCGCAGTCGCAGTGATTGCGCTGATTGGAGGCGCGCTCACGATTGCTTCCCGCGGCGACAGCGTGCGACTGACCACGGTCATCGGCCTGACCGGGTACCTGTGTGCCGCGGCGCTGCTGTGGGGCGCAAGGTCGGTGCAAACCATCTACTCCGGCGCTTCGCTTGCGGCACAATTACCACCCTCACTGAACCACGAGGTGCCGATGTTCAGCGTTCGCACCTATGACCAGTCGCTGCCGTTCTACCTGCGCCGCACCCTGACCATGGTCGACGAACAGGGCGAGCTGACGTTTGGTCTGCAACTCGAACCGCACAAGGGCATTGCGGATCTCGATGCCTTCGAGTCGCGATGGCGTGCACTGCCGCAAGCGCTCGCGGTCGTAGAGCCTAAGGCCTACGCGTTGCTGCAGCAGCATCAGCTACCGATGGTCGTGCGCGCCCGCGATCTGCGCCGCATGATCGTGAGCCGGCAATGACGACTGTCACCTGGGCGCTGCTGCTCGGTGGTGTGCTGCTCAACGCGGCGGCGCAGTTGCTGCTCAAAGCTGCCACTCGCACCAGCGGCATGCTGCTGTCGGACTCGGGACAGGTCTCGTGGGCCGCAGCTGCGGAGCTCCTGCGCACGGTGCCGCTGTGGGTAGGGCTGTCCTGTTACGGGATCAGTGTGGTGCTGTGGCTCGGTGCGTTGTCGCGCGTGCCCGTCAGCGTCGCGTATCCCATGTTGTCCATTGGCTATGTCGTCAATGCATTCGCGGCGGCGGCGCTGTTCGGCGAAGCGCTCACCGTCGCCAAGATGAGCGGTATCGTGCTGATCATCGTCGGCGTCTTCGTTCTCGCGCGGGCCACACCATGACAGATTACCTGCCGTTCACCCGTCCCCAGATCGATGAGCAGACCATTGCCGGAGTGGCGGAGGTGCTGCGCTCGGGGTGGATCACCACCGGTCCCTACGTGACGCGCTTCGAGGCGGCTCTCGCCGCTTATGTTGGTGGCGGCCGGCAGGTGCGCGTATGCACGTCCGCGACCGGCGCGCTCGAAATGGCGCTGGTGGCCGCCGGCATCGGGCCGGGCGATGAAGTCATCGTGCCCGCAATGAGTTTCGCCGCGTCCGCTAACGTAGTCGTGCGCGTCGGGGCGGTACCGGTGTTCGTCGACGTGGGCTTGCGCAACCGTAACATCGACGTGAAGCAGATGGAGGCGGCGCTGACACCGCGCACGCGCGCCATCATGCCGGTGCATTTCGCCGGCCTGCCGGCGGACCTCGATGCCGTCTATGCCCTCGCCGAGCGCCACCGCCTGCGCGTCATCGAAGATGCGGCCCATGCCATCGGCACCGCATGGCACGGCCGCAGAATCGGCTCCTTCGGCGACATCGTTTGCTTCAGCTTTCATCCGAACAAGAACATGACCACGATCGAGGGCGGCGCGCTGGTGACCACGGATGAGAAGGTGCTGACGGCGGTCGACCAGCTGCGATTTCACGGTATCCAGCGCAACGCGGAGGGCGAAATCGACGTGGTGCGCGCGGGCGGGAAATACAACTTCTCGGATGTTTCGGCGCGGATCGGGATCGATCAGCTCGCCAAGCTCGAGGATTTCAACCGCCGTCGCCGCGAGCTCGCGGGCCGCTATTTCCAGCTGCTCAAGGAGCAGGACGGTCTGCTGCTTCCGGAACGGGGCGACCAGGACCATTCGTGGCACATCTTTACCGTCCTGATCGACTATCCGCACTTCGGCTTCACCCGGCCGCGCCTGCAGCGCGCACTGCATGATCGAGGTATCGGCACCGGCGTGCACTATCCGAGCATCCCGGCACTCACATTTTATCGACAGCTCGGCTATGCGCCGGAACGCTGGCCGAATGCCCTGCGCATCGGTCGCGAGACGCTCACGCTGCCGCTGTTTCCCGCCATGCGCGACGCCGATGTCGATCGCGTCGTGAGCACTCTCGGAGGCGTGCTGCGCGGCAATTGATTCAGCCCGCCTTGCGGTTGGCGCGGACCGTGAACTTCACTTTGAGCTCATCCTGCACTTGCAGCGCACCGCCCAGGATGCTGAAGGGCTTCAAGCCCAGCTCCGACTGCTTCACCGCGAACTGACCGGTCGCCGTCAGGTGATCGCCTTCGTAGGTCACCGCGATCGGCACATGCAGATCGCGCTCCTGGTCCTTGACCTTCACGCGCACCGTCGCCTGCATCGACTCGCGCGTGCCCTCAATCACCGTGGAGCTGAGCTCGATACCGGGGAAATGCTCGGCGTCGAGCAGCGCCTCTCCCAGCAGGTTCTTGCGCGTCCCCTGCTTGGCGGAGTCGTTCACCTCGGAGCGGAACTCCTCACCTTCCTCCTGGCGCAGGGCGGCCTCATCGACTTCCAGCAACGCCACGGGCATCACGAGATCGAAGGCGCAGCGGGAAATGTCATCTTGTAGATAGACCGTGCCGGTCAGGTTGTGCGAAGAAATGACGTGGTTATGACCCGCACCGGCGAAAGCACCACCCCGGTAAGCCAGGATGCGCACCAGCGAGTCCTCGGACCGAACCTGGTAGATCGTCGCCCCCTTGAGATCGCGCGGCGGAATCGCGGTCGTGGGCGTCGGTGGCGGCGGAATCTCGGGGCGCTGTGCGCTCGGGCAGGCCGTGAGGGCAGCGGTCAATACGAGGATCGCGGTCAGCAGGAGCGTGCGGCGCATGTTTCACCTGAGATTCAGGAGATATAGAGGAGATTCTAACCAAGGCAGTTGAGCCGGGTCGGGCGATTCCTTATGTTGGCAAGCCTGCGGGCGCCGGGTTCCCGCGAGCCATCCAGGGGTGAACATGCAGTTGCGGAACACATTGAGCCGTTGGGGTGTCGTATCCCAGACCTTTCACTGGGTAATCGTGGTGCTGATCATCACGCAGTACGTCCTGGCCGAGATCGAGCACGACATGCCGCTGGGAATGGCGCGCTTTGCGGTGCTGGCGCGTCACAAATCGATCGGCCTCACGATCCTGGGGCTCGCGGTCTTGCGCCTGCTGTGGCGCTGGATGAATCCGACGCCGCCGCTGCCGGATACGCTCAAGCCCTACGAGCGTGTGCTCGCGCGTGTGACGCACTTCGGGTTGTATTTCTTCCTGTTCGCGATGCCGATCACGGGCTGGATTCTCTCTTGTGCCTCCAACTTCCCGGTGAGCTATTTCGGCTGGTTCACGCTCCCGAACCTGGTGGCGGCCGACAAGGGCCTCGCCGAGACGATGCATGAAGTACACGAGACGCTGTTCAACGTCCTGGTGGCGTTCGCGGCAGTGCACATCGCCGCCGCCCTCAAGCACCACTTCCGGCTCAAGGACGACGTGCTGCGGCGCATGTTGCCATTTACGTCACGAACCCCGAGGTAATTTCATGCGAACTGCGCGCGTCGGCCTGATTCTTCCCACGCTGTATGCGGCGCTGGTGCTGGCGGGCGGTCCGGCGCCGAGCGCGACGCCGACTGCCGCGGTGGCGCCTGCTGCCGCTACAACACCGGCCGCCGCCGGTGCCGGCAACTACGCCGTGGATCCGGCCAAGAGCTGGCTGGGCTTTACCGCGCGGCAGAGTGGTGGCGATGTGGACGGTCGCTTCGAGAAGTTCACGGCGCGCATCACGTTCTCCGATGCCAACCTGGCCTCGAGCCGCTTCGACGTCGATGTCACTACGCAATCGGTGAACACACAGGACGACAATCGCGACACGGTGCTGCGCGACACTGATCTGTTCAATGTCGCCAAGTTCCCGACCGCGCATTTCGTCACTTCCGCCTTCGCCCGCAAGGCTCCCGGACAGTACGAGGCGACGGGCAAGCTGACGATCCGCGATGTAACGCGCGAGATCCGCCTGCCCTTCACCTTCCAGAGCGCGCAGGAGGGCGGCAAGACCGTCGCCTGGCTCAAGGGCGGACTGACCGTCAATCGTCTGGACTATGGCGTCGGCCAGGGTGAATGGCAGGACACGTCCGAGGTCGAGAACCCGGTGCGCATCCGGTTCGAACTGCGCCTGCTGCCGCAGTAGCCCCTCAGTAGGGTGTGCCGTCCTTGCGCGTGTACTGGGCGCCCGCTTCCGCCACATTGACGCGCAGGTCGACGTCCGTGTAGTGCACCGAGTCGAGCGGATTGCGATTGCTGATTTCCAGGTAGCGCGCTGGCCGGTTGCTGCGGTTCACCAGCTGATGTCCGTCGGGAACTTCGGCAGGAAATCCGGCGCACATTCCCGCGCTCAGTGTCTGCTCGCCGCCGTTGGTGCACAGCACGACTTCACCTTCGAGGACGTAGATGAATTCGTCCTCGTGCGTGTGCCAGTGGCGCATCGATGACTCCTTTCCCGGGGGCAACGTCGTCAGGTTGACGCCGATGCGGGTCAGGCCGCAGGCATCACCGAGCCGGCGTTTCTCACGCGGCAACACCCGCGAACGGAACGGTTCCGGGTATCCGGTCTCCGTGCGCACGGGTGCATCGGCTGGATCGAGTGCAGGCAACGTGGCCATCGCAATTTCCTCCGGTCTGTTGTCGCGGACACTGTGACACAATCGCGTCCCGTGATGGAATCCAGCCGCGCCCGGCAATGACGCAGCTCTTCGATGACGTCGGCGAATGCGTCGATGCGACCTTGCGCCGCCTCGGCGGGCGCATCGTTCTGGGGCTGCCCCTGGCTCTCGGCAAACCGAACCCGCTGGTCAACGAGTTCTACCGGCGTGCAGTGCGCGACCCGAAAATCGAGCTGCACATCTTCACGGCGCTCAGCCTGCGCAAGCCCACTGCCAGGAACGAGCTGGAACGTCGCTTTCTCGAGCCTTTCGTCGCACGGGTCTTCGGCAACTACCCGGAGCTCGACTACGTGAGCGCGGTACGCGCCGGAACGTTGCCGCGGAACATCGAGGTGGTCGAGTTCTTCATGGAGCCCGGGGCGTATCTCGATGTGCCCTACGCTCAACAGCATTACCTCAGCGCCAACTACACGCACGTCGCAGCGGAAGTCATGAGCCGCGGCGTCAATGTCATCGGCCACCTGGTTGCGAAACGCAGCGTCGAGAACCGAGCCCATTACAGCTTGAGCTCCAATCCGGACATCTTCCCGGATCTCCTGCCGCAACTGCGCGAAGCCCGGCGCGCCGGTCGCGACGTCGTCACCATCGGCGAGGTGCATCGCCAGCTGCCCTTCATGCTGGGCACGGCCGAGATTGCGGAGAGTGAGTTCGACTACCTGGTCGATCACCCCCGCTATGACTACGACCTGTACTGTCCTCCCAACTTGCCCCTCGGCACCGTCGACTACGCCATTGGCCTGCACGCGAGTGCGCTGGTGCGCGATGGCGGCACGCTGCAGATCGGCATTGGCGAGTTGGGCGATGCAATCGTGTATTGCCTGCAGCTCAGGCACCGGCAGAACACGACCTGGCGCCAGGTGCTCGAAAACGGCGGGCTGATAGCGCGTTCAGGCGCGGCAATCGAGCAGATCGGAGGCATGGGGCCGTTCCAGCAGGGCCTGTATGGCTGCTCGGAGATGCTGGTCGACGGGTACCTGGACCTTTACCGCGCCGGAATTCTCAAGCGACGGGTGTTTCCACAGCTGCAGCTTCAGCGCCTGCTCAACGAAGGTGCAATCGGTGAGCGGGTTACACCCGACCTGCTGGATCGGCTGATCGACGCCGGCTTGCCGGGCCGATTGACTGCCGGCGATTTTGCGACCCTCCAGCACATCGGTGTTCTGCACGCCGAATGCCGGTTCGCAGACGGACGCATTCGCCTGCCCTCCGGCGCGTGGCTCGATGCCGACCTCGGCGATCGAGACGTTCGTCGGCAGGTCGCGGCCTCGGGACTCGGTGTTCGCCTCAGGAACGGAGTGCTGCTGCACGGTGGCTTCTTTCTGGGCCCCAAGGGCTTCTACGCCGCACTGCGCGACCTGCCGGAGAGCGAGCGCCGCCAGTTCGACATGACGAGCGTCGGCTTCATCAACCAGCTGTATGGCGAGGACATGGCGCTGCGGGTCGAACAACGTCAGCACGCGCGCTTCATCAACACGGCAATGATGGCGACGTTGATGGGCGCAGCCATCTCCGACGGCCTCGCAGATGGCAGGGTCGTCAGCGGCGTGGGGGGCCAATACAACTTCGTGGCAATGGCCCATGCGCTGCGCGGGGCACGTTCGGTGCTGTGCGTGCGCAGTACACGGACCCGAGAGGGCCGGACCGTTTCAAACTTGGTCTGGAACTACGCCCATTGCACGATCCCCCGCCACCTGCGCGACATCGTCGTCACGGAGTACGGGATCGCGGTGATTCGTGGCCGTGAGGACCGCGAGGTCATCGCCTCGCTTCTCAACATCGCCGACTCCCGCTTCCAGGATGAGCTGCTGCGTCAGGCGCAGGCCGCCGGAAAGCTGCCGCGTGAGCATCGCATTCCCGAAATCCATCGCCACAACACGCCCGAGGCGCTCGAGAAGGTGCTGGCCGCGCACCGGCGCGAGGGACTGTTTTCCGATTATCCGTTCGGCACGGATTTCACTGCCGAAGAGGTGGTACTGGCGCAAGCGCTGCAGCGCCTGCGCGATCGAACCGCCACTACGATGGGCAGGATGAGCTCGGTGGCACAGTCGCTGCTGCGCGGCGGCGCTCCCGCCGCGTTGCGGCCGCTCCTTGCCAGGATGCAGCTCGACCGGCCTCGCAGCCTGCAGGAGCTCCTCTGGCAACGCCTGCTGGCACTCGAGCTGCGCGACCTGGTGCACTAAGACCCGTCACATCGCCGTCACGGCGCTGCCACGCGCGCTTCATCGCGCCCATGCAACCTTGCTCGCGCTCGGCGGTCCTAGGAAGCGGCCGCCGCCTTCAGGCCGAGGCGATGAGGCAGCATCAACCCAAGTCGGGTAGCAGGGACGGATGCAGTAAGCCCTCACGCTCTTCGGCCTGAAGCATCGGGCGGGGAACCCACGCCGTCGCGACCGTCAACCCCTCGGCGGCGGCGACGGTGTGGACCATTCGACGGTCGCGTCCGTGAGCCAATCGACGATGTAGCTCAGGTGGCTGCGAGCCACGAAACACCGGAAGGTTCTGCCGTCATCGGCACAGTGCACGATTGAGCCGATGCCGGCCAGCCGCGTGCGCGTGCACATCCCGGGGGTGAATACGGACAGGTGCAGGTCGAGGCCGCAGCCCTTCGACAGCAGATCGCGCGCCAGCGGCTCACGGACTTCGACGCCGCACAAGCTCTGCGTGACATCGGCAATGCAGAGGTCCGCACCGGCGGCCGCAGCCTCGAGCTCGCGGACCAGCGCCCCGCCCTCACGGCGGTCGCTGATGAGGATCCAGTCGCTCGGCCCGAGACAGAGCACATCACCGCCGCTCGCCCCGACGCGTGTGGGCCACGGTGCGCCACTGATTGTCGCCAATGCCACGGGAGGCTGCAGCGCGAGCTGCCAGCTGCGCACGCGGGCGATGGCATTTGCCGTCAGTACGGTCACCTCAGGCATGCATGCGTTCTCCGCGCGGATCAACAAACGGCGGACTCACCACGCGGGCCCGGGTGACGATCCGCCCGCCGTCATATACCGCAACTTCGGCATCGAGTCGTGTACGTCCGCCGCGCAGCAGCGCCAGTGCGACCGGTCGATCATCCAGGATCGTGCGGCCCGCAGACGTCACCCAGCCATCGGTCGTCGCGCGTGAATCCTCCAGGCGCAGGTGACTGCCGACCCGAATCGACCGGCCGTCGCTGCCGGTGAGGCCGATGAGCTGTAATCGATCGGCGCGCTGGTTCTCGGGCAACGCCAGTGAACGCTTGCCGACAAAATCCCTGCGCTTTGTCGCAGCCGCTCTGCCCCAACCCACATCGTCTGGCACGGTCGTGCCGTCGGTATCGGTACCGATGTGCAGGAAACCTTTCTCCATTCGCAAGTGCAGCACCGCATCGACGCCATACGGTGTAATCCCGAGGTCCCGTCCCTCGTGCATCAACGCCTGCCAGATCGTGGGCGTCGCATCCGGCGCGGCGCTCACCTCGTAGCTGAGTTCGCCGCTGAAGCTCACACGGCAAATGCGCACCGGCGTGCCGAGAAGTTCGGTCTCACGCAAACCAAAATGAGGGAAGGCTTCGTTCGACAGGTCACAGCTCGGCTTCAAGCGTTCCAGGGCCCGGCGCGCCCAGGGTCCTGCGACCGTGATCGTCGCCCATTGGTCGGTGACCGGGAAAATGACCACCCGCAGTTGCGGCCACTCACATTGGCGCCACTCCTCAAGCCAGGCGCCGACGCTCGCGGCGTTTCCCGAGGTCGTGGTGAGCAGCAGCCGGTCCTGCGCCAGGGCAACGACGGTGCCATCGTCGTAGATGACGCCCGTCTCGCGCAGCATCAGCCCGTAGCGGATGCGCCCGGGTTGTAGCGCCGTGAAGTCGTTGATGTAGAAGTGATCGACAAATTCGCGCGCATCCGGCCCGTGCACTTCGATCTTGCCGAGCGGCGAGGCATCGAAAAGGCCCACCGCCGTTCGCACCGCGCGTGCCTCGCGGCGGAGCGCGTCGGCACGCGTTTCTGACACCTGCGGATACGCCGCCGGCCGCTGCCATTCGCCGAAGTCCTCCATGAGCGCGCCGTGCGCGACATGCCAGTCGTGCAGTGGCGATCTGCGGCTCGGCGCAAAAAGTGCGCCGGTGGATCGCCCCGCGATGGCACCGAGGGTCACGGGCGTCACCGGCGGTCGCATCGTCGTGTAACCAAGCTGTGCTGGCGCACAGCCGCGCAGCGCCGCGATCACCTCGAGCGCGAGGGTCTGTGAGGTCTTGCCCTGATCGACCGACATGCCAACGGTCGTATAACGCTTGACGTGCTCGACAGCGGTAAAGTTTTCTCGCACCGCCAGCTCGATGTCGGCGACGGTGACGTCATGGCGCAGATCGATCCACTGCCGCGAGCTGGATCCGATTGGACTGATGCGAGGACCGATGGTCGCCGAATCAGCCAGACCCGCCGCGGCACCCACGATTGCCACTGATTCATTCGCAGCGGCGGGCACGAGCGAGCGCGCAGCATCGCTATAGATGAGCTTCCCGCCCGCCTGCGCAAAGAGATGCAGCGCCGGGCTCCAGCCGCCCGACACCAGTAACGCGTCGCAGTCGAAGCGCTGCACCTTACCGCGCACCGACCTGCCCTCGACGTGCGCCACGTCGACGCCACTCAATGCGCCAAAGCCGCGCGTATTGACGGGCATCGACCCCACGTGCACGGGGATTCCAAGGGCGCGCATGTCGGCGATGCGGTTTGCAGGCGGGTCCATCCGCGAATCAACGAGCGTCAGGGGTGCAATGCCGGCAGCGTGCAGCTCTGTCGCCAGCGCGTAAGCAGAGTCGTTGTTCGTTGCGATGAGAATGCGCCGGCCCGGGGCCACCGCCTGGCACGTCAGGTAGCGTCGCGCGGCGCCGGCGAGCATCACTCCCGGTCGGTCGTTGTTGCAGAACACGAGCGGCTGCTCGATAGCACCTGTGGCGAGCACGATGCGCTTCGGCCGGACGATCCAGTAGCGTTCGCGCGGCGCGCCGGCGCGGCCGCCCGCCTCGACGTCCTCGATCAGCGTCACGACGTTGTGATCGTAGCAACCCACGGCGGTCGTACGCGGCAGGCAACGAACGTTTGCAGCACGCTGCAGACGGGCGATCGTCGTCTCGAGCCACTGCGCGGCATTCACGCCTTCGATGCTCGATCCATCCCAGCGCGACGTCCCGCCGAACACGGTGTCCTGGTCGGCGAGCACGACACGTTCGCCCGTCGCTGCGGCAGATGCCGCTGCGGTCAGCCCCGCCACGCCCGCGCCGACGACCAGCACTTCGCAGTGTAAGTTGCGAACCTCGTAGCGATCCGGATCGGGCTCCGTCGGGGTGCGACCAAGTCCCGCCAGCTCGCGCATCGCCGGCTCGTAGAGGTGCCAGCTGGGCCACATGAAGGTCTTGTTGTAGAAGCCCGCCGCAAACAGAGATGCGGCGAAATCGAGCGCGCGCAGCAGATCGAAAGACACGCTCGGCCAACCCGCTTGCGAGCGCGCCCTGAGCCCCGCCTGGAGCTGGATGACCGGCGCCCGCACCGAAGGAATGGCGTGCGCCCCCGCGTGCAATTGCACCAGCGCGTTGGGTTCCTCAATTCCCGCCGCGTACACGCCGCGCGGACGATGAAACTTGAAGCTGCGGGCGACCGTGCGCACGCCGTTGGCCAGCAGCGCCGAGGCCAGTGAATCGCCCTCGAAACCACTCAGCGCTCGACCGTCAAAGCTGAAGTCGATGCGCTGGCTGCGATCGATGAATCCACCGCGCTGCAGGCGATAAGGTCCCGATGACATGAAAGCGCCCGGCTAGGCCGTCGGCGGGCGGGGTTCGCCCATGAGATAGACGGCACGGATTTCGTGCGAGAGCGTGTCACGCGCGACGTTGAACCAGCGCCCGCAGCCGTAGCTGTGACACCAGCGCTCGTAATGCACGCCTTTCGGATTCTCGCGCTGATAGAGATATGCCGACCAGACGAGATCGCTGGCACTGGGCGGCGGGCGGGACACATGCGAGGGGCCGCCAAAACTGAATTCCGGCTCATCGCGAACGCCACAGTAAGGACAGGGAATGCGCAGCATGGGCCTAGTGCGCGACGCCGGCCGCGGCACCTTCATCGATGAGTGCGCCGCGCTGGAAGCGGTCCAGGCCGAACGCCGTAATGAGCGGATGTGGGCGATCATTGACAACGGTGAACGCCATCGTGTCGCCACCTGCGGGAATCGCCTTGTAACCGCCGGTGCCCCAGCCACAGTTGATGTACAGGCCGCGCACCGGTGTCAGCCCGATGATCGGGCTCGTGTCCGGCGTGACGTCCACGGCGCCGGCCCATTGGCGCATGAGCTTCAGGCGGCTGAAGCAGGGGAACAACTCGAGGGTTGCGGCTACCGTGGCGCGAAACACCGGCAGACTGCCGCGCTGAGCGTAGGAGTTGTACACGTCCGCGCCGCCACCAAACACGATCTCACCGCGATCGCTCTGACTCGCATACGCGTGAATCGCGCCCGACATCACCACCGTGTCGAGAATGGGCTTGACCGGCTCGGTCACCATCGCCTGCAGGGCCATGGTGGTGATCGGCAGACGAAATCCCGCCAGACCCGCGAGGACCGAAGAGTGGCCCGCGACGCTCATTACCACCCGATCCGCGGCGATGAACCCGCGCGAGGTTTCGACACCGATCACGCGGTCTGCCTGCAGGCGAAAGCCGGTGACCTGGCAGTCTTGAATGATATCGGCTCCCGCGGCACTCGCGCCGCGGGCAAAGCCCCACACCACGGCGTCGTGCCGCGAGATGCCAGCACGCGGCTGTGCCATGCCACCGAGCACCGGGTAGCGTGAGCGCAGATTCAGAATCGGCACGCGGCGCTTGATCTCGGCCGCGGTCAGCTCCTCGGCGTCCACACCGTTCATGCGGATGCCGTTGACCCAGCGTCGCGTGAGCTCCAGCTCGTGGTCGCTGTGCGCCAGGGCGATGAGGCCGCGCTGGCTGAGCATCACGTTGAAGTTGAGCTCGTGGCCGAGGTTCTCGTACAGGCGCAGCGAGTGATCGTAGAACGCTGAGCTCACTGGATAGAAATAGTTGGAGCGCGTGACCTGGGTGTTGCGCCCGGAATTGCCGCCACCGATCCATCCCTTCTCTAGCACGGCGACACTCTTAACGCCGTGCTGCCTGGCAAGGTAGTACGCGGTGGCGAGGCCATGTCCACCGCCGCCGATGATCACGACACTGTAAGAGGGTTGCGGTTGGACCTCGCGCCAGACTGGCTCCCACCCTTTGTTCGCGGTGAGCGCGTGTCGCAACAACGTGCGGAACGAATAACGTTGCATTCTCGAATGCCCCTCGGTGCCGCTGCGTGCCTAGACGAGCGTGCTGGCCAGCACCGCGGCCAGCGCAACGGGGCAAAGATAGCGCAACGACCAGACTGCGAAGCGACGGGCGAACCGGCTGGTTTCGGCCAGCTCCTCGGCTACGATGGTGCGGCTTACCCGCCAGCCGACGAACAAGCTCGTCAGAAAGGCCCCAATCGGCAACAGCACGTTGGAGGAGACGTAATCCACCACACTGAAGAAGGTCATGTTCGCAAGGATCGGCACTGCACCGAGCGGGTGCCAGGCGCTCCAGACATTGAAGGACAGCACCGACCCGATGCCCACCACCCAGCAAGCCGCGACCGTCACAAGCGCAGCCTGCGCGCGGCCCAGCCCGCGCCGCTGCTGGAGCCACGCCACCAGCGGTTCGATGCCGGCCAGCGATGGTGTCAGCGCTGCGAACACCAGCAGCAGGAAGAACAGGCTCCCGATGAGACGGCCGCCCGGCATTTCGGCGAACACTGTGGCCAGCACATCGAACACGAGCTCCGCGCCCTGCGCGGGATTCATGCCATAGCGAAACACCAGCGGAAAGACCAGTAGTGTAGCCAGGAGCGATACGAGCAGGATCGATCCGCTGATGATGAGCGAGGTGCGTACCAGGGACGTACCGGGCGCGACGTAAGCACCATACGCAATCATCATGGCCATGCCGACGCCGGTGGCGTAGAACGCCTGCCCGATCGCCGCCAGCACGACCTGGGGCGTGATGGCGGCGAAGTTGGGCGCAAAGGCAAATGCGAGCCCACGCTGCACGTCACCCGTGGCGAGCGCATAGGCAACCAGGATCAGCAACAGCACGAGGAGCGCCGGGGCACGGATCTTGTTGGCGATCTCGATACCCTTGTTGACGCCGCGAGCCGATATCAGCGCAACGAGTCCGAGGAACGCGATGTGCCATGCTCCCATCTCCCACGGGCTCGCCAGGAAACTACGCCACAGTCCCGCGACGTGCTCCCGGTCGAGACCGACCAGCAAGCCGCTCGCGGTCTTCCAGGTGTACGCCAACACCCAGCCGGCGATGAGCGAGTAATAGGACATGATCATGAAAGTGGCGAGCGTGCCGAGCACGCCGATGGCATTCCAGCGCCGCGACAGCCCAGACGCCGCCGCGAGGATGCCCGCGGCTTCTGGCGGGCTCACCCGAGAACGGCGCCCGATGATGAACTCAGCCGTGAGGAGCGGCGTTGCGATCAGCAGGCAGGCCAGAACGAAGACAAAGATGAAGGCGCTGCCGCCGCTCGCGCCGGCCAGAAACGGGAAGCGCCAGATGCTGCCGAGGCCGACCGCGGCGCCAACCGCACTCAGATAGAACGCGAGGCGCGAAGACCAGAAAGGCGTGAGCGGCGGCACCGCTCACGCCTTGAATCGCGACCGACGGTCACTGCCTGAACCGATCGCGACTCCCCCCTGCTGGTTCCGCCCGTCAGAAGTCGACGAGCAGGCTCACGCCGTAGGTACGCGGCTGATTGGTCGTGTAGCCCACGCGAGCGAAGCGACCGCGCTCACGGTCAACCGACAGCAGCGCATCTTCGTCAGTGAGGTTATTGACGAACAGTGCCGCGTGCCAGCGATCCGAGCCGAACCCGAAGCGTGCGTTCAGGATGTCGTAGGCCGGGAGCTCGGGATCGAACGTAAACGTCGGCTGAGTCAGCGGGGCGCCGAAGGTGCGCATCGTGAACGTGCCAAAGGTCGGATCCTCATCCGCGATGCGCGAGAACGAGGAGCCCACGTGCTGGTACGTCAGGTTGACGAAACTCTGCAGGGCCGTCGACCAATCCCAGCTGTACGTAACGCTCGCTGCCGCCTGGAACTCAGGAGAGGTCGGCAGGCGGTTGCCTTCCTGGATGCCGGCGACCACGTTGCTGGTTCCCGCTTCCGTGATCGTGGAGTCGAGCTCGGCATTCAACCAGGTCGCGGAAATGCCGAAGTCCCAGTTCAGACTGGGACGCGCAAAGAGCTCCGCCTCGATGCCATAGCTGTGGGCCTTCGGTACGTTGAGCACGACGCGCGAAGAGCAAGTGCCGACGTCGACGCCATCCTGCAGGTCTTTGATGTCACTGTAGAAGACGGCCGTGTTGAAGGTGACGCGACCACCGGCGAAGCGCATCTTGGCGCCCAGCTCATAGTTCCACAGGGTTTCATCGTCCCAGGTCGGCAGATTGCTGAACGTGGCCAGATCCTGCGCTGAGCACAGCGGCGCGTTCAGAGGATCGTTGATGCCGCCCAGCCGAAAGCCGCGTGCCACCTGCGCCGTGAAGCTCATGTCATCGTTGGGCGAATAGTCCAGGATGACGCGCGGTGAGAGTCCGTCCGAACTAGTCGAGCCCGGAACATTCGCCGCAGGCGCCGAGAAGAATCCCGCAAAGGTCAGCGTGCGGTCTTCATCGAAGTTGTAGTAACGCAGCCCGCCCGTCAACGCCCACTGGTCCGTGAAGTGCCAGGTGGCCTCGCCGAACGCCGCGTACTGCTTGAACGTGTAGCTCAGGCGCGAGAAGAACGGATTATCGGGGGGCGGATTGCCGACCTGTGCGGGAGTCTGACCGACGTGGGCAAGCCAGACTGCGTCATAACCGGGAGTCGGCAAATCCTGGCCGTAGTCGCGATCCGTGTGCTGGTAGAAAGCGCCCACCAGCCAGTCGAGCTTCCCGGTGCCATTCGAAGAGAGACGTAACTCCTGGCTGAAGCTCTGGATGCTGGTCCTGTCGATGAGCTCCGAATTCAGCCTGACTTCGGCCGGCGTTCCGCCAACGTCGAAGGTCACGCTGCCGGTGAGCTGGCTCGCGTCGCGGTCCACTTCCACGTCACGATCGGTGTAAGAGCTGATCGAAGTCAGCGTCGCTGAGCCGAAATCGTAGGTGATCTTGAGGTCACCCAAGGTGAATTCATCGGTCAGCCCTTCCTCGAGCTGGGTGAACTGGCGATGCTCACCGAGCGTGACCGGCGGCTGAGTCGTAGTGTAGGGATTGCCGAGGATGTTGTAGACGTCGATACGCGGATAGCCATCTGTATCGAGCTTCTGGTACACGATGCGCGGCGTGATCGAGAGGCTCTCCGTGGGCTTGAACAGCACCGCAACGCGCGCGCCGTACTTGTTGCCGCTGTCGACGTTCTCCTTGACGCTAAGGTCCGGCTGCACGGCGTCGATGAAACCCGGGATCTCGTCGTAGTAGGCGGCGATGCGCAACGCCGCGGTCTCGCCGAACGGAGCATTCAGCATGCCCTTGATGGAGCCGCCGGTGTCAGCACCCGTACCGTCTGTGAGCGTCGCTTCGGCCGATCCTTCGAAGCGGCCGATCTTGGGCTGCGCCGTGATGTAGCGCAGCGTTCCGGATGAGGATCCGGCGCCGAACAGCGTGCCCTGCGGGCCGCGCAGCACTTCCATGCGCTCGAGATCGAAGAGGTCGAGGTCCGGCGTGAACAGCGCGACGGAGATCGGCGATTCGTCGAGGTAGACGCCGACCGATTCCTTCACGCCGGGCTGGTCGCGAACGACCTGGCCGGAGCTGATGCCGCGAATGGCCACCTGGCTCTGGCCCGGGCCGAGGTCGGCGATCGCGAGCCCCGCGACATTGCGCGACAGATCGATGATGTTGTTAGTCCCGGAATTTCGCATCTGCTCGTCGGTTTGCGCCGCCACCGAAAACGGGACCTCCTGCAAGGTCTGCTCGCGCTTGGTAGCGGTCACGATGAGCTCAGCGATGACCTTGTCCTGCGTCTGCTGCGCGCTCGCCGCGATGGGAAGCAGCCCGACTGACGCCAAAATCACCAGCGAACTTGCACGTCTCATGTCGATCCCCCCTTGTTACAACAGCCGCGGATCTGGCTGTTGTTTTTTCATGACGTGGGAGTATGTCTGGAAACTTGCGGCGAGAGAAGCTTCGTCTTGTGCTTAGGCGCGTCGATGTTGCTCGAATGAGACGGCTGGATGCCGCCGTTGCTACTTCTTTTTTCTGCGTGAGCCTCGACGTCGTGCCGCCGCACGCGGCCGAGGTTGCGCACTACTCGCCTTGCCGGGCGCTCGAGACTTGTTCTGTTTCTGCGACTTGCCTCGTTTGCCCCGCGTCGCGGTCTGCTTTTTTGCACTCGCAGAAACCGCCGTTCGACTGGCACGGGCGGACCTCGCACCCCGGCTAGCAGCCGACGTCCTGGGCTGCTGATTGCCGGCCGACGTCGCGACCGCACGGTCGACGCCGCGCAGCTGGTCGATGATGGCCGGGTTCTCCAGCGTCGATACGTCCTGGGTGATTTCCTCGTCGCGTGCGATGGCGCGCAGGAGCCGGCGCATGATCTTGCCGGAGCGGGTCTTGGGAAGATTGTCGGCAAAACGGATGTCGTCGGGCTTCGCGATCGCGCCGAGCTGCTCAGACACCCAATCGCGCAGTTCCCTCTCGAAGGCGACCGTGTTGCCGGTGGGGCGCGCGCCCCGGCATACCACGTAGGCGAACACGGACTCGCCCTTGATCTCGTGCGGGCGGCCGACGACAGCGGCTTCCGCGATTCGGGCGTGGGCCACGAGCGCGGATTCGATCTCCATCGTCCCGAGCCGATGACCGGCCACGTTCAGCACGTCATCAATGCGCCCCATGATCCAGTAATAGCCGTCGGCATCACGGTGCGCGCTGTCGCCAGCGACGTACAAGCGCCGCTGGAACCGTTCCCAGTAGGTCGAGATGTAGCGCTGGTTGTCGCCCCAGATCGTGCGCAGCATCGATGGCCATGGCTTGCGAATCACGAGGAACCCGCCGTGATCGGGCTCGAGCACCGCGTTGCCTTCCTCGTCCACGATGTCCGCGACGATGCCCGGCAGCGGGCGGGTACAGGAACCGGGCTTGGTGGGCGTGACGCCGGGTATCGGTGAAATCAGGATGCAGCCCGTCTCCGTCTGCCACCACGTGTCAACGATCGGGCAGCGACCTTTGCCGATCACCCGCTGGTACCACATCCACGCTTCGGGATTGATGGGCTCACCGACGCTGCCAAGCAGCCGCAGCTTGCTCAGGTCGTATCGGCGCGGGTACTCCTCGCCGAGTTTCATCAGCGCCCTGATCGCGGTGGGTGCGGTGTAGAACACGGTAACGCCGTGCGTCTCGCAGATCTTCCAGAACCGCCCCGCATCCGGAATGGTTGGCGCGCCTTCGTACATGACGACGGTCGCGCCGTTCGACAGCGGCCCATACGCCACGTAGCTGTGCCCGGTGACCCAGCCGACGTCGGCCGTGCACCAGAAAACATCCGAATCGTTGAGGTCGAACACCCACTGACAGGTCACCTTGGCCCCGAGCAAGTAGCCCGCGCTGCAGTGCTGGATACCTTTCGGCTTGCCGGTAGATCCGGAGGTGTAGAGCAGAAACAGGGGATGTTCAGCGTTGACGAATTCCGGCTCGCAGACGGGCGGTTGTCCGGCTGACGACGTCATGCCACCACAGGTCGCGGCCCTCCTGCATCGGCACCTTGAATCCCGTGCGCCGGTAGACGATCACCTTCTCGATCGTCGGGCAGCCGCCCGCCAGCGCCTTGTCAGTCGTCGCCTTGAGGGGAATCACGTGCCCGCCGCGGTTTCCGCCGTCCGCGGTGATGACGACAGGCGTGCTCCCGCGTCCTCGATGCGGTCACGCAAAGACGGCGCAGAAAAACCACCGAAAACGACTGAGTGCACGGCACCAATGCGCGCGCACGCCAGCATCGCAATCACGATCTCGGGCACCAGCGGCATGTAGATCACGACGCGATCGCCCTTGTGGATGCCGAGAGCGCGCAGCGCGTTCGCGAACCGGCACACTTCGGAGTGCAGCTCGCGATAGCTCAGGCGCCGCGTATCGCCGGGCTCACCCTCGAAAATGATCGCAGTCTTGTGCCCGCGTTCCTCGAGGTGTACGTCGAGCACGTTGTAGGCGACGTTGAGGTCGCCATCGATGAACCAGCGGAAGTTCGGCGCATGATGGTCGTCGAAGGCGATCGAGAACGGCCGATGCCAGACGAGCTGTTCGCGGGCGAGGTCGGCCCAGAAGCCGACGTGATCCTGCGCCGCTTTGCGTTGCAGGGCTTCGAGGTCCTGCGGCTTGACGCGCGCGTGGGCACGAAATTCGGCGCTGGGTTCAAAAAGCCGGTCCTCGTGCAGGATCGATTCGATGTTCTTTCTCACCATGGCGCTCGTTGTCCTCGGGTCAATGCCGGCGGATGGCTGTCCAACCGTTCGGGGTTCGAGAATAATCTGGCCGGTAAACCTTTTCGACCCCACGCCCATCCAATCGGCAGAAACTCGACCAGGGGAAGACTTATGTCCAAGGGATTGCAACTTCTGTTGTGTGCGCTGCTGAGCGCCCTGGCGTTCCTTGCGGCGCATGCCGATGAGTGCAAGTTCACCGCCAGTCGCAGTGGCCAGGTCTCGGTGGCCGGGGCCACGCGGGTCGAGATCCGTGCCGGGGCGGGCGACCTGAAAGTCATGGGCAAGCATGGCGCGGGCGAGGTCTCGGCCACCGGCCGGGCGTGCGCCTCGGCACCGGAGCTCCTCGAGCAGGTCCAGCTCAGGATCACGCGCGAGGGCGACGTGATTCACGTCGACGTGCAGATGCCAGACTTGAGCGCGATCAAGCTGAGCAATGCTTACGCGACGCTCGATCTCACGGTCGATCTGCCAGACAACCTGCCGCTGGTGGCGATCGATTCCAGCGGCGATGCCAAGTTCCAGCGATTGGCAAGCGCCGACATCAGCGACACCTCCGGCGACCTCACCATCGAGGATGTAGCCGGTGATCTCAAGGTGCGCGACAGCTCCGGAGATCTGGAGGTCGAGCGCGTCGCCGGGAATCTGCAGCTCGAGGACAGCTCCGGCGACATCGAGGTCGAAGGCGTCCAGGGCAATGTCATCGTCAACGCCGACAGCTCCGGATCGATGACACTCCATCAAGTCGGCAAGGGCGTGCACATCGTGCAGGACAGCTCGGGCGACATCGACATCGTCGACGTCAAAGGCAATGTCGACATCGACTCGGATAGCTCGGGTACCGTCGATGTGCGCCAGGTGGGCGGCAACTTCACCCTCACCAACAAGGGCAGCGGCGATGTACGGACCGCCGATATCCACGGCAGCGTTTCGTTGCCGCCGGGGCACTAGCAGGCCGGACGCCGCTGTTCTCGCAGCCCATTCGCGGCCGGATTGCACACCGGCCGTCGGCCTCAGTGCCCCAGCTCGGCGAGCAGACGGTCGATCATCGATGCCGCCTGCGCCGCGTACCCGCCCCCGAACAGGTTCAGATGATTGAGCACGTGATACAGGTTGTAGAGCGTGCGCCGCGTGCCGGCCGCCGGATCGAGCGGCCAGCAGCCGTGGTAGGCGGTGTAGAAGGCATTGCTGAAGCCACCAAAGAGCCGCGTCATCGCGAGGTCGGTTTCGCGGTCACCGTAGTAGACCGCGGGGTCGAAGATCAGCGGTGTACCGGCCGCATCGGCGCCCCAGTTTCCGCCCCACAGATCACCGTGCAGGAGCGAAGGAACGGGGCGGTAGCTCGCGAAGAAGGCACCCATCAACTCGAGCAGCAGTGAACCGCGCTCGTGCAGGCGTCCGGCGTGGCCGTTACGCCGCGCGAGCGCGAGCTGTGCGCGCAGGCGTCGTTCGCGGAAGAACTCGACCCAATCGGGGCTCCAGGCGTTTGCCTGGGGCGTGCTACCGATGGTGTTGTCGCGCTCCCACCCGAACTGGGCAGCCATCAGGCGGTGCTGCGTCGCGAGCTGCTCACCGAGCAGCGTTTCGGCCCGGCCGGTGGGCGACGCGAATTCGATCCACTCGAGCGCTAGCCAGGCTGCGGTCGGCGTCGCGCCCGTGGCGCCGACCTTAGGAACCCTGACTGCCTCAGCGCGTGCCAGTTCTTTAAGCCCGGCGGCTTCGGCCTCGAATGCGCCGAGCGCGTGAACGGCGCCTACCTTGACGAAGATGGGCCCGGTGCCGCTTTCCCAACGGAAGCTATCGTTGATGCAGCCACCATGCACGCTCCCGGCGGGCTGGGGCGCGATTTCGGTCGCGAGCGTTTCGGCGAGGCTTGCCGCAATCGCCGGCCAGTCGTGCATCGCCGTCCCGGTAGCCGGCGTCTACGCGTGCCAGCGTTGCAGGCGATCGTGCAGTGGACTGGTGCGCGGGAAGTGCGCGCGCAGATACTCCATCTGGTCGGCGAGCACACGGCGGCCCTTGAGGAAGATGTATTCCGCGTACGTCGGAGTGAACGGCACGGCGATCAGCTGCATCTTCGCCTGCTCGGGAGTGCGCGAAGCCTTGGCGTTATTACAGCGGCGGCAGGCCGCGACGACGTTGGTCCAGCTGTCGGTACCGCCCTGGCTGAACGGGCGGATGTGGTCGCGCGAGAGCTGCGAGACCGCAAAACGCATGCCGCAGTACATGCAGATCTGGCCGTCGCGGCGGAACAGCGTCTGGTTGTTGAGCGGCGGGGTGTAGTCGCCACGCAGATTGCCGGGATTGTGCGAATGCCCGATGGTCGCGATGATCGAGCTCACTGCCACGCACGTGCGTCGGCCGCTGCGCGCGTTCGTGCCGCCGTAAAGCCGGTACAGCAGGCTCCCGGTCGCATAGGCGACCTGCTCCATGTGATAGAGCCGCGCCGCTTCGCGATAATCGATCCATTCGAGTGGCATGCCGGACACGTCCGTGCGTAGCACCTGCTGCGATAGCGTGCGTTGGGACGCCGGAACGACGAGCGTCGGCTCATCGTCCCACTCCTGCAGTACTGCTTTGGCTTCGAGCTTACTCATATCCCAAGGCCGCCACCGGGTCGACCGACGTGTAAGATACGGCAGGACTGTGCAATAATTCAACGCCGCAAGCCGTTCAAAGTTAAAGACAAAATTTGGCTGCTGTGGCCTCGTGGCCACAGCTGCGTCAGGTTTCCCTTGGAGGCGACATGCCAGTGGTGATTGGCGCGCTTAAAGAGGTCGCGCCAGATGAGTCGCGCGTGGCTCTGGTTCCGGAGGTGGCCGGTAAGCTTGCCGCCCTGGGCGCACGCCTGATGATCGAACGCGGAGCGGGTGAAGCTGCCCAGTTCCCCGATGCTTCGTTCAAGAACACCGAGTTAGCGCCGACGGCGCAAGCGCTGCTGCAGGCGGCCGATGTGCTGCTCAAGGTCCAGCCGCCGACGCCGCAAGAGATCGCGGGCCTGCGTAAGGGGACGGTGGTGATCGGGTTCATGCAGGCTCATCAGCGCGCTGACGCCGTGCGCGCCCTGCGGGATCGGGGCATCACCAGTTTCGCGATGGAGCTCGTGCCACGCATCTCGCGCGCCCAGTCGATGGATGCTCTGTCGTCGCAGGCTGCGGCAGCCGGTTACAAGGCGGTGCTCATCGCCGCCAACACGCTCGACAAGTTCTTTCCGATGCTGACGACCGCTGCGGGCACCATTCGGCCCGCGCAGGTCCTCATCGTCGGCGCGGGAGTGGCGGGTCTGCAAGCCATTGCCACCGCGCGCCGCCTCGGTGCGGTGGTTGAGGCCTACGATGTGCGCAGTGCCACGCGCGACCAGGTCAAATCCCTGGGCGCCAAGTTCGTCGAGACCGGTGTGAGTGCAGAGGGCACGGGTGGCTATGCGCGCGAGCTCACGGAAGATGAGAAGCGCAAGCAGCAGGAAGTGCTCGATCAGCGCATCGCCGCGGCGGACGTGGTCATCACGACAGCCGCCGTACCCGGCCGCGCCGCACCGCGAATCATTGCGCGGGCCGTGGTCGAGCGCATGAAGCAAGGCGCCGTGATCGTGGACATCGCCGCCGAGTCAGGCGGCAACTGCGAGCTCACGCGCGCCGGTGAAACCGTGCTCCACCACGGCGTGAAGATCGTGGGCCCGGTCAACCTGCCGAGCCAGCTCGCCTACCATGCGAGCGAGATGTACGCGCGCAATCTGTTCAATTTCCTCAAGCCCGCGCTCGACAAGGGCGAGCTCAGGATCGACTGGAAAGATGAAGTGTTCGCGCAGTCGTGCCTCACGCACGACGGCACGATCCGACACGAAGCAACCCGCAAGATGGTGGAATCATGATCGACGGCATCATCGCGTTGTACATCTTCATGCTCGCGGCGTTCACCGGCTATGAGGTGATCGCGCGCGTGCCTGTCATCCTGCACACGCCCCTGATGTCGGGCTCGAACTTCGTGCACGGCATCGTGCTGGTTGGGGCGATGGTCGCGCTGGGCCAGGCGAATTCCACTCTCGGAATCGTCATCGGCTTCATCGGCGTAGTGCTCGCCGCCGGCAACGCCGTCGGCGGCTACGTCGTAACCGAACGCATGCTCGAGATGTTCAAGGCCAGCCGGGAGAAGAAGCGATGACCTCGCCGTTGAGCCCGCAGCTGGCGACCCTGCTCGTCAACGCGAGCTACCTGCTGACGGCGTTCCTGTTCATCATGGGCCTGAAGCGAATGAGCTCGCCCGTGACGGCGCGCAGCGGTGTGATCTGGGCCGGCTGGGGCATGCTGGTCGCGACGCTCATCACCTTCCTTGCGCCCCAGATCGCCGGCAACTATTTCCTCATCGTCACCGCGATCTTCATCGGCGGCGTGCTCGCGTGGTGGACCGGCAGGCGCGTCGCGATGACGGACATGCCGCAGATGATCGCGCTCTACAACGGCATGGGCGGCGGCGCGGCAGCGGCGATTGCAGCGGTGGAACTGTTTCGCGGCGAAACGCACGCCACGACCACGGTGAGTCTGGCCGTACTCGGCGGCATGATCGGTGCCGTGTCGTTCAGCGGCAGCCTGATCGCGTTCGGCAAGCTCCAGAACCTGATCAAGCGGAGCCTGCGTTTCCGTGGCCAGCAGGCAATCAACCTGATGTTGCTCGTCATTGCGCTGGTGGCCGGCGGCTTCATTGCACTCGACATCAACTCCTCCGCCAACATCGTGATCGTCTTCTTCGGCCTGGCGCTCGTGCTCGGCATCAGCATGACGCTGCCGATCGGCGGCGCCGATATGCCGGTCGTGATCTCGCTCTACAACGCGCTCACCGGCCTGGCTGTCGGCTTTGAGGGCTTCGTCCTCAACAATGCCGCCATGATCATCGCGGGCACCGTGGTTGGTTCCGCCGGCACGCTGCTCACGCAGTTGATGGCGAAAGCGATGAACCGCTCGCTCGCCAACGTGCTCTTCAGTGGCTTCGGCGAGACTGCCGCGGCCGGCGGCGGCGAAGTCAAGGGGAGCCTGAAGCCGATCGAAGCGGCCGACGTTGGCGTGATGATGGCCTTCGCGCAGAAGGTGATCATCGTGCCCGGCTACGGCATGGCCGTGGCCCAGGCTCAGCACAAGGTCTGGGAGCTCACGCAGCTCCTGATCGATCGCGGCGTCACCGTGCGCTTTGCGATTCACCCGGTGGCGGGCCGCATGCCGGGTCACATGAACGTGCTGCTTGCCGAGGCCGGTGTACCGTACGATCTGATCGCGGACCTCGAGGAGATCAACGCCGAGTTCGAGACGGCGGACGTTGCACTCATCATCGGCGCCAACGATGTCGTGAACCCGGTGGCGCGTACCGATCCTTCGAGCCCGATCTACGGCATGCCGATTCTCAATGCCGATAAGGCCAGGAACGTGATCGTGATCAAGCGCGGCCAGGGCCAGGGTTTCTCGGGCATCGAGAACGCACTCTTCTATCTCGACCAGACGCGCATGCTCTATGGCGACGGCCAGGCAGCGGTGAGCCAGTTGATCCAGGCGGTCAAGGCGGTCGAATAGGGGGTGGGTTGCGGCATAATTATGGCTCTGACGTCGGAGGTCCGATCATGATGGCCCGCATCCTCTTCATCGCGTCCCTTGCCCTGATCTGCACCGCCTGCGCGGAAACCGCCGACCGGCCGGTCCCCGCCAAGCCCGAATTTCTCAATTCCCCGGCCGCACTCGAGCGCGGACTGCCGTTCTCAGAGGCGGTGCGTGCCGGCGACCTGCTGTTTCTCGCCGGTCAGATCGGCACCGATCCGGCGACCGGTCAGCTGGTATCCGGCGGCACTGAAACGGAAGCGCGCCAGGCGATCGAGAACATCAAGGCGGTGCTGGAACGCAACGGCCGCTCGCTCGCCGACGTCGTGAAGTGCACGGTGTTCCTCGCCGACATCGGCGAGTGGGCGCGATTCAACGAAATCTACAAGCAGTACTTCAAGCCACCGTATCCGGCTCGCAGCGCTCTCGGCGTCAATGGACTGGCACGCAATGCGCGCCTCGAGCTGGAATGCATCGCGTACGCACCGCCGCCGCAGACCTGATGCGGCCGTGCGCACCGAGGGAGAACAAGAACATGCCCCAAGACGACCGGCCGCTCACGAGCTCACGACGTGCCTTCCTCGGCTCCTCCGCGGCTGCGCTGGGAGGCGCGTGGCTCGCAACCTACTGGCCGCAGATCGCGGCCGCCGCTCACGCTGCACACGACACTGCCGCTGCCGGTGGTGCGATCGCGTTCCAGTTCCTCACCGCCGAAGAGGCTGCGGACGTTGAAGCCGTCAGCGCGCAGATCATTCCCAGCGGCGAGACGCCCGGCGCGCGCGAGGCTCATGTCGTGCACTTCATCGACCTCGCCTTCGCCGGCTTTTTCGCCGGCGAGGCTGCGGATTTCCGCAAGCAGCTCGCGGAGTTTCGGGGCGGCTGCCGAACCGCCAATGCCGATACCGCGTTCGCGTCGCTGTCGGAGGCTCAACAGCACGCCTATCTCGAGAGCGTCGAGCAGACACCGTTCTTCGGCTGGCTGCGTTTCCTCACCGTCGCCGGCCTGCTCGCCAGTCCGAAATACGGCGGCAACAAGGACGGGCTTGGCTGGAAGCTGATCGGCTTCGAAGACAGCCATGTCTTCACGCCGCCGTTCGGTTACTACGATCGCGACTATCCCGGCTTCGTCCCCTACACCGACGCCGGGGGCAAGAGATGACTGCGCGACGTCTTCGTCCGCAGGATATGGTCGATTTCGCCGTCGTTGGCTCCGGTGCGGCGGGCGGCGTGATGGCACGCGAGCTGTCGCAGACCGGCTTCAGCGTCGTGCTGTTCGAGCAGGGGCCGTACTGGCGCGCAAGCGACTGGGAGCACGATGAGTTCAAGTACTGGGTGCTGAACGGCATCGTCAACGATCCAATCCAGTCGCCGCAGACATTCCGCAGGGACCCACAGCAGAAAGCCGAGCGGGCGCGCGATATCAATCCGCTCTTCTACGCGCGCCGCGTCGGTGGCAGCAGCGTGCATTTCACGGCGAACTATTGGCGCTTCCACGAGATCGACTTCATCGAGCGCAGTCGTCTCGGGGAGATCTCAGGTACGGGCCTTGCGGACTGGCCCATTACCTACGCTGAACTGGAGCCTTACTACACCAAGGTCGAGTGGGAAGTCGGCGTCTCCGGCCTCGCGGGCGCGAGTCCCTTCGATCCGCCGCGCTCCAAGCCCTACCCGATGCCGCCGATGCCGGTGAAATCCTCCGGTGTCCTGTTCGAACGCGGCGCGCGCAAGCTCGGCCTGCATCCGTTCCCCGCTCCAATGGCGATCAACTCGGTCGCCTACCGTGGCCGCCCGGGCTGCGTGCATTGCGGATTCTGCATGGGCTATGGCTGCGAAGTGATGGCGAAGTCCTCATCGCTCTACACCATGATCCCAGAGGCTGAGGCCACCGGGCGTTGCGAGGTGCGGGCCGACAGTTACGTGTTCAACGTGCCGACCGATCGGCGCGGCCACGTCACGGGCGTCAAGTACTTCGACCTGCAGAAACGCGAGAACTTCCAGAAGGCGCGCGCGGTGGTGTTGTGCGCAAATGGTGCCGAGACGCCGCGGCTGCTGCTGAATTCCGCGAGCAGTCGCTTCCCGGACGGCCTCGCCAATTCGAGCGGCCTGGTCGGCAAGTACCTCATGTTCAACAGCGGAGGGGAAGTTGGCGCGGTGTTCGAACATGCGCTGAACGAATACAAGAGCGCACAAGTCACGCGCATCGTCCACGACTTCTACGACTCCGATCCCAAGCGCGGCTTCTACGGCGGCGGCGGCATGGACGCGCGCATCGGCCCCCAGCCGATCTTCTGGGCAATGCGCGAAGAGGAAGGGGCGCCGCGCTGGGGCGCTGAGTTCAAGGCCCGCCTGCAGGAGTTTCCACGAGCCATGATCGGCTACGGTCACACGACCTCGTTGCCGCTCGCGACCAACAGCGTCAGTATTGACCCCGAGCTCAAGGATGCGTGGGGGATTCCCGCGATCCGCGCCACCTATCGCGATCACCCTGACGATCTTGCAATGGCGCGCTTCCTGCAAAACCACCAGGTCGCGATATTCGAGGCCGCCGGCGCCCAGCGGGTCGGTCGGGTGCCGGTCGGAGAGGCTACGCTTTCGCCCCACCTGCTCGGCACCTGTCGTATGGGCAACGACCCGCAGCACTCCGTCGTCGATCGCTTCCATCGCAGCCACGATGTGCGCAACCTGTTCATCTGCGACGGCAGCAGCTTCGTGACCTCCGGGCGCGGCCAGCCGACCATGACGATCCAGGCGCTCGCCTTTCGTGCGGCGGAGCACATCGGGCGCTTTGCACGCGCCAACGAGATCTAGCACTGCGTGAGCGCGCGATTGCGCAGCGCGCTCAATCTGCACTGAGGGACATCAAATGCGAACTGCACTGCCTCCGGCAGCGCGGTAGCTTGACGCCATGGGACTGCAGCTGCTCACGGACCGAGCCCGCAGGGTGCGCCGCGACAATGCCGAGCATCGGCTCTCCTGGCTGCTGCGCTCACGGCGCCTCAAGGGGTACCGCTTTCGCCGCCAGCACGCCATAGGGCCGTTCGTGGTCGATTTCATCTGCGTGGAGCAGGCGCTGATCATCGAGCTGGTGGGCGTGCAACATGTCCTGGGTCTCGGCGCCGACGCCCAGCGCAAGCAGCTTCTCGAATCGCTCGGTTACCAGGTCATCCGGATCTGGGACAGCGAGGTCCTGAGCGACCCTCGCAGCGTGATGAAGAAGATCCGCTCCTGCCTCTGACACCCTGCGATCTCGCGCCCGGCGCTTGGGCGCCGCTGGCGCGAGGTCTCGCACGCCCGCGTCAATGGGAGTAGTCTGCCCACCTCCCCGACCGCAACTCCTGGAGGTGCTCTATGGAAGAGAAGAGCCAGCCACCCGGTTCCGGCACCGACAATCCGTATACGCAATACTACGTGGTGAAAAAGGGCGACACGCTGTCGAAAATCGCCAAGGAATATTATGGCGACGCGCAGCTCTACCCGCAGATCTTCGAAGCGAACCGCGATATCCTCAAGGACCCGAACAAGATCCAGGTCGGGCAAAAGCTCCGCATCCCGTAGCGGACGCGTCCAGGGGGACGCGCCGAGTCAATCCAACCGATGCACTGAGGAGTGGCACTCATGTACGCGAAGAGCCTCTACAGCCTGGTGATCCTGGCATTCGTGGCGCTGTTCGCCAGCGCCTGCACGCATTACAAGGAACAGGCCCAGGCAGCGATTTCGCAGGCGGAGACGGCACTGGACGCGATCTCGGTGGATGCGCAGAAGTACCTCCCCGAGAAGTACCAGGAAGCCGCGGATGCCATCACCGGCGCCAAGTCAGTCCTGGACAAAGGCAACTACAAGGACGCGCTCGCCGCGGCAAAGGATCTGCCCGCCAAGGTCACGGCACTCGGCACCGAGGTTGCGGCCGCCAAGCAGAAGGCCATCGCCGAACTGACCGACAGCTGGAATTCAATGAGCAGCGATCTGCCGAACATGGTCGATGCCATCCAGAGCCGCGTCGACATGCTGTCAAAGAGCAAGAAGCTGCCGAAGGGTCTCGATCAGGCGAGCTTTGACGCCGCCAAGAGCGGGCTCGACGAGATCAAGGGTCTGTGGAGCGCCGCTACGCAGTCCTTCAATTCGGGCAACGTCGAGGACGCCGTGGCCAAGGCGAAGACCGTGCAGCAAAAGGGCACCGAGGTGATGTCTCTGCTCGGCATGAAGAGCGCGCCGGCGGCCTGAACGCCGCGCCTGTCGATCGGGCTGAATCGGGCAAGTGAGCTAACGGCCCGCGGGTTGCTGCGGACGCGGCATCTGCTGGCGGTGAGTGCGCATTCCCTCGCGTAACTGGCGACGCTGTTCCGGGGTCAGCCGCTGCCAGCGCTCGCGCAGCTGCTGGCGCTGTTGCGGGCTGAGATCGCGAAAGCGCTCGAAGTTGTCGCGCACGCGCTGCTGCTCCCCGGGACTCAAGGACTGGAATTGCTGCCAGCGTTCGCGGATGCGTTCGCGCTGCTCCGGCGTCAGCTGTTGCCAGCGCGCGAAACGTCCCTTGGCCTGCGTACGCTGCTCCGGAGTCATGTTCAGCCAGCGCTCACTGCCGCGTACCAGTGCCGCCTGCCGGCTCGCCGGCAGTTGACTCCACTTGCTCTCGAACTGCTTCAGCACGTCCTGCTGTGCGAGGCGACAGCGAGGTCCACGGCACCGCAGTGGGCGTGGACGCGCTTTCATCGCCCGCAGCCGCCAGCGACGGCGCCGCCAGCGCGATGAGTGCCGTCAGTACCAGTCCGTGCGCCTTGCCGCTCATTTGGATTCACCTTCGGGCGCCGGCTTCTCGGCCGGCTTGGCCGGTTTCGGCGCGCTGCTCTCGGGTGTATCGACGCTGCTCAGGTAGGCAGCCCAGGCGGCATCGTCGTTGTCGAGGCTGCCCAGGAATTCCAGAAAGTCGCCGTCCACGGCCGCTTTCTCGTCCGCATGGACGCCCGCCGGCACGAGGGTCGCTGTCACGAGGATCGAACACAGGTACCACGACAGACGCTCCATGCACTACCCGATATCGGTCGCATCCACTGTGGAAACCCATTCGTAGAAATCGAGATTCTCGAGCAGCTCGAAGTTCTCCCCGGCGGCGACGATCTCCAGGTCATCCAGCGAATTGTGAGCGTCCGGCGTTGCGGTTGGTGGCGCCGAATGCCCACTCCACAACACGACCGCGAGCGCTGCGGCAGCAGCGAGGGCACCCGCGGGGATCCAGGTGCGCCAGGCAAATCGGTGGCGCGCGCGACGCGCCTCCTCGACCGCGGCAAAGCGCGCCTGTGTCAGCCGCGAGCGCACCCGACCGTCGAGCCGCTCCGTGCTCGATTCGAGCAGCTCCCGGGCACGCCGCTCCAAAGCTTCGGTGCCGCTGTCTTGAGGCTTCATGACCAGAATTCTCCGAGCCGTTCGCGCAGTGCCTGCAGCGCGCGAAAATAATGTGTCTTGACACTGCCCTGCGAGCAACCCATTGCGGAGGCGGTCGCAGCAACGTCGAGGCCTTCGAGGTTGCGCAACAGGAACGCCTGCTGTTGCCGCGGTGGCAGAGCGCCAACCGCAAGCTCGAGCGCGCGCAACGTCTCGTCGACCTGCAGCCGTTCGCCCGGACCCGGCGCGCCGCTGGCGGCGGTCTCGACAGGATCCGGTAACTCCTCGTCCTCGTGCAGCCGCACGGGCAGCCAGGCGATTACGCGCGAGCGTACCGTGCGCCGACGCTGACAGTCGCGGATCCGATTGTTGAGGATCCGGTAGAAAAGCGGCGTCCACTCGGCGCTCGGCCGCGTCGCGTAGCGGCGTGCAAGCTGCAGCATTGCATCCTGCACGATGTCGAGCGCGTCATCGACATTACGTACGGCAATTTCGGCGACCTTGAAAGCGCGTCGCTCGACGCTCGCCAGAAACCGCTCCAGCTCGCGGGACTGATCCAGAGCCGCCTCCTTCGGTTTGCGCGCCGGCTCCTGCGCCAGCAGTGCGGCGAGAGCGGCGGGCAGCGTAGCAGAGGGGCTCGTCACGGTGTCACAACTCCTGCCAGCCTCGGTGCGCGCGGGAGCGACCACATCGACGCGGCTCTGGGTAGCGGTTATAACGTCGCACCCGATCGCGGGTTGACGATCTCGGCGCCAAACATAAAGCCGCCTGAATCATTGGCTTACGCACACGAGCCGCGAATCGATATGACATTTTGATGAATCGCCCCCGGTGCCTGCGCAACCCGATTCCTAAGGCGTTGATCGAGTTTGCTTACTTGACCCGCGCTCAAAAATTCGCCAATGCAATGCGGGTGCTCTCGCAACGCTCACTTAAGCGTTCTCGCCCCAGCTCATGCACAGAGTTACCCACAGCTTCTGTGGACAATCAGTCGTGCGAGTGATCCTGCGCGTCGCTCTCGACACGCCGCTGCGGCGGCTCTTCGATTATCTCGCGCCAGCTGGCCTTGCGCCTGAGGCGCTCGTGCCCGGCAAGCGGGTGCGCGTGCCGTTCGGCCGCCGGCGCTTGATCGGTCTGCTGATGGAAGTCAGCGACACGTCGGTCGTGGCGCCGCACAAGCTCAAGGCGGCCCTGGAAATCGTGGATGCAATGCCTGTACTCGATGCAGCCATGGTTGGATTTCTGGAGTGGACGGCGGAGTACTACCACCATCCGATCGGCGAGGTCGTGAGCGCAGCGCTACCCCTGGCGTTGCGCTCGGGTCATCCGGCCGAAGAGGTGAAGGAACGCTGGCAGCTCACAGCGACCGGCCTTGAGTCCGGACTGGCGCAGCTGGGCGGCCGCGCGCCGCGCCAGCGAGCTGTTCTCGAGCAGCTGTCGGCATCCGGTCCGGTCGCCGCAACCGATCTTGCCGCGGCAAGCCCACGCTGGCGCGAGACTTTGCGCGAGCTGCTGCGCAAGGGCTGGGTCGAATCCGTCGAGGCGCCGGTCGCAGTTCCCGGCCATGCCAGCTGGTCGGCACGCCCGGGCCCGCAGCTCACGGATGCCCAGGCGCAGGTCGTGGCCGCCGTCGTGCGTGCCGGCGAGCGGTTCGGAGCGTGGCTGCTCGACGGCGTCACCGGCAGCGGCAAGACGGAGGTGTACCTGCGCCTCGTGGCAGAGACGCTGGCGCGCGGACGCCAGGCGCTCGTGCTCGCGCCGGAAATCGGCCTCACCCCACAGCTGGTGCAGCGCTTTGCGGAGCGTTTCGAGGCGCCGTTGGCGGTGTTGCATTCCAACCTGAGCGAGGGCGAGCGCCTGAGCGCGTGGCGGCGCGCCCGAAATGGTGAAGCCGCCATCCTGATCGGCACGCGCTCGGCCATCTTCGCGCCGCTCGCGCGCCCGGGCGTGATCATCGTCGACGAAGAGCATGACGGCTCGTACAAGCAACAGGAAAGCCTGCGCTACTCGGCCCGCGACCTCGCCGTGATGCGCGCGCGGCGGCAGAACGTGCCGGTGATACTCGGCTCAGCGACGCCTTCGCTGGAGTCGCTGCAGAACGCGCGCGAACGGCGTTATACGCGCTATGTGCTGCCGGACCGCCCGGGCACGGCACGCCATCCGCGCATGAGTGTCGTGGACCTCCGCCAGCATGCCGCGGAGTCGGGACTCGCCGGCCCAGCCCTGCAGAGCATCACGCGACACCTCGAATCCGGCGGGCAGGTGCTCATCTACCTCAACCGTCGAGGTTACGCACCCACGCTGTTTTGCCCAGGCTGCGGCTGGATTGCACCGTGCCAGCAGTGCGATGCGCGGCTGACCGTGCACCTGCGTTCGCAGCGGCTGCGCTGCCATCACTGTGGCGCCGCGCAGCCGATGCCCCTCGGATGCCCGCGCTGTGGGCACGAGATCAAGCCCGTCGGCCAGGGCACGGAACGCGTGGAGGACCTCCTGCGCGACCAGTTTCCGCGCGTTCCTATGGTGCGCCTGGATCGAGACGCTGTGCGCAGAAGGGGCGAGATCGAAACTCTGCTGGCGCGCGTCACAACGGGTGAGGCACGCATCCTGGTCGGCACGCAGATGCTCACCAAGGGCCATCATTTTCCCGACGTGACGCTGGTGGTGATCGTGAATGCGGACCAGGGCCTGTTCAGCGCCGACTTTCGTGCGAGCGAGCGCCTGGCGCAGACCATCGTGCAGGTGGCCGGCCGCGCCGGCCGCGCGGCACGGCCCGGCGAGGTCCTGATCCAGACCGAGTTCCCCGCGCATCCGCTGCTCATCAGCCTGCTGCAGAACGGATACGAAGGCTTCGCCACGACAGCGCTTGCGGAACGCGCAGCGGCACACTGGCCCCCGTTTACCCGCCTTGCACTGTTGCGCGCGGATGCACGCGCGGCCGAGGTCGCGATGCGTTTTCTCGAAGCCGCCGCCGCGGCGGCCAGGCCCGCGCCTGGCGGCGTGCGTGTGCTCGGTCCGGTGTTCGCGTCGATGGCACGTCGCGCGGGGCGTCATCACGCGCAGCTGCTGATCGAAAGTGATTCGCGCACCTTGTTGCAACGGTTTCTCGCCGACTGGATTCCCGCGGTAGAAGCCCTGCGCGACACGCATCGCGTGCATTGGTCGCTCGATGTCGATCCGCAGGAGTTGATGTGATCGGGTAGACTGGCGCGCTCGATCGCCGCCGGGATAAGCCTTTGAAAGACCAGATCAGCCGCCTGATCCAGCAAGCCCTCGCCGCCCTGTCCGCCACAGATCTGCCCGCCGCAGCAGCGCAGGTCGCGATCGAGCTGGAGCGAACGCGCGATGCCGCACACGGTGACTTCGCGACCAGCGTGGCTCTGCGCCTGGCCAAAACCGCACGCCGCAATCCGCGCGAGATTGCACAGGCCATCGTGGCCGCCCTGCCCGCCTCCTCACTGATCACAAAGGCCGAGGTCGCGGGCGCCGGCTTCATCAATTTTCATCTCGCGCCCGACGCGTATGCGCGCGAGCTGGAACGCATCATGGCCGAGGGCGCGCGCTACGGCTGCTCGAACGTCGGGGCTGGCACGCGGGTGCTGGTCGAATTCGTTTCCTCTAATCCGACCGGACCGCTGCATGTCGGTCACGGCCGGCACGGGGCGTACGGTGCGACGCTCGCCAACCTGCTCGCCGCGACCGGATTCAACGTGAGCCGTGAGTACTACGTGAACGATGCCGGTCGCCAGATGGACATCCTGGCGGCGAGCGTGTGGCTGCGTTACCTGGAGCTGTGCGGTGAGGGCTTCGATTTCCCGAGCAACGGCTATCGCGGTGATTACATCCTGCCGATCGCGCGCAAGCTCCTGGAGGCTGAGCAGCGACGGCTCCAGCGCCCCGCTGCGGAGGTGTTTCGCGATCTGCCACCGGATGCGCCCGCCGGCGACAAGGACGAGTACATCGACGCAGTGATCGTGCGGGCACGGGCTCTGCTGGGTGCCGGCGACTTGCGCCGGGTGCTCGACCTGGCACTCGCCGACATTCTTGGCGACATTCGCCAGGACCTGGCCGAGTTCGGTGTGACCTTCGACCAGTGGTTTTCGGAGCGCAGCCTCGTCGACAGCGGCGCGATCGATCGTGCGCTCGAGCGTCTCAAGGCGAGCGGACACGTCTACTCGAAGGACGGTGCGTTGTGGTTCAAGGCTACTGATTACGGCGATGAGAAGGATCGGGTGGTGGAGCGCGAGAACGGCCAACGCACGTATTTCGCCTCCGACATCGCCTATCACCTGCACAAGCGCGAGCGCGGCTTCCAGCAGCTCATCGACGTGCTCGGCGCGGATCATCACGGTTACGTGACGCGCGTGCGCGCGGGCCTGAGTGCGATGGGCGAGCCCGGTGAATGCCTGGAAGTGCGCCTGATCCAGTTCGTCACGCTGCTGCGCGCCGGCGAGAAGGTGCAGATGTCGACGCGCTCCGGCGAGTTCGTCACGCTGCGGGCACTGCGGGCGGAAGTGGGCAATGACGCCGCGCGCTTGTTCTACGTGATGCGCGGTAACGATCAGCACCTGGATTTCGACCTGGAGCTGGCGAAGTCACGCTCCAACGACAACCCGGTCTACTACATCCAGTACGCGCATGCGCGGGTCGCGAGTGTGATGAAACAGCTCGCCGATCGCGGCCTGACGTTCGATGCTGGGATGGCGCGTGCTCACCTGCGCCAGCTCAAAGCGGAACAGGAGGTCGCGCTGCTCAGGACACTCAGTCGTTACCCCGAGGTCGTGCAGCTTGCTGCGGAGAACCGCGCGCCCCATGCGCTGGTTCATTACCTGCGCGAGCTCGCCAACGACTTTCATACCTACTACAACGCGCACCAATTCATCGTCGAGGACCCACAGCTGCGTAACGCGCGCCTGATGCTGGTCCTCGGCGCTGCAGCAGGTCGTGCGCAACGGGCTGGGGCTGCTCGGCGTATCGGCGCCCGATTCGATGTGAGGCGTCATGTCACGTGACTACAAGGGCAGTGGCGGTCGCGCTGGCGGGCTGTCGGGGAGTGCGGGCCTGCTACTGGGTCTCGCCATCGGGCTGGGGGTCGCGGCCGCACTCTATATATATGACCGCCGGCCGGGGGCGCAGGCGCCGGCGAGGCCGGAAGCCTCCTCGCGCGCCGGCCGCAATGCGCGCGCCTCCGCGGAAGAGGAGCCGGCCGAGGAGTCCGGACGGCAGTACGACTTCTACCAGATGCTGCCGAAGTTCGAAGTCGTGGTGCCGGAACGTGAAAAGGCGGAAGCGCCCGATGCCCGGCCGGCGCCGATCGAGCGTCCGGGCGCCTACGTTCTGCAGGCCGGCTCGTATCGCAATTTCACCGATGCGGATCGGGTGCGCGCCCAGCTCGCTTTGCTCGGCGTCGAGTCAAAGATCCAGCGAGTCTCGGTCGACAGCGACACCTGGCATCGTGTACGCATCGGCCCGATCGAAGATCTGAAGGAACTCAACCGCACGCGCGAGCGGCTGCGGCAGGCCGACATCGAAGCGCTCGTCATCCGAGTGGGGGACTAGAGCTCAGGCGTCCGCGCGGAAAGGCGTCGCCGCGCGAGCGCGGTGCCGAGCACCAGCAGGTCGAGCAGGAGCATGCCCCCGCCCCCGTGCTTGCTGCCGCTGCCGCCGCTGGGCGTCGAGCTCGGCGTCTGCGCAATAGTGATCACTGTCGGGCACGCAGTACTGGCGAGCGGCGCGACCGCAGTCGTGGCCGCGGCCGTTGGCGTCACCGTGACATCCGCGAGATCCTGTGCGGCCTGATTATCCGTGATGGTCAGGCGCAGCACGAAGTCGCCACTCGCGGGCACCTGGACGCTGGCAACTGCCTGGTCGGCATTGCTGATCGTCGGTGGCGGCCCACTGGAACTCGATACGCTCCAGGCAAACGAAGCCACGGTGCGGTTACACGCGGCGGCACTCTGCTGACCATCGAGCGAAATGGTTTGCCCGGCGGTGATGCTGACGGGCAGTACTACATACGCGATTGGCCGCTGCGCCGCGGCCACCGCCGCGACGGCATCCACCATGCCTGCGCCGCAAGTCTGCGTAGTACAGATGCATTCGGAATTCTGCACATCACTGCCGCTCGTGGGCAGGTGGCAGACCGGAGGCGCCGGCGTCGAGTCCGATGTCGTCGGAAACGCGGCGGCCGATTCCTTGAGGCGCGTAATCACCAGCGCCGGGGGCAGGCGGGCATTCACTGCGTGCATCAGCCCCGCGACGCCGGCAACGACCGGTGCCGAGAAACTGGTGCCTACATTGAAGTTCGTCTGATTAGTGTAGCTCGGCCCGGAAGGCGTCGTCGTGCCGACATCGATGGTGGTGTCGATCGAGAACAGGCAGGGCTGACCGGCACCGATATTCACGCAGTTGCCGGCGGGTGCACCAATGCCGGCGTCGGGCCCGAGGCTGCTGTAGCCAACCTTGGTGCCGGCATGTCGCAGTCCTGTGACCGCCATGACTCCCGGGCAGTTGGCCGGAGAATCGACCAGCGTCCCGTCATTGCCGGCCGAGGCGATCACGACCACGCCGCGCCCCGCGAGTTCGCTGATCACGTCCGCGTAGGCCGCGGTGCACGCACCATCCGCGCCCAGGCTCATGTTGATGATATTCGCCGGATACGGATTCGCCGGCACACCGCTGACCGCAAGGCCCGCCGCCCAGCGCATTCCGGCGAGGATGTCGGAATCGTAGCCACCGCATTTCCCCAGCACGCGCACCGGCAGTATCCATGCGTTCCAGTTGATGCCGGCAATGCCGATGCCGTTGTTGGTGTGTGCGCCGATGATTCCGGACACACGCGTCCCGTGCCAGGAGCTGTCGGTCACGTCGCAGCCGGCGAACAGCGCGTGCTGCTGATCGCCGGCGTCCACCCAGTCACCGGGATCGGACGGGTCGGGGTCACGTCCGTTGCCGTCGTTGGCGATGAGAAAACTCGTGGCTCCCTCGTCATGGTCGATGAAATCGTAGCCCGGAAGAAGCCTGCCGCCCTGCTCGGCATGGCCAAGATCCGGATGATCGAAGCGTACGCCGGTATCGAGCACCGCGATCACGGTCCCCGCGCTGCCCATGGTCGTGTCCCACGCCGAGCTAGCGCGGATTGCCGAGATCTGCGCGGCCTGCAGGTACCACTGTCCGGAAAACAGCGAATCGCTGGGCACGACCATGTGCGGGAAGCGCCGCCGGTCCGGCACTGCATACTCCACTGCGGGATCGGACGACAGACGCGCGAGCGTCTGCTGTAGATCCGCAGCCGACATCGGCTGTTGCAACCGCAGCAGCTCGATTCGCGGCGCGATCCGTGCCGTGGACCGCACCTGCACACCGGCCAACGCCGGCACCGATTGCAGCGCCGCGGTGGGCGGTGCGCCGGTGTCGGAAGCAATCGTGGCGGTCGCGCGCCACTTGACGATGATCCGGTCGGTCGGCAGAGAAGCGCTCGAGGCCGCGCGGGGAAACTTGCCGTTGAATTCGGCGGATTGGGCCGCAACGGCACCACTCAGGGCGAGCGTGGAGAGCAGGAGGAGGATCTTGAGGTTCACAAGGCACCCCGGGTGAGTGCGCGCATAATGATCCTCCACTGATCCTACGGCCGCAGCCTAGTTCACATTGCCCCCCTGAAGGAGTGTCAAGCTCCTGACAGAAGCGTCTTGTCGCCAGCCGGCGACGACGGCGTGAGCAGACCGGCTCCGACCCAGCCGCGGAGCAAACCGGCGGCGTGGAGCGGCGCCTGCTCCTCGCCCAACTGTGCCGAAAGCGCTTCACACACCTCACCAAAATTCTTCCGCTCGCGGAGCATGTCCAGGGCGATCGCCTCCAACGAACTGAGCGAGCGAAAGAAGATCTGCAGCTCCTGGCGCCACAGTAGCCAGCACTCCGGCTGTGAGCGGTATTCCGGTTTCGGCGCGACTACTCCCTCCTGGAGCGCCTTCCAGATCTGTGGCGCGTTCCAAGCCAGATCGATACGGCGCATCGATGGATGCGCCACGAGGTGCAAGGCCGCCCATTCCTCGGGCGCAAGCTGAACGAGATCCCCCGGGTTCAGTGTCGGAGCGTCCGCCGCGTCGAATACCTCCGTCATGGCCCATTCCCAGGCCGCGAGGTCGGCCAGGACCGGTGCTGTGCGGTAGCGTGCGTCCACGGCCAGATACTGTGCGAGCTGATCACCGTACCAGCGAACAGAGCGCCGGGTGGGCTCGTGCTGCTCGATGTAACGGCGGGCCAGAACCTGGAATTCATCCGCGTCCACGAACCGCGCGAGCATGGGGAAGTTGCTCTCCAGCGCTTCGATGAGCCGCGTGCGATACGCCTTGGCATAGATCGCCAGGCGCGTGCCAGCGGGAAAGCGCTCAGTACCGCGAACGTGCTCCTCGATCGAACCCACGCCGTGCAGCACGAAGTCCTGCAGCGCGGATTGCAGTGCGGACAGTGCGGTGTTCATGCGGCGCGCCGTGCTTCGCGAGCGAGTGAACGTGCAATCTCGACTTCCGTCACCAGCTCGGCGAGGGATGGGATCGCAGCATCGCGCTCGAGCGAAGTCGAAACGGCCCCGAAGCGGCGCACGGCTTCCGTATACAGATCCCACACCGGAGCGGACACGGGACGGTCGTGCGTGTCGATCAGGTGCGTTCCCAGGTCCTGGTGCCCGGCGAGGTGAATCTGCTGCACGCGCGCAGCAGGCAGCGCCGCGAGATAGGTAAGCGGATCGAACTCGTGGTTGATGCTGCTCACATAGACGTTGTTCACGTCGAGCAGGATGAGGCAGTCCGCGCCTTCCGCCACCGCGCGCAGGAACTCCCATTCCTGCAGCGTCGAGGCGCCAAAGCTCAGGTAGCTCGAGACGTTCTCGAGCACCAGGCGGCGCCCCAAAATGTCCTGCACTGTACTGACGCGCTCGATGACGTGGCGCAGCGCCTCTTCCGTGTAGGGCAGCGGCAGCAGATCGTGGGAGTTACGCCCCGCAACACCCGTCCAGCACAGATGATCGGAGATCCACGCGGGCTCGAAGCGCGCGGCGAGTGACCTGATCTGCTCGAGGTACTGACGATCCAGAACATCGGTGCTGCCGATCGACAACGACACGCCATGCAATGCAATGGGGTATCGCTCGCGGATACGAGCGAGAAAATGCAACGGCTTGCCGCCGGCGACGAGATAGTTCTCGGTGAGTGCCTCGAACCAGTCGACGCGCGGCCGCTCGGCCAGCGCCGCCTCGTAATGCATGGTGCGCAGGCCGAGACCAAAGCCGAGCGGCGGGTACGCGAGTGTGGGCATCGATCAGGGAGTGGCGGCCTTTTCTTTTTCCAACTTGGCTTTGGCGGCATCGCAATCCGCCTGGGTCATTTGGAGCCAGCCGTGTCCGGCACAGCTGTTCTGGCCCGCGCAGGAGTTCTGGGAAGTGGCGCAGGCGGAGGTGCCCTTGCAGCTGTTGACGCCTTCGCATTTCACCTTGCCCTCTTCGGCCGCCGCCGCAGTACTGGTGGCCCCCGCAGAGAAAAGCATGGCAGCGGTAGCGGCAAGCGCAATCTGGGAAACCCTGGTGCTCATGAACACACTCCCTCGGTGGCTGGTTTAAGAAGGACGTAGACATCCGCGTCCCAGCAGTAGACCCGCGCGATAGCGGATTTGTTTCAAGATTCTACCTGTTCGGCCAGCCTGGTCTCGCTTGGTATTCGCTCACGACCTGTGGCGCGCTGCGCGCTGAGGCCCGCCGTCTGGCGGCTACCAGGGTCGCGCGGCGGCCGGGTCGCGCCAGGTGATGTCGATCTGATCGCCGACGCGCAGCGCCTGCCCCGCGCCGCGGATGACGATCGCGTTCACACCGAAGGCCGCGCCGCGCAGGGAGTCAATCCAGCGATAGCTCTCCAGGGTGCGCAGCGGCTCCGCGCCATCACGCTCGCCTGTGGTCTGATCGGTAGTGGTCACGATGCAGCGTGTGCAGGGCTTCACGCAGCGCAGCTCAACGTCGCCGATGCGCAGGCGATCGATGGCATCCTCCGCGTACTGCGGCAGACCGCGCAGCACGAGGTTCGGTCGGAAGCGCGCCATGGGCAATGGCCGGGCAGGTGCCAGGCGCGCATTCAGATCGTCAAGCGAGGCTTCGCCGATGATGAGCAACGCATAGGCATCGGCGAAGCGCAAGCGGCCGACGTCCCCGCCGGTAAATTGCTGTGAGCTGGTGCGCTCGGCACCCGGCATCGAGCGCACCAGCTGACCCGCCGTTCCAGTCACCGCGCGCAGCCAGGCGCGCGTATCGACGCTGCTGACCCGCGCTTCACAGCGGTCGCGCCACACGGTCACCTCGCGCCGCGGCCCGCTATCGTCGATGGGGCAACGCAGGTCCGGATGCCCAGCGGAGCGCAGAACCAGCTCGCGCGCGTCGAGCACGACCTGCACGCGCGCCAAGCCGGGGAGCTCGCGCTGCGTGTAGAAGCGGCCGCTATCCGCAATGAACATCCAGTGCCGATCCCAGGCGAGGCCAGTGTCCGTCAGCGTCTGCGCCTGGTGCGCAATGCCGCGACAACCCTTCACCGGATATGTGTGTAGCGCCGTGATCAGGGCCCACGCCTCGCTCGCCTGTGGCACGCCGGCCGGCCGGGCAGAGTCACCGCGCTGCGCCACGTCTCAGTCTTCCGTGATGTTGCGAAAGTCGACGCCGAGCGAGCGCAGCTTGCGGTACAGGTGCGTGCGCTCCATGCCGACGCGCTTGGCGAGCTGGCCGACCTTGCCGTTGCAGATCAGCAGCTGCTGCTGCAGGTAGGCGCGTTCGAATTGCTCGCGCGCCTCGCGCAAGGGCAGTGCCAGCAGATCCTGTTTCACTAGTGGTTCATTCACCGGCAGCTGGGTCGCGAGCTCGCGCTCGATCTCGTCGAGTCCGATTTCCTCCGCGCCCTTCAGGATCAGCAGCCGCTGCACCAGGTTCTTGAGCTCATGGATGTTCCCCGGCCACGGATAGTTGCGCAGCCGGTTCTGCGCCGCGACGCTGAAACGCCGGAACGGCAGGCCCGCATCATCCACGAAGCGGTCGACGTAGTAGCGCAGCAACTCCGGTACGTCCTCGGCGTATTCGCGCAGCGGCGGAACGCGCAACGTCACCACGTTGAGGTGCGAGAGCAGGTCGCGGCGAAAGGGCTCGGGAGCGTTGCGGGTCTCGAAACCTGGTTGCGCCGACGACAGCAGGCGCAATTTGAGCGGCCGCGGAGCGCTGCCCTCTGCCCGCGTATAGCTGCCACTTTCGAGATCCGCGAGAACGAGGCGCTGTACCCCCGGCGACAGGTCCTCGAGACCGTTGATGAAGAGGGTGCCGCCCGCGGCTTGCTCATACAGGCCGGGCTCGCCGGCGCCAGCCGCTTCACGTCCATGCAGGATCGCGGGCGCCGACTCCTCGCTCAAGCCGCCGGCGACGACGACGACAAACGGCTGGCCGCTGCGCGCACTGAGCGAATGAATATAGCGTGCGAAAGCCTCGCGGCCCGTACCGGTTTCTCCGAGCAGCAGGACCGGAGCGTCGTGCGGGGCGACCTGCTGGACCTGCTCGCGGATGACTTGCATCGCGCGGCTCCTTCCTACCGGAGCGATCGGTGGCGGCAGCAGATTGCGCGAGCCCTGGCGCTTCTGGCGGCCGGCATCGAGCGCTCGTTCCACGGTGCGCAGGAGCTTCGCCAGCGACAACGGCTTCTCGACGTAGTCGAACGCGCCGAGGCGTGTCGCCTCGACCGCAGTTTCCACGGTGCCGTGGCCGGACATCATCACCACCGGGCAGTCGAGGTTCGCGGGCCCGCGCGACCATTCACGCAGCAGCGTGATGCCGTCGGTATCCGGCATCCAGATGTCGAGCAGCACCAGGTCGGGGTTCTGGCGCGTCCGTGCGGCACGCGCCTGCGCGGCGTCGGCAGCAACGTCGACCTCGTAGCCTTCCTCCGAAAGAATCTCGCGCAGGAGACTGCGGATGTCGGCTTCATCGTCGACGATCAGAATGCGCGGTGAATTCATGCGCGCTCCCTCCTCATTTCGCCTTTGCGGGTATCGCGTGACAGAACACCGACGCGGGCACGCTCGTCGGCCGGCAGCGTGACGCGCACGCGCGCGCCGCCCCCGCGCCGGTTCTCGGCGTCAATGCGCCCACCATGCTCCTCGGCGATCTTTTTGACGATAGCGAGTCCGAGCCCGGTGCCTCTCGGCTTGCTGGTGACATAGGGATCGAATGCCTGGCCGATGATATCGGGCGCAAACCCCGGCCCGTTGTCGGCCACGCTGATCTGCACCAGCGGGCCGGCGGGCGAGTCCTCGCGCCGCGTGGCGATTTCGATCTCGGCGCCCTCGCGCCCCTCGAGCGCTTCCATCGAATTAGTGAGGAGGTTGTTGAGGATCTGCCGCACGCGACCGCGGTCCGCCTCGAGCGCCGGCAGGTCGCCGGCGAGGTCGAGCTTGAACTGCGCGTGACTTTCCTGCGCCCGGTACAGGTCGGCCACCTCCTGCACCAGCTGGTTGAGGTCGAATGCGGCGAGGGTCATCTCGGGCGCTCGTGCGTATTCGCTGAACGCGTTCACCATCTGCTTCATGGCCTCGACCTGCTGCACGATCGTGTGCGTCGCGCGCTCCAGCACGCGCGCGTCCTGCTCCGCCATGCTGCCGAGAAAGCGCCGCTGCATGCGCTCCGCCGAGAGCTGAATCGGCGTGAGCGGGTTCTTGATCTCGTGCGCGAGGCGTCGGGCCACCTCACCCCAGGCTGCATCGCGCTGGGTCTGCAGCATGACCGTGATGTCGTCGAACACGACCACGTAACCAGCGGGCTTACCCTCCTCGCCGGGCAGCGCAGTGCAGGCACACATCAGCACGCGACGTCCGCCCTCGCCGCGCAGTTCCAGCTGCTCGCGCCATTCCGTCTGGCCGGACTCGAATTTCCTCTGTAGCGCGGTGATGAACTGAGTGAGCAGATTGTCGCCACTCGCAAGCTCCGCAAGCGTCTTGCCGGCCGCAGAGTCAAGGTCCGAGCCCAGGATGCTGCTCGCGGCCTGGTTGGCGACACGGATCTTCATGTCCGGCTCGAGAGAGATGACGCCCGTGGACAGTCGCGCCAGGATGACGGCGAGATTCGCGCGCTCGCTCTCCACAGCTTGCTGGCTGCGGCGCGCTTCCTCGCGGGCACGCGCCAGGCGCTTGGTCATGTCGTTGAACGAGTGCACCAGAAATCCCATCTCGTCGCGCGAGGACAGCGGCAGGCGCGTGTCGAAATCACCCTTGCCCACTGCACGCGTCCCGGCAGCCAGGTCCTGAATCGGCTTCACCAGCCGCTGGGCGGAGAAAAACGCCCCATAGACCGCCGCGAGCAACGACAACAGCAGCACCAGGGTGAGGGTCAGGCGGAAGCTGTACTTCAGCGGCTCGCGCAGGTACGAGAGCTCACCGTACTGCGTATGGGCCCGCTGCACGGTGTCGGCCAGCGCGCCGAGGCGCTCTGGCACCGGAAACACGGCCAGCAGGACACGTGGCTCATTGCCCGGCGTGTACGCCGCGAGCGGTGCCGCAGTACGAATGATGTAGCCGCCACCGGGCACAGGCTCCAGGCTGACATAGGGACGTCCCTGCCGGACCTGCAGCATGGCTTCCTCGGACGGGCGCTGCGGAATGGATTCGGCCGGCCGATTGCTGCTCGTGGCGATGATGCGTCCGTGCTGTCCCAACAGCGTGATCTCGAGCGCGCCATTCGCGCGCCGTTCCACATCGAGACGCCGGATCAAGTCGCGTTCCGGAGTGAGCTCCAGGTCCTGCGCCAGCGTCTCGGTCGCATCGAGGTACTCGCGCCGGTTCAGGTCGAGCACCGCGCGACTGAGCATCAGCGCCTCGTTCAGGCCCTGCTTGACCTCGACATCGAACCAGCTGTCGATGCCGCGGTTGAGGAATTCGAGCGCGAAGTAATAGACGATCAGCAGCGGTGGAATCACCAGCAGGCCGAAGATCGTCACCGTGCGCAGCTTGAGGCGCGAGCCCATGACGCGACGGCGATAGTCACGCACCAGCTGCGTCAGCTTGGCCGTCAGCAGCACCAGCAGCACCACCACGCCCGCGGCATTGATCAGCAGGATCCACGGGTGCAGACGTCCGAACTGCGCCGAGTTCTGCGCCGTCTTGGCGAGCAGAAACAATGCCGCGAGCCACAGCGTGACGCCGAGGCCGATGACGGCGTAACCACCGTACTTCTTTATTGCAGCAATGGCCATGTGTACCACTCGCTGACCCGATGGTAGTCATCGGTCCAGAACATCAGCACGCGCAAAGTGTCCGGCATGTCTCCCAGGTTGAGCGTGACCCGCAGGCTGAACTCGTGGCGGTAGCCGGGACGAAGCAACGCCTCGTCGAGGACCGGCAGGCCGCTGATACGCGACACCTGCTCCAGGGCAGCATCGAGATCTGGGAACGAGGACAGCTCGCCGCTGTTGAGATTGCGCACCACGTAGCGCTCGCTCACCGCCTGGTACTGCAGCTGGTATTCCTGACGGAGCGATGCGACGGTCTCGTCGAGCCAGTACTGGCGGGCACGCGAGACCTCCAGCTCCAGCACCACGGTCAGCGGCACGCCATCGTTGAGTGCCGTGCGCACGCGCTCGTTCAAGGGCAGCTGCAGGCGTGCGTTGAGCACGTACACACCCTCGACGAGCTGTGCGTACGCCGTACGCACCCCAAAACTGGGAGCTGCCTCGGCCCGGACGCTCGACGGCTGGACACCCGACAGCAACACCGCCGCGATGGCGAGCAGCAGCAATTTCGATCGCAGCGACAGCAGACCCGGTAAGTGCATCATGCGCGCCGTCCCGGGCGATACTCGGCTGCCGCCGCAGGGACTGCGGCTGAGCGAAGCTCGATCAAGCGGACGGGTTGCCTGCATGCGTCTCGGTGCGGCGTTTTTCCAGGCAAGCATAATAGAAGCCGTCCATGCCCGCTGCTCCAGGCAGAATCTGCACGCCGGCGCCGGCCGCCATGCGCTTTCCCGGTGGGCCGAAGCTCGTGGAAATGGGGACGAGCATCGCCGCGGGTTCCGCCTCGCGAAACAGCCTGATGACCTCTTCGTTTTCTGCTCGCAGTATCGAGCACGTTACATACAGCAAGCGTCCCGCGGTAGCGAGGACGGGCCATAGCGCGCGCAGCAGTCGCAGCTGCTCGCGCTGCAGCGACTCGATGTCCGCTGGCCGGCGCCGAAGCTTCACGTCCGGGTGGCGACGAATGACTCCGCTCGCCGTGCACGGCGCATCGAGCAGCACGCGTTCAAACGGCTGACCGTTCCACCAGCGCGCCGTATCGGCTGCGTCACCCTCGATCACGGTCGCACTGAGTCCGAGTCGTCGCAGATTCTGCTCGAGCTGAGCGAGCCGCGCGGCCGAGCGATCGATCGCCACCACGTCGAGATCCGCGCGTTCGAGCAGATGACAAGTCTTGCCGCCCGGCGCGGCGCAGGCGTCCAGCACGCGCATGCCGTCGCGTACTTCGAGCAGGTCGGCCGCGAGTTGTGCGCCCGCATCCTGCACGGAAACGACACCGCTTTCGAACCCGGGCAGGGCGTTGACGGGTAACGCAGTCTGCAAGAGCACGGCGTCGCTCGCATATTCGCTGACCTGGGCTGTAATCGACGCCTCGCGCAGCGCGTCCACGTAGGCGGAGCGTGAGGTCTTGCGCCGATTGACGCGCAACCACATCGGCGGCGGCTGGTTGTTCGCCTCCAGGACCTGCGACCACTCCTGCGGCCAGTCGCGCCGGATCTGTTCGACCCACCAGAACGGGTGAGCAAAGCGGGCCGCGGGCACCTTGTCGGTTGCCGCGTTGAGTGCCTGCTGTTCGCGCAGAAAACGCCGCAATACCGCATTGATCAGGCTGGCGGCGCGCGGCTGACCGAGCTCACGAGCCGCCTCGACGGCCTGGTCCACGATGGCGTGCGGCGGGTGACTCGAGAACGCCAGCTGGTGCATGCCCACGGCAAGCAATGCACGCACCTGCGGTCTTGGCTTCGTGCCCGCTTCGAGTAGCTGTGAAATCCAGAAGTCGATCCGTGGGTACCAGCGCACGGTGCCGTACGCGAGCGCCTGAATCGCCGCCATGCTGCCGGTTTCGACGCTCGTCTCGCATCGATCCAGTGCGTCATCAAGCGATTCACCATTGTCGTTGACGGCGGCCACGACTCGCGCCGCGGCCGCGAGCCGGGCCGCCGTGCTCAGTTTTTCCAGTGGCGCCATCACGAGTCGCGGGCCTCTGCCCGCCTAGTGCGCCGAGCCGAGTGTTGCGCCCTGCACGTCATGCGCATTGAGAAACTCGCGCACCGGCAGCGGCCGCCGGCTCGCCAACTGAACGACATCCAGGGCCAGGGCTCCCTCACCACAGGCCACGACGATCCCGGCCGGCCCGCAGCTGAGCACCGTTCCCGGGCGCACATGGTGGGGCGTAGCTTCCAGGTGCGCCGCCCAGATCCGCAATGTCTGCTCGCCCCAAGCTGTCTCAGCGATCGGCCATGGATTGAACGCCCGCACCTGGCGCTCGATCTGGACTGCCGCCAGCGACCAGTCGATGCGCGCTTCCGCCTTCTCGATCCTCGCGGCGTAGGTCGCGGGACCTTGCTGCGGTTCGGCGATGGCAGTACCGGCCGCGATGGCGTCCATCACTTCGAGGATCGCGTCGGCCCCGAGCAGAGCCAGGCGGTCATGCAGGCTGGCCGCGGTTTCAGCCGGCGCGATGCGCAACACCTTTCGCAGGTAGACCGGTCCGGTATCCAGAGTCTGCTCCATGCGCATGATCGAGATACCGCTCTCCGCATCTCCCGCCTGCAGCGCGCGCTGAATCGGCGCAGCGCCGCGCCAGCGTGGCAGCAGAGAAGCATGGATGTTGATGCAGCCGTGCCGCGGTAGCGCCAGTACCGGTGCGGGCAGCAGCAGGCCATAGGCAGCGACCACGAGCGCGTCGGCGGCATGAGCGGCCAGCGCTGCAACCGTATCGGGATCGCGCAACGTTGCAGGTTGTGCGACTGGAATGCCGAGCCGCCGCGCCGCGGCCTTCACCGCGCTCTCGCTCACCTGCCGGCCACGACCCGCTGGCTTGTCGGGGCGCGTCAGCACGCCCACGACATGATGGTCGCTACGCGACAGAGCCTGCAGCGCCGGCACAGCGAACTGGGGCGTGCCCGCGTACAACAGGCGCAGAGAATCGCTCACGCGGATTGGGAAGAGGCGAACTCAGATCGCGGGCACCCGCGGCCGCGAGTCGGAGAGGGTACCGGCCGCACGCTGCTTGCGGTCCTTCTCGAGCTTCTTGCGGATACGCTGCCGCTTGAGCTCGGACAGGTAGTCGACGAAGAGCTTGCCCTCAAGGTGGTCGATCTCGTGCTGAACGCAGACTGCGAGCAGGCCGTCAGCGTCCAGCTCGAAGAACTGTCCCTCGACGTTCTGCGCTCGCACCCTGATACGCGCGGCGCGCTCGACCTCGTCGAAGACTCCGGGAACCGAGAGGCACCCTTCTTCCCGCACGGCGACCCCCTCGCGGCTGAGGATCTCGGGATTGACGAAGACTTGCGGCTGGTCGTGCGTCTCGGACACATCGGCGACCAGCATACGGCGATGGACATCGACCTGTGTCGCCGCCAGGCCCACACCGGGTGCCGCGTACATGGTCTCGAGCATGTCCGCCGCCAGCTGCCGCAGTGCGGCATCGAAGGTCGTGACCGGCTGGGCCCGGGTTCGCAACCGGGCATCGGGGTACTCGAGGATTGTCAGTCGGGGCATGGAGCTCTTGGGCAGTTTTCGGGCAACCGGGCCATAAACGCCACTCACCCCGCGCAGCTCGCCTCGTATAGGGTGGAAACTGGGGGTCCGGGACGGCGGAATAATGTCAAAAGTGCGACCGAATTCTTAAACCATTCTCTCAGGATTGCGACCCTAGATCGTTGAGATTATAACAGCGGAGCCTTTTATGGCCGCACCCTCTTCGAAGGAGCCTTGGGATGGAGCTGACGCTTTGGCAGACCTCTCGGACCCTGCGTGCGCGGGCGATCCACCTGATCCTGTTGACCGGGCTGATCGTCGGCTGTTCCAGCTCCGGGCCCCAGAAAGAAGCCGCTGAGGCGGCGCCACCGCCGCCACCGGCTGAGCCGGCGAGCGCCATGCCGGCGGCGCCCCCCGCCGCGCAGCACTGAGATGCCTGCGGCCGAGACGCCCATGGCTTCCGGGCAGCAGGGCGGACCGGTGCTCGCGAGCCAATGCCCCCAAGACCTACACGGTAAAGAAGGGCGATACGTTGTGGGATATCTCTTCCACGTTCCTGCGCGACCCGTGGCTGTGGCCCGAGATCTGGCAGGTCAATCCGCAGATCGAGAACCCACACCTTATATACCCTGGAGATACGCTCACCCTGGCGTACGGCGCTGACGGCACACCTGAGCTGCACCTCGAGCGTGGGGCGGCGAGCAAGTTGAGCCCGCGCGTGCGCAGCGAGCCTCTGGAAGGTGCCATCACGGCGATCCCCTACGACATCGTCGCGGCATTCATGTCGAAACCGAGCGTGCTGGAGCGGGGCCAGGTCAAGAGCTCGCCCTACGTCGTCTCTTCGCGCGAGCAGCATCTGGCTGCAGCGTCGGGACAGACGATCTACGCCCGCGGCCAGTTGGATGGCGATGCCGGCTCCCGCTTCAACGTGATTCACGTCGGCCCGCCGCTCGTCGATCCGGAGGACAACAAGCTGGTGGGTTACGAGGGCATTTACACTGGCGCCGCGCGCATGGTCGAGCAGGGTGATCCGTCGACGCTGCTCCTGACTGAGTCGACGCGCGAGACCCTCGACGGCGATCTCGTGCTGCCCGGCAGTTTCGATGCCCCGCTCGATTTCGTGCCGCACGCGCCCGCGAGCAAGGTGGACGGGGAGATCATCTCGATCGTTAACGCTCTGTCGATGGTCGGCAAGTACCAGGTCGTGGTCATCAACCGCGGCAGCAGCCATGGCCTCGAGCCCGGTCACGTGCTGGCGATCTACCACGCCGGGCCGCAAGTCAAGGACCCCAAATCCCGCGGCGTGAGCATGAGCGGGGGCCTCGGCGGCAAGGTGCAGCTGCCGGATTACAGGACCGGCACCTTCATGGTGTTCAAGACCTTTGACCGCATCAGCTATGGGCTGGTGATGGAATCCGAGAGCCCGATCCGCAATTACGATCACGTGCGCAACCCGTAACTGATTCCGTTTCCCCGGCGACAGGGATGTCGCCGAGAATGCCTTCATGGACAAAGAGGCAGAAGAGCTCCGCGCCTGGGCCACACTGCTCAGGATCCCAAGTCTGACGTACGAGCGCGTCTTGCGCGCGCTGCAATCCGTGGCGAGCGCCGCGGACCTGCTGCGCACAGCGCTCCGCGACGCGGCGTTGCTCGAGCTCACGGAGCACGCCCAGACCCAGTTGCGGCGCCTGGATCCGAAATTGATCGACGCGGATCTCGCCTGGCTCGGTCAGCCGGGGCGTCATCTCGTACCTCTTACATCGTCCGAGTTTCCGGCGCTGCTCGCGCACTCAGGCGGAGCACCTCCAGCGCTCTACGTGATGGGTTCGCCGCAGGTGTTGTCGGCTCCGCAGCTCGCGCTCGTCGGCAGCCGCAATCCGACCGCGAGCGGCCGCGAGACGGCATTCGATTTCGCCGCGCATCTCGCCCGTTGCGGACTCGTCATCACCAGCGGGCTGGCTGAAGGCATCGATGCAGCCGGCCATCGCGGCGCGCTGGCTGGGGGTGGCCGGACCATCGCCGTGTGCGCCACCGGTCTGGATATCGTTTACCCTGAACACCACGCGGAGCTGGCGCGATCCATCGTTGCGCAGGGCGCGCTGGTCTCGGAATTTCCGCCGGGCACGCCCCCGCGCCGCGAGTCCTTCCCGCAGCGCAACCGCATCATCAGCGGTCTGAGCCTCGGGACGCTGGTGGTCGAAGCCGCACGCCAGAGCGGCTCTCTCATCACCGCGCGTTACTCCAGCGAGCAGGGACGGGAAGTGTTCGCCATCCCCGGTTCCATTCACAGCCCGCTGTCGCGCGGCTGTCATCGACTGATTCGCGACGGCGCCAAGCTGGTGGAAACTGCGGAGGACATTCTCACTGAACTGCACTGGCAGCCGGTTGAAATCGCCGCGCCCGCACGCGGCGCCGAGGAAAAGAGCGAGCCCACCGCAGCAGGCGGATTGGACAAAGAATACGAAATCCTGTTAGATGCGCTCGGCTTCGACGCCTTGGGGCTGGATGCGTTGATCGAGCGCAGCGGCCTCAAGCCCGAAGCAGTCGCTTCGATGCTGCTCATCCTCGAGCTCAGAGGGCTAGTCGAAGCCCGTCCCGGCGGCCGCTATTGCCGAAGTCCTACCAGGCGGTGAAATGAAACAAGGCGTCCTCGATATCCTCATCTACCTTTTCGAAAACTACATGGACGACGCGGAACCCTGCCCGCAACCGGATCGCGCGCTGCTCAAGGAGGAGCTCGAGCACGCGGGCTTCGAGGGAGCGGACGTGAGCCGCGCGCTGCAATGGCTCGACGGCCTCAGAGAATCACCGGATGGCGAATCGGACCGCGCCAACGCACGCGCAATCCGCGTCTTCAGTTACCTCGAGCAGCTGCGCCTCGATGCGGATTGCCGCGGCTTTCTCATGCATCTGGAGCAGATCGGTATCCTGGCGGCGGGACAGCGCGAGCTCGTGATCGATCGGCTGATGGCGCTCGATGCCGACGAGATCGATATCGAGAAGGTGAAGTGGGTGGTACTGATGGTGCTGTTCAGTCAGCCCGGACAGGAGCAGGCGTACGCGCGCATGGAAGACCTCGTGTTCGAGGAACGCACTGACGCCATTCATTGAACGATGAGGCGTCTCGATCGCCTGTCCCTCAACCACCGCGGCCGGCTCCGCGGTTTCATTTTTTTTGACGGACTGCAACCCAGCGGCAGCTCATGACGGCAAACCTGGTCATCGTGGAATCGCCCGCCAAGGCGAAGACGATCAAGAAATATCTCGGCCGGGATTTCGAGGTGCTGGCCTCCTACGGCCACGTGCGCGATCTCGTCCCCAAGGAGGGCGCGGTCGATCCACAGCACAACTTCCGCATGCAGTACCAGCTGATCGAGCGCAACGAGCGACATGTCAGCGCCATCGCACGCGCGCTGCGCAAGGCCAAGGCCTTGTACCTGGCAACCGACCCGGACCGCGAGGGCGAGGCGATCGCCTGGCATCTGCACGAGATTCTCCGGGAACGGGGCGATCTCGACGGCAAGCAGGTGCATCGCGTGGCCTTCTATGAAATCACGCGCAACGGCATCCGCGAAGCCATCCAGGCACCGCGCGCAGCTGTCCCGGGACCTGGTCAATGCGCAGCAGGCGCGCCGCGCACTCGATTACCTGGTCGGGTTCAACCTCTCTCCGCTGCTGTGGAAGAAGGTGCGCCGCGGATTGTCGGCGGGGCGCGTGCAGAGCCCGGCGCTGCGCCTGATCTGCGAGCGTGAGGAGGAAATTGCCGCATTCAAAGCGCGCGAATACTGGACCATCGAGGCACAAGGCGAGCACAGCGCGCAGCAGTTCCCACTCAAGCTGATCGAGTACGCCGGCCAGAAGGTCGAGCAGTTCTCGTTCCAGAACGCGGCGCAGGCGCACGCGGTCGAACAGACCCTGCAGCATGCGGCGCGGGGCCAGCTGCAGGTGCTGCAGATCGATCGCAAGCAGCGACGCCGCAACCCCGCACCGCCGTTCACGACTTCCACCCTGCAGCAGGAGGCGGCGCGCAAACTGGGATTCAGCACGCAGCGGACCATGCGGCTGGCGCAACAGCTTTACGAGGGTGTGGACACCGGCGAGGGTGCGGTCGGCCTGATCACCTACATGCGCACCGATTCGGTCAACCTCGCGGCCGAGGCGATCCAGGAAATGCGCGCCACGATCGCGAAACTCTACGGTGCCGAAAGCGTGGCCGAGGAACCGCGCATCTATCGCACCAAGTCCAAGAACGCGCAGGAGGCGCACGAAGCGATACGCCCGACGACGCCAGCGCTCGTGCCGGCTGACCTCGAGGGGCGGATGGACGCCGATCAGCTGCGCCTCTATGCGCTCATCTGGAAACGTGCGATCGCCTGCCAGATGAGTCACGCGCTGTTCGACACCGTTGCAATCGACATGCTCGCCGGCCCGGACGGCCCACAGCGGCATCTGCTGCGTGCCAACGGCTCGACGCTGGTGAAGCCCGGCTACATGGCGGTCTACCAGGAGGATGTCGACGACACGGCACAGGATGAAAGCGACCGCATTCTGCCCTCGATGAACATCGGTGATGTGGTAAAGCTCCTCGAGGTAAAGCCGGAGCAGCACTTCACCGAGCCACCGCCACGCTACTCGGAGGCTTCGCTGGTCAAGGCGCTCGAAGAGCACGGTATCGGCCGGCCCTCGACCTATGCCTCGATCATCTCCACGCTCAAGGACCGCGAGTACGTGGAGATGGACAGCCGGCGCTTCATCCCCACCGACATCGGCAAAATCGTCAACCGGTTCCTCACCAAGAATTTTCACCGCTACGTCGAATACGGCTTCACCGCGCGCATGGAAGACGCGCTCGACGCCATCTCACGCGGCGAAGAGGACTGGGTGCCGTTGATGCACCAGTTCTGGAAGCCGTTCATCTCGCAGGTCGAGCACACGGAAAAGCACGTGACGCGCGACGAAGTCGCGCAGGCCCGCGATCTGGGAATCGATCCGGTGTCGGGAAAGCCAGTGAGCGTACGCATGGGCCGCTTCGGGCCCTTCGTGCAGATGGGAACCAAGGACGACGCCGAGAAGCCGCGCTTCGCGGGACTACGCCCGGGACAGAAGATGGACAAGATCACCCTTGCCGACGCGCAGGTGCTGTTCAAGCTGCCGCGCAACCTGGGGGAGACACCGGAGGGCGAGCCCGTGCAAGCCAACGTCGGCCGCTTCGGCCCCTACGTCAAGTACGGTTCGAAGTACGTCTCACTCAAGGAAGACGATCCGTACACGATCGAATTGCCGCGCGCGCTGATTGTCATAGAGCAGAAGAAGCAGGCGGATGCGAATCGCATCATTCGCGAGTTTCCTGATGCTGGTATCCAGGTACTGAACGGTCGCTACGGGCCGTACATCACCGATAAGACGCGCAACGCCAAGATTCCGAAGGAACGTGATCCGAAGACGTTGACCGTCGAAGAATGCCGCGAGCTCCTGGCGCAGGCGCCGGCACGGCGCGGCATGCGTGGGCGCTTTGGCAAGAAAACACCACCCGCAGTCGTCACCGAACCGGCTGCAGCGCAAGCGACGCAACCAGAACGCAGCGCGACGCCTGTCGACAGCGCGAAATCACGCGCCGCGCGCCGCGAAAAGACGCCGAAGGCGGCGGCGAAGACCAAACCGCAGCCCGTTCACAAGAAGAAATCAGCGCACAAGCGCGCGCCCACCCGCAAGTCCAGTTAGTGTTCGGCTTGCGGCGGACACGGCGCGATGAAGTACCGCCACTCCTATCACGCTGGCAACTTTGCCGACACGATGAAGCACCTGGTGCTGCTGGAGCTGCTGCAGGCGCTCCTGCGCAAGCCGGGTGAGTTCGTCTTCATCGAGACTCATGCCGGCAGGGGTGAGTACCTGATCGCGAGTCGCGAGATGCGTGCTACGGCCGAATACCGCGCCGGCATCGGCCGGCTGCTCGAGAACCGCGAGCGGCTGGACGGGCCTGTTCGCGACTACGTGGAACTCGTGCTGCGGTTGGGAGGCGACCCGCAATCGGGCCGGTTGCAGCGCTACCCCGGGTCACCGTTGCTGGCGGCGGCATTGCTGCGTCCCACCGATCGCGCAGTCCTGCTCGAGCTCGAGCCCGCCGAACGGCGGGCTCTCGAACGCGCTGTCGAGAGCCATCGCAATGTCGGCGTACGCGGCGAAGATGGCTATGCGGCGCTGCGCGGGCTGCTCCCCCCACCTGAGCGTCGCGGCCTCGTGCTCATCGACCCACCGTACGAGCAGCAGGAGAGCGAATTCGAGCGCGTGCATGCGGCGCTTCTGGACAGCCACCGGCGCTGGGCGACTGGAATCTATGCAGTCTGGTACCCCATCAAGGAGCGCGCGCCGGTCGCGCGCTTTCACGCGCGACTCGCTGACTCCGGTGTGCGCAGGATTCTTTATGCAGAGCTCAGCCTGTTTGCGGAAGACTCGCGCGTCGCGCTCAACGGCTCCGGCATGCTCATCATCAATCCCCCGTGGAAGCTGGATTCATCACTGCAGGCGCTGCTCCCCGCCCTGCAGCGCGCGCTAGGTGGGAGCAGCGGTAGCGACGCGCGTTGTGCATGGCTCGTGCCGGAGTGAACTACCAGCCGAGGGCTCTGCACTCTTCGTGGCGGAAGCACTCCAGCAGGTGATCGTTGACCATCCCCACGGCCTGCATGTGTGCATACATGATGGTGGAACCTACGAAGCGCATCCCGCGCTCCTTCAGATCCTTAGATAGCGCGTCCGAGTCGCGGCTGGTCGCGGGAATCTGGCGGTGGCGGCGAAAGGCGTTCTGCCGCGGCCTGCCGTCCACGAACCGCCAAACGTACCGGTCAAAGCTGCCGAACTGCTCGCGGATCTCCATGAAGGCGCGCGCATTGTCGATTGCGGCCTCAATCTTGGCGCGATTACGGATGATGCCGGCATTCCCAAGCAGGCGCGCGACACTCCTGGAATTAAAGCGGGCCACGCGCTCATAGTCGAAGTCGGCAAATGCGCGCTGATACGCGCGGCGCTTGTTCAGTACCGTGGACCAACTCAGACCCGCCTGTGCGCCTTCCAGAATCAGGAATTCGAAGTGACGTCGATCGTCGCGCACCGGCACGCCCCATTCTTGATCGTGATAGCGGTAGTAAAGGTCGTTGCCAGCGGCCACCCAGCGACAGCGCACTCTGCCGTCCGCAGCCAGTGTATTAGCCTCGCTTGCCTTGCTCACGGGCCCAGCGCCTCACCGAGCACATGCGCCAGAGCTGGGCACAGGCATCCTCTTCGGCTACTTGGTGACCTTCTTAAACCCGGGGGGAACTGCAAACGCACTCGAGTCCGCGGCCGCGTGGCTGATGGAGATCAGCTCGCTCGTCAGTTGCATCACGTTGGTAACACTGGGAGCCGCCGGCGTTGGCGCTGTCGCTGTCGCCGCAGTCGTGGCAGCCGGCGCGGGTTCCTTCTTCTTCTTGAAGAATGTCCCTGCGATCTTGCCGCCGAGCTCCCCGGCGATGCCGCCGAGACTAGACTGCCCCGCCTTCTGAGCAGCCGTCTCCCCTGCCGCCTCGCCGCTCGCCGTCGCGATGGCTCCCTGCGTGTCACCCGCATTCGGCGCACCCGCGTTCTGGGCCGATCCCGTCGCGCCGCCCTGGGTAGCCTGGCATTGTTCGCCGCCAACGCCAAGAGCGAAGGTTGTCTTCACCGGATAGCCTTTCACGTCGCGCATCTTGGTCTGGACCTCGGACCAGATGCCCTTATAGCGCCCAAAGAGCGCCTCGGCACGCTGTGTGACGTCCTTGGAGCCGGACATATCGAGTCCCAACTTTTGCGCATACGCCTGGTAAAACTTGAGCTCCTCATCACGGCCGCTCACCTCGGGTGACAGCCACTCATCGAGTGTCAGCACCATCTCGCAAATCTGGCCGGTCTTCTTGTCCTTACAAGGTTGCGAGGCAACGATTGTCATCCGCTCTGCTGACAGCCCCGCAATTGTTGCCTTCTCGCCGTTGCGCTTGACATCAACCTTGGGCTCGAGCCATTCGCACTGCGATTCATCGATGGGAGAAGGTTGCTGCTGCTGGGGCTGTGACTGGGCTTGCGCGGCCTGCGCCTGGATCTGCTGGAATTTAGCGCGCGCCTCAGCAAACGTCTCCTCCGTGTATTGCTTCTTCTTGAGATCGAGCTCGTAGACCTTCTCTTCGTCGAGGCGGATGATGTTCGCCGTTGGGCCAACGTCCTTGGCGAACATACGCACCAGCTTGGACTGCATTTGCAGATCGCTCTCCATGCGCGCGCGATCGCCCGCTATTGTTGTCACAGAACGTCCGTTCATGTTTGCCAATGCCATGGCGCCGAATCCTTCCACGGCAATTCGTTCCTCGACCGTGATGTCGGCGTGAGCGCTGTAGGCGCAAGCAATGAGCGTCAGTCCAATGACAAGACCGGTGAGCTTTGGCAACGCGTTCATGTGGATTTCCCCGCGCTGGGAGGGCGCGGGATCGAATGCTATCAGTTCATGCGCAGGAAGCGGTATGCGGAGGCCTCTCCCACTGGTCAGCAAGCCCGTGCAACATCGGCGAGTGCGCCACCCGCAGCAGCGCGTTCGTCTCACGCCCCGTGCTCACGGGCCCAACGCCTCCAGCATTCGCGCCGCAACCGCCTCCACCCGCATCTCATCGCGCGACAGGACGGCGAGGCTGCCGTGCGGTGCGGGCATAATCACGCCGCGGTAGCCCTCCTCCTCGAAGCGCACCTTGCCTGACACACGCTCCGAGGCGAGGATCAGGACGGTGACCGCGCCTTCCGGGTCTCCCACCACGAGATGCGGCACCAGGTGACCGCGGAACCAGCAGTTCCGGGCGTAGGTCACGCTGCCGGGCACGAAGTGCGCGCTGCTATTCGAGCGCTTCAGCACCTCCTCGACCGCAGGCAGCGGAAGCGCTTCGTGGCTGAGCCATGACTGCGGTTCGTGCGCAACGTGTGCAACCACCTCTGCGGCCAGGGTATCGCGCGGAAATGAAAGCCAGATCAGGCTCGCCAGTGCAATTGCGCCGAGGAGGCTCGCTGCGAGCGCAAACCGTCGCGAAACACTGGTCACGCGCGGCAAGGGCAGGCCCTCCGCCGGCGGAACATCGATTGCGAGCGCGCGCCGCAAGCGTCCCTCGAAAAGCTGCATCTCCCCGGTCCAGGCAGTGCAATCAGCACATGATTGCGCGTGCGCCTGCATTTCCGGTGTCACGCGCTGAGGCTCGGTCTCGAGCGCACGCCGGTAGTCGAGGCAGTTCATACACTCCTCATCCGTGCTGTCTCGGCCGGTCGGACGGCGCCGCCTGTCAGGATCTGGCGCAGCTGGTGGCGCGCACGAAACAGGCGCGTCAGCACGGCGCCCACATTGAGTCCCATATGCTTCGCAATTTCCTCAGTCGAATAGCCCAGCAGCGCCTGCAGCACCAGTGGCTCACGGTAGCTGTCCTCGAGCTGCAACAGCGCGCGGCGCAGGTCCTGCAGCTCGGTGTCATCCGGCGCCGCGAGCAGTAGTTCCTCGCGCGCAATCAGGTCGTCGACGTCCACGGTCGGCAGCCGCTTGCGTTCGTACAACCGCGCATGCTCGCGCCGGGCGATCGTCAGCAGCCACTGTCGCGCCGCCTGCACATCGCGCAGGTCATCCATCGCTCGCCAGGCACGTAACAGCGTCTCCTGCACCACGTCCTCGGCCACCGCGCGGTCCCGGCTCAACCAGAAGGCGAAGCGGAACAGGTCGGGACGCAGGGCCGTGCACAGCTCGTCGAACCGTCGCTGTCGCTCCTTTCCGTCGGTCGCACGATTCATGTATAAAGACCCGCGCTGGCAGGGCATCATTACCGCGCAGATCGCGGAATCTACCCGATAGCCTGCTGCGAGTAATCTGCCGCATGAGCAATGCGAGTTCGAAGCCCGACCGCTACGCGGTGATGGGGCACCCGATCGGCCATAGCTGGTCGCCCTTCATACATGGAATGTTTGCGCGGCAGACCGGCCAGAACCTCACCTATCGCCTACTCGATGTGCCACCGGAGAAATTCCGTGTCTCGGCGCTGGAGTTCTTCACCACCGGCGGCCGCGGACTTAACATCACCGTGCCGCACAAGTCGGCCGCCGCCGAGTTCGTCAACCGCCTGACCGCACGTGCGGAAACGGCTGGCGCCGTCAACACGATCCTGGTGGAAGCCAACGGTGAGTTGATGGGCGACAACACCGACGGCGTTGGCCTGCTCACGGACCTCACCGCAAATCTGGGCTTGCGCATCGCCGGCCTCAGGATCCTGATCCTGGGTGCGGGCGGCGCGACGCGCGGAGTGCTCGGACCGTTGCTGGACGCGCGCCCCGCCACCCTGACGATCGCCAACCGCACTCCCGAGCGCGCGGCCGAGCTGGTGGAGGAGTTCTCCAAGCCTGGAACCCTGACGGGGTGTGGTTTCGCCGAGATCCCGCACGAAGACCCCTGGGATCTGCTGATCAATGCGACCTCTGCGAGTCTGCAGGGCACGACCCCGCTGGTGTCACCGGACATCGTCAGCGCGCGGACGATCTGCTACGACATGGCTTACGGCAAGGGGGACACGAGCTTCACCCGCTGGGCCCGGGAACACGGGGCCGCCCGAACCGTCAAGGGCTGGGGCATGCTGGTCGAGCAGGCGGCCGAATCCTTTCATCTGTGGCGCGGCGTGCGGCCGGATACCAAGCCCGTTCTCGCGGCGTTGCAGGCAGCCTGAGCGCGCGAGCCGCGGGTCACTTCAGCGTCACCAGCTCCTCAGCCACGGTCGGATGAATGGCGACCGTATCGTCGAAGTCCTTCTTGGTCGCTCCCATGCGCACGGCAACGGCAAAACCCTGCAGCAACTCGTCGGCGCCCTGGCCGATGACGTGGCAGCCCACGACACACCGCTCGCTACCGGTCACGATCAACTTCATCCGCACGCGTGGCTTGCGCTCGGTCAGGGCGTGATAGAGAGGCACGAACGCCGTCGTGAACACCTCCACCTCATCGCCGAAGCGGCTGCGCGCCTGTGCTTCAGAGAGGCCCACGGTGCCAATGGGCGGATGGCTGAAGATCACTGTCGGAATCCACTGGTAATCAAGATGACGATCCGGCTGGCCGCCGAACAGCCGATCGGCCAGTCGGCGCCCGGCAGCGATCGCCACAGGGGTCAGTGCCTCGCGGCCGGTGACATCGCCGATCGCATAGACCCCGGACACGTTGGTGTTCTGATAGAGGTCCGTCGTCACGGCACCGGAGGTATCGAGAGCGACGCCGGCCCGAGCGAGATCGAGACCTTCCACGTTTGGTACGCGGCCAATCGCCCACAGGACACAATCGAAGCCCTCATACTCGCGGCCGTCTGCGGTGCGAAGGCGCAGCGAGCTTCCACGCTCGAGCGCTGCCGGTACCGCCGCGGTGATCACCTCGATGCCCGAGGCACGCATTTCCTCAACCAGGGCGTTGCCCAGCATCTCGTCGAAATCGCGCAGCAACCGATCGCGGCGGGCAAAGACCGTTACCGCTGAACCCAGAGCATGAAACACTCCGGACAGCTCCGCGGCAACGTAACCGGTGCCCACCACAGCCACGCGCTTGGGCCGTGCATCGAGCTCGAAGAATCCATCCGAAGTGATGCCGTACGCGGCGCCGGGAAGCTCGGGCACCAGCGGCTTGCCGCCGCTCGCAACTACGATGTGCGGTGCTTCGAGCTTGCGCTCGCCGACCAGCAGGCGGTGTGCAGCCTCGAAGCGTGCACGGCCGCGGAACAGGGTGACCCGCCTTTGCTCCAGATTGCGCTGGTAGATACCGTTGAGCTTGAGAACATAGGCATCGCGCTGGCGCTTAAGCGACTGCCAGTCGTGACCCCGCAGCTCCACGTCGAAGCCGTAGCCGCGTGCATCCTCGATGCCCTCGGCCAGGGAGGCCGCGTTCCACATGATCTTTTTCGGGATGCAGCCGACGTTGACGCAGGTCCCCCCGAGCCGGTGTGACTCGATGATTGCAGCGCGAGCACCATGCAACGCCGCCCGTTGCGCGCAGGCGAGGCCGCCGCTCCCGCCACCGATGACAACCAGATCGAACTGCTCGGACATTTGCCTCTTCCTTTGGAAACAGGCGGCTTCGGAGAACCGGGTCCGCCACCCAGTGCTGCTACAATTTGAGCAGCTTTCCAGCCGACCGCCTAGTCATGGATAACCCGCTGCTCAATACGGATGGCCTGCCCCGTTTCGGCGCGATCCGCCCCGAGCACGTCGAGCCCGCCGTGCGACACCAGCTCGCCGCCAATCGCGCACAGCTCAAGGAGTTGGTGACGAGCGGTGCTGCAGGCTTCAGCGCTCTGGTGGAGCCGGTAGAGGCCATGCAGCATCGCCTGCAATGCACCTGGTCACCGGCCAGCCACCTCAACGCGGTCGCGAATTCGCCCGAGCTACGCGCTGCCTATAACGCCTGTCTGCCCCTCATCAGCGAATACCAGACCGAGCTGGGTCAGAACGAGGCGCTGTATCGGGCCTACGCCGCGATTCTGGAGCGCGATCGCCAGAGTCTGGACACGACTCAGCGCAAGCTCATCGACAATGCGCTGCGCGACTTCCGCCTCGCCGGCGTGGCACTCGACGCTGAGCGTCAGTTGCGCTTTCGCACCCTGATGCAGCAGTTGGCGCGTGAGCAGGCGCGCTTCGAGGAAAACGTGCTCGACTGCGCGAACGCCTGGTCGAAGACTGTCACTGATGCCGAAGTCCTGCGAGGGCTCCCAGCCGCTGTCGTCGCGAGAGCCCGTGCCATGGCGCAGGACAAGGGCATTGCCGGGTGGCTCCTCACGCTCGATCAGCCCACTTACCTCGCGGTGCTGACCCATGCGCAAGACGAGGCTCTGCGCCGCGAGCTGTATACGGCGTGGAGCACGCGCGCCTCGGACCAGGGGCCCGCTGCCGGTCGCTGGGACAATTCGCCGGTGATCGAGAACATCCTGCGGTGGCGCCACGAGGCCGCGACCGCGCTCGGGTTTGCGCACTACACTGCGTTCTCGCTCGCCACCAAGATGGCACGCACCGCCGAGGAAGTGCGCGCGTTCCTGGAGAACCTGGCCGACCACTGCGTTCCCGTCGCCCGCGCCGAGCTCGCGGAGCTGGAACGCTTTGCGGGCCAGTCGTTGCACGCCTGGGATGTGCCCTTTTTCGCCGAGCGCCTGCAGCGCAGCTTGCACGGCATCACTGACGAGGAGCTGAGACCTTACTTTCCCCTGCAACGAGTTCTCGAGGGCGTGTTCGGCGTCGCGGCACGACTGTATGGCCTCGAGATTCGTGAAAAGACTGATGTGGCCGTGTGGCATCCGGACGTGCGCTACTTCGAGATCCACGGTAACCAGGGTGAAAGGATCGGCAGTTTCTTTGTCGACCCCTACGCGCGCCCGGGCAAGCGCAGCGGCGCCTGGATGGACGAGTGCCTGGGGAGACTCGAGTTCGCCGGCCGGCGCGTACTTCCGGTCGCGTACCTGGTGTGCAACTTCCTGCCGCCGGTGTCGGGACGGCCGGCTCTGCTCACGCACGACGAGGTCGTGACGCTGTTTCACGAATTTGGACACGGGCTGCACCACTTGCTTACACGCGTGCGCTATCCGAGCCTGGCGGGCATCAACGGGGTGCCGTGGGATGCGGTCGAGCTTCCGAGCCAGTTCATGGAGAACTACGCCTGGAACCCGGATGTGCTGCGCTTGATCTCCGCGCATATCGACTCGGGCGCACAACTCCCCGATGCGATGATCGGGCGCCTGCAGGCGACCCGCACGTTTCAAGCCGGCCTCAAAGCCGTGCGCCAGCTCGAATTCGCGCTCTTCGATCTGCGTCTGCACAGCGAATACCAGCCGCAGCACGGTGCGCGCCTCGGTCAGATTCTCGAGGAGGTGCGTCGGCGGGTTGCGGTAGTGCCGTCGCCCGAGTTCAACCGTTTCGCACACAGCTTTGGCCACATCTTTGCCGGCGGCTACGCCGCCGGCTATTACAGTTACAAATGGGCCGAGGTGCTGGCCGCCGATGCCTTCGCCGCCTTCGAGGAAGCCGGCGTGTTCGATGCGGCCGTGGCGCGACGCTTTCTGGATTCGATTCTCTCGCGCGGGGGCAGTCGTGATGCGCTGGAAGCTTTCGTCGAGTTTCGCGGCCGTGCTCCGGACATCCGCCCGCTGTTGCGTCAGTTCGGAATAGCCGCATGAAACGCGTGCCCGGCATCGCGGTGGTTGCGTGTCTCGCGTGGCTGTCCCCGGCGCATGCTGAGACTCTTTATGTCATCGACCGTATCGAAGTGCCGGTGTATCCGGCGGCGACGTTGGACGGAGAACGCGTCGCGCTGATTCACAGCGCCGACGCGGTGGAACTCATCGGTCGGGAAGGAGCGGCCGCGCAGGTGCGACTCGGCGATGGCACGGAGGGATGGGTCAGTGACTCGCTTCTCACCGATGCCCGACCAGCGGCGGCCCGCGTCGAGGCGCTCACCGCCGAGAATCAGCGCCTGCTGGCGGCCCAACGCGCGGCTTCTGGCAGTGCTTCCGAGCTCAAGACACTGCAGAACACGAACGCCGAGCTCAAGACGGCGCTCGATCAGGCGCGTGCTGAAGTGACACGGTTACGTGCCGCCGCGCGCGCCTCGCCAGCGCCAACGAACGAGGACCTGTCACTGCAGTCGGCGCGCCACCAGGAACCGTCGAGAGCCTGGCGCCTGCTGCTGATGGTCATTGCCGTTGCAGCGGCTGTGGGCATCGGATTCTGGTGGGGCTATCGCACGCTCGAGAAGCGCGTGCTCGCCAAGTATGGCGGGCTCAAGGTCTACTGACTCGCAGCGACCGGTCACACACGCGCACGTGCGGATCGCCACCTGGAACGTCAACAGCCTGCGGGTTCGCATGCCGCAGCTGCTGCAGTGGCTGGAGGCAAATCCAGTCGATCTCATCACGCTCCAGGAGATCAAGCTCACGGACGCGGAATTCCCCGCCGCGCAGCTGCAGGAGGCCGGCTGGCAGACGATCTGCAACGGACAAAAGACTTATAACGGCGTCGCCCTTCTGTCCCGCGTTCCCGGGGTTGATGTGGTCCGGGAGATCCCCGGGTTCGATGACGTCCAGAGGCGTGTGCTCGCGGCGACGTTCGGCCGGCTGCGCGTGATCGATCTTTACGTACCCAACGGTCAGGAGGTGGGCTCGGAGAAGTATCAGTACAAGCTTCGGTGGCTCGAAGCACTGCGCGAGTGGCTGCTGCAGGAGATCGAGCACTACCCGCAGCTGCTGGTGCTTGGTGACTACAACATCGCCCCCGACGACCGTGACGTGCATGACCCCAAGGCCTGGGAAGGCTCGGTGCACGTGAGCGAGGCGGAACGCGCCGCACTGCGCTCGCTGTTCGCGCTGGGACTCGAGGATCTGTACCGACGCTTCGATCAGCCGCCCGGCGTATTCAGCTGGTGGGACTACCGCGCCGGCGCTTTCCGGCGCAACCACGGCCTGCGCATCGATTTGCAGCTGGCAAGTGCCGCGCTCGCAAATCTGTGCACGCAGTGCCTGATCGACCGCGAACCGCGCACCTGGGAGCGGCCTTCAGATCACGCCCCGGTGCTCGCACATTTCGATTCCGCTACGCTTATGTCTCATTGAGGGAATCCAGCAATCCGTAGTGTTTGCCTGGATTTGGGCCTAAACTGAACTAATGGGGGAGCGCGCGCATGCCGGCGCGCGTTGCAGAGTGCTCAGCGCCAGACGCAACGATTTCGACGTCAGCAATTCGGTACAGGTCAGCTCGCCGACCGCGGTCTGCGAGGCCGTCGAGCAACTCTTCCATGCTTCCTGGCCTGGTGCCTCGTTCGAGCGTGTCGCACAGGCCTTCGAGGACTTCGAGAAGCTCTTCAACGGCCAGATGCCCGGTTACCACGGCGTCGATACCGTCTATCACGACCGCCAGCACACTCTGGACATGACGCTCGCCATGGCGCGGCTGCTCGCCGGCTACGAGCACGTGCATGGCGGTGAATCGCGCTTCGAAGCCGATCGCGCCACGATGGGCCTCGTGACCTCGCTGTTCCACGATTCCGGCTACATCCGCCAGATCGGCGACCAGGAGCATCGCAATGGCGCGGAATTTACCCTGTACCATGTGACGCGCAGCGCACGCTTCCTGGCACGCTACCTGCCCACGCTGCGCATGGAAGACTGGGTGCCGGTCGCGACGCGCGTCGTGCACTTCACCGGCTATGAAGTGCAGTTCGATCAGATTCACCTCGCCGATTCACGCGATCGCAAGATCGGACATCTGCTCGGCACCGCCGACCTCATCGCGCAGATGGCCGATCGCTGCTACCTGGAGAAATGCCGCGACCGGCTGTATCCCGAGTTCGTGCTGGGCGGCGTCGCAACGCCATACGCCCACCAGGGCGAGCTCAACATCCGCTACAGCTCGGGCCTCGATCTGCTGCGGCAGACACCGCAGTTCTTCGAGGAGGTGCGCTCGAAACGCCTCGACGGGGAATTTGCCGGCGCGTATCGCTACCTCGAGCCGCTGTTTGGCGGGCGCAACCCGTACATGGAAGCGATTGCACAGAACCTGGAGTATCTAAAGAGCATCCTGCGCAACGAGAACTGGACCTTACTGCGGCGCAACCCGCCCTGTTTCACGGCACAGCCCGCGCCACTGCAGAACATCCGCGCCCTGATGCTCGGGCATCTCAAGGAAGTGTGGTCGCGAGCCTGAGGGCTCGGCTCTAGGCGTAGCGGGTGTCCTCGGGCGCATCGACGCTCGTCACGTAGCGCGCGCTGATTTCAGTCAGCCGGCTCAGGAGCTCTACCTTTCCCTCCACCTGCGCACCCTCGAGCGCACGGCGCAGTACCGACTCGGTCAGCCCGCGCAGCGCGGCCCCGGATACCGGTGCATGACTCAAGTGCCACGGCTCTGGTGACACGCCGCCGCGGTCGCGGCGATAAGGCCGAAAAAAGCCGAAGCGTGTCATGTTGTCTTCGAGCCAGGCATCGAGGCGCGCGAATGGCCCCCCCGGACCGAATTCGATCGGCAGCAGCCTTGCGGCGCGCAGATCCGGCAATGCGCTGCGGTCGACCACATCGATGTCGGTGCCCCAATGATGCCGACTCGCCCCCGGCATGGCGGACCAGTACAGAATGGTATCGATGAGATCGATTTCGCTGAGAGCGTTACGGTCCAGCGCACGTCCGGCGCGATCGTAGAGCGTGCGCTCGCCACGATACTTCTCGTTCCAGATGCGCCTTTGAGCCTCGAAATCGCGAAAGCTGCTCACCGGCACCAGGTCGATGCCCTGCGTCGCGGCCGCCGCTCGCATGTCGAGGAACGGCTGAACGGTATCGCGATGCAGGGCGCAGCCCGGATCGTCGATGTCCACGATGTGCGTGCGGACCCGGCCGGTGAGTTCCAGCTCGTTCATGCAAAGTCGAGCTGCGCCGGTGTCCAGCGCTCGCGGCGGCGCTGCAGTCGTGCAGCGACTGTCTCATCGTCGTAGTGCATGCGTGCCGGTGCGCCAAACTGGTCGCGCTCAGCCAGGACATTGAGATTGAGAACGCCGTAGGCGCCAACGGAGTCCTCCATGAGGGCGCCAACGTACGTGCCGCAACGCGCACAGATCAGGAAATCCGCCAGCTTGAGCCCGAAGCGGTATCGGACCAGCGCCTCGGCGTGCGCCACGCGAAATGTCAGCCGGCCCCGTGGATCGGTCACGCTGAGCGCAGCGTGCGTGCGGCAGAAACTGCACTGACAAGCGCGCACCTGGGTTTGCGCTGGAGCGGTAGCGGTAACGAATCGGACCCCGAGCGCTCCGCAGTGGCAACCACCGTTCAGTTCGATCATGTAACGACTTTCACCCGCATCGAGGCGTCATTGTAGAAGAGCCCGCTGGCTCAAGGCTGAGCCGCACTGCAGCGCGTCTTAGGCGCTGGCCCTGGAGCCCTCCGGGAGCTCCTGGGAGCCGAAGAACCTTTAGGAGTTACACTGACTTGCGAGTATGATGCATGGCCATACCAACTAGAAAAAGGGCCACGGGGGACCGAAGCCCAGCCGCCTGCCGAAACGGGGTCCGAGCCTCTCTCGGCGGCTCAATGAACTTGAAAAGCCCGTCCGGAGACTGGCCGGCGGGCCCTGACGCAGGCCATCCAGAAAGTGATCGCACGGAGTCTGAAGACGAAGTATGCCCTGACCGCCCTGGGCCTTGGTGCGGTCGTGGCTTTGCTGCTTGCCGGGGTTCTGTTCTGGCAGTACCGCCTCGATGCGACCCGTCTGAGTCGGCTCGCCTACCAGTCGGCAGAACAGGAGCTCCTCGATGAACTGCAGCGGCATGGATCCGCGATCGCGGACGTGCGCGTACCCGAGCTCGCGTCCGGCCTGCGCGAGCGCGACTGGGCCGGCGCATATGCCATCGCCGATGCCATCCTCCACACGCCCGATGTCGCGGCCGTCACCCTCAAGGACGAGCACGGCACCGTGATGTATGCCGTCGCCAATCCGGTGCCTGCGGCAGCCCAGACCAAGCGCAGCATCAGAGTCGCGACGCCAGGGCCCACGCTGCAGGCCGAGCGGCCCGTCGGCGAGCTGATTCTCTCGATGTCGCGTGCCAAGGTCGATGCCGCGCTGGAGCGCCTGGCGACGGATGTGAGCAGCTCGCAACGGCGTCATTTTCGCGATCTGGTGACGCTTCTGGCGGCGGCCTGCACGCTGCTCATCGGTGCCGGCTTCATCGGTGCGTGGCTGCTCGCGCGCCGCATTGAGCGGCCGATCACCGCCCTGATCAAGAGCGCCGACCGCATCGGCCAGGGCGACTACACGCGCCCCTTCAGCGTGGCACGTGGCGACGAAATCGGCGAGCTGCAGCAGGCTCTGGAGCGCATGCGCGTCAAGCTGCGCCAGACCACGATCACCAAGAACTATCTCAATATCGTCCTCAACAGCATGAACGACGCGGTGCTGGTCACGTCACCGGACGGCGCCATCAAGGGCGCCAACGACGCCGCGCGCAAGCTGCTCGGTTACAGCGAGGAAGAGCTCATCGGCAAGTCAATCGAGTTCATCATTGCCGAAAACGAGCGCGCCACCTTCGGGATCGACCAGGAGGCGCAAGCGCAGGACACGCGCGAGACGGTGGTGCTGACGCGCAACGGCCAGACCATTCCGGTGTCGTTCTCCAGCTCGCAGATCACCACCGAAGACCCGCAGTTCCAGGGCAACATCTTCGTGGCGCGCAACATCACCGAGCGCAAGCGGGCCGAGCGGCGCATTCGCTACCTGGCCCGTTACGACACCCTCACCAAGATCCCCAATCGCATGCAGTTCCAGCACCTGCTGCAGCAGGCGTTGGCGCGCGCCGCGCGGGCGGGCACGAGCGTGGCGCTCCTGTACCTCGATATGGATCACTTCAAGGAAGTGAACGACACCTTCGGTCACTCGGCCGGCGACCGCACGCTCGAAATACTGACCGAGCGACTGACGCGCACCCTGCCGAAGGACACGGTCGTAGGACGGCTCGCGGGTGATGAGTTCGCGGTCTTCATCGAGAACCTGCCGCGCGACACCGACAACCGCGGCCAGGTGTCGAGCCTGGCACGTATCGTCCTCGACGAGGTGAGCAAGGCCTTCTACCTGCAGCAGCAGGAAGTGTTCCTCACGGCGAGCATCGGCGTGGCGTTCTGCCCGGAGGATGCGGAGAATGTGATCGACCTGATCCGCAACGCCGACGCCGCGATGTACTACTCCAAGCAGAACGGCGGCAACACCTTCGCTTTCTACTCGCGCGAGATGAACGCCGCAGCGGTCGAGCGCCTGATGCTCAAGAGCAAGCTGCGACGTGCGCTGGAACGCGAAGAGCTCATGATCCTCTATCAGCCAAAGGTGGACTTGCGTAACGGTCACATCGTCGGCGCCGAGGCGCTGCTGCGCTGGCGCCTGCCGGGCCATGGCGATATTCCCCCGACACAGTTCATTCCGCTGGCCGAAGAGACCAACCTGATCCTGGAGATCGGCGAGTGGGTGTTGAACCGCGTCTGTGCGGATTACCAGCACTGGCAGAGCCGGGTCACCGACCCTGGGCGCGTCGCGATGAATCTGTCTCTGAAGCAGCTGCGGCAGGTGAGTTTCATCACGCGCTTCAAGTCGGTGTTCAAGAAGCACGGGGTTTCGCCCACGTTCTTCGAGCTCGAGATCACGGAAACCACGCTGATGGCGGACACGCGCCGCACCGTTAAGCTGCTCGACGAGCTGTATGCAATGGGGTTGCACCTCTCGATCGACGACTTCGGCACCGGCTACTCTTCGCTGAGCGCCCTGCAGCAGTTTCCGATCAGTACGCTCAAGATCGACCAGTCCTTCGTCCGGGATGCCGCCAAGGACGCGGACCAGGCCACGATCGTGCGCACCATCATCGACATGGGGCGCAGTCTCGGCATGCAGGTCGTGGCAGAAGGCGTGGAATCCGAAGAGCAGCTCGCGTTCCTGCGCCGCAAGGACTGCCACTTCGCGCAGGGCCGTCTGTTCGGGGATGCGGTCAGCGCCGAAGAGTTTCTGTCGCTGCTGATGGCACAGCAGGCCGGCAGCAGTAACATCGTGAGGCTGTTCGCCTAGCGAAGCCCGCGCCCCGGCGCTCCTCGCCCTGCCGCATGCTCAACTTCCAGAACCTGCAGCTCAGGCGCGGCACGCGCGTACTGCTGGAAAGCGCCACTTTCACGCTGTTTCGCGGTGAGAAAGTCGGCATCGTGGGTGCCAATGGCAGTGGCAAGTCGAGCCTGCTGGCGCTGGTACGCGGAGAGCTGCAGCCCGATTCGGGCGATTTCTCACGGCCCGCGGACCTGAGGATGGCCTGGCTGGCCCAGGAGGTTCCGGCGCTGGGCACGCCGGCCATCGACTACGTCATCGATGGCGATACCCAGCTGCGCGAGGTGGAAGCGGCCATCCGCAGCTCGGAGGCGACCCATGACGGAACCCTGGTCGCAAACCTCCACGCGCGCTACGAGAGTCTCGGCGGTTATGCGGCGCGCGGCCGCGCCGCGCAGCTGCTCGCCGGCATCGGTTTCGCACCGACCGATCTCGAGCGAAGCGTCGCGAGCTTTTCGGGCGGTTGGCGCATGCGCCTGAGTCTCGCGCGGGCCCTGATGTGCCCATCGGACCTGCTGCTGCTCGATGAGCCCACCAATCACCTCGATCTCGATGCCATCATCTGGCTGGAAGGCTGGCTGCGCGAGTATCGCGGCACTTTGCTGGTTGTCGCACACGATCGCGAGTTTCTCGATCGCGTGGTGTCGCGGGTCCTGCACCTGGAGCACGCGCATGCGCGCGTCTACTCCGGCAATTACTCAGCGTTCGAGGCGCAGCGCGCGCTGGACCTGGCGCAGCATCAAGCGCTGTTTGAGCGTCAACAGCGCGAGATTCGCCACGCACTGCAGTTCGTGGAGCGTTTTCGTGCCAAGGCCAGCAAGGCGCGCCAAGCACAGAGTCGCCTGAAAATGCTCGAGCGCATGCCACGCATTGCGTCGGCACACGTCGATGCGCCCTTTGAATTCATGTTTGCCGCGCCCGAGAAGCTGCCGCGGCCGCTCCTGGCGCTGGAACAGCAATCCGCGAGCTACGCTGGGCGCACGATACTCTGCGAAGTGAGCGTGACCCTGTCGCCGGGGGACCGGGTTGCGGTGCTGGGGCGCAACGGCGCAGGCAAGTCCACGCTGCTGAAGCTGCTGGCCGGGAAGCTGATTGCACAGCACGGCCGGCGCTCAGAGGCCGCGGACCTGCGCATTGGCTACTTTGCCCAGCACCAGCTCGAGCAGCTCGACGACGCGATGAGTCCCCTCGAGCACCTGGCAGGCTTCGGTGGCGCGCACATGAGCAGCGCCTCCGAGCAGCAATTACGCGATCACCTCGGCAGCTTCGGCTTTCAGGGCGAACGGGTTTACGAACGGCTTGCGCCCTTCTCCGGCGGCGAACGCGCTCGGCTGGTACTGGCAACATTGGTGGCGGCGCGCCCGAATCTCTTGCTGCTCGACGAGCCCACCAATCACCTGGACCTGGAGATGCGGCACGCGCTTGGCATGGCGCTGCAGGACTATGCCGGTGCGCTGGTCCTGGTATCGCATGATCGGCACCTGATCCGCAGCCTGGCCGATGACCTGTGGCTAGTGGCTGAGGAACGGGTGAGAGTGTTCAATGGCGATCTCGATGATTACGCCCGCGTCCTGCTCGAGTCACGCAGCACCGTAACGAACGGGCCGCGCCCGGGCCTGACGCCGGCGCAACAGCGGCGCGCGCAAAAGCGCGCCGAGGCAGAGCAGCGCAATCGCCTGAGCCCGCTACGCGCCGAGTTGCGAGCGATCGAGGAGGAGCTGGCTCAACTCGAGCTCGAGCGCACGCGGATCGAGCAGGCGCTGGCTGATCCGGCAAGTTACGCGGCAGATGCCAGGCAGGCGCTGGCCGAGGTGCTGGCGAAGCAGCAAGTCGTGCGCAGTCGTCTCGATGAGCTGGAAGCGCGCTGGGTGATGGTGAGCGACGCGTTGCAGAGCGCTGAGCGCGCCGGCTAGCGATCCCGGGCGCGGGCAACGGAAAAGCATACAATGCGCGCCGATGCCAGCGGACCCAAGTCCCGACGCACTCCCAGCCAGTCATCGTGACGCGAGCCCTGCTCGGCCTAGCCGCCGCCGCTGGCGACGTGTGCTGGTCCTGGCGCTGCTGTTGATCTGGGCCGGTACGGCGCTGTGGCACCGGTTCAAGCCGATGCCGCCGGGAACCAACATCGCCAGTGACTGGGTCAACACGTCGCTCGCCGACGTGCGCTGGCTCGCGGACACGACCGTGACCGACGGTCGCGGCCGGCTGGTGACACGCCAACAGATCTTCGACGAAGCACTGAACATCATCGGTACAGCGAGACAATTCGTCGTCGTCGATTTTCACCTGTTCAACGACTGGCCAGATCTTGCCGAGCCCGATGGCACTGCGGCCGCACGGGCCCCACATCGCACGCTCAGCCACGATTTCACGACACGGCTCATCGAGCGGCGCAAGGCGCTGCCCGCGCTCAAGGTCCTGTTCATTACCGATCCCGTAAACGAGCTGTACGGCGCCTGGCCGTCCTCCGCGCTGGCGGAGCTTCGCGCCGCGAACATTGACGTGGTTACCACAGACCTCGATCAGCTGCGGGACCCGGATCCGGTGTACTCGGCGCTGTGGCGCGCACTCGGGAGCTGGTCCACAACCGGAACCGGCGACAGTGGCACGCTGCCGAACCCGCTCGACGTGGGTCCGGCGACTGTGAGCCCGTCGATGTGGCTGCGCATGTTCAATCTCAAGGCCAATCACCGCAAGCTGATCGTGGCCGATGACGGCGGCAGACGGGTTCGTGGCTCTCATCACCTCGGCCGATGCCAACGATGGCGCCAGCAACCACTCGAACGTGGGTCTGCGTTTCGGCGGCGCGCTGGCGCGTGTCGTGCTGGAAAGCGAGCTGGACGTCGCGCGCTTCTCCGGCTGGCAATCGAGCTGGCGGCCACCGCCGACCCCGGACCCGCAGACGGAACAGGCCGGCGTGCGACTGCGGTATCTCTCCGAAGGCGCCATCGGACGGGAGCTCGCCGCCGCCATCAACACGGCGCAATCCGGCGAGTCAATTGCGATCGCCGCCCTGTACCTGGGCGATCGCGACATCGTCGATGCGCTGCGCGAGGCGGCCTCTCGGAACGTACGCGTGCGCCTGATCCTCGACCCTAACAAGGATGCCTACGGCCGCTACGGTGACGGCGTCCCGAACCGATCGGTGGCCGCGGAGCTGGTGCGTCAGAGCGGCGGGCGCATCGAGTGTCGCTGGTATCGTACTCATGGGGAACAGTTCCATGCCAAGCTCGCCATGGTGCGCCGAGCCGACGTGCTCTGGGCCATGCTCGGATCAGCCGACTTTACGCGCCTTCACCTGGACAACTTCCAACTCGAGGCCGACGTGGCTCTGGAGGCGGATCTCGACACGCCGCTGGCGCAGGAGCTGATCAATTACTTCGAGACGCTGTGGCAGAACGACCCGGCCGCGCTGCGCGAGTACACCACGGACTTTCAGACCTACGAGGACCAGTCATTCACGCGCTACTGGCGCTACCGGCTCATGGAGGCTGTGGGACTCGGTGCCTTCTGATCCGTCGGGGCCGGGTGGTGCTCGGGCGGATGCGAGCGCCGCCAGCGCCACGGCGGCTCGCGCTCCGATTCGGGTAATCCCCACAGACCGAGCCCCGCTGTGCGCGCCTCGCGCTCCAGGTCATATAGAGAGGGGTCGTACGCACGTCGGCGGTAGACCCACGCATGCCCGCCGCGGATGAGCTCCGCGTTGATATCGAGGCCATCGGGAGCGCGGAACGCTCGTACCACCTTGCGCCCGTAACGATCGACATCCAGGACCTCGAGTTTCAATCTGCGGTCGAGGATCAGTCCTCTCAGTGCCGCTCGGGCATTGTCGGCGTAGGGCTGATCCTTCTCGGGAGCATCGATTCCCGCCAGGCGAACTTCGACGTGCGTCTCTTGGCCTGACGTTGTGACGATGAAGCTGTCGCCGTCGAACACGCGGGTAACGGTGCCGGTGATCTCCTCGGCCGACAGCTGTTGCCACGACAGCAGCAGTGTCGCGAGCAGCAGGAACAGCGTCGCACGGGCCGCGGCGGACGACCGTCGCCAGGATGTGCTGATCAATGGTCGGCGGCAGCGGCAGCTGCAGCGGCGGGTGGCCCAGCTGCGGTCAGAGCCTTCAGGGTCTCGTCGACTGCGATCCTGGCCGCTTGTTGATACGCGGTCTCGAACGCTTGCACTACCGCACCCAGAGAGTTGGTTCCTGCCGGCGCCGTGGCCGCCGCGACGAAGTCGGCGAGCGGTTTGCGATCCCTGACGCGGCCCACCGTGCAGACGAGCGTTACGCGCACCAGCGGGTTCGCGCCGCCGCCGGCGTATTCGGCCTGGAAGTCCGCCAGGTCGGTCTGCAGGACGTAGTCGACGACGAAGGGTGACAGGTCCCCCTGAACAGTCGTGAGGCGCCCGGTGTTCCGTAGCGACTGGATCAGCAGATCCTGCACCACGACTTGTGTTTCAGCGCCCCAGCGCGCCGCGGCGTAATAGTCGAGCCGTCGATCGGGCTGCCGGAGCGCAATGTGATTCGTGTCCAGCCCCGGCCGGGCAGTGGGCCGGGCCACAGTCAAGCCGACGGGCAGCGGCGTCACGTCACCAGCCGCTGCGGGCAGCGGGCTCAATACGTAGACATGCTGCGGCGGCAGTTCGCTGTCGAAAGCGCCCGACACGCAGCCGGCGCAAGCCGCGACGAGCACCAGCGCCGTGAGCCGCACAGCCTGGCACATTCCCGAGGTCGCGTGCCGGTGATCACTCATTGCGGAATCTCCACGCCGGGGTATTTCTGCTCGTACAGCAACTGCGACGGTTCGCGCTTGATGCTGCGCGACAGCTCGCGGAATTCCCGCGCCGCCTCACGGCTGTCGCGGATCAGTTGCTGCAATTCCAGCAGCCCCTCGTCGCTGAAGCGAGTGATGTTTGCCTGGTTTTCGCCAACGAACGCATCGAGTCGCGCGGACGTGGAGGCCAGGTGGTCCATGGTCACGCGCACGCGCTCCAGCGCGGCCTTGATGTCGGGCCCGGAACCCTGGGTAATGTCGCGCAGGCCGCTCGCGGCAGCCTCGATTTCGCCCAGCGTGCGGCGCGTATCACCGACCAGCACACGCACGTCCTTCAGGATCCCGGGCAACTCGCTGCTGGCACGATTCAGGTTATCGAGCGTCGCGCTCGCCGCCGCCACATTCTCGTCGTTGAACAATCGGCTCATGCGCTGCGCCAGGCCCGAGCCCCGCCCGATCAGATCCGGAAGGCTGCTGAGCAGGATGTCGAAGTTGGACTTGACGGTACGGATCACCGGGTATTGCTGGCTAGGGACGCGTGGCATGACAGGCTTGTCACCACGGTCGCGCTCCAGGTCGATATACAGCAGTCCGGTCAAGCCCTGCAGGCTGAGCGAGGCTAGCGTTTCATCGGAGATCGGCGCCTGCGCGTCGATGTCCACGATCACTTCCACGCGATCGGCAGCACGCGGATCGATGTCCATGCGCACGACGCGCCCCACGTCGACGCCGAGGTAGCGCACGGGCCCGCCCTTGCTCAAGCCCGCGACACTACCCTCGAAATAGATCTCGAAGCGCTTGTAGTTGCGCTGGTCCTGAACGTCGGTGTACCAGATGACGAACCAGGCGGCGAGGGCGAGCACCAGCAGCACGAAGGCGCCCACCGTGAGATAGCTGGCTTCACGCTCCATCGCGGCGCTCGCGGACGCGCGTAGCGGAGCGTGCGCGCGGCCCATGGAAATATTCGTGAATCCACGGATGCGGATTACGCAGGATTCCCGGTACCGTATCGACGACCATGCGCCGATCCACGAGCACGCCGACGCGGTCGCAGGTGCCAAAAATCGTATCAAGATCGTGCGTGATCATCACCACCGTGAGCCCGAGATTCTTTTTCAGGCCGGCGAGCAGCCCGTCGAACGCCGCGGCGCCGATCGGGTCGAGCCCAGAGGTCGGCTCGTCCAGGAACAGCAACCTCGGATCCAGCGCCAGTGCCCGCGCCAGCGCGACGCGCTTGATCATACCGCCCGACAGCTGGGCGGGATACTTCGCGCCGGCGTCGGCCGGCAGGCCCACCATGTGCAGCTTGAGTCGCGCGAGCGCATCGAGCATCCCGGCGTCGAGGTCGAAGAACTCCGTGATCGGCATCTGCACGTTCTGCGTGACATTCAACGAGCTGAACAGAGCCCCCTGCTGGAAGGTAACGCCATAGTGGCGCTTCACTTCGCGCAGCTCGCTCTCGCTGAGAACGCTGATGTCACGGCCGTACAGGAATACGCGGCCCGAGCGCGGGCGCTGCAGGCCGAGCAGGGTCCGCAGCAGAACCGACTTGCCGCTGCCCGAGCCGCCGACGATGCCGAAGACCTCGCCGTCCAGCACCTGCATGTCGAGCCCGTCATGCACCACCTGCCTGCCGAAGCGGTTGACGATGCCCCTGCATTCGATGATGGGCTCGCTCATATGTCGAGGTGCCGGAAGAGCACGGCAAATACCGCATCGGCGAAGATCACGAGGAAGATCGACTGCACCACGGCGACCGTGGTCAGGCGTCCGAGCTCACGCGACGATTGGCGCACCTGCATTCCGCGCAGCGTGCCTACGAACGCAATCAGCATGGCAAAGACCGGCGCCTTGATCACGCCGACCCAGAACGTGGTCGGTGCAATGGACTCCTGCACGCGTGTGAGATACTGCGCCGGCGTGATGTCGAACAGGTAATAGCAGAGCAGCCCGCCGCCGGTAAGGCCGACGCCATCGGCGATGACAGTGAGGAGCGGCAGGGCAATCACGAGTCCGAGCAGTCGCGGCACGACCAGCACTTCGACCGGACTGGTGCCGATGGCGTGTAGCGCATCGACTTCCTCGTTGAGCTTCATCACCCCTATCTCTGCGGCGAAAGCACTCCCGGACCGGCCCGCCACGATGATGGCCGTGAGCAGCACGCCGAGCTCGCGCAGCACGCCGATCGTCACCAGGTCGATGACGAAGATTTCGGCGCCGAAGCGGCGCAGCTCCTGCGCGCCGAGATAAGCAATGATCGTGCTGATGAGGAACGCGATCAGCGAGACGATGGGAATCGCCTGCGTGCCGGTCTCCTGCACGTGCCGCACCAGCGCCGGGAAGCGCAGCCGCCGCGGGTGCACAACAGCGGAGCCGACGACGCTGCAGATCTCGCCGAAGTAGGCGAGCCCGCTGCGGAAGGCGATGCCGCGCCGGATGGTCCAGCGCCCGAGCTGCCGCACCGGCGCGGCGAGATCCAGCGCTTCGTCATCGACCGGAGGTTTGGGAGGTTCCGTAAGCGTGCGCTCGATGAAGCGCACCTGCTCGGGCGTCGTGCCCAGCCATTCGACGTGGCGGCGCGATGCGCCGGTCCGCGCAACCCAGTCGTACAGCAGCCACGCTCCGGTCAGATCGAGCTCTTCGAGCCGTGCGGTGTCGACGCGCAGCGACTCGCTGGCGGCGGTGCCGAGAGTGGCGAGCTCCTGCCTGATGGCGACAGCATTCTCGATCAGCCAGCGCCCCGTGACTGAAACGGTCAGTACGCCGTCCCGATGCTGCTGGCTGAGAAACATCGGCGGCGATGCTAGCAGGAGGGCCGGTTGCCATCGAGCCCATGGCCCATTACTTTGCGGCGCGATAGCGGCGCATTCTTCACCCGATGACACACAGTCCACTGGCACAGATCCTGGCGCTCCTTGCTGCAGCAGTGCTGGTCGTCTATGCCGTGCGCCGGCTCAAGCTCTCGCCCATCCTCGGCTATCTCGCAGTCGGCATGCTCCTCGGACCGCATGCGCTCGGACTCGCGACCGACAACACGGCCACCGGAGTGCTGGCCGAGATCGGTGTCGTGTTCCTGGTGTTCACGCTCGGCCTGGAATTCTCGCTCCCGCGCCTGGTCGCGATGCGCTGGGAGGTGCTCGGCCTGGGTGGTGGCCAGATCCTGATCACTGCTGGACTGGGCGCCCTCATCGCCTGGCGCATCGGCGTCGCGCTGCCGGTGGCCATCGTCCTGGGTGGCGCGGTCGCGATGTCCTCCACGGCGATCATCGTGCGCCAGCTCACCGAGCAGGCCGAGGTCAATCGCACTCATGGGCGGCTGGCGGTCGCGATCCTGCTGTCCCAGGACATCGCCTTCGTACCCTTCCTCGCCCTCACCTCAGCGGGCGTCGCGCACGGCGGCGTGGCCGATAGCGGCCAGTTCCTGCTCGCGGTATTCGAGGGCGGTGTCGCGCTGCTGATCGTGCTGGCCGCCGGGCGCTGGCTGTTGCGACCGCTGTTCCATGAAATCGCCCACGCGCGCTCGCCGGAGCTCTTTGTCCTCGCGGTACTGCTGGTAGTGCTCGGCTCGGCGTGGACGACCCAGATCGTCGGCCTGTCGCTGGCTCTTGGCGCCTTTCTGGCCGGCGTGATGCTGGCTGAGACCGAGTTCCGTCACCAGATCGAGGCCGTGATCCGGCCGTTTCGCGACGTGCTGCTGGGATTGTTTTTCATCACGATCGGCATGCTGTTCGATACTGGCCTTCTCGCCCGCCAGCTATTGTTAGTGACGGGTCTCGTCGTGGCACTCATCGTCGGCAAGACCGCGATCGTGACGCTGCTGGCCGATCGGTTCTCGGGGAGTGTCTTCAAGGCGTTGCGCACCGGGATCGTGGTCAGCATCGGCGGCGAATTCGGCTTCGCATTGCTCACGATCCTGCTGCGCGATCGACTCGTGGCGCCCGACATCGTGCAACCGCTCCTGGCGGCAATCGTACTCAGCATGGTGGCGAGCCCGCTCATCATCCGGCACAACAAGCAGATCGCGCGCTGGCTCCTGCGGGAGAGCGGACCCGCGCCGACCGCCCTGGCGCGTGAGCTCGCGAGCACCCACGCGGTCGCGCAGCGCGAACACGTGCTGCTGTGCGGGTTCGGGCGCGTCGGCCAGAACATCGCGCGAGTTCTCGAGCAGCTCGGCTTCGAATACATCGCGCTCGACAACGATCCCGCACGGGTGCGCGCGGCACGAGAGGCCGGCGACGCCATTGTTTACGGAGATGCGGGCCAGGAAGAGGTGCTCAAGAACGTCGGGTTGGAACACGCCAGCGTCGTCGTGATCAGCTTCGCCGACTCGACGCTGGCGTTGCGCATCATCGCAGCGGTCCGCCAACAGCGGCCCGAGGTTCCGATCCTGGTGCGCACCCAGGACGATACCGGGCTGGCGGAGCTGCAGAGGGCGGGGGCATCGAGTGTCGTGCCCGAGACGTTCGAAGCGGCACTGATGCTGGTGTGGCACGTGCTGCTGCTGCTGCAGGTCCCGGTATCGCGCGTCATGAAAACCATCGGCGACATCCGCGGCAACCGCTATAACATGATGCGCAGTCTGTTCCGCCGCGATGACACGCAGCTGCCAGACGACAGCGAGGCGTTGCGCGAACAGCTCTACACGTTGGTGCTGCCGCCGGGCGCATGGGCTGTCGGTCGCTCCATCGAGCACGTGAAGGCGCGCGCCGAGATCACTGTAACCGCGATCCGCCGCGAGGGCATCGTCGGCCGTGAGCCCTCGCCCGATACGCTGCTCAGAGAGGGCGACGTGCTGGTGCTGTACGGTACGCCCGAGGCGCTCGAGCACGGCGAAGCCGTGCTGTTGATGGGCTGAAACGCAGGGATATGTCAAAAGGGAGCACCTCAACGAATTACCCTGTCGTTACAGTAACTTACGTACTCCTCCTTTACTCTCCCCAAGCGCCTGCCGCATAGTCCTACCGCTGATCAGGGCAAACCCACCGAAAGGTGGGGACGCAAAGCCACCGGTCTAAAGGACTCGCGGTCCTACGATAGCGGGGTTGCCAGCGGGCGGCGGCTCTCACATCTCTTCCGCAGCCCGATCTGACTCCCTCCTTCGTCATCGCTCCGGCGCAGCCTGAATTACTGCGCACGAGACTGCCCGGGGCCACGTGTGCTTTGCCGCCCGGTCACAACCGACCGATCGGCGGATGGCGAATCGACGGGAGGAACATGGCAGCCAGAGTCGCAGTCCTGCGCAATTGGGAAGGCACGGTGGTCACACGGCCGCGCGTGATCGTGCGCCCGAAGCGCGTCGAGGACATCCAGACCATTCTAGAGAACAGCAAGGCATTCCCATCCCCCGTGCGCGCCATCGGTGCCAACTATTCACAGACCCGCTGCGGCGTTGCGGACGGCGGCACGATCGTCGAGATGGCGGCGATGAACCGAATCCTCGAGATCACCGACCAGCACATACGCGTGCAGGCGGGTGCGGCGCTCCTCGACGTCGCCACCGCCCTAGAGGAACGAGGCCTGCAGCTGCCGGTGAACCCGGATCTTGGCAACTTGACGATGGGCGCAGCGGCGCTCGCACCCGCCAAGGATTCCTCGATGCCAGGCGAAGTCGGTCAGCTGTCCTCGGCTCTCAAGGAGGTGAAGCTGGCGCTCCCCAACGGCAAAGGTGTCACGATCAACGAGTCGCAGTCCGACCTGCTGAAGCTCATCCGCTCCAGTTATGGGCTGGCCGGCATCGCGCATGAGCTGACGTTTCGCGTGGTACCGCTGCGCGCCGTGCGGCTCGACTACGAGAGCTTCACGCTCGAAGCCTTCACGCGCGAGTTTGCCGCGCTCGCCGAAATGCCCGTCGGGCTCAAGTTCTACCTCATGCCCTTCCGCGATCGCGTGACAGTGGAATTTCGCAGCTACGACGAGGAGCCGCCGACTTCGCGCTCGGGCATCTGGTCCATCCGCAAATCGGTGATGACCAACGTGCTTCCCGCTTTCGGCTCCACGGTGAGCAACGCGGTGTCCTTCGCGCCGATGCGCTACTTCCTCATCGAACACTTCAACTCGGTTATGCGCTCGACTCTGGACCGCGCCGCGCGCAACGTTACCGTGTATCCGATCGAGTGGGTGCGCAGGCTCCCCCGCGACGCCGGGCGCACGCGCTTCACCTACAGCACCTGGGCTTTCGCGCAGGAAAGGTACCCGGAGCTCATCGCCGACTATTTCCAGTTTTGCCGGGACTACTACAAGCGCCAGCGTTACCGCGCCAACCTGCTGCATCTGGGCCATAGACTGCATCGCGATCCCGGCTCCCTGCTCAGCCCGAGCTTCGCGACGCCGGTGATCACCCTCGATCCGTCCTCGACTGGTGACGAGGGGTGGGAGGACTTCGTGATCGAGTTCAACGAGTTCTGCTCGCAGCGACAGGGCACACCACTTCTGAATCAGACCCGCTCGCTGACCCGTGAGCAGGCGGGCCAGGCATTCGGAGCGCGCTGGAAACTCTTCAACGGATTCCGTAAGCGCCTCGATCCCGACGACCGCATGCTCAACGTGTACTTCGCTCAGCTTCTGTAGCGAAGTTCACACCAGCCAGCGCCCGACTGGCAGCAGAACTCCAGCGCGCCGGCGTTACGCCAGGGCGTCATCGGCCATCGTGTGTGGCACGCGCACGGCTCACGCGCTGGCCTGCAGGTGTGCCTCGAGGAACCACAGGTACTTGTCGGCATCGCGCGAAATGCCGGTGAAGAGGTCCGAAGTATCGGCATCGCCGAGCTTGCCCGACTCGTCGATGGCCTTGCGCACCTTGCGGCCGAAAGCCGCCAGCGCGCTGGCGAGTGCATCGACGTGGGCCCTGCCGTCGACAATGTCGGCTGGATAGGGATCGAGAGAGGTACGCCGGGCAACGGTTGCCAGTGCGCCCTCGGCCGTTCCGCCGAGCGCCGTGACGCGTTCGGCCAGCGTATCGATGTGCTCCTCGATGTTCTCTGCGATGTCATCGAAGAGCTCGTGCAGAGCGATGAAGCTCGGACCCTTCACGTTCCAGTGCGCCTGCTTCGCCTGGGTCTGCAGGTCGATGGCATCGGCGAGCCGCGCATTGAGCAGGTCAGTGACCTTGCGGCGGGTTTTCTCGGACAGATCGATACGAGTCTTGTGCATGTAAACTCCTTGCAACCTGCTGCGGCGGATTTGGCGACTATTCTCCACACCGCGGCGCCAGTTCCCAATCGTTACTGTCGATCAGGACGATCGACACGGCAAATCCTGCGTACTCAATATTGTCGACGTATTCCGAAGTAGAACGCGACATCCGGCGAGGCGCCGACACGCACATCCTCGGTGACCCCGAATTCGAACCGCCAGCTGCTGCCGCCACGATAGTAGCCGCCGGCAGTCAGCAGGACCGCGGCACCAAGAAGATCGACGTTGCTGTCCTCGACGCAGCTGTCATGGGCGTCGAGCTGGAGGCCGAGTCCATAGCTGACGCCTCCGCGCCAGCTGAACGCGAGGGTGCCGAACGGAACGAGCGCGCTTGCATCCAGCGGCAATGGCTCAACTGAGCCCGGCCGCGTAACACCCAACGTCGCGTCCAGCTGCCAGCGAGTGGACAGCTGCCAGGCACTATTTATCCAGGCCGCTGCATCGACGGAACCGTTGCCGGTCAAAGCGCTGCGGTCGCCGGTGGGGAGCTCCACTCCCACCCAGAGGTTCACGGTGCCGCGAGCCGCCGCCATCAGCGTGTAGCCGATCTCCACCGATGAGTCCGCGAAGCCAGTGTGGCTGTTCGTGATGTCGAGCCCCGCGCCGTCCGCGCGGTGATACGCGAACTCGAGTTCGTCCTCGGGCCGCGCGGGCCGATCGCCCCGCTGCAGACCGAGAAACCGATGCCAGTCATCGATGAACGAGTCCAGCTGCCCGCCCCCGTAGTGCACGAGCGGTACCGAGAGCTGCACTTGCCAGCGCTTGGGTAGTCGCCAGTTTCCGTTCCAGCGCAGCTCCGTACTCTGGCCATCCACCAGCAGCTCCTCGCCGTTGCGGGACTCGATGTTGGTGGTATTGCTCACGGTCAGCGTGAAATCCTGCGTCCAGGACCGGTCAGGCGTCATTGCCGGCCGACTCACCGGCAGGTAGACACCTCGAAGTAACGGGTTCTGGTCGCGAACCAGGAACGGGTCGGCGAACGTAGTCTGCGCGGCCACGCACAGTACGAATGAAGCGAGGACTCGGCCGCGGCAGCGGCGGCCCACTATGTGATCACCGGGGCCGCGGCGTCGGGCTCACGCACTCGAAACCAGGCCGCATACAGAGCCGGAAGGAATATCAGCGTGAGCGCGGTGGCGACCAGCAGGCCTCCCATCATTGCGAACACCATTGGCCCCAGAACATCTGGCCCGCGGGCGCCTGGTGCCACAGTTTACTGGCCCGGAAAAAAGGCAGCCAAGCTTTCGCCTGGCTGAGATGAATGCAGGTCCCAGGGGATTTGGTCAGACCTGCGGTGATCGGTTGGTCGGGTCGGTTGCTGCGCTTCAGGTTTCGCTGCGCCGCCGCCGCAGCAGGATCGCACCCCAGACCATCACGACCGCGGCAGCCAGTCCCAGCCATAGCCCGGGACTGGAGAAGAAGCTCGCGGGATCGAGCGTATCGCTCAGTCGCGAAGTCATGGGGATGCGCTCGCCATCGAAGGTCATCGCGTGCTCGGCGGCGGCACTGCGGTCGATGGCGAGACTGAACCAGCCGATGAACCGGTCGCGCAGCAGATGAGCAACGTAGCTAGTATCAAAGAGCACTTTTTCCAGGAACATCAACGCCAGAGGAGGCAGTACCGCCCACAGGATCACGGCGCGACGTGCCCACGCGGATATGAGCAGGAACCAGGCCAGGATCGGCAGGTACCACAACATCATCACGACCAGGGCGTACAGCAGCAATGCGTGCGCACTGAACCAGGCGCGCGGAATCCACACGACCTTCCACACGTGCTCGACGGAGTCACTCAGTCGCACGCTCTCGATCACCCCGAACAGCAGGTTGGTCGCGAGGACTGCAACGAAAGTCAACAGCGGGATCACCAGTGCGGCGACGACCAGCTTGGAAATGACGGTCTCCCGGTCCGAGACCGGCAGCGACTTCCAGAACAGGACGCTGCGGTCCTTGCGATCGGCATACAGGCTGTCGAGCAGGTAGAAGATGATGACGAACCCCATGCAGATGAGGTACGGAATCGCGAGCGCGCTCAGGATCCCGGTGACGATGCCGTAGTGCTTGCTGGCGAACTCGGGGCTCTCGAGCAGGTTGAGCGAGGTGTGGCCGAACTCGATGTGGCCGAACATCGCGCCGATCAGCAGGATCGCCGCGACGACGGCCGGCGCGATGAAGAACGAGCGGTGCTCCCAGAACTCGCGGCGTACCAGCAGCGGGAGGTGACTCATGCGGCGGCTCCCTTGATCTTGGCGACGAACAGGTCGGCCACGCTCGGCGTCCGGGCGTCGCCTAGCTTGCGTAGCCCATCGGCGGAGCTGTCCTGGAAAAACATCACCGTGCGCCCGAAGACCTCGCGCTCGTAGAACGGTTTGAATTCACGCGCCGCGGCCACGTGGTCCGGGTTAACTGTGAGTTGCACGTACTGCTCCGCGACGGCCTCCATGCTGCTGTCGAGCACGATGCGGCCGCGGTCGATGAACAGCACGTCGGTCAAGAGGTTCTCGACCTCCTCGACCTGGTGCGTGGTGATGATGATGGTGCGTTCGTGATCGAAATAATCAGACAGCAGGCTCTCGTAAAACTGTTTGCGGTACAGGATATCGAGACCAATGGTCGGCTCATCGAGCACCAGCAGCTTCGCATCAATGGCCATGACGAGCGCCAGGTGCAGCTGCGTAATCATGCCCTTGGACAACTCGCGCACGCGGCTGGTGCGCTTGATGGTAGTACGGCCCAGGAATTGCTCGGCCAGCTCCGGCCGGAAGCGTGGATGCACGCCGGCCACGAAATCCACGGCCTGCTGCACTCGCAGCCAGCCCGGAAGCACCGCCACGTCGGCGATGAAGCAAACTTCCTGCATCAGCCGATCGCGTTGCGTATACGGATTCAAATCGAGCACCTTGAGCTCACCCTCATAGTTGGTGAGACCGAGGATCGCGCGCAGTGCTGTGGTCTTGCCGGCGCCATTCGGGCCGATCAGGCCCACGATGCGCCCGGCAGCAGCGCTGAAGCTCACGTTGTCGAGCGCGCGAAACTTGCCGTAGGACTTGCTGAGTCCGCGCGCCTCAATCACTGCGCCCATCGGCGACCTCGCTCGATCCGGTTGTATTGGCGTCGCTGCTGGTTCCCGACTTCGCAGGCTCCAGCAGGTCAGCGGGCTTGAGTCCCAGCCGCGCGATCCTGGCCAGCACTTTCGGCCATTCGTCGTCCAGGAAACGTTGCCGTTCGTCCTTCATGAGCATGCGCCGGGCGCCTTCGGTGACGAACATTCCCCGACCGCGCCGCTTCTCGACCAGCTGCTCATCCACCAGCTGTTGGTAGCCCTTGAGCACTGTCAACGGGTTCAACTGGTACTCCGCAGCCACGTTGCGCACCGAAGGCAGCGGATCGCCGTCCTTCAGCACGCCCTCGAGGATCATCGCGACGACGCGATCCCGGAGCTGCCGATAGATCGGCTGACTGTCATTCCAGTTCGGATCCATGCTGTCGCCTTCAGCGTGCACTGTGCTGGGCCATTAGCAAACTACTGTACCAGAACGGCTCGGGGCGACCGGTTGCGTGCCTGTGAATCGCCACTGCTGTCGTTCTGCGAGTCGCGCTCCGCGAAAGTTACGGTGCGTGTGGCCGTGACGACCATCGCGCCGAGCTGCGCAACTTCGCGTGTGGCCGTGACGACCAAGTGGCCGGCGTCGGCGAGCCGAATCTTCGGTGCGGTCACTTCGATCTGACCCATGAGAGTGGCTTCGTAGGCGGGCGTCGAGCAGGCCTCACCGGCCCAGGCGCCGAACGCCGTCATCGAGAACAGACCCACCGCTGCCATCTGCACCGCGCGGTTCGTTTTGCGAGTCGTAAACATTTGCCTAACCTCCTGGCTCCGTCTCGTTTGGGCTGGAGCCTCAGCCTCGTCTTGCCCTTGGTCCGCCGGCTCTGATCAAGCTGTACCAGCGCCGTGGTGATGTAGTTAACTATAACACCACATCTAATGCAAGCCCTTTTTGAAAGCAGACTGCAGCCGAGGGTTCTGCCACCGTAAAATCAATGTGTTACGAAGGCAGGTAACCCTGCTGAAGCCAACTCCGCGTTCAAAGAAGACGTGGCAGTACGCAAGAACAGGTGGTTTTCAACCCTCCACCGGGTGCGGGTTTGACGGTCTCGACTCTGGTTGCGCCGCTTGCGGTGCCCCAAGCCGCCGGTATCGTGCGCGCGATGCGCGCAGTGGAAGATGATTCGCTCCTGATGACACGCTATGCACGCGGCGACCTCGCGGCATTCACGCAGCTCTACGAGCGTCACAAGGGCGCTCTTTATCGATACCTGCTGCGCCTGACGCGCGATCGCGCGATCACGGAGGATCTTTTTCAGGAAGTGTGGAGCCGCATCATCAGCACTCGCGAGCGCTATGAGCCGCGCGCAAAATTCTCCACTTTCCTGTTCTCGATCGGCCACAACTGCTTCATCGATCACTACCGTCGCAGCAGCAATTCCTTCGCGAGACGCGCCGATTCGCTGGAACACGCGGCAGAAGCACTCGCGGATTCGCCGCATCGGGGTCCGGAGCGGCTGGCGGAAAGTGCGCAGACTGCGGCGCGATTTCGTGCCGCACTGGAACGCCTGCCCTCCGAGCAACGCGAAGTGTTTCTGCTGCACGAGGAGACCGGGCTCAACCTGGATGAAATCGCAAAGCTCACCGGCGTTGGCATGGAAACAGCAAAAAGCCGCCTCCGTTATGCCGTGGCCAAGCTGCGCCTGAGCCTCGCCGAAGGGCCGCTTGTTGGCGTGCCGACGCGGGCTGGAGCGCCCGCCGAGCCAGACGAGGGGACTTAAGTGAACGAATCAGAAGAACAGGCGCTCGAGCGATACTTGCAGCGATCGAGTCCGCTGTCGCGCGCGTACCGGGAACTGGGCGAGGAGCGCCCATCACCGGCGCTTGATCAGGCCATCATCAGCACCGCCCGCAGTGCCGTCGCAGAACACCAATCGGAACAGCGAGCGCCGTGGCGCTGGTCAGCGATGACGGCACTCGCCGCTACGATCCTGCTGTCATTCGCAGTTGTCATGCGGCTCGCGCTCGAGCCTGAAAAGCAGGGGACACTCAAGGAGCCGGAGCCGAAGACAGAGCTCGAGAAGCCAGCGCCGTCCCATGACAACAACGCGCCGCAAGCGCCGAGGAGAGCCGAATCAGTCCAGACGACGGTCGTCACTGCACCTGAGGCGCCGGCTACCGTCGCACCAACGAACATCGACACGCCCGATCGTGGGCGAGTTGTCACTTCGGCGCCCGCGAAGGGTGCGCGCGGAGCCCGCACCATGGACGAGCGGGCCGCCGTGAGCGCCAGTGCGACAGGAGAGAGCGCAAGTTCGAACCTCGCGGAGGAAGCACGCGCGAAGGTGGAGTCTGAGAGGCTGCGGGCGCTCGCGCCGACAACCACTGGGGCTGTCGACCAAGCCGTGAGTGCAACGGCCGCCGCTGCGGGCCACGCCGCCGGCACCGCGGATGCACAGCTGGGCCCCACGCCGCCGAAACAGGCCTTGAAGAAGTCCAGCGTCAAGCCGGCCGAGGAATGGCTGGAAGAAATCGCGCGGCTGCGTGAGAGCGGCCAACTCGAAGCAGCCGAACGTGAATACGCTGAGTTCCAGAAGGTCTACCCCGACTACGTACGGGCCGCACCCCCGACCAGGTAGTGCCGGCTCGCCGCGGCGTGATTCGCGCGCCCGGAGGCTCTAGAATCTGCGCCCCTCTTCAAGGGCTGCTGCATGCGCCGAGTCTGGAGCGAACGATGAAGAAGCCTGTCACCGTGACTGTCACTGGGGCCGCTGGCCAGATCGGGTATGCGCTCGCTTTTCGCGTCGCCTCCGGCCAGATGCTGGGAACCGATCAGCCCGTGAACCTGCACCTGCTCGAGATCAGCGCGGTGCTGCCGGCGCTGCAGGGTGTGGTGATGGAGATCAACGACTGCGCCTTTCCGACGCTCAACAGCGTCGTTGCGAGCGACGATGCGAAGGTCGCATTCCGCGACTGCAACGTCGCCATGCTGGTGGGCGCGCGGCCGCGCGGTCCGGGCATGGAGCGCAAGGACCTGCTGTTGGCAAATGCCCAGATCTTCTCGGCGCAGGGCAAAGCGCTCGACGCGGTCGCTGATCGCAACGTCCGCGTGCTCGTCGTCGGCAATCCGGCCAACACCAATGCCCTGATCGCTCAGCGCAACGCGCCCGGTCTGAAGGCGACCCATTTCACTGCCATGACGCGGCTTGACCACAATCGCGCGCTGTCACAACTCGCGCACAAGACCAACAGCCACGTCACACGCATCCGCCGGATGACCATCTGGGGCAATCATTCCTCCACCCAGTACCCGGACATCAACCACGCTACGGTCGACGGCAAAGCCGGCGCGCTCGCTGGTCGATGGCAAGTGGGTCACCGAGACCTTTATCCCGGTTGTGCAGCAGCGCGGCGCTGCGATCATCAAGGCACGCGGCGCATCGTCGGCCGCCTCCGCGGCCTCTTCTGCGATTGACCACGTCCGCAACTGGGTCACGGGCACCGCAGAAGGGGACTGGGTCAGCATGGCGGTGCCCGCCGATGGCAGCTACGGAATTCGCGAAGGTGTCATCTATTCCTATCCCGTGACGTGCCGCGATGGCGAGTACCAGATCGTGCAGGGACTTCAGATCGACGCTTTCAGTCGTGAGCGCATGGACGCATCGGATCGGGAGCTGCGCGAGGAGCGCGAAGGTGTGAAAGAGCTCATCTGAGCCGCGACTTTACTGTCGAACTGTCCGACGATCCCGGCGCGCCGCGCGGCTGGCCACTCATGCCCCCCGCCGCTATAGTTCTCAACAGGCCGCGGCAGTCCCGACCGCGGCGGTCCTGAAGCCGCAAGGATCCCGCCATGTTGAGTGTCGCCTGGTTTGTTGTGTTCGTCGGCCTGATCCTGTTCGCTGCCTATCGGCGATTCAGCCTGCTGCAGACCTCGATCACTTTCACCGTCCTGCTGCTCGCCTACTCGCTCTGGGGCGCGGCGGCCACATGGTGGAATGCAGTCCTGTTGCTGCCGATCGCCGCGATGTGGCTCCTCAATATCAATCCGCTGCGCCAGACCTTCATCACGCGACCGTTCCTGCGCGTGTATCGACGCCTGTTGCCCTCGATGTCCACCACCGAGAAAGAGGCGCTCGAAGCCGGCACCGTGTGGTGGGATGGGCAGCTGTTCACGGGCTCGCCTGGCTGGGATCAGCTCATGTCCTGTCGCGCGCCCACGCTTTCCGCCGAAGAGCAGGCCTTCCTCGACGGCCCGTGCGAGGAACTGTGCCGCATGCTGGATGACTTCGACATCACGCATCGACGTGGGGACATGCCGCCGCAGGTATGGGACTTCATCAAGTCGAAGGGCTTCTTTGCGATGATCATTCCGAAGAAGTACGGCGGACTGCAGTTTTCGGCTTACGCGCATTCTTGCGTGATCATCAAGGTGGCGAGCCGCAGCGTCACGGTGTCGTCCACGATCGCGGTGCCGAACTCGCTCGGACCCGCGGAACTGCTGCTCCACTATGGAACCGAGGAACAGAAGAACCACTACCTGCCGCGCCTCGCGCGCGGCGAGGAAGTGCCTTGCTTCGCTCTCACCGGCCCGCGCGCAGGTTCCGATGCCGCTGCGCTTCCCGACACCGGCATCGTATGCAAGGGCCTGTGGCAGGGGCGCGAGATCGTCGGCCTCAAGCTCAACTTCTCGAAGCGCTACATCACGCTCGCTCCGATCGCCACCCTCATCGGCCTGGCGTTCCGCCTTTTCGATCCGGACAAGCTGCTCGGCGACAAGGTCGACTACGGCATCACCTGTGCGCTCATTCCGCGTGGCACGCCCGGGGTTACGGCCGGCCGGCGCCACCTGCCGCTCAACGTCCCGTTTCAGAATGGACCGGTCTATGGTCGCGACGTGTTCGTGCCGCTCGACTTCATCATCGGCGGTGTGAAGACGGCCGGCCAGGGCTGGCGCATGCTGGTCGAGCAACTGTCGGTCGGCCGCTGCATCTCGCTGCCATCGAATGCGACCGGCGGCGCCAAGGCGGCCACGTACGCGTCCGGCGCCTACACGCGGATCCGGCGCCAATTCAACATGCCAGTGGGCCGCTTCGAGGGTGTACAGGAGGCGCTGGCGCGCATGGCCGGCCTCACCTACATCATGGATGCCACGCGCTCGGTCACCGCCGCCGCGATCGACGGCGGCGAAAAACCCTCGGTGCCTTCGGCGATGCTCAAGTATCACCTCACCGAGATGGGCCGCATCGTCGCGAACGACGCCATGGATGTCCATGGCGGCAAGGGCATCCAACTGGGGCCGAAGAACTACCTCGGGCGCGGTTACCAGGTCGTACCGGTAGCGATCACCGTCGAAGGCGCGAACCTACTGACGCGTAATCTCATCATCTTCGGCCAGGGGGCGATCCGCTGCCACCCCTTCGTCTTGCGTGAAATGAACGCGGCGCGGGATGGCAATCGCGAGCGCGGCGTGAACGAGTTCGACAAAGCGCTCTTCGGCCATATCGGTTTCACCATCAGCAATGCGGTGCGTTCGCTGGTGATGGCCCTCACACTCGCGCGCTTCACTCGCGTACCCGAGACCGGTTCGACGGCGCGGTACTTCCAGCACGTCAATCGCTTCAGCGCCTCCTTCGCCTTTGCGGTCGACGTCGCGATGCTGGCGCTGGGTGGCTACCTGAAGAAGAAAGAGAATCTCTCGGCGCGCCTGGGCGACGTGCTGAGCTGCATGTACCTCGCCTCGATGGTGCTCAAGCATCACGAGAACCAGGGACGGCCGGAGGAGGATTTGCCGATGGTGGAGTGGGCCTGCCGGCACCTGCTCTACCGCGCCCAGGAGCAGCTGCACGGCTTCCTGCGCAATTTCCCCAACCGCTTTCTCGCGGCGTCGATGCGTTTCTTCATCTTCCCGCGCGGTCAGACCTACTTCGCACCCAGCGACCGGCTTGGCCGCAGCATCGTGGAGCTCATCATGAGCCCCACCGAAGCGCGCGAGCGGCTGTGCCGGGGCATATACAGGACCGTGGAACCTACCAACCCGCTAGGCCTGCTGCAGGAAGCGTTGACTCTGTCGATCACGGCGGAGCCCATCGAAAAGCGCATTCGCGTGGAAGGGCAAAAGACGGGGAAGGTGACGGCGCTCGACCTGCCGAGCCAGATCACGCAGTCGCTCGCGCTCGGCATCATTACGGATGCGGAAGCCGCCATGCTGCGCGAGTACGACCGCAAGGTGATGGACCTGATCAATGTCGATGACTTCGCGCCACACGAGCTCGGCGCCGCAACGCAGCCGGAGACGGCCGACGAGCAGCGGCCGCTGGGCAGCGCACAGGTGGCCTGAACCGCTTGACCGAGCCAGATCCCGCCGGCTCCGAAGTCGCGTCGCCTCCCGTCGAGAGCGCGCCTGCCACGATTGCGACCGCGCCCGTTTCGGTCGAGAGTGCGCCGCCGGCGGTTGAGAGCGCTCCGGTGGAGCGGTGCCTGAACTGCGGCGCCCCATTGGTGGGCGCCTATTGCTCGGAATGCGGCCAGCGCACGCAACTTCGACGCCTTTCCATGGCCGCGCTGTTCCACGACGTGCTGCACGACCTGGTGCATCTCGATTCGCGCGTCTGGCGCACGCTGGTCGCCCTTCTGTTCCGACCTGGCCGACTGACGAATGAATTCATCACCGGCCGGCGTACGTTCTATCTCCCGCCTTTCCGCCTGTATCTGGTCCTCAGCCTGGTCTACTTTCTGCTGCCCTCGTTCAGTAGCAAAGTAGCTTTCGACCTCGGCGAGGATAACAAGGTGGTGAAGACTCCTGCCGCAACACGTCAGGCACCCCGTGGACGTCACGCGGCCTGACACCGAACCGTTCTTGCAGGACGTGGACTGCAAGACGGTGAAGACCGACCTCCTTGGCGGCAAGTCGGGCTGGCTGCAGCCGAGCCTCGTTCAGGGCTGCGAGCGCCTGAAGACGGTGAGCGAGCGCGAGTTCATGCGCGCTTTGCGCAATAACATCCCCAAGATGATGTTCATCTTCCTGCCGCTGATCGCGCTGGTAAACCTGCTGCTGTATGCGTTTCGCCGTCGCACGTACGTGGAGCACCTGCTCTTCTACGTGCACTTCCACGCCTTCGCTTTCCTGCTGCTCACTTTGCACATCATCGTCACCGCGATTCTCGGCTGGACCGGGCGCCTTTCCGGCGTCGCCGGGATCGTGTCCTTCGCCACGTTCGTCTACCTCTTCGTCTACCTCTTCAAGGCCATGCGTTCGGTCTATCAGCAGTCACGCGCCATGACGACACTGAAGTACTTCGTGGTGCTGAGCGCCTACGGCGTGTGCCTGCTGCTCACGTTTGTCGGGATGGCCGCGTACACCGCATTCACCGTCTGAGGGCCGCGCGTGAGTGGTTGCTTTCGTTCGGCCGGACTCCTACTCTCTCAGGCCGGTTTTTTGGAGACTCCCATGCGCAAGCTGCTTGCCGCTCTGCTGCCTCTCCTGGTGCTCGATGGCGCAATCGCGGCAGGCCGCACGCCGTCCCCCGCTGGCGCCGAGGTCTACATCATCAGCCCCACGGATGGTGCAGTCGTGAAGAGCCCGGTGACGGTGCGCTTCGGACTCAAGGGTATGGGAATCGCGCCCGCCGGCGTCGCGTTCGAGAACTCGGGACACCATCACCTGCTGGTGGACGTCGATCCGCCCGCCGACCTCAGCCAGCCCATCGCCAACAATGAGCACAGCCTGCACTTCGGCAAAGGTCAGACTGAGACTGAGCTCAAGCTCACGCCGGGCAAGCACACGCTGCAGCTGCTGCTCGGCGATCAGCTGCACGTCCCGCACGATCCGCCGGTGATGTCGAAGAAGATAACGATCATAGTGAAGGAGTAACAGCATTGCGGGCTGCGCCACGGGGGTGATCGGCGCCGGGCTCGCAGCAGCTGACCTGCGTGGAACATCACCGCGCCATCCTGCACGTCGACATGGATGCGTTCTACGCGTCCGTGGAGCAGCACGATCAGCCTGAGCTCAAAGGCAAGCCTGTCATCGTGGGTGGCACCGGCGCGCGTGGCGTAGTGGCCGCCGCGAGCTACGAAGTGCGCCGCTTCGGTGTGCACTCCGCGATGCCGATGGGCGAAGCGCTGCGCCGCTGCCCGCACGCGGTCTGCGTTGCACCGCGCATGCGCCGGTACCGGGAAGTATCGCAGCAGGTGTTCGCGGTGTTTCACCAGTTCACGCCGCTGGTCGAGGGGCTGTCGCTGGATGAGGCGTTTCTCGATCTGACCGCCAGCATCAAGCTCCTCGGAGCAGCACCGGACATCGCGCGCGAGATCAAGCGCCGGATATACGAGGCGACCGGCCTGACGGCTTCGGTCGGCCTGGCCGGCAACAAGCTGCTGGCCAAGATCGCCTCGGATCTCAACAAACCCGATGGCTTTGTGTGGATCCGGCCGGAAGAGGTGGCCACCGTGCTCGACCCGCTGCCGATCCGCCGCCTGAGCGGGGTGGGCAGGAAGACCGCCACCAAACTCGAGGAGCACGGCATCCATACGCTCGGGCAGTTGCGGCTCGCGCCCGATTCGGTGCTGTGGCCGCTGTTCGGCCGGTTCACACAGCGCATGCGTGAACGCGCCTCCGGTGTCGATGAGCGCCCCGTCGTATCCGACTGGGAAGAGAAATCCATCAGCGCGGAGGAGACTTTCGAGCGTGACATCCGCAGGCACGAGCAGCTCTACGCTGAGCTCGCCAGCCTCGCGGATCGCACCTGCGAGCGTATGCGCGCACGGCAACTCATGGCCGGGCAGGTGTATGTCAAGATCCGCCGCCGCGACTTCACCACCTACACGCGGCAGCAGACCTTTTCGCCACCGACGCAGGACAGTCGGCTGATCCTGTGGATTGCCAATCGCCTGCTGGCAAACTGGCTACAAACCCAGCCGCGGACCGCGATCCGTCTGCTCGGTGTCGGCGTCGCCGCGCTGAGCCCGGCGCAGCAGCTCGATTTGTTCGCCGCTGCGCGTGCGGGCGTACCGGACCCGCTCGGGGCAGCCGTGGATCGCATCCACGAGAAGTTCGGTGAGCAATCGCTCACGCGGGCAACCGGCCTCAGGCACTGAAGCACCACCTGCCGCTCATGAGCCGTATCGCGATCGGCGGCGTCCAGCACGAGACCAACACTTTTGCGGCGAGCCGCGCTACCTTTGAAGACTTCGTGCACGCGGACGCATGGCCGGGACTGTGTCGCGGCGCTGCGCTCATCGAGGCGACGCGCGGGATCAACCTGCCGATCTCCGGCTTCGTCGAACAAGCGCACTCCGATGGCCACGCGCTTAAACCGCTGAGCTGGTGTTCAGCTCAGCCCTCAGGGCCGGTGACGCGCGATGCCTTCGAGCGCATCGCCTACATCCTGCTCGAGGACCTGGCGGCCGCCTTGCCGGTCGATGCCGTCTATCTCGATCTGCATGGCGCCATGGTCGCCGAGCACCTCGACGATGCCGATGGCGAACTTCTGACCCGTGTCCGTGAACGCGTCGGTCCCAGTGTGCCGGTCGTGGCGAGCCTCGATCTGCACGCCAACGTTTCGCAGACCATGCTCGAGCAGGCCTCGGCACTACTTGCCTATCGCGCGTATCCGCATGTCGATATGGCGCAGACCGGCGCACGGGCGGCCCGTCTGCTGCCGAAGCTGTTGGATCGAGCCCCCTTGAAGCGTCGCCTCAAGCATCTCGATTTCCTGGTGCCGCTGACCGCGCAGTGCACGCTCGTTGAGCCTGGCCGGCGGCTCATGGCTCGGGCAGTCGAGCTCGAGGGACGCTCGCTGCTTTCGCTGCATTACACGCCGGGATTTCCGCTCGCGGACGTGTACGAGTGCGGGCCCTGCGTGTTCGGCTATGGAGAGAGAGAGGCGGACGTGAACGGTGCCGTCGCTGCGCTCGCGTCCGAAGTCGCGGCCAGTGAGCGTGAGCTCAGCGGCCGGTTCTGGACCATCGATGCCGCGGTGCGCCGTGCGTTGCAGGGAGGTCCGCCAGCGAGCGGGCCCTATCATTCTGGTCGACACACAGGACAATCCGGGCGCGGGCGGCAACGGCGACAGCACGAGTCTCATCAAGGCGCTGATCGCCGCGGACGCGAAGGGCGTGGTCGCCGGGTTGATCTGTGACCAAGAGGTCGCCAGGCTGGCGCACGCTGCCGGCGCGGGTGCCAGGCTTCAGGCCGCCGTTGGTGCGAAATCGGGGTTCCCGGGAGAGACGCCCATCAATGGCGAGTTCAGCGTCGATGCACTCGGCGACGGGAGGTTCGTCGGCACGGGTCCGTTCTATCGCGGTGCCCAGATGGATCTAGGGCCGATGGCGCTGCTGCGTTTGCGTGACGTGCGCATCGCCGTGGCCAGCCGCAAGCAGCAGGCGGCGGATCAGTCCATGTTCCGCCACCTGGGCGTCGAGCCCGCGCAGCAACGCATCCTGGTGCTCAAGAGCTCCGTTCACTTCCGCGCAGACTTCGGTGCGCTGGCGAGCGAGATCCTGATCGTGCTGGCGCCGGGACCCAGTCCCGCTGACCCTGCGCAGCTTCCCTTTCGCAAACTCCGGCCCAGCGTCAGGGCCAAGCTTGGGCGCTGAGCGCAGGTTATTTGGCACTGCAAAAAACTGCGGCTTGGCGCGGCAAGGGGCCCGCTCGCTATACTGCCGCACCGATAAGAACAACAAGCCTTCCGTCGGCTCGACTCGTTGAAGCGGCAGCAAAGAACTCAAGGGGGTTTGCATGGCTGCAGGAACTGTCATGGCGGGCATCGTGTAGGTTGGTGACCGATTCTCCACCTATGCAACCACGGCAAGTCCGCACCGCGCGCGACGCGCGCGCCATCGTCGAGGAACGCAAGCTCACGCATGTCAAGGTGGGCGTGTTCGACGTGGACGGCATTCTGCGCGGCAAGTACATATCGCGCGCGAAATTCCTCTCGGCGCTGGAGAAGGGCTTCGGCTTCTGTGACGTCGTGCTGGGCTGGGACGCGAACGACCAGTTGTATGACAACGTAACCTTCACCGGCTGGCATACCGGCTACCCGGACGCGCCGGTGCGTGTGCTGCCGGACAGCTGTCGTCCACTGCCTTGGGAGGCTGACGGCCTGTTTTTCCTATGCGAGTTCGCGCCGCCGGCCGATGCGATCTGCCCGCGCGGAGTCCTGCGGCGCGTGCTGGAGCGCGCCACCGGCATGGGCTTCGATCCATACGTCGGCTTCGAATACGAGTTCTTCGTCTTCAACGAGACGCCCGAATCGGTGCGCGCCAAGAACTACCGCGACCTGCAGCCCCTGGCCCCAGGCTTTTTTGGATACTCGGTCATCCGCAACAGCGTGCACAGCGACTTCTATCGCGAGCTGCTCGCGACCAGCGAGACTATGGACTTCGGCATCGAGGGGCTGCACGAGGAGACGGGCGCCGGCGTGCTCGAGGCTGCGATCACCGTGGACGAGGCGCAGGCTGCGGCCGACAAGGCATCGTTGTTCAAGACGTTCAGCAAGGTGCTGGCGCAGCGCCAGAACAAGATGATCACGTTCATGGCCAAGTGGTCCAAGGACTGGCCTGGCCAGAGCGGCCACGTGCACATGTCGCTGAAGTCAAAGGCCGGCAAGTCGGTATTCTTCGATGCGAGGAAGCCGCACACGATGAGCCAGGCGATGCGCCATTTCGTCGGCGGCCAGCAGAAGCTCCTGCCCGAGCTGCTCGCGATGGTGGCGCCCACGGTGAATTCCTATCGACGCCTGATCCCGGGATTCTGGGCGCCGACCGATGCGACCTGGGGTATCGAGAATCGCACCTGCGCGCTGCGGGTCATTCCCGGCAGTGAAAAGGCGCAGCGCGTGGAGTTCCGCATCGCTGCTGCCGATTCCAATCCGTACATCGTTCTCGCTGCCGGGCTTGCGGCAGGGCTGCACGGCATGGCACAGAAGATCGAGCCCAGCAAGCCGATCGAAGGCAATGCCTATGCACAGAAGTTTCCCAGGAGCATGGCGCTGCCGGCCACCCTATGGGATGCCGCACAGCGTCTGAAGGCTTCGAAGGTAGCGCGCGATTGGTTCGGTGATGCCTTCGTCGATCACTACGCAGCCACGCGTGAATGGGAAGAGCGCGAGTTCCGCAAGCACATCACGGACTGGGAACTCGCGCGCTATTTCGAGATCATCTGATCTGCGGGGCCGCCTCCCCGGGTCTTCGTGGAACTCCAACGCACCATTTCTCCCGTCGATGGCCGCGTCTACGTGGAACGGCCGTTCGCAACCCATGAGGACGTCGAACGCGCGCTGAGCAAGGCGGTCCTCGCCCAGCAGGCCTGGAAACGCGTTGCCGTGCCCGAACGTGCCCGCATCTGCCACGCTTTCGCCGACGCCTTCGAGAAACAGCGCGACAGTATTGCCACCGAGCTGTCATGGCAGATGGGCCGCCCGATCAGCGCGGCACCCGGCGAGGTGCGCGGGATGCTGGAGCGCGCACGCTACATGATCGATGCAGCGGGTGATGCGTTGCGCGATATCGATGTCGGCCCGAAGTCGGGATTCACGCGCTTCATCCGCCGCGAGCCACTCGGCGTAGTGCTGACGATCGCCGCCTGGAACTATCCCTACCTGATCGCTGTGAACAGTGTGGTGCCCGCGATCATGGCGGGCAACGCCGTGATCTTGAAGCACTCGGCGCAGACGCCGCTGTGCGCGGAACAGTTCGCGGCGTCGTTCCGCGAGGCCGGCCTGCCCGAAGGCGTCTTCCAGGTGCTACACCTCACCCACGCGGACACCGAGCGCGTGATCCGCGACGCCCGTGCCGGTTTCGTCGCCTTCACGGGCTCGGTCGACGGCGGGCACGCGATTCAGCGGGCTGCGGCGGAACGTTTCGTGGGCATCGGCCTGGAGCTCGGCGGCAATGATCCGGCGTACGTGCGCGCGGACGCCAATATGGACCATGCGGTCGAAAACCTCGTCGACGGTGCCTTCTTCAACTCGGGGCAGTCGTGCTGTGGAATCGGCCGCATCTACGTGCACGTGGCGCTTTACCAGCGGTTCGTACGCGCCTTCGTTGAGCTCACCAACCAATACCGGCTCGGCAATCCGCTCGATCCGCAAACCACTCTCGGGCCAGTCGTGCGCACCCAGGCGGCCGATTCCATCCGGCGCTCGATCGCCCAGGCAGTTAAAGCCGGCGCGCGACCGCTCATCGACGAACGACACTTCGCCGCGAGCAAGTCGGGCACGCCCTACCTCGCACCGCAGGTACTAGTCGACGTGCGGCCGGACATGCCGATCATGCAGGAGGAGACGTTTGGGCCCTTGGTAAACATCGCGCGCGTCGCTTCTGACGAGGAAGCCATCCGCATGATGAACGACAGCCGCTTCGGGCTGACAGCTTCGGTCTGGACCACAGATGAGAAAGCCGCGACCGAGATCGGTGATCGCATCGAGACCGGAACCTGGTTCATGAACCGCTGCGACTATCTCGATCCAGCGCTGGCCTGGGTGGGGGTAAAGGATTCGGGCCGCGGTTGCACCTTGTCAGTCGTCGGCTACGAACACCTGACCCGGCCCAAGTCGTTCCACCTGCGGGCCACTGTTTGAAATGCCGCCACGCGGCAGAGGCACCAATGGCTGAGAGCACGCTGACCGGACGCTGGAACTATCCGACGAGCATTCGCTTCGGCGCGGGCATGATTCGCGAGCTGCCCGCCGCCTGCCGCGATCTCGGCATGCGCAATCCGCTGCTGGTCACTGATGCCGGGCTCGCGCGGCTCGACCTGGTCGGTAATGCCGTCGAGCTCTGCCGCGCAGCTGGTCTTGGCTGTGCGGTGTTCTCCGACGTCAAGCCCAATCCGGTGGAGGAGAACGTCACGGCGGGAGTAAGCGCCTATCGGGCCGGCGGGCACGATGGGGTGATCGCCTTCGGCGGCGGCAGCGCCCTCGATACCGGCAAAGCGATCGCGCTTATGGTCGGACAGAGTCGGCCGATCTGGGACTTCGAGGACCGAGAGGACTGGTATAAGCGAGTGAATGTCGCCGGTATGGCGCCGGTCGTCGCAGTGCCCACCACCGCGGGCACCGGCTCGGAAGTGGGCCGCTGCTCGGTGCTCACGGACCTGCGCGATCACACCAAGAAGCTGATTTTTCACCCGCGCCTGCTGCCGGCGATCGTGATCGAGGATCCGGAGCTGCACACGGGCCTGCCGTCGAAGATCACCGCAGCGGTCGGCATGGATGCGCTGTCGCACAATCTCGAGGCTTTCTGCGCGCCGACCTACCATCCGCTCGCTGACGGCATCGCCGTGGAGGGGATGCGGCTCATCAAGGACTGGCTGCCGGCGGCCTGTCGTGACGGCGCCAATCTCGAGGCACGCGCGCAGATGTTGATCGCCTCGACCATGGGCGCGACCGCATTTCAGAAGGGGCTCGGCGCCATGCACAGCCTGAGCCACCCTTGCTCGGCGAATCTCGACACGCACCACGGTCTCACCAACGGCGTGGTGATGCCGTACGTGCTCGTCTTCAATCGCCGCGCGATCAAGGACAAGATGAAACGGCTCGCCGCCTACCTCGGCCTGCGACGCCCGTCGTTTGGCGCGGTGCTCGAGTGGGTAGTCGATCTGCGCGCGACGATCGGCATACCCAAGACGCTCGCCGAGCTCGGTGTCACGGAGGCGCACGTTCCGGCGTTCGCGAAGATGGCGCTGGCCGATCCCAGCACCCCGACCAATCCGGTCAAGCTCTCGCTGCGCAAGTTCGAGAAGCTCTACCGCAAGGCAATCACCGGCGATCTCTAGACTGGCAAAAGCTCCCCGCGACACCTGCCCGTTTTACTCAGGTCGCAAGCGCGTGCATCATGGCGGGCAAAGGGCCCCGTAGCCTCACGTAACTTGTTATGTATACGGCATTTTTTGGTCTCGGCGAGAAACCGTTCGCCATCACGCCAGACCCGCGGTACCTGTTTCTGAGCGTGCGGCACGCCGAAGCACTCGCGCACCTTCTCTATGGCATCAACGAGGCGGGCGGATTCGTCCAGCTCACAGGCGAAGTCGGCACCGGCAAGACCACGATCGTACGCACCCTCCTCGGCCAGATCCCCGAGGATGCCGAGGTCGCGCTGATCCTCAATCCGCACATCACGCCGGCGGAACTCCTGCTCACGATCTGCGAGGAGTTACGGGTCGGCGTGCGGGAGAGCGAACGCACCAGCGTCAAGGCGCTGGTTGACGCGCTCAATCGCCACCTGCTAGACGCGTATTCGCGTGGCCGCCGCGTGGTCGTGATCGTGGACGAGGCGCAGAACCTCAGCGCCGAGGTGCTGGAGCAGGTGCGGCTGCTCACGAATCTCGAAACCGCGACCCAGAAGCTGTTGCAGATCATCCTTATCGGGCAGCCCGAGTTGCGCGAGGTCCTGCAGCGGGTGGAGTTGCGACAGCTGGCACAGCGGATCACGGGCCGCTATCACCTGGCGCCGCTGTCGCGCCGCGAAACTGCCGGCTACGTGCGTCATCGCCTGCGCATCGCCGGCGCGACCACAGAGCTTTTCACCAAGAGTGCCCTGGGCGAGGTGCATCGGCTGTCGCGAGGCATCCCGCGCATTATCAACATCGTCTGTGACCGCGCCCTGCTGGGCGCCTATACGCTGGACGAACATCGAGTCACGACATCGTTGGTGCGCCGCTCCCTCTCCGAAGTCTACGGGCGATCCGTCATCCCGCTCTGGAGCCGGTGGGTCGCGGGGGCGGCGGCCGTGGCGAGCCTCGCTCTGCTGGCTTACGGCGGATGGCAGCAGTACGCAAACAGCCAGCGACTGACGGTTGCGAGCACAGCGCCGCGACACGCTGCCGAACCGGCAGGAGCTTCCGTCCCGGGGGTCTCCGCGGCTGCGGCGGAGCCTTTGCCAACCATCACACAGATGCTGAGCGCGCACTCGGCCGAAACGAATCTCGATGCCGCGTTCGCCAGACTGTTTGCGCTGTGGGGTGCGAATTATCGCGCCGGCGGCACCGATGCCTGCGACCAGGCGGCCATGCAGGGCCTGGAGTGCGTCATGCAGCGCGGCTCGTGGGGCCAGCTGCGCGCGGTGAATCGTCCCGCGATCCTGATGCTCAGCGACGATGCGGGTATCGAACACCAGTTGGTGCTGTCGCAGCTCGACGATGAGCACGCAGCGGTTGAACTCGGGGGCCGGCACGTACCGGTGAGCATCGCCGCACTGTCCAAGTACTGGTTCGGCGACTACCTGCTGCTGTGGCGGCCGCGAGTGACGGGGGGCAAGAAACTCTCGCTCGGCATGCGCGGCGAGGACGTCGCCTGGCTGCGCCAAAGCCTCGAAAGAGTGCGCGGCATCGACCCCACGCCAGGCGGTGATGTCTTCGACGAGCAGCTGGCGCGGCTGGTACAGGACTTTCAGCGCGAGCACCGGTTGACCGTGGACGGCATAGTCGGCATGCAGACGCAGATCGCGCTCGACACAGCGCTCGCAGACCCCGCCACACCGTTCCTGCGCGCGCCAGCGGCACCGGGCAGCTGAACCATGTCCTTCATTCTCGACGCGTTGCGTAAGTCCGAGCATGAGCGGCAACGCCAGGCAGGGCCGGGAATCGCGGACCTGCAAGCCGCGGGGGCGGCGCGTTCGCGACAGCCGCTCTGGGCCTTGGTGCTGGGTGCGCTGCTGGTACTCAACGTCGCAGTGGTCATCGCGTTGGTCTTGCGCGGCTCTGGCCGCGAGCCGCCCGCGGCGCCGGCAACCGCTACTGCTGAGACCGCTGCGGCACCAGCGACGGCTGTCGTCGCTGCGGCCGCCCCAGCGTCTTCTGGTAGCGCAGGCGTCACTGGCCCTGCCACGACCAGCCTCGCGCCTGCGGCGACTACGGCACCGCCTCCCTCACCTGCCGGGCCTGAAACCACTGCATCCGTAGCCACGGACGAGATGAGCGAGCCCACCTTGCGAGCTGTGCCGCCGCCCGCGCCACAAACCGTGGAGTCCAGCGAGAGCTACGCCACGCTGCCCACGATAGGCGACGTGACGCTGCAAGGCACCGCCCTACCGGAGCTGCACCTCGATCTGCACGTGTACGCGAGCCGGCCGGCGGACCGGTTCGTGTTCATCAACACGCGCAAGTATCGCGAGGGCGGCCAGACACCCGACGGCACCACCATCGAGCGCATCACACCGGACGGCGTGGTGCTCAATCATCACGGCGTTCGCTTCCTGCTCCCGCGCGAGTGAATACGGCGGCCGCTGGGATTATCGCTCTCGACGGCGAACGCCTCGCGCTGGCGTTGCGTGCCGGCATCCGGCGCCTGATCGCCTGCCAGGAGCACCTCAACAAGATCAATGTCTTCCCGGTGCCGGACGGCGATACCGGCACCAATATGACGCTGACGATGGGAGCGGTGCTGTCGGCGCTGCGCGAGCACCCGAGTGCTCACGCCGGCCAGGTCGTGACTGCCGTCGCCGACGCCGCCATCGACGGCGCGCGCGGAAACTCCGGCGCGATCCTGGCGCAATTCTTCGTCGGTCTCGCCGAGCGTCTCGCAACGTTGCCGGTGTTCACGACACGGACGCTCGCCGATGGGGCCGCAGGGGGCGCGCGCTCTGCACGGGAGGCGCTCAGCGAACCGCGCGAGGGCACGCTGCTCACGGTGCTCACGGACTTCGCCGTGCAGCTGGCGACGCTCACGCAAGCGGGTCTGTCGGAGTTCGCCCCCGTGTTTCGCGAGGTGCTCGCGCGCCTGCGTGTGGCATTGGAGAGGACGCGAGAGCAGCTTGAAGTTCTGGCGAACGCCAACGTCGTCGACGCCGGGGCGCAGGGGTTCGTCGAGTTGATCCAGGGAATGACGGATTACTTCGACGGCCGGGCGGTGGTCGATGACGCACCGATCGTGGTCGAGCACGATTCCCAGGACGCCGCCGGCACGGAGATCGACCTCACCCATCGGTTCTGCACCGAGTGCATCATCACCGGCACCGAGATCGATCAACGCCACTTGCGCGAGGCTCTCGCGCGGCTTGGCAGCGGCGTCGTGGTCGCAGGAACAGCGCGCAAGGCCAAGGTGCACGTGCATGTGAACGAGCCACGCGCCGTGTTCCGCTTGGCGCGCGAGTTCGGCGCCCTGTCGGGACAGAAGGCCGACGACATGCGCCGGCAGCAAGACGCCGCACATCACCGCCATCGTCGCGGCGTCGCCGTGGTCGTCGATTCGGGCGCAGACATTCCCGAACAGGAGCTCGAACGGCTCGAGATTCACATGGTGCCGCTGCGCGTGCACTTCGGCGAGCGCAGTTATCTCGATAAGGTAGCCATGCGCCCGGAGGAGTTCTACCGCGAGCTCGCCACCAATCCACAACTGCCGAAGACCTCGCAGCCGCCACCCGGCGACTTTCGCCGCATCTTCGAATTCCTGGCTTCGCACTACGAGACGGTGGTGTCGATCAACGTGACGGCGCGCGCAAGCGGCACGCTGGCTGCCGCGCAAGGCGCGGCCGAGCGCGTGCGTGCGCACGGCAAGGTCATCGTCATCGACAGCAGGAACGCATCGCTGGGGCAGGGACTGCTGGCGATCTTCGCCGCCGAATGCGCACAGGCCGGCATGAACGGGCAGCAGGTGAGTGACGCCGTACAGGCGATGCTGCCGCGCACGCTGACCCTCGGATTGCTGCGCACGCTCGATTTCGCTGTACGCGGTGGTCGGGTGCCGCGCTTCGTGAAGGTGCTCGCCGACTTACTGCATATCACTCCGATCCTGATGAACGAGCGCAATGGTCGGGTCGGGACCGGCACGGTCATTTTCGGCCGCCACCGGTTGCGCTCCAGATTCGCCCGCCTCGTCAGGTCCCGCATGCACCGCGATGGAACGTATCGCGTGGCAGTCGGTCATGCGAATGCTGAGGACGAAGGTCGCGCATTGCTCGAGGAGATCTGCGCGGATCGCAGTAACATCCGGGATCGATACCTGACCGCGCTCGGCCCTGCCATCGGCGTACACGGTGGGCCCGGGATGCTCGTGGTAGGACTGCAGGAATACTCACCGCCGCAGGCGCAGCCATGAAGACCGCATACGAATTCCACACCCTCGATGTGTTCACGCAGAAGCGTTTCGGCGGCAATCCGCTCGCCGTGTTTCCCGACGCCGGCGGGCTCGGCACCGAGCTCATGCAGCAGATCGCGCGCGAAATGAATCTGTCGGAAACCACTTTCGTATTGCCACCCGAGAACTCGCGCGCGCTGTGCAGGGTGCGCATATTCACCCCCAGCAGCGAGCTGCCCTTCGCCGGGCACCCGACTGTCGGTACCGGCTATCTGCTCGCGACGCTCGGACGCATACCGCTGCGAGAAGAGCGAACGACCGCTGTATTTGAGGAAGGTGTCGGACTCGTGCCCATCGAGGTGCGCGCCCGTGCGGGCAAGCCGGATTTCGTGCAGCTCACGGCAGCGAAGTTACCTGAGTTCGGACCACTGCCACCCGATCGCGAGCAGCTCGCCGCGCTGCTCGGCATCCAACCGCAAGACATCCTCGAAGGCGCCGACCGTCCCCAAGCCGCATCCTGCGGCGTTCCGTTCCTGTTCGTTCCGGTACGGGACCGCAGCGTGCTGGCGCGCGCGACCCCCGATATAGCGCGCTGGCACGCGATACTCGGACAATACTGGGCGCGCGACGTGTTCATCTTCTCTCGCGATCCGGAGCTGCCGGGATCGAACCTGCGTGCGCGCATGTTCGCCCCGGAGCACGGCATTGCCGAGGACCCGGCCACCGGTGCCGCCTGTGCGGCGCTCGGAGGCTATCTCGCCGAGCGCGCCACGATCTCAGATGGCACGCTGCGCTGTGTCGTCGAACAGGGCTTCGAAATGAAGCGTCCGAGCCTGCTGCACGTGGAGACTGACCTCAAGGGTGGCCGCATCACGGCCGTGCGGGTAGGCGGACACGCCGTGCTCGTGAGCCATGGCAGCCTGAAGCTCGACTGATGAAGATCGAAACCCTCGCCGTGCATGCGGGCCGCCAGACCGACCCCGCGACCGGGGCGATTGCAGCACCGATCCAGCTGAGCACGACTTACGAGCGCGATGCCGATGGCGGCTACTCACGTTCGTTTTCCTACACGCGCCCCGACAACCCGACGCGACGGGCGCTCGAAACCTGTATCGCCCAGCTCGAGGGCGCGAGCGATGCGATCTGCTTTGCCTCCGGCGCCGCCGCAACCATGGCGGCGTTCAGCTTGCTCAGGCCTGGTGATCATGTGCTGGCGCCACGCGAGTGTTACTACGGCACGCGCCAGCTCCTGCGCGAACACTTCAGCGCCTGGGGCGTGCGTGCCGAGTTCATCGACATGCCGGATCCCCGGCAACTCGACGCACATCTCAAGCCCGATACGCGCCTGGTCTGGATCGAAACCCCGTGCAATCCGACGCTGAAAGTCACCGATATCGGTGCGGCTGCGCAGCGTGCGCATGCCGTCGGCGCCCTGCTGGTGTGCGACAACACATTTCCCACGCCGATCCTGCAGCGGCCATTGGAGCTCGGAGCCGATCTGGTGGTGCACAGCTCCACGAAGTACTTCGGTGGCCACAGCGATGTCATGGGTGGCGCGGTCGTCGTGCGCGATGCGGCGCATGCAGCCGCCATGCGCCAGCACCAGGCCGTCGCTGGCGCAGTGCCCGCGCCGTTCGATTGCTGGCTGGTGCGCCGCAGCCTCGCGACCCTGCCGTTGCGGGTGCGCGCGCAGTCCGCGAGTGCGCTCGAGATCGCGCGCTTCCTGAGCAAGCACGCGCGCGTCGAGCGTGTCTGCTATCCGGGCCTCGAGGACGATCCCGGCCACGCGACCGCGCGGCGGCAGATGACTGGCTTCGGCGCGATGGTGTCAGTGTGCGTACGGGGCGATGCGCGCACCGCTATGGCCGTTGCCGCGCGCACGAGTATCTTTGCGCGCGCCACCAGCCTCGGCGGCGTGGAGAGCCTCATCGAGCATCGCGCGTCAGTCGAGGGGCCGGACACGCTGACGCCGCAGAACCTGCTGCGCCTGTCGATCGGGCTGGAAAACGCCGGGGATCTTATCGAGGACCTGGACCAGGCGTTGCGGGCTTAGCTTCAGCGGCGCTGGTCTCGACCGGCCGGTTCTGCGCCTGCCAGGCCACCATGTCGCCCTCCAGGTGCGAGAGTTGCTTGAAGCCGTTCGCCTGCAGGATTTCCAGCGCCAGGCTGGAGCGCCGTCCAGTACGGCAATAGACCACTATGTCCTTGGACTTCGCCGTCTCCAGCTCGCCAAGGCGTGCAGCGAGCTGGTCGTGCGGAATATTAACGGCTCCCGGGACGTGCCCGGCGGCAAACTCCTCGGGGGTGCGCACGTCGAGGATCACCAGGTCCTGCTGGTGCTGCGCCATACGCGCGAGCAGCGCTTCCTGATCGATCAGCTGTGTTTCATCTGCAGAGGACGCAACGGCAAACAGCAGGCCGAGCGCGGCCGTAACGAACAGTCTCATGGTATCTCCTGCAGCAGCACCGGCTTGCCCGGCGCGCGGTTGCTAGCCCTCCAGGATAAACGTCACCTTCAGCCGCACGCGGTGCTCGCTGATCCGCCCATTGTCGACTTGTACCTCGTGCGAGGCGACCCAGGCGGCAGTCACGTTCTTCAGGGTCTTGGTGGCACGCTTGATGCCTTTGTCGAGGGCATCGTCGTAGCTCTTCTTCGATGAGGAAATGAGTTCCGTGACGCGTGCGACTGACATGGCGTCTCCCATCCGTTAGCGGTGTTATTGGAGAGAGGGCAGCCTACCGCTGAATCGGGCGCGATACCAAACTTCCGCTACCCGGGTCTGGAATTTGCCCGGGGGGCCGTATAGGACTGCCTTGGCGCCGGGCATAAGCCGGCGTAGATCGCGCTGAGACGTCCGTGGTTTACAGGCACGCCCGCCTACCGATAGATTGCCGCCGGCTCCAAGGAGGTTCAGTTCGCAATGGAGATCTCCCTGACGATGCTGACTGCGGTAATCCTGGCCGGCGCCGTGCTCGGCTGGCTGGTCTGCGGCGCCCTAGCGCAGCGTCGCTGCGATGTGCTGCTTGCCAGCCTGCGCGAACGCCTGGAAAGCACGCAGCAGGAGCTCGACGAGCGCGTACTGCGCATCAAACAGCTGGAAACGCAGCAGCACGTGCTGGAACGTGAGGGTGATACGCAGCGACGTCGCATTTCCGAGCTCGAGCTCGAGATCGGCCGGTTGCGCATGCGTATCGTAGATCTAGAAGCGCGCGGCGCGCCCGCCGCTTAGGAAGGGAGCAATGGCACGGACTGCCATCCTTCTGGCCTTCATCCTTGTGTTTGAAGCTGCCTGCAGCCGACCCGGTTCGCCGCGCGGCGGAACAGCCGCGGTTCAAAAGCTCACGCTCGAGCAGCTGCGCAATGCGGAATACCCTTCTCAGTGGACGCGGTCAGGGAAGGCACGGCTCGTCAATGGTCAATACCGGGAATCCGCGGCGCCGGGAGCCGCCACCGAAGTCATCGTCACGGCGACCGACTTCTACGCGCTGGGTGACCTGGACGGTGACGGTTCGGAGGATGCGGTCATTGTCCTGGAGAGCGACCCGGGCGGGAGCGGCGTGTTTTTCGACCTCGTGCCGGTCCTCAACCGCCAGGGGCAGCCCCAGGTACTTGCGCCCGTGCCGCTTGGGGACCGCGTCGACATCAGCGGCGTCAGCCTGGGCGAGCGACGCGTTCACGTTCACCTGCTCAAGCACGGCCCGGACGACCCGCAGTGCTGTCCCACTCTCGATGTGACCTTGCACTACCGTCTGGGGCCGAACGGTCTGGTCAACGAAGGTCAGGAACCCAGCCGGACGAGCGCCGCACCACTCACGCGAAAAACGGTCCAGTCGCGCACGCCCACAGCACCCATGCGCTCGTAGAACTCGATCGCACGCTTGTTCCAGTCGAGCACCGCCCATTCCATGCGCGCGCATCCGTGTTGAACCGCGAGGCCTGCCAGGTGGCGCAGCAGCGCCTCGCCGATTCCCTGCCCGCGGTGTTCCGTACGCACGAAGAGGTCCTCCAGGTACAGACCGGCGCGGCCGATGAAGGTCGAGTAGTTGTAGTAATACAGAGCAAAGCCGACGGGCACCCCGTTGCGGCAGGCGAGCACGCATTCGGCGACCGGCCGCGCACCGAACAGCGCCTCACGCACTAGCTCCTCGGTCGCCACGACTTCGTGCAGCAGCTTCTCGTACTCCGCGAGCTCACGAATCAATACGAGCACGACGCTCACATCCGCCGTGGTCGCCGGTCGGATCCGCAACTCTTCGGTCATGATGTGCCGTACGCCCCGGAGGTCACAGGAGTCTCCACGCTCGCACAAGTTCGGCTACCATCTCTCCCGGCCGGACGCCGGCCGCGAATTCGACGGCAGCGATGACTGCGCACGCGACTATCCCGCTCGCTCCATGACAACGCAAGGTTTGCCGGCGCGTCGGGCTGTTGCGCTATGGATTGTGGCGCTCGCGATCGCTCCCACCTGCGTACTCGGCGGCACCATTGCCGGGCGCATCACCTTTCCGGGACGAAGCGTGCCGGGCGCGATCCTGTACGCGCGCAATCTCGACACGCAGGCCCAGTACAGCCAGGCGGTGCGCAGCGGCGAGGCGCAGTTCAGCTTCGAAGTTCCCGCCGGCCGCTACTGGATTTTCGTGCGGCCGGAGGAGCCGGGCCTCGCGGGGCTGTACGGAGCGCACACGCAGTTCACCTCCTGTCGACATGCCCAGCCCGCGCTGGCCGCCGATGCCTGCACCGACCACGCTCTGCGCATCGTGGAGATCGGCGCGCAGGAGCCGCTCAACGATGTCGACGTCGATGACTGGATGTTAAGCGACGAGGCGGCGGCGCAACTCGATCAGATGCTGGGCAGCGCGCCGGGTAACGTCGATAGCGCAGAGCTCGGCCGGCCGCGCTTTTCCGAATACCGCGTACCGGCGGCGACCCTGCCGCCTGCCACGAGCGTCAACCCGGGCACCGATGCCCGCGCGGCGGAGTTTGGCGCGCAGCTCCAGGCTGCGGCTCGCGCCGGCAGCAATTTTGCCGGCGGGTTCAGGCTCACCAGGCTGAGTTGCGGCACGGACTGCGATTCGATCGCCGTCATCGATCTGCGCAACGGGTCGGTCGCCTTCCCCGAGCAGCTGGCGCACGTGTCGCATTCCCTGCCCTGCCGCAGCGAGCGCGGCATGGTGTTTCGCGATGACAGCCGGCTGCTGGAATACACGCGGCGAGAAGGCGAGAGCGTCGTGACGGATTACCTGATCTGGGACCCTGGGCAGCACGCGTTCTCCGCGCTGGCTCAGTATCGGCGCAGCCTCGAGCGCTTCTGCGCGGCCGTAACCCCCTGACCGCAGCCGGTCATTCCGCCACGTACCAGCGACCATCAACCTTTTCTAGCACGAAGCGGTCAAAGGGCAGTCCCTGCCCGCGCAGATCGTAGATGGCGCGCGTGCCGTTCTGTTCGTAGGTGGGGGCCATACGGCGCGCCAGCTCGAGCGCCGAGATGTAGGTCTCGCGCGTCTCCTCGTAAGTCATGCACTGATCAATCAGCGTCTTCAGCGCCTTGGGTGAGGTGCTGTTGCGGAAGTTCGGGCTCATGCGCTCGTTGAAAAAGCCGGCGCAGTCGCCGTTGCGCAGGGCCGCCGAGCCATCTTCGAGGAACTCGAGGATCTCGGGCGTGTTTGGCGTCTTCGTGCCTGCACTCGCGCGGCCCTCGGACACCACCAACGCCGCATCGAGGCGCGCCTGAAACGCATACGGAATGGCCACGCGCCACTCCTTGCCGTAACGCACGAGGCTGACGAACGTGACACGCCCACGCATGTCACTCTCCTCGGGCGGCACGATGCGCGCCACCACGTGGCTGAGCTGCGAATTCTCCTCGATCACGCCGAGTATCTTGATCTCGCCGATCTTCTCGGTCGGCAAGCCCACACGCCGGGCCACGGCGACAAAGAGGTTGCTGGGCGTCAGGCGGCGGATTTCGTCGGCGGTCGACGTACCGAACAGTCGCTCGCGCACCGCGGTGCTGCCGTGCGCAGCCTCATTGTCCAGCACCGCGATCAGCCGGTTGCGCAGGTCCTCGAGCTCGCCGGGGTGAAAGAACTCGAGGAGCGCTTCGGGCTGCCCGGACGCTGCGGCCTGCAGATACGCCTTCGCGATCTTGTCCTGCTGGCCGGCGGCGTAAGCGAGCGCGGGCAGGAGGAACATCGCGAGCCAGGCAGCGAGGCGCGCGCGGCGCAGATCTTTCGCTGGAATTCCGGCAGTCATCCGCATCTCCATGGTGGACTTGCAGAGATTGTCAGCGCAAATGGCGGGCGCCGTCCACGCGCGGCTGCGCGAGCGTCGCGGCGTACAATGCACGGTCGCCGCCGCCCGCGGTGCAGACAGACAGAACGCGCATGATGAAGAAACTCTGGAACCTCGTGATGAAAGGCCTGGCCGCGGTCTTGCCGATCGGGCTGACGATCTATCTCGTCATCTGGCTCGCCAGGAATACCGAGGCGGTGTTGCGCGACCTCATCACCTTCGTGCTGCCCGGCGCGCCCTACTGGCCTGGCCTGGGCTTGATCGTTGGCTTGCTGCTGCTGCTCGGCGCCGGGCTCATCGTCAATGCCTACGTGGTGCGCTGGTTCCTGGCGCAATGGGACCAGTTTCTCGAGCGCATTCCGTTGGTGAAGACGGTCTACAGCGCGCTGCGCGACCTGGTGAAGTTTCTGCCCTCGGAGGGCAAGCGCCGTGATCTCAGGCGGGTAGTGGTGGCGAGCTTTGGCGAGGCGCGCGCGATCGGCTTCGTCACGCGCGAATCGGCGCCGGAGCTCGAGCCAGACGCTGCGGCAGATAGCATCGTCGGGGTGTATTTCCCGATGAGCTATCAGATCGGCGGCTACACGCTCTACCTGCCGCGCGCACGGCTCACACCGCTCAACATCGGCGTCGAGGAAGCGATGCGCCTCGTGCTGACGGGCGGCATGTCAGCCAGCGGCGGCACGCGCCCTGGCACCTGAACCCGCAGCTCAACGCTGATCGGATAGTGATCTGAACCGAGAAAGCCGCCGACATGAAAGTGACTGGCAGCGACCTCGGCTGTCGCGAGGCAGTGATCGATCTGGATGTATAACGGCACCAGCAGCGCCGGCCATGTCGCTTGGGGACCCATGCCCTGGGCGCAATTGCGCAGCTCGCCGTCACGCAACAGTTGCTGAAAGCGCGGCGAATAAGGCGTAACGTTCAGGTCGCCTACGATGGCGAAGGCGCCGCGCCGTTCATGCGCCAGGCGGGCGAGCGCGGCGAGTTGGGCGTTACGAATCGTCGCGCGGCCTGAGCCCAGGGGCCACGACAGGTGCGTGGCGACGAACGTAATGTCGCCGCCCGGAGAGGGCAAGGTAAAGAGCAGCGAGGGCACACCGTTTCCGCCCAGGTCAATCACGTGACTCTCGCGCGGTACGCGCCGGGTGAGTACCGCCAGGCCCCTGATGTCGTCGCCGACATTCACCCATCGATAAGCGTATTCCGGCGTCAGCATGGCAAGCGCCGGCACCCACTGCGGCGTCACTTCGATCAGGATCAGCACATCCGGTGCCTCGCTGCGAACGTAGTCGACCATGCGCTGGTACCGGCGGCTGTATTTGAACACGTTGAAGGACAGCACCTTGAGCGCCGGGCCGCGCTCCGTTGTTGCGGCAACAGCCGTGCGCGCGAATTGCGGAACGATCGGCGGCAGATTGGCGACCGCGATGAGCGTGCTGACAAACGCGAGCGGCATCCGTTTCAGCGCGAAGGCGACAGCCGCGAGCAGGGCGGCGAGCACGACGTACTGGATGCGAAAGGGGGAAAAGAGGTCGAAGACCCACCACCAGGCGCCGACATAGCCGAGGACCGTAGCCGTGCCCAGGACGCCGCCGAGCACGAGAGCTGCGACTTCGACCCGACGCCGGCCCTGCATGCTGCTCATGTCCAGAACATTCGTGCCCTCGGCACGTCGGAGTGCGAACTTATTTCACAGAATCGCGGTGACGCAGTGCAGCAGGCGTTGTCTCCACTCATAGACCCCGTATCGTATGCCCCGGGGCCAGCCTCAAAGCCGGGGGGCAATCGGGAACCTTGAAACCGCCGCCAGAAGGACTGCAGGCACCTGTGGAAAGCGACCCGAAACCGACGCCCGAAGACCCCGCAATCGCCAGGATCGCGGCGCAGATGTTGGCGGCCGGCGAGTCGATAGACCTGCTGGCGCTCACTTCAGACCGCAATCTGCTCACAACTCTGCGCGAAGCCGCCGGCAATTCACGGCGCGTGCTCGACGCCGCGACGCCGCAGCAGGCGGCGGAGCTGATGATGGGCGGGCGTGTGGGCGTCATCGTGGTGGACACGCTGGCCACGGGTGAGGACTCCGCCTCTTTCTGCGAGCAACTACGCGTCCAGTTCCCGGACCTCGTGCTCATCGTTGCCGGGACCACCGACGATCAGACGCAGCTCATCAAGCACGTCACCTCCGGTGACATCTATCGCTTTCTGCACAAGCCGGTCTCGCCGCCGCGAGTGAAACAGTTCGTCGAAGCCGGGCTGCGGCGCCACCTGGAGGGCCGCACGTTCACACCGGCCGATATCGCTCCGCCGCGCCGGCCCTGGGCGCTGCCGACCTTGTTCACCGGGATCGTGCTGGCGGTCATCGCCGCCACTGCCGCCGCATTTTTCCTTCTCAGGGGTGAGCAGCGTGATGATCGCGTGCCGCCCACTGTTGAAAGAACCGCACCCGCGCCTGTCAGCACGGCGCCTGCCGGACGGCAGCCGACCGCAGCTGCGCCTGCTTCGCCTTTGAAGTCAGTGGCGCCCGACGCCGGTGAGCCGAGCGCAACTCTCGCAGCAGCCGCGGCGGCGTTCGACGCCGGCCGATTGACTGCGCCCGCGGGCAGCAGTGCTCTCGATCTGTACCGGCGCGTGCTGTCGGCTCATCCGGCCAACGCCGACGCCGAGGCGGGTCTCGACCGGATCGCCGACCAGCTCCTGACCAGCGCCGAGACCGCGATGCTCGAGGAGCGCATCGACGATGCGGCGCGCGCCATCGAGGACGCACGCGCGGTCCGGCCCAATAACATGCGGCTCGCCTTTCTCAGCGCACAGCTCGGCAAGGAGCGCGAGCGACATCTGATCTCCCTGGCGAGGCAGGCGGCCGACAGCGGCAACCTTGCGCGCGCCGAGAGCCTGCTCGACCGCGCCGCGCAGGATCAGACGAGCGTCTCGCCGCTCCTGGCCCAGGCGCGCCGCGAGATCGTGCAGCGGCGCGTCGGCACGAACGCGGAGAGTCTGCTCAAGCGGGCCAACGAACGGCTGCAGCAGGACAAGCTCATCGCGCCGGAAGGCGATAGCGCCGAGACTTACATCCTCGCCGCGCTCGCCGCCGATCCCGCGAACCTGACTGCACGGCAGGCGCGCCGCACGCTGGCCGACCAGGCCCTGGCGAAGGCAAGACAGGCCATCGACGCCGCAGACTTTGCCGCCGCCGCACTGTGGTTGACCCACGCCGACGCACTCGGCGCTAACGTGCGCCGCGCGCAGCGCGATCTGGAGCAGGCGCGCCAGAGCAGCGCCCGCTCACAGCAGCAGGCGCAAGTCATCGCGCGACTCGATGAGCGCATCCACCAAGGAATGCTGATGTCGCCGGAGCGAGACAGCGCTGCGTACTACTGGCGCGAGCTCAAGAGCACTGACCCGCAGAACGCGCGTCTGCAACCCGCGTTGCAGAGCATCGGCGCGGGTCTCGCACAGCAATCACAGGCGAGTCTCGGCAAGGGCGAGATCGCCGCTGCGCAAGGCGCGCTGGACGAAGCGAAGGCGCTGGGATTCTCTTCGGCAGCGCTCACGACACTCGAACAGCAGATCGCTTCGGCCCGGGAACACGCCGCTTTCATGGACAATGTCATCAGCGCCGGAACGCTGGCGCGCGATACGTATGTCGAGCCGCGCTATCCGGGGGCGGCACAACGCAAGGGCGTCTCGGGCTGGGTGGAGGTCGACTTCACCGTGGCAGTGGATGGCGGTGTGAAGGACGTCAGCGTGAGTCGCGCGGATCCGCCGGGTGTCTTTGATGAGGCGGGCATCAAGGCCGTATCGCAGTGGCGCTATCGCCCGGTCATGCACAACGGCCGTGCCGTCGAGCAGCGCGCGCGTGTGAGGTTGCGCTTCGCGCTCCAGCAATAGGCGCAGAGATTCCTCGCGCTTGCGGCGCGTCAGGCCTTGGCCGACCGTCGCAAGAGCTCGGGCGCAAGAGGCAGGCGTCGCACACGGATCCCGCGCGCAGCGAAGATCGCGTTCGCCAGCGCCGGCGCCAGCGGCGGCAGCGGACATTCACCCATGCCCACCGGGTCACGCTCGCTAGGAACGATCCAGGTCGCAACCTCCGTCGGTGCCTCAGCCATGCGCAGCAGCGGGTAGTCATTGAAATTCACCTGCACGACTTGCCCCTCGCGGATCGTGATCTCGGGGTGCAGCGCGTGCGAGAGCCCGTCGACGATCCCGCTCTGCATCTGTGCTTCGACCCCCAGGGGATTCACCGCGCGCCCGCAGTCCACCGCGCCTGTCACTTTGTGCACCCGCACGCTTCCGTGAGCGTCCACTTCCGCTTCGACGACGTGCGCGACGTAACCGCCGAACGTGAAGTGCCCGGCAATGCCGCGGCCATGACCTGCGGGCAGCGGCTTACCCCACTCGCCCTTCTCGGCGGCGAGCCTGAGCACAGCGGCGAGGCGCCCTGTGTCGAAGACGGGTCCACCGTGCTGTTCGTACTTCAACTCGCGGCCGCTGCCGAGCAGCGCGAGGCGCAATGCAAGCGGATCCTGTTTCAGCGCGCTCGCGATTTCGTCGAGGAAAGACTGCACCACGAACGCATTCGCCGTATGCGCCGGCGCGCGCCACGAACCGCGCGCCGCACCCGAGCGCATCGAGTGGTATTCGAGGCGGTAGTTCGGCACCAGGCCGGCAGGAAAATCATCCGGGTAGAGTTCGGACGTCCAGTCGTCTTCGGGATTCACGTCATCGCGGCGGTAGTATTTCGAGGCGCTCGCGAGCCGGTGCGTCCAGGCCACGAGACGGCCCTGAGCATCGAACCCCGCGCGCAACTCGTGCAGTCCCGCCGGACGATAGAAGTCATTGCGCAGATCGTCTTCGCGCGTCCACACCACTTGCACTGGCGCTTTCACCGCCTTCGACACCAACACCGCCTCGGCCACGTAGTCTGCTGTCAGCCGCCGGCCGAAGCCGCCGCCGAGACGCGTCATGCGCACGTCGATGTTCAGACGGTCGAGTCCGGTCAGGCGCGCCGCCATCCGTGAGGCGCTGCCCGGCATCTGAATCGGCCCGATGATCTCGCAGCGATTCGCCTGCACCCAGGCGACGCAATTCTGCGGTTCCAGCGTGCAGTGACTCACGTAGGGCAGCCAGTAGCGTGCCTGGAAGGCTCGCGCTGCGCCGGCAAGAGCGGCGTTGAAGTCGCCGTCGTTACGCACGACCTTGCCCGGCTTTTCCAGGGCCGCCGTGCACTGCTGTTCGAAGGCCGCCGTGTTCTCGTCCGCGAACGGACCCGGCGTCCACTTGACCTTGAGTCGCTCACGCCCTTGCATCGCGGCCCAGGTCGAATCGGCCACGACGGCGACGGCTGCAGCCAAGATCGTGTACGGCCTATCCCCCGGCTCGGCATCGAGGCGCACGACCTGTCGTACACCGGGGACCTTCAGGGTTTCACTGGCATCGTAGCTCGCGATACCGCCGTCGAATGACGGACAGCGCGCGAGCACCGCATGCAGGAGACCGGGCAGACGCGCGTCGATGCCAAATCCCGCGCCGCCGGTCACGATCTCGCGCGCATCGACGAGGCGTGTCGGCTTGCCGATGATGCGAAACGTCGCGGGATCCTTGAGCTTCGGTGCCGTCGCGGGTGGCTTGAGCACCGCGGCCGCCGATGCAAGCTCGCCGTAACTTGCGGAGCGGCCGCTCGCGCGATGGACGACGCGGCCGGGCTCGGTCGTGCATACGCTCGCATCGACCTGCCAGCGCCGGGCTGCGGCCAGGATCAGCATTTCGCGGGCCCGCGCACCGACTTGGCGCAGCAGTAACCAGTTCTCGCTGACGCTGGTGCTGCCGCCCGCACCCTGGCTGACGCCGTCGTATTTCCACGTGTACCCCTCCCCTGCGGGGTTACGCATGATGCCGAGCGGCATCTGCTCGACGCGCACGTCGCGCCACTCGACGTCGAGCTCCTCGGCGATGAGCATCGGGAGCGAGGTGCGCACGCCCTGACCCATGTCGGGATTGGGTGCGCCCAGAGTCACCTTGCCGTCCGGGTCGATACGCACGAAGTAACCGAGCTGGCCACCCGCGGTCCCCGGTTGGCCCGATTCCTCCGCTGCGCCCAGGCCGACCAGCAGGCCGCCGCCCGCGGCGACTGAAACGCGCAGGAAATCGCGCCGGCTCATTCCCGGCGCCACCTGCGCCCCAGCCGCCGCAACCGTGCGACTCATGTGCGACTCACTCAAAGGCGTCCGCTGTTGATGTAGTTGACCACGCGCCGTCGATACGCACGACCGGACGTGAATTTCGAGCCGTTCGCTAAGGTGACTTCGTAGTCACCGTAGAGCTGGCGCGCCATCTCGCGGACGTGGCGCGTATTGATGATGACGGAGCGGTGAATGCGCAGGAACATGGTCGGGTCGAGAAGCGATTCGGCCTGCTGCATCCCGCAACGGAGCAGGTAGCGATCGCTGCCGACATGCAGGGTGATGTAGTTGCGGCTGGCTTCCACCGCGTGCACGTCGCCCGGATCGACAAAAATGTAGCGGTCGTTCTTCTCCGCGACGATGCGCTTCGGACCGGTTCCGGGAAGCGCGCCCTGCATGTTGCCCAGGATCTGCCGCACGGCGGCGTGCACGTGCGCGCGTACGTCACTGCCTGCGGGACTGGAGAGACGCGAACGCGCCCGCTCCACCGCGGCATGAAAGCGCTCCCGGTCGAAGGGCTTGAGCAGGTAGTCAACCGCGTTGAGCTCGAACGCATCCACGGCGTATTGATCGTAGGCCGTGACGAAGATCACGAGCGGCATGCTCTCGCGCCCGATCTTCTCGATGACCTCGAGCCCGTTCACGCGCCGCATCTGCACGTCGAGAAAGACCAGGTCCGGCCGCAGCGCCGCGATGCGCTTGACGGCTTCGGCGCCGTAGCGGCATTCGCCCACGATCTCGATGTCGCTTTCCAGGCCACAGTAGTCCTTCAGGGTCTGGCGCGCGATCGGCTCATCGTCCACGATCAGCGTGCGGATCCTGGTGTCGGTGTTCGCGGTATTCATGCCAGAACTCCCTCCCGATACGGAATGCGCAGCAGCGCGAGGAATCCGCCCTCGTGCGGCGCGCTGAATTCCAAAGTGAAATTGTCACCGTACAGCGCCCGCAGCCGCTGGCGCGTGTTGCCGGTGCCGATGTGGGCGCCCGAACCCTCGCCTTCGGCGTCGGAGCTCCCGGTGTTGTGCACGCTGAGCTCCAGCCAGCGCTCCAGCCGCCGTGAATCGATCACCTGGCGCGCTTCGATGCTGACGTGGACGCGCTCTTCTTCCTCGGCCGCCCCGTGGACTACCGCGTTTTCGGCCAGCGGCTGCAGGATCAGGCTCGGCACCATCGCATCCTGCACGACGGCGTCGACGCGGATCGTGAAGCGCAGTCGATCGGGGAATCGCAGCTGCTGAATCTCGAGGTAATTGCGCACGAAGTCGATTTCGCGCGCGAGCGGCACCAGGTCCGCGTCGCTGTCGCGCAGAGTGCGACGCAGCAGGTCGCCGAGGCGCACGATGATCTGTCGCGCCACCGCTGGCCGCGTGTCGATGAGGCCGCTCACCGAATGCAGCGTGTTGAACAGGAAGTGTGGATGCAGCTGCATGCGCAGCGCGTGCAGGCGCGCGCGCAGATTTTCGTGCTCGAGCTGCGTCAGGCGCAGCCGGTGATCGCGCAGGTCCAGGTAGGTGCGTACGCCGAGAATCAGCACCAGCCCGAACCAGTAGGAAATGAAGAAGTCCGGGACGCTAACGAGCAGGATGCCCGAGTGCAGCCATTCCTGGAGCTGTTCGCCAAAGGCGCCATCGCTCGTGAGCATCGTCGGCAGCCATTTGAGCTGCGGTTCGGTCAGATCGATGCTCAGCGTCAGCACCGGCGTCGCGAGCGCAGCGAAGGTCGTCGCCAGCGCCACGTGCCCGAGACCCGCCAGCCAGCGCCGTCGCTGAGGCCAGCCGATGGCAAGCGCCAGCCGGTAGAACACGATCAGGATGAAGAAGAGAAACGCGTGCTGCAGCGTGCGTTCGAGCGGCTCGGCGATACGCACGTCAGGAACCGCGGCAACCCGCACCGCGTAGCCCAACACACGCGTGGCGGTCATCAGCAGCCAGAACGGGATCGTGGTCCACAGGATCACCGGCCACGCCGGTTGGCTCGAAGCAGCCAGCGCGACGCTGTGCGCGGGCGTTACGAGTTCAGGCTCGGGCGGCGCTGCGGGGGTAGCGTGGCCGGACGCGGGGGCAGGCTCCGCGGCATCGAGCAGAAGCGGCCTGACTTCGGCACTCACGCGCGTGGGCCAGCCTGCATGCAGACGTGTCCGTGGACGCCGCGACGCCGCGTGCAAATTGGCTTCAATGGGGTATCACTCAAGCCAACCTCTTGCAGGAGGACTCGGCGTCGCAGCGTCCTCGGAAACGTTGCTCTTGATGGATGCGACCGCGCGTGGATTGGTTGCATGGTGGGTGCAAAAAGTTCCTCCAGCACAACTACCTTGTATACACAGCTCGGCCAACCCCCAGCCTGGGACAGTTGCGTGACGACTCAATACTGGCGGGACGAGAGGCCCTTGCCGTGGGACCAACGGTTCGAAGCGGCTGCCGACCGGCCTCACCACGGGTCGAGGGAACACGCGTCTGCGCCGTTGTGTGGCAGCGTCGGCGCTGCCGCCAACCTCCTCCGTCGCCCGTTCACTGCTTCGAAGCGGCTGCTGTCGCTCCCACTGGCTGTTCCTCATGGCGCCGGGCAAGCCGCAGGCCCACCAGCGCCCACACCAGCGCGAGGCCTGCACCGACCAGCGAGAGCGTTGCAAATGACATATTGCTGGCCTTGAGGGCGCCACGCACCTGGGCCGAAAGGGCATCGCCGCCACGATAGACCACGACGTCGATGAAGTTCTTCGCCTTGTACTTCGTCTCGGTATCCACCGAGGTGAACAGGATTTCCCGCCCGGGCCGCGTGAGCGCGTACTCGCCAGCGCGGCGGACGATCATCACGATGGCCAGCACCCAGAAGTTCCCGACCAGCGCCAGCGTGAGGAAACCACCCAGCATTGCCAGGGGCACCGACACCAATAACACGGCGACGCCGAGCTTCGATGCAATGCGGCCGGTGAAGAACAGCTGCGTAACCAGGGTCAGCGCCTGCACGACGAAGTCGATGCGGGCGAACACCTGCGTGCGATCGTCTTCGTTCGGAAACGCTTCCTTCACCAGGCGCAGCTGGTCGAAGTACAGGAATGTCGTCACGGAGGCGAGCAGCAGCACGAACAGGCTGAAGCCCATGAGATATGGGGAGCGGAATACACGCGTGATCCCGGCAAAGGGGTTGCCGCCGATCGGTCGTTCCGGGCTCGACGGATCGGTGCCCGGCCTCTTCGGCTGGAGACGCCACAACCGCAGCAGGATCACCTGGCAGAGAATGGCGACCGCAAACAGGCTCGCGGAGGTGACGAGCACACCGGTACGACCGGTCCACGCGATGAGCAAGTCCGTGGCCAGCGGCGCAATGAGGCCCCCGAGGGTGCCGCCTGCCGCGATCACGCCGAACAGTCGCTTCGCCTGCTCGGGGCTGCTGCGATCCACCATCAGCGTCCAGAACACCGACACCACGAACAGGTTGAAGATGCTGATCCACACGTAGAAAAAACGCGCGGCGGCGAGATTGCCCGGATCTGCGTTCATCTCGCCGGCCAGCACCAGGAGCGATCCGCCAAAAAGGGCGTACACCGCCGCCAACACTGCGGCACGCGGCAGGAGCGAGCAGGCAAGACCGTAGACCGGGATCACGGCGATCGAGCCCAACCACGTGGCGACGAACAGGTCCTGAACTTCTTTCTCGCCGAGCACGGTGCCGATGGTTTCGCGCACCGGCCGCAGCATGAAATAACCGCACAGCACGCAGAAGAACAGAATGAAAGCGGCCGCGACCGCAGGGCGTTCCTCTGGCTCGATCCGCGCCAGACGCTGCAGGACTTGCGCCGCCGGCGACAGTTCCACGCTCACAGAGCGGCCAGGTACGCGGCCATGCGCTCGCGCATCTTCCCGTCCGGGATGCGGCCGTGGCCTGCGGCGACGTTGTCACGCATGTGCGCGGGACTGGCCGTCGCCGGAATCACGCAGGTAACCGCCGGGTGGCTGACGATGAACTTGAGAAAGAACTGGCCCCAGCTGGTGCAATCGATTTCAACAGCCCAGTCCGGCAACGGCTTGCCGCTCGTACGCGCGAACAGTGCGCCGTCTTCGAACGGACGATTGACCAGCACTGCCACCTTGTGGTCGACCGCGAGCGGCAACAGCCGCTGCTCAGCTTCCCGCGTGGCTATCGAGTAGTTGAACTGCACGAAGTCGAGCGACTCTTTGCGGATGAGGTCCTCGAGGTCGGCGTGCGAAGCCACCGTGTAGTGGGTGATGCCGACGTAGCGCACTTTTCCCTGCTGCTTGAGCGAGCGCACATTGGCGAGCTGGGTCTGCAGGTCGAGGAGGTTGTGAACCTGTACCAGGTCGAGCTTGCTCACCTTGAGCAGGCGCATCGAATTCTCGATCTGCTGCATTCCGGCGTCCTTGCCGCGCGTCCACACCTTGGTGGCGATGAACATGCGCGAGCGCAGGTTCTGGGCCGCGATCAGGTCGCCGGAGACTGCCTCGGCGCGTCCGTACATGGGCGAGGTATCGAGCAACGCGCCCCCGGCACTCGTCAGGATGTTCAGCACCTCGATGAGCGGCGCGCGCTCGGAGCTGCCACCGCCTACGTCGAACACGCCCGAGGTACCGAGGCCGACGACCGGCAGCTCCTCGCCGGTGGAGGGAATCTTGCGCTTGAGCATGGAGCTCTCTCCTGCAGCCAGAACCCGCGGCGTGACGCAAGCCAGCGCGGTAGTCGCTGTCACAGCCTGAAAGAAGTCCCTCCTCGTGAGCATTGTTCCCTCTCGCAAGCGGCCGTGAAGCCCGTCAGTGTCTGGTAAGAACCTTTACGATCGCGCGTCCGCGCCGTCGGATCAAGGGCAGCGCGGTCATGACTCGTGGCGAGGCTCAGTGCCGCGCTTCATCCTTGATTCCAAGCTGCCCCAGCACGAACGCGTACTTCATCGCCGTCTCGCGGTGGCGACGATAGCGGCCGGAGCGTCCGCCGTGGCCGGCTTCCATGTTGGTGTGAAAGAGGAGCAGGTGCGTGTCCGTCTTCGTGGCGCGCAGCTTGGCGACCCATTTCGCCGGCTCGAAGTATTGCACCTGGCTGTCCCAAAGACCGGTGGTTACCAGCATCGCGGGATAGGGGTGCGCGCCGACCTGGTCGTAAGGCGAATACGACAACATATAGTCGTAGAACTCGCGTTCGCGCGGATCGCCCCATTCGTCGTATTCGCCGGTCGTGAGCGGTATCGACTCATCGAGCATGGTCGTGACGACATCGACGAACGGCACGTCGGCGAGGATCACACGATAGTGCTCCGGCGCCATATTGGCGATCGCGCCCATCAGCAGCCCGCCGGCACTGCCGCCTTGCGCGATCACCCTGTCGCGCGCTCCCCAGCCTTCTCGCACCAGGTAATCGGTCACGTCGATGAAGTCGGTGAACGTATTGACCTTGTGCAGCAGGTGGCCAGCGTCGTACCACTTGCGCCCGAGCTCCTGCCCGCCGCGGACGTGCGCGATGGCGACGACGAAGCCGCGATCGAGGAGGCTCACCCAGCTGGCCGAGAACGCCGGATCCATCGAAATGCCGTAGGAGCCGTACGCGTACTGGAAGATGGGCGCCGTGCCATCGCGTTTCACATCCTTGCGATACACGATCGACACCGGCACCTGAGCGCCGTCGCGGGCCGGCGCGTGCAGGTACTCGGTGCGATAGTTCGCGGGATCAAAGGGCGGCGGCACCGGATCGCGCTTGAGCAGTGTGCGCGTGCCGCTGCGCATGTCGTAATCGTAGGTAGTCAGCGGCGTGGTAAGGGAGGTATAGGTGTAACGCAGCAGGTTCGATTCGATTTCGGTATTGGTGTCCAGCATCGCGGTGTAGGCAGCCTCGTCCGCATCGATCAGTTGCTCCATACCCCCGGACCAGGGCTTGATGCGAATCTTGCGTAGTCCGCCAGAGCGCTCCGCTACCGCCAGGAAATCCTTGAAAACGTCAAAGTCGTGAATGAAGGCATCGGTGCGATGCGGGATCACCTCGCGCCACTGGTTGCGATTCGCGACGGACGCGATCGGGGCACGCATGATGCGAAAGTTCGGCGCCTGCCAGTTGGTGCGGATGATGAAATCCTCACCCAGGTCCTCGACCGAATACTCGTGGTCGCGCTCGCGCGCCAGCACGAGGCGGAACTTGAGCTCCGGATCATCCGTGCGCGCGTACCACCATTCCGACGACACTGTGCTCTCCGTGCTGATGAACAGGTAGCGTCCCGACTTCGATTCGCTGATGTCGGTATAGAAGGTGGTGTCTTTCTGTTCCCAGACGATCGGATCCTGCGCTGCACCGGCACCGAGCGTGTGCCGGCGGACGCGGAAGCCGAGCAGCGTAACGGGATCTTTCTCCACGTACAGAAACGACCGGCTGTCGCCTGCCCAGACGATCGAAGGCTCGGCGTTCTCGATCCGGTCGGGGAGCAGGGCGCCCGATTGCAGATCCTTGACCCGCAGCACGTACTGCCGTCGCCCGACGTCGTCCTCGGCATAGGCGAGCAGCCGGTTGTCGTAGCTCGGCACGTAAGTGCCGACATTGAAGTAGTCGTGACCCCGCGCCAGCTCGTTGACGTCCAGCAGGACTTCCTCGGGTGCATCGACCGCGTCGCGGCGCCGTGCATAGATCGGATACTCGCTGCCGCCTTTCAGGCGAGTGACATACCAGTAGCCGCGTTTGCGATACGGCACGCTGACATCGTCCTGCGGGATCCGGGCCACGATCTCCTGGTAGATCTTCTCCTCGAGGCCTCGCAGCGGTTTGAGTATCGCGTCGGCGTACGTGTTTTCGGCGTTGAGATAGCTCAGTACCTTCGGGTCGAGTCGCGTGTCATCGCGCAGCCAGTAATACGGATCGATGCGCGTACCATTGAGCGAGGCCACAGGCCGATCTCGCACCTCTGCCACCGGCGGTGCCGCCGTTGTCAGTCCCTCACGCATGCCATCGTCCCGGCGCGCGCCACGCGGTACGCAGGCGCAGAGCAGTGCGGCGGTGGCGGCGAGGATCAGGACCGCGGCAGATTGCAGATGTCGCATTCATTCTCCTTCCATGTCCCACGCCAATCACGCCCGACCTCGACGCCAGCGAGCGATCAGCCGCTGTCCCCAGCCATACTTGGCGCTCCACAAGAGCAGCATCCAGAGCAGGCGCTGCGAGATCGGAAAGCGCGCGAGGTGAATCGCCCGACCGTAGATCCGTACCGTCTCGTGAACCTGGACTGATCGCGCCACGACGTGATAGTTCGTGCTAGCAGAGCGAATGTCGAACACAGCGTCGGGCGATGCAGCATCATTGAGCGCCACCCCGGCAAGCTCGCGCGGCAGATCGTGCCGCGACACGGCTGCAAACAACAGCTCGACGCCTGGATCGTCGCGCCCCTCTTGGCGCTTCAGGACGAGTTCTCCGGGTCGCGCGCCGGAATCGAGCATTTCGAACCGCCCGGAAAAATCGTGTCGCATGGAGACCGCAGCAGAGGAGCCGATCGCAAGCCGGCATTGTCTCCGAGCGGACACGTGCTTGTCGCGCGTTTCTGCTATCCTGCGCGCCCTTTTTCCCCGACCCGCCGCCATGGATACCGCGGTTTCTGCTGCTTCACGTGCTCTGCGCCTCTTGCCAGCGCAACGCCACGATGCTGCGGGTCGGGTACACGTCGACTATCGCTCAGTGCTCACGCTCGCGTGGCCGTTCGTGCTCAACAGCTCCGTGCAGGCGATCTTGAACCTCACCGACACGTGGTTCATCGGGCGCCTGTCGACGCAGGCGCTCGCAGCCATGGGCGCGGTGTACTGGCTGGTGCTCGTGTTCGTGCTGCTGCTCGGCGGTGTGGGCATCGCCGTGCAGACGCTCGTTGCGCAGTCGAACGGTGCACGACGCTGGCGCCGCGCTGCGCAGGCGGAGTGGACCGCGCAATGGGGAGCGCTCCTCACGGTGCCACTGTTCCTCGCCGCTGCCTGGACGGGGTCTGCACTGCTGCACCCCTTTGGGCTCGAACCTGCGGTCGAGCGCCAGGCACTGCAGTTCTGGGAGCCGCGCATGATCGGTGCGCCGATCGGTGTCGCGCTGTGGGCGGCGCTCGGTTTCTTCAACGGCATCGCGCGCCCGCGCGTCACGCTCGCGATCACAGTGCTGGTGGCGATACTCAACGCGCTCCTCAATCAGCTCTTCATTTTCGAGCTCAGGATGGGGATCGCCGGTTCAGCCTGGGCGACGAACGTGGCGCAGTTGAGCGGCTGGCTCGTGGCCATGGGCCTGTTCCTGGCGCCCAGGGCCGATGCGCGCTTTCATTCGCGGCTGATGTGGCGGTTGCGGGCGGGACGGCTGCTGCGCCAGTTCCTGCTCGGGTTTCCGATGGGTCTGCTGTACGCCGCGGATCTGCTCGGCATCGCGCTGTTTCAGATCATGACCGTGCGCCTTGGCAGCGTCGATGGCGCGGCGACACAGATCGTCATGATGCTCACTTCGATCGCGTACCTGCCGGCAGTGGGCTTTGCGATGACTGGCACGACGCTGGTTGGTCAGTCGATCGGCGCCGGCGACAAGGCGTGGGCCATGCGACTCGGCAACGCGACCATCAAGCTCTCGGTCGGCTACATGGCTTTGATAGGAGTGTTCCTCGCCGTGGCGGGCCCGTGGCTTCTGCCCTGGTTCGTCAGCCCGATGGATCCCCACGCGACGGAGGTCGTGGCGCTCGGACGGATGCTGGTGTGGATCGCGGCGGGCTACCAGATCTTCGACGGCCTGAATCTCGGCAGCGGCCTGGCGCTTCGCGGTGCGGGCGATGCGGCCGTCCCCGCGGCTATGGTGATCGTGTTGTCCTGGTTCGTGTTCGTTCCGGTTGCGCACGCGCTCGCATTCGCGCCTGGGCAGGGGTATGTCGATTTTCTGCCGCAGTTCGGACTCGGCGCGGTCGGCGGCTGGCTTGCGGCGCTCCTCTATGTATTCGGCCTCGGCACGATGCTGTTCATTCGCTGGCGCTCGCAAGCCTGGAAGAAGATCCGGCTGTAGTCGTCGGCGTTCAGAAGTCGATCGAACTCAGGTTGCCGCGCGGGTTCGAAACGTGGCGGTAGGATCATTCCGGCGTTTCAAGCAGTCCCAGCCGTCTCGCCAGCCAGCGCGTCGTCGTTGCCTGGACCAGGATCGTCATCAGGATCGCCATGAACGTGACTGCGGCGATCACATCGGCATGCGGCGCGTCCCTCGCCACCAGGATTCCGGCCAGCGCAGCGGGAATCACGCCCGTTTCGCGTGTCCAGCACATGAACAGCAATTCGTTGCGAGACCAGCTCGCACGCCGGTCCGGCGCGGCGCAGATGAACACGGTCAGCGGGCGTGCCACCAGCATGAAGAGCAGGACCACCGCGAGGGCCGGCCAGAGGTGCTGCAGCACCAGGCGGAAATCCACCTGGGTGCCGAGCAGTACGAAGATGAAAATGCGCATGATGAGCGAAGTTATGTCCATGAACTCCTCGAGCTGGGCCTCCTCGCGTGGCTTCAGTCTGAGTCCAATGGAGTCGCGGTTTCCTACCACCACGCCGGCGACGAACACCGCCATGAAGCCGCTGGCTCCAAAGCGCCCGGCTGACAGGTACGCGCCAAGGACGCAGATCAGTGCCACCAACGGCACCGATTCCTGGAGAAAGCCGAGCCGCTCATGCCCGATCAGGAATGCCGCCACGTAGCCTATCGCAGCGCCAAGCAACAGGCCGAGGCCCGCGTTCCAGAGCAGATCGCCGCTCACGTGCAGGAAATCGAAACCTTGCGTCCCGAGCACGACACCCAGGAGAGTGAGAGTGAAGATCGCTGCCATCGCATCGTTGAGCGCCGATTCGCCGATGACGGTCTGAGCGACCCGTTCGCGGATGTGGATCTGCCTGAAGACTGGCACCAGAGTCGCGGGATCAGTTGAAGCGAACGTGGCACCAAGGAGCAGAGCGAAACCGAGGGGCAGTCCCAGTAAGTATTGAGCGGCGAGGCCGGTGACGAAAGCGGTGATGAGAACGCCAAGCGTGGCGATCACAACGATCGTGATCCATACCTTCTTGAGGACGCGGAAGCGCAGCGTCGCGCCGCCGTCGAAGAGAATGAACGACGCGCCGAACAGCAATACGACCTGATTGAGAGCCGAGCCTGCTGGGATGTTGATGAGCCCCAGGACAGCCGGACCCAACATCACCCCCGCGAGCAGATAGAGCACGATGTCCGGCACCCGAACGCCGCCGGCAACGTAGCGGCAAACCGCACCACTGCCGAGAATGATCGCGGCGTCCAGCAGAACCGCGTGCGCGCTGAGGAGGGCCGGTGCGGATTCCATGGGTGCCTTGGCCGGATGCAGCCTAGCCGCGCCCGGGCGCAGAGCTCCGGCTGCGCAAGCCCAACGCCACCGGTATGAGCGAGACGACAATGATGAGGATCGTCACCACGCCGAAATTGTTTTTCACCAGCGGAATGTTGCCGAACAGATAACCGCCGAAGATGAAGACTGCCACCCAGCTGATGCCACCGACGCAGTTGTGCAGCTGAAAGCGCGGGTAGCGCATGTGCCCGATGCCAGCGACAAACGGCGCGCACGTGCGAATGATCGGTACGAAGCGCGAGAGGATGATGGTCTTGCCGCCGTGCCGCTCGAAGAACTGCTCGGTGCGGCGCAGGTATTCGACCTTGAGCAGGCGCACCTTGCCGGAGAACGCACGCGGCCCGATGGCGGCGCCGACCGCGTAGTTGACGGTGTTACCCAGGATCGCCGCGGCGGCAAGCAGCAGGAATGCCGTTGCTGGCTGCAGGGTGCCGGAGGTGTCCACCGCCGCGAGCGCACCGACGGCGAAGAGCAGCGAATCGCCCGGCAGAAACGGTGTGATCACGAAGCCGGTCTCGGCAAAGATGATCGCAAACAGGATCAGGTACACCCAGCTGTCGTAGCGCGACACCAGCTCGACCAGGTGGCGATCGAGGTGCATCACGATGTCGTACAACATCAGCGCGAACGCGCTCACCGGCTGCAGCCATTCCATCAGGGTGATACCCCGGCGTTACTTGCCGAGACTCTCGATCCGCACGACGGTCTGGCCGCTGTGTGCCTGGTTGCTACCCTCGGTGAAGCGCACCTGGATGGCGAGCGGATAGAACTCCCCTTCGATCCACTCGCGTTTCTCGTTGGTACGGGCGTCCGACTGAAACGCAATACTCAGCGTGTAGCAGCCTGCGGATTCTGCCGCAGCGCCTTCCCAACGGGCTTCCTCGACGCGCTGGAGCACCAGGCCATAGACGCTTCCCGCCGGCGCCGCAACGCGAAAGTGCTGCGCCTTGAGCCCGGTAACCGGCATGCCGTCTGGCCTCGTCACACTGACGAACAGGACCAGTTGCCCGGCGACATCCACGAAGCGCGATTCTCCCGAGACAGCCTCGACGATCAGGCAACCCATGCGGTCCTCCCAGGCTTGCGAACAACGCCCGGCATGTTACTGCCGCTCCCGCCGGCCCGTCACGGCCGGCACCCGTTCGCGCACGCTGCGACTCACGCGCGCATCGCGCGTCTCACGGCCGCGACCATTCGATCGAGCTGGGCGTAGTCGTTGTAGATGTGCGGGCAGGCGCGCAGCAGCTCGATTCCAGTACCGGGATGCCGGACGAAACCCAGTACGACGCGCTCGCGTCGCGCGAGCTCATCCGCCAGCACCGCCCCGTCCACGCCGGGAATACGGAACGACACGATACCGGCCCACAGGCGCGGATGCGCCGGAGTCACGATCTCAACGCCCGGCAGCCGCTGCAGCTCGAGTCGCAGGTACCAGGCGAGCTCGCGGATGCGCGCCAGAACGCGGTCGCAACCGATCTCCTGCTGGAAGGACATGGCCGGCACCACGCTGAAGCACTGTGGCGAGAGCTGGGCAAAGGACGCCGTGAACTTGCGCAGCGACATTGGCCATCCAGCGGCTATCGAGGGGCTGGTCGCCGGCGGCGGCGCTGATGGCGATGGCATCGCGTCCGCGCCGTCCCAGTCACCGCGCGTGTCGACGATCAGCGGCCACAGCCGGAAACGCGCCGCGGGCGAGAACACCAGCGCACCTGCGTGGACCGGTCCGTTGAGCCATTTGTAAAAGCTGGTGGCATAGAAATCCGCGCCCAGCGACTGTACAGACAAGGGCAGCATCCCGAGCGCCTGGGCGCCGTCGACTACGCTCAATATGCTGTGGGCCCGCGCGAGCGCGCACAGCTCGGACACCGGCATCACGCAGCCATCCGTGTACTGCACGTGACTGAAGCTCATCACGCGCGTTCGCTCGGTGATGGCAGCGGTGAAGGCGGCCACGATCTGCTCGGGAGCGGTCACGGGATGCGGCAGCTCGATCTGCACGAGCTTCACGCCGTGACGCCTGGCCGCAAGCAACCAGGGAGAAATGCTGGCGGGGTGCTCATGCACAGTGGTGAGGATCTCGTCGCCGGCGGTGAGGTCGATACCGGCCGCAATACTGTTGAGCGCCTCAGTGGTGCCGCTCAGCAGCGCGAGCGAATCGACGTCGGTACCGAGAAACTGGCCGATGGAGCTGAGAAGCTGGCGGACTGAATCGCCGCCGCACTGCTCGCGCAGGTAGCGCTCGCGGTCGCGGCTCAGGGCTTCGCGCTGGCGATATTCCTCGATCAGCACACCGCGCAGGCTCGGTGCGCCGCCGGCCGTATCCAACCAGACCAGGTCGGCATCGAGCACGGGCTGCAGCTGTGCCAGCTGCCACAGCTCGCGCGAGGAGGTCGGGAGCAGCCCTTGCGCCTGCGTCCTGGCCGATGGGGTCAGCGCCGCGGCGGTAATCCCGAGGTAACCCATAAAATCGCGTCGATTCAATGACATGAGAAAGCCCCGCCGGCCGACGACTCTGGGCGGCTATTTGACCGGTCTAAGGTCAGACTTGCAAGAACAGACCGTTTGGTCTTAAATAGGCAGCCATGAGCAAAGGTGAACAAACCCGCCAGCGCATTCTCGAGCGTGCCGCACCGCTGCTGAACCGGCAGGGCTATCAGTCGGCACCCGTCTCGGAAATCATGCGCGTCACCGGGCTGCAGAAGGGTGGGCTCTACAACCACTTCGACAGCAAGGAAGAGCTGGCGCTCGCGGCCTTCGATCTGCTGATGGAGCGCGTCAACCAGAAGGTGCTGCAGGTCCATCGCAGCCACAGCTCTCCGCTCGCGCAACTGCTGGCGCACATCGCGCTCATTTCCTCGGGCGGCACGCAGACCGAGGGCGGCTGCCCGATAGCCAATAGCATAGTGGAGAGCGATGACTCCAATCCGGCGCTGCGCAGGCGCGTGGCGAAGGTATTGGAGCAATGGCGTGCCCTCATCACGCACACGGTTGCCAAGGGCATCGTTGCCGGCGAGTTGCGTGCCGATGTGAATCCGGACGAAGTGGCCACAAGATTCATCACGGCGCTCGAGGGCGGGCACCTGCTCAGCAACTTCCACGGCGAGCCGCGCTACCTGCGGCAAGTGGGTGACTTTCTGCGCGAATACGTGGAGCGGGATCTGCGGGCGGGAGCCAGCGCGGCTCTGCCCTGAGCAACATTTTTTTGACTGTTAACAGACCAAATGGTCTGAAAGTGGGGTCGATATGCCAACGAACACGAGAATCATCGCAGCAGCCATCGCACTGACGTCGATGCTGGCCGTAATGGCCAGCGGAACAGTGGCGATCCTCGATCGCGACCAGGGCGCAGCGCCAGGCGACGAAGCGGACCACGGCGTCACTACACTCCGGGCAGCCATTGAGACCCAGTGGTTGAGCCCGTCGGACGGCCGCCGCAGTCTGGAGGCGCGCAGCGCTGCCCTCACGCAATGGTTGCGTGCCCGTGGCGGCTCGGTTCGTGTCGTGAGCTCGAGCGCGCAGCTGCGTACTCACGCGGCAGACGGTACGCGCCTGCCAGCGGCGCAGGTGCACTTTGAGCGTGTGCTCGAAATCCAGGTTCCGCGTGCCGTCGCGGTAGCGCAGGCCCGCGGCGCCCTGTTCGGTCCCGATGCAAGCGTCGCGATCAGCGCAACGGCCGGTATGTGAGCCACTCGGGGAACGACCAACCCCAGCGGATGGCAGCGAGCCGTATGGCGGCGATCGCAGTCATGGCGAGCCACGCCGCAGGGGCGGGCTCGAGGATGCCTGCGCCGCGCAGCGCGATATACAGCATTCCGCCGAGCAGAATCGGCGTCATGTACAGCTCGCGACGCATCAGAATGGTCTCCTGCCCGGTCATCAGGTCGCGCATGATTCCGCCCCCGATGCCCGTAATCACACCCATGATGACCGCGATGCCGGGCTTGAAGCCGAGCCGCAGGGTATTCTCGGTGGAAAGCACCGTGTACACCGCGGTCGCAATCGCATCGAGGTACAGGAACCCGCGCAGCGTCGCGCGAAAGCGCTGCTCGAAGAAGAAAGTCGCTATCGCAGCACCCGCACTGACGTAGAGGTATTGCGGCTTGCTCAGCCAGAACAGCGGCTGGTCCAGCATCAGGTCGCGCAAGGTACCGCCGCCGGTCGCAGTCACCGCGCCGATGACGATGAAGCTCAGCACGTCCATGTTCTGACGCGCGGCGGCCAATACGCCCGTCACCGAGAACACCGCGACGCCGAACAGGAACAGCAACTCACTTAGGCTCATCGCTCACTCCCGCGTCGGCGACAGCGGCTCATTGCCCTGCGGGCCGCCGAGCTTCGGCAGCTCGTCGTGGAGTGTCAACCAGTCGACCCGCACGTCATAGAACACGTGCGCCTGCGGTTCCCGATCGATCGGACCGGGGACGCTCGCGCGTGCGATGTGAATTTCCCCGGGCCAGCGCTGCCCCTCGAAGAAGAGCGTGCTGCCGCAGCGGGCGCAGAACGCGCGGCGCGCGCTCGGCGATGACTGGTACCACGTGAGGTGCTCCGCGCCGACGGTCAGGCGAAAGCTGTCGCTGTGCGCGCCGAACCAGGTCACGGTCCCAGCACCATGGGCGCGCCGGCACATGGTGCAATGACAGTGCGCACACCACTTCGTCGGGGGCGTGACTTCGAACTGCACCGCCCCGCACAGGCAGGCGCCGCGAATCGTCTGCTGCTTGGCCATGATCTGCTCCGCACGACCGTCCGTCTTCGGGTACCACATGTTAGCGCAGGGGCCGATGCGGCCTCCCCATGGTGCCGATCGCGCTTGTGACCGCTGCCATTACTCATCACGGGACGAAGCGCTGTGCAATCGATGCGGGTGCGTGCCCAGCCGTTACCAGTCGCCACTGACGCTGCCGCAGATTGCGGCCGAGTTCACTGCATGCGCCGGCAGCACTTGCCAAACTGCGTCAAAGCAGCGAACTTGCCGCCCAGAGCGCGATCAGACAGAAGCGGTTTGCACGGGAGATAGGCATGGCGATCGCCTTCACGCTCAATGGCAGAACAGCCGAATTCGCTGGCGCGCAGGAGATGCCGTTGCTCTGGTACCTGCGCGATCAGGCGCAGCTCACCGGCACGAAGTTCGGATGCGGCATTGGTTCCTGCGGCGCTTGCACGGTTCACGTCGACGGGCAGGCAACACGCTCTTGCCTCGTGCCAATGGCTGCGATCGCCGGGAAGCAGATCACTACCATAGAGGGACTGGCTTCGGAACAGGGCCTGCATCCGGTGCAGCAGGCCTGGATCGAGGAAGATGTCCCGCAGTGTGGCTATTGCCAGGCGGGGCAGATCATGGCCGCGGTCGATCTGCTTAAGCGCAAGCCGCAGCCCACGCGCGCTGACGTCGATACGATTACCAATCTGTGCCGCTGTGGTACCTACCCGCGCATCCGCAAGGCAATCCTGCGTGCGGCGGCACTGATGAACGCGGCACAGCGGTAGCGTCTCAAACCGCTATTCGGCGCTGTAAAACCGCCCGGCACCCATGAACGTGGCGCGATAGTAGTTGTCCTCGAGCGATCCATAGCTCACGGGCCGCCCGCTCTGAGGAGCGTGGATGAACCGGTACCCACCCGTATAGACACCGACATGTGTCGCCTCGACGCCTGATTCTCGAAAGAAGACCAGGTCCCCCGGGTGAAGATGGGCCGGATCGACCAGCATGGCGGACAGAGACTGGCCGGCCACGGTGCGTGGGACGCTGATGCCCAGTTGGCGATGAACAAAGAACACGAGTCCGCTGCAATCGAATCCCGCCGGATCTGCGCCGCCGTATCGATAAGGTGAGCCGACCAACGTCTCGGCAAGTGACACGATTCTGGCTCCCAGTGCTGCCGCGGGCGACACGGGTGGCGGCGGTTCGGGGCGTCGCGAGGATGTCGCACAAGCTGCGAGCAGGAGCACCAGGGCCACGACGCTGCAGATGCGCAGCGGCATCCTCAATCACCGCAACGACAGGCGTACCGGCTGCCGTCGCCGACCCCAGTCACCGTGCCGCGACTGAAAGACGCCAGGCAGCACCGTTCCGCAGGATGAACAGCGCCCTTCTTGATCCAGGGTCCAGCTCCCGAGCTCATACCAATCCCGCTCGATGAGCAGCTCCCCGCAGTTGTGACACCAGGTGCTGCCTCCTTGAGCATCGTGCACGTTGCCGGTGTACACGTATCGCAGGCCATTGCGCAGCGCGATCTGTCGCGCGCGCGTGAGTGTCGCCGCCGGCGTCGCGGGCTTGTCCATCATCTTCCAATCCGGGTGAAAGGCCGTGAAGTGCAGGGGCACATCCGGGCCGAGACGATCCATCACCCAGGCCGACAGCTCGTCGAGCTCGCGGTCCGAATCGTTCTCTTGCGGTATCAGGAGCGTGGTGATCTCGAACCACACGCTGGTTTCGTGCTTCAGGTATTCGAGCGTTTCCAGAACAGGCTTGAGCTCACCGCCACAGATCTTGTAGTAGAAGCGCTCGGTAAATCCCTTCAGGTCGACGTTTGCCGCATCCATGAATCGATAGAACTCGGCGCGGGGCTCGGCACACATGTAGCCGGCCGTCACAGCCACGGAGCGGATATCGAGCTCGTGGCATGCCTGCGCGACGTCGATCGCGTATTCCATGAACACGACCGGATCGTTGTAGGTAAACGCGACGCTCTCACAGCCCAGCCGTCGCGCTGCCGCCGCGAGCTCCTGGGGGCTGGCGCGGTCCGCCAGCGTATCCACCTCGCGCGACTTGCTGATGTCCCAGTTCTGACAGAACTTGCAGGCGAGATTGCAACCGGCGGTACCGAAGGAAAGCACCGAGCTGCCGGGCAGGAAGTGATTGAGAGGCTTCTTCTCGATGGGGTCGACGCAAAACCCGCTCGAGCGACCGTAGCTCAGCAGCTTGATGCTGGCATCTTCGTGGCCGCGCACGAAGCACAGGCCACGCTGACCGGCGCGTAGCTTGCAGGCACGCGGGCACACGTCGCACTGGATCCTTTCCTGGTCTAACCAGTGCCAGTAGCGCGTGTCGTGTACGAAGCTGGGGTCGGCGGTGTTCATACGACTTGCTCGACGGCAATCGCCAGTCCGATACTGCCGCCGCCATGGTGCCTGGGAAAGCTAGCTTACGCGTTCGGCCGCCGGCCGTCGCCGGGCTGTTCTATCCAGATGACCCCGCGGAGCTCGGCGCGTTGCTGGACGACCTGTTGCGGGGCGATACCACAGCGCAGCCCGCGCTCAAGGCACTCATCGTGCCGCATGCCGGTTATGTGTACTCGGGTCCGATCGCCGCATCCGGTTTTCGCCTGCTGCGCGCCGAGACGACTCGCGTGCGCCGCGTGGTCGTGCTCGGACCGAGTCACCGAGTGCCGTTTCGCGGCCTGGCAGTACCAACCGTCGGTGCGTTCGCAACACCGCTGGGCGAGGTACCGATCGACGCTACCGCGCGCAACACTCTGCTCGAACTGGCGCAGGTGCACGCGACCGATTTACCTCATGCCGAGGAGCACAGCCTGGAGGTCGAGCTGCCGTTCCTGCAGAGCCTGCTCGGCAGCTTCGAGCTGCTCCCAATCGCGGCCGGCAACGCCAGCGCCAGCGAAGTAGCCGAGGTGCTGGACGCGGTGTGGGGCGGGCCGGAAATGCTCCTCGTCGTGAGCACGGACCTCAGCCATTACCATGACTCTGAAACGGCACGAATTCTCGACCGCGCCACCAACGAAGCGATCATGGGTTTCACCCAACGACTCAGCGGCGAACAGGCGTGCGGTTGCATCGGCCTGAACGGCTTTCTGCGTTGCGCCCGCACGCGCGGACTCAGGATCGAGCTCAAGGACCTGCGCAATTCCGGCGATACCGCGGGTGATCGTGCTCGCGTCGTCGGCTATGGCGCCTGGGCCGTGTTCGATGCTTGATTCGAGCGCACGCCAGATGTTGCTGACACTGGCGCGCGAGTCGCTGCGCGCCGGGCTCGAGCTTGGGGCCCTGGCCTCGTTCCCCTGGCGCGAGTATCCGGCTGTGCTCCTCGCCCGGCGCAGCACATTCGTCACGCTGTCGAGCGCGGGCCGCTTGCGCGGCTGCTGTGGGCGGCTTGAGGCCGATCGGACACTGGTCGAGGACGTGTGGGAGAACGCCTTCGCTTCAGGATTTCGTGACCCGCGCTTTGAAGCGCTGTGCGCTCACGAGTGGCACGAACTGCGCATCGAGATCTCGGTGCTGTCACCGCCCGAAAAGCTCGATGTCCAAAGCACCCCCGAGCTGCTGGCGGCACTCGTGCCGCAACGTCATGGGCTGGTGCTCGGCCGCGGCGTGGAGCGTGTGACCTTCATTCCCCATGTCTGGGACAGCGTCCCAGATGCCGAGAGCTTTGTGCGCTACTTGCGCGAAAAGGCGGGCTGGTCAGCTGAGGGGTGGGAGCCCGATCTGGAAGCCTGGCGCTTCGAGACCGAATCGTTCTAGACCGAATCGCTCCGGGTGCCGGCGCCAGATGGCAGCGTCACGCGTTCAGGAGAGAAAACGCGCGCGATCGTCGCCTGGATGGTTTCCGCCGCGGCGCGCGGATCGTCCGCATCGCGAATGGGCCGCCCGACCACGATGTAGTCCGCGCCGTTCGCAAACGCTTCCTCGACACTTACAGCGCGTTTCTGGTCATCCGTCGCGCGATTCTCCACCGGGCGGATGCCAGGCACGACCACCAGCAGACGCTGGTCGAGGTACTGGCGCAGGAGACGCGCCTCCAGGCCTGAGGATATGACGCCGTCACAGCCTGCTTCGAGGGCACGCCGGGCGCGAGAAAGGACCAGCTGCTCGACATCGCAGTTGAAGCCCAGATCGTCCAGATCGCCGCGATCGAGGCTCGTAAGCACGGTGACGGCGAGAATCTTCACATCGCCCTTGGAGGCGGCCGCAGCCTCCATGATCGACTGGTTGCCGTGCACAGTGGCGAACGTGACCCCGCGATTGGTCAGGCGTCGTACCGCCGCCGCGACCGTGGTCGGAATATCGAAGAACTTCAGGTCGACGAAGATCCGATTGCCCTTGCCCACCATCCAATCGAGCAGCTCGAAGTATTCGCCCGCCATGAAGAGCTCGAGCCCCAGCTTGTAGAAGCCCACCGCCGGGCCCAGCCGGTCGACGAGCCGGCGCGCGCTGCCCGCATCGGGCACATCCAGCGCGAAGATCAGGCGCTCGCGTACGGGGATGTTCTTGCTCGAGGTCATGTTCGCTCCGCTGGATTGAAGAGCCGCTCGTGCTCGAGGATTGCATAGCGATCGGTCATGCCGGCGATGTAGTCCGCGACGGCTCGCGCCTTGCCGGCTGCCCCCGTTGCCTCTTCGGCCTTCAGGGCACTCGCGCAATGTTCTGGCGGCATCAGGCGCACATCCTCGACGAATGCCGTAAACAACTCGCGCACCACGCGCCGCGCCTTGGAAGTCATGCGCAGCACCTTGTAGTGCCGGTAGACATGCTCGCGCAGGAAGCTCTTGAGTTCTACCTGGCGACTGCGCGCCTCGGTGCTGAAGCCAATGAGAGGCCGGCCGGCACGCCGAGCCTCGTCGATGTTCACCGGTGCCAGGGCTTCGAGGGCGGCGCGGCTGGTAGTAACCACGTCGTTGACCACGTAATCGATCATGCGCCGCACGACTTCATAGACCAGCCGCCTGCCACCGAGCTGCGGATATTGCGCCGTCACCTGGCGGTACTGCTCGCCGAACAGCTCGGTCTGCAGCAACTGCTCGACGTTGATGAGACCCGCACGCACGCCGTCATCGACATCGTGATTGTTGTAAGCGACTTCGTCCGCGAGGTTGGCGAGCTGCGCCTCCAGCCCCGGCTGCTCGCGGCGCAGGAACCGCTCTCCGATCTCACCCAGCTGGCGCGCATTCGTCTGCGAGCAGTGCTTGAGAATGCCCTCACGGCACTCGAAGGTGAGGTTCAGCCCCGGGAATGCCGCGTAGTGATCCTCCAGCTCGTCGACCACCCGCAACGATTGCAGGTTGTGCTCGAAGCCCCCGTACTCGCGCATGCATTCGTTGAGCGCATCCTGGCCGGCGTGGCCGAACGGCGTGTGCCCGAGATCGTGCGCCAGGCAGATCGCTTCTGTGAGCGTCTCGTTGAGTTTGAGCACGCGCGCGATGGTGCGGCCGATCTGGGCCACTTCGAGCGAGTGCGTCACTCGCGTGCGATACAGGTCACCTTCGTGATTGACGAACACCTGCGTCTTGTAGACCAGGCGGCGGAATGCAGTGGAGTGAATGATCCGGTCGCGGTCACGCTGGTACTCGCTGCGAAATCGCGGCGGCGGCTCGTCATGGCGGCGCCCGCGCGACTGCGAAGCATGCGCTGCGTATGGCGCCAGGTCGCCGTCGGCATCGTGGTTGACAGCGACGCTCACGGGCCCAGGAACTCCTGCAGTGTGGCGCGCAGTTGGCTCTCGTCAAAGTCGCTGCTGACACGCGCGGCGCCGAGCGCGGGCAACAGCACCAGCCGCAGCCGGCCGTCCTTCACCTTCTTATCGAGCTGCATGAATTGCAGCGTGCGCGCCGCGCCCAGCGGCGGCACCGATGTCGGCAGACCCGCCCGCTGCAACAGGATCCTGACCCTTTGCACGTCGGAATGGCCGAGCCAGCCGAGCCGCGCGGAAAGGTCGGCAGCCATCAGCAGGCCGATCGCGACGGCCTCGCCGTGCAGCCATTCGCGGTAGCCCGTGGCTGCCTCGAGTGCGTGCGCGAACGTGTGACCGAGGTTCAACAGCGCACGGATACCCTGCTCACGCTCATCAGCGGCGACGATCCGTGCCTTCGCCTCGCACGAGCGCCGCACCGCGTGTGCGAGCGCCTCGCCGCCGCAGGCCAGCAGCTCATTGAGCGCGCCCTCGATCCACTCGAGAAACGCGACGTCGCAAATCAGCCCGTACTTGATCACTTCCGCAAGCCCGGCGCGCAACTCGCGCGGCGGCAGCGTACGCAGGGTCGCGATATCGGACAGCACGCCGACCGGCTGATGGAAGGCGCCGATCAGGTTCTTGCCGGCCGGATGATTCACTCCGGTCTTGCCGCCGACGGCCGAATCGACCTGCGCCAGCAGGGTTGTGGGTACCTGCAGGTACGCGATCCCGCGCTGATAGCACGCGGCGGCGAACCCGGCCATGTCCCCTACGACGCCACCACCCAACGCCACGATCGCACCGTCACGGTGCAGCTTGGCGGCGGCGAGGGCGTCGAAGATCGTGCCGAGCGTCGCGAGATTCTTGAACTCCTCGCCATCGGGGAGGCTGTGGGTGGCGACACTGCGCTCCCCCAGGCCTCGCATCAGGACCGGCAGGTGCAGCCGTGCCAGTGTATCGTTCGTGACGACCAGAACGTTTCGCTGCGGCAGCAGCCGATCCAGGACCTGCCGATCCGACAACAGGTTCTCGCCGATAACGATCGGGTAGCTGCGAGTCCCAAGATCAATGCTGAGTGGCTGCACTTGAAACCCGGGTGAGAGGCGGGCTGGCCACCTGGCCGGCCGGCTTTTGCGGCGCGCAGTATAAAGGCGTTGCGCGCAGAGTGCAGTCGTCGTCGGAAGGGCCGGCTACAAGGCAGCAGGTATCGCGCGTTCGTGGAGCAGCCGCTGCACGTCCTCGGCGACCGACTGGACACGACGGCCGTCCGTCGACACGGTGATATCAGCGATCTCCGTGTACAGGGGGGCCCGCTCCTGCATTAGCTCATCGAGCCGGGCCCGTGGATCGCCGTTGAGCAGCAACGGGCGATGCCGGCCGTGCCGAGTGCGCTCGAGCTGCTGGCGCACCGAGGTCTGTAAGTACACGACGCAGCCCCGCGTGGCGAGCGCCTGCCGGTTGTCGGCTCGCAGCACCGCCCCGCCTCCCGTGGCCAGGACGATCGGTTCCAGGTGCGTCAGGAGCTCAATGACCTCGTGTTCCCGCACCCGGAAGCCGCTCTCACCCTCCTTTTCGAAGATGAAGGCGATGTCGACCCCGGTGCGGCTCTCGATTTCGGCGTCGCTGTCGTGGAACGGGAACTTGAGCGCACGCGCCAGATGCCGTCCGACGGCCGTCTTGCCCGAACCCATCGGTCCGATCAGGAAGATGTTGCGTTTCGTGAGCATCAAAAGCACGCGGCCGCTTGTCAGCGGCCGCGTATCCACTGCACTCGTTACGCGCGCGGCGGTCAGTAGAGATTCGCGCCCTCGCGCAGGATCCGCGGCGTAATGAAGATCAACAACTCGTCCTTGTTGTTGGTCTTGCTCTTGTTCTTGAACAAGAAACCGATGCCCGGGATATCGCCCAGCCAGGGCACCTTGGTCTCGGTCTCGCGGAACTCGGTCTCCATGATGCCGCCGAGCACCACTGTCTGACCGTCATTCACCAGCACCTGCGTGACGATCTCACGTGTATCGATGGACGGCACGTTGACGCCCGCCGAGGTCACAATCACCTGACCTATGCTGTCCTTGCTGACAGTGAGATCCATGATGATGCGGTTGTCCGGCGTAATCTGCGGCGTAACGCGCAGCGCCAGCACCGCCTTCTTGAACTGAATAGTCGTCGCACCGCTCGAGGCTGCTTCCTGATACGGAATTTCCGTGCCCTGTTCGATCACGGCCTCGCGCTGGTTCGCGGTCACTACGCGCGGCGCCGAGACGATCTCGCCACGACCCTCGGCCTGGGCAGCCGACAGCTCGAGGTCGACGATGAAGTCCGAATCCAGCAACGTGAGCGCGAAGCGGCCCGCCGGGTTGGCGACCGGCAGATTCACCATGTAGCGGTCGTTCACGGCCGGCAGGCTCACGGCCGGCGGTGTACCCGCTGGCGCGTTGTTGTTGTTCGGCTGCAGGATGATGTCATCGTCCTCGCGGCCGACACCCGCACTCGAGACCACGCCGGCGGAATTGGTACCGCCGAATCCCAACCCGTTCTGGTCCGCGATGGCAGTCGCACCGAAACGCACGCCGAGGTTGCGCGAGAAGTCATCGTTGGCGATGACGATGCGCGCTTCGATCAGCACCTGCCGGATCGGAATGTCCAGCGTCGAAACGAGCCGCCGGATGTCCTGCAGCCGGTCCGCGGTGTCCTGGACCAGGAGCGTATTGGTGCGCTCATCAATGGTTACGCTGCCGCGCCCCGAAAGCAGTGAATTGTTGCCCGAGGACTTGATCAGACCAGCGAGATCCGCGGCCTTGGCGTAATTGACCTGTACGTACTCGGTGCGCAACGGCGAAAGCTCCTGCAGATCTTTGCGCGCTGCCAGCTCGGCCTTCTCGCGCGCCGCCAGCTCCTCGGTGGGCGCGACGATGATGACATTGCCCTCACGCCGCTTGTCGAGGCCTTTGGTGCGCAGGACGATGTCGAGTGCCTGGTCCCAGGGGACGTTCTGCAGGCGCAACGTGACGTTGCCCTGCACCGAGTCGCTCACCACGATGTTCTGCCCGCTCGTATCAGCCAGCAGCTGCAATACCGCGCGCGTCTCGATATCCTGGAAGTTGAGCGTCAGCCGGTCACCGGTGTATTCCTTCTTCTCCTCCGCGGCCGCCGAAGATCTCACCGCCGGCTTGATTTCGACGGTGTATTGATTGTCGGTCTGGTAGGCGAGTTGCTCGAAATCGCCGGTGGCCGAGATCACCAGCCGCGAGCTGTCGTTGACCTTGAGCGCGTCGACGTTCTGCACCGGTGTGGCGAAGTCGGTCACGTCGAAACGGCGCATCAGCTCCGCCGGGAGTGAGGCGCCCGCGAAATCGACCACGATTTGCGTGCCCTGCTGGCGCAGGTTCACGGGCGTGCGTGGGTCGCTCAGTTCCACGATCACGCGTCCGGCACCATCCGGCGCGCGTCGGAAATCGATGTTACGAATGCTGCGCGGACCACTGGCCGCGGCGCTGCGGCTCGGTGCCGCTCCGCCTCCAGCAGTCGCGGCTGGTTCGGCAGCGGCCTGCTGCGAACCACCGATCATGACCAGGATGTTGTTGCCGTCGACGCGCGTCTGGTAAGGCATGAGAGAGTCGAGGTTGAGCACCAAGCGCGTACGTCCGCCTGCCTCGGCGGCCAGAATCGTATCGACACCGCCGGATTTAACGTCGATGCGACGATTCTGCAGAGCCAGGCTCGTATTCGGCAGATCCAACGCGATGCGGGCCGGCCGATCGATGGTGAAGGTCAGCGGTTCCGGTGCCGGTCCGCTCAGGCGCAGCCGCAGCTGCAGTTGGTGGCCGGGCAACGTCTGCACGTCGATCGCCTGCAGCTTCAGTCCCTCCGCGGGCTGAGCCGCTGCTAGACCGGGCAGCGCAGTCGCGAGCACGGCCAGCAACGCGACACCGAGTGCGCTGCGAACACCTGCTCCCAGAGCGAGCCAAAGCCGATTCATCCCACTCATTGTGAACGCTCCCTTACAGATCAGTCTTTCAGGCCCAGGGCAGCCGGCCGCTCCATGTAGCCGCCCATGCCGTCCGGAACGATCTCGACTAACGAAATCTTGGCGTCGGATATGGAAACGATCTTGCCGTCGTTCTGACCGACATACTGGCCCGGCAGAACGCGGTGCACGAGGCCGTCCTTGGTCTGCACCAGGCCGAACTGTCGGCCTTCGAGCTTCAACGTACCCACCATCTTCAGCGTATCGAGCGAAAACTGCTCGAGGAATTCGCGGTTGCGCTTGGTATCCGGGCGCACACCGTTGTTCGCCGAAGCCGGCGCAGCCGGCGCGAACGGCGAGCGCATGTCCGCATCACTGTACGCGAAAGTCTCGTACGGCTTGACCTCGGGCAGCGGCTCGATGCGGCCGCCCGGGCGCTGCTTGACCTCCGCGATCCACTGTTGCAGCTCATCTTGCCCGCTCGAACAGCCGACAAGGAGTGCCGCCCCGGCCACGGCCAGGGCCACCAACGTCACTTTTCTACCCAGCTCGCGCATGCAGTTCTCTCTCACGCGTCCTGCCGCACTCATGTCTTCTTGCTCGCCGGCTTGGCAGCCTTGCCCGCATCGCCCTTGTCCTCGTCTTCTTCGAGATAGCGGTACGTCTTGGCGGTGACATCGAGCACCAGCTGATCGATGGAGTCCTTGTTCTCGGGACGGATCTCAATGTCGTGCAAGGTCACGATGCGCGGCAGCGCCGCGATCCCGCTCACAAAGTTGCCGAGCTGGTGGTAGCTGCCCGTCAAGCGGATCTTGATCGGCAGCTCCGCATAGAAATCCCGGCGGACTTCGCTGGATGGCTGGAACAGTTTCTCTTCCAGCCCGGCAGCGAGGCCGGTCTGCGAGATGTCGACCAGCAGGCTCGGCACTTCAGTCTTGCCGGGGAGCTGTCGCAGCATGGCGCCGAAGGAACGCTCCATGTCCTTCAGCTGCTCCTTATAAGCCTGGAAATTCGCGGCCTTGCGCTGCTTCTGCTCGAAGGTCTGGCGCAGCTCCTGCTCTTCCTGCTGTGCGCGCAAGAGCTCGGGGCGCTGGTTCTGCCACACGAAATAATAGGAGGCGAACAGCGCCACTACCAGGAAGACGACGCCTATCAGGCCCCAGCGAAATACCGCGGGCCAGCGCCCAATGTCGCGGCGATCCAGATTGCGAATGTCGTCGAGGAAGGCCATGGCTTACTCCTCGCCCGGCAACTGCACGCCGACCTGGTTGGCGAACAACGTGAACTCGCTGCCGAGCGCCGCGTCCTTCTTGGTCTCGACCACTTCAAGCTCCGGATTCTTGAGCCACTCCGAATCATCGATGTTGCGCATGAACGCCGACACGCGCGTGCTCGACTGCGCCATGCCCTTGAGCTCGAGGCGCTTTTCGACCTGTTTGACGGAGGTCAGGTAGACACCATCCGGCAGGGTGCGCACCATCTGGTCGAACAGGTGCACGACTTCGGGCCGCGAGCGCTGCAGTTTCTGAATGATTTCCATGCGCGCGATGAGGCGCTGCTTCTGGTTCTCGAGGCCGAGAATTTCGGTGATCTGCCGGTCGAGTTTGGCGATTTCATCCTTCAGCAGCTGATTCTTCTCATTCTGCTGGTCGATGCGGCCGGAGACGATCAGCGACAGCAGCAGGGTAACGAGGCCGCCGACGGCGACCGCTCCGATCGCAGCGAATGAAAATTCGCGCTGGCGCTTCTTGCGTTGCTCTGCACGCCAGGGCAGTAGGTTGATTCTTGGCATCAGTCGAAGCTCCGCAGTGCGAGCCCACAGGCAGTGAGCAACGCGGTGGCGTCTTTCTTTACCGCCTGCGCTTTGGCGCGGGAGGACAACTTCATCTGGCCGAGAGGATCGCCGCGTTCGGCAGGAATGCCGACCCGGCTGGCGATCACATCATCGACGCCGGCGATGTTGGCGCAGCCACCGCACACGAGAATCTTTTCGGGCTGCTCACGACCACTGCCGGAAGCGAGGTAGAACTGCAGCGAGCGGCTCACCTGCTGCGTCATGTCGTCGATGAACGGATCGAGCACTTCAGGCTGGTAGTTGCTGGGCAGGCCGCCTTCCTTCTTGGCGCGCCCTGCCTCTTCCATGGAAAGCCCGTAGGTGCGCATGATTTCCTCGGTGAGCTGCTGCCCGCCGAATGCGAAGTCACGCGTGTAGACGACTTTGAGATCCTTGAGCACGCTGAACGTAGTGCTGCTGGCACCGAAATCGATGACCGCGATGGCGCGATCGATGCCGCCATCAGGCATCTGATGCACGAGCAGCTTGCAGGCATTCTCCAGCGCGAAGGCCTCGACATCCACGATGCGCGCAGTCAGACCCGCGGCCTGAACCGCGGCCACCCGCTGCTCGACGTTCTCGGTGCGCGTGGCCACCAGCAGCACGTCCAGCATTTCCGGATCCTTTTCCGAGGGTCCGATGCGCTGGAAGTCGTAGCTCACTTCTTCCATTGGGAACGGGATGTACTGGTCGGCCTGCATCTCGACTTGGCCTTCCAGCTCGTTCTCGCCGAGCGTCTTCGGCATCTGGATGATTTTGGTGATCGCTGCATCGCCACTGATGGCGATCGCGGCTTCACGGCTCTTGGCGCCGGAGCGTTTCACGGCGCGACGAATGGCTTCGCCGACGGCCTCCGCATCGACGATCGCTTTTTCGTTGATCGCATTGTGCGGTGTCGGCTCGGCGGCGTACGACTCGACGCGATACTGACCCCCGCCCATGCTGAGCTCGATGAGCTTGACCGAGGAGGTCGTTATGTCGAGCCCCAGAAGCGGGCGATATTTCGGACCAAACAGCACAGCATTTTCCCTTGTTGATTCAGCGCATTAAGTGCCTAAACGCAGACCCGGGAGCAAAAAAGCGGGCAAAGTTATAGCAGTGAACTGTTAAATCAAGCGTGACTACATTCACACAATGATCGCGCGAATTCGATTCCGCGAGATCGAGTCGCACCACTGCTAACCGTGCACTGTCGGGAGCGAACGCAACATAACTTATTGGCGTCGGCAGAACGCGGAGCCGAAGGCAGCGGAGAGTTCCTGGCGGCACACATGAACGAGCCGGAACGAATGCGTTAGTGAGTCAGCCCACAAGAAATCCGTTAGTTTCTCGTCCGGCAGTCCTGCTATCGTCAGCCAGATCCCGTCAACCGTGGCTCTTGGTTCGCTGTCGAGTCGGTGAGTCAACCCCCTGATCCCGGGGTAATATGCATAACCGCCTTCGCTAAAGCAAGAACTTAGAGTTCCTTCCTGTGAATCAACGTTACCTGCGCACCGCCTACACTGTTTTTGCCTTGGCGCTGCTGGTCGCAGGCGCCATCAGCTACGCGGCCCTATGCAGCTACGTCTACCTGGCGCCGGCAATTCCGGACGTCGGGACCCTGCGCGACATGCGGCTGCAGGTGCCCCTGAGGGTCTTCACCCGCGACGGGCGCTTGATCGCGCAGATCGGCGAATATCGGCGCATCCCGGTGTCGTACGAGGATATCCCGTTGCGCGTGCAGCAAGCGTTCCTGGCAGCCGAGGACGATCGCTTCTTCAAGCATCACGGCGTCGACTACGCCGGCCTGCTCCGGGCGACCGTCGTCAACCTGATCTCCGGGCAGCCGAGCCAGGGCGGCGGAACGATCACGATGCAACTCGCGCGCAACATGTTCCTGACACCCGAGCGGCGCTTCGATCGCAAGCTCAAGGAGATCTTCCTCTCGTTCCGGATCGAGCATGAATTCACCAAGCCCGAGATCCTGACGCTTTACCTCAACAAGATCTTTCTCGGACAACGCGCCTACGGTGCGGCGGCGGCGGCGGAGGTTTATTTCGCCAAGTCACTTGGCCAGCTCACCCTCGCAGAGACCGCGACGATTGCGGGTTTGCCCCGTGCACCCTCGCGCGACAATCCGGTCGCGAACGTCGAGCGCGCCAAACTGCGTCGCGCGTACGTCCTGCGGCGCATGCTCGAAATTGGTCAGATCGATCGCAATGAGTTTGACGCCGCCGGCGTCGCTCCCATGGAGTCGCAACTTCATGGTCCGATCGCCGAGGTCGAGGCGCCTTACGTGGCCGAGATGGCCCGCGCGGACGCGGTCGGCCGGTTGGGCGATGACACCTACACCGCGGGCTTTCGGGTCTTCACAACCATCGACAGCCGCCTGCAGGAGGCCGCGAATTCCGCGCTGCGCCTCGGGCTGATCGAATACGACCGCCGCCATGGTTATCGGGGACCGATCGCACGGGTGCCAATCCGACCGGGTGAGCCGCCGGCGGAGATGCTCGCTGCGCTGGAAGTACATGCTGCGATCAACGTGCTGCAGCCAGCGCTGGTTGTCGATGTAGCCGAGCGGGCCGCGCGTGTGCTGCTCAAGGATGGACGCTCGGCACAGATCGATTGGCCGGGCATCGCCTGGGCCCGCGCCGCCGGAGACGGCAGTGTCGGGCCCGAGCCGAAACAGGCGAGCGACGTACTCGCAGCTGGCGACATCGTTTATGTCATCCGCACCGGCAACGGCGCACAGCTCGCTCAGCTGCCCGCTGCGCAGGGCGCGCTCGTAGCGGAGGATCCACGCGACGGCGCGATTGTCGCGCTCAACGGCGGGTTCGATTTCTTCGTCAGCAAGTTCAACCGCGTCGTCCAGGCGCGCCGGCAGCCGGGATCGGCTTTCAAGCCCTTCATCTATTCAGCGGCGCTGGAGAACGGCTTCACGCCCTCGTCCATCGTCATGGATGCACCAGTCGTGTTCGAGGACGAGGCGGCCGAGGACACGTGGCGGCCGGAGAACAGCACCGGCGAGTTCTATGGCCCAACACGCTTGCGCGAAGCACTGGTCCGCTCGCGGAATCTGGTCTCGGTGCGAGTGATGCGCGCCATGGGTATCGGCTACACGATCGATTACCTGCAGCGTTTCGGCTTCGAGCGCGCCGACCTGCCCGACGACCTGACGCTGGCCCTGGGCAGTCTGCAGCTCACCCCGGCAGAGCTCGCCGCCGGATTCGCCACCTTCGCCAACGGCGGCTTCAGGGTGCAGCCGTACTACCTGGAGAGAATCGAGGACGCCTCCGGCAAAGGGCTGTTCAGCGCTGCACCGACGATTGCCTGTGCCGATTGTGAAATCGATGCGTCGCAGTTGCGGCTTCCGGCCGGGGGATCCACCGGTGCGGTCGATGCCGCCGACGCGATTCGTGGTGGCCAAGGCGCGCTGCCTGCCGCACAGGTCGCACCGCGTGCCATCAGCAGCCAGAACGCCTACCTGATCACCGACATGATGCGCGACGTGATCCGCCGCGGCACGGGCCGACGAGCCCTTGCTCTCGGGCGCGATGATCTCGCGGGCAAGACGGGCACGACCAACGATCACCACGATGCGTGGTTCTGCGGCTTCAACCCCCGGCTGGTCGCCGCGGCATGGGTAGGCTTCGACCAGGAGGCTTCGCTGGGCGCGGGCGAGGAAGGCGGGCGCACGGCGGTGCCGGTGTGGGTACACTTCATGCGCCAGGCGCTGCGTGATACACCTGAAGTGCGGACTCCGGCCCCGGATGGACTCGTGACCGTGAAGATTTCTCCCGAGACCGGCTTGCTGGCGAGTGCCGACGACCCTAACGCTATCTTCGAGACTTACATGGAGGGCCATCTACCCGAGGCGTCGGATCCGTTCGCCCGAGGCCAGTCAGCACGCCGCGACCACTCCACCGAAACCGATGAGCCCCTGTTCTGACCCGCAGAGGGAGCAGACATGAGCAGAGCCTCAACCCGTGCCGAACAACTGCGTCGCGCGATCGCCCAGGAGGCCGCACGCATCATGAGCGAGCACGGTATCGACGATTACCTGCTTGCCAAGCGCAAAGCGGCCGAGCGCCTCGGCGTCATCGAAGGCGCGACTCTGCCGAAGAACACCGAGATAGAAGCGGCGCTGGTTGAATACCAGCGCCTGTTTGCCGCCGACACGCATTCGCAGTCGCTGCGTGATCAGCGACGCGCGGCGCTCATGGCCATGCAACTGCTCCTCGAATTTGAGCCGCGACTGGTCGGACCCGTTCTGGCGGGAACGGCGACCGCGCACGCCGACGTGGACCTGCATCTGTTCGCGGACTGCGCCGAGGCGGTCACGCTCAAGCTCATGGACCAGGGCATTCCGCATGAGCTGCTCGAGCGTCGCGTAAAGATGTTCATCGACCGCAGCGTGAACTTTCCTGCCGTGCGCTTCGAGGCAGGTGCCCACACCATCGATGCAACGGTGTTTCCGCTTGACGGCATCCGCCAGGCACCGTTCAGCCCGGTTGACGGACGCCCGATGCGCCGCGCGAATCACACCGAGCTGCGGGCACTTATCGAAGAATAGTTCGCTGGAACTTACGGCGCGCGCGCCGCGCAAAGAATCCGCCGCGAGACCGGGCCTAGCGCCTCGCAATATCGAGGTAGTCGCGTCGCTTCGGACCCGAGTAGAGCTGGCGCGGCCGGCCGATGCGCATGGCGGGGTCTGAAATCATCTCCTGCCAATGCGCCACCCAACCTACGGTGCGCGCAATCGCGAACATCACCGTAAACATCGAGCGCGGGATGCCCAGCGCGCTGTAGATGATGCCCGAGTAGAAATCGACGTTGGGGTAGAGCTTGCGCGCGATGAAATATTCATCCTTCAGCGCAACCTCCTCCAGTCTGAGTGCAAGCTCGAACAGCGGATTGTCCGGTCGGCCCATGCGCGCCAGCACCCGGTGGCACATCTCGCGAATGATCTTGGCGCGTGGATCGAAGTTCTTGTACACGCGGTGGCCAAAACCCATCAGGCGAAAATTGCTGTTCTTGTCCTTCGCCAAGGCGACGAACTTGGGAATGTTGTCCACAGTGCCGATCTGTTCGAGCATCGCGAGCACCGCCTCGTTTGCGCCACCGTGCGCGGGACCCCACAGCGCCGAGATCCCGGCCGAGATGGCCGCATACGGATTGGCGCCGGTGCTGCCCGCCAGCCGCACGGTGGACGTGCTCGCGTTCTGTTCGTGATCGGCATGCAGGATGAACAGCAGGTCGAGTGCCTGCGCCGCGACCTGGTCGATCTGGTAGGCCTCGCACGGCACGGCAAAAAACATGTGCAGCAGGTTGCTGCAATAATCCAGGTCGTTGCGCGGGTAGACGAAGGGCTGGCCGAGCGAATGCTTGTAGGCTGCCGCCGCGATGGTCGGAATCTTGGCAGTGATGCGGTGGGCGAAAATCTCACGGTGGCGCGCGTTATTGATGTCCATGGAATCATGGTAGAAGGCGGACATCGACGCCACCACGGCCGATACCATCGCCATGGGATGAGCGTTGTAATGAAAGCCGTTGAAGAAGCGCAGCAGCGCCTCGTTGATCATGGTGTGATAGCAAATCGAATGCATGAAATCGCTGAGCTGCTTCTGCGTGGGCAGCTCGCCCAGCAGTAGCAGGTAGGCGACTTCCAGGAAGGTGCTCTTCTCCGCCAGCTGATCCACCGGATAACCGCGATACAGCAGCACTCCCTCATCGCCGTCGATGTAGGTGATGCGGCTCTCGCAGCTCGCCGTCACCATGAATCCGGGGTCGAACGTGAAAACCCCTTGGTCGCGGGCGAGCGTGGCGATATTGAGCACGTCCGGTCCCACCGTGCCGGAGATGGCGTCGAGTTCGGATCTGTGCCCGTTGGCGAGGTTGGTCAGCTCAAACTTCTTGCCACTCATTGACGCTCAAGGGGATGTGCGGCGGGACGTGCAGACTGACACGGACAGTGCGGTCAATCAAGGCATTGGGCGCGCCGTCGCCCTGGCGCAACAGTCCCTGTCGGCAGTGCGAATCGGAATCAGTCGACGATCTTGACCGGCTTGCCCGGCGCGGGGTCTTTGCTCGGATACAGATCATTCAGCAGGCGCAACACCTGCACAGGGTCCTTCTGAATGGGTGAGCCCTGGGCCATTTGCGTCATCGTCGCACCCTGCGGCGCGGCCACGACGTGAATCCGATACGGCTCGGCGAGCGGAAATTCGCTCGGCTTCAGTGAGCGCAGTGTCTGCACCGTCGAAATGAAGATCCGATCGTGCTGTGGAATCGAGTTCTGGCTCGAGCGACTGGCACAAGCGAAAATGTAGACCAACTTGTCCTTGTAGACAGCGATGTACCGCACCGGTCCGCTGCCGCCGTCGAGCGGTGAGCCCGACTTGGCGATCATCGCGTAGCCTTCCATGCCGTTGAAGTTGACCTCCTCGCCCCCAGTGAGCGCGCGCGATCCGAGGTTCTTCTGCAGGTACTCGCGTGGTCCCAGCTTGTCCGGTCTGCGATCGGCGGTCATCTGCATCAGCGCGTCATTCGTCCGGCTGTGTATCAGCAGCCGGCTGTGCTGGTTCTCGACCACCCAGTCCTTGGGAAAGGCGATCGTGATGCCCAGGCCGGCGTGATAGAAGCGGTTATCGCGGACGATGCCCTGCTGCTTGCTGGTTCCAAACGGCAGACCTTCGACATGGTGCAGGTAGTCCTCCGCACCCACGCGTGGATTTGCTACGGCATTGGTCGTCGCCTTGACGTCTCCAACCGCCTGCTGCAGACGCGTGTCGGCCGAAGGGTGACTTGCGAACACGCCGTGATAGATCCGCGGCTCGCGCCCTTCCTGGCGCGCGCGATCCATTTCGTACACCTCCTGATTCTTAAGCACTCCGATAACGCCGATCATCGCCTGTGGGTCATAGCCCGTCTTGGCGATGTATTGCGCGCCCAGGTGATCCGCCTCGAGTTCCATGTCGCGGCCGTAACCGCGCAGCAGAGCCTGACCACCGATGTTCGCCAGGTCCGCAACCGCCGCGCTGCCGGTAAATATCGCGGCGCCCGCGCCGAGGATCCCCGCGAGAGTCTGCTGTGTCTGCTGGCGAACCTGATGGCGGGCGCAGACGTGCCCGATTTCGTGGCCCAGCACTGCGGCCAGCTCGGCCTCGTTATTCAGGTAGGCGAGGATGCCCCGCGTAATGTAGATGTACCCGCCGGGCAGCGCGAACGCATTGATCTCTTCGCTGTCGACGATGGTGAAGTGCCATTCCAGTTCCGGGCGCTGGCTGGCGTGCGCCAGCTTCTGGCCAATCTCATTGATGTAGTCCTGCAGCGCTTGGTCTTGGTAGACGCCGTAGACCTTAAGGACTTGCTCGTGCGCCTTGCGCCCCTGCTCGATCTCTCCTTTCTCCGATGTCATCGTGACATCGGTGTTGCCCGTGACCGGGTTGCGCGCGCAGCTTCCTATCAGCAAGGCGCACACTGTCAGTGCGGTGCTCAGTAGCGCGGTCGACCTGGTCATGGCCACCTCGGGGAGGCGTTATGGGAATGCGCCTTATAGCTACGATTCAGCCTGTGGACAAGGAGTTCCAGCGCTGACACACCTCTATGTCAAGGCCAGAAACTAAAGAGGGCGCCAACCATGGGCGCCCTCTCAATTTCGACTCGAAAAGACGTCGCTTCAGCGCGCGCCGAGGCCGTACTTCTTGCGGAACTTGTCGACCCGGCCGCCAGTGTCGACGATCTTCTGCTTGCCGGTGTAGAAGGGATGACAGTTCGAGCAGACCTCGATCTGCAGATCGTGACCAAGCGTCGAACGCGTGGCGAACGTGTTCCCGCAACTGCACGTCACGGTGATGTCTTTGTACTCGGGATGAATCGACGGTTTCATGGGTATTGGCCTCGACGCACCAGCCAGGTTCCGGAGCCGCCTCTATGCGTCCGGATCTACCGGAAAAAAGAGGGCGCGCAGTGTAGCGACGCGGGCTCGGGCGTACAAGTGCGACACGGATGCAAGCAGCAACTCTTAAAATCTCTGTTGACCCAGCAACTTAGCTAGCTCGCATCACTGCCGACTTCAGCTGCCTTTTGTTAACTCATGCAAGGCTTTGAGTTTTGTCCATTATCCACAAAAACTGTGGACAACTCTGTGGAGGAATGGCGGGACCCCGAGGCGTCGGGGCCAAATTATCAACGCAGCATTGAATTGGCTAAAAAATAAGCAGGATGTTTTTGCTTGTTTGGTCAGCAAGTTACGTGGCATATCTTGTAGCTGGCGTCATCCGTAAAAGGCGTGCTCAAGCTCTGAAATGCGGATAGGGCGCTGCTGTGCATAACAGTAAGTGTCTGATCACAGAAGATTTACAACTTGTGGTCGGCCCGCTGGGCCACCGGACGGGGATGATTTCGGCAAGAACAACGCCTGCAGGTCGTTGAGGAAACGACGTCCGAACTCGGTCGGTCGGCAAATGCTGGATGACCCATCAGCTTCGATCATTCCGCGGCGGCGCGCAGCCTCGAGAGTCTGCTGAACAGATTCCATCGGCTGCCCGGTGCGCGCCTGAAACTGCGCAACATGAAAGCCATCGAGCAGTCGCAGCGCGTTGAGCATGAATTCGAATGGCAAGTCGTCGGGTGAAATCGTCCAGCGCTCAAGACGTGCGCCGCCCGCTTCGATCGCTTCAAGGTATTGGCGCGGCTGGCGCACGTGCGCGGTTCGCCCGATGGCGTTGGCACTCGCATCGGTCAGCTTCCCGTGTGCGCCCGCGCCGATACCGAGGTAGTCGCCAAACTGCCAGTAATTGAGGTTGTGAGCACAGCGCGCGCCCGCCTGCGCGTAGGCCGAGATCTCATACTGTTCGTAGCCGCGTGCGGCGAGCGCCTCCTGACACGCGACCTGCATCTGCCAGATGTCATCTTCATGGGGCAGTGGCGGCGGTCGGTGGTAGAAGACTGTGCCGGGCTCCAGGCTGAGCTGGTAGTGCGAAATATGTCGGGGTCGAAGTGCGATTGCGGCAGCGACGTCGTCGAGCGCCGCGCTCACCGTCTGTTGCGGCAGACCGTACATCAGATCGAGGTTGAAGTTCGTAAGGCGGGACGCGTGCAGTTCTTCAGCGGCGGCGCGGGTTTCCGCAGCCGAATGTATGCGTCCCAGCAGCCCGAGATGCCGGTCGTTGAAACTCTGGGCGCCGAGTGAAACTCGATTGATGCCGGCCGACCGGTATTCGGCAAAGCGGCCGCGCTCCACGGTTCCCGGATTGGCTTCCAGCGTGATCTCGATGTGCGCGTCGAGCGTCAGCCGCCGTGCGATCGATCCGAGAATCTCGCCGATAGCCGCGGGAGAGAAGAGGCTAGGCGTGCCACCACCGAAAAATACACTTTGCACGCACCGACCACGCACGCGCTGCGCCTGCATTTCCAGGTCGCGATCGAGAGCAGCGACATAGCGCTTTTCGGGCAGCGCACCGTCCATCGCATAGGAGTTGAAATCGCAGTACGGACACTTGCGGACACACCAGGGCAGGTGGACGTAGACCGAGAGCGGTGGAGTCTGCAGCAGCGGCACGGGCGACATTCTAGTCCCTGTCTGATGATCAGCCCCGGCAAGGGCCGGGTCGGGACATCGCCAGCACCAGTTCCTGGCTCAGCTGCGGGCCGTGGCCCGGGTGCCGATCGCCGCGAGGAGATGGCGCAGAGCCTGACCGCGATGGCTCAATTGATTCTTAAGGGCCGGTGACAGCTGTGCAGCCGTCAGGCGCAGATCGCCGACGAGGAACAGCGGGTCGTAGCCGAATCCGTGCGCTCCGGCGGGGGATTCGGCGATGCGCCCTTCCCACACACCTTCACAAACGAGCGGTGTGGGATCGGTCGCGGATCGGACCAGCGCCACCACACACCGATAACGTGCCGTGCGCCTCTCGGGAGCGACGGCAGCCAGCTCTGCGAGCAGTCGCGCATTGTTGTCCGCATCGCTGGCATCCGGCCCAGCGTAGCGAGCTGAATGCACGCCGGGTCGTCCACCGAGCGCGTCGACCTCGAGGCCGGAATCATCTGCAATCGCCGCCAGCCCTGAACGCGAAGCGGCGTGTCGCGCCTTCATCAGCGCGTTCTCGACAAGCGTCAGCCCGGTCTCTTCGACGACGCCGATCCCCAATTCCGCCTGCGCCACAAGCTCCATGTCGACGGCTGCAAGCAATGACTGCAGCTCGCGCAGTTTTCCGGGGTTGCCGCTCGCGAGTACCACCCGCATCGCACCTCCCTCAGTCTGACAGCGCCTGCAGCTGGCGGGCGAGCAGCTGTCCGATGCCCTGCGCCGCCAGGTTCAGCATCGCGTCGAGCTCATTGCGGCGAAAGGCGTGGCCCTCGGCAGTGCCCTGTAATTCTATGAAGGCACCGCCGTTGTTCATCACCACATTCATGTCGGTTTCGGCCTCTGAATCCTCGGTGTAATCGAGGTCGAGCACCGGTACACCCCCGCAGATTCCGACCGAGACCGCGGCCACCTGTCCGTGCAAGGGACTTGCGCCGAGCACCCTGCGTCGGACAAGTGCGTCCACGGCGTCGGCGAGCGCCACGTATCCGCCCGTAATGGATGCAGTGCGCGTGCCGCCGTCGGCCTGCAGTACGTCACAATCGATGGTAACGGTGCGCTCACCGAGCGCGCGCAGATCCGCAACCGCGCGCAGCGATCGGCCGATGAGCCTCTGGATCTCCTGCGTGCGCCCGCTCTGCCTGCCCTTGGCCGCCTCGCGCGCCGTGCGTGTGTGTGTGGAGCGCGGCAGCATGCCGTACTCTGCGGTGATCCAACCTTGTCCGGCACCACGCAGGAACGGCGGCACGGACTCTTCGACGCTCGCGGTGCACAGCACGCGCGTGTCGCCGCACTCGATGAGCACCGACCCCTCCGCATGACGGGTGAAGCGGCGCGTGATCCGTACGGGACGCAGTTCGTCGGGTGCGCGTCCGCTCGGGCGCATGATCACTGTCCCAGCCAGCGCAGCGCAGCGGCGGTCGTGTTGTCACTGTAAGGTGCGGACGCCTGCACGGCTCGATCGCCGAGCGCCTGCAGGGCTGCGCGCAGATCGCCGTCGTCGGGCGGATAGAACGCGCCGATGTCCGCGTCCTTGAGATTGGCCCAGACGCCGTCCGTGCACAGCAGCAGGACATCTTCCTGGGCCAGCGGCTTGCGGCTACTGATCGTCATCTCTGGCAGCGCCGCATCCCCACCCAGGCAGCACTCGACAAAATTGCGCATCGGGTGACCGACGACCTCGTCCTCGGTAATCACACCATCGCGCAGGAGTTGCTCAACATGACTGTGATCACGCGTGCGATCGCGCACTTGGCCAGCGCGAATCAGGTAGACGCGACTGTCACCCACGTGCGCCCAGTACGAAGCACCCTGCTGCACCAGGCATGCGGCGCAGGTGGCGCGCGGACGCGCGTCCATGCTCAGCGTCGTGCCCAGCGCCACCACGTCTTCGTGCGCCTTGCCTACGGCGAGATGCAGGAATCCGAGCGGATCGAAGATGGGATGGGGCGTGTGCCAGAAGCTTTCGAGCATCGACTTGAGTGCCGTTTCGGCAGCGCGTGCGCCCTCGGCGTGCCCGCCCATGCCGTCGACCACGAGCAACAACGCAGCGTGCTCGCCCACCGCGACCGAGACGCGATCCTGATTGTCTTCGCGATGGCCGACGAGACTCAGCTCCGCGTACTCGACCCGCAACGCACACCCCGGTCTGCTAGACTTCGGCGCGGCTTTATAGCACCAATTCAACATGATCCGCAGCATGACGGGCTTTGCCCGGCGCGAGCAGTCGGGCCCCTGGGGAACGCTCACCTGGGAGCTGCGCACCGTCAATCATCGCTATCTTGAAGTGAGCTGCCGCCTGCCTGAGGAGCTGCGCGCGGCGGAAGGTGAGTTCCGGCAAACGATTGCTGGCGTCCTCCGGCGCGGCAAGGTCGACTGCACGCTCAACTTTCGTGCCTCGGCAGAAGCGGCCGGCCCGCTCGAGCTCAACCGACCATTGCTCGAAAAGCTCCTGGTTCGCACGCGCGAATTGACTGCCCTTGCAGGCGCGGTGGCGCCGATCAACCCGATCGATCTGTTGCGCTGGCCGGGTGTCGTTCAGGATCCGGGACGCGATGTGACACCGCTGCTCGCCGCGGCGCAGGCCGTGCTCGCCGAAGGCCTGAATGTTCTCACCGATGCGCGGGCGCGCGAAGGCGCGCGTATACGGGAAATGCTGCTGCAGCGATGTGAGCTGCTGCTGAAGCAGGTGGACGCTGTGATTCAGCGCCTGCCCGAAGTTCGCACTCGCATCCGCGCCCGACTCGCGGAGCGAGTCGCACAGCTCGGGGCCGAGCCGAATACAGAGCGACTGGAGCAGGAGCTGGCGCTCCTCGCACAGAAGATGGATGTGGACGAGGAACTGGACCGGTTGCGCAGCCACATAGAAGAAGTCCGCAAGGCGCTCGACGGCGCCGAGCCCGCCGGCCGGCGTCTCGACTTCCTGATGCAGGAGCTCAATCGCGAGGCGAACACGCTGTCATCGAAGTCGCAGGATGCCGAGACGACGCGCAGCGCCGTCGACATGAAAGTGATCATCGAGCAAATGCGCGAGCAGGTGCAGAACGTTGAGTAGAACCGGCGCGCGGCGCGGACGCCTGTTCGTGTGCGCAGCACCCTCAGGCGCGGGCAAGACGACGTTGGTTCGCGCCTTGATGGCGCGCGATCCGAATCTCAAGTTCTCGATTTCGTGCACGACTCGCCCGCAGCGACCGAACGAGATCGATGGTCATGACTACCATTTCATCAACCGTGAAACGTTTGACCATATGGTGAGCACCGGAGAATTCCTCGAGCACGCGCAGGTGTTCGACAACTCTTACGGCACCCCGCGCCGCCAAGTCGAAGAGGCGCTCGCCCGTGGGCAGGACCTGATCCTCGAAATCGACTGGCAGGGCGCACGCCAGGTGCGCACCGCAATGCCGGACTGCATTTCGATCTTCATTCTCCCACCTTCGCGTGCCGCTCTGGAGCAGCGCCTGCACCAGCGGGCCACTGACTCCGATGTGGTGATCGCGAGGCGTCTGCGGGACGCGGTGGCCGACATTACCCACTGGCCGGAGTTCGATTACGTGATCGTGAACGATGACTTCGATCGCGCCCTGGCCGACCTCAAGTCGATCGTGGCCGGTCACGGCGAAGCGTTGCGCTCGGACCGCCCGGAGCTCAAGGACTTGACTGCCGCGTTACTGGCATGAGGCCCTGATCCTGCTGTAGACTTGCCGCCCCTTTTTTTCGGGCGCGGCCCGAATCCTGCTGAGGCTCACATGGCTCGAATCACCGTCGAAGATTGCCTGGAAAACATCGATAACCTGTTTCAGCTGGTGCTGGTCGCGGCCAAGCGCGCGCGCCGACTCGCCAACGGCGCCGAGCCGAGCCTCGACTGGGAGAACGACAAGCCCACCGTAGTCGCCCTGCGGGAGATCGCAGCCGGCAACATCGGCGTGGAATTGCTCGAGGAGCAGGAAGCACCTGCGGAACCCGCCATTCCGGAGATGGAGCTGCCGACCGACTTCAGGGCGCCGCAGCTCGGCCTGGGCGACTGAACCACGCCCCGCTCGGCCCGCCCCAGCAGGGCAGCCGGCCGTCGGGAGTCTGCCTGAGAAACGGGGTCAGACCGCAGGGTCTGGCCCCGTCTTCATTGGGCTTTGAACTCGGTGCGATTCGCCCACAGAATGGGACGAGAAGCGGTCGTCGAGCCTTGTTCTTCCATGGATTACGCCTCCTCCCTTCTGAGTCTCCTGCCTGGCGGAAGGCGCGCCCTGGGCATCAATCAGCTCATCTCCAAGCTCGAGAACTACCTGCCGCCCGAACAGGTCGAGAAAGTCCAGCAGGCCTATGAGTTCGGCGCCGCCGCGCACAAGGGCCAGAAGCGCCTGTCGGGTGAGCCTTTCATCTCGCACCCGATCGCCGCCGCCAACATCCTCGCCGATCTGCACGTCGATGCGGAGACGATCATCGCCGCCATCCTGCACGACGTGATCGAAGATACGCCGACCGCGATGGAGCAGCTGGTCGAGCAGTTTGGACGGGAAGTCGCCGAGCTCGTCGACGGCGTCACCAAGCTGGATCAGATCAAGTTCAAGAGCCGCGAGGAGGCGCAGGCCGAAAGCTTCCGCAAGATGCTGCTCGCGATGGTGCGCGACATCCGCGTGATCCTGGTCAAGCTCGCCGACCGCATCCACAACATGCGTACGCTCGATGCCATGCCGCCGCCGAAACGCCGCAGCGTCGCGCGCGAGACGCTTGATATCTACGCGCCGATCGCCGACCGGCTCGGGCTCTACAGCATCAAGCTCGAGCTCGAAGAGCTCGGCTTCCGCGCGCTGTATCCGCAGCGCCACCGCATCATCGAGCGCGAGCTCAAGCGCGCGCGCGGCAACCAGAAGCAGTTCGTCGGCAAGATCGCGGACAACCTGCGCTCGGTACTGGAGAAGGCAGGGATCCAGGCGAACGTCGAGGGCCGGGAAAAGCACCTCTACAGCGTCTACCGCAAGATGCGCAAGAAAGGCGTACCGCTCAACGAGATCGTGGACGTGTACGGATTTCGCATCGTGGTCGAGAGCGTCGACACCTGTTATCGCGCGCTCGGCGCGGTGCACGGCCTGTACAAGCCCATGCCGGGGCGCTTCAAGGACTACATCGCGATTCCGCGCATCAACGGTTACCAGTCGCTGCACACGACGCTGTTCGGACCGAACGGCGTGCCGCTCGAGGTGCAGATCCGCACCGAGGACATGCACCGGGTCGCCGAGACCGGAATCGCGGCGCACTGGAAGTACAAGACCGGCGAGAAGGCGGGCAGCACCCAGCAGGACCGGGCGCGCGAGTGGCTGAATCAGCTGATGCAGATGCAGGAGGGCGGCAACTCCGAGGAATTCCTGGAGAGCGTCAAGGTCGACCTGTTCCCGGACAAGGTGTACGTGTTTACGCCCAAGGGCGAGATCCGGCGCCTGCCGCGCGGCGCCACGGCAGTCGATTTCGCCTACGCCGTGCACACCGACGTCGGCAATCGCTGCGTGGCGGCGAAGATCGATCGGCGCCTCGCGCCCTTGCGCACGCCACTGCGCAACGGCCAGACCGTGGAGATCATCACGGCCAGGGGCGCAACCCCCAATCCGGCCTGGGTCAATTTCGTCGTCAGTGCCAAGGCGCGCGCCTCGATCCGGCACTACCTGAAGAGCCTCAAGCGCAAGGAAGCCATCGAGCTCGGCCGCCGGCTCCTGAATCAGGCACTGGCCGAATTCTCGCTGACGTTGAAGAAGGTTGCCGACGAGCAGATGGACCCCATGCTTGCCGAGCTCGGCATGAAGAGCGCGGATGACCTATATGAGAAGATCGGGCTGGGCGAGCGCCTCGCGCCCCTAATTGCGCGGCGTCTGCTGCCAGTCGAGGATGCCGCGATGCCCAGTGGCTCGGCGCCCGCACCACTAGTGATCGCCGGGACCGAGGGACTGGTCATCACGTACGCGCGCTGCTGTTTTCCGATCCCGAACGATCCGGTCATGGCCTACTTGAGCAGCGGCCGCGGTGTGGTCGTGCACCGCGAGTCCTGCGGCAATCTCGCGGGCTACCGCAAGCAACCGGAAAAATGGATCTCGGTGAGCTGGGAAAAGAACCTCGATCGGCTCTTCAGCTCGCAGATCCGCGTCGAGGTGGCCAATCGAATGGGAGTGCTGGCGGCGGTGGCGGCGAGCATCGCCGGCACCGAGACCAACATCGACCACGTGTCACTCGACGAACGTGACGTCGACACTTCGACGCTGATCTTCGAGCTGCGGGTGCGCGATCGCAAACACCTGGCACGAGTGATGCGCACCATCCGCAACATGCCCGACGTGCTCAGGGTCATCCGGACGATTGCCTGAGGTGAGAGCAATGCCGCGACAGATCATTCATACCGACAAAGCGCCCAAGGCGATCGGAACCTATTCCCAGGCAGTGCGCGCCGGCGACTTCGTCTTCATATCCGGCCAGGTACCGTTCGATCCGGCCAGCGGCGAGCTCGTGAGCGGCGAGATCGAGGTGCACATTCGCCGCGTGTTCGAGAACCTCAAGGCGATCGCGGAAGGCGCGGGCGCAGGCCTCGCACAGGCCGTGAAGCTCAATGTGTACCTCACCGATCTCAAACACTTCCCGGCCGTGAACCAGGTCATGGCGCAGTACTTCAAGGAACCGTACCCAGCGCGCGCCGCCGTCGGTGTTGCCGCCCTGCCGCGCGGCGCCCAGGTCGAAGTGGAATGCATTCTGTATCTCGGGAACTGACGGCGTCCGAACAACGGCCGGTCACGGCACTGCACGGAGTCGGAGAGGCACTCGCCGGCAAGCTTGCGCGGCTCGGCGTCTTCACCATCCAGGATCTGCTCTTCCTTCTACCCCTGCGCTATGAAGATCGCACCCGCGTCGTGCCGATCGGCACGCTCACCGTGGGAGCGCGCGCGGTGGTCGACGCCGAGGTGCAGCTCACCGAAGTCGTATTCCGGGGTCGACGACAGCTCCTGTCCCGGGTCGCCGATGGCTCGGGGTTCCTGACGCTGCGTTTCTTTCATTTCAACCAACGCCAGCAGCAATCGCTGGCGCGCGGAGTGCGACTGCGCTGTTACGGCGAGGTCCGCCGCGGCCCCCTGGGCCTTGAGATCGTGCATCCGGAGTATCGCTTGTTCGACACGGGGACCGGAGCACAGCTCGAAGAGGCGTTGACGCCAATCTATCCTGGCACAGAGGGCGTACAGCAGGGCCGGTTACGCCGGCTCGCAGCGCAAGCGCTCGACATGGCACGCCAACAAGGCTTGAGCGATTGGCTGCCCGCGGCGGCACTGGCGCAGTGTCAGTGGCCCGACCTCATGGACGCGCTCGACTACGTGCATCGGCCGCCGCCAGATGCACGCCTCGACCTGCTCGCCGCGGTGCGCCATCCCGCGCAGCGCCGTCTGGCTTGCGAGGAACTGCTGGCGCACCAACTCAGTTTGAAGGTGCTGCGACGCGAAATTCGCAGCGATCCCGCGATTGCGCTGCCGAGCGCAGCGCTCGCCTCACGCCTGGTCGCAAGCCTGCCGTTCCAACTGACGCGCGCGCAGCGGCGTGCCTATGGCGAGGTCGCCACCGACCTGCGCGCGCCGCGCCCGATGCTGCGCCTCGTCCAGGGCGATGTCGGCTGCGGCAAGACCCTGATTGCTGCGCTCGCGGCTGCGCACGCCGCCGATGGCGGCTGCCAGGCCGCACTGATGGCGCCAACCGAGCTGCTGGCGGAACAGCACGCGCGCAATTTCACGCGCTGGTTCGAGCCGCTCGGTGTCGAAGTAACCTTGCTCGCCGGAAGACTACAGGGCCGCGCGCGCGCGCAGGCGCTGCGGGCAGTAGCCTCAGGCACAGCGCGTGTGATCATCGGCACGCACGCGCTGTTCCAGGAAGGTGTGCGCTTCAAGCGCCTGGCACTCGCCGTGATCGACGAACAGCACCGCTTCGGCGTGCACCAGCGCCTGAAGCTGCGCGACAAAGGGATGTGCGACGGTCGTCATCCGCACCAGCTGATCATGACCGCAACACCAATCCCGCGAACCCTGGCGATGACTGCCTATGCCGACCTCGACGTCTCGGTGATCGACGAGCTGCCTCCCGGACGCCGCGCGGTGCAGACAGTCGTGATGCCGGAGAGCCGGCGCGAGGAGGTGGTCGTCCGCATTCGCGAGGCCTGCGTGGCCGGCCGGCAGGTGTACTGGGTATGCCCGCTCATCGACGAATCCGAGGCTGCGCCCTACCAGGCGGCCGAGGAAACCGCCGCGGCGCTGGCCGAAGCGCTGCCGGGCATCCGCGTCGGCATCGTCCATGGGCGCATGACACCAACCCAGAAGGATGGCGCCATGGAGAGGTTTCGCCACGGCGAGCTGCAGCTGCTGGTCGCCACCACCGTCATCGAGGTCGGTGTCGACGTTCCCAATGCCAGCCTCATGGTGATCGAAAACGCCGAGCGCATGGGCCTCGCGCAGCTGCACCAGCTGCGTGGTCGCGTGGGGCGCGGCGAGCACGCAAGCAGCTGCGTGCTGTTATATCGCTCGCCTCTGTCCGAGCTCGGACGCGAGCGCCTCGCGGTGCTGCGCGAAACCAATGACGGCTTCGAAGTGGCGCGCCGGGACCTGGAGCTGCGCGGCCCCGGCGAGCTGCTGGGCACGCGCCAGACCGGCCTGGCGCAGATGCGGGTGGCGGATCTGCTGCGCGATGCAGATCTGCTGCCCAGAGTGCAGCAGCTCGCCGAGCTGATGTTGGCCGAGCATGCCGATAACATAGCGCCGCTGATCGCACGCTGGGTTGGACACGGCGAAAGTTACGGAAAGATCGGATGAATGCGGCCACACGCTTCCTGCAGCTGCGCCAGTCGCTGCGCGCACATCCCCTGATCTCCAGCACGCTGCCGCGGCTGTTGGCGACGCTGCGCGAGTACGCGCTGCTCATGCGGTTGCATCGGCCCATCGGCATCTGGCTGCTCATGTGGCCGATGCTGTGGGCGCTGTGGGCGGCAGGCGATGGTCGCCCCAACGAGCGCACGTTCATCGTCTTCATGCTCGGCACGCTGATCATGCGTTCGGCCGGCTGCGTGATGAACGATTACGCTGATCGCGATCTGGATCCGTTCGTCACGCGCACGCGCGACCGTCCGCTGGCGGCGCGACGTATCACCACCACTGAGGCGCTGCTCCTGTTCCTGGTGCTGTGTCTGCTCGCGGTCGGACTCCTGCTTACCTTGAATCCGCTCGCGCAGCTCTATGCCGTGGTGGGCGCGCTCCTGACCGTCAGCTATCCGTTCCTGAAGCGTTTCTTCCCCGTGCCGCAGTTCTATCTCGGTGCGGCCTTTGGCATCGCGGTGCCAATGGTCTTTGCGGCGCAGACCGGCGCGGTGCCGAAGCTCGCGTGGGTTATCTTCTGTGCGGCCGTGCTGTGGGCGGGGGTCTACGACACGCTGTACGCCATGGTCGACCGCGACGACGATCGCAGGCTCGGCATCCGCTCCAGCGCCATCCTGTTTGGCGATGCGGATCGCATTCTCATCGGCGTGATGCAGCTCATGGTGTTGTTCGCACTGGTGCTGGTGGGACGCGACATGCACTACGGCTACTGGTACTGGGCCGGCCTGGGCGCGGGCGCGGTCTCGTTCGCATGGCAGCAGTGGCTGATCCGCGCTCGCGATCCCCAGGCTTGCTTTCGCGCCTTCAACAACAACCACTACTTTGGAATGCTGGTCTTTCTCGGCATCCTGTTGCATTACGTGTTCGCCGCCTGAGCGCGCGCGACTGCCCAGATCTCGACCGTGCGTGCACCCGCGCGCTTGAGCACCCGCGCCAGCTCGCTCGCAGTGCTGCCCGTCGTCAGCACGTCGTCCAGCACGGCCACGTGCGGGAGATTGAGCCGGCCAGTAACCTCAAAGGCATGGCGCACGTTGCGCCGGCGCGTTCTCGCGTCGAGCTCGGTCTGGTCTGCAGTTGCGCGTACGCGCCGACACAGTCGATCCGCGACCTCGATGCCCAGCCGCCGCGAGATCGGCCGCGCGAGTTCGTCGGCCTGATTGAAGCCACGCTCCCGGTGGCGCGACGGATGCAGCGGAACCGGCACGATGAGCTGCGGTCCGGGCCCAGGGCGCGCGGCAAGGTGGTCCGCCAGCAAACTCCCGAGCACGCGGCCATAAGAAAGAATGCCGCGATACTTGAAGGCCCGAACCAGCTGGTCGAGTGGATAGGCGTAGCGAAACGGCACGATCGCGCGCTCGAAGCGCGGCGGCCTACGCAGGCAATGACCACAGATGAGCTCCCCGCCGGGTGCACCCGGCAGCGGGGTGGCGCACCGAAGGCACGCATGCGTGTTCAACGGCAGGTCGGAGGCGCAGTCCCGACACAGGTCGAGGACCGGTGCCTGCCCGCGCTCGCCGCACAGAATGCAGCTCGGAGGCAGGATCACGCCCTGTACACGTAGTAGCCAACCGTTAACCAGGCTGCGCTGTCCGAGTTGACAGAGTTTCATGCAGCACCGAATACTGCCCGGCGCCCGCGCGGCCGCCACGCGGCAAATGTGCCGCAAACGGGATGAAATTCGGATGCACACTCTCCTGCCGGAAAGCCCGGACACGATTCGCCACGACTGGGCGCTCAAGGAAGTGAGCGCGCTCTTCGCGCTGCCGTTCGCCGACCTCATGTTCGCGGCCCAGCGCACACATCGCGCGCATCACGCGCCCAACCAGGTGCAGGTGAGCACGCTCCTCAGCATCAAGACCGGCGGCTGTCCCGAAGACTGCGCCTACTGCCCGCAGAGCATTCGCTACGACACCGGAGTGGAACGCGAGGCGCTCATGGACGTCGACGCGGTGGTGGCGCGCGCGCGCACCGCGAAGGAAGCGGGCGCGACACGCTTCTGCATGGGTGCCGCTTACCGCAGCCCCAAGGCGCGCGAGCTCAGACAGATTGCTGACATGGTGCGTGAAGTGCGCGCACTCGGCCTCGAGACCTGCGCCACGCTCGGCATGTTGACGCAGGCCCAGGCCGATGAGCTCAAGGCGGCGGGCCTCGACTACTACAACCACAACCTCGATACCTCCGCTGAGCACTATGAAAAGATCATCACCACGCGCACCTACCAGGATCGGCTCGACACCCTGACCGCGGTGCGCGCCGCCGGCATCAAGGTGTGCTGCGGCGGAATTCTCGGCATGGGCGAAACCGAGCTCGACCGCGCCCGGCTGCTGCATACGCTCGCGACGCTGCCGGAGCACCCGGAAAGCGTGCCGATCAATCAGCTGGTCCAGGTTCCGGGCACGCCGCTCGATGGCGCCCCCCGGCTCAATCCCCTCGAGTTCGTGCGCGCGGTCGCCGTGGCGCGCATTCTGATGCCGAAGGCGCACGTGCGGCTCTCGGCTGGACGCAGCGAGATGAGTGACGAGCTGCAGGCGCTGTGTTTCCTGGCAGGCGCCAACTCGATCTTTTACGGCGAGAAGCTCCTGACCACCGGGAACCCCGACGTCGCCCACGACCGGGAGCTGTTCGAGCGCCTCGGAGTCGAGCCTGAGCCCTGTACTGCTTGAGCGGCTCGATGACTTGCGCCAGCGCCAGCTGTATCGGCGCCGGCGGGTCGTGCAGGACTGGCCGCAAGCCGACCGGGGCACCGTCGCCATCGTCGACGGGGTACGCCGGACGGTCTTCTGCAGCAATGACTACCTCGGCCTCGCCCATCATCCACGCGTGATCGCCGCGCTGCGCGACGGTGCTGCACGCTACGGCGCCGGCAGTGGCGCCTCGCACCTCGTCACCGGACATAGCAGCGAGCATCAAGCGCTGGAAGAGCAGCTCGCGACGTTCACCGGGCGCGAGCGGGCGCTGCTGTTCTCGACGGGGTATATGGCCAATCTCGGTGTCGCCGCAGCGCTGGTCGGACATGGCGATCAGGTGCTCGAGGATCGGCTCAATCATGCCTCGCTCCTCGACGCCGGCCTGTTGTCTGGCGCACGGTTCTCGCGCTACGCGCACTGTGATGCCACCGCGCTCCAGGCCAGGCTCGTTGCGCGCGAGTCCGGCAACGCGCTGGTCATGACAGATGGCGTCTTCAGCATGGATGGCGATATCGCGCCGCTGGCGGCGTTGGTCCGGGTGGCCCAGGCGCAGGGGGCGTGGCTGATGGTCGATGATGCCCACGGCGTCGGCGTTCTTGGCCATCGGGGTCGCGGGACACTGGAACACTGCGGGCTCGACGCTACACAGGTGCCGATACTGATGGGAACGCTCGGCAAAGCGCTGGGAACCTGCGGCGCATTCGTGGCGGGCGCCGAAGAGCTGATCGAGTTTCTGATTCAGAAGGCCCGCACGTACATCTACACGACCGCGCTGCCGCCCGCGGTCGCGTCTGCGACCCGCGCGGCGTTGCGCCTCATCGACGAAGAAGCCTGGCGGCGCGAGCGATTGGTCACGAACATCGCGCGCTTTCGCGCCGCAGGGCACGCGGCGGGCATCGAGCTCACTGCTTCGACTACGCCGATCCAGCCGCTCGTGCTCGGCAGCACGGCGAGCGCGCTCGCAGCGAGCGAGGCGCTGTGGGAACGAGGAATCTGGGTCACCGCCATTCGCCCGCCCACAGTCCCTGAAGGCACGGCACGACTGCGCATCACTTTGTCCGCCGTACACGAGGACGCGCAGATCGACGCCCTGGTCGAAGCCTTGGCGCAGATTCTGCGACAGCCGTCATGAAGCCGTCCCGCGTCCCGCCAACCGAGCCCTTCGCGCTCGACCGGCGCCAGGTACGTCGTGCTTTCGATCGCGCGAGCCGCGGCTACGATCGCGCGGCGGTGCTTCAGACCGAAGTCCGTCAGCGACTGCTTGCGCGTCTCCAGTATGTGAAGCTCGACCCGCGCGTGATCCTCGATGCCGGATGCGGCACGGCGCACTCTGCGCGTGAACTCAAACGCCGGTTCCCGCAAGCGCAGGTCATCGCGCTCGACATCGCGCCCGGGATGCTGCGCGAGGCGCGGCGCCAGCAGGGTTGGTTGCGCCGGTTCGCGCGCGTATGCGCCGATGCCGAGCGCATGCCGCTGGCGGATGCGAGCGTCGATCTCATCTTCAGCAACCTGATGCTGCAGTGGTGTGATGCGCCCGATGCCGCGTTCCATGAATTTCGGCGCGTGCTGAAGCCGCACGGCCTGCTGACTTTCAGCAGCTTCGGCCCGGACACGCTCAAGGAATTGCGCGCCGCGTGGGCGACGGTCGATGCACATACTCATGTGAGCCGCTTCATCGACATGCATGACATCGGCGATGCCCTGGTGCGTGCGCGGCTCGCAGAACCCGTCCTCGATGTCGAGCGCTTCACTCTCACTTACGGCACCGCGATCGAGCTGATGCAGGACCTAAAAGCCATCGGCGCGCGGAACGCCACCGCTGGCCGACCGGCCGGACTCACGGGCCGCGCTACGCTTGCCGCGGTTGCCGCAGGCTATGAACCGTTTCGAGCAGCAGGCCGGTTGCCCGCCACGTACGAGGTCGTCCTCGGTCAGGCCTGGGGCGCCGTCGCGCGCGGCGGAGAAGTCCACGTGCCGCTCAGCGAGATCGGTCGACGCCAAGGGCGGGAGCGGTCATGAGCCGCAAGCCTTTATTCGTCACTGGAACCGATACTGGCGTGGGCAAGACGCTCATCGCGGCGGCGCTGCTGCGCGGCCTGCGCGCGCGTGGGCACAAGGTCGCCGGGATGAAGCCTGTGGCTTCCGGGGCACGCCAGACGGCCGAGGGCTGGATCAATGACGACGCGCTGGCCCTGATGGCCGAGGCGAGCGTTCCGGCGCCCTATCGCATCGTCAACCCTTACTCGTTCGATCCCGCAGTCGCGCCCCACATCGCCGCCGTCGAGGCCGGCGTGCGCATCGATCTGCGCGAAATCGAGCGTGCGTTCCGAATACTCTCAGGCCTGACCGACATCGTAGTAGTAGAAGGCGCCGGCGGCTGGCTCACGCCACTGAATGAGCGCGAGTCCTTCGCCGACCTCGCGCGCACCATCCACGCGCGGGTGGTGATGGTGGTAGGAATGCGCCTCGGGTGCCTCAACCACGCGCTGCTGACGGCGCAGGCTGTTCAGGCGAGCGGTCAGCGGCTGATCGGGTGGGTCGCCAACGGCATCGATCCCGGATTGGAGCGCGCCTCCGACAACTTGCGCAGCCTTGAGCAGCGCCTGGCGGCGCCTTTCCTGGGGAGTGTTCCGCACCAGGTCGAGCCCTCGGCCGCTTTCACCAGCGACTGCCTCGACTTCGGCCGCCTGGGACTTTGAGGACGCGGTTAAGGTTTTGAGTCACGTCGAAATTTCGCCTACCATGCGCGCTCTGGCGGGCGGGCATGGCGCAAACGACGACAGCAGCCGAACAGGATTTCACCTACCGCGTCGAGCTGCGACCCAACTGCTCGCTGAGCGTGGCGGGAGCACTCCTCTTCTTTGGGAGCCTGTGCGCGCTGTCGTTCGCGATTGCGGGGCTGTTCGTAACCCAGGGCTTCTGGCCAGTATTGCCCTTCGCCGGGCTCGAAATGCTCGCGCTCGGTTGGGCACTGTGGCTGAGCCTGCGGGCGCGTCATGTACGGCAGCGCGTGAGTGTGGCGCCGGACCGGATCGTGATCGAGCTGACAACGCACACCAGCGCGGAGTGCCTCGTGTTTCCTCGGCACTGGGCCAAGGTTACACTTCGCGCCTCGTATACGCCGCTGCATCCCAGCCGGCTGCTGATCGAATCCCACGGTCGCGCGTGCGAGATCGGCGGGTTCCTCACGGAAGAAGAGCGGTGCGGGCTTGCGGCACGGCTCAAGCAGGTGATCGGCACCATCAACGAATCGCCACCCCTCGAAATTCGTGGGGCGGAACGGGTCGCGGCGCGCTGACGGCAGTTCGAATTCAAACGTGGAGCTCAAGTCTCAATGGGTATGAATCGCGCATCCACCCTCCGCCGCGGCGCCACGTTCCTGGCTCTGGCCTGGGCGGCTCCAGTGTTCGCAGCGCGGGACCTGAACATGCCGATCGGCGTCACCGAGATCAGCACCGAGATCTATGACCTGCACATGCGGATCTTCTGGTGGTGCGTGACCATCGCGATCGTGGTGTTCGGCGTGATGATCTATTCGATCGCGACCTTCCGTAAGTCGCGGGGCGCGGTCGCCGACGTCAAGCTGACGCACAGCACCAAGGTCGAGGTGATCTGGACCCTCGTGCCGATCGCGATCCTGGTGATCATGGCGGTCCCGGCGGCGAAGACGCTCATTCAGATCGAGGACACGCGCAACACCGAGCTCACGATCAAGGTCACGGGCTACCAGTGGAAGTGGCATTACGACTATCTGGACAAGGGCGTGAGCTTTTTCTCGCAGCTCGCGCAATCGAGCAATGCCGCGCGGCAGCTCGGCTCCGGCATAGACCCCAACACCGTACCGAACTACCTGCTCGACGTGGACAACCCGCTGGTCGTGCCGGCGGGTACCAAGGTACGCCTGCTGCTGACTTCCAGCGACGTGATCCACGCCTGGTGGGTACCGACCTTCGGCGTGAAAAAGGACGCGATTCCCGGATTCGTAAACGAGGCCTGGTTCCGGGTGAAAAAGGACAGGGTCGGCACCTATCGCGGACAGTGTGCCGAGCTGTGTGGCCGTGACCACGGCTACATGCCGATCGTGGTCGAGGTCAAGAGCACGGCCGACTTCGAAGCGTGGCTCAAGGCAAAGCAGGATGAAGCCCGACAGGCCGCAGCGCCTGCCGCGAATCCTGCGTCAATGCAATTGCCGGCGCCTGCCGAGCCGGCTTCCGCCAGCACCATTGCCCAGACGAACTGAAGCGAACCAGGAGCGGAGATCCACACGATGGCCACGCAGCACGCCCAGGCACCTACCGACGCCGCGCACTCGCACCACGACGGGAAGCCTGCCGGCATCAAGCGCTGGCTGTTTACTACCAATCACAAGGACATCGGCACGCTGTACCTGCTGTTCGCGTGCGTGATGTTCTTTGTCGGCGGCTCGATGGCGATGGTGATCCGCGCTGAGCTCTTCCAGCCAGGCCTGCAGATCGTCGATCCGGGATTTTTCAACACCATGACGACGATGCACGCGCTGATCATGATCTTCGGCGCGGTCATGCCGGCGTTTGTGGGGCTCGCGAACTGGATGATCCCGTTGCAGCTTGGCGCCCCGGACATGGCGCTGCCGCGCATGAACAACTACAGCTTCTGGATCCTGCCGTTCGCGTTCACGTTGCTGCTGCTCACCCTGGTAATCCCGGGCGGTGGTCCTGCGGCCGGCTGGACGTTGTATCCGCCCCTGTCGCTGCAGGCCGGCGACAGCCTGCCGTTCACGATCTTCGCGATCCATCTCATGGGCGCCTCCTCGATCATGGGCGCCATCAACGTGATCGTGACGATCATGAACATGCGCATGAGGGGCATGTCGCTGCTGCACATGCCGCTGTTTTGCTGGACCTGGCTGATTACGGCCTACCTGCTGCTCGCGGTCATGCCGGTGCTCGCGGGCGCAGTGACAATGCTGCTCACCGATCACTACTTCGGTACCAGGTTTTTCAGCGCCGCGGGCGGCGGCGACCCGGTAATGTTCCAGCACATCTTCTGGTTTTTCGGTCACCCCGAGGTCTACATCCTGATCCTACCGGCATTCGGCATCGTCTCGGAGGTCATTCCGACGTTTTCGCGCAAGCCGCTGTTCGGTTACGGCGCGATGGTTTACGTGAGCGCGAGCATCGCGTTCCTGTCGTTTGTCGTCTGGGCGCACCACATGTTCACCGTCGGCATGCCGCTCGCCGGGGAGCTGTTCTTCATGCTCTCGACCATGCTGATCGCAGTGCCCACCGGCGTGAAGGTGTTCAACTGGACCACGACCATGTGGAAGGGGTCGCTCTCGTTCGAGCCGCCGATGCTGTTCGCCCTCGCATTCCTGTTCCTGTTCACGATCGGTGGGTTCTCCGGACTCATGCTCGCGATCGTGCCCGCCGACTTCCAGTACCAGGATACCTACTTCGTGGTCGCGCACTTCCACTACGTGCTGGTGCCAGGCGCGGTATTCGGCATCATGGCTGGCGTGTACTACTGGTTACCGAAGTGGACCGGCCACATGTACGACTTGAAGCTCGCCACCTGGCACTTCTGGCTGTCGGCGATCTTCGTCAACGTGCTGTTCTTCCCGCAGCATTTCCTCGGGCTCGCCGGCATGCCGCGCCGCATTCCCGACTACGCCACGCAGTTCGCCGACTGGAACTGGTGGTCCTCGATCGGCGCATTCGGCTTCGGGCTCGCGCAGCTGCTGTTCCCCTACGTAATCTGGAAGTGCGTAAAGGGCGGTGCAAAGGCGACCGATGATGTGTGGGAGGGTTCGCATGGTCTGGAGTGGCTGCTGCCCTCGCCGCCCCCGTACCACAGCTGGAGCGAGCCGCCGCAGGTCAAGTGGACCGAGGAATGGGGTGAGTTTGATCCACACGTAGGGCAGGGGAAGTAGATGGCGCTCGCCGGCATCGATTCCGAACGCCGCCGCAGGGTACGCCGCATGGCCATCGGGCTTGCGCTGGTGGCGCTCGGCTTCTACGTCGGTTTCATCCTGCTCGGCGTCCATCGATCATGACCGGGCCTCATTCATCGCGCGTCTCAGCGCGGGCGCATCGCTCGCTCACGCTGAGCCTGTGTCTCATGGTGCTCGGCAGTTTCGCGTTCGGATTTGCGCTGGTGCCACTGTACAACGTGCTCTGCGCGCTGACCGGCGCCGGAGATCGTGACGTTTTGACGACACCTGCAGTGGCGGTCGAGGCCCCCGACGCTAGCCGCAGCATCACCGTGGAGTTCGTTGCCAATCTGCCGAGTCATGGCAGTTTCGAGTTTCGGCCGACGGTGGCCGAGATGCAGGTGCAGCCGGGCCGGTTGTACGAGACCGCGTTCTTCGCGCGCAACCTGACGGGTCGTGACACGGTGGCGCAGGCGGTGCCGAGCGTGGCGCCGAGTCGCGCCACCGCTTTCTTTCGCAAGACCGAATGCTTTTGCTTCACGCCACAGCACTTCGCCAAGGGAGAAGGCCGCGACATGACGGTACGTTTCATCGTCGATCCGAAGCTGCCCGCCGACGTCGATCGCATTACACTGGCTTACGTGTTCTACGGGCGTTCACAGCTCACCACCACTGCGCAAACCACCAACCGCTAGTTTTTTTCACTTCCGGTACTCCCATGTCCCGCGAACACGAAGCACACGATCCCAACGAGTATTACGTGCCGCACGGCAGCCCCTGGCCGTTCTACGGCTCGGTGACGCTGTTCGTGCTGATGTTCGGCGCGGCTGCCTATCTCAACGATTGGGCCGGTGCGCTCGGGGCGTGGACGCTGCTGCCGGGCTTCGTGATGCTCGCGCTGCTGTTCGTCTTCTGGTTCGGAACGGTCATCGGGGAGAGTGAGCGCGGCATCTTCAACCTGCAGGTCGATCGCAGCTTTCGCATGGGGATGATGTGGTTCATCTTCTCGGAAGTGATGTTCTTCGCCGCATTCTTCGGTGCGCTGTTCTATGCGCGGACGTTGTCGGTGCCGTGGCTGGGTGGCGAAGGGGTGAAGATCTTCACCAACCTGCTGCTGTGGAAGAATTACACCAGCGCATGGCCGACCAACGGACCGGCCGCTGTCGGCGGCGATTTCGAAACCATCCCCGCGTTCGGCTTGCCCGCACTCAACACCGCGATCCTGCTCTCGAGCGGCGTGACGGTAACGATCGCACACCACGCCTTGCGAGCCGGCAAACGCGGCGTGCTCGCCATCTTTCTAGCGGCGACCTTTCTGCTCGGCTTCCTGTTCGTCGCACTGCAGGCCACGGAGTACGGTGAGGCCTATAAGCATCTCAACCTCAAGCTCTCGACGGGTGTCTACGGCTCGACCTTCTTCATGCTGACCGGGTTTCACGGCATGCACGTCACCGTCGGCGCGATCATGCTCCTGGTGATCTGGCTGCGCTGCCTTAAGGGTCACTTTACGCCGCAACGCCATTTTGCCTTCGAGGCGGTCGCCTGGTACTGGCACTTCGTCGACGTCGTATGGCTGGCCTTGTTCGTATTTGTGTATTGGATTTGAGAGAAGCCGTTAGTGATTAGCACCCCGTTCCTTACTACAAAGAACTGCCAATGACCAAAAGACGCTACGCGATGAACGTCTCGATCATTCTCGGTATCAGTGTGGTGTTGATGCTGTTCATGTTCGTTCTTGTGTCCCATCACCGCGGCACCTCCGACCGAGCCCGACTGGATCGCAGCACGCTGCTGGCCACCGGTTCGAGTGTGGCCGAGCGCATCAAGCCCTTTGGTCAAGTCAGCGTCGCTTCGGCGGAAACTCAGCAGGAGCCGGTAAAAACCGCGGTGGCCGCGGCGCCGCCCAGTCGAGACGGGCAACAGGTCTACCAGGCGACTTGCGTCGTCTGCCACGGTGCCGGTATCGCCGGCGCGCCGAAGCTGGCTGATAAGGGCCAGTGGGCTGCGCACATCGCCAAGGGCATCGACACTCTCTACGCCAGCGCCCTCAATGGGATACAGGGGAGCGCGGGAGTGATGCCGGCCAGAGGCGGAAACCCGGCGCTGAGCAACGCCGAGGTCAAGGCCGCCGTCGACTATATGGTGGCGCTGTCGAAATAAGCGCTAGAACCCGCCATCTCATGGCGCATTGCCTGCTTCAAGCTCCCGCACCACTTTGAAACGCTTGCTGATAGCCTCTGCATCATAAGGCGGCGTGAACACGGCATGATATCGGGCTCGCGGATCCAACAGAAATACCCCCGCGCTGTGATAGACGGGATAGTTTTCCATACCCGGCGTGATCACGACCTGATACGCGGCGTCCAGTTGGCCAGCCAGGTTACTGATCTGCGCGTTATCTCCCGTCACGCCGAGAAAGGACGTATCAAAATAGTCCACGTATTGCCTGAGCTTGCTGGCGGTATCGCGATTCGGATCTACTGAGATAAAGACGAACTGGATATCGTCGGCGCCGACCGTGTTTTTGGCGATGCTTTCGTGCGCGCGGGCCAGTACCGCCAGGGTCGTCGGACAGACGTCCGGGCAGTGGGTGAAACCGAAAAAGAGAAACGACCATTTACCCTTCAAGCTTGCAAGATCAAATACCCGATTCTCTTGATCCGTGAGCGCAAAGGCCGTCAGTGGCTTCGGATCAGGAAACAATGTGATTACCTGATCCGGCAGCAACCTGACCCGCGAATGGTGTTCCCGATATATTTCAGCGAGCCACACTCCGGCAAGCGTCGCGGCCAGCGCGACGGTTGTGATCATGATGCTGAATTTGAGAGATATCTTGTTCATGACTGCTCGATGACGAAATCCTGAATCCGCCGCCGACTACTTCGTGGCGCGGTCGTCATTCATCGCCTGCGGTATACTGCCGTATCATCCGGGCGCATCGCTATGATCCTATCAATCGTATTGGTTTTGCTGATCGCCGGTACCCTCCTGTTCCACTTCCTAAGCCCGTGGTTTTTCACACCGATCGCGTCCAATTGGGTAGCGATGGACCGCACGATCAGCATCACGTTCTGGGTCACGGGGTTCGTCTTCGTTGCCGTCAATTTGTTTATGGCTTATTGCGTGATCCGCTACCGTCATCGCAAGGAGAGCCGGGCGGCGTACCAACCCGAGAACAAGACGCTGGAATGGTGGCTCACCGGATTAACCACGGTGGGCGTCGCCTCCATGTTGGGCCCGGGCTTGTTTGTATGGGCGGATTTCGTCCACGTCCCGGCAGAGGCGGCGGTCTTTGAGGTCGTGGGCCAGCAGTGGCACTGGCGCTTTCGCTTTCCCGGGAAGGACGGCAAGCTAGGTACCGTCGATACCCGGCACGTCAGCGACAAGAATCCGTTTGGCATGAATCCGGATGATCCCGACGGACGGGACGACGTGCTGATATCAAGCCCGGAGGTGCATCTCCCCCTCGGCAGACCGGTCAAGGCGCTGCTCCGCTCCGTAGACGTCCTGCACGACTTCGCTGTACCGCAGTTCCGAGCCAAGATGGATCTGGTGCCGGGCTCGGTCACGTATATCTGGTTCACCCCGACGCGAACCGGGAAATTCGACATCCTCTGCAACGAATTATGTGGTGTCGGGCACTTCGCCATGCGTGGCAAGGTGATAGTGGAGGAAGAGAGCGCGTTTCAGGCGTGGCTAAGCGGCCATCCGACGTTCGCACAAACGTCAGCGCGGGCAGCCGGTGATGCTGCCGCAGGCCAACAACTCTATGCAGTGTGTGCTGCCTGTCATGGCTTGCAAGCGGAGGGGAATCCTCTGCAGCATGCGCCTAAATTGAGTGGGCAGGGAGACTGGTACGTGCAACGGCAATTGAAATACTTCAAGCAAGGTGTCCGGGGGACACACGACAAGGATGTCTTTGGAAAGATGATGGCGCCGATGGCCGCGACGCTGGTTGATGACACCGCCATCGATAATGTCAGCGCTTATATCAAGACGCTGCCGGATAACCCTGCTCCCGCCACGGTGAAGGGCAATGCGAACAACGGTCAGAAGCTTTTTACAAGCACCTGTGGAGCCTGTCACGGACCTGATGGGCGGGGCCTGCAGGCGACGAATGCCCCCGCGCTGAACGGTATGAGCGATTGGTACTTGGTCACTCAACTGAAAAATTTCGAACAGGGTGTTCGCGGCACTCATCCGCAAGACATGTACGGACCCCAGATGGCATTGATGGCCGCAATTCTGGTAGACAGCCAGGCAATCAATGACCTCGTTGCCTACATCGATACCCTTCGCTGAACAGCAGGAAACTTCCATGTCTTACGTTGCGCATGACGAAACCTTTTTTGTTCCACCTGCGGAAGTCGAAGAGGTGGAGCTCTATCATCCGAAGACTTTCGTAGGGAAGTACATCTGGAGCCAAGACGCTAAAGTCATCGCCGTCCAGTACGCGATCACCGCGATCGGGATAGGGTTGGTGGCGTTGGTGTTGTCCTGGTTGATGCGGCTGCAGCTGGGGTTCCCGCACAGCTTCTCCTTCATCGACCCAAGCAACTACCTTCAGTTTGTCACCCTGCACGGCATGATCATGGTGATCTACCTGCTCACTGCGCTGTTCCTGGGGGGGTTTGGCAACTACCTCATCCCGCTGATGGTCGGCGCCCGCGACATGGTTTTCCCCTACGTCAACATGGTGAGTTACTGGGTCTATCTGTTCGCCGTGTTATTGCTGGTGGCGAGTTTCTTCGTGCCCGGCGGGCCCGCGGGCGCCGGCTGGACCCTGTACCCGCCGCAGGCAATCCTCCAGGGCACTCCGGGCGCGAACGGGGGCATTGTTTTGATGCTCGTTTCCCTGGCGTTCTTCATCATTGGCTTCACCATGGGCGGTTTGAACTATGTGGTGACGGTGTTGCAGGCGCGCACGCGAGGGATGACGATGATGCGACTGCCCTTGACGGTATGGGGCATTTTTATGGCCACCATCCTGGCGCTGCTGGCCTTTCCAGCCCTGTTCGTCAGCGCCATCATGATGACGTTGGACCTGACACTGGGCACGAGTTTCTTCATGCCTGCCATCGTCTCGATGGGACAACAGCGTGGGTACGAGGGCGGCAGTCCGTTATTGTTTCAACACCTGTTCTGGTTTTTCGGTCATCCCGAGGTCTACATCGTCGCCCTGCCGGCATTCGGCATCGTGTCCGACCTGATCAGCGTCCACGCCAGAAAAAACATCTTTGGCTATCGGATGATGGTCTGGGCGATTCTGGCCATCGGCGCGCTCAGTTTTCTGGTGTGGGCGCACCACATGTACGTCAGCGGGATGAACCCGTACTTCGGCTTCTTTTTCGCTACCACCACTCTCATCATCGCGATTCCCACGGCCATCAAGGTCTACAACTGGGTCCTGACGCTGTGGCGCGGCAACATCCACCTCACCGTCCCCATGCTGTTTGCCATCGGGTTCATCTTTGCGTTCATACATGGCGGGTTAACCGGCCTGTTCCTCGGTAACGCGACCGTGAGCGTACCGCTTTCGGACACCATGTTCGTGGTCGCGCACTTCCACATGGTGATGGCCGTGGCACCCATCATGGTTGTGTTCGGGGCGATCTACCACTGGTACCCGAAGATCACCGGGCGAATGCTGAACGATACCTTGGGAAGATTTCACTTCTGGGCCACCTTCCTCGGGACCTATGCCATCTACCTTCCGATGCACTACCTGGGTTTCCTGGGCGTGCCGCGCCGGTATTACGCAATCGCAGGCACGGACTTTATCCCCGCAATCGGCACAGTCCTTGAACGCGGGTATCACCATCGCCGCGTTGATCGTAGGCGCCTTCCAACTGGTGTTCTTGTACAACCTGATCTGGAGTTACTTCAAAGGCAAGCCAGCGGGTGGCAACCCCTGGCGCGCCACCACGTTGGAGTGGCAAACCCCCCACACCCCGCCCAAGCATGGCAATTTTGGCGCGACGTTACCGGTGGTCTATCGCTGGGCCTACGACTACAGCGTGCCAGGTGCCGCTGAGGACTTCATCCCGCAAAACGTCCCGCCGCGAGAAGTCACGCGTAAGACGTAAGCGACCAGGAACCCAACGGTGAGTAAGTTCCATCAACTGATGGTCAAGCCCTGGGTGACGGCCGAGGGTACGGTCGAACCTCTTCGCGATAGAAGAACACCTTCTCGAGCTGAGAAGAGACTCGCTCTGAGGGTGTTTCTAGCGGTGGTCGCGGTCCTGTTCATGCTCCTGGTTATCGCATATTCAAGCCGGATGACTTATGACGATTGGCGTCCCGTACCTCAACTAAGGCTGTTGTGGGCGAATACGTTTGCGCTGATATTGAGTAGCGTCGCCTTGCAATGGGCGCGGCATTCAGTACGTCGCGGGCGAATGGACGCAATGCGAGTCGGCCTGCTTGCTGCCGGCGCTTTCACCGTTGTCTTTCTGTTCGGGCAAATCTTGGCCTGGCAGCAACTGGCCGCGACGGTTTATTTTGACGTAACGAACCCAGCAGTCGCGTTTTTTTATCTGATCACCGGATTGCATGGGCTGCATCTGTTGGGCGGTTTGGTGGCTTGGGGCAGGACCGTCGCCAAAGTGTGGGGCGACTTTGACGTGGCGAAGATAACGCAGAGTGTGGAACTATGTGCCACTTACTGGCACTTCTTGCTCCTGGTTTGGTTGCTCCTTTTTGGTCTGCTGTTTACAGGGAATAATTTGGATGTTTTGCTGAAGCTTTGTGGGCTTAGGTAAACAGTCAATGCACGTGGCACCAGCTGTCGCTACAAATACCGCAGAACCCCTCCCGCTAGCTGAAGGCTTGCCAGGCATCGTCGCCGACTGGTCCTCGGACCAGCGGGCGTTCAAGAAGGTCCCATGGGGCAAGGCCATGATGTGGATCTTCCTCGTCAGCGATACCTTCATCTTCACCGCTTTCTTGATCTCGTACATGAACGTGCGAATGTCCACCACGGACCCTTGGCCCAACCCCGGTGAGGTTTTCGCACTGACGCTCTTTGGCAGGAAAATCCCCCTCATCCTGATCGCCATCATGACCTTCATCTTGATCAGCAGTAGCGGGACGATGGCCATGGCGGTCAACTTCGGCTATCGAAAAGACCGTGTCAAAACTTGTGTCTTGTTGCTGATCACTGCCCTATTGGGTGCCACATTCGTCGGGATGCAGGCCTTCGAGTGGACCAAGCTGATCGTCGAAGAGGGGGTGCGTCCCTGGGGCAACCCCATGGGCGCGGCGCAGTTCGGCTCGTGTTTTTTCATGATCACGGGATTCCATGGCACGCACGTATCGATCGGCGTGATATTCCTGATCATCACGGCGACAAAGGTTCTGCGGGGAGATTTGGATCGCCAGAGGCCCGGTTTCCTGACCGGCAGGAAGGGGAACTACGAGATCGTCGAAATCATGGGTCTGTACTGGCACTTCGTCGATCTGGTGTGGGTATTTATCTTCGCACTTTTCTATCTTTGGTAGGGGAAATCGTGGCACACGCAGAGGGGCAACAACATCCGATTGGCATTTATCTCAAGATCTGGGGATTGCTGTTTGTTCTCAGCACCGCCTCCTATCTTGTTGACTACTTCCACTTTCAGGGTTACCTCAGGTGGACGCTGATCATCGTGTTCATGTTGATGAAGGCCGGGCTGATCGTTGCCGTCTTCATGCACATGCTCTGGGAGCGGCTGGCCTTGATGTATGCGATTTTGGTCCCGCCGCTATTGTTGCTCGTACTCTTGGGCATCGGATCGCTTGAAGGGGACCACATTTTTTTCACGCGCGACGTCTTTTTCGCCGGACACTAGTCCTGTTGTGGAATTCCGGCCCGGTCACGCGTCCCGAGGGCGGCGCTGCACCGCGCTAAACGGATTGATGAAATGCCTATCGACACCCGTTAGCTCTGCTTCCGGATGCCTGGTACGCATCATCTCACCGACAGCGGGTTCCTGCTCCTTGCGGGCATAGATCAAGATCAGATACTTGCCGGCCTCGAGATCGTCGTGGAACCTGGCGAGCTTCTTGTTCTCGTTTTCTATACCCACCAAGCCGCCTGCCCAAGCGCCGAATAACGTGCCCAACGCCATCAGCGCGATGTGGACGATCCCCGGTACGTGTTCGAACGGCCCCAAGTAGTTGAGCAGTGCAGCGCCAATCAGTCCGGCAACGAAGCCGATCATCGCGCCCAGAGACCCTTCGCGAACGACATCCAGAGTCTCGAGGTAGTTGCCAGAGTGTATTTGTCGTTTGATGAGCCCGGACTCGTCTTTTGCTATGACGTGCACAAAGAAGTCCCTGATGCCAACCTCATGAAGATCATCAGAAACCCGATGAGCACTTTCCAGGCCGGGCGCGAGATAGTAGAGGCATTTCATCGCTTTCCCCAGAAAAAACCGTGGCACGATGTGGCACTTGAGTCTCTCATAACCCTTCCAGCGTTGAAAAGTCGCTTCCAACAACGCATGAGTCTGGGCGGATTGACATGGTCCCTGCGAGGAGGCATCAGCGGAGAAGCACAATAGGCTTGAAGCGCGAGTCTTGTCGGGTTCCGGCGAGATCAGCGCATGTTATATTCGCCACAAGCATAAGAACGCTTGGGAGACTGCACGATGGACGCGCTTCTCGTCGTCATCATCCTTGCGCTGGTTGCCACCGTCGTTGCCATGGGTTTGGGTCTTCTGGCCATGTCCGGCCGCTCCACCGACCGTCAATTGAGCACCGTGCTGATGTGGACGCGCGTCGGCTTCCAGGCGCTCACGCTGTTGCTGCTGGTCATTGCCGTACTTCTGCGCTGAGGCGCAACGCATGCGACCGACCTGCCTCGCCCGCCGCTTCAGCAAGCGCCAAAACCCTTGCGCGGCTTGCGTCGCTTCAACGCGAGCGTTCGACTAGGTAGTCGACGCCCTGGTGGATCAGATCATCGGCCAAGTCGACGCGGCCACCTTTCGGAGGCATCACTCCAGCCGAGCCATGGAAGCCCTCGATGGCGTGCTTATAGAGAGTGTCCTTCCCCTGCGCGATGCGTGGCGCCCAGGCCGCCTTGTCACCGATGCGCGGCGCACCGCCAATCCCCTGCGCGTGGCACGCCGAGCAGGCAGCGCTGTACAGCTCTTCGGCATTTTTCGGCACCGGCAATCCGACACTGGGTGCCGACCCCGAGGACTCCTCGGCAGTCTGGAGCGCCGCGTTGTCCTGACCGGCCACGGCGACACGTGCAAAGGGCCGCGTGCGCTCATCGGCGGCGGCGATCTCCATTGGTTCGCCCTTTACCTGCTCACGCTGGCTCGTGGTGCCCACGACCCTGGCAAACACGAACAGCAGAACCGCGACTGCAATCAGAATGCCGAGCACCAGACTGAAGACGTTGAAAAAGTGGCTGTCCTGCTTGCTCACAGGTTCACCGCTGCCGGGTCGCTTCGAAGGGCGCGCAGTATAGCGAACTTCGAACACTCATCGCAGCTCATGCGGCCGGATGAGTCCAGCCGCATAGGAAATCAACAGCAACACGAACAGGAACACCGACAGGCCAATGCGCCACGTCAGGGCGCGCAGCATCTTCCGCGAGTCTCCGCTCCCGCGAGCGAGATGAAAGAGAGCCGATCCCAGGCTCACGATGATGGCGATCAGCATCAGGATCACGACCAATTTGACGAGCGGCATGTCGGCTCCCGGTTCATGCGACGTGCGGTGTAGGTAAACGGCGGTGGCGTTCAATATTGCTGGCCGCCGCTACCGGCCGCGCGTTTTTACCACTATTCTCACTCTCGCATTGATCGGTGTGCTGGTCGGCTTGGGAGCCTGGCAGCTGGATCGCATGCGCGAGAAGCGGGCCCTTTTTGCCGACTTTGCGGCCGGCACCCGGTCTACGGTGAATCTGTCGGCCGTGTCGTCCGGGAGAGGCGTGCGATATCAGCGGGTCGCGGCCGCGGGTCACTTCGACAGCAAGCATCAGATCCTGCTCGACAACCTGACCCATGACGGACAGGCTGGCTATCACGTACTTACACCGTTCATGACCGATACAGGCTCTACGGTGCTCGTCGATCGTGGATGGATTTCGCAGGGCGTAACTCGATCCGATTTGCCGGACGTGAGCGTCGGCACAGGCATGCGTACGATCACTGGCCGCCTCGATGAGTTACCGCGTGCGGGTATCGCCCTGCGGAACCCAGCGAGCGACAACTCATGGCCCCGAGTCCTGAGCTATCCCGACATGGCTGAGTTGCAGACGATGTTCGATCGGCGTTTGTATCCGCAGATCGTCCTGCTCGATCCCGATCAACCGGATGGTCATGTTCGGCAGTGGCGGCCGGCGACGTTTCCACCCGAGCGCCATCTTGGCTACGCGATCACCTGGTTCGGACTGGCAGCAACCGTCCTGATCATCCACCTGGTGACGAGTCTGCAACGAACGCCGGGCAGGGCATGAGCACACTAACGCCCATACAGCGCCGGCAGAGATGCACGCTGCTCCTGATCGCACTGTTGTTTTTGTCGCCGCTTGCGCTCTCCTTCTATCTCTACTACGGCAGCGACGGTTGGCGACCGGGCGGTCAGGTCAATTACGGCGAGTTGGTCATCCCACCGCGACCGCTGCCGGCAGTGACGCTGCGCCAGCCCGATGGTGTCGAAGTCCATCGGCCTTTCGAGGGCGCCTGGTCGCTGATCCTGGTCGGAACCGGCGCGTGCAATGACCAATGCCGCAAGGCTCTATACGTGATGCGCCAGGTGCGCCTCGCACTCAATCAGGACCGCGATCGAGTGCACCGCGTCTTCCTCTACCGCGGGGAATGCTGCGAGCAGCCGTACTTCTCACGCGAGCAGTCCGGCCTCATCGTTCTCGATATCGATTCCGTTGACGGTGCGCCACTACGCGAAGCCTTCGCAGCCGTGAATTCGCCGCCAGCGCAGTCGGCACGCATCTGGCTCTCAGATCCACTCGGTAACCTGATGATGGTTTACCCCGTGGATGTCGAGCCGAAGGGATTGCTTCGCGACCTCAAGCGATTGTTGAAGTTGTCGCACATTGGGTGACGTAGTGAGGCCAAGGTGGGTTCGCCGGTGATGACACGTCTGCGCTGGTTTCGCGCGCTGGCAATCACGGGGGTTTGCTTGTGCCTGTTCGTCGTCGTCCTCGGCGCCTACGTACGCCTCAGTGCCGCCGGCCTCGGCTGCCCCGATTGGCCAACCTGCTACGGACACATCACGCCCGGTGCTGCGCTGGAGAACTCACAGAGCATCAATGCCGCACACCCGGACCGTCCGCTCGACTATGGCAAGGCGCTGCGCGAGATGGTGCACCGTTACGCAGCATCGATTCTTGGATTGATCATGGTCGCTATGGCGGCGTTTGCGATTTCCAATCGCAGCGATCCGCAGCAGCCCGTACATCTGCCGCTTATTCTCCTGATCGTTGTAGTGCTGCAGGGCGTACTAGGCATGCTCACCGTGACATGGCTCCTCAAGCCGTTGATCGTCACTTTGCATCTGGTGGGTGGCCTCACGACGCTCGCGCTGCTGTGGTGGCTGTGTCTGCGGCCCGAACGTCGCGAACTGCACCGCAGGGAGGTCGGACTGCGGCCGCTGGCCGTACTCGCGTTAGTTGCTCTGGGCATTCAGATTGCATTGGGCGGCTGGACCAGCAGCAATTACGCCGCGGTGGCCTGCCCGGACTTTCCCACCTGCCAGGGGATGCTCTGGCCGCACATGGACTTCAAGGATGCGTTCGTTCTCTGGCGTGGCCTCGGTATCGACTACGAGGGCGGGGTGTTGGATCATCCTGCGCGCGTCGCCATTCATGTCGTTCATCGAATCGGCGCGCTGATCACCACTATCCTCCTGGCAATCCTCGCCGCGATGAGCATTGCCCGTGGAAAGAGTGCCAGGGTGCGCGGTGCCGGGTTGGGCGTTGCGGCACTACTCGCATCGCAACTCGCAATTGGTATGGCGATGGTCGTCAATGGATTTCCCCTGCCGCTCGCCACCGCGCACAATGCGGGTGCCGCGCTATTGTTGCTGAGCAGCGTGGCACTGCTTCGCGCACTGTGGCCACTGAGCGCCACCTGGCTGGCGGGTGAAAGAAGAACATGAGAGAGGAAGGCGTCCGATCGCAGGTCTCGGGCCTCACGGCGGCCACCCGCCTGCACGACTACTTCGAACTCACCAAGCCCAGGGTCGTGGCACTCATCGTGTTCACGGCCGTGGTAGGTATGTTGCTGGCGACGCCGGCGCTGCCGCCTCTTTCGACCGCTGCCTATGCCACGCTCGGTATCTGGCTCGCAGCGGCATCCGCGGCAGCCATCAATCATGTGCTCGACCGGCGCATCGATGCCGAGATGGCGCGTACGCGCCGGCGGCCAATACCCACCGGTCACGTGAGCGAGGCCGGTGCGCTCCTGTTCGCGTTCACACTCGGGCTGGCATCGATGCTGATCCTCGCGCTGCTCGTCAACCCGCTGACCGCTCTGCTCACCTTTGCGTCGCTCATTGGCTATTCGGTGATCTACACACTGTGGCTCAAGCGCGCCACGCCGCAGAACATCGTGATCGGCGGTGCGGCCGGTGCGGCGCCGCCGGTGCTGGGCTGGACCGCAATCACCAACAGCGTTGATCCCAATGCGTTGCTGCTGTTCCTGATCATCTTCACCTGGACGCCGCCGCACTTCTGGGCGCTCGCCATCGCGCGGCGCGACGACTACGCCAAGGTGGGACTGCCGATGCTGCCGGTGACGCACGGGATCGAGTTCACGCGCCTGCACATCCTGCTGTACACGATCCTGCTCGTGATCGTGACGATCCTGCCGTACCTGACCGGCATGAGTGGCCTCGTCTATCTGGCCGGCGCACTGTTGCTTGACGCGCTGTTCCTGCGCCATGCGTTAATGCTGCTGCGGGGCGCGGGACTGCCGATGCGTACCTTCCGGTTCTCGATCAACTACCTGATGTGGCTGTTCGCGCTGCTGCTCGTCGATCACTACCTGGTCGAGGCCGGCACAGTGCGCTTGAGCTGGTAACGCGCGAACTCGCGCCAGCTGCCGTCCGGGGCGCGCACCGAATCGATCACCTCCATCATCGCCGGTTGTACCAGACGGTAACTCGAGCGACCGCGCGGCTCCTGTTCGTTGTGCCAGATCGCGAGCAGCGTGTCGCCGAGCACCTTGGCCTCGAGAGCGAAGACAGCGCCGTGCGAATCGAACCAGCTGCCACGCAACTGCCCGGCTTCCGGCCAATACAGCGCCAGACCTTCGAACTCCTCACGCGTTGCCGGCGGGCCGATCTGATTCGACAGCGTCAAGCGCACGAAGCGCCCTCCCAGGATGCGCTCGAACCTGAGCGTGAGGTCCGCGTCCACTCCGCTGTTGGTGCCGGACCCCTGCCACGTGCCCAGCCATCGAGCCAAAACCGGCTCTGCCGTCGGCTGTGTGGCGCCTGCGGTCCCGCAGGATTGCACCCATACGAGGGCAAGGATTGCCAGGACCAACGCAAGGCGTGTGCTCATGGAGCCTCCCCCTTGGACGTCATGACCGCAGTTTACGCTGCGGCCGGCCAGCATCAGCCGCGCGTCCAGAGCCCAGGCACGCGTTCAGGTATGCTACGGGAGAACGCAACTTTCCCGGCCGGCGGCTATCGAAGCCGGGACCCGATCAGGGAAGCTCAATTGCGGGAGACACTCCCATGACTGTCGTCAAGAAGCTCGCGTTGTTGGTGGCCATTGGAGCTTGCGCGGCCCTGCCGGACTCGGCGGCCCAGGCCTCGGGCAGTGGCTCGATGAGCACGCCCCAGCCCTCCATGCCGCAACGGGAGATCACGCCCGAGGAACAGGCGACCGCCTCCTACAATGCCGGCGTCAAGCAGATTCATAAGGCAGCCGACCACGAGGAAGATGCCGCCAAGGCCGGCACGCCGGAGAAACGCGAGAAGGCGCTGAAGAAAGCGAACGCGGCGTACGAGAAGGCCCTGGACAGCTTCCAGGATGCCACCTCGCTCAGTCCCTTCATGTACCAGGCGTGGAACTACTTGGGTTTTGCGCAGCGTCACCTCGGTCGCTATGACACTGCGCTCGAGTCGTATGCCGAGGCATTGCGCCTGAAGCCCGGGTTCGCGGATGCGATCGAGTATCGTGGCGAGGCTTACCTCGGTCTCAATCGGCTGGAAGATGCGCGCCAGGCCTACATGGAGCTGTTTGGCACTTCGCGCAAGCATGCGGACCAGCTGCTTGGCGCGATGCAGAAGTTCGTCGACGTGCGCCGCTCCGATCCCAAGGGCGTCGAGCCGCAGGCACTTGATGAATTTGCCAAGTGGGTGCAGGAGCGCACCACCATCGCCCAGCAAACCGCTTCGCTCGACACCGGCGACTCTGCGGCCAGCTGGCGCTGAAGCGCACACCGCACGGCGACTGAGCATGCGTTCGCCGCGTTGGCGGCGCGTGTGGGCCGGCTCGCTGGCGTTGATCTGCTGCGCCGGAGTGGCGCAAACGGTCGCACCGCCGCGCGACTCGGGCGTCAGCGCCTCTGCGAACGGCCCTACATCGTTCACCTGGAGTCTGCCGCGCGGGTTCCCCGAGCCGTTCGTGCCCGCGGGCAATCCCATGAGCGAAGACAAAGTGCGCCTCGGGCGCCAGCTGTTTCACGAGCCCCGGCTCTCGGTGACTGGACAGCACGCTTGCTCGACCTGTCATCACCCCGAGCTCGCCTTCACGGACGGCAAGCCGCGCGCGATCGGCGCCACCGGTCAGCTGCACCCTCGCAGCGCGATGAGCCTCACCAATGTCGCATACAACGCGGCGTTCACTTGGGCGGATCCCACCATCGGCTCGCTCGAGGCCCAGGTCCTGCAACCGCTCTTCAACGAGCATCCGGTCGAGATGGGTCTCACCGGACGCGAGGCGCAGGTGATCGAGGCGTTGCGCGCTGATCCCGGTTATCGAGCACTCTTCGCAAGCGCTTTTCCCGGTTCCGCCGATCCGCTGTCGCTCGCCAACATCGCGCGCGCCATCGCGAGTTTCGAGCGCACGCTGATCTCGGGTCACTCCGCTTTCGACCGCTACGTCTTTGACGATGACGGCTCGGGAATGAGTGCCGCGGCGCGCCGTGGCATGGCGCTGTTCTATTCCGAGCGCATCGGCTGTGCACAGTGTCATTCCGGGATCAATTTCTGCGGGCCGCTGCGCACCCGCCGGCAACCTGAGGTCGAGCCCGCTTACGCGAACACCGGTCTCTACAACACCGACGGCCACGGTGCCTATCCGTCCGACGCGCTGGGCATCGGCGCCGTTACCGGCAGCGCTCAGGACCAGGGGCGCTTTCGGGTGCCGACTCTGCGCAACGTCGCCGTCACCGCGCCCTACATGCACGACGGCAGTATCGGCACGCTCGCTGAAGTCATCGACCACTACGCGGCCGGCGGACGGCAGGCTCCGCTCGGCCCGACAGCCCGGAACAGCTACCGGGACCCGCGCATCCGGACGTTCACCGTTAGCGCGCAGGAGAAGGCGGATCTGGTCGCATTCCTCGAGAGCCTTACCGACGACTCATTTCTTCGCGACGCGCGCTCTAGTGCTCCAGGTCCGGACACGGCTGCCGCGCCAGCCCGATAGCCACGTCACTGTCGAGTGGCGTACTGTCTCAGCACGCAGATCTTCATCCGGAGCGGCGCGATGTATGAGACGAGTCAGGCGCAAAGCCAGTTCTATACCCGCGTGTTCACCGTGGTCGCGCTCGCGATCCTCTGTGCACTGCTGTGGCAGATACTGAAGCCGCTCGCGACGACTCTCGCCTGGACCCTGCTGCTCGCCTTCCTGCTGCATCCGGTACAAGCGCGATTCACGAGGTGGCTGCGTGGTCGCGCTGCCGTTGCCGCGCTGCTGCTGACGTTCGCAATGTTGCTGCTTCTGGTCGGACCGCTGGCCGCTCTCGGCGTCGCGCTCGCGCATCAGGCTACAACCCTCCTCGACCAGCTGCAGGCGAGTTACGGTCCGCTGCGCGACATGGGCCAAGAGGGATCATTGCAGGACATACCGGTATTGGGCAGCGCGCTGTCGTGGATCGAACACAACACCATGCTGACCGGCGCGCAGTTGCGCGAGTGGCTGGTGAACGGTTCGCGTTACCTGCTCGATCACCTGGGCGCAGTCGGTGGGTCGCTCTTCATCGGCGCGCTGGGGACGGTCGCTGGCTTCCTGATGATGTTGTTCCTCCTGTTCTTCTTCCTGCGCGACGGCGCGCAGATGAAAGCACGCCTAGCTGCGCTGTTACCGATATCGGAGGCACACAAGCAGGCGTTGGTGTCCGAGCTCGGTGCCGTCACTCGCGCAGTCGTATTCGGGACCCTCTTGACCGGCTTGCTGCAGGGTGCGCTGCTGGGAATCGGCTTCGCACTCGTACAGCTGCCCTCGCCGGTCGTGTTTGCGGTGGTCGCTGCGCTCCTGTCGCTGCTGCCGATCGGAGGCACGGCGCTGGTGTGGATTCCAGCGGTGCTCTACCTGCTCGCCCAAGGTCGGTATGGCGCGGCGATTTTTCTGACGGTGTGGGGAGCGGTGCTGGTCGGCCTGATGGATAACTTTCTCAAGCCGTTCCTGATTTCCGGGCGCGCAGAGATGCCGACGCTCGCGGTGTTTCTCGGTGTCATCGGTGGGCTGACGGCATTCGGCCCGATCGGCATGTTCCTCGGGCCGGTGCTGCTCGCAATGACGAACGTGCTGCTGCGCTGGGCCGAAGAACGTCGTTCGGAACGCACCTGAAACGCGGCTGAAGTCGCGCGGATGCCGGGTGCTAGAATGCGCGGCCCATGGATGTCTCCTTCATCCTCGATCCGCTCAATGATGCGCAACGCGCCGCGGTGACTGCCCCGCTCGCGCCGACGCTCGTGCTCGCGGGCGCCGGCAGCGGCAAGACGCGCGTGCTCACGCACCGGGTCGCATGGCTGATCCGCGTGGAGGGCGCTTCGCCGCACAGCGTGCTCGCCGTCACCTTCACCAACAAGGCGGCGGGCGAGATGCGCGGCCGCATCGAATCGCTGCTCGGCATTCCGGGCGCTGCGTTGTGGATCGGCACGTTTCACGGCCTGGCACACCGGCTGTTGCGCCTGCACTGGCGGGAGGCGGGACTGGCGCAGAACTTTCAGATCCTCGACGCCGAAGACCAGCAGCGCCTCGTGCGCAAGGTGCTCAAGGCGCTCGACCTGGACGAGGCGCGCTGGGTGCCGCGCGAGATCACGTGGTTCATCAACGCGCAGAAGGACGAGGGCCTGAGGCCCAAGCAGCTGAAGGACCACGGCGACCCGACCCGGCACGAGTACATCCGCATCTACCAGGCGTACGAGGACACCTGCGAGCGCGCCGGCGTCGTGGATTTTGCCGAGCTGCTGCTGCGCGCCTACGAGACTCTGCGCGATCGGCCGGAACTGCTGGCGCACTACCGCGCGCGCTTCCGGCACCTGCTGGTCGACGAGTTCCAGGACACCAACCTGATCCAGTACGCCTGGCTCAGGTTGCTCGCGGGCGACCAGGGCCTGCCGTTCGTGGTGGGCGATGACGACCAGTCGATCTATCGCTGGCGCGGCGCGCGCGTCGAGAACCTGCAGCAGTTTCAGCGCGACTTCCCCGGCACGCGCCTCTTCCGTCTCGAGCAGAACTACCGCTCGACCGGCACGATTCTCGCGGCCGCCAATGCGCTCATCGCCAACAACTCGGCGCGCCTCGGCAAGAATCTCTGGACCAGCGGCGAGCAGGGCGCACCGATCCAGCTTTACGCCGCCTTCAACGAGCGCGACGAGGCGGACTTCGTCGTCAACCGCATCCGCGAATGGGTGACGCGCGGCGGCAAGCGGCGCGAGATCGCCATCCTGTACCGCTCCAACGCCCAGTCGCGCGTGTTCGAGGAGGCGTTCCTCAGCGCCAATATTCCTTATCGCGTTTACGGCGGCCTGCGCTTCTTCGAACGCGCGGAAATCAAGGACGCGCTTGCCTACCTGCGCCTCACTGCCAACCGCGACGACGATGCTTCGTTCGAGCGCGTGGTGAACCTGCCGACGCGCGGCATCGGCGCGCGCAGCATGGAAATCCTGCGCGACTATGCGCGCGCGAACGCCTGCTCGCTGTGGCAGGCGGCCGGCGCGTGCCTTACCGATGTGCTCGGGTCCAAAGCGGGCGTCGCACTGCACGCTTTCCTGAGCCTGATCGAGCGGCTCGCGCAGGAGATCGCAGCCTCGCGCTGCACGAGCAGGTCGACCACGTCATCCAGGCGAGCGGCCTGCTCGAGCACCATAAGAAGGAGAAGGGCGACCGCGGCGAAGCGCGCGTCGAGAACCTGCTCGAGCTGGTGAGCGCGGCGCGTGGCTTCACGCAGGAGACCGGCAGCGACATGCCACCGCTGAATGCTTTCCTGTCGCACGCGGCGCTCGAGTCCGGCGAAGGCCAGGCCGAGGCCTGGGAGGACTGCGTGCAGATGATGACGCTGCACTCCGCCAAGGGACTCGAGTTCCCGATCGTGTTCCTGTGCGGCATGGAAGACGGCCTGTTCCCGCACCAGCGCTCGATCAACGACCTGGACGGACTCGAGGAGGAGCGCCGTCTGTGCTACGTCGGCACGACGCGCGCGATGCGCGAGCTCGTACTCACCTACGCCGAGCAGCGGCGCCTGCACGGCATCGAGCGCTCGGCCAGGCGTCGCGCTTCATCGACGAGATCCCCGATGAGCTGATCGAGGAAGTGCGCCCGCGCATCCAGATCTCGCGTCCCTTGCATTTTCACGGCGGCCGGCTCGATGAGCCCGAGATACCCGGCATGCGGCTGGGCCAGCGCGTGCGCCACGGCAAGTTCGGCGAGGGCGTGGTGCTCAACTTCGAAGGCCAGGGCTCGCACGCCCGCGTGCAGGTGAACTTCGAGCGCCAGGGCACCAAGTGGCTGATGGTCAGCTACGCCAACCTGGAGCTCATGTGAAGATCATCATCCTCGGCGCCGGCCAGGTCGGCCGCACCGCGGCCTATCACCTCTCGCGCGAAGAGGCCAACGAAGTCACGGTCGTCGACACCAACGAGCAGGTGCTGCGCGACCTGCAGGACCGCATCGACATTCGCACGGTGAACGGCAACGCCTCGAGCCCGGCAGTGCTCGAAGCTGCGGGCGCGGCGGACGCCGACATCATCGTCGCGCTGACCATCAGCGACGAGGTGAACATGGTCGCCTGCCAGGTGGCCTGCACGCTGTATCGCACGCCGACCAAGATCGCCCGCATCCGCGCGCCCGAATATTTCCAGCGCGAAGGGCTGTTCTCCGAAAACGGCATTGCCGTCGACACCTGGATCAGCCCTGAGCAGCTCGTCACCGAGTACATCGAGCGCCTGATCCGTTACCCCGGCGCGCTGCAGGTGCTCGATTTCGCCGACGGCAAGGTGCGCCTGGTCGGCGTACGCGCATTACGCGGCGGGCTGCTGGTCGGCCAACGGCTGCGCGCGTTGCGGGAGCACATCCCCGGCACCGATGCGCGCGTCGCGGCCATCTACCGCAACGGTCAGAGCATGGTACCGGAGGGCGACACGGTGATCGAGCACGGCGACGAGGTGTTCTTCGTCGCCGCGCGCAAGGACATCCGGCTGGTGATGAGCGAGATGCGCAAGGCCGAGGACCCGGCCAAGCGCATCGTGATCGCCGGCGGCGGCAACATCGGCTTCCGGCTGGCGAAGGCCCTCGAGAGCCACAACCAGGTGAAGCTGATCGAGCGCGACACCCGGCGCGCACGCCGCGTGTCCGAGCTGCTCGCCAGCACCATCGTGCTGAACGGCGACGCCGCCGACGAGGAACTGCTGGTCGAGGAGAACATCGACAGCGCCGACGTGTTCGCGGCGCTCACCAATTCCGAGGAAGCCAACATCCTCTCTGCCATGCTGGCCAAGCGGCTCGGCGCACACAAGGTGATGGCGCTCATCAACCGGCCTTCGTACGCCGAGCTCATGGAAAGCGGCCCGATCGACATCGCCATCTCGCCGCAGACCATCACCATCGGTTCGCTGCTCGCGCACGTGCGCCGTGGCGACGTGGTGCGGGTGCACACCCTGCGTCGGGGCGCGGCCGAAGCGATCGAGACGATCGTGCACGGCGAGCCCGGCACTTCGCGTGTGGTCGGGCGGCGCATCGAGGACATCGGCCTGCCGCAAGGTGCGACGATCGGCGCCATCGTGCGCGGCGAGGAAGTGATCATCGCGCACCACGACACCGTGATTGAGACCGACGATCATGTGATCCTGTTTCTCACCGATCGCCGGCACGTCGAGGCCGTCGAGCGGCTGTTCCAGTCCGGCACCACGTTTAAGTGAGGCTGGCGCGTGCTCGCCGTCGTCCATGTCCTCGGCCCGCTGCTGTCGATCTTCGGCGTGACCTTCCTGCTGCCGATCGTTGCGTCCCTCATCTATCGCGATGGCACGTGGTGGGACTTCGCGCTGGCCGGACTCATCAGCAGTGGCGCAGGCCTGCTGATCTGGGCCGGCACGCGCCGCTTCAAGCGCGAGCTCAAGTCGCGCGATGGCTTTCTGCTGGTGACCCTGGCTGGGTGCTGATGGCCGGAGCAGCGACGATGCCGCTGCTGCTGGTCATCCACGGCCTGAGCTTCACCGACGCCTATTTCGAGACGATGTCCGGGCTGACCACCACGGGCTCCACCGTGCTGACCGGCCTCGACTCGCTGCCCCCGTCGATCAACCTGTGGCGCTGCGCCCTGCACTGGTATGGCGGCATGGGCATCATCGTGCTGGCGGTCGCCATCCTGCCGCTGCTCGGCGTCGGCGGCATGCAGCTCTACAAGGCCGAGACCCCGGGGCCGGTCAAGGACGCAAAGCTGACGCCGCGCATCACCGAGACGGCGAAGGCACTGTGGTTCACGTACGCCGGCATCACGGCGGCCTGCATCATCGCACTCAAGCTGTGCGGCATGAGCTGGCTCGACGCGATCTGTCATGCCTTCTCCGCCATGGCGCTGGGCGGCTTCTCGACCCACGATGCGTCGGTTGCCACCTTCAACTCCGCTGCGATGGAGCTGGTGCTGATGCTCTTCATGCTGATCGCGGCAATGAATTTCGCGCGTCACTTTCTGGCGCTGCGCCGGTTGTCACTCGCGCCTTACCGGAGCGATCCCGAGGCGGGACCAATGTTGCTCGTGGTCGGGAGCAGTGTGGTGTTGGTGACCTTGATCGTCAGCGTCAGCGGCATCTACAGGGACTTCTGGGAGACTCTGCGCCACACAGCGTTCGCCGTCGTGACGATGGCCACCACTACCGGCTTCGTAGCGGATGACTGGGAAAAATGGCCGCCGTTTGTCGGCTACTGGCTGCTGCTGCTTACTGCTATCACGTGCAGCACGGGATCGACGGGCGGCGGCATCAAGATGTTCCGCACGCTGCTGCTCTCGCGCCAGGCGTTGCGCGAGATGCGGCTCATGGTGCATCCGCAGGCGGTCGAGCCGATTCGCATCGGGCATCAGGTGGTGCCGAATCGCATCGTGTACGCGGTCCTCGCGTTCATCTTTCTGTACTTCATGGCAATCGCCACCTTGACGTTTACGTTGCTGTTGTCGGGACTCGATTTCAGCTCCTCGATGTCGGCGATCATCTCCTCGCTCGACAACACAGGTCCGGGCCTGGGGCGCGTGGGGCCGTCCACCAACTACGCCTCCCTCAGCGACTTGCAGACCTGGGTCTGCACTCTGGCGATGCTCCTCGGGCGGCTCGAGATCTTCAGCGTACTGGTCCTGTTCACGCCGACCTTCTGGCGCAAGTAGACGCCACTCATCGCTTGCTACGAGGCTGGTCGTAGAAAGACACGTGTTCGTCCCGCCAGCCGGGCAGACCGTCCCAGCGTCACCGGATTGGTCCCACAGCCCGCCAAATCGTTGCAGAATTTTTCACTTCTTGTGTTGTCTGGATCAGACAAGAGTGGCATGATCTCTACGGCAAGCTTCGTAGTTTATGGCCATCACCGCAACCGCCGCGTCCGTCTCTTCACCGCTTGCTGCCCCACGTCCCGTGGCGGCGCAATGGCGGCTTGTGCTCGAGGTAACACTGCCTTTCTGGCTCTTCATGACCTGCGAGCGGTTAATCACCTACCTGCTCGCAAGCTCCAGCAATCCGCTCGTCATCATCGCTCCGCCGGACGTCAGAATGGGCCAACACCTGCTGCTGTTGCCCCTGTTGCTCACATGCTACAGAAGTGCCCTGACTATCGGGTGGCCGCAGTCGGGACGGACCGTCGCCCTTGTGAAGCAGATCGGGCTGGCGCTCCTGTTCGCCTGTGCCGCGCGCCCGGCCTTGGTGCTGCTGACGGCGTACACGCGCGATGAATGGAGCCTGCTGCACGAGCTGATCCGTTCGGAGCTGGGTGAGTACGCGTGGGCGATGATGTGGCTGTCTTCGGTCGCGGACTTCCTGCTGTCGTACTGGTTCGGGCTAGCACTGGTGATCGGTGTGAGCACCTACCGCGAGCTACTCGACGAAAAGCAACGGGCCTCGCGCCTGCGCGATGAATGGACGCATTCGCGCCTGCAGGCGCTGCGCATGCAGCTCAATCCGCATTTCCTGTTCAACACGCTGAATGCGGCGGTCGCCCTGGTGCGCAGCGACGCCTCGGCCGCCGAGCAGATTCTGGTGCGTCTCGGCGATCTGCTGCGGCGCACGTTCCGTGACGGCGAACTGGACCAGGTGCCCCTGGCCCGCGAGGCCGAATTCGTGCGCCAGTACCTCGAGATCCAGGCGCTGCGCTTCGCGGAGCGGCTGGTCTTCGCCGTTGAGGTGCCGCGCGAGCTGGAGCGCGCCCTGGTGCCGGGATTGCTCCTGCAGCCGCTCGCCGAGAACGCCGTGGTGCATGGGATCAGGAACGAGAGCGACGTCGTTGAGGTGCGCGTGTGTGCGCGCCGCGAGCGCGATGAGCTCGTCATGGAGGTCGCCAATACGGCGTCGGCGCCGGCGCTGCTCAAGAACCGGCGTGAAGGTGTCGGCCTTGGGGCGACGCGCGAGCGCCTGCGTACGCTCTTCGGCGACGCGCAGGAGCTATCGCTGAGCGCGCACCCGGACGGTTCGGTCGTCGCTCGCGTGCGCATCCCGTTCGTGCAGGCTTCGCCCGCGTTCGATGCCTGAGCGCCGCTCATGGACTCTCGCGTTAACGCCGACTTGAACGCCCGGACAGGCAATATCGAGGCGGCTGCCACGTCGATTCGCACGCTCATCGTCGATGACGAGCTGCTCGCCCGCCAGCGGCTGCGCGAGCTGTGTCGCCAGGAGCCCGACATCGAGGTGGTGGGTGAATGCAGTCATGGCGGGGAGGCCGTACAGCTGATCCAGTCATTGCGCCCCGATCTGCTGTTGCTCGACGTGGAAATGCGCGAGACCAGTGGTTTCGACGTGCTGCGTTGCCTGCCACCGAGTGCGGCGCCGCTGGTCGTCTTCGTGTCGGCCTTTGAGCATTACGCCTACGGGGCCTTCGACGTCGAGGCGGTCGACTACCTTCTCAAGCCCTTCGATCGTGGCCGCTTCCAGCACGCCCTCGGCCGGGCTCGCCAGCGCCTGGCCGCAGCGCGCAGCTCAAACCTGCGCGGGGAAATCACCGCTGCGGTTCAGGGCGCACTGGCAACTGCCACGCGCCCCGCGGCCGTGCCCGCCAAGCGGATCGTGGCCGAGAAGGACGAGCGCCTGACCTTCATTGATCCGCAGGACATCGACTGTATCGAGGCGGATCGCAATTACATCTCGATCCGCGTGGGGCCGGACGTCTACCGGATGCGCTGTACGATGCAGCAGGCGCAGGAGATGCTCGATCCGGCCTCGTTTCTGCGCATCCACCGCTCCGTGATCATCAACACGCTGCGCATCCGCGAGATGGAGCGCTGGTTCCACGGTGAATTTCTGATCACGCTCAAGAACGGCCAGCGCTTCACTTCGGGGCGAAGCTACCGGCGCCATATCCAGGCCTACCTGCACAACGGCGTCAGTTAGGATCTTTTCGCAGAACGCGCGGCGGATCCTGCGGTTGCGTAGTTCTCAGCTTCTCGCGGCGCGACGCGGAAGTTGCGGCGCGGGTTGCTGCCCTGTCATCAGGGGTCGGAGGGCATCGGGTGGATCGCGTACCAGGCGCGCCAGTTCTTCCGCCGTCACGGCTTGCGAGAACAGATACCCCTGGCCGCTGTCGCAGCCAAGATTGCGCAGAAACTCCAGCTGCGCTGTCGTCTCGATTCCTTCGGCTACCGTGTGCTTGCGCAGGCTCTTCGCCATGGCCACGACCGCGGTCGAAATCGCGCAGGCGTCCGGATTGTCAGGAATGTCGCTGACGAACGAGCGGTCGATCTTGATGACGTCCATCGGGTAGCGGCGCAGGTAGCTCAGCGAGGAGTAGCCGGTACCGAAGTCGTCCAGCGAGATGCTGACGCCGAGGGCCACGAGATCGCTCAGGGTCTGCGTGGTCTGCTCGTCGCCGGACAACAGCACCGATTCGGTGATCTCGAGCTCCAGCGCCCAGGGCGGTACATTGAAGCGAATCAGCGCGTCACGCACCCGGCCGGCAAAAACCTTGTGCCGCAGCTGGCCGGCACTGACGTTGATCGCGACCCGCGGCACATTCGTGCCCTCGCGCTGCCAGCGCTCGTACTGCTCGCAGGCCTCGTTGAGCACCCAGTCGCCGATGTCCGTGATGAGTCCGGACTCTTCGGCGGCGGAGATGAAGTGCGCGGGCGGCCGCTGTCCGTGCCCGGGGCACATCCAGCGGATCAGGGCCTCCGCGCCACTCAAGGCGCCGTTCGCCAGCATGTATTGCGGCTGGTAGTGCAGCACGAACTGCCTGAGCTGCAGCGCCCGGTGCAGCCCGGTCTCCAGGCTCCAGCGCTCCTGCGCCCTCTCGTTCATGTGGGCCTCGAAGAACGTGGCGCGGCCCCGACCGTCTTCCTTGGCGCGATACATCGCGGTGTCGGCGTTCTTGAGCAACTCTTCCGGCGTCGTGCCGTCATCGGGACAGAGCGCGATGCCGACGCTGGCGCGCGTACGGAATTCGTGATTCTGGATCGTCACGGGGAGGGCCAGCTCCGTGAGCATGCGTTCCGCCACCTTGCCGGCGTCATCCGCGTGCTGCAGGGCACCTAGGATCACGACGAATTCGTCTCCGCCGAGCCTCGCGACGGTGTCGGACTGCTTGGTGCTGGCGGCCAGGCGGCGCGCCGCGACCTGCAACAGCTCGTCGCCCGCGCCATGACCCAGGGTGTCGTTGACGCGCTTGAAGTTGTCCAGGTCGATGTAGAGCACCGCGAGTAGCTCGTGCGAACGGCTGGCACGCGCCACGTCCTGCAGCAGTCGGTCCTTGAGCAGCTGCCGGTTGGGCATGCTCGTCAACTCATCGTAGTGCGCCTGTCGATAGAGGCGCTCTTCGCGCTCCAGGCTGTTGATGGCGACTGCGAGCCGGTCCGCGAAATCGCGCGCGAAGCTGGCCTGCACGCCGTCGCGATCCGGGACCTCGCGATAGCCGAGCGTGAGGATGGCATTGAGTCCCTGCCCGCTACGCACCGGCTGCACCAGCGCCCAGCGTGCGCCACGCCCCGCAACGTTAACGGCGTAAGAAGGAATCGCCTGTTCATCGCCGCCCAGGTCGAGAAGCGAACCGGCAACCTCGGCCAGCTCGCTTGAATCGCCGCGAATCACGATGCGCTTGATGTCGCGGTCCACGCCGGTTTCGCCATCGTGCAGATAGACACGGCCGCGACCGTTCTCGTCCGGATCGACCAGCGTGACACTCACGCAGGTGCAACCGGTAACCTTGCGCACGTGAGTAAGGAGCGTCTCCAGGATGATCTCGATCCCGGGCGAGACCAGGATGAGGCGGTCGATTTCCGCCAATGCCTCGAGCGCGGAGAACTGCACGCCGAGGCTTTCCGACATGGTGTTGAACGAATCTGCCAGTTCCTGAAACTCATCGCCGCTGTGGACCTGCACCCGGGTAGCAAACTCGCGTGCTGCGACGCGCCGGGTGCCTTGCAGCAATTGGTCCAGCGGTTCGAGGCTGCGACGGATCTGCGTGGAGCTCACCAGGCAGACCAGCAGTGTTGCACCCAGCAACGCCCAGGGAGTGAAGCCGCTCAGCCCGGAAGCGGCTTCGCTATAGCGGATGCGGGGCTGGCTCGATTCGATGACGAGGGACGGAGCACCAAACTGTGCACCGAGAAACAGTTCCCAGCGCGCAGCCGCGGTCGGCGAGGTGTCTGCACTCTTCTCGCCCGCTGGCTCGGACGAATAGACCAGCTGGCCGTTGGCCGTCAGCACCCGCAGCGTCGTGCGAAAAGGCAATGTACCGGGATCTCCGAAGAGAAACTGCGGAGCGATTTCACCCACCAGCCGTGAGCGAGCGATCCCGCGCAACGGTGCAATGATGCAGACCCGTGGCGGCTCACCGTTCGCGCCGCTGCGGATTGCGAGCGTGCTGCTGCCGGACTCCAGGCGCCTGAGGGCAGCCTGATCGAGATCCGGCAGAGGTTCGATCGAGCCGTGCTGCGTGATGACCAGGCCCGAGTCACTGATCACCGCAACGGCGTGCCATAGCCGCGCCGACTCCCTGGTGTCGCGCGGGTCCGGCAGGGAGCCGGCCGCCCAGGCGGCTGCGATCGATTGCAAGCCGGCCTCGGCTGCTTCTAGTCGTTGCAGCAGGCCCTGCCCGTAGGTGGAGCTGTAGTCCCGCAGCTCCGCCAACTGGCTTTGGCGCGAGACCCGTTGTACATGAAGGAACGAGAAGAACCACGCAACCGCGATCGGCACTACAGCGCAGAGTGCGAACAGCAGGAAGACGCGCCGCCCGAAGCGCGAGCGCAACGACAGCGTTTCGATGCGTGCGAACATCAGTAGTCTTCGGCCTTGCCGATGAAGTGCCCGTCGTTGGCACGCACGATGTCGTCGCGGCTCGCTGACGCGGTCAGTGGGGGCTTGCTGTCCCCATCCGGCCCCTTGCTGTAGAGGTCGTAGTCGGAGTTGATGGGGACCAGATTCTTGTCCTTGCGCATCTTGCCCTTGCCGACTGCAGTGGACAGGTCGAAGTACTCGTACGGACTGCCCCAGGGATCGAGCGTCGCGCCGAAACCGACGTCCGCGAGCGAGGCGGGGTAGGCGTTGTTGTGGTCGGCCCAGTACTTGTTGATCGCCAGCTGCATCTGGCCGATATCGCCGAGCGCCGCACTCACCTTGGTGCGTTCAATCACCTGGCGATAGCCGCCCACGGCCATCGCCCCCAGGATTCCGGCGATGACGAGCGTGAACATGAGCTCGAGCAAAGTGATGCCACGTTGCCGCGGACTCCGGCTTTCCATGCGAGTCGTGGCTGCAGCATTGGATTCGGCGGGCTGTAAGCTGCCGGCTGACATAACAACCGCAGCAGCTTAGCCCGGCGCCCACGTGTTGAACGTGAAGCGGCTGGCTTCGCGTGGAACGAAAGTGAGATCCGCGTCACATCCGCTTGCGCCGGCTCAGGCGACGCGGACTCGAGATCAGCTGCGGATATAGCGCTCCAGCTGCTCGATCTGCTCTTGCTGGGTTTCGATGACCGCCTTGACGAGATCACCGATCGACACCACACCGACCACACGACCGCTGTCTACCACCGGGAGGTGGCGGATGCGCTGCTCCGTCACGGTCTGCATGCATTCATTGACGGTCTGAGCAGGAGTCACCGTGGTCACCGGCGCGCTCATGATCTGTCGCACCGGCGTGTCGGCGGACGAGCGGCCCAGCAGAATGATCTTACGCGCGTAGTCGCGCTCCGAGACGATGCCAACGAGCTCCTTGCCGCGCATGACGAGCAGGGCGCCCACATGCTTCTCCGCCATGAGGCGAATGGCGTCCAGTACCGGCGCCTCTGGCTCGACGGCGTGGACCTGTGATCCTTTGCGTTCCAGCAGATGCTTGACGGTGAGCATGGCCGCGCCTCCCGTCGACTCATTGATCGACCCCGCGATTCTACGCCGACACCTCCTCGAGGGAAGTGCGGGTTAGACTGACCCCATGCAGCGCGGTGGACCAAGGGGCACCATTCCGCCGCCTTCCCAGCGGCCGCGAGCCGGACGGCGCTGGCCGCTGCAGGTCATCGTCGGCGTCGGCGTCGTCAGCGCCGCCTTTTTCGGACTGCGTTTCCTCCGGGCTCCGGGCGACGACGCCCCTCCGCTGGGGCCCGACGGCAGTGCCGCCTCACCGCGCGCTGCAGCGATCGCCGCCAAGCGCAGCGCCGTCGATACGCCAGCCTCATCGCCCACGCCGCTCCCGAAAGACCTCGACGCGTTCGTGGGTCGGCTGCGCCGCGCGGAGGTGTACCGCATCTACGGCGACCTCGAGCTACCGGCGCGCATTCGTGGCCTGATTTCCGATCTGCGCATCGTCGAAGCTGTGCCTGAGCTCGACGCAATGTCGCGCGCGAATGATCGGGACGCCACTGTCGCGCTGGCGCGCCTTGCGCACGAGTGCGCGGGCGAGGATCCGGACACGGAGCGTGCAACGGAGACGGCACTTGCAGAGGTTTCCCGGCGGGCGAAAGACCTGCCGCCGCAGGTGCGCGCCCGCCTGGAAGAGAGTATTGCCGAGAGGCACGAGAGGCTCGAGGGCCTGCAACAGTCCTGCTCGCGTGCACGGTTCGATACACAGGTAATCAATCAGCGCCTGCGCAGTGCGGCAGCCGCCGGTCACGAGGCCAGTCTCTGGCAGCTCGGCAATGAAGCCAGCAGCGAAGAGGATCAACGCAGGTACTGGATGTCCGCGGCGATGCTCGGATTCCTGCCGGCGCAGCTGGACCTGGCCGAGGGCCTCATGGCGGACGTCCTCAACGGCAATCCTCGCGATGTCGGTCGCATGAGCTTCTGGCTCGAAGCGGCGGCGAAGCAATCGGCCCGTGGGAAGCTGATGCTGGGCGAATGTCTGGCCAAGGGGTGCAACGGACAGCCTCCGGACATCACCACCGCGGGGCGGCTGCTGCGTGACGCCGTGTGGGGCGGCGTCACTTACGCGACGGGCCCACTGACATCCCTGCCGCCGGACGACCCGGCTGCGCCAACTGACGAGGAGATGTACAGCCTCAATACGTTTCTGCAGCGCTTGAATGATCTCGGCTGTTATGGGGACAACTACCCCACCAACGCGCTACACATCAGCGACCATCTGCGCGACCTCGGCTTGCGACTCTCACCCTCCGCGCTGCAAGAGGGGCAGCGACTGGCTGATGCAGCCTGGCGCGAGCATGGCGCCCAGGCACAGGCCGAGTGGCATTGCGACTGAGCTCTTATTGCTTCCCTTCCCTTGCCAGGCGCTCCAGACCCTCGGAGCAGCGTCGAACCCATTCGACCTGGAATGGATGTATCGCTTGAGTTGATCAGCGCCTCTCGAACCGTTGCGGCATCGGAGGGGTCGTCCCCGTCACTCGCTCCAGCCGAGCCCGTGGGCGACCGCCACCTTGGGACTTTCGGCCGGCATGTACACCGCGTTTGGCGAGCCGGGGGCGCGGAAAGTGACGTAATCGCGAAAGGCCGTGCGCGGCGCGCGGATGGTGTGCTCCAGTTGAACGATAGGCCGACAGCGTTCGATGGTCTCGCGTCCGCCCGTGATCACTCGCTCCTCGGCTCCCTCGGCATCGACTTTGAGATAGTCGAGGCGAGGCAGGTTCTCCCAGGTCATGAGGTCATCGAGTCGTACCGTCAGGACCGAGAAGCGCTGCGCCTGGGCATCGTGCCGGACGAGGCTGAAGGAGTTCGGTCTTCGTGCATTCATCCAGAACGACGCCTCACCCGTCACATCGCCGATGCACATCGCACGCAAGCGAACATTGTTGAGCCGGTTCTCCCGGACACTGAAGGCGAGCGTCGCGAACACGTCCGGAAATGGCTCGACTGCAATCACATTGCCCTGCTCGCCGACGATGCGCGCCGCCCGCAGCGAATAGACGCCGGTATTCGCGCCGACATCGACGAACGTCGCGCCGGGCCCGATGAGCAACTTGAGCTGCGCGAACTCCGGCTCAATGTTCTCCCGGTCCAGATAGATGCCGCGGCCGCCGAACCCGGAGCGGTTCTGGCCGTACACGATGCAGCCATCCGCGAGCGTGGTCTTGATGAGCGAGCTGCGCGGCGTGAGGGCCAGCCGCGCCATGCGCAGAAGTCGTACCGGGCTTTGTCGCGTCTTCATCCGCGGAATCTTACCGAATTCCGCGCCGGGAGGGCCGAAACCCTCCGAATGCAGATAGGTGACGGATGGCGCACCTAGCAGGCTACGGTGGCCGGCAGACGTCGGAGCGTTTGCGGGCCGCATGTAGCTGCTGACGGCCACTCGCGCTCATTAGCGCTAGTGCCGGGCCAGTACCAGGTCCTTGCTGTACTGCACGTTCATGACGTTGTTGTGCCAGCCCTGAACGTACGGCTTCACCAGGTGCTTGTTGACGTAGAAATAGATCGGGATCACCGGCTGGTCGGCGAGCATCACGCGTTCGGCCTGCTCGAGAACGGTGCGGCGTTGCACCGGGTCGACCTCCGTGGCGGCGCGCGTGAGCAGAGCGTCGTACTCGGGATTTGCGTAGCCCGGCAGATTGATGCCGAAATCGCTCTTGAGGTACTGGGCAAAGGTGTACGCATCGTTGTAGTCGCCGATCCAGCTGGAGCGGAAGATCTGGGTCACGTCGTGGCGATCGATGTTCTGCAGCAGCACTTTGAATTCCTCGCCCAGCAACTCCGTTTCCACTCCCAGCTGCTCTTTCCACATCGAGGCGATGGCCACCGCGATGCGCGTGTGGCTTTCATCGATGTTGTAGCGGATCTGGGTATGCAGTGGATGCGCGGCCGAATAGCCCGCGGCGGCGTAGAGTTGCCGGGCACGCGCCACGCGCTCGCCGTATGGAAGAGCGGCCCAGTCGGGCTTCTGCGATTCATAGTTATCGACGCCCACCGGCACCCAGCCGTAGGCGGGCAGCTCGCCGCGGCCGGTCACCGATTCCGTCAAACGTTCGCGATCGATCACCATCGACAGGGCGAGCCGCAGCTTGACGTTGTCCTTGAAAGGCGCGCGGTAGAGGTTGTATCCGTAGTAGTAGGTACTGAGCTGCGGGGAAATGTGCAGTTCGTCCGACAGGTTGGATTTGATCCATTTGAACTGTGCGGGCGGCACCGTGTAGGTGATGTCGAGCTCGCCGCTCCGATAGCTGCGCAGCTCCGCACCCTGATCGGCGATGTGCAGGTAATTGATCCGATCGATGTGGTTGCTGGCGTTGTTCCAGTAGCTGGAGTTGCGCTCGGCGACGATGCGTGAGCCGACGATCCACTCCTTGAGTACGAACGCACCGTTCGAGACCGCATTGCCGGGGCGCGCGAATTCCGGACCCAGGCGCTCGAGGGTGGGCCGGTGCACCGGAAAGGTACTCGGGTGCGCGAGCACACCCGGCAGGTACGGCGCCGGCGTACTGAGGTGCATCACGACCGTACGCTCATCCGGCGCACTGACGCCGAGCGTCTCGGCCGGCTTACGGCCGGAGGAGATATCTGCGGCGTTTTCCAACACATCGAGAATCTGCGCATAAGGCGAGGCGGTCCGAGGGTCGACCAACCGCCGCAAGCCATACACGAAATCGAAGGCCACAACCGGATCGCCATTAGACCAGCGTAGTTCTGGTCGCAAGCTGAAGGTGTACTCGCGGCCATCGGCACTCACCGACCATTGCGCCGCAGCGCCTGCCGACGGCTTGGCGTTTGCGTCAAGGGCCGTCAGACCCTCGTACACATCGCGCAGGATGGTGAGCTCGGCGTCGGTCCGGGCGCGTTGCGGATCCAGGGATTCGGGTTCGTGGCCGTTGCCGCGATTGAGCACGACCGGTTCGCTGCGGGCCGCGTCGGACCCGGGGGCCGCTCCCTTGCGCTGACAGGCGCCGCTGAGCGTGATGGCGGCTGCCACCAACGCGAGAACCAGGATCTGGGGCCGGCGAATCACGCCGCGCGGCTGCGCTTCTTGAGATGGATCAGCAGCAGTGATATCGCCGCCGGCGTGACACCCGGAACGCGTGCGGCCTGGCCCAGGCTGGCGGGGCGCACTTCGCCGAGACGCTGGCGCACCTCGTTGGACAGTCCCTTGACCGTCGCGTAGTCGAGGTCCGCAGGCAGCACGGTCTCTTCGTTGCGCTGCTGCCGCTCGACTTCCTGCTGCTGGCGCTCGATGTAGCCGCTGTACTTGGCCTGCACATCGATCTGCAGCAGCACCTGTTCCGACAGCCGATCATCGTCCAGCCAGTCCTGCGGCATGACGCCGACACCCGCAAGTGCTGTGAGTGCCCCCAGTGCCACGTCCGGTCGACGCAGCAACTCGAATGCCGACTGCGCGCGCGTCAGCGGACCGCCGAACAGGGCAGTCGCCTGCGCATCGGACAAGTTCGCCGGCCCGATCTCGCTGCCCTCCAGGCGCGAGCGTTCGCGCGCCACCAGCTCACGCTTGCGCTCGAGCAGCCCCCAACGCTCCTCGTCCACCAACCCGAGCTCCCGCCCCTTGGGCGTGAGGCGCAGGTCGGCGTTATCCTCGCGCAGCAGCAGTCGATACTCGGCGCGACTGGTGAACATGCGGTACGGCTCCGGCGCGCCGCGCGTGACCAGATCATCGATCAACACCCCGATATAGGCTTCCCCGCGCTGCGGCCACCACGGCTCGCGTTCGCGCGCGCGCAGAGCAGCGTTGATCCCGGCCAGAATTCCCTGCGCAGCCGCTTCCTCGTATCCGGTCGTACCATTGATCTGGCCGGCGAAAAACAGGCTCTCGATGAACTTGGTCTCAAGGCTCAGCTTCAGGTCGCGCGGATCGAAGAAGTCATATTCGATCGCATAGCCGGGACGCGTGAGGTGCGCATTCTCGAACCCACGGATGCTGCGCACGAACTCCAACTGAACATCGAAGGGCAGGCTCGTCGAAATCCCGTTGGGATACACCTCGCGTGTCGTCAGGCCTTCAGGCTCTACAAATATCTGGTGCGACGTACGGCTCGCGAAACGAAACACCTTATCTTCGACCGAGGGGCAGTAGCGCGGTCCGACGCCTTCGATGCGGCCCGTGAACATCGGCGAGCGATCGCTCGCACGGCGGATGATCTCGTGCGTGCGCTCGTTGGTCGCCGTGATGTGGCAGGGCACCTGGCGCGGATGCTCGCTGCGGCGACCGAGAAAGGAGAACACCGGCTGCGGCTCGTCACTGTGCTGCTCGGCCATGACGCTGAAATCGACACTGCGTCCATCGATGCGCGGCGGAGTGCCGGTCTTGAGCCGCCCGACCCGCAGCGGCAATTCACGCAGCCGCGCCGCCAGCCGCAGCGACGGCGGGTCGCCCGCGCGTCCGGCGGAGTAGTTCTCCAGTCCGATGTGAACGCGGCCGGACAGAAACGTACCGACGGTGAGCACGACGGTACGCGCCTCGAACTCGATGCCCGACTGGGTGACGACACCGCAGACACGCTCGCCGGCAAGCTTGAGATCTGCGACCTCCTGCTGGAACAGCGTGAGATGCGGCTGCGACTCGAGCATCGAGCGGATGGCCTGGCGATAGAGCGCGCGATCGGCCTGAGCACGCGTCGCCCGCACGGCCGGTCCCTTGCTGAGATTGAGCGTTCGGAACTGGATGCCGGCCCGATCCGTGGCGCGCGCCATGGCGCCGCCCAGCGCGTCGATCTCGCGCACCAGGTGGCCCTTGCCGATGCCGCCAACGGCCGGATTGCAGCTCATCGCGCCCAGGGTTTCGATGCTCTGCGTGAGCAGCAGCGTCTTCGCGCCCATGCGCGCAGCCGCGAGCGCGGCTTCGGTGCCGGCGTGACCGCCGCCGACCACGATGACCTCGAAACTGCTGGGAAAGCGCATGCCTAAAGGACCAATTCCGTCAGGGACTTGGAAAGGGCGCATAGTGTAAGCAGGCGGGCGTCTCGTTGCCAGAATCCGCTCTCGTGTAAGGTGCGCCCTGAAATGCAGTGCGTGTGTCCGCGACCCGGGAGCTCGAGTTGAGCCTGCGCCTCTGCGCACTGGTCTGCGGCGCGTGCATCGCTGCAACTTCTCTGGCAGCGCCCCCGTCGGTGCCTGCGCTCGCACTTCACGAGTGCCGGCTGCAACATCCTGATCACCTGCAATCGAGCGAGGCTCGCTGCGGCGTCTTCGCGGTGCCTGAAGATCGCGATAGCCCCGCTTCTCGCAGGATCGAACTCAAGGTGGCGGTGATCGCGTCGCTCGATCGGCGCGGTGCCGCCGATCCGCTATTCATCCTGGCCGGCGGCCCCGGCCAGGCTGCGACCGATTTTTATGCCCTGGTCGCGCCCGCATTCGCCCGTGTGCAACGCGAACGGGACATCGTGCTCGTGGATCAACGCGGTACCGGCGGGTCGAATGCGCTCAACTGCCCGTTCCCGGACGAGGATGAGGCTGTGGAGCTCACGCCGGCACAACTGCGCGCGCATGCGCGTGCGTGCCTGGCCGCGTTGCATGCCGATCCGAGGTACTACACCACCAGCGTCGCAGTGCAGGACCTTGATGCGGTGCGCGCGGCATTGGGCTACGAGCAGATCAACCTGTACGGCGTGTCGTACGGGTCGCGGGTCGCGCAGCACTACCTGCGCCGCTTTCCAGATCACACCCGCGCAGTGATCCTCGATGGCGTCGTGCCTGCCGACGCGGTCCTGGTCGCTGACGGATCGCTGCAGGCACAACGCGCCCTGGACCTGATCTTCGCCCGCTGCGCCGCCGATGCGACCTGCCACGCCGCGTTCGCGGCTCCGCGAGCCCAGTTCGAGGCGCTGCGCTCGCGGCTCAGCGCGGCTCCGGCACGCGTCTCCCTCCCCGATCCGGATACCGGCATCGTGACTGCGCTCGATCTGCGGCTGGCTCATCTGCAGATCGCCATGCGCCTGCTGAGCTACGCGCCCTCGCGCGCTGCACTCCTGCCGCTGATCCTCGACCAGGCCGTCGCGCACAATAATCTGGTGCCGCTGGCAGCCCAGGCCGTGATCATGGCCAACCGCTACGTCGACGTGCTGAGTTATGGCATGCACAACGCCGTGGTGTGCACCGAAGACGTACCGTTCATCAACCCGGGCAAGATCGATCGCACGGCACTCGCGAAGGCATACCTCGGTACGGCGCAGCTTGATGGCCTGGTCGAGGTGTGTCGTGAGTGGCCACGCGGTCTCATCGATGCGGACTTTCACGCGCCGCTGGTATCCGACCGACCGGTGCTCCTGCTCTCGGGATCGGCGGACCCGGTGACGCCGCCCGAGTATGCACAGCGTGCAGCGCGAGGGCTGAGTAAGGCGCTGCAGATCGTTCTCGAAGGCCAGGGACACGGACAGCTCGCGACCGGTTGCGTGCCGCGGCTGATGGCGCGATTCCTCGAGCTCGGGACCTCTGACCGCCTCGAGACCTCCTGCACCAGCAGCATCGCGCCGGAGCCGTTTTTCACCTCCTTCGCCGGACCCCCGCCATGATCGAGGTGCAGGGCCTGCGCAAGTACTTCGGGGCGGTCCAGGCGGTTCGCGAGGTGTCGTTTGCGGCACTCGACGGCCATATCACCGGCTTGCTCGGGCCCAACGGCGCCGGCAAGTCGACGACGCTACGGATGCTCAGCACGCTGCTCCAGCCCGATAGCGGCGCGGGACGCGTCGATGCCCTCGACCTGCGCCGCGATCCACTCGGCGTTCGACGGCTCATCGGAGTTCTGCCGCACGCGAGCGGCGTGTATCCCAACCTCACCGGCCGCGAAAACATTTACTATTTCGGCCGGTTGCAGGGGCTCGACTCCGCAACTATCGCGCGGCGTACCGGCGAGCTGATCGACCTGCTGGAGATGAGCGACTTCGTCGATCGGCGCGCCAAGGGATATTCGCAGGGCCAGCGGCTCAAAGTCGCTATCGCGCGTGCGCTGGTGCATTCCCCACGCAACGTGGTGCTCGATGAGCCCACGAACGGGCTCGACGTGATGGCGACGCGCGCGCTGCGCAGCCTCCTGCGACGCCTGCGCGATGAGGGTCACTGCGTGCTGTTCTCGAGCCACGTGATGCAGGAAGTCGCGACGCTGTGCGATGAGGTCGTCATCATCGCTCGCGGCGTCGTAGTCGCCCGCGGCAGTCCCGACCAGATCCGCGGGCGCAGCGGTGCCGACAACCTGGAAGACGCATTCGTCGCCGCGATCGGCAGCGCCGAGGGCCTGCAGTAGTGCGCGTCCTGCTGGTCGTCTGGCTGAAGGAAATGCGGGAAAACCTGCGCGACCGGCGTACGCTGCTGTCCGCGCTGCTGTTCGGCCCGCTGTTCGGCCCGCTTCTGTTCGCCGTAATGATCGGACTGCTGCTCGAAAAGACGGCGAATGAGTTCGAGGAGAAGGTCGTCCTCGCTGTCGATGGCAGCAGCCGCGCGCCCAACCTGATGCAGTTTCTGGAGCAGAACGAGATCGCCGTCGAGCGCGTACGTTTCGATCTCGAGGGTGCACGCGCAGCCGTGCGCGACGGTCGACACGACCTGGTATTGCTGATCCCGCCCGAATATCCGCAGCGCCTGCGCGCAGGTCTGCCGGCGCCGGTGCAGCTCGTATCGGACAGTGCCGACAATCGCACCGGGAAGTACGTGGCCCATGTACGCGCGCTGCTCGGCGCCTACGGCTCGCAGCTCGCCGCCTCGCGCCTGCTGGCCCGGGGCGTGAACACCGACGTCATCAGGCCGATTGCGATCGACGAGATCGACGTCTCGACGCCGGCCGGGCGGGCGTTGCTCGTGCTGGGGATGATGACGTATTTCATCCTGTTCGCGATGCTGATGGGTGGGCTGTATCTGGCGATCGACGCCACGGCGGGCGAACGCGAGCGCGGCTCACTCGAGCCGCTCCTCACTGTGCCCGTGGAGCGCTCCCTGCTCATCTATGGAAAGATTCTCGCCACCTGCTGCTTCATGCTGCTGTCGCTCGCGATCACGCTGGCCGCGTTCACCGTCGGCCTCAAGCTCGTACCACTCGAGGTGCTCGGAATGAGCGCCAATTTCGGTCCCGGCGTCGCGTTGCGCGTGTTCCTGGTGGCGATGCCGTTCGTGCTCCTGGGCGCTTCGCTGATGACGGTGGTCGCTTCCTTCACGCGGACCTACAAGGAGGCGCAAAGCTATCTGACGCTGGTGCTCCTGATCCCGACGCTGCCGATCGTGTTCGCCGGTCTGTACTCGCTGCGGCCGAGCAACTGGCTGATGGCCGTCCCCAGCCTCAGCCAGCATCTGTTGATGACCGGACTGATACGCGATGAGCCGTTGCCGCCGCTTTACGTCGCGATATCCGTGGTGACGACATCCGCAGCCGGCCTGGCGCTCGCATGGCTCGCCGGCCGCCTGTATCGACGCGAAGCAATTCTCGGCTAGGCGTCCACGTGACGCTCAGAAGCGCGCTGCGCTGACCCTGCGGCGCCGGCGCGCGCCATGAGCCGGTAGAAGTGCCGCAGATTCGCGGCTTCGAACTCACGGGCTTCGATCTCGAAGCGATTGTTGAAGTAGCCCCGCCGCAGCCACTCGATGACGTAGCGCAGTCGCGTCAGCCGGCCGGGTCGCCATTGGCTCAGCACGTGGAAATACTCGTGCAGCACGACCGCAGGATCGCCCGCGAAATCCTCGATCGTCTGCCGCAGATAGATCCGATTCGGCCGGGTGGTCGCAATGGTCCGCGGATGCCAGCGGACGCGCCAGGAACGCTCGACGAGCTCCACTCGTGCCGCGGCTTCGCCGAATAGCGCGAGCAGCGCGCTGCGCACGGACGTTGGCAGGCGATTGAAGCCACGGCCGAGGTGCGCCGGATTCAATTGACTCATGGGATGAGGCAGAGCACTGACTGCTCGTGGTCCTTCGGCCGCGTCGATCCAACGCCAATCACTTGCCGATGCAGAAGCTCGAGAATATCCGTCCCAGCAGATCCTCGCTGGTGAATTCGCCGGTGATCTCGCCGAGTGCTGCCTGGGCGCCGCGCAATTCCTCGGCCAGCAGTTCGCCGGCGCGTCGACCTCTCAGTTGCTCGGCACCCAGCTCGACGTGGCGTCGGGCTCGCGCAAGCGCATCGAGATGCCGCCGGCGTGCTGAAATGCTGCCGGATTCCGCTGGCGCGAACCCCATGCTCAGCTTCAGGTGCTCACGCAGCAGGCTGAGTCCGGCGCCGGTGCGCGCCGACAGCCACAGCCTCGGCGGTAGGCTCTCGGAGTCGAGCGCGGGCGCGCGATTCACGAGATCCGCCTTGTTCATGACCACAGTCAGCGGGACTTCCGCTGGGAGCCGCGCCCGCTCGCGCGCAAGGCTGCGAGCATCCGGATCGGCGGCACCGTCAACGATGAATAGAATCCGGTCCGCACGCGTCATCTCGGCGCGCGCGCGCCGCACGCCTTCCGCTTCGACGATATCGCCGGCTTCACGCAGGCCCGCAGTATCGACCAGGTGCAGCGGCATGCCGTCGATGGCGACGCGTTCCCGCAGTATGTCGCGCGTGGTGCCGGGAATCTCGGTAACGATCGCCGCCTCGTAGCCGGTGAGGCGATTCATCAGGCTGGACTTGCCGGCGTTCGGGGCTCCGGCGATCACAACCGTCATTCCGTCGCGCAGCAGCCGGCCCTGCTGCGCCACGCGTGCGACAGAATCGAAGTGTCTGAGGAGCGAGTCGAGCCGCTGGCCAATCTCCTCGTCAGCGAGGAAATCGATTTCCTCTTCCGGAAAATCGATCGCCGCTTCGACTCGCACGCGCAGTTCGATCACCGCCTCGGTAAGACCCTGGACCATCGCAGAGAACTCTCCCTGCAGCGAGCGCAACGCGGCGCGCGCCGCCTCACGTGAGCCGCTGTCGATCAGGTCGGCGATGGCCTCGGCCTGCGCCAGATCGAGCTTGTCGTTGAGGAAGGCGCGCTGCGTGAATTCACCCGGTTGCGCCAGTCGTGCTCCTAGCTCGACTGCTCGCTGCACCAGCAGGTCCGTAACGACCGGGCCGCCGTGTCCGTGCAACTCCAGCACGTGCTCCCCCGTGTACGAGTTGGGTGCCTGGAAATAAAGCGCCAGGCCCGAGTCGATATCCCCATCGGCACCGTGAAAGACCGCGGCACGTGGCAAAGCGCGCCGGGGGCAGCCGGCCGATAATCAACCGGGCGAGCTCCGGGACTTTCGTTCCCGACAAACGCACGATGCCGATGCCGCTACGTCCGGGCGGCGTCGCTGCCGCGACGATGGTGTCCTGGGCTGACATATCAGAGCGTTCAAATCGCGATCGTGCACTCTTAACACGCGCGCGCCCTTCATGCATCCAGCAGGTGAGCGGCAAGCCGCAGGCTCAAGGCAGCCACGGTGGCCGTTGGTTGCAGCGCACCGCCGGTGGGAAAAACGCTGCTGCCCACGACGTACAGATTGGCCGTGCCATGAACCTTGCAGTGACGATCCACTACGCCCTGGTTCGGATCCTCGCTCATGCGGCAGGTCCCCATATGGTGGGACCCGAACGCCAGCTCCTCGTGCACGATATCGGTCGCGCCGGCTGCCTCCAGAAGCTCGGACACGATTTCGCGAGCCCGCGCCTGGGTCTTCCGGTCGGTGGCCCCAAAGGCGAGGTGAACACTGGGGACCGGATCGCCGAAAAGGTCCCGAACGCTCGCATCCAGCGTGATGCGGCTATCCGGATTCGGCTGCTGCTCGGTCTCGGCCGCAACAATGACCTCGTGGCCGAACTGCTCGTGATCGTACCGGGCAAGTTCCTTGCCCCAGACATCGATCGACTTCTTCTCGACGAGCGGGTCGCGGAGAAAGGAAAACTCCAGCTTGATGCCGCCTCGCGACTCGCGCTCGGCGCCGTCATAGAAACCCAGGCTCTCCAAACGCTCAACGCCGGTTCGATAGGGATAGAAGCGCTGGTTGCTGATGCGCCCATTGCTAACGACGTAGATATGCTCGAAGAAGTTGCGACCGACCTGGTCGGAGTGATTGCCGACATTCGAGAGCAGCAGCAATCGCGCCGATTCGACGGCATGTGCGGCGATGACGTACCTGCGCGCGCGGATCTCAAGGTCCTGGCCGCCCAGTGTGGTCGCGTGTATCGCCCTGACTTCTCCCGACGGGCTGACGTCGATGCGCCGCGCGACAGTTTCGGTGAGCAGATCGCACGTGCCCGAATCGATCACTTCCTGGATGTGGAAGTCGGCGCTGTAGCGGGCTCCGCTGGGACACAGCTCGCAGGATACGTACGCCATGCAGCGTGAGCGCCCACCGTAAGGGCGCGTATTGACTGCATGCGGGGTGAGGTAGAGCGGAATCGCCAGTTTCTCTGCAATCGGCAGCCAGAAGCGTTCGTTGAATCCGAGAGGAAAGCCCGGCAAGGGAAAATCCCGACTGCGCGGGGGCATCGATGGATGCTGTTCCCCCGAAACGCCGATTTCCCACTCGGCCTGTGAGTAGTAAGGCTCGAGTTCGTCGTAGCTGATAGGCCAGTCGGTGCCGAGACCGTAGGTCGAGGCCGTTCTGAAATCCGACGGCATGAGCCGGTTGATGCGGCCGAGCCAATGGAGCGTGGAGCCGCCTACGCCCTTGAGCCGGTGTCGATTCAATGCATAGCGGCTGGCGAGAGGATCCGTGCCGGTGTTCACGTAGCGATCGCGCTGCGGAATCTTCCCACGGCCAGCGTGGGCCGCCGACGGTGCGGAAGCGTTTGAGTTGATCGCGACGCTGGGCGAACTCGAAGCGTCGGCCCGCCTCAAGCACAACGACCGATTTCCCCTTGCGCGTTGCCTCGGCGGCCAGCAGTGCGCCGGCGATGCCCGACCCGACGATGCAAAGGTCGTAGAGCCGCTGACCACTCACGGGTATGGACGACCCTCAGTCACGTATTCATCCCAGCGGCCTGGAATCCCGGGCCAGCGCTCATAGCCACGCCTGCGCCAGGCGACGCCGCACGCCCGGTACAAGCGCGCCAGTCGCGGAATCGTGCTGGTCCGTAGACTGTGGTGAGTGCGTCGCTGATCCGAGAGGCGCGCTCGAACGCGCGCAGCGAGGCTGAACGGATCGACGTCCATCAGCTCATGCAACGTGGACTCACGCTGCCGGGCAGTCGCACTGATGAAGTCTGTGCTGCCGAACTGCCGTGCCAGCGCATCGACAAAATGCGCGAGCGCACGAAAATCGGCAGCAAGCTCCACATCGATTTCATTCACGTAGTCGAGTGTCTTGAGCAGCTCCGCCTGATCAACGCTGCTGATGTCATGACCGAAGAGCGCACCGAGAAGAGCGACAATCGTCTGGTTCGAGGAGCGACCGTCCCCAGCTTTCTCGTTCGCGCCTTCGATGGAGCCCGCACGCAGCTTGTGCAGCAACGGAGTATCGACAGCTGCGAACATGGCCGCAGCTACAGCTGAGAGAGCGAGAAGCGCGCGGCGCGTTAGTGTTCTTGGTCGGTCCGACATGGGCGCTGTCCGTACACGCGAAGTCTATGGAGTCGTCGGACAGCGCACTGAGCAGCGCAGCAGAGATTGCGCAAGTTTCGGAAAAGGCTCGGCGTCTTATGTCATGTCGGCGTTCCTGAACGATCCGGTAACCCGCCCGTAACAATTTAACTTTGACTTGGCCTAGCGTTGGGGCTCAGATTGCTGGCGTTCCGCAATTAGAAATCCGCAGAGGCGCGCACAGAACGCGCGGCTATGAGATTCCGAATCACCCGCTTACTGCTGAATCTGTTCGCGCTGAGCCTGGCGGTGAGCGTGGCGCTTTCAGCGCACGCTGCCACCACGACACTCGTGGCAAAGGGCTCGGTCTGGAAGTACCTCGATAACGGCACGGATCCCGGACCGTCCTGGAAAGCGGCCAGTTATTTCGACGGCGGCTGGGCCGCCGGTCCGGCGCAGCTCGGCTATGGCGACGGCGATGAGGCGACCGTCGTCAGCTACGGCCCTGACAAGTCCAACCGCTATATCACGACCTATTTCCGCCAGAAGTTCAGTGTCACGAACCCCGCGACACTCGGCACACTGACGCTCAGTCTGCTGCGCGACGACGGCGCGATCGTGTATTTGAACGGTACAGAGGTCTACCGCAGCAACATGCCTGCGGGCGCCGTGACATCCGACTACCCACGCTGCGTCGAGTGTGGGAGGAACGGGTGAAACGAGCTTCTTCACCGCGACCCTGAGCACTGCGCTGCTGGTTAGTGGCACGAACGTGCTGGCAGTTGAACTTCACCAGTCCGATCCCGCCTCCACTGATGCGAGTTTCGACCTCTCCCTCACTGCCGCGACGGGGCCGAGCGTCACGCGCGGCCCGTATCTGCAGCTGGGGACGCCAGACAGCATGGTGGTGCGTTGGCGAACGAGCCTGAAGACGGACAGCGCCGTCCGGTACGGAGTGGATCCAGGCGTTCTGACTCAGATCACGTCTTCTGCTTCGAGTGTCACGGAACACGAGCTGCGGTTGACCGGCCTGGTGCCTGCGACGAAGTACTACTACGCCGTAGGCAGCACGATCGGCAACCTCTCGGGTCCAGCCACGAATGAGTTCTTCGTCACTGCGCCCCCGGTCGGATCGAGCCCACCCGTCCGCATCTGGGTCCTGGGTGACTCCGGCCGCGCCAACGACAACGCGCGCGCCGTGCGCGATGCGTATTACAGCTACACCGGTACACATCGCACGGACCTATGGCTGATGCTCGGGGATAACGCTTACGACAACGGCACCGAGGCTGAGTATCAGGCAGCTGTCTTTGATATGTATCCTGATACGCTGCGCACCGCGGTGCTGTGGCCCACGCTCGGCAACCATGACACCGCCTCATCCCATCCCAGTACACAGACCGGCCCGTACTTTGACGCGTTCACACTGCCGAAGAATGCCGAGGCGGGCGGCCTCGCATCGGGCACCGAGGCCTACTACTCCTTCGACTACGCCAACATTCATTTCATCTCCCTCAATTCCGGCGGTGAGACGAGCCGATTGACAACCGGGCCGATGCACACCTGGCTGCAGGCGGATCTCGCCAGCACGGCGCAGCGTTGGGTGATCGCGTACTGGCAGAATCCGCCGTACAGCAAGGGCTCGCACGATTCGGACGTCGACGTCAAAGACACCCAGATGCGCACCAATTTCGTGCCACTGCTGGAGCAGTATGGCGTCGACCTGGTCCTCAGCGGTGACAGTCATGCCTACGAGCGATCTTTCCTGATCGACGGTCACTACGGCCTTTCCTCGACATTCTCCGCGAGCATGAAGAAGGACGGCGGGAGCGGTCGAGAAAGCGAAACCGGCGCGTACTCCAAGCCCGGCGCGGATCGCGAGCCTCACGCCGGAGCGGTATACGTGGTGGCGGGGAATGCAGCAGAGCTCCAAGGGGGCAAGCTCAATCATCCAGCGATGTTCATTTCCCGTAACGTGCTGGGCTCGGTGGTGCTGGACGTGAATGGCAGCCGGCTCGACGCGCGTATGCTCGATTCAACCGGCGTGGTGCGCGACAGTTTCACGATCATCAAGGGAGGTACCGGACAAGTTCCGGCCGCACCCAGTGGTCTGACCGCGACCGCACTCTCGAGCACGAATGTCAGGTTGAGCTGGAGCGATAAGTCGTCGAACGAGAGTGGCTTCAAAATCGAGCGCTCGGTGAATGGTGGGGCGAGCTTCACTCAGATAGCCACCACGGGGACCGGCACAACGACTTACAGCGACTCGACAGTGGCAGCCGGCATCGCGTATCAGTACCGCGTGCGCGCGTTCAACAGTGCCGGGAACTCGGCATATTCCAACACCGCAGGCGTTACGACGCCCGGAGGCGGCAGCGGCGGGACGTTAGTTCCGGCGGGATCGGCGTGGAAGTACCTGGACAACGGCTCGAACCAGGGAACGGCGTGGCGTGCGTCGGGGTTCAACGATAGCGGCTGGCTCGCGGGACCTGCGCAACTGGGCTACGGCGATGGGGATGAAGCGACGGTCGTTGGGCACGGACCGAGCGGCCAGGCGAAGTACATCACCACCTACTTCCGCCGCAGCTTCAACGTAACGAACCCGGGCGCATTTTCGACCCTGACCCTGACCTTGCTGCGCGATGACGGCGCGGTCGTATACCTCAATGGCAGCGAGATCGTCCGCAGCAACATGCCAGCGGGCACGCTGTCTTACACGACGCTGGCGGCTTCACCGGTCAGCGGCAATGACGAGACTCGGCCGGTCATCTTCACGCTGAGTCCCTCCCTCCTCGTCGCCGGCACGCAACGTTCTGGCCGTGGAGATTCACCAGGATGATCCGTGGAGCAGCGACATCAGCTTCGATCTCGCATTGACGGGACAGTAAGGACTTCGCGGCACAAACTTTCGAGGCGCTGCGTGATTGCGGCGAGATCGTAAGGCATCGCAGTTTCACGCGCCTGCCGCGCGATGCTGCTCCACTGCTCTCGTTGCGAAAGCGCTTTTTCGAGCGCCTCGATCATGCGCACGGGGTCCTTGGGCGGAAAAATGAATCCGTTGGCGCCTTCCTTTATCACCTGGGGCGCTACGCCCACGGCCGTGACCACCACGACCAGCGCACTGGCCAGCGCCTCGATCAGTCCAAGACCAAATCCCTCGTAGTCGCTCGGGAAGATGAACACATCGGCCGCCTGCAGGTACTCACACACTCGGTCGTTCTCCGGAACGAACTGCACGTGCGCCTCGAGCCCATGTTCGCGGATCGCAGTCTTGAGTTCCTCCTCGCAGTCATCGAAGGAGTGCCGGCCGGATCCCACGATCACGAGATACAGCTCCGGATGCCGGGCGTGCAGCGTGGGCCAGGCTTCGATGAGCATTGGCAGCCCTTTGGCTCGCGAGAGCCGGCCCGCATAGAGGACCAGCGTCCGGTCGGCCGGCAGCCCATGCGTGAGGCGAAGCTGCTGTTTTTCCGGCGCGGATGCCGGCCGGAATCTGTGCAGGTCGACCGCGTTCGGCATCTGGACGATGCGCGACGGATCGAGATCAACTTCCGCGAGACCAGCAAGAATTTCGTGCGAGATCACCACGACACGATCCGCGTGTCGCAGAGCCGCGCCCCGCAAGTACTGCAAGGCGCCTACAAGCAAGCCGCCGGCAAGGGGGTGCATTTCGCGCAGACTTTCCGACGAGATGGCCTCGCGCAGCTCGACCGTAGATTCGATGCGCACGATGCAGCGCTTACCCAGCAGACGGCACAGCGGTACAACGAGCAGTGGCATCACCTTCATTCCGGAGATGATCACGACGTCGTACGAGGCCGCGCTTCGGATCAGCGCGACCAGGAGCCTGCTGAGAAACTCCACCATCGCGAGCAATGCGCGCCAGCCCTTGCCTTTCAGGACTCCGCCGGGCTCCAGGCGCCGAACACGCACGCGTCCAACCTGTTCCTCGGGCGCGCACGGCGGAATCGTCTGGCGGGTGAAGACCTGGACATCCGCACCGCGCTCAGCAAGTCCTGCCGTGAGCGAGGCAGCCAGCAGTTCCGCGCCGCCGACCAGCGGCGGATGGAAAACCTCGATGAGCCACAGGATCCTGAGTCCGTTCGTTGGGGCAGAGGAGAACGCGGGCTGAGTGGAGTACCTGGATGAGCGGCCGCGCAACAACCCGAGAAGCCTGCGCCTGAATTCGGCAGGCACGAATTGCCTGCGTCTTGCATCGACCAGCGTCAACTCGCCCACCGACGACACGGTGTGCACGCCGTCGTTGTACGGCGTGAAGTGTTCCGGTCCCACTGTCGCGACGGGCTCCTCGCGAAAGGACTTCTCGTCGAGCTGGTGCACGCGATTGATGACGACGCGGCCACCATATGCACGTGAGCAGTCCTGCGCCGGCCGATACAGCACACCGTCTTTGAGGAATGGAGTGCCCGCCGGGCGGGCAGAGCGAACGTCGATCTTCACCGGATTCCCCCGGTGCGGCTGCCAGGGCCCGGTAAGCGAATCCGCGTGCCACAGGTGCAGCTCGGCATTCGCACCCTTGGAAGCGGGCATGGTCGAGAATAGCCACCAGCGTCCCTGGTACGTACACACCGTCGCGTCGATCAGCGGTGCGCCGGTCACCAGTGTCGCAACGCGCTTCCACTCCTGGGGAAATCTCTGCAGTTCGTAGAGGGAGACTTCGCGGGCCTGGTGTGTTTCCGGGATGCAGTACAGGTGAGCGGCATGCTCCAACAGGTACGGGTAGGACAAGTGAACCACGGGCTTGGGCGTCAGGACTACGGGGCTCACTGGCGTCTCATCGCCCGGCGTGACCGACACGATCACGCCGCGCCCGACGTGGTAATCGAGGTGCTCGCACAGTACGGTCAGGCGGCCATGACGTATCACACCAAATGGGTCCGCGAAAAATTCGGCGGGGCCTGGCGTGCACAGCCACCGCACCGCGAGTCGCGATGGCTGTTCCAGCAGAGACGCGATCGGCGCCTCGATGAGGCCGACGTTCCACTGCTCGTGCGCCAGCAATATCTGGAGTTGTGCGCGGATTGCGCGTACGGCACCTGTGAAAAGAAGGGTTGCCCGGCGCGGCCAATCGATCGTACGCGGCGCAGCTGCCTCGGCGCGCAGCAGCTCGCCCTGCATGCAGTCAGTCACACCATCGAGCAGCTCCAGGCACACTTGTGCGGGCCAGCGTACGCATGCAGCCTGTAGCTGCTCGAGATTGCGGCTCGGCGAGAACACGTGGGTGCGCAGGTGGCCCTGACGCAATACACGCACAGCATCTGGATCGGTCTGTAGTTGCGCCAACAGTGCAGTGGAGACGACGGCATTCTCGTAGACTTCCCAGAAGCCAGCCGACTCGCCTCGATAGGCGCACCAATCACCGAAGCAAAATTGCCACACCCCCAGGCGAGCTGCGCTGGTCAATTCATGCGCACGTGTTGGGGATACGAAACTCAGAATGAAATCCAGGCCACGTTGCCGGACTTGCTGGAAATCCTCCGCCCAGATGACCGGCAGGGCGTCGAATGGCCAACGCGGACCCGCGGCCTCCTCGTCGGTGTCGCTGCCGTCGTCCGCGGTGGCAAAAGGCAGCCAGCAGTCAGCACGTAGCTGGATTGCCGCGAGGTGCTCGAGAACCAGAAGCTGCCACGGCTGCGGGGCAGTGGTTGCCCGTCAGAACTCCGAATCGCAATTCTGAGTGGGATGGGCTCATCGCAGGAACATCCCAGCGCTGCAATCCGGGTCAGGACGGCTCGCCGCGCTGCGGGGCAGCCGGCCGCACCGGGCGCGTGCCGCGACCCAGGTACTGCAACGCCAATGGCAGCGATGCAAGCATCAGTGCGAGCAGAGACGCGATCGCAGCCACGTGTCTCGGGTGATGCAAAGCGATAAGAGCCCACGCCACCACTGCCGCCGGCAGCACTATCGCCACCAGCAGCAGAAACTCCCTGCCCATGCGCAGGGCGGGCATGCGGCGCTGGAGCGCCAACGCACAGCACAGACTTATCGCAGTCATCGTGAGCGTGGCGGCGAGGATCGCTCCGGGCAGCTGGAATGCCGGTACCAGCACGAGATTAAGAACCAGACTCAGTATTGCCGCGCCGGTGATGATGCGCACTCGTGCCACCTGCAGGTCAGTCGACAGCATGAGCCTCCCTAGAATAACCTCGAGCACCTGCATGAGGGCGAGTACTGTCATCAGCTCGACCACCGGCCGCGCGGTGGCGAACTGAGGGCCGAGGAGAGGGACCAGCAAAGCAGGCACCACGAAGTACAGCCCCCACAGGGCAAGGCCCCCGAGGACAATCCAGGCGTGCCACAGGTTGCGCGCGAGGCGCGCGAAGCCGTCGTGGTCGCTGATGGACAGCTGACTGAGGCGCGGATATGCGGCAATGCCCAGGTAACTGAACGGCATGCTAGCCGTTTCGACGAACTTGGTGCCTGTAGCGTACAGACCTGCCGCCGCCGTGCTGACCTGCAGGGTCAGCACGATGAGGCCGATTCGGTTATAGACCTGGCTCATGATCTCTGCCGCGGCAAACGACCACAGAATTCCCGCGGTACTGCTGAGACCGCGACGCGAAATGATGACGCGGATGTTGCGACAATGTCGCCGCGCCAGGTTCAAGCCCAGCGCCGCCATCAGGATACCGAAGACGGCAAACAGGCTCATGGCTGCGACCAGCGGCCAGCCCGCGAACACGATCATCGCCGACGCCGCGATGAAGGCCCCGCCACGACAGATCAACTCGATGAGTGCCGGACCCATCATTGCCTGGTCGGCCAGTGCAGGAATGAACAGCGTGCGTGCAATCGCATAGCCGAGCTGATACATCCCCAGCGCTGCGACGATGCCGACGGTCGCAGCCGATGCGTGTGTCGCCATGAGATAGACGACCAGACCCGAGATGGTCAACGCGAGCATGAGGAACTGCATTCCCAGGAGTCGCCCGAGCAGCACCGGCCGCTGCCCAACCGTTGCGCGCGTGTACTCCCGGATGCCGTACTCGTCGATGCCAAGGATGCCGAAGACGTAAACGAAGCCCGCAATGGCGAAGCCATACGAGTAGCTGCCGATTCCCGCGGGTCCGAAGAAACGCGAGACGGCAACGAAAAGAACAAGATTGAGGAGATTGGCGCTGACCCGGCAGCCGATCAGCCACGCCGCATTCGAACCGATCTTCAAGGTCAGCCGACCTCCGTCGGGCCGAGCAGCTCGTGCGCAGCCTGCCACTTCGCGACCCGGTCACCCCAGGTGCAACCAACACATGTCAAATCCACGGGATTGTTCGGCATAAAGTCGGATTCTCGCGCACGGCAATCCCCTTGTCAGAACAATCTCGGCCACGCACGCGTGTTCCGGATCGAGCAGCGGATACCCGGGAAGGAGTTGCGCATTCAAAGCCGGCGACCGTCGCCGCGAGCCCTGATCAGGCCTTGATGCGAGATGATGATTTCGGCAGGCTGTACTGACGGTCGTCAGTACCTTTCCTGTCCGGCGGAGCGTCGGGAGAAATAACAATATGTCATCCGCCCGAAAGCCGCGTACCAGGAAGATCTGGCCACCACGCTGGCATGCCACTGCATACTGCATTCCCATGCCAGCGGAATCAAGAATGAATTCCCATAGAGGCGGCAGCAGCCAGGAGGAGATTTCCTATCCGGCCAAACAGTCGGCGCTGCTGAGGGCACTGCAGCTGCTGGGTCGACTCCTGCCCGGCAATTACCTCAAGACGTTCGTCTACTTGAATCTGATTGACGCACCCCGTCGATTCCTGCGGCTGGCACTCGCCCAGTTCTATCGCTACGACCACGTCTACGCGGTCATTCGGGAGTGCAAGCGCGCGTACCGTGGCAATTTCTCGATCCTGGAATTCGGCGTCTCAGACGGATACTCGTTTACCAAGATCCTTTACGCGACACGCTATCTGAAGATGGACAGCCGCATCACGGTACATGGCTTCGATTCATTCGAAGGCATGCCAGCGCCGGTGGATGCCCGCGATCTGGAGCAGGTCAAGGGTTCAACCTGGGTCGCAGGTGAATTCAAGGGTCGCTACGAGTCACTCCAGGCGTACTGCGAGTCGCGCTACCAGAACTTTCGCCTGCACAAGGGCTACTTTGAAGACAGCTTGCGGCCCGAGATTCTCAAGATCTTCGAGACCCAGGTTCCGCTGCTCGTCTGGATCGATTGCGACTACTACAGCTCGGCGCGCACGGCCTTCGAGCGCCTGTTGCCCTATCTCCCCAACGGCTGCATGTTCTATTTCGACGATCTGGATGCGTTCAATTTCGGCTCGCGGTTTACTGGGGAGGCCAGGCTCGTCCATGAAATCAACAACGGTGAGTTCGGAGACGATATCGAGCTCATCCTCGATACCAACCTGGCGCTGAACACGCGCAGCATCTACCGCTTCATTCGCTTCCGATCCGCGCTGCGCTATCCGACGGTAGATGCAGAGCATCGTGCCGAGCTGGTACATCACCGTACGAATGATTCTCCGCTTCCCTGAACGCGGCCGCATCGACACTGAACGCATTCTGCCCGCTGCTGATGAAATCGCGCTTGAGAGGTGCGATTGCCCGCAGGAAGTTCCGTGACACCGCCTGGATAGTCTTCGCAAATGAATACATGCACGAGTGATGTCTTGTCCTCGCGTTTGCCCGTGCGCAGCCTGATCTCGTGCCAGGGAGCTGGCTCTCGATCGATCGGTGCTTCTTGCGTACCTGCCATCTCGTCTTCGACACTGGCACGATGAAGAAGCTGGCGGGCAGCAGGCCGGCGTTGATGAGGGCGACCCTCGTTGGCCGAGCGAAAGGTTTGAGCAGCGATCTAAAGCCTGCCATGCGTCACCGCGCCAGTTCGAGGCTCGACTTCTGACAAGATCCGGACTCCATGGACCGCAACCTCGAGCGACTTGGAACGGAACACTTCGACCTGGTGGTCGTCGGCGGCGGTGTCTACGGCGCCGCGCTGACCTTCGAAGCCTCGAGACGAAACCTGCGTGTCGCACTCATCGAGCGTGGCGATTTCGCCAGTGGCGCATCCTCAAACAGTCTGAAAATTCTGCACGGTGGCCTGCGGCACGTCCAGCAGCTCGACCTGCCCGCCTTGCGCCGGTCGGTTCGCGCCCGCCGTGAGTGGGCACGGCTGGCACCCGATCTCGTCAGACCGTTGGCATGTGTGATTCCCGACCCATGGTCTTGGTTCCCGCAGTGTTCTGGCGTGCGCGGTGGCCCTGGGCATCAACGATCTGCTGTCGCTGGATCGCAATCGCCAGGTGCGGGTGGACAGCAGATTGCCCGCGAAGCAAACTGCTTGGACGCTCGCCGTCTGCGCAACCTGGCGAACGACCTGATTACCGGAGTCCGTACGTCGGGTGCGCAGTGGTGGGATGCGCAGGCACTCGATACGGAGCAGCTGGTCCTGCACCTGCTTCGACTCGCCTGCGCGAACGGCGCGTGTAGTGCGAACTACATGGAGGCCATCGACATCATCCATGCCGATGGCCGGGTGGCAGGCGTGAAGGCCATCGACCGCGAGTCGGGCGCACACTCTGGAAGTGCGGGGACGAAGCGTAGTGCTGGCCACTGGACCCGCGACCGCACGACTCGTCGAGTCGCTGTCACGCGCCAGTGGCGTCGCAGCGGACCGGTGGTGCGGCGCACTGAACATCGTGGTGAAACGACAGGTCGTTGCCGCAGGCAGCGCTGGCTCTATCGGCGAGGACGCCGTTCGATCACCGGGAAGGGGATCAGATCAGCCGAGCGCCGCGAGTTGTTCGTGGTTCCGTGGCGTGGCCGCACGATGCTCGGCACTCATTATGTCCAGTGGTTCGAGGACCGCGATCCGATTGAACAGCGTCGCGCGGCAGTAAGCGGATTTTTGCAGCTGATCGATGCAGCTAGTACCGGCGCTGCGGTTATCGGAAGCCGACATTGCATTCACCCACTGGGGGTCTACTGCAGCTTCACCGCGACTGGCGCGCTGGCGAGCCACTGCGGCTCAAGCTCGACTGCGAGCCTGACTGCTCGATCGGAAGGAATCCAGGGACTTTGGTCGCTGACGTGGACCAAAGTTCACGACTGCCCTCGATGCGGCGCGCCGAGCGCTCGATCGGATCGTCGGTCCGATCCAACGCCATCGCGACGAACCGCCCATCGGGTAAGCAACCGACAGCAGGTATGATGACGCCGCTCTCACCCCGGGACGATCCGGCCAGGCTCGAGACTGCAGCAGAGCTGGCGGCACGAGACTCGCAGGCGCTCAAACTCGAGGATGCACTGCTGCGTCGCACGGGCGTGGGATGCATGGGCTACCCCGGTCGCGGCGCGCTCGAGGCCTGCGCACGGGGAATGCAGCGCGCACGGGGTTGGTCGACACGGCGCACTACCGAAGAGATCGACCGGGTGCGGGATCTTTACCGCCGTCTGCACTACTGGGATGGCCGCGAACCAATGCTGGTTTCAGGAGAAATGATGTGAGGGTGCTGGTAACGGGTGCGACGGGCTTCACTGGCAAAGCTCTGGTGAAGCGGCTGATCGCCGACGGCCATCAGGTCGTCGGGATGGACTACAAGGAAGGGCACAAGACCGATGAGTTGCGCAGCTGGGGCGCCGAGATCGTGATTGCGTCCGTCACCGACAAGGAGGCTGTGACTCGCTGCATGCGCGGCGTGGATGTCGTGCAGCACCTCGCGGCCGCATTTCGCGAGATGAACGTGCCGGAAAGTCATTACTACGAGGTCAACGTCAACGGCACGCGCAACATGCTCGAGGCCGCGTTGCAGGCCAAGGTGCGCAAGTTCATCTACTGCAGCACGTGCGGCGTACATGGAAACATCGATCACCCGCCGGGAGGCGAGGATGCGCCGATCCAGCCTGCGGATTACTACCAGCAGACCAAGTACGAAGCCGAGCCGCTGGTCCTCGAGTACGTCAAGAAGGGATTGAAGGCCTCCATCATCCGACCGGCCGCGATATACGGACCCGGGGACCCGGAACGCTTCTATCTCATCTACAAGCGCGTCGCGAGCGGCTGGTTTCCGATGTTCGGCAACGGGAAGACGCTCTATCACCCTCTCTACATCGACAATCTCATCGACGCCTTCGTACTGGCCATGGCAGAGGACAAGGGCAACGGCCAGGCCTATCTCATCGCGGACGACGAGTACGTCGAGATCAGCGATCTGGTGCGGCGTGTGGCGAAGGCGTCCGGCATAAAGCTGCGGCTCGTCTATCTCACCGGTCTGGCCCGTCATCGTCGTCGGTCACATCGTCGAAAAGGTGTGCAAGCCGTTCGGCATTACTCCGCCCATCTTCCCGCGCCGCGTCGACTGGTACCGGCAGAATCGCGCGTTCCGAATCGACAAGGCCAAACGTGAGCTTGGCTACAGCCCACGCGTCGCCCTGGACGAGGGTCTCAAACGTACGTACGACTGGTACGTAGCGGAAGGGCTGCTGTGAGCGTGTTCGTGAGATCTAGGCCGTCAATTCCGCGCCTCGCGACTCTCAGGCCGCCAGACCGCTAACGCGCTGCTGCCCCGCGCCGCCCCTCCGCGATCCATGCTTCCACGTCGCCCACGGACATGCGATCGAAATACACCCGCCAGAAGACCTCGAGATTGATGAGCATCCACAGCCGATAGTTGTGGTCGTTTGCCCCCTGCCAGTGTTCATCGGCGAGCGCCTGCATGGCGTCGCGCCGGAATATTCCCGCTTCTGCAAGGCGGCTGCCGATCGATGACGTGCTGCAGGAGCGGTCTGAGCTCGTTTCGCAGCCAGAGGGCCAAGGGAAAGCCAAACCCCTGCTTGCGCCGGTACAGCAGGTCGCGCGGCAAGTAGCGCTCACCGAGCTTACGCGTGAAGTACTTGATGCGCCGCTTGCGCAGCTTCAGGTGCGCCGGCAATCGCATCGCAAAGCCCGCCACGCGCCGATCGAGGAACGGGTTGCGCAGCTCGAGGCTATGCGCCATCGACATCTTGTCGGCGATCGGCAGCTGGTGGTCCGCGAGCCGTGTCATGCAGTCGGCGTGCAACATGCGATCCAGGAACTCGGCCGGTGCACCATTCGCAAAGTACTGCTGCAGAAGTCGCTCGCTGACCTCGCGGCTGACGTCGCCCCAGGCCTGGTCGGTGAACAGTGCTTGCTTGCGCGCATGCGGAAAACGCAGAAAGGCGGCGCTCTGCGAATAGCGTTCGAACCCTGAGCTATCCGCCACTTCGTCGATCCAGCGGAGCTTGTTTGCCAGGGTGTTGTACCCGAAGCTGTCGGGCACCAGTTTGAACAGTGGTCGCAACAGGCCGTGGCGCAGCGCACGCGGCAGGTGCGAATAGATTTCAGCGAGTTCCTGTCCTTTGTAACGATCGTAGCCCGCAAAGAACTCATCGCCACCGTCGCCCCCAAGCGCTACCGTCACGTACTGCGACGCCACCTCGGACACGACATAGACACCGGCCGCGAACGGATCGACGGGCTCTTCCATCGTCTCGACCATGCGCGGCGCGAGCGCGGCAAGATCGGGATCGACGATGCGCTCCACGTGGTGGGTGTGATAACGCTCCGCGACCTTACGTGCCCAGGGCAGCTCGCTTTGCGAGGACTCGTCGACTCCGATGCTGAAGGTGTTGAGCTGCTGCGAGGAAAGCTGTGCCGCATATGCCGTTACGATGCTTGAGTCGATTCCGCCCGAGAGAAACGTTCCCAGTGGCACCTCACTCATCAGGTGTTCGGCAACCGTCGTTCGCATGAGGGCGTCGAGCTCGTCCAGCAGCTGCGGCTCGGAACGCTGCAACTTTGGCTCGTAGGCGGGCGACCAAAGACGAACTGCGGTCAGGTCCCGGCTCGTGACGACGAGTGCATGCGCCGCAGGCACCTTGGAGATTCCGGCGAAGAATGTCGACGTTCCCGGCAGGTAACGCAGGCTCATGTAGTGCGACAAAGCGGTGAGATCAGGGCGACGCTCGACGCCCGGCAACTCCAGCAGTGCCTTGATCTCCGAAGCGAAGGCAAATCCGTATGCGCAGCGCGTCCAGTAAATCGACTTCTGTCCCATCCAGTCGCGCGCTAGCGTAAGACGCTTGTCATGCTCGTCCCAGATCGCGAGCGCGAACATTCCCTCGAGACGCTTGAAGCCGTCGAGGCCCCATGACTCGAACGCTGCGAGCACCACTTCCGTATCGCATCGGGTCGCGAACTGGCGGCCGCGCTTCTCCAGTTCCCCCCGAACCGCGACGTGGTTGTAGATCTCGCCGTTGAAGATGATCGTGTACCGGCCGTCGGGACTGCACATCGGTTGCTGGCCGTGAGCCACGTCGATAATGGACAGGCGGCGCATTCCGAGTGCGACGTCCGGTCGCACGAGATAGCCCTCGTCATCGGGACCGCGATGCGCGATGCGGACGGTCATCGTCCGGATCGAGTGCTCCAGCAGGGCCGGGTCGGTCTGCCGATCGGGAAGAATTCCAGCGATACCGCACATGCTCCAGTTCTCTGCGCCGGGGTGGAGTGCGGGGAGTGCCGATTGCGCCGCGGTCAGCGACTGTCGCGGAACACACCCCTAATCGATGATACGAGATGGGCCGCGCGATTGGAAATTGGAACGTCGCCGCCTGTCAATAAATGTTTCGATTGTAACGATCGTAGCCCGCAAAGAACTCATCGCCACCGTCGCCTCCAAGCGCTACCGTCACGTACTGCGACGCCACCTCGGACACGACATAGACGCCCGCCGCGAACGGATCGACGGGCTCTTCCATCGTCTCGACCATGCGCGGCGCGAGCGCGGCAAGATCGGGATCGACGATGCGCTCCACGTGGTGGGTGTGATATCGCTCCGCGACCTTGCGTGCCCAGGGCAGCTCGCTTTGCGAGGACTCGTCGACTCCGATGCTGAAGGTGTTGAGCTGCTGCGAGGAAAGCTGTGCTGCATATGCCGTGACGATGCTCGAGTCGATTCCGCCCGAGAGAAACGTTCCCAGCGGCACCTCGCTCATCAAGTGTTCGGCAACCGTGGTTCGCATGAGGGCGTCGAGCTCGTCCAGCAGCTGCGGCTCGGAACGCTGCAACTTTGGCTCGTAGGCGGGCGACCAAAGACGAACTGCGGTCAGGTCCCGGCTCGTGACGACCAGTGCATGCGCCGCGGGCACCTTGGAGATTCCGGCGAAGAATGTCGACGTTCCCGGCAGGTAACGCAGGCTCATGTAGTGCGACAGAGCGGTCAGATCAGGGCAACGCTCTACGCCAGGCAACTCCAGCAGTGCCTTGATCTCCGAAGCAAAGGCAAATCCGTACGCGCAGCGCGTCCAGTAGATCGACTTCTGTCCCATCCAGTCGCGCGCCAGCGTGAGACGCTTGTCATGCTCGTCCCAGATTGCGAGCGCGAACATTCCCTCGAGACGCTTGAAGCCGTCGAGGCCCCATGCCTCGAACGCTGCGAGCACCACTTCCGTGTCGCATCGGGTCGCGAACTGGCGGCCGCGCTTCTCTAAGTCCCCCCGCACAGCGACGTGGTTGTAGATCTCGCCGTTGAAGATGATCGTGTACCGGCCGTCGGGACTGGACATCGGTTGCTGGCCGTGGGCCACGTCGATAATGGACAAGCGGCGCATTCCGAGTGCGACGTCCGGTCGCACGAGATAGCCCTCGTCATCGGGACCGCGATGCGCGATGCGGGCGGTCATCGTCCGGATGGAATGCTCGAGCAGAACCGGGTCGGTCTGCCGATCGGGAAGAATTCCAGCGATGCCGCACATGCTCCAGTTCTCTGCGCCGGGGTGGAGTGCGGGGAGTGCCGATTGCGCCGCGGTCAGCGACTGTCGCGGAACACACCCCGAATCGATGATACGAGATGGGCGGCGCGATTGGAAATTGGAACGTCGCCGCCTGTCAACAAACGTTTCGAATACCTCATGCCCCAAGTTCCGTGTACAGCTGATGGTACTTTTGCGCGAGCGTGCTCCACGCGTACTCGGAACTTACGCGTCGAGCCGCAGCCACGCCGAACTGACGTCGTAGCGAGGCGTCATCCAGCAGGCGCTGTGTGGAGCTCGCGAGCATCTCCACGTGTTCATCGGGATCTCGACCCAGAACCTTGAACCCAGTTTGCCCATCGATCACCAGATCCCGCGGTCCACCCCAGTCGGTGACGACGATTGGCTTCCAGGCTGCCATGGCTTCCAGATTCACGTGACCAAAGGCCTCGCGCAGGGCTGGAAACACGCAGCACAAGGCGCCTCTCATCAGCCGCTGATTCTCGACTCTCGGCACTCGTCCCCGCATCTCAACTCGCTTACGCAACCCGAGGCGTTCGACCAACGCGGCCAATTCGGATCTGAGTGGGCCATCGCCCGTGATCAATAGCCGTACGCCGTCCGAGTTGCGCAGCCTGGCGAATGCCTTGATGGCGAGGTCGATAGCCTTGTAGGCCACCAGCCGGCCGCTAACAAGGATGTACGGATTCTCACCCGGCGCAACTGCGGCAACGGCATCATCATTGATACCTTCAGGGATGACGATGGTCTTGTGACGGTAGCGGTCTGGAACCATTTCCGCCGCCATGGAACTCGTCAACACCAAGCGGTCTGCTCGGCTCATCGTGTAGATGAGACTCGGATCCCCCCTTAACCGCACGTAGTCCAGGCGGCGGAGCGCACCCACCAGACCGGATCCGCGTTCGTAGCTATCGAAGCCCTTGGGCATAGGGATGCTTCCACCGACCGGCCCCCAGACGAATGGCGCGGCGCAAGAGCCCAACAGACTGGGAGTGCGCAGGCTGATTGGTGTCACGTGATGGGCAACGCCGATGCGGCCCGCTAGTCGCCGCGCAATGATGGCGCTTCTCACCGCAAACTCAATGTAATTCGGCGCCCAGAGACTTGGCCACTTCGGGATGACGCAACGAACCCTCGCGGTTGCGTACCAAGGCGGCTTGTTCACGGTTGCGCGAGTAACAACCAAGACACGCCGGCCGAGGCGCCGTAGTGCCGCAGCCAACTGATATGCGGTCAACGCTTCAGATACGCCCTGCGGGTGGTACTCGTAGGCGCTCACAAAGACTCGGCGTACCGTCATGCGTCTCGATCCGGACCTAAGACTCGCACGTGCTCACAGGCCGTTTCACTAGCCGGCTGCTGGCTTTTGATACACGAGTGTCAATGTCGTGCAAGCCAGGTCTGCACGAGGATAGTGCGTGAATCTCGGATGAATTCGTAGTGAGTCGATTTGGGTGCCTGCGGCTTTCCTCTCCTTCAACCTAAAACCCGTTCGCTCGAAAGCGGCAATCCAGTCCGATGGCTGAAGTCGGTTGAAATATTGAACATCGTTCTCGAAAAAGGTCCGCCAGGTTCGATCGGAGTATTGGAGGTACTGTTTCTCCGAGGCACGCCGATCATAGTGCGCCAGATGATCGTCAATGCCGATCTGATGGATCGTCAGCCTTCCTGGCCGCAGCGTGCGGAACATTGCAGCGACCAGCGTATCCACGTGCTCCGCAGGAACGTGTTCCAACACATGGAAGCTCATGATCATGTCGAACTGATTGTCACGGAAGCTGGCGAGGGAACCGGTTGGCTCGATCAGATACTCGTAGCCCAGGCGTGCGTAGAGCTCCGCGAAGTCGTTGCTGTCATTGATCTTGCTCAGGTTGCTCCTGACGCGCTCGGTCAGGGCTCGCGCCTGGAGTATCGCGGTCAACTTTCTGCTCGCCGCGCGCAGGGCTTCGAACTGGCGGTTGTCCCAGATGTCGAGCGCGGTTACGCGCACTTCGTAGAACAGTCTGAGATACAGTGAGTACCAGTGCATCCAGCCCGTGCCTATCTCAAGCACACGATCTCCATCGCGGACCGCTCCGTGAGTCTCGCACAGCTCGACCAGGAGATCGCCGCGACTCATACGAATGTCGATGTCATCGACGGCCAGACGCATCCGGGATCCAAACTTGTTACCCAGATAGCGATAGGTCTTCTTAGTTACCGTGTTCAGCGAGAACGTCTTCAACGCCAGGGCCGCCAGGCAGTACCTCAGCATTCAAGCTTCTCCAAGTTGATCCCCTGATGTCGGCTGCCTCGGCGAGAGATTGTTCGACGGGGCACGGAGCACCTCGGATTCGAACCGCTGAACCATCGCCTCCCAACTGTAATGCTCCTCGGTCGCGCGGCGCGCCTCACGGGACAGGCGCGTCCTCAGCTCCTGGTCAGTCAGAAGCAGCTCCACGGCTCCCGCCAACCCACCGATGTCGCCGCGCTCGACAATGAGCCCGCCTCCGAACTGCAGCATTTCGCGCATGCCCCCCACCCGTGCGGACACGACAGGCCTGGCCATTGCCATCGCCTCCAGCGTCGCGTTGGAAAATGTCTCGACCGCGATTGACGGTCAATACAAACACGTCCATGGACTGGAGGAATGGACGTACGTCCGACACTTCACCGGCCAGATGGACAAATCTACCCAGGTCGCTTCGCGCGACTTCCTGTTCGATATGCTTTCTTTCCGGCCCCTCACCGACGATGACAGCTCCCACGTCTATTCCGCGCTTGCGCAGTAGATGCGTTGCCCTGATCAGGTCCAGATGGGCTTTCTCAGCACGTAGCTTCCCCACGGTGCCGATCAGGTATCGAGTCTGCGGCAGCACGCTGCGAGGCAACGGCTGACCGACTTCACACGCGAAATAATCTACATCCACTCCGTTGTGCAATACGATCGATCGATCGTCACGGCCGACTCGATAGCGTTGGCGCCAAATCGCAGCCTGCTCCTCTGCTCCGAAAATTACCTGATCGGCATATGCCAAGACATGCTTGTACAAAAGCATCTGCCAGTGATTCTTACGATCGAAGAATTCTGTAGTGTTGATAGAGACGCAGATCCTCAAGCTATTGTGTCGATACCACAGCTTGGCCAACGCCGCGTACAACCCGGGATAGAGATTGACTGCGACGATCGAGTCAGGCTGGTATCGATCAATGGTCCGCAATAGCGTTCGCGTCGCGGCTGCTGAGAACGCTCCGGTGCGATGCAGATGGATCACGGGAATGCGAGCGTCGATAGAGTCGCGCAACGAGTCAGGACCATTCAGGTACGCGATCACGACCCTGTTGCCCCTGGCCACCAGTGTGTTTGCCAGGCGCACCGTCTTCACTTCCGAGCCGCCAACGATAAGAGTGCTCAACAAGAAAAGGATCGGGGGCGACTCGCCACTGTCGCCACTCATGGAGCAACTCTAAACATGACGCCCTGTGCGGCGATTGCGGGAGATCCACTCCTAAGATTCAGGCGGTGCAATAGATTCACTGTTCCCCAGCGACTCCATCCATAAGCGAATCTTCTTAGCGGTCGACTCAGTGGGGTGTGCTTCGAGAGCCTGCGTACCCAGGCGACGCGCACCCGACAGGTCGCCCGAGAGGGCCCTGGTTCGCCCCAGGGACCACAGCAGCTCCGGCCGCTCGACCATTGGCGCGCCCTCGAGTTTTGCACGATCCAGCGCTTCCGCCTCGGCGAGTGACTGCTGAGCCTCGCTCGGCCGCCCCATTAGTGCAAGGATCTCACCTCGCAACTGCAACTGTGTAACGTCACCGAGCCTATTCTCCGCGTCCAGGCGCGCGAGAGCCCGTTCGAGCACGAGGCGTGCGTCGGCCGTCCTTCCGCGGGCGAGCAGCTGATGAGCTTGCAGGACAAGGGTATCGTCCCGCAGATATCGCGGATTCGCGTCGAGATAGGCGAATATCATATCGGCCTGCTTGTACATCCCCAGCGCCGGATAGTCGCGCGTCGCGGAGCGCCGCAGACGGTCACCGATGCCCGCCTCGTAGCCAAACCTCATCAGAGCCTCCGTCACCAGCGCGATGAGAAGCAGCAGGATGACAGCGGACGTGACGCGAATAGTGAGCCGGGCTCTGTTGCCGAACGGACCCCAAGCGAGCCACGTGTACAGGCCGAAAAGTGCAACCCCCAGCCCAAGCACAAACTCCCCGACCTCATCCCCTTTTACGAACGAGCCGGTCAGAAAAAAGTACGCAGTAAGGGCGAACCAAGGAGCTAACGGGATCGGCATCAATGGGAAACCGGCGTGCTCGAGCACATGGCGAAAGCGTACAAATGGACCTTCGCGCGCGAGCAACAGCACGGCCGACGCCGCTACTCCAACGATGATGACCCAGGCGGCAACCGTGTGCAGTGGATCTGTTTCGATGAGGTTGTGCAGGGATAACTCTTTTTGCACGTTATGTTCCTGCAGCACCTCCGGTGTTGGCAGGTGAAAGAGCCTCTGACCCCAGCTGATCTCCTCCATTCCTACGAAGAATGCGCAGATAGCAATGAACAGCCAGAGCAGGCGCCGCATCTTGCCGTCCGCCTGAACAACGAGCAGTGCGAAGAAAGCCGCCATCACCAGGTATGAAACGGCCGTCGCATATTCGCCGAACTCGTCCTCCGTGATGATGCGCATGTACGCGACGGGCGCTTGCGTATGCAGGTAGACAATTCCCGCCGTCAGCAGCAACGTTGCCAACAGATGGAAGCCCAACTCGGCAGGTGCGAACGGAAAGTTCTGGGGTGCAGCGACAGCGATCGCCGGTTTGTTAACGTCCCCGGGCATATCCGGCGGTCTTTCGGTCTTTAGCGAGCCGCTCTTTGAGAAGCGCAGGCGGCTCCTGCTTCGCCTTTAGTAGGCTCTTTGGTTGCGAAAGATGCACGGTAACGTCTGCAGCAGGATCTGCAGGTCCAACAACGGGGACCAGTGCCGCAGGTATTCCAGGTCGTAATGGACGCGGGCCTGCATCTCTTCCAGCCGATGCGTCTCGCCACGATAGCCGTTGACCTGCGCCAGACCCGTAATCCCCGGCAGCACTTTGTGACGCAGCATGTAGCCCTTGATAAGGGCCCGGTACTGCTCGTTATGTGCGACCGCGTGCGGGCGCGGCCCCACGAGGCTCATGCTGCCTTCCAGGACATTGAACAGTTGCGGCAGCTCATCGAGCGAGTATCGCCGCAGCACTCGACCTATGCGCGTGACCCGTGCATCCCCTCGCACCGCCTGCACGACATTCTGTCCGTCCTCCGTGACCGTCATGGTGCGGAACTTGGCGATCAGGATCTCGCGGCCATCGAGACCGTAGCGGCGTTGCCGGAAAATGACGGGGCCTGGCGACGACAGTTTTACTCCGATGGCGATGAGCACCATGAGCGGCGCGAGTGCCAGGCAAGTGCCCAGAGAAATCACGATGTCGGTGATGCGTTTGATGACACCGCGGTAACCATAGAACGGCGTCTCGCGCAGCGCCACAACCGGCAACCCGAGGATTTCGCTCGTGTGGCTCTGGATCAGATCGAACGCGCAGATATCGGGTACGTAATAAATGGACGCGGTCGTATCCCCCAATTCCTCGATGAGGTGGCGCACGCGTTGCAGGTGCCGGACGGGCAGCGCGATGAAGATGACTTCAATGCTACGGCGGCGAACGTATTCGGCGACCTCGCTGAGGCGACCGAGCAACCGCATGTCGCTCCGCAGGCTGAGACGCTGCATGCTGCGATCATCGAAGAATCCCGCTACCGACATACAGAATTCGGGACTGCTTGTCAGTCCAGTCGCGAGAGCCAGACTTGCTTCGTTGCAACCAGCGAAGACGACGCTGCGCGCGTTCGTCGGTGAGCGTAGCGCTTTGCGGATCAGCTCCCGTAGCCCCAGGTTGGCCAGGATGATGAACACCGGCGTAATGGCCGCCCAAGTGAGAATGACTCGCCTCGGGTACGCGGCGGAAATTTTCGTCATGTATCCGATGGCGAGGAGCGCAGCGAGCAGGATCATCCATCGGACGAGAACACTGAGCGGCATCGGAAGCCGGCGCGGGCTGAACTGAGTGGCAATGCTTCTTGGCGCGTGCATGATTACAGCCGCGAGGACGGCGACAGCGGTCGATAGCAGGTGGAACGGCTCACCTATTGGGACATCAAGAAGGGCAGCCAGCGAATACAGACAGCCGGTCGCAACCACCGCAGGCACGATAGCCTGCAGAAGAGTCAGCACCGCGATATGGAAGCTCTTTTTAAATACTATTTGTTCTGCCATGCGCCACCGTATCCCCGCTCACGGTGTCCGCACCCCAACATAGAGGATGCCAGCGCCACAAAGCGCGTCACATTATGAGGCATCAGAGTGTCCACAAAATGTGAACTAGTTCAACCTTTCTCAGACGTACGGCGCCTCTTAATGTTTCAGCCATGAAGCGTTTTCATGTGACATATTCGGTGTCACCTGCATAGATGCGGGTGGCCGCTGGACCAGTGCGCTCGTGACATGCGAAGCAGTGCCACGAGCTGAAGGTCCGCAGCCTTTCCTTGCCGCGCCTTCACGGCGTGCCGATCTGGCACCTGTCTTGAGACGCGAAATGCGGATTCAAAAAAACACGTCGATGTCGCCAAAATTCGACACTTGTTCGCATCGTGTTTGCTAGCTAGTCTACGTCCCGCGTGAAGGGCAAACCCGTCGAAAGGCGGGGACGCAAAGCTTCCGGTCCCGAGGCTTCTGTCTTGGGAAAGCGGGGTTGCCGGTGAATGACGATTCTCGATTGAGAGCGCGCGTCGTTTCACCGTGATCGAGTGAGCTCTGCGCGCGACCCGTCTGGGTCACGCAATCGCTCTACCTCCCTTCACATGGTTGGCCGGCGTCCGGTTGGGCAGCCGGTTTGCGGGATGCGGTTTCCGGCGCCCGAGGGCGTTGTGAAGCAGGGGGGACACTTGTCGTGAGAAAGTGCGCATCGACCTGCCACACGGGCAGGTATTTGTGGGTGATTCTCGCCGCTGCGATGGCGAGTGGCTGCTTCGGCAATGATACTAAGCCGCCCGCGAATGACGCGCTCGGCTCCGGTGGTGAAGTCGTCAATCCGACGGTGGCTGGTGCGCCGACGATCACGGGGGCCGCCATCGACGAGGTGCTGGTTGGCCGTCTCTACAAGTTCAAGCCTACCGCCACAGATCCGGACGGCGACGGCCTGAGTTTCGCCATCAAAGGCAAGCCAGCCTGGGCACAGTTCGACACGAAGACAGGGATACTCTCCGGAAAGCCTCAAGCCAAAGACGTCGGTGAATACACGAGCATCGAGATTTCAGTCTCTGACGGCAACCTCTCGACAACACTCCCGGCATTTACGATCAACGTCGTTCAGAGCGCGGACGGTGCTGCCACCCTGAGTTGGGAACCACCACTTGAGACCACGAGCGGAGCCATGCTTACCGATCTCGGTGGATATCGTATCCACTACGGCCACGACAAGACATCTCTTTCTGAGCACGTGCTCATCGCTAACGGTGCCGTCACGACCTATGTCCTAGAGAACCTCACCCGCGGTACGTGGTACTTCGCCATCCGGTCACTGAACAGCAGGGCAAGGTCGGGCCGCCTTCGGGGGTCGTCGCGAAGACGATCGGTTGAGGGATTTGGCCCGAAAATGCGCCTTGTCGACAGACTGAGAAAGGTTGCGAGTGATGCGCAATAAGCGGTACGGTGCCGCTCCGCACTCGCAAGGGAACTTAATAGAGGTGCCAAAGATGCGGGGAGTGTTGTCGGTGTTTCTGTGCGCCTGCCTGGCGTGGGGCTCCTCGGCATCGGCCTGGGAGAAACCGGGATTCCCCCGGCTTGGTGGATACAAGATTGGTACCCCGCAGGCATACGAAGATCCCCAAGTGCAGCGGGACTACGGGCGACTCGATCTCGTGATTCTCAACACTTATCCGGGTTGGGAAGAAGCTCACCATGCGACGCTGCAGTCCGCGGTCCAGTCGATCAAGTCAAACAAGGGAACGTTGGTGTTTGAATACCTCAATATCAATGAACTTTCGCCTCGGGTTGGCGGAGCCTTTGAGCCGCTGCGGGGCAAAGTTGAGTCCGAACATTGGTGGCTGTATCCGCAAGGGACATCGGGAGCACCGGTCGCGTCTACCTGGGCGAACTTCCAGATCGTGAACTACACTCTGGGAGCTCGCGCGAATGCCTCCGGAGAGCGGTATGTAGATTGGTACAGCAAGTGGGCGTTCAATCGGCTATTGCGGCCCGCGCCTGCGCTCGATGGAACGTACACTGACAACTTCTTCTGGGTCCCGCGCGTGAACGGCGACTGGGATAGAGACGGCGTTTCCGACGGAAAAAAAAGCAGCACAGCGCAGCAACTGCACAGGCAGGGGATGAGGCGGCACATTGAAGTGCTAAAGACACTTATGCCGGGGAAACTATACCTCGGCAACCTAGCCGATTGGGGACAGCCCAATGCTGTGTATCCAGAATACGAGGGCCTTCTGAACGGCGGGGTACTGGAGCGTTACATCGGCGAAACCTGGTCACCCGAAGGACAGGACTGGAAAGGTGCTACCAATAACTGGGGCTCATGGGCCGAGATGATGCGCGAGTACCGCAAAGTCATGAAGAGCGTCGCGGAACCGAAACTGGTCATCTTCAATCAGTTTGGAGATCCTACGAACTACCAATCCTTTAGATATGGTCTCGCCTCTTGTCTGATGGACGATGCGTACTTTGATTTCACTGATGCCAGGAATGGCATGTACTCGACTGTGCCCTGGTTTGATGAATACGATGCCAAGCTCGGACAGGCGTCGAGCGGCCCCGCGCTCACGGCGTGGAAGTCAGGCGTATACCGCCGCAACTTCGAGAACGGAATCGCCCTCGTGAATCCGCGGGGCAACGGAACCGTGACGGTTGACCTCGAGAAGGATTTCATGCGAATCAATGGCACGCAGGATCGTGCGGTGAACAACGGTCAGCTGACTCGGAAAGTCACACTGCAGGACCGTGACGGTATCATCCTGTTGGATCCTAACGCGACGGACCTGCCGCAACCGCCGAAAAACTTCGAAGCACGGTGATCGTACGAGGGGACGTACGGTGGTCCCGCGGTAAAGTTAGTCGCGTGTCGACTGGTGCGCTAACGACTCGTATCGCCGTTCTATATCCCACCGATCCCGCTGTCCACGCACCGAGCGGCATTGACAGCTTCATCCGCGGCCTCCTGAAGTGGGCGCCTGCGCACCTTCAGTACACGCTGTTCGGCGCAACCAGCGATGTTGCCGCTCGCCCGATCGGTCGTGAGTCGGAGGTGCTTCTCGGCGCCCGCCCGATTCGCTACGTACCGCTCACCGCGCTCAGTCCCTCTACGCGCAAGGGACTCCCCCTCACCGTTCGCTATGTCTGGGCCTTGCGCCGCTACCGTGACACCGGCGGGTTGAGCGACTTTGGCATCCTGGATTTCCACCGGATCGAGCCGCTGGTGCTGTTTGCGGCGGACCCACGCCCCAAGAATGTCATCCTTCACCAGGACATGTCCGTGCTGCGCGATCCGAACAGCGACATCATGTGGCGTCATGCACCGTGGCTCTACGAGGCCATCGAGCGGCGCCTGCTTACGCGCGTCGACCGAATCTTCACGGTGCGCGATTCGGCTGTCAGGCGCTACATCTCACTTTATCCGGAGCTGGCCCAGCGGTTCTCGTTCATTCCGACCTGGGTTGACGCGGAGGTCTTCCGTAATCCGGCCGAGCGGGATCGGCAGGTGGCACGGGCAGAGCTCATCTCAAGCCTGGGCGCGCGCAACGCAAAGCGCATTCTGGTGTTCGTTGGACGCCTGGATCGCCAGAAAGACCCGCTTCTGCTTCTGCAGGCCTTCCGGGAATTGACGTCCACCGAGCCCGGACTGCACCTTGTCATGATTGGAGACGGGGTTCTCAGGCCGAAGATCAAGGCCATGATCAGGACAACCGGGATGGAGAAGTGCGTAAGCCTGCTGGGCGTCAGGTCGGCACCCGACATCGCTCGCATTCACATCGCCAGCGACTTGTTCGTGCTCTCCTCAGCGTACGAAGGAATGCCGATTGCGGTACTCGAGGCGCTGGCGACGGGATTGCCGGTAGTGAGCCCGGATGTCGGCGAAATCCGCCGCGTGGTGGCACACGGTGTGAACGGTCGAATCGCTTCGAGCAGAAGCGCACGCGACCTTGCTGCGGCCATGCGCGCGGCCCTCGGAGAGATCGAAACTCTGCGGGGGTCGCCCTGTGTGAGTGCTGTGCGCCCTTACCACCCACAGAAGATTCTCGCCACGCTGTACAAAAATCATGAACGCCAAGGAACCTCAGGGGCCGCGTGATATATCCCGCTCGCATCAGCGTCATCGACTCGTGCATCAGTGTGTGTGATGTGAAAGGCGCGCTGGACGCTCTGCAGTCCAGGCTCGAGGAAGGTGAAGGGGGCTATGTGTGCTTCACCAACGTCCACACGGCAGTCACAGGCCGCCGCGATCTGGCGTTTCGAGCCATTACGAACCAGGCCCTGTTGGCGCTCTCGGATGGCAAACCGATTTACTGGGTTGGGCGGCTCAAGGGTGCCCGTGGACTTGGGCACGTCCCCGGACCAGATTTCCTGCTGCAGGCGATGCGGCACTTCGCTGGGAGGCGGCACTTCTTCTACGGCTCCTCGCCCCCGTCCTGGATCAGATGGTGCGGAAGCTGAACGTGGTGGTCGAGGGTGCGCAGATCTGCGGTGTCCTGTCTCCACCCTTCCGCGTGCTCTCGGCGGAGGAGAAATTGGCGCACTACACCATGATTCGCGCCTCGAAAGCCGACTTTGTATGGATAGGGCTCGGAGCACCCAAGCAGGAGCAGTGGATGGCAGAGGCCTGGCAGCATCTCAAGCCGAGCATACTGCTGGGCGTCGGCGCCGCCTTCGACTTTCATGCAGGCACGGTGCAGCGAGCGCCCGCGGCACTTCGGCATGCCGGTCTCGAATGGTCTTATCGACTGATAATGGAGCCCCGACGGCTGTGGAGGCGCTACCTCGCCACCAACACCTTGTTCATTGGTTATGTAATAAGGGATCTGCTGCGAGGCACACAAGACAGCGCCAGCGGAATCGAACGCGCCTGCACCGATGAGGTCGATCAGCGTTAGGTCGGGATGCGCGGGGGGGGCCGCGCTAGGTTATGTCCATTTAAGTCGGATTTTGAACAATCTACGATGCCGATACGCACTGGACGCGCACGCCTGCAAACCTCAGAATGCCCCCATTCCCCGCGCTCAAGATCGCGCTGCGCGGGATGCTGCCGCCAGCCATAAGACTATAAGAACTATGCACCTGGTCGGCGGGTCTCTGACAGAATGACTACGAGCTTGCATGGAGTGTTTTCAATGGTGACGAGACCTCGGTATTTTCGAGTTCCGGCTGGCGCGCTCCTGGCGCTTTGCATGCTCGGGGCGACCGTAGGCCAGGCAGCAGAGACACCTGGCGGCACACCGGAATATCGCGTACGCGCGGGCGACAAACTGACGGTGTCGGTCTGGAAGGAACAGGAGCTTCAACGCCAGGTGCTCGTTCAACCCGACGGAAAGATATCCTTCCCGTTGGCAGGGCAGGTTCAGGCGCAAGGCAAGACAGTGGAGGAGATACGGGCCGACATCACGACCCGCCTGGCGCGCTACATTCCTGATCTTGTCGTCACCGTGCTGGTTGACGAGATCCGCGGCGCGCGAGTGTACGTGCTGGGGCAGGTCAACAAGGCAAATCAGTACGTCGTTCAAGATGATATCGACGTGATGCAGGCCCTCAGCATGGCTGGCGGCATGACGGCGTTTGCTTCGCCCAACGACATCAAGATCCTGCGCCGCGACGGCATGCGACAGGTGGCTCTTCCAACTTCCGCGACTGCCACGTGTCGCGAGGCAGGCATCGAGCAGAACATTGTTCTGCGCGATGGAGACGTGGTGGTCGTGCTGATGTGCCATCCAGCATCGAGACTCTTGCGAGCGTGCCCGACGTTCGTCGGCGGTTCGCTTGCGTACTTGGCGTATTCCGTCCCGTTGGCGCAGCAACCAGCTTCCAGCCGCTCTTGTGGGCCGGATATGACTACACCGATAACAAGAACCTCGCGGAGGGCGACGAGACGGCTGTCGAGACCTATGGCGGACGGCACCCTCGGCTCGATCTGACACAGTTCAGCGAGCGAACCAGTATGTTGTTTCGGCCCCAGGTCAAGTTTCACTCGTTATCGGGGCGACGACAGTGAGGATAATCCGACGATGAGTTCGCGTTTTTCTCGTTGCGGCACAAGTGGGAAACTGCTTCGGTATCTTTCGGCGCGGATTATGAGCGCGAAGACAACGCTGACGGCCGATCTGGCGCACGTCGGTTTTCCCGATCAGGGTGCCGATCAGCCCGACCAAATTGACAACGGCATCGTTACACGCGGACGCCGTGAACGATGTCGCTAGTCCGGCGTTCAACTGGGACATTACACACAAAAGAACGAGCCTGGGGCTCGACTACACATACCTGCAAGTGAACTATTCCAACCTGCCGGACACGAGCCGCAGCGACTATACAAATCAGCAGGCGACCGTCTCACTCGACTTCGCGATCACTGAGCCGTCAACAATCCGAATATTCGGGGCGTGGGGCCTCTATGAGGCTGACGTCAACAATACCCAGAGCGACTACTACCAGGCGGGAGTGACCTATCTCGTGCATTTCTCCGAGCAAAGCAGCTTGCAGAATCACCGCCGCCGCAGGAGTAGGAGTCGGACACGCACGACTATCCCCCGTTCGCGGCACACTACGAATGGGATTCTGCAGGTCTGCTGGCGTTACCTCGGCGAGCGAAATCGGTTTCAGTTCTATGCCGGGCGCGACTACCAGCCGAGCAGCTCGGGGCTCACGCACGCGCCGCGATCAGGCGCGGTTCACCTTCGAGCGTCAATTGACGAACGTGGACCGGCATGCTCGGCGTGCCGCATGATCAGCGAAAAGCAGAGGGCATCGCGAATTCAGGGCGCGACTATGGCAGGCGGAGGCCCAACTGCGGTGGCTTATGACGCGGACGATATCCATCGGCGGCACCGTGCGCTACATATATCAAGACCGTGATTCCAAACCCGGCACTGCTGGAGCCTTCGGCGCGCTTATTGATCTGGCCTACAAGGGGCTGGAGCAGCCCCCAGCGCTGAGCCTTCTATCATGCGCAAGTTATCAATTCCGTCGGCGGCCCTCAGATGAAGAGCGCAGATTTCAACGACACTGGCTGATTACATCACTGGATTCCCTGGTCGTCGCTTCAGACGCATGTCGATAGTCGCGTTCAGTGTCCTTGCGCACTGCTCTTCGCCTACGGAATACCTCCAACCTATACCGCGACAGCCACCATCCTGTCGCAATCGCCGGACGTACCGGCGGACATTGTGCGTTCCACGATCGCTGCGCAGCGCGATGAATACATCAACAACATTACTAGTGGATGCTGCGTGGACGCAATCTGTCGCCGCTGGTGGAGAAGTACCACTTGTTCGATTCCTCCGATCTCACCATGGAGGACCGGGTGGGGCGTCTCGCTGGGTCCGTGGAGGTCGATCCGGTACTGGAGGAGTCCGCCGCTAAGCGTCGAGCGTCCACGACCGATCTCACCATCGGGTTCACCGCTGCGTTCAACTATTCGGACCCTGTCATCACGAAGAACGTAGCGCAGGAGCTGGCGCAGGTATTTCTCGAAGAAAACGTGGCGTCACGAACGGGGAAAACGGCCGGACGCCGTTTTCACGAAGGATACCGATCGGCTCCGAGAGGAAATTGAGAGAACCGAAAGGAACTTACTGATTTCAAGGCCGCCAATGCGCAATACCTGCC
>CAVOIC010000013.1:0-65197 GCA_963695985.1 uncultured Gammaproteobacteria bacterium
AGATAAACCGTGGCGCAATTGAGAGCCACGATAGCGCCACAACTCCCAGCATAACTGCAGCGTAGCGAAGCGAGCTGATCGCTCGCGCGGAAACTTTCGGTCAGACGCTGTTAGCGCAGGCGCACCCGAAAGCGGATGGTAAAGGAAGGATTACCGCTCACGCCCGTGGCACTCATCGTGCCGGTCGGCGCGATGCGCATGCCGGTGATATTGGGGTCGAAGCCTGCGACATCGGGCACTGGCGTATAGGTGTACGGCGCGAGGCCGCCAGGCTGATTTGAGTACGTGACGTTCGCCGCATAGTTGTATGCGAGGCCGCTCACGGGCGTGCCATCGACGAAAGCGATCGGATCGCCGCTCACGGTCGAGACGTACAGGTCCGAATTCGGCGGCACGAACTCACTGATCACGAGCGTGCTCGCATCGACGGTCCCCGGTCCCTGGTTAGTGAGCGTGAGCGTATACAGCTGCACGCTGCCCGGGATGCGCTTCGGATTGGTGGCGTTGTTGTAGGGATCGGAGATCACCTGCGAGGTGCGCGTGATGATGAGTGTCGGCTGCGGGATGACGACCGTGAATGTGCCGACGCCCAGGTCCGTCACCGTGTTCTCGGTGCCTTCGCGCGCCGTCACTCTCATGGTCCATGTACCCGCGGGTGCGCCGGCAGGCAGCGCATAGCTCAGCTCGTAGGTTCTGGTCGCCGCGCCGGAGTCCGCCACCTGGGTCATCGCAACGCTGCTGAGCACCGCAGTGCTGCTGGGATTGAGCAGCGTGAGGGATGCGCCGGAGACGTCGAAGCTCCCGAACGGATCGCTCACGACCGCCCGCATGTACACCGTGTTCCCTGGATTGAACGTTGCCGTCGCCGTGCCGCCGGAATACGCGGCGTTGTAACTCAGGACGCTGTTGACGTTGATGACGGTGTTGCTGTTGAAGCTCACGTTAGAGCGTGCCGCCGACACCAGATCGACTGGATGCACCTGGATCGGCCGATTGGCCTGCGCGCTGGTGTTCGTGACCTGCAGCGACAGGGTCGCCGCCAGCCGCCAGGGTCTGGACGCCGATCGGCACCGTGAATGTGGTCAGTGCGGGATTACCGGTCGGAGGAGTCACGCTGAGCGTGGTCGTCCCAAGAGTGCCGATGCCGCTCGCACTCAACGTGACCTGGATCGTACGTGCGCCGTTGTTACCGGAACGCGTGAGCCACAGCTGCACTGGCACATTGCCCGCCGGCAGCGACAGGCTGGTGGCAAGCGCCGGCGTCTGTGTCCAGGTAGTGCTGCCGTTCTGGCTGTTGATCGTGATGGCAGCGGGCACACCACTCGGCGGGGTGCGCGAGAGCTGCACCGGTGCGCTGTAGAGATACAGCAACTTGCCTCCGGCCGAGGGAATCTGCGACTGCGAGACGATGATCTGCGGTGCCGCCGGCGTCGCGCCGGTACCGTTCGAATTGATGATGCTCGCAGTGTTGTCGACGGTCGCTCCGGGTTGCGTGCCAGCCGTTACGCGCACATCGAACACGACCGTCACCGTGCCGCTGGCCGGCACCGTGATATTCGAGATGTCGAGGAATCCGTCGCCGTTGGCTCCGGTGCCGGCGCCGGTCGAGTTGTTGACTGCCCCGGCCGGCAAAGTCACGACGCTGAATGAATCGACGTTGGCCGGAACGTCGTCGGTCACACGTACATTGGGCGCCGTTACGCCGGTCGTCTCCTTCAGCGTGATCGTGTAACGCAAGGTGTCGCCGGGATTCGCATCGCCGCCGTTGAGATCGACCACGGTCTTGGTTGACGTCGACAGATTCGGCAGGCGCACGTTGGTTGCGTCGGTCGCCGTGTTGTTGGCGGCGTCGAAATCGAGGCTCGCACTCGAGACGGCTGCAGTGTTGGTCGCCGATGGCGCAGCCGCGGGACCGGGCAGAACCGTGAGCGAGAGATCCGGCAGCGTCGCGCCCATTGCAACCGGCGGCGGGTGAGTGCAGGTGACGGTCTGGCCCGCGTTGCTGCAGCTCCATCCTGTGCCGGTACCGGAGACGTAGGTGAGCCCCGCCGGCAATGTATCCGTGACCGTGACGCTGTTGTCTTCCTGTTCGAGCCCGACGCCGCTGCCGTTGCTGACCCGGATCGTGTAGACGCCGTTGGTGCCGGCCGAGAAGTCGCCGACATGCGTCTTGGTGATACTGAGATCGACGCTCGGCTCGCTGGTCACGCTCACCACTTGCGCGGTGAGCAATACCAGGTCGCCACCGGCCGAGAATACGGTCGTGGCAGAGGTCTGTCCCGGCGAGATGTACGGATCGACGGTGAAGGTGTCGACATCGACGCCGTAACTGGTCGCGATGCCGAGCGTATTGATCGTGCCGTCGTACGGCTGAGTGACCGGATCGCTACCGGCGACGATGATGCCGTCGTCGAGCGCGTTGCCGTTGAAGCTCAGCGATTCGCTGAAACCATTGAGAGGCGTCGAGTTCTGCGGATCGCCTTCCCACGCGACGATCGCCATGCGCCCGTCGATCGCTGTCGTCGGTACGCGAAAGCCGTCGGGCGTGAGCGTGACCGCGCTGCCGCGGAAATACTGCAGCCCGTCGAAGACATTAATGGCGCGCAACCTCTCGGCCGCGCGCTGATAGATCACGACGAGCCCCCAGCCCGCAACCACTGCCTGGCTGCCGCAGTGAGGCGCGCCGGTGTTGACGGTGAGGCCGCCGAACGTGTAGTTGCCGTTGCCCGCGACGCGCGCAGTCACATCGGCGAAGCCGCCGAAGTAGGGGAAGAGCGTGCCGCCGTTGTTGAACGTGGTCGTGAAGGTGCGGCTCGCGCCGATCGCCGCGCCGGCGAAGGTGACGCTCGAGTCGATGGTGCTGCCCGAGCCTCCCCAGTACAGGTAGGCGGCGAGGACGGTGGAACCCGCGGGTATGCCGGCGACGGCGGCCGTGCTGGTGGCGCCGACCGCGCAGGCGTCAACGGTGTTCGGCTGCGTGCGCAGCGAACCGCCCGTTGCAACGAAGTTGATGTTGCCGACGAAGCGCGCGTAACGCGTGATGGTTTGTGAATAGGCCGTCGCAGGGCCGAGTAACAGCCCCACGACGGCCAGCCACGCCAGTGTTCGCCTCATTGCAACACTCGGGATTACCCTAGGGTCGTGATCGCCGCCGCGCCGCGTCGCCTCTGTGCGGAGCGCCCTGCGCAAACGGCCCGCTCACTGTATAAGTCTTTGAGTTCCAAGCGCGTGGAGCCGCTCACAGGGCCTTTATGTCAAGCGTGACCGAGCGCACAAAACCCCCGCAACCGCGGCCTCTCGTGACGCTCGTGGTGGCCATGGCCGAGAACGGTGTGATCGGGCGCGCCAACCGGCTGCCTTGGCACCTGCCCGCGGACCTCAGGCACTTCAAGGAGCTCACCATGGGCAAGCCGATGCTGATGGGCCGCAGGACCTTTGAAGCCATCGGCAAAGCGCTGCCCGGCCGCCGCAGTCTCGTACTGACGCGCCGCGAGCCGATCGACGTGCCCGGTGTGGAGACTGTCGCCAGTCTCGATGCAGCGCTCGACGCGAGCCGCGATTCGGAGGAGCTGATGGTGATCGGCGGCGCGGAGATCTATCGTCTGTGCCTGCCGCAGGCGCAGCGCATCTATCTCACGCGCGTGCACGCACCCATCGCGGGTGACACACGCTTCCCGCTCATCGATTGGAACGAGTGGCGCAGCATCACGCGCGCCACGCATCCGGCCGACGAGAAGAATGCCTACGCGATGACGTTCTTCACGCTGGAGCGCGCCTAGCTCCCCGTCATTCCTTGTAGACCCAGGCACCGGCGATGCCGGCGATGATCGTCTCGATCAGGCCCTGAACGCCCCACTTGACCAGCAGGTCGCTCGAAAACAGCCCGATAATGCCGTAATAGACGAGGCCCGTCAGGTAGCCGCCGAGAAACAGCGCGATCGAGACGATGACCGCAGTGCGAACACCTGGTCCGAAGCGCGTGCGCGCGGCAGCATAGAAGAAGATCAGCACCAGGCCGACGAGCAGCGACATGATCGCGAAGCCGACGAAGGTGCCGGCGGTCATCGACGTCGACAGCCCCAGCTCGGTCAGTCGCGCGTTCACGGCCGTGGCCCACACGTTTGTGCCCATGATCCATTCGATCACGTAGATGACGATCGCTGCGACTACTCCGCCGGCGAGCCAGCGCGGAACATTGATTCCACCCATATGCATCCCCTCGGTTGTTGTTGGTCGTGGCTCCGCCGTAAAGGTGCAGCGCGTGTCCACGGCGGAACGGCAGGGGAGCGTACGCCGAAGCCCGACCCGCTCGCAAACTACGTGCGCTCAGCGCCTGAAGAGCCAGAGAAGCAATGTGAGGAGGAGACTCAGGATCAGCATGCTGGTGAATGGGAAATAGAACCTGAGACCCGGCCGGTCGATCACGATGTCTCCGGGCAGGCGAAAGAGCGGCAGCGAGCGCAGCTTCGACCACAGCACACCGGTCAGAATCAGCAGGACGCCGAGCACGACGAGCGCGCGGTTCATGCTACGCATTCTAGCGTCATCGCACGCGCCGATCGCACCTGTAAAATCTGGTGCGCTAGCATTCATCCGATACACTATGCTCCGCGAACGAAAAGAAATCGGGGAGCGGAGATGACGTCTACTTGGCGAGTCTCGCGGGCATGTTTTCTCATCTGCACGCTGCTGACCGCTTGCGGCGAGGGCGGCAGGGTTGACCATCCGGCAGGCCCGGCCGCGGACTGGGCCAGCTTCGGCGGCGGCCCCGGCGGCGGGCATTATTCGCCGGCGAATGAGATCACGCCTGCAAATGTACGGGCTCTGAAGCTCGCATGGGTTCATCGCTCGGGAGATTTTCGCGGGCCACCCGCAGAAGGCGTCGGCACCATCAACAGCGCTCAGCAGCAGACCGATTTCGAGGTCACGCCGATCGTTTCCGGCGACACACTTTACTATTGCACGCCCTATAACCGCGTGTTCGCGCTTGATGCGGCGACCGGCAGGGAACGTTGGGTTTTCGATCCTCATGTTGATCTGAGCAAGGAGAATGTGCCCGTGTGCCGCGGTGTCTCGCTCTGGGCGGCGGGCGCCGGCGCGCCGGGCATGTGCGCCAAGCGCATATTCGCTGGAACACTCGATGCCAGGCTGATCGCGCTTGATGCCGAGAGCGGCGCTCCGTGCACGGATTTTGGCAAGAATGGAGAGGTGGACCTCAGTGCCGGTCTGACACCGCACGGTCCCAGGGAATACAGCGTGACGAGCCCGCCCGCCATCCTCGGCGACACCGTGATTGTCGGCTCACTGGTTGCTGACAGTTTCCGCAAAGGCGTGCCCGCCGGTGTCGTGCGCGCCTTCGATGTGCACAGCGGTGCGCTCAAGTGGGCGTGGAATCCGGTGCCGCCGGGCGAAGCCGATGTCAATCCCGACGGTACCTATCGCGCCGGCACGCCCAATGTCTGGTCGATCATCTCAGTCGATCCCGCGCGCAATCTTGTCTTTCTGCCGACGGGCAACGCGGGGAATGACTACTTCGGCGGCGACCGCGAAGGGCTCGACTATTACTCGACGTCGGTGGTTGCGCTGGACGGCACGAGCGGAAAGGTCGTGTGGCACTTCCAGGCCGTGCATCACGACGTCTGGGACTACGACGTGCCCGCACAGCCGACGCTGATCGATCTCACGATCGGCGGCAAGAGCATTCCCGCGCTGGTCGAAGTGACCAAGATGGGCTTCACGTTCGTGCTCAATCGCGAAACGGGCGAGCCGCTGTTTCCGATCGAGGAGAAAGCCGCGCCGCAAGAGGGCGCAGTGCCGGAGGAGCATCTGAGTCCGACGCAGCCTGTGCCATCGCTCCCTCCGCCACTCGCCAATACCAGGCTCACCCCGGATGATGCGTGGGGATTCACGTTCTGGGACAAGGGTAAGTGCCGTGATGCCTTGAAGGCGTTGCGTACGGGCGATATGTATCAGCCGCCCTCGCTTCAGGGCTCGGTGGTCCATCCCTCGACGTTTGGCGGCAACGATTGGGGATCGCCCGCGGTCGATCCTGCCCGCAAGCTGATGGTCGTGACCACCAGCCACCTCGCGCTTTCGGTAAAACTCGTGCCGCGGGCGCAGTGTGGCGCGCTCAACCCGGACCTGCCTCAAACCGGTTCCGCCTATTGCGCGGTGGTCGCTCCGGTGCTCTCGCCGTGGGGCGCGCCTTGCACCCGCCCGCCATGGGCTACGCTCGATGCGGTCGACCTGTCGTCGGGCAAAGTGGTCTGGACTCGCGCGCTCGGGCAGTTGGGCCCGGCAGCGAAGTGGCCGCTATCGAAGATGGCCGGGGCGGGCCTTTCGATCGGCGGCCCCCTCATCACCGCGACGGGCCTCGTCTTTGTAGGTGCGGGCACCGATCCCGCGTTCCGCGCCTATGACCTCAACACGGGCAAGGAGCTGTGGAAGGCGGAGCTGCCCACCACGGCCAATTCGGTACCCATGAGCTACCGGCTCGGTGACAACGGTCGCCAGTTCGTGGTCGTCGCGGCGGGAGGTCATTTCGCGCTGAGCGGAATGGTTCCGCCAGGCGACTACGTGATGGCGTTCGCGCTTCCGTCCGGTTGATCGGGCGGTTTTTCGACAGCGGCACCACTGTGTGTCGTCGCCAGCTCAGCCATCGCGCGGCGCAAGGCTTTCCAGCGGCGCCCCTCTACGCGACGATAGGACTTGCTGAAGCGCCGCCGCATGTCACCCGCCGTCAGCCTCTGGCGCTCCGTAAAGACGCCCATCAGGAACACCGTCTCCCCAGGCATCTTGTACGTGCGCGTGCCGGCCATGGCGCGGAACCGATTCGCCGCCACGTGCGCGTCCTGGTGCGAGCCGAGACTGGTCTGCAACCGGCGAATGGCTTGCAGCAAGTCGGGCGCGCTGTCGCCGTAAACGCCTTCGAAGGATTCGATGGCATAGCGCAGCCGCTTGGTGCGCCGTCGCACCTCGTGATAGGCAACAGCGCTCATGTGTTTGCGGGCTTCTTCGGCTGCGCGCCGGAGTTTCTTGAAGGTGCGGCGAATCAGCTTCGGCGCCACCAGCGCCGCAACCGGATTGTTGCGCTTGACGGCCATCCGGTTGGGCTTGAAGAGTGCAAGCCGCAGGCGTTCCACCAGGTGCCGGGTCGAGGCGCGATCGAGCACGGCCAGCATCCGGGCTCGGGCCGATTGACGCTCCGCACGCAGACGGCCACGCAGCGGCTCGAGTCGCTGGCGGTCGATATCGTTCAACTCGCTGCCGAATCTGTCGAGCTCTGCGAGCTGCACATCCAGGTCGCGCACTGTGCCCAGCGTACGTACCAGCGCTTTCCAGGCGGGGCGCTGTCTCACGATCGATTTCGGCAAGTAATCCTGGAATAGACCAAGGCTCGTGTCGAGTCGACGTCCGGCGACACGTAACTCGTGCAAGCGTTCCTCGTCTTCGCCGAGGCGCGCCGCGGGTTCGCACGTGAGCCAGGTCCACAGGTGGCGGCGCAGATTCGCGCGTGCAATCTCGCCGATACTGAGCGTCGGATCGATGAGCATCGACCCAAGATCGGATGAGAGCGGCGCGGCGAGGCCAGTGGATTTCAGGCCGACCTCGTACTTGCTGTCAGCCGCGGGCTCCAGGGCGCACTCGACGCGCAGGTGGTCTACCAGGCCTTCGAGCGATTGCTGCGCGGATTCGGTGAGCGCTTCCACGTCCACGCGCTTCAGCCGCGCGCGCGACCCGCCGTCGGCACTGGCAACGATCGTCTCGTCGAGGGCAATCTCGGCGGCCTGCTCGCCCTCATCCTGCATCACGGCAAAGCATTCCCGCTGCGTGCGCACGCGAAACAGCGTGCGCAGCGGTCGCGTCCCGACTACATCGTGGATCCGGGCGCTGACCGGTCCGCTGCTTTGCGCCAGCGCGGTCTGTTCGGCTGCAGGGAGCGGCTCATTGATCTCGCGCCGGATTCGGAGTCCGTTGGATCCAGGAGCGAGATCCTTCAACGTCGCTTCCGCCCGGCCCGGAAGATCCCGCAAGCGCAGCGCATACCCCGCGCGGTGGATGCGCCAGTCGTCGGTGTCCAGGTAGGTATCGTAAATCGTGCGGCCCGGGCGCGGCTCGATCGTAAAGCCGTCGACGCCGCTGTGGTCACTCAGCCACTGGCGGACCTGCGACAGGTCGCGGGCAGCGAGCTGCCATTCGATTTCCCGGTGAGGCTGTATCGCGGCTGCCCCGGTCTGCGCGAGCTCTACGTCGTCAGCCATGTGCGCAATTCTACAGGTCCATATCTCGCAACCCTAACTGGGCTGCCTACATTGTTAACACCATGTCAATGACTTCGGGCAAGTACTTAGAAAGCCTGCAATCTCGCTTGCACCAGCCTGGTCGCGAGCGTCCAGTCGACCTCATCGACGCTCGCTGCGTGCGCCGTCAGCTCGTGGAGAATTTCCTGCTCGATGCGACCGCGCTCGAGCGCCGTGGTGTAAGGAATCTCGTGGTGAAACATCACCATCGAGTAGCGTGGAATGAACAGCCCGGGAAAACGCTGCTCGAGTTGCAGCGACAATTCCTTCTGCAGTACGAATTTCGGATCACGTACCGAATCGCGCATCTCAACATAGTTCTCTAACGCCATCTGCGCGATCGCATCGGCATTAGGCTTGCGCACGCGGTCGACGCGTGCGAACACGCGTCCCCAGTCCTCGTAGCGGTCGAGTGCTTGGTCGAACGCCACGCAGTCCTCGAACGCGCAATTCATGCCCTGGCCGTGGAAAGGCACGATCGCATGTGCCGCATCGCCGATGAGCAGCACTTGGTCAGCGAACTTCCACGGGGCTGTGCGCACGGTGACCATGGTTCCCGTTGGATGTGCGAAGAATTCCTCGCTGAGATCCGGCATCAGGACCTGTGCATCGGCAAAGCGGCGCGCAAAGAATCGGTCCACATCATCGCGCGCCTGGAGCGTCGCAAAGCTCTCCGGCCCGTCGGCGGGCAGGAACAAGGTCGCGGTGAAGCTGCCGTCGATATTGGGCAGAGCGATGAGCATGTAGCCACCGCGCGGCCAGATGTGCAACGCGTTGCTCTCCAGGCGATGTCGGCCGCCTGGACCCGCGGGAATCGTGAGTTCCTTGTACTGATGCGAGAGCACATCCTCGCTCACGCGGGTCCGCTCATCGTCGAGCATGGCTGCACGCACCGCAGAACTCGCGCCATCTGCGCCGATCACCGGGCGCGCATCGATGTCCCGCACACTGCCGTCGCTCTCATCGACCATACGCACGCGACCGGCATAGAAGTCGAATCCACGGCAGTTGTGGCGAAAGTGAACCTGGATCCCGGCGCTGCGCTCGAGCTCGCTCAGCAGCAGCTTATTGAGTTCGCCGCGCGAGACGGAATGAATGACTTCGTTGTCATTCTGACCGTAGCGCTGCAACGTGGTGCGGCCCGCCTCGTCATGGATCATGCGTCCGCGCATCGGGATCATCAGGGGCCTGACCGCATCGAGAACTCCGGCATGGGACAGTGCATGGATGCCACGATCGGCGAGCGCCAGGTTGATCGAGCGGCCGGCGCTGATCGTCTCGCGGCGCATGTCGGGGCGACGCTCGAAGACCGTAAGTGGAAATCCGCGGCGCGCGAGCAGGATGCCGAGCAATGAGCCGGCGGGACCAGCGCCGACAATCGTGACGGGCGAAATCTGCACGTTGGGTCACTTCGCGAGGCTTACGGCCAGCACGTCGACGAACTCCCACACTTCGGTGAAAGTGTTGTAGAGCGGCACTGGCGCCACGCGGATGATGTCCGGCTCGCGCCAGTCGCAGACGACATCGCGTTCTGCGAGCGCTTCGAACACGCGCCGGCCCGAGTGCACTCCGTTACGCAGCCGCAGCGACAGCTGGCAGCCGCGTTCATCAGGCGCGCTCGGCGTCACGATCTGGATGTGCCCGGGCAGTCGCTCGTGCAGCAGGAACTCGAGAAAGCCTGTAAGGAGGCGCGCCTTCTCGACCAACCGTGGCATGCCGGCCTCGCGAAACATCGCCAGCGAGACCACGAGGGGCGCCATCGAGAGAATGGGTGGATTGCTGATCTGCCAGCCCTCGGCGCCGGCGAGCAACTCCAGATCGGGCGGCATCTGAAAGCGCGTCGCCTTGTCGTGAGCCCACCAGCCCGCGAACCGCGGCAGTTCCGGCGACCGCGCATGGCGCTCGTGTACGAAGCAGCCGGCCACCGCTCCCGGCCCCGCATTGAGGTACTTGTAGGTGCACCAGCACGCAAAATCCGCGCCCGAGTCGTGCATGTGCAGCGCTACGTTGCCTGTTGCATGCGCGAGATCGAAACCCACCATCGTGCCGGCCGCGTGTCCCGCTCGAGTGATGCGCGCGATGTCGAAGCTCTGCCCGGTGCGGTATTGCACGCCTGGCAGCATCACGAGGGCGATGCGATGCCCTTCGCGTGCCAGCAGCACCTCGAGATCCCCGTGGCGCACGCAGTCCTCGCCCGGACGCGGCGCCACTTCGATCAGCGCCTCTTTCGCCGTGTAGCCGTGGTGGCCGAGGTGCGAGACGACTGCATAGCGGTCCGACGGGAAGGCGCCTTGCTCGATCAGGATGCAGAAACGCTCACGCGTGGGCCGGTAGAAGCTCACCATCATGAGGTGCAGGTTCACGGTGAGCGTGTTCATGTTCACGACTTCACCGGCCTGTGCCCCAACGAGCAGCGCCGTGTCACTGGTGAGCTGCTCGTGGTACGGCAGCCAGGGGCGCCGGGCCTCGAGATGTCCCAGCACCGCGTACCGCGCCCAGTCCTCGAGTTCCTCGTCGATCAGCTCGCGCACGCCTCTTGGCTGCAGGCCGAGGGAATTGCCGCAGAAGTAGATGGCCATGTCGCGCCGCCGGCCGGGCGGCAGACAAAAACGCGCGCGGAAAGGCGCGAGTACGTCGCTTCGATCCCGCGCTTCGGCATGAGCGCGCGTGGCTTCGAAACTCATGGGCGTTGTAGCCGATACAGGATCGGGCGACTGGGCGCCGCGTCGCTCACGAAAGGCGCTATCTGCAGGTCGAGCAGGTAGCAGCCGTCTGTGACGGAGTCGGGAACAAAGATCAGCTCCGTCACACTGGCGTGGGGCCGGCGCGCCTGCGCGTGGTTGCTGCTGCCCGGCGGCAGACCCCAGAAGATCCGATGGACGCTGAGTTTCCCCTGGTCGTGAGTCCGATCGAGAGACGGCAGGTCCACGAGCAGGTGCTCGACACCCCGGGCCACGATGAATTCCGCAGCCGGGATCGAGAGAAAGGGCGGCGGGTGGGCCTCGTAGCGGCGCGTGCGCTTACCGGCGTCGTTGGGCAAGGTTCTCAGCACCAGCGCGGTGACGCCCGCCGACGGCTGGCGCTTCCAGGCCTGCTCGAGACTTCGTGCCGTGATCAGGCGATCGCCCGGTGCGGCGGGAGGAACCGTCGATTCATGACTACTACTCGCCGCAGTCGCCTCGACGGAGAGCAACAGCGCCAACGCGAGACCACTCGAGAACCGCTCGTGCACACTGACGCGCTCGCTCGTAACGTGACCCACGCATTCGGTATGCGTGCCGTTGCAGTGGGGGATGAGGCGCAATTCCTCGCAGTTGCAGCTACCGCCAAGGCGCACGTCGCCAACGAAGGACCCAGCGTGCAAAGCCATGGCGCTCGCTCGCGGGGCGTCAAAATGTGAAGGCTGCTCTCCGGCGAAGTCATATGGAATCGAGAGGTCGAGCGGCTGGCCAAGATCGACCCGCATCGGACCGTCTGCCGTGGCGACTGTCAGGTGCGTCACTCGAATTTCCTGCGCTCGAGGTTCAGCCATTCGAGCGCCGTGCCGTGCAGCAGGCGCGCGACCGTGTCAGTGTCGAGCTGCATGGATTCGATCATCGCACCGGGGTGATCCTCGCCGAGCGGAAAAGGATAGTCGCTGCCCAGGGCAATACTGCGTGCGCCCATCAGCTTCAGCATGTAGTGCAGAAGATCGGGATCGTGGACCAGTGAATCGACGTAGAAACGTCCGAGGTAGTCGCGCGGATTGGTCTGATTGTTGACTGCGACGAGGTCGGGCCGGGCGTGAAAGCCATGCTCGATGCGCCCGAGGGTCGAGGGAAATGCGCCGCCGCCGTGAGCGAATGCCACGCGCAGGCGCGGCAGCTTGGCAAACACGCCGCCGAAGATCATGCAGCAGATCGAGAGCGAAGTTTCGGCCGGCATACCGACGAGCCACGGCAGCCAGTAGCGTGACATGCGCTCGCGCCCGAGCATATCCCAGGGATGCACGAACACGGCAGCGCCGAGTTCCTGTGCGGCGGTGAAGATTTCGACCACGCGCGGGTCGTCGAGATTGCGCCCGTTGATGTGCGAGCCGATCTCGATACCGGGCAACTTCAGCTCGCGCACGCAGCGTTCAAGCTCCTGGATTGCGAGATCGGGTTCCTGCATCGGCACGGTGCCGAGCCCGATGAAGCGCGTGGGGTAACGGTCGACCAGGCCGGCGATGTGATCGTTGAGCAAGCGGCTGAGATCGAGCGTGTCCGGACCGCGCGCCCAGTAGTTGAACATCACCGGCACGGTAGAGAGCACCTGCACGTTCACGCCGGTGCGCGCGCAATCCTCGAAGCGCCTGTCGGCGTCCCAGCTATTGGCCTCGATGTGCCGGAAGAGCTTCCCTTCCTGCACCATGCGCGCGCAGCCGGGGCCGGTGTGTTCGATCTGCACCCAGCCGCCATAGCCGTAACGCTCCTGCAGGTTCGGCCAGTTGTCCGGAATGACGTGCGTGTGAATGTCGATCTTCAGCATCAGCTACGCCGGCTTGGGGGCTGCATGACCGCCCCGCAGTGCCTGCAGGTGCGATGCGTGAGGTTCGAGAAGAAACGCTCGAACACCGGTGGAAACTGCGTCTCGATGTTCTTGAGCTCGAAGTACTCCGAATACAGTTTCTGGTGACACTTCTCGCAATACCAGAGCAAGCCGTCCTGTTCGCCCGCTCGACGCGGGCGCTCCACGACGAGGCCGACGGTGTTCGGGAAGCGCTGCGGTGAATGCGGCACGTGCGGCGGCAGGAGCAGCACGTCACCCTCGCGAATGGTGACATCGACGGGGCGGCCATCCTGCATAGTCTTGAGCAGCATGTCGCCTTCGAGCTGGTAGAAAAATTCCTCGCCGGGATCGTCGTGAAAGTCCTTGCGGGAATTCGGGCCGCCGACGGCCATGATGATGAATTCCGCATTCTTGAACACCAGCTTGTTGCCCACCGGCGGCTTGAGCAGGTGACGGTTCGCATCGATCCAGCGGCGCAGGTTGAAGGCTTCGATGGCCATGGCAGTTACTCCGGGAGCGTCGCGATGCACTTGAGCTCGATCGCGATCGGACCGGGCAGGCGCGCGACGCCGATGGTGGTGCGGCAGGCGTGGACGCTGCCGAAATATTCGGCATAGATCCTGTTGTAGGTGGCGAAGTCGCGCTCGAGGTCGGTGAGGAACACCGTCACGTCGACCAGCCGCTCCCAGCTCGAACCGGCATCTTCGAGGACGACGCGCACGTTCTCGAACACGGCGCGGCATTGTGCCTCGATATCGTAGCGGACCACGCGGCCCGCAGCATCCAGCTCGACGCCAGGTACCCTCGCCTCCCCGCGCCGACGCGGTCCCATGCCGGAGATTAAGAGCAGGTTGCCGACGCGACGCGCGTGCGGGTAAGCGCCGAGCGTCTCGGGTGCGCGCGCGGACAGAATGACTTCGGACTTCATGGCATTTGAACTCAGTACTTGACGCACACGTTGCGCGGCTCGGTGAAGAAGCGCATGGCCTCGACGCCGCCCTCGCGGCCCAGCCCTGAATGCTTGACTCCGCCCATGGGCGTGCGCAGATCGCGCAGCATCCAGGTGTTCACCCACACGAGACCAGATTCGAGGCGCGCCGCGACCCGATGGCAGCGCTCGACATCGCGGCTCCAGATCGAGGCCGCGAGACCATAGGGCGTGCCGTTCGCGATCCGCAGCGCATCGGCTTCATCGCCGAAGGACTGCAGGGTCACGACCGGGCCAAAGATCTCCTCCTGGTTCGCGGCACACTCCGGCTTCAGGTTGTCGATGACGGTGGGCTCGTAGAACCAGCCCTGCCGGCAGCGTGTCGTGTCAACCGTGACGCGCCTGCCGCCGCAGAGAATCTGTCCGCCGTCCGCAAGTGCCTGCTCGACCGCCGTCATGATCTTGTGCAGATGCGCCTCGGACACGATGGCGCCCTGGTCGGTATCGGTCGCGAGCGGATCGCCCACGCGCAGGCGCTTCACCCGCGCCACGAGAGCCTCGCGGAAGCGGGCGTAGATCGTGTGTTCGATCAGCACCCGCGAGCCGCACAGGCAGATTTCACCTTGGTTGGTGAACGCGGCACGCGCCGCGCCCTCGACTGCGCGGTCAAAATCGCAGTCACCGAACACCACGGTCGGGTTCTTGCCGCCGAGCTCAAGCGCCAGCTTCTTGAACTGGGGCGCCCCGGCCGCAGCGATGGCGCGTCCGGTCGCGGTACCACCCGTAAAGGAGACGGCGCGCACCTCGGGGTGGGCGACGATAGCCTGGCCCACACCGCGGCCCGCGCCGTGCAGTACGTTCAGCACCCCGGCTGGCAGATCCGCTTCGGCGCACCTGTCGGCTAGGAGCGAGGCGGTGAGCGGCGTGACCTCGGAAGGCTTGGCAATGACGCAATTGCCCGCGGCGAGCGCGGGCGCGATCTTCCACGTGAGCAGATACAGCGGCAGGTTCCACGGCGAGATCCCGGCCACGACGCCATGCGGCTGACGCAGCGTGTAGTTGATCGCGCCCGCTTCCATCGCGTGTGCCTCGCTCGCGAATTGCGTCGCGGCGTCGGCAAAGAAGCGCAGGTTGGCGATGGCGCGCGGAATGTCGAGCGCACGCGCCAGCGACAGCGGCTTGCCCGTGTCCTGCGATTCGGCGCGTGCAAACGCTTCGAAATCGCGTTCGATGAGGTCTGCGATCCGGTCAAGCCACGCCGCACGCTCGGCGGCGGGCAGATCGCGCCACCCGGGAAACGCCGCGCGCGCCGCCGCCACTGCCTGCTCGACATCGGCCGCATCGGTCTCCGGCGCGCGCGCGAACACCTGGCCCGTCGCCGGTTCGTAGACGTCAAACCAGCGCCCGGATCGGGAGGGTTGGGAGCGGCCGGCGATGTAGTTCAGTAGCTCGAGCATGGCGGCGGGGTCGGAGTGCCGACATTATAGACGGGCGGCTCACCGGGCGAGCCGCCACTCGCACTGCGAGCAATTCAGTCGGAATCCGGCTGTTGATGCGCGGCACAGGCCACAAACACCGGTGGGCCGTCATCGTCGAGGCGAAGCGCGCAGAGCTTCCCGCCCCACACGCAGCCGGTATCGATCGCGATGACGTTGTCGGCGTCGTAGTAGCCGAGCGTCGACCAGTGCCCGCACACGGTGCGCAGCTCCCGGCTCAAGCGCCGCGGCACCTTGAACCACGGCAGCCACGGCGCCCGCACCGCGCGCGGTGAGTCCTTCAGCTTGAGATTGATGCGGCCTTCGGCGTCGCAGAACCGCAGTCGCGTAAAGCAGTTCACCATGAAGCGCAACCGGTCGTAACCCGTCAGCGTTTCGTTCCACTGATCGGGCTGGTCGCCGTACATGTGCTTGAAGAGTCCGCCGGCATCGCTTTGCAAGGCTGCCTGCACCTCTGCCGATGCCGCCTGGGCGAGCGCCAGGTCCCATTGCGGCGGCAGGCCTGCGTGCACGAGCGCGAGACCGAAATGCGCATCGTGATGAAAGAGCGGACAACTGATGAGCCACTCGAGCAGCCGCTCACGGTCCGGCGCACCGAGCACATCGTCGAGTGTGTCGCTGGGACGCAGACGCCGCGCGCGGCTGTGAACCACGGCGAGCAGGTGCAGGTCATGATTGCCGAGCACCACGACGGCATTGTCCCGCAGGGCATGCACGCGGCGCAGAGCGGCGAGCGAACGCGGGCCGCGGTTGACGATGTCGCCCACGAACCAGAGCCGATCGCGGTCGGGGCGGAAGCGGATACGGTGCAGAAGTTCGCCCAGCTCCTCGTCGCATCCCTGGACGTCGCCGATGGCGTAGAGCGACATTACCTAGTGCAGCACGCCCGGCATCGCGAGAGTGAACGGTGCGATCGGCGCGTCGAAGTGCTGCCCGTCGTCGCCGACCATCTGGTAGGAGCCCTGCATCGCGCCCACGGGGGTCTCGATGATCGCGCCGCTCGAGTAGCGGAAGCCCTGGCCGGGCTTGAGGTACGGCTGCTCGCCCACCACGCCGTCGCCACGTACTTCCTGCACCTTGCCGTTAGCGTCGGTGATGATCCAGTGGCGCGTCAGCAGGCGGGCCGGCACCTGCCCTTCGTTACGAATCGTGATCGTGTAGGCAAATACGAAACGCCGTTCGCGCGGATCGGACTGCTCGTCAACGAAATTGGTCTCGACGTCGACGCGAATGGCGTGACGCGTTCTTTCCGGGCTTGAGTCCGTGGCGGACATGGCGTCAGTGTACCGGAATCGAAGTGCGAGGTGGAAAAGGGCAGAGCAGTCGCTGGCGGCCATCGGGTGATACCGTGCCGACGTGCGCCGGATCACGGCTATTGTCACCTCAAGCATGAAACCTCAAACCCGCAAACATAGGTAGCCGGCGCAGTCGGCAGATATCACGCCGATGTCCACCACGCTCCTGCATGACTGATGAGAGTTAGTTGACTTCTCTAGGAAGAGGTCCGCGGAGCGGACCAAGAGAAGGCACTCCCAACTGGGGTTATGCAGGACGATTCGGGCACTGGCGTCGAGGGTCTGACAACTCGGGCGAGCAATGTTTGCGGGGATACATTTTCAGATGGCACGGTCATCGAGCGTTGGTCAGCCCGCAGTTGGCACGGCCCTCACGCCAGGGGCCGGATCAGACTGCTCTCATGCCCAACGCCAGTGTCCGGATCGAACCGTTCCTCAGTGCAGGCGCACCGCCAGCACATCGCAGGGCGATGCATGGAGCACAGAGTCCTCGGTGAAATTGAGCAGGATCGCGAGGCCGTGCCGCTCGCGGCTGCCGAGCACGATGAGGTCGACCGCCTGCTCCTGCGCCACGCGGATGATCTCCGCCTTTATGTTACCTGCCTCGACGAAGCAGTCGCTGCCCTGCAGGCCGAGTTTCACGGCCAGTTCCTGCAGCCGGATACGTGCCCGCTCGATCAGTTCTTCTTCGATCTGCACCGCCGGCAGCAGCGTTTCACCCATCGGCTCGACCGGGACGTACTCGACCACGTGCAGCAGCTGGATCCGGGACTGATAGCACTGCGCGATGGCACGGGCGCGTTCGCCCACGACCTGGCTGTCTTCGGTGAGGTCCACCACGAGGAGAATCTTCTTGTATTCCTGCATGAGTGTCTCCGGCGCTACGTATCGCGCCGATTATAGCGGGGACGGGACCACATGCTTCTCAGGCGGAAGGTGAGGCCGCGAGGAGGGCGAACTGTGCTGGTGTCAGCCGTTCGGGCCGCAAGGCGGGGTCGATGCCGTTCTGGCGGAGCCGCTCTGCGTCCACCAGCCCCTTGAGCGCGTTACGCAGCGTCTTGCGTCGCTGCGAGAAGGCCGCGCGCACGACTTGCTCGAACCGCGCCGGGTCGCCGATCGGGAAGGCCGCTTCGCTGTGCGGTGTGATGCGCACCACCGTCGAGCTGACCTTGGGCGCGGGCCTGAAGGCTTGCGGCGGCACCTCCAGTAGAGCCTCTATCTGAGTCCAGGGCGCGAGCATCACCGTGAGTCGCCCGTAGCTCTTCGATCCCGGCGCGGCGACCATGCGCTCGACCACTTCCCGCTGCAGCATGAAGTGCATGTCAAGGATGGCGGTGCGCTGCGCCAGGAGGTGAAAGAGCAAGGGCGTGGAGATGTTGTACGGCAGGTTGCCCACGACTCGCAGTGCCGGGCCAGGACCGCGCAGTGCGACAAAGTCGACTTCGAGCGCATCGCCGACGATCAGCTTCAACGCCGCGCCGAAGCGCCGAGCGAGCTCACGCGCCAGGTCCCGGTCGATTTCGATCGCTGTCAGCGTTCCGGCCCGCTCGAGAAGTGGCGCGGTCAGGGCGCCGCGGCCCGGACCGATTTCGACCAGCGGCTCGCCCGGTTGCGGATCGATCGCAGCGACGATGCGCCGCAGGACCTCTGGATCGTGAAGGAAGTGCTGGCCAAAGCGCTTGCGCGCGCGGCTCATGCCGTCGCTCGCGCCAGCTCGATCGCCTGCTGGAGCGCCGCCGCGAGACTGCCGGCATCCGCCTGGCCGCTGCCGGCGAGGTCCAGCGCTGTGCCGTGATCGACCGAGGTGCGGATGATCGGCAGGCCCAGCGTGACGTTCACCGCGTCGCCGAAGCCGGCGAACTTGAGCACCGGCAGACCCTGGTCGTGATACATGGCCAGCACCGCGTCGGCACCAGCGAGCGCGCGCGGCGTAAATGCGGTGTCGGCCGGCACCGGCCCAGTTGCGTCGATTCCGGCTGCGCGCGCAGCGCGCACCGCCGGCGCGATCACCTCGATTTCCTCGCGCCCCAGATGGCCGCTTTCGCCGGCATGCGGGTTCAGGCCGCACACCAGGATCCGCGGGCGCGCGAAGCCGAAGCGCCGGCGCAGATCCGCGTCCAGGATGCGCAGCACGTCCTGCAGGAGCTCGCGGCGTCAGGGTCCGCGCTGACCTCGCGCAAGCGGCAGGTGCGTGGTCGCCAGCGCTACGCGCAGTCGCTCTGCCGACCAGCAACATGACGGCGCGCGGGGTGTCGTGTGCGCGCCGGCGAGGTACTCGGTGTGCCCGGTGAACGCGACGCCCGCCTCGTTGATGATGCTCTTCTGCACCGGCGCGGTGACCATGGCGTCGAACTCGCCCTGCAGGCAGCCGTCGATGGCCCGGTCGAGCAGCTGCAGCGACGTAGCGGGCGTTGGCGACATCGAGTCGACCGGCCTCGACGCGGCTGGCAAGGACGGCGGGAATGACTCGCAGGACCCGCGCGCGATGCGGCGTGCGCGCGGTTGAGGGTGCATATTCCTCGATCTGCGCCTCCAGGCTGAGAAGGCTGGCGCGCTCGCGCAGCAGCTCCGGGCTGGCCGCGATCAGCAGCTCGCAGGGCCAGTCGTGCTCGGCGAGCTTGAGACACAGATCGGGCCCGACGCCCGCCGGTTCACCAGAAGTCAGGATGATCCTGGGGATGAACACCGTGGTTGTGTGGTGGAGCCGTTCCCGGCTACATCTTGTATTCGACAAAGGCTTCGTCGCGCAGCCGGCGCAGCCACAGCTCCGTTTCCTCGTCCGCCTTGCTGTCGCGCAAGGCCGCGAACGCGTGTTGGCGGCGCACTTCGTCGGTGTTGTCGTGCGTGCGCCGCCCGAGCAGCTGCACGATGTGCCAGCCGAACTGGGTCTGGAACGGCTCGCTGATTTCGTTGTCCGTCATGCCATCGAGTGTCTTGGCAAATTCCGGCACGTAGGAGCCGGGTGCAGCCCAGCCGAGATCACCGCCGTCGGCCGCCGACCCCGGATCTTCGGAAGTGATTGCCGCCAGTCCGGCGAAGTCCTCCCCGTCGAGGATGCGCTTGCGGATCGCTTCGAGCTTCTGGCGCACGGTGGCGTCGTCCTGCAGCTCGTTGGTGCGCATCAGGATGTGGCGTGCATGCACCTGGTTCACCATCACCTGCTGCTCCGCGCCCCGCCGCTCATTGAGCTTGACGATGTGAAATCCGCTCGGTGTGCGCACGGGCTCGCCAATATCGCCTGGCTGCATGTGCCCCACCAGGTCGGCGATGAAGCCCGGCAGCTGCGGACCCTTGCGCCAGCCGAGCGATCCGCCGTCGAGCGCGGTCTGGCTGTTGGAGTACGTGACCGCGAGCTGGGCGAAATCCTCGCCATTGCGGGCGCGCTCGTAGATGTCCTTGGCGCGGGCGCTGACTTCTTCGAGCTGCCCGGGAGTCGCTGCCTGCGGCAGTGCCAGCAGGATGTGGGAGACGTTGAACTCCTGGTTCTCGATAGAGCTGCTCTGCTTGGCGAGGTACTGGTCGACCTCGCGCGGCGTGACGATGATATGGCTCAGTACGTCGCGCTGGCGCAGCATCGTGATCGTCATCTCCTTGCGGATCGATTCACGATAAGCGGAGTAGTTGATGCCCTGCGCCTCCAGCGCGCGCGGCAGCTGATCGAGCGTCAGCTTGTTGCGCTCCGCCACGTCCTTGAGCGCGTTGTTGAGCATCTCGTCCGAGATCTTCACCCCGCCGCGATCGGCGCGTTGCAGCTGAATTTCCTGCAGCACCAGGCGCTCGAGAATCTGCTGGCGCAGCACATTTTCCGGCGGGAGCTCGGTGCGCTGCTGCTGCAGGCGCTCGGACACCATCTGGATCTGCTGGTCGACCTCGCTCTTAAGCACCACCCCGTCGTTTACGACGGCGGCGACGCGATCCAGCAGCGTGCCGCTCGTGGCCAGCTCGCGCGTCTGTGCGAACGCCTGGGTGGCGAGGAGAACGGTCAATGGGGCGATGAATCGGACGGTACGCATGACAAGATCCGCGGTATTCATTGGTCGGGGCGGGTGCGCGAGTATCCTCGAATTGCATGCTCGAGAAAAGCGTCGGCAGGCACTCCGACACTGCTCAGGCCGCTGAGTTCCAGCTGCAGGGCGAGGGAGCTGTCCCGGTTGCCAGTGCGGCTACTGACGTAGCGTCGCTGCACCAGTCGCACGCGCCAGCAGCAGCTCGCGTACTCGAAGCCGGCGAACTCATCGATCAGCGAGTCATCGCGCAACGAGTACACCGTGCCGGCGTAGACGTTCCAGCGCCTCGCAAGTGGCCAGGCGATCGAGCCGTCGACCTGTTCGATCAGGTCACGCCTGAACCGATAGCCCACGTTGACGACCGATTGCGCGGTGGGCCTGTACTGCACGCTCACCTGGCCTTTCTCGCTGCGCGTATCGACCGGGTTGTATTCCACTCCCATGCGGATATTCCAGTGGCGATAGGCGCTCAGCTCCACCTCGCCGATGAAATTCGAGTACTGGCGGTCGGAAGGCACCTCGGTCGGAAGCACCACGCGGGGACTGCGGAAATACCAGGTCTCGCCGAGCGTCGCGCTCAGGAACTGCTGCCCGCTCGCGGTATCGAGGAGCCGCGCGGTGACGCCGCCGCTCAGCTGGTTGGCATCGCTCAGGCGATCGGCGCCCACGTAACGATTGCTGCGGAACAGTTCCACCACGTTGAGATCCGGCAACGCCGTGTCAAACACCGGCAGGTCGGTCTGATCGCGGAATGGTACGTACAGATACAGGAGGCGCGGCTCGAAAGTGGTGATGCGCCGCGTGGTGAGGCGCTCGAACGTCAGCCCGCTGTCGAGGCTCAGGAGCGGCGCGGAGCGAGATGGTGACTTGGGCTGGCCGGCCGGCACGTCGCCGAGCGCGTAAGTCGTGTAGCGATAGGCCGCTTGCGGCACGACGTAGTAGCCCGGACCGCGCAGTGACCAGCGCACCACGGGTTCGAGGTCCAGCCGCGAACCGGTGATGCCCTCATTGCGCTCGAAATTGACGAACTCACCGTCGAGCTCGTATTCGAACCCGAGCGGCATCTCTTCCCACAGTCCGCGCGCCAGGATTCGCGGCAGGCGCGTGTACGGTCGTGACTCCTCCGGAATGGTCTGATCGATGGTCTGGAAGTTCTGCGCTTCGCCCAGCAGTTCCCAGTGCTCGCCGTAGTAGCGCAGCTGCGCATCGCGTCTTACATACAGAGTACTGGTGATCTCGGAGCCCTGGCCGAAATCCTCGAAGTAGTTCGAGTCGCTGGCGTTGGCAGCATCGGCGACGAAGCGCCAACGCTCAAAGAAATCGCTGAGATGCGCCCAGTGAAAGTAGCTGCGATCCTCATCGCGCAGCCGGTCGTTCGGCAGCGCCACGGCATCGAGCTCGCCGCGATCGCCGTGGCCCAGGTAGCGGAATTCGCTCTCGAGCACGAAGCCGCGATCGGTCCAGACTCTCGGAGTCAGGCTCAGGTCGTAATTTGGCGCGAGATTGAAGTAGTAGGGCAGCCCAAGCTCCACGCCGTTGCGATCGGAAACGCCGAACTCCGGGAACAGGAACCCGCTCTTGCGCTCGTTGCCGAGCGGAAAGGAGATGTACGGCGTGTAGAGGATCGGCACACCCTTGAAATCGAGACGGATGCCACGCCCGCTGCCGTTGCGCGAGGTTGTATCGAGATCGATATCCTTGGCCCTGATGAACCAGTCCTCGTTGCCGGCCGGACAGGTGGTGTACTTGACCTCATTGAGACTCACGTGGCCATCGCGTTTGACCACGATCTCCTGCGCCGCACCGCGCGCGGGGCGCGACGGGAGCTCGAATTGGGCGCCGCCAAAGGAAGCGCCGCCGGTTGCATCGTAGGTGCCCGACTCTCCTCTCACCCGCACCTGCGGGTCCTGGTATTCCACGTTGCCTTCGACTTCGAGACTGCGCGTAGCGTTATCGTAGTGGACGTCTTCAGCACTGAGATGCCGGTCACCCTGGCGCACCTCGACTTTGCCTTTTAATAGCGCATCGCCCGTGCGGCTGAGCTCGGCGCCCTGGCTCGTCACTTCGATGTCCTCATCGCCCGGCTTTGCCGTCGAGGTGGCTGGAGGCAGGGGAGCCGCGACCGGCCCGCACAGCTGTTCCTGTTCGGCGGCCGTCTTTGGATCATCGGCCAGCGCGCGACAGCAGGCGAGAGCAACGGCCAGGAGGACGGGCTGTCGCGGAGAAGGAAAGCGGCGTGACGAGGCTGTCAAGTTCTTGATTTTTGCGGGGGTTGCTGCGTGCGGACACATTATAATGACGTTTGTTTAGCCACGGAGGTCGACCATTAGCGACGCGCGACTCGAGTTGCTGCGCAACTGGCTCGCCAACGAGCTGACCTTCGGCGCCGACCGGATCGCGGCCGCCTCAGGCGATGCCAGCTTTCGACGCTATTTTCGCGTCTGGCGCGACGGGGAAACGTTCATCGCGATGGACGCGCCGCCCGAGCGGGAAGACGTGCGCCCGTATCTCAGGATCGGGCGCATGCTGGCGGAAATCGGGGTACACGTGCCGCGCATCCTCGCCGAGCAACGGGCGCAGGGTTTCCTGCTGGTTACGGACCTCGGAACGCGCCACTACCTCGAGGACCTCTCGGCGAATCTCAACGTCGAGTCGCACTATCTCGATGCGATGATGGCGTTGAATCGCATCCAGTCCCAAGGCGCCGAGCACGCGCGCCGCCTGCCGGCGTACGACCGCGCATCGCTGGAGTTTGAGATGAAGCTGATGCCCGAGTGGTTCTGCGGGCGGCATCTGAAGCTCGAGCTGAGCGCGGACGATCAGAACATGCTGGCGCAGACGTTCGACTTGCTGTGCCGCGAGGCGCTGGCACAACCCGAGGTCCTGGTCCATCGCGACTATCACTCGCGCAACCTGATGGTGTTCCCGGGAGACAATCCTGGCGTGCTCGACTTTCAGGATGCCGTGCATGGCCCCGTCACCTACGATCTGGTGTCGCTGTTTCGCGATTGCTACATCGAGTGGCCCGAGGCGCGCGTGCGCGAGTGGGTGCTGCGTTATCGGGCCATGGCTCAGGCCGCGGGTGTCGATGTCGGCTCGAGCGAGGCCGAGTTCCTGCGCTGGTTCGATCTGATGGGCGTGCAGCGGCACGTCAAGGTGCTCGGCATCTTCGCTCGCCTGTACCATCGCGACGGCAAGGCCGGGTATCTCAACAACCTGCCGCTCACGCTGAAATACGTACAGTCGGCCTGCGCGCAGCACGCGGAGCTTGCGCCGCTCGCGCGGTTCCTGCGCACACGGGTCGAGCCGATTCTCGCACAGCGTACCGCCGAGGCCCTCGCGTGAAGGCGATGATCCTCGCGGCCGGGCGCGGCGAGCGCATGCGACCGCTGACTGACGACACGCCGAAACCGCTCCTCAAGATTGGTCGCCGGACCCTGATCGAGCACCACTTGCAGGCGCTGCGCGCCGCGGGTGTTCGCGATGTGGTGGTGAACCTGTCTTGGCTGGGCGAACAGATTCGTGCCGCCCTGGGCGATGGCGGGCGCCTGAGTCTTTCGATCCACTACACCGAAGAAGGCCCGGTGCCGCTCGAGACCGGCGGCGGTATCTTCAACGCGTTGCCGCTTCTCGGGGCGGAACCGTTCATCGTGGTCAATGGCGACGTGTGGACGGACTATCCATTCACACGCCTGGCGCGCGCGCACGACGCGACGGCGCATCTGGTCCTCGTGCGGAATCCCGCGCATCACGTTCAGGGTGACTTCAGCCTGGATAGCGGACGCGTAATCCGTCGCCACGGACAGACCTACACGTTTGCAGGTATCGCTGTTTATCACCCGCAATTCTTTGCGGAGTGCAAAACCGGGCGTTTTCCACTGCTGCCCCTGCTGCAGCGTGCGATCGACGCCCGTAGCGTGAGCGGGGAAGTGTACGAGGGCGCATGGAGCGACGTCGGCACGCCGCAACGTCTGGCGCAGCTGCAGGGGCGCACAGACTGACCGTCTCCTCGCCGTGGACGCGCGGCCCGGCGTGGGGCGATTGAGGGCCATGCGGTAGAATCTCACCTCGCTCTTCAAAGCAAGCTCCAGACCATGGCCGATTTCAAAGGCATTCCCATTGCGCAACCGGGCGAGCGCATCCGCAGCGGCGAGAAATACCGCACGCCGCAGGGCTTCACCGCCATCAAGGACGGCGTGAAGTCTCAGGGCGCGAACGATCGTGGTGCGCTCGGGGGCAAGCCCAGATGGCTCAGGGCGCCGCTCGCGAGTGGCGCGGCATTCGATGCCGTGCGCCAGATCGTGCGCGCGCATCGCCTGAGCACGGTATGCGAAGAGGCCAAGTGCCCGAACATCGGTGAGTGCTGGAACGCCGGCACGGCGACGATCATGGTGATGGGTGCGGTGTGCACGCGCGCGTGCCGCTTCTGCGCGGTCGATACGGGCAACCCGCGCGGCTGGCTCGACGCGGAGGAGCCCGCGAACGTGGCGCGCTCCGTGAGCCTGATGCAGCTCAAGTACGTGGTGCTCACTTCGGTGGATCGGGACGATCTGGCCGACGGCGGGGCGGCCCACTACGCCGCGTGCGTGCGTGACATCAAGGCGGTGAACCCGGGCACGGCCGTCGAAGCGCTGACACCGGACTTTCAGGGCGTGCTGGCGGACGTGCAAACCGTGATCGATTCCGGCGTCGATGTTTTCGCACAGAACGTCGAGACCGTGCGGCGGCTCACGCATCCGGTGCGGGATCCGCGCGCAGGCTACGAGCAGACCATCGCGGTGCTGGCGCATGCCAAGCGCCACAAGTCAGCGGTGCTCACCAAGACCAGCCTGATGCTGGGTCTCGGCGAGAGCGAAGCGGAGATCCTCGAGACGCTAAAGGACCTGCGCGATGCCGGCGTCGACATCGTGACGCTCGGTCAATACCTGCGGCCGACGGTGAATCATCTTCCGGTCGAGCGCTTCGTGACCCCCGAGGAGTTCACGGCCTATCGCACCCGGGGTCTGGAGCTCGGATTTCTTGAAGTCGTCTCCGGACCCCTGGTGCGCTCGAGCTATCGCGCCGAGCGCGCGCTCGAACGCAACAACGCGGGCCTGGGCGTGCCGTCCGCGGCCTCAGGCTGAACGATGCACGCCGCAGTCCTCCCGTCGACGAGCACCGGCGCTCTCGGCCCTATGGTGCGCCGGCTCGGACTCGTCGAGTACGAGCCCACCTGGCACGACATGCAGCGTTTCACCGAGTCGCGCGATGCGTCGACTCCGGACGAGATCTGGTTCCTGGAGCACCCGCCGGTCTTTACGCTAGGGCTCAACGGGCGTAGCGAGCACGTGCTCGCGCCAGGAGAGATTCCCGTGGTACCCGTGGATCGCGGCGGACAGGTTACCTATCACGGTCCGGGTCAGCTCGTGGTCTATCCGCTGCTCGATCTGAAGCGGGCGCGCCTCGGGATCCGTGACCTGGTGAGCTGCCTCGAAGATTCGGTCGTCGAACTGTGCGCCGGGATGGGCATCGAGGCTGCGGCCCGACGCGATGCGCCCGGGGTATACGTTGCGGGGTGCAAACTTGCAAGCATCGGCCTGCGCGTGCGGCGCGGCTGCAGCTATCACGGCCTCGCCCTCAATGTCTGCAACGATCTTGAGCCCTTCACGCGAATCAATCCCTGCGGCTATGCCGGGCTTGAGGTGGTGCGACTCGGTGACCTGGCAGGGATGACGGATCTGGCAGTGGTCGCGGCGCAGCTGGAAGCAATACTCGTACGCCGCCTCTATGGCAGGACGGCGTCTGCTACTTCTTCCTGAACAACTCTTCGAGTTTCGCCCGCGAAGCGTCCGCCGCCGGCTGTGAGCCGGCGTTGCCGGCCGCGTCGCCGAACAGTGCCCCGAGCGCCGCACGCGAGTGCTGCTCAGCTGCAGTATCGCGCGGACGGTAGGCATCCGGGCGGGGCTTGAAATAATCGCAGAAGTTGGCGCGCTCTTTCTCCTTCACCTCTTCGGCAATGGGTTCGCGGCAACTCTTGGCGACCGCAGTGTCATAGTCGACGCACATGCGGCAGACATGGAGCTCGGCGCCGCAGGCTTTGCACTCTTCCAGACGTCGCAGCGGCAAGGTCAGCGCCGCGAGCGAGGCTCCGCACTTCCAGCACACGAGCGTGTTCATAGTGCGATCAGCACCTCCTCGGACGCAGTGAGTTCCCGGTACAGCGCATCCAGCTGCTCGCGGCTGGATGCACGAATCGTGAAAGTGAGGGAGATGAAATTCTCGTCCTTGCTGAGACGCTCCGCGACCTGACTCTCGCCGAGCACGCCGGCGTGACGCTCCACGATCGCGCGCGTGAGGCGGCGAAAGTCCGCGCTCGCACGGCCCATGACCTTGATCGGAAATTCGCACGGGAATTCGAACACGTCGGGCATCGGCTCGCGCCACGCTCAGTAGGCGGGGGTACCAGCGAGCTCGCGCTTGTAGGCCTCGAATGCGGCGTGCACCCGTTTCCAGACCGGTCCCGGCGCACCGGCGCCGACCGGGCGGCCGTCGAGCCGGGTCACGGCGAGGGTGCCGATCGTGGCGGCGGCAATGAATACTTCTTCGGCCTTCCTGAGCTCGGTGACGCTCACCGGTGTGGCACGGAAGGGAATGCCGCCGCGCGCGGCGAGCTCGCTGACGACGTCGCGCGTGGTGCCGGGAAGAATGCTGTGCGACTTGGGCGGCGTGCAGATCTCCCCGCCCACGACGACGTGCACGGTGGTGGAGGCGCCTTCCATCAGCATCCCGTCGCGCAGCAGGATGGCCTCGGTCGCATTCGCATCGATCGCGAGCTGCTTGAGCAGCACGTTGGCGACCAATGCCGTCGACTTGATATCGCAGCGTGACCAACGCGTGTCCTCGGCGGTCACCGCCGCCACGCCCTGTTCGAGGCGCTCGCGCGTCAGCGGCGGCAGGGCGGAGGCGAAAGCAAACACGGTGCGCTCGATGTCGGGCAGCGGAGCGTGGTTGCGGCCGAACTCCGCACCGCGCGAGACCTGCACGTACAGGTACATGTCGCCGCCGCCGTTGCGCTCGATGAGGCCGTCGCAAACCGTGGCCCACCGCGGGCGCGGGTACACCGGGCGCATGCGCAGCTCGCCGAGACTGCGATCGAGCCGGTCGAAGTGCTCGCGAAAGCGAAATACGCGGCCGCCGTAGACCGGCATCACCTCGTACACGCTGTCGGCATAGAGAAAGGCGCGATCGAGTGGGGACACGCGCGCATCCTTGAGCGGCACGAACTCCCCATTGAGATAGGCGATGGGCAGAGGCTCGGCCACTACTCGATCCAGAGCAGCATGCTGTCCACCATGCGCCTCCACCAGCCGCCCTGCGGCACGGCCCGCAACGGGTAGATATTGCGTTGCTCGAGGACGCGGTCACCGAGCCGAGATCTTGAGCGTCCCGATCGGCTTGTCGGCCGCGAGCGGTGCAATCAGCTTCGGTTCGACGCTGAGCGCGGTCGTGAGCTTGTCGAACTGGCCACGCGGTGCCGTGACGTAGAGATCGCGACGCAGGCCGACTTCGGCCGGGCTGAAGGCCGCCTTCCATACGCGCGCCGACTGCAGGGACGCGCCGGCCGCGTGGAGCTTGCGGGTTTCGTAGAACGTGTAGCCATAGTTGAGGAGCGCCTGGCTCGCGTCCTCGCGCGCCTTCATCGACGCGGTTCCCAGCACCACCGACACCAGCCGCATGTTGTTGCGCCTGGCGGAGGTCACGAGGCAATAGCCGGCCGATTCAGTGTGGCCCGTCTTGATGCCATCGACGCTCGGATCGCGATCGAGAAGACCGTTACGGTTTTCCTGCCGAATCTTGTTCCAGGTGAACTCGCGCTGCGAATACCAGCGGTAGTAGTCGGGGAACTCGCGAATGATGGCGGAGCCCAGGATTGCCATGTCGCGCGCCGTCATGTAGTGCTCGGGCGAGGGGAGGCCTGTGCTGTTTACGAAGTGCGTGCCTTTCATCCCGAGCTGCTGCGCGTAGCTGTTCATCAGCGCGGCAAAGGTATCCTCGGTTCCGCCGACGCGTTCGGCGAGCGCGATAGTGGCATCGTTACCCGACTGCACGATCATCCCCTGAATCAGCACCTCTACCGGAACCTGCGTGCCGACCTGCACGAACGTGCGCGATCCTTCGGCCCGCCAGGCGTGCTCACTGACCGTGACGTTCTCCTTGAGCGTGAGCTTGCCTTCCTTGAGCGCATGAAACACCGCATAGGCGGTCATCAGCTTGGTGATGCTGGCCGGCTCCATGCGCTCGTCCGCATTGCTCGCGGCGAGCACCTGATTGCTGTCGTGATCGACGAGGACATAGCTGCGCGCCTTGAGCGCCGGTGGGGGCGGCACCGGCACGTCGGCGGCGTACGAGGTATTCAGGGTCAGGAGCAGGCCCGCGAGGGCGAGAATCAACCGTTTCATCGTGAAGCTTCGAACCGTTAAAAACTGCAGTGTAGCCGCTTTGCCGACTCGGGCGGGAGCCGTCAATCGACGGCCAGCCGCGCGTCCTCGACGCCGACGCCCTTCAACTCCTCAACCAGGCGATCGAACTCCGCGACCGAGGGCACCGGGCCCACGCGCACGCGATACAGCACCTTGCCGCCGACCGGATCGTTGAGCACGAACGCCGGGCCAATACCGGCAGCGCGCAACCTCTGCAGCAGGCGCTCGGAATTGGCCGGGTCCGCGAATGCGCCCGCCTGCACGTAGAGTGTGTCGACCTTCGCCACGGCCGTCGGCGCGGGCGGCGGCACCGATACCGCGGTGGCCTGCGCCGCGACGCTGCGCACTTCGACCAGCGCGGTGCCGTCGCGGATGATGTCGAGCCGCGCGGCCGCCGAGTAAGAAAGGTCAATGAGCCGATTGGCGACGAAGGGGCCCCGGTCGTTGACGCGCACGACCACGCTGCGACCATTGCTCAAGTTCGTCACCTGCACGTAGCAGGGCAGAGGCAGCGTCTTGTGGGCAGCGGTCATCGCATACATGTTGTAGGTATCGCCGGTCGCGGTGCGACCGCCGTGAAAATCGCGCCCATACCAGGAAGCGACGCCGCGCTCGAGGTAGCCGCTGCTCGAGCCGAGCACGAAATAGCGCCGCCCATCCACCTCGTAGAAGGGCGGATTGCCGTTGCGGCTGCGAGGCTCCGCGCGCGGCACCGCATCTGGAACCTTGGTGACATCCGCGGGCGGCGGCGCCGGCACGGTCGTTGGTGCAGGACGCGGTGGCGTCGCCTTACAGGCCGCCAGCAGCAGCAGCGCGATGACGAGCGCCGCGCTGTCAGCCCGGCGGCTCATCGCTGAAGACGCGCTCGCGTACCCGGTTGCCAAGCTCGTATACCGCCATCGCGTAGAGCGGGCTGCGATTGTAGCGAGTGATGACATAGAAGTTGTTCAACCCGACCCGGAAATGCACCCCGTCGGCCTCATCCGCCGCGATCAACATCGCGGGCGCATCCTCCGGCAGAGTCTCGCGGAAGGCGACGCCCTTCGCCTTCAGCGAGGCAATCGTCTCGCTGAGCGTCTGCGGCCGCGAGTCCAGGTCGTGCGCATGCGCCTGGTCGATGTCGACGTCCACGAGCACTACGCCATCGGGCTGCCAGCCGTGCACCCGAAAATAATTGGCGACGCTGGCGAGAATGTCGGCCCAGTCCGACCACAGATCGCGCTTGCCGTCGCCATCGGCATCCACGGCGTAGCGTCGCAGACTTCCGGGCATGAACTGCGGTGCGCCGATGGCCCCGGCATACGAACCGAGGGCCGCGAGCGCATCGAGCGATTCCTCGCGCGTGAGCAGCAGGAACTGCTCGAGCTCGTTGGTGAAGTAATCGGAGCGCGGCGGATACTCGAACGCGAGCGTGCCGAGCGCATCCAGCACCCGATAACGACCCGTGATCCGGCCGTACGAGGTCTCGACTCCCAGAATGGCGACCAGATACTGCGGCGCCACGCCGTAGCGCTGCGCGGTCTGATCGAGCAGCTCGCGGTGCTCCGACCAGAACTGGGCGCCGTCCGCGATGCGCTGCTCAGTGAGAAAGCGCGCGCGGTACTCGTACCAGGCCAGCGTGCGTTCGGGTGGTCGCGCCATCGCATCGAGAATTCCCTGCTGGACCTTCGCCTGGCTGAGGAGCTGAGTGAGCTCGGTGGCGGCGAAGCCGTACTGCGCACTCATGCGGGCGATGAAGGCCTGCACCGTCGGACGCGCCGGGTCGATCGCTGTCGGCGGCTCGTCGGCGCTGACCGCTGCGACCAGGAGCAGGCAGGAGATGCAGCCGCGGAACACGGCACGCGCTGGAGTTGAGGCCATCGATGCAGGTCTACGGCATCCGTGCGGGTCGGTTCACGACCCCACGAGTTTGCGATGCGAGTGGAGCGACATGAGAATACCGAAACCGGCCATGAGGGTCACCATGGACGTGCCGCCGTAACTGACGAGGGGCAGCGGCACGCCGACCACCGGCAGCAGCCCGCTCACCATGCCGGCGTTCACGAACACGTAGACGAAGAACGTCAGGCTGATGCTGCCGGCGACCAGACGCGAAAACGTGTCCTGGCACTGCATCGCCAGGTACATGCCGCGGCCGATGATGAACAGGTACAGGCCGACGAGCAGCATCAGGCCGATGAGCCCGAATTCCTCGCCCGCGACCGCAAAGATGAAATCGGTCGAGCGTTCCGGCAGGAACTCGAGCTGTGCCTGGCTGCCGTTCATCCAGCCCTTGCCGAACACGCCGCCGGAGCCGAGTGCGATCTGCGATTGGATGATGTGGTAGCCGGCACCGAGCGGGTCGCTCTCCGGCGTGAGAAAGGTGAGGACGCGCCGGCGCTGATAGTCGTGCAGCAGGCCCCAGCCCAGCCAGGCCAGGGCCGGGAGCAGGGCGAGGATGGCGATGATGACGCGCACCCGCAGCCCCGCGAGCAGCACCACGAACACACCCGCCGCGCCGATCAGGAGCGCCGTTCCCAGGTCCGGCTGCTCGGCGATGAGGCCAACGGGAAGAAGCACCAGCAGTGCGAGGACCAGTACTACCTTGAAATCGGGCGGCAACGGCCGCTCGTGCAGGAACCACGCGCAAGCCATCGGCACGGCCAGCTTCATGATCTCCGAAGGCTGGAAGCGCAGGATCCCGAGGTCGAGCCAGCGCTGCGCGCCCTTGCCGATGTCACCGATCACCGCGACGATCACGAGCAGCACGATCCCCAGCGCGTAGATCCAGGGCGCGGACATGCGCAGGTACTTCGGGCTCGCCTGCGCGAGCAGTACCAGGAGCACGAGCCCAAGGCACATGCGCAGGAACTGACCGCGGGTCAGGGCGAAGTTCTCGCCCGAGGCGCTATACAGGATCACGAGTCCGAAGACCGCGGTGGCGCTGATCGCGAGCAGCAGCGGTCCATCGAGCCGGAGCCTCCCGAGCAGACGCGTCGAGGCGGTGAGCGTGCGGCGCGCGGTCGAGGGTTGCAGGTCATCGTAGATCATGAGGCGGGGGTCTCCCGGAGCAGATAGGCATCCATGACCTTGCGTGCCACCGGTGCGGCAACGCTGGCGCCATGGCCACCGTTCTCGACCAGCACCGCCACCGCGATGCGCGGCGCATCGGCCGGCGCGAAACTGATGAAGAGCGCATGATCGCGCATACGCTCTTCGACTTCCTTCTCGTTGTACTTCTCCCCCTGCCCGACCGAGAACACCTGCGCGGTGCCAGTCTTGCCCGCGATCTGGTAGGTCGAGCCGACCGCCGTCGCGCGCGCCGTGCCGTGGGCCGAGTTCATTACGGCGACCATCGCATCTACGACGCGCTGCCAGTGTGAGCCTTCGTCCGGGTCCACCGCGGGCGAAGACTTCGGCGGCAGGCGCCGAACCTCGCCGGTGCGTGCATTGCGCACGGCCGTCACGAGTCGTGGCTGGAAGGTCGTGCCGTGCCCGGCAATGAGGCTGGCGACGTGCGCGAGCTGCAGCGGGGTCGCCAGCATGTAGCCCTGTCCGATCCCGAGGATGACGGTGTCGCCGGGAAACCAGATGCGATCGCCCTCGCTCGCGAAGGTCTTCTCCTTCCACTCGCGCGAGGGAACGAGGCCGGGCTTTTCACCGTCGATGTCGATGCCGGTGCGCTGGCCGAGACCGACTTTGGTGAGGAAGGCGGCCATGCGATCGATCCCGAGAGCCTGCGCGACGCCGTAGAAGTAGGTGTCGCAGGACTGCGCGACCGCTTCCCGCAGGTTCACCCAGCCATGGCCTGCCGGTTTCCAGTCACGGTAATGGCGGCTGCTTCCGGGCAACGTGAAGAAGCCCCGGCAGTAGCGCACCTGCTCAGGATCAACGACCGCATAGCTGAGCGCGGCGAGCGCCATGACCGGTTTGATCGTCGAGCCTGGTGGGTAGGCGCCGCGCAGCACGCGATTGAAGAGCGGGCGATCGATGTTGTCCTCGAGCGCCGAATAGTCGGCACGGCTCAGCCCGCGGGCGAAGCCATTGGGATCGAAACCCGGTACGCTGGCAAAAGCGATCACATCGCCGTTGGCGGGATCGATAGCGATGACTGCGCCGCGCTTGCCCGTGAGCGCATCTTCCGCGGCGCGCTGCGCACGCATATCGAGGCTCAAGATCAGGTCGTTGCCTGACAGCGCCGGCTTCTTCGAGAGGTCAGCCTGCAACGGACTCTCGGCTTCCATTGGCCGGCCCTGGGCGTTGACGAGGATCTGCCGGAATCCGGGTGCGCCATGGAGCTCGCGCTCGTAGGAAGCTTCGACGCCCACTTTGCCGATCAGGGTAGTGCCCGCGTACTCGCGGGCATCGATGTGCAGCAGGTCCTGCTCACTGATGGCGCTCACGTAGCCGAGCGCATGCACCGCGATCGCTCCGTACGGATAGTGGCGCGTGAGACGGGTGCGGATGTCGATGCCGGGCATGTCGTGGCGGCGCACCGCAAAGCGTGCCACTTCCTCGTCGGTCAACTGCAGACGGATCGGCACCGCCTCGAACAGGGGACGGGAACGGATCAGCCGCTTCAGACGATCGACGTCATCGCTCAGCACGAGCCCCAGGTCCACCAGCGCCTTGAGGGAGCCATCAACATCGGGAACCTGCTCGCGCGTCAGCTCGAGCTGGTAGGCGGGCAGATTTTCCGCCAGCACCAGGCCGTTGCGATCCAGAATCAAGCCTCGATTCGGGGGCACCGGCTCGACGCGCACACGGTTGCCCTGGGAGAGATCGAGATAGTAATCGTGGCGGACCACTTGCAGCTGCACCAGCTTGCTGAGCACGGCGCCGATCAGCACAGCCATCACGATGCCGGCGGCGATCGTGCGGCGCAGGAACATGCGCTGCTCGGCCCAGTGATCCTTGATGCGGACGCGATTGCTCACGGTGCGTCAGGTGCGCTGGTAAGCGTTGCCGAGCAGGCCTGCGAAGAAGGGCCAAAGAGCCGCGCCGGTGAACGCCGGAAGCCAGCGTGCGTAGTTGGTGATCGGGTGCCCCGTCATGCCGTCGATCCAGAACAACATGAACTGGTACACCGCGAGCAGCCAGAACACGGTCAGAGCCTGGTGCCAGATCGGGAAGATGCGCACACGCAGATGCAGCTTGATCGCGAGATAGGTACTGAGGCAGAGCGCCAGCGCGTGCTGGCCGAGCACCTCGCCCTTGAAGGCGTCGAGCATCAGGCCCGCCAGGAATGCGAGCGTGATGCCACCGGCGCGCGGCACCATAATCGACCAATAAAGCACGACGATCACGAGAAAGTCGGGGCGCCCGATGTCGAGCAGGTGCGGTAGCGGTAGGACGCTGAGCATCAGGCCCACAAAAACGCTGAGCAGCATCGGCACGCGGTTCAACGTCTCGCGGCTCACGGTTTCGATCCTGTTCCCGGCGCGGCGGATTCCGTCGCCACATCGATGGCCGGCTCGTTGGTCCAGATGAGAAGCACTTCACGATCCCGGTCGAGCGCCGCAGCCGGTTTGGCGGAAATCACCGCGGTCTGTGCCACCTCCGTGTCGACCTTGGTCACGGTCGCCACCGGATAACCGGCCGGGAACACGCCCCCAAGGCCGGAGGAGACCAGCAGGTCTCCGACCTTGATGTCGGCATTTGTGGGCAAGAACGGCAGGCTCAGGCGCAGTCCCAGATCGCCGGTGCCGACCGCGATGCTGCGTAAGCCGTTGCGATTCACCTGGATCGGAATCGCGTGCTCGGAATCGGTGATCAGGATCGCCTCGGAAGAAAAGGTCCCCGCGCGTGTGATCTGGCCGAAGATGCCGGAGGCGTCGAGCAGCGGCTGGCCCTTGAATGCGCCATCGTGCGAGCCCTTGTTGATGATCACGCGATGACGGAAGGGATTGAGGTCCACGCGCAGGATTTCGGCGACCGTGTAGCGCTGCGCGACGCGCGAGGTGGCTTCGCGCAAGCCACGCAGCCGCAGGTTTTCCTGCTCGAGATCGGAGAAGCGCATCAGGCGAAAGTCGGTGTCGCGCAGCCGCAGCTTCAGCTCCGCATTTTCCTTTTGCAGGCGCTCGCGCGTGGCGAAGACTTCGTGCAGCCAGTCCCAGAACGCCGCGGGAGAATTGACCGCCACCTGCACCGGGTAGGTCATCATCGACAGGCCGCGGCGCGCCGCCTCGAGATAACCCTGGCGCTGATCGAGCCACATCAGCCCGATCGCGAGCAGCCCGAAGAAGAAGAAGCGTAGTCCGGGAGATGGGCCGCGGCCCAGTATCGGTCGGGATTCAGCGGAACGGAATGCGACCATTGGTGAGCCGGTGGCTCACTCCAGTCCGAACATCCCCGGCCCGTGTTCGTCGGTCAGCTCGAGAATTCTGCCGCCGCCGCGCGCCACGCAGGTGAGCGGGTCGTCAGCGACCACGACCGGCAGGCCGGTTTCCTCCATCAGCAGCTTGTCGATGTCGCGCAGCAGCGCGCCGCCGCCCGTGAGAACGATGCCGCGCTCGGCTACGTCGGCGCCGAGCTCCGGCGGAGTCTGTTCGAGCGCCTGCTTGACCGCGCCGACGATGCCCTGCAGCGGTTCCTGCAGCGCCTCGAGGATCTCGTTGCTGTTGAGCGTGAAGCTGCGCGGCACACCTTCGGAGAGGTTGCGCCCCTTGACTGACATCTCGCGCACCTGCTGGCCGGGATAGGCCGAGCCGATCTCGATCTTGATGCGCTCGGCGGTCGCTTCGCCGATCAGGATGCCGTAGTTGCGGCGCACGTAGTTGATGATCGCTTCGTCGAACCGGTCACCGCCGATGCGCACCGAGGACGCGTACACGATGCCGTTGAGCGAGATGACCGCGACCTCGGAGGTGCCGCCGCCGACGTCGAGCACCATCGAGCCGCGCGCTTCGTGCACCGGCAGGCCCGCGCCGACCGCCGCCGCCATCGGCTCGTACACCGTGTCGACGCTGCGCGCGCCCGCGCCTTCGGCGCTCTCCTGGATCGCGCGCTTCTCCACCTGGGTGGAGCCGAACGGCACGCACACCAGCACGCGCGGACTCGGGTTGAGCAGGCGATTGCCGTGCACCTTCTTGATGAAGTACTGCAGCATCTTCTCGGTGTAGGTGAAGTCGGCGATCACGCCGTCCTTCATCGGGCGCACCGCGGTGATGTGCCCCGGCGTACGGCCGAGCATGTTCTTCGCCTCGTCGCCCACCGCGACGATGATCTTGCCGCCGCGCGTCGGCTCGTCCTGGACCGCGACCACCGAGGGCTCGTTGAGCACGATGCCCCGTCCGCGGACGTAGATCAGAGTGTTGGCGGTGCCGAGATCGATCGAGAGGTCGTTGGAAAAGTAGCCTCGGAGGCGCTTGAACATGTTTGCGGATGAGCCTGATGCGGGGGGAAAAAAAGTTGCGGTACTCTAACAACGAGCAGGACTTTCAGCAAGGCGACGGTGTATCATTATCCGTGATTTTTCAGCCTTTTTTGCGCCACTTTTCACACTTACTGCATGAGCCTCACACGCACCGACGTCGAGAACATCGCCCACCTTGCGCGCCTCGAGATCACCGAGAGCGAGCTCGCGGAGTATGTCGGCACACTGTCACGCATCATCGACTTCGTCGAGCAGCTCAATGCCGCCGACACCGGCGACGTCGAACCGATGGCGCATCCGCTGAGCGGCCAGACCCAGCGGCTGCGGGCCGACGAGATCACCGAGCGGGATAAGCACGAGCTGTACCAGAAGAACGCGCCCCAGGTGGAGGCGGGTCTGTACCTCGTGCCCAAGGTCATCGAGTAGCCTTCTTCATTCATGTACACCCTGACGATCGCCGAGCTCTCCGCGGGACTGCGCGGGCGACGCTTTTCCAGCGTCGAGCTGACGCGCGCGCTTCTGGAGCGCATCGCGCGCTTCAACCCGCACCTCAACGCCTTCTTGACCGTGACGGCGGACGAAGCGCTCGCGGCCGCCCAGCGTGCCGACCAGGAACTGCAAGCTGGCCGTGGCGGGCCGCTCACCGGCGTGCCGATCGCGCACAAGGACATCTTCTGCACCCGGGGCATCCGCACCAGCTGCGGCTCGAAGATGCTCGACAACTTCGTTTCGCCCTACGACGCGACCGTGGTCGCCCGTCTCAAGGAGGCGGGCACCGTGCTCCTCGGCAAGACGAACATGGACGAGTTCGCCATGGGCTCCTCGAACGAGACCAGTTTCTACGGCCCGGTGCGTAATCCCTGGGATCCGAAGCGAGTCCCCGGTGGCTCCTCGGGCGGCTCCGCCGCCGCCGTCGCCGCGCGGCTGGTTCCGGCCGCGACCGGCACGGATACGGGCGGCTCGATCCGCCAGCCCGCTGCTCTGACCGGCATCGTGGGCTTCAAGCCCACCTACGGGCGCGTCTCGCGCTACGGAATGATCGCCTTCGCCTCGAGCCTCGATCAGGGCGGCGTGCTCGCGCTCACGGCGCAGGATGCCGCGCTCCTCCTGGGCGCGATCGCGGGCTTCGATCCTCGCGATTCGACCAGCGTCGAGATGCCCGTGCCGGACTACGTCGCCGCGCTTGCCGCGCCACTCAAGGGGCTGCGGATCGGGTTGCTCAAGGAGTTCTTCGACGAGGGACTCGAGCGGCAGTGCGGGGAGCAGGTGCGTGGCGCGCTCGAGGTGTTCCGTGCCCTGGGCGCCGAGCTGCGCGAGGTGAGCCTGCCGGCTTTACCCCTGTCCGTGCCGACGTACTACGTCGTGGCGCCCGCGGAGTGCTCCTCGAACCTCTCGCGCTTCGACGGCGTGCGTTTCGGACATCGTTGCCAGAATCCGCGCGACCTGCTCGATCTATACATGCGCACGCGCGGTGAGGGCTTCGGCGCCGAAGTGAAGCGGCGCATCATGACGGGTACCTACGTGCTGTCGGCTGGCTATTACGATGCGTACTATCTCAAGGCGCAAAAGGTGCGCCAGCTGATCAGCGATGACTTCCGGCGCGCCTTCGAGCAAGTCGACGTGCTGATGGGACCGACTTCGCCGACTGCGGCCTTCGAGATCGGCGCCAAGACCGACGATCCGATCACGATGTATCTCAATGACATCTACACCATCGGCGCGAATCTGGCGGGACTGCCGGCCGTGTCGGTGCCCTGCGGCTTCGTTGCGGATCTGCCCGTGGGCTTGCAGATCATCGGCCCCGTGTTCAGCGAGGCGAAGCTCTTGAACGCCGCGCACCAGTATCAGAAAGAGACGGACTGGCATCGACGCCTTCCGCGTGGCTATGACTGAGTGGGAAACCGTCATCGGGCTCGAGATCCACGCACAGCTCGCGACGCGCTCGAAGATCTTTTCAGGCTCGTCCACGGCCTTCGGCGCGGCTCCCAACACTCAGGCCAACCTGGTCGATCTCGGCTACCCGGGTGTGCTGCCGGTGCTCAACGTCGCGGCAGTGCGCATGGCGGTGAAGTTCGGTCTCGCCGTCGGCGGGAACATCGCGCGACGCTCGGTGTTCGCGCGCAAGAATTACTTCTATCCCGACCTGCCCAAGGGCTACCAGATCAGCCAGTACGAACTGCCGGTGGTCGAGGACGGAGCGCTCGACATCCTGCTCGAGGATGGCAGCCGCAAGACGGTCGGCATCACGCGTGCGCACCTGGAAGAGGACGCGGGCAAGTCACTGCACGAGGGGCTGAAGGGTTACACCGGTATCGATCTCAACCGCGCCGGCACACCGCTCCTCGAGATCGTCTCCGAGCCCGACATGCGCTCGGCCAAGGAGGCGATCGCGTACATGAAGAAGGTGCACACCCTGGTGCGCTACCTCGAGATCTGCGACGGCAACATGCAGGAGGGCTCTTTCCGCTGCGATGCCAACGTCTCGGTGCGGCCCAAGGGGGCGGCGAAGTTCGGCACCCGCGCCGAGCTCAAGAACCTCAATTCCTTCCGCTTCGTGGAGAAGGCGATCAACCACGAGGTGGCGCGGCAGATCGAGACTCTCGAGGGCGGCGGCGCGGTGGTGCAGGAGACGCGCCTTTACGATTCCGATCGCAACGAGACGCGTTCCATGCGTTCCAAGGAAGAGGCGAACGATTACCGCTATTTCCCGGATCCGGATCTGCTGCCGCTCGCCATCGACGAGGCCCTCATCGAAGAAGTGCGCAAGACGCTGCCCGAGCTGCCGGACGAAAAGGCAGCGCGCTTCGTACGCGAGTACGGCCTGCCGGAGTATGACGCCGGCGTGCTGACGTCGAGCCGCGAGCTTGCGGCTTACTACGAGTCGGTTGTGACCACCCTCGGCGGTGCGCCCAAGCTCCCCGCCGATGGTCTTAGAGAGCAATTGGCAGCGCCCAAGCTCGCTGCCAATTGGGTCATGGGCGACCTGGCCGCCGCACTCAACCGCGACGGGCTCGAAATCACCTCGAGCCGGCTCGCGCCCCAGCAGCTCGCGGGCCTGCTCCGGCGCATCGCCGATGCGACCATCTCGGGCAAGATCGCCAAGGACGTCTTCGAGGCGATGTGGAGCGAGTCTGCCGCGGCGGACGCCATCATCGAATCGCGCGGCCTGAGGCAGATCACCGACAGCAGCGCGATCGAGCATGCGATCGAGCAGGTGATGGCTGCGAATCCTGCACAGCTCGCCGACTACCGCGCGGGCAAGGAGAAGCTGTTCGGCTTCTTCGTCGGCCAGGTGATGAAGGCGATGCAGGGCAAGGCAAATCCGGCGCAGCTCAACGAGCTGCTGAAGCGCAAGCTGAGCGGTTGAAATCCATGCCTGATCGCGATCGCATCCGCCGCTTCGTATTCGAGAACAGCCCGCTGCGCGGACACATCTTGCACCTCGACAGCGCATGGCAGGCCATGTGCGAGCGCCACGAGTATCCGCCGGCGGTGCGCGAGGTGCTGGGTGAAGCCGCCGTCGCGGCGGCGCTCATTGCCTCGACGCGCAAGTTCGACGGCACCCTGACTCTGCAACTGCAGGGGCCGGGTCCGATGCACCTGCTGGTCGCGCAGTGCAGCCACGGCTTCGGTCTGCGCGGCGTGGCGCGCTGGACCGACCAGGTTCCGGCGAGCGACCTGCGGGAGATGGCCGGCGATGGCCGGCTCACCGTGAGCGTTGAAACGGCCGACGCGACGCTACGCTACCAGGGCGTAGTCCCGTTGGCGGCCGGCGGACTCTCGGCCTGCCTCGAAGCCTACTTTCGCGACTCAGAGCAGCTGCCGACCCGCATCTGGCTCGCCGCCAGTGCACGCTCGGCGGCCGGCCTGTTGCTGCAACGCCTGCCGGAGCGAAGCAGCAAGCCCTCGCTGCCGCTGCGTGAGGAAGAGGACCCCGCGGAGGCCTGGAATCGCATCGATCATCTCGCCAGCACGCTGACCGAAGCGGAGCTGCTCGATCTGCCACAGCGAGAGGTGCTGCGGCGGCTATTTCACGAAGAAGACGTGCGACTGTTCGAGTCGGCCCCGGTCTACTTTCGCTGCCAATGTTCGCGCGAACGCGTCCGGGGCATCCTGAAAGCGCTGGGCCGCGAAGAAATCCGCAGCATCGTGGCGGAGCGCGGCTCGGTGGAGGTGCGCTGCGAGTTCTGCAACCGCGCGTACCTGTTCGATGCCGTCGACAGCGAGCAGCTGTTTCACGCAGGATACGAAGCGAGACCCGACCTGCTGCAATAAGAATGAGGAGGCTGGGTGGCGAATCTTTCTCGTCACGACCTCAGTTTAGGGCCGGTTGCGTGCGATATTGCGGTCGTGCTCCGGACGCTCGCTCTGCTCGCCTTCTTGCTCGCGAGCCCCGGGCTTTTCGCGCAGCAGCTCGAGCCGCGCGCCTATTCACCCAATCCCGTCGGCAGTCATTTCGTGGTGGTGGGCCTCGGCGAGTCCTCTGGCGGAGTGGCGCTGGACCCATCGATTCCAATCGAAAATGTGCAGGGAACCACCGATGCCGCGATCGCCGGGTATGGGCAGACGTTCGCCTTGTTCGGGCGCGTGGCCAGCCTCGCGTTGGCCGTGCCCTACGCGAATGCCGAATACACCGGTGACGTCCTCGAAACTTCGCAGCGCGTAACCCGCAACGGCTTCGGCGACCTGAACCTGCGCTTCGCGCTCGGACTCCTGGGGAGTCCCGGCGCTGAACCTGACTGAATTCATGCATCGCAAGCCGGCGCCGGCACTGGGCGTGAGCTTGGTGGTGGTGGCGCCGACCGGCCAGTATTTTCCGGACCGGCTCATCAACCTGGGCGGGAACCGTTGGAGCTTCAAGTCCGAGGTCGGCTTCACTTGGCCCCGTGGAGCCTGGGATTTCGAATTGACCGCAGGGATCTGGTATTACACGGATAACAAGGACTTCTTTGGCGGCCACGTGCGCGAGCAGGAGCTGCTGACCACGACGCAGGCTCACGTGAGCTACACCTTTCGTCCCCGCCTGTGGGTCGCTGCCAGCGCGACGTATTACACGGGCGGGCGCACCACCGTGGACTCGGTGCGCAAGGCCGACTGGCAGAGCAACGAGCGCTACGGGATAACGTTCTCCCTCCCCCTGCTTCAGACGCAGTCCATCAAGTTCAGCTGGAGTAAAGGGGCCGCGACGCGCATCGGCTCTGACTTCACCACCTACTCGGTGGCCTGGCAGCTCGGCTGGTTCAAATAAGCCCCGCTGAGACCCAAGTGCTTGCCAAAGCATCGTTTCTCCATGTATATAAGGACATCTTTATATAGTTAAGTATTATGACAAGCCGCCCATTGCCCGAGGTCGTCGAAAGTCTGCGAGCCGCCGCTGAAACGACGCGCCTGCGGATCCTCAACATCTGTGCGCAAGGCGAGCTCACTGTCGGCGAGATCGCGCGCGTACTCGGCCAAAGCCAGCCGCGCGTGTCGCGGCACCTCAAGGTCCTCTGCGACGCCGCGCTCCTGCAGCGCTTTCGCGAGCAGAACTGGGTCTACTACCGCGTCCCACCTTACGGGCGCGGAGCGGAGCAGGCGGCACAGGTGCTCACCTGGGTCGACCCTGAGGACGCCTCGCTCAAGCTTGACCACGAACGGGCTGCCGAAGTGCGGGCCGATCGAGCTCGTGAAGCTGCCGCGCATCTGCAGGAGAAGAACCGGGAGGCATTGGCGAGCGCGCCGGAGGAAGAAGCGCGGCTGCGCGATGTGCTGCTGCAGGAACTGGTGCAGGAAGACCTCGGCGATCTGCTCGACATCGGCACCGGCACCGGGCGCTTGCTCAATTGGCTCGGTCCCCGCGCGCGCCAGGCGATCGGCATCGACCTATCGAGCGACGTGCTGCGCGTCGCGCGGACGAAGGTGCACGGCGCGGGCCTCAGTCACTGCGTCCTGCAGCAGGGCGACATGTACGAGCTTGCCTTTCCGCCGGCTTCGTTCGACACCATCACGATCGATCGCGTGCTGTCGCGTGCGAAGTCCCCGGCCGCCGCGCTCAAGGAAGCCGCGCGCCTGCTGCGGCCGCAGGGGCGGCTCATCATCGTTGAAGACTATGATCGTCTCGAGGCGCTCGGCACGACGACCCGACACCCCCTGGCAATCCTGCGCGAATGGTTCGCGGGCTGCGGACTCGCCTGCGGGCGGCTGCGGCCGTTCGACACCGCGCACGATCACCTGATCATCGCGATCGGCAGTCGGCCCGTGGCCCTGGAAACGGCGGCTTGAGGAAGGAGCGCACCTTGGCCGACAAACGTATCGTCGACCTGGTTCAGGAAGCGGCGGGCCGTTTACGTTGTCCTGTCGAGGTGTCGTTCGAATTTTTTCCTCCCAACGACGCGCAGATGGCTGAAACGCTGTGGGCATCCGTGCTGCGGCTCGAGCCCTTGCGCCCGCGTTTCGTCTCCGTCACCTACGGCGCCGACGGCTCGACCCGCGAGCGCACCCACCGCGTCGTTCGCCGCATCGAGGAGGAGACGACGCTGACCGGCGCCCCGCATCTCACCTGCATCGGGGCGACGCGCGAGGAGATCATCGAGATTGCGCGTTCCTACTGGGCCGGCGGCATCCGTCATATCGTCGCCCTGCGCGGCGATCCGCTGCAGGGGAGCGGTCCGTACCAGCCACACCCGGGCGGCTTCGCCTACGCCGCGGACCTGGTGGCGGCGCTCAAGCGGGTTGCCGACTTCGAGATCTCGGTGGCCGCCTACCCGGAGGTGCACCCGCAGGCGCCGAGCGCCGAGTTCGACCTCGACAATCTGAAACGCAAGATCGACGCGGGAGCCGATCGCGCCATCACACAGTTCTTCTTCGAGCCGGAGCTGTTCCTGCGCTTTCGCGATCGCTGCCACCGCGCCGGCATCGATGTCAGCATCGTGCCGGGGATCCTGCCGATCACGCGCTTCCCGCAGCTGCTCCGATTCGCGGAGCGCTGTGGCGCTTCGGTTCCGGGCTGGCTGCAGCATCGCTTCGACGGGCTCGATGAAGATCCCGAAACCCGCCGCCTGATCGCGGCCAGCGTCGCCATCGAACAGGTGCAGACGCTGCAGCGTCACGGCATCGATGAGTTTCACTTCTACACCCTGAACCGTGCCGAGCTCACCTACGCGATCTGTCACGCCCTCGGCGTGAGACCGCAGGTCGCCGCCCGGCGCGCCGCCTCCTGATCGAAGCCCTCATGTCCACACGCGCCGGTCGCATCGCCTCACTGCGCCAGCTCCTCGAGCAACGCATCGTGCTGCTCGATGGCGCCATGGGCACCATGATCCAGCGCCATCAGCTCGACGAGGCCGCCTATCGCGGCGCGCGCTTCAAGGACTGGCCGCGGGACGTGAAGGGCAACAACGACCTGCTGACGCTGACGCAGCCCGCCATCATCGAAGACATTCATCGCGCCTATCTCGAAGCGGGCGCCGACATCGTCGAGACCAACACCTTCAACTCGAGCGCGCCATCGCAGTCCGACTACGGCATGCAGGAGCTCGTGGGCGAGCTCAACTACGAGGCCGCCCGCATTGCACGGCGCGCGGCCGATGCGGTGGCGGCTCGAACTGGCATGCCGCGCTTCGTCGCCGGAGCGCTGGGCCCGACGAACCGCACCGCCTCGCTGTCGCCTGACGTCAATGACCCGGGGATGCGCAACATCACCTTCGATGAGCTCGTGACCACCTACGGCGAGGCTGCCCGGGCACTGCTCAAGGGCGGGGCGGACCTGCTCCTCATCGAAACCATATTCGACACGCTCAATGCGAAAGCGGCGCTGGTCGCCGTGAGTGAAGCGATCGAGGAGCTGGGCGAGGACATTCCGCTCATCATCTCCGGCACGATCACGGATGCTTCGGGCCGCACGCTCTCGGGGCAGACCACTGAAGCCTTCTGGAACTCTGTGCGTCATGCGCGGCCTCTGGCGATCGGGTTGAACTGCGCACTGGGTGCGCGACAACTGCGGCCCTATGTAGAGGAGCTTGCCCGCCTCGCCGATACCTACGTCTGCGCCTACCCGAACGCGGGACTCCCCAACGCCTTTGGCGAATACGAGGAGACCCCGCAGGAAACGGCGGCGATCCTGGGCGAGTTCGCGGCCAGCGGCTTTGTGAATCTCGTCGGCGGCTGCTGTGGCACGACGCCCGAGCACATCCGGCTGATCGGCGCGGCGGTCGCGGGCCACGCACTGCGCAAACCCAGCGCAACGGTGCCAAAGATGCGACTGAGCGGGCTCGAGCCGCTCAACATCGAAGCCGGGAGCCTTTTCGTCAACGTCGGCGAGCGCACCAACGTCACCGGCTCCGCTAAGTTCCGGCGCCTGATCGAGGCTGGCGATTACACCGCCGCAGTCGAAGTCGCGCGCCAGCAGGTCGCAAACGGTGCGCAGATGATCGACGTCAACATGGATGAGGGCATGCTCGATTCGGAAGCCGCCATGGCGCGCTTCCTGCGCCTCGTCGCTTCCGAGCCCGACATCGCGCGCGTGCCGGTGATGATCGATTCCTCGAAGTGGTCAGTAATCGAGTCCGGCCTCAAGTGCGTGCAGGGCAAGGGCGTCGTCAACTCGATCAGCCTCAAGGAAGGCGAAGCCGCTTTCATCGAGCACGCGCGGCGCGTGCGCCGTTACGGTGCTGCGGTCGTGGTGATGGCGTTCGACGAGCAGGGGCAGGCGGACACTCTCGAGCGCAAGGTGGCGATCTGCGAGCGTGCCTTCGGCGTTCTCACCGAGCAGGTCGGCTTCCCGGCCGAAGACATCATATTCGATCCGAACATCTTCGCCGTGGCGACGGGCATCGAGGCCCACAACAACTACGCGCACGACTTCATCGTAGCCACGCGCGAGATCAAGCGCCGCCTGCCGGGCGTGCGCGTGAGCGGCGGCCTCAGCAACGTCTCGTTCGCGTTTCGCGGCAACGATCCGGTGCGCGAGGCGATGCATTCGGTATTTCTGTACCACGCCATCGCCGCGGGCATGGACATGGGCATCGTCAATGCCGGTCAGCTTGCGATCTACGAAGAGATCGCGCCGGAGCTGCGCGAGCGCGTCGAGGACGTCATTCTCAACCGCCGCCCGGACGCCACTGAGCGGCTGCTCGAGATCGCGGCACGTTTTCAGGGCGAGGGCGGAAGCCGCCGCGCGGACGAGGTCGAGTGGCGTAGCTGGCCGGTCACGCGCCGTCTCGAGCATGCGCTGGTCAAAGGCATCGACGAATTCATCATCGAGGATACCGAGCAGGCACGCCTCGAGGCCGAGGCACCGCTCAAGGTTATCGAAGGGCCGCTGATGGACGGTATGAATATCGTCGGTGACCTGTTTGGCTCCGGCAAGATGTTCCTGCCGCAGGTCGTCAAGTCGGCGCGCGTCATGAAAAAGGCGGTGGCGCACCTGGTGCCCTTCATCGAGCGCGAGCAGCACGGTGTGAGGCGCTCGAACGGCAAGATCGTCATGGCGACCGTGAAGGGCGACGTGCACGATATCGGCAAGAACATCGTGGGCGTCGTGCTCCAGTGCAACAACTTCGAGGTGATCGATCTCGGGGTCATGGTGCCGAGCGAAAAGATTCTTGAGACCGCGCGGCGCGAAGGGGCAAGCCTCATCGGCCTCTCGGGGCTGATCACGCCATCGCTCGATGAGATGGTGCACGTGGCGCGCGAGATGCAGCGCCAGCAGTTTACTCTGCCGTTGCTGATCGGCGGCGCCACCACCTCGCCCGCACACACCTCGGTGAAGATAGACCCGCAGTACGAGGGCGGGGTGGTGTATGTCAAGGATGCCTCGCGCTCGGTCGGGGTGTGCCAGTCGCTCGTCACGGAGTCGAACCGCGCCGAGTTCATCGCGCGCACCAAGGCAGAGCATGCGCAGCGGCGCGAACAGCATCGCGGCAAGCACGTCAAAGCACCGCAGCTCTCGCTCGGCCAGGCGCGCGCCAATCGCCATCGCATCGACTGGCAGGCCTATCAACCGCCGCGGCCGCTCACGCCCGGCATCACGGTATTCAAGGATTACCCGCTGGCGGAGCTCACGCGCTATATCGACTGGATGCCGTTTTTCAACGCGTGGGAATTCGCCGGTCGGTTCCCCGAGATTCTTACCGACGCAGTCGTGGGCGAGGCGGCGAGCAATCTCTACGCCGATGCGCGGCGCATGCTGCGAACCCTCGTGGCCGAGCGCTGGATCACGGCGCGGGCAGTGTTGGGCCTGTTCCCGGCGAACTCGCGCGACGATGACGACGTGGAGGTCTACGCGGATGAGTCGCGCGCGCAGGTGATTGCACGATTGCACTTCCTGCGCCAGCAGAAGGGTAAGCCGGAGGGACAGTCGCACGACTGCCTGGCGGACTTCGTTGCGCCGAAGTCGAGCGGTGTGGCCGACTACATTGGTGCCTTCGCCGTCACCTCGGGACTCGGCATCGAGCCGCACGTCGCACGTTTCGAAGCGGCGCATGACGACTACAACGCGATTCTGCTCAAGGCGCTGGCGGACCGTCTGGCGGAGGCGTTGGCCGAGCGGCTGCACGAGCGCGTGCGGCGCGAGTTCTGGGGCTACGCGCCGCAGGAGTCGCTCACGAACGAACAGTTGATCCACGAGGAGTACCGCGGCGTCCGTCCGGCGCCGGGCTATCCCGCCTGCCCGGATCACACCGAAAAGGCCACTCTGTGGCGGCTGCTCGATGTCGAGCGCAATGTCGACATGAAGCTGACGGAATCTTTCGCGATGTATCCCACCGCCGCGGTGAGCGGCTGCTACTTTTCGCACCCCGACTCGCGCTATTTCGCAGTCGGCAAGATCGATCTCGACCAGGTCCAGAACTACGCCAGCCGCAAGGGCTTTACCCTCGATGAAGCGCAACGTTGGCTGGGGCCGAATCTCGGCTATGATGCCGTGGCCAATGCGGACGCTGCCTGACACGTGAAACTGCCTGACTCCGCCAGCCTGATCCTGCTCGGGGTGCTGGTGGTGCTGGCACTCTTTTATATCTGGCGCTGGTTCTCCGCGACGCGCACCGCGCCCGACGGGCGTGCGCGGCCGGATACGCTCGACATCGTCACCGGGTTCGTCACCAATTTTTTCGATACGCTCGGCATCGGCTCCTTCGCCACGACCACCGCCATCTTCAAGTTCCGGCACCGCATGCCGGATGAGCAGATCCCAGGAACTCTCAATGCAGGCCATGCGCTGCCGACAGTAGTGCAGGCACTGGTGTTCGTCGCGATGGTGGCGGTCGACGTGACGACGCTGATCGGCATGATCGTGGCGGCGGTGCTCGGCGCGTGGCTGGGCGCAGGGATCGTCGCGCGCCTGCCGCGACGGGCGATCCAGGTCGGCATGGGCCTGGCGCTGCTGGCCGCGGCCACGCTGTTTGTGCTCGCGAGCCTCAAGCTGATTCCCGGCGGCGGTGAAGCGCGCGGCCTGCAGGACGGGCTGCTGGCGCTCGCGCTCGTGATCAACTTCCTGCTCGGCGCGCTGATGACCCTAGGCATCGGGCTCTATGCGCCCTGCCTGATCCTGGTGAGCCTGCTCGGCATGAACCCGGTGGCCGCATTTCCGATCATGATGGGTTCGTGCGCGTTCCTCATGCCGCCGGCGGGTCTGCGCTTCATGGGCCGCGGGCGCTGCAACTTTGCCGCGACGCTCGGGCTCACCCTGGGCGGAATACCGGCGGTGATCATTGCTGCCAAGCTCGTGCGTTCGCTCCCGCTCGATCTGCTGCGCTGGATGGTGGTAGTCGTCGTCATCGTGGCGGCTGTGATGATGCTGCGCTCGGCGATGCGTAATCAGGCACAAGTGCCGGTCGCGAGCGAAGGAGAGGCCTGATGCAACCGCGTTGGCAGGGCGTCTTTCCCGCCGTGACGACGCAGATGCGCAAGGACCAGTCGCTCGATCTCGAGGCGACCGCACGACACCTGCAGGCGCTGATCGATTCGGGCGTCGACGGCCTCGTGATGCTCGGCTCACTGGGAGAGAGTGCGGCGCTCGAGCCCGAGGAGAAACGCCGCGTCCTCGCCGTCGCGAAAGAGACGGCGGCCGGGCGCGTGCCCGTGCTCTCGGGAGTGGTGGAGACCAGCACCGCAGCCGCCATCCGCTTCTCGCGTGAAGCCGAGAAGATGGGACTCGATGGCCTCATGGTACTGCCCGCGATGATCTATCGCGCCGATGCGGCGGAGACGCTGGCACATTTTCGCGCCGTCGCGCGCAGCACCGCGCTGCCCATCATCGTCTACAACAATCCGCTCGCGTATGTTGTCGACATCACACCGCAGATGTTCGTTGAGCTCGCGCCAATCGAAAATCTGGTGGCGATCAAGGAATCCTCGGGCGACGTCCGTCGCATCACGGACCTCAGGAACGCGGTGGGCGAGCGTTACCAGCTCTTCTGCGGCGTCGACGACCTGGTACTGGAGAGCGTAGTGCTGGGGGCCACCGGCTGGATCGCGGGCATGGGGCTCGCGTTCCCGAAGGAGAACCAGTACTTCTGGGATCTTGCCATCCAGGGCGACTACAAGGCCGCACGCGAGATCTACGCCTGGTACACGCCGCTCCTGCACCTCGATACGCCGGTGAAGTTCGTGCAGTACATCAAGCTGGCGATTCAGGAGGCGGGTCTCGGCGCCGAGTGGGTACGCGCACCGCGCCTGCCCCTCGAAGGGGAGGAGCGGCAACGCATCCTCGAGATCATCCAGCGCGGCCTCGAGACGCGACCGAGGATCCCGCTACGGCTCAAGGCGTCATGAGCATTGAGCGGGTGCGGGTCATCGATTCGCACACCGGCGGCGAACCGACGCGCGTGGTGATCGAAGGCGGTCCGCAACTCAAGGGCACATTGCCGGAGCGGATCGCACAGTTCCGCGAGCAACACGATTCATTCCGCTCAGCCGTAGTGAACGAGCCGCGCGGCTCAGACGTGCTCGTCGGCGCATTGCTCATGCCGCCCGTGGATGCGGCCAATGCCGCCGCCGTGATCTTCTTCAACAACGTCGGCTTCCTCGGCATGTGCGGCCACGGCACGATCGGCCTGATCGCTACGCTGGCGTGGCTGGGACGGCTCGCGCCCGGCGAGCATCGCGTGGAGACACCCGTGGGCCTCGTGCGCACGCGCCTGCACGACGACGGACGTGTCTCGGTTCGCAATGTGCCTTCGTTCCGGCATCGCAAGCAGGTCCGCGTCGAAGTTGAAGGGCACGGACCCGTGCACGGCGATGTGGCCTGGGGCGGCAACTGGTTTTTCCTCGTGAGCGATCACGCTCAGCGCCTCGATCTCGCCGACGCTGAATCCCTCATCGACTTCACCTGGCGCATCCGCCAGGCACTGGAACGCGCGGGTATCCGCGGTCCCGCGGAAGAAGCGATCGATCACGTCGAGCTGTTCGGTGCGCCTCACGGAGACGCCGACAGTCGAAACTTCGTGCTGTGCCCGGGCAAGGCCTACGACCGCTCGCCCTGCGGCACCGGAACCAGCGCCAAGCTCGCGTGCCTGCATGCGGATGGCAAGCTGCAACCGGGCGCGACTTGGGTGCAGGAGGGCATCACCGACAGCGTATTCGAGGGTTCGATCGAGATTGAAGCGGGGCAGATCGTGCCGACAATTGTGGGTCAGGCCTGGATCACTGCAGACAGCACACTGATGTTCGATTCAGACGATCCCTGCCGCCACGGAATTCAACCCGCCGTCAGCGCGCCGCACGTTTCCGCAGCAGCGCATACAGGCCGATCATCAGCCAGACGACGTTGAGTCCGGCGGAGGGCAGGGCGCCGTTCCAGCCGCTGTTGACGATGAATCCCGCCGCGCCCGCAACGTTCATCGCCTGGTAGGTCACCGAGCGGCCGTCGAGCCGGCCCGTGGAGAGCAGACCGTACGCGACCAGGATCAGCACTGCGGAAGCCCAGCCGATGACTTCGATCAGGAATCGCATGTGGGGATCCCTCGGGAGCAGTGGGCGGAGCGTGCAGGCAAGGCAATTGAGGTGCAAGAGCAGGCGATCCGGGAATCAGGAGCAGTCCGATCCGGACACTGGTGTAAGGGCATAAGAGCAGTCGGATCCGGCCACTGGCGTGAGGGCCGTGCCAACTCCGGGCTGACCAACGCTCGATGACCGTGCTATCTGAAAATGCATCCCCGCGAACACTGCTCGCCCGAGTTGGCAGACCCTCGACGCCAGTGTCCGAATCGTCCTGCATAACCCCAGCTGGGAGTGTTCTCTCTTGGGTCCGCTCCGCGGATCTCTTCTAAGAGCAGTCAACTAACTCTTGCTAGTCAATGCAGGAGCGGGTGGACATCGGTGTGATACCTGACGACTGCGCCGGTACCAGTGTTTGCGGGTTTAACTTCTCAGCTCTAGGTGACAACAGCCGTGATCCGGCGCACGTCGGCACGGTATTACCCGATGGCCACCAGGGACTGCTCTACCTGAGTGCGGTATCACCCGATGGCCGCCAGTGACTGCTCTTGCACGGTATCACTCGGTGGCCGCCAGCGACTGCTCTTCAGGACTCGAAGGCGAGTAGATACGACCGCCCACCCAGTGCCCGCATTTGCCACATGGATCCAGTCCTGGCGCTGGCGCACGTAAGCGGAGGGCGCGCGTACGCTGAAGCGACGCGGGTTGGGCAGCACCGCGGCGAGCAGGGCGCCCTCTGAGGGCGTCAAGCGCGCGGCAGACTTGCCGAAGAATTCCCGGCTCGCGGTGCCGACGCCGTACACGCCGCGGCCGAACTCGGCGACGTTGAGGTACATCTCGAGGATGCGCTGCTTCGGCCAGAGCGTTTCGATCAGGATGGTGAAGTACGCCTCGATGCCCTTGCGCACGAAGCTCTGCCCCTTCCACAGGAACAGGTTCTTGGCGACCTGCTGGCTGATCGTGCTCGCGCCGCGCAGACGCTTGCCGCGCTGATGCTGGCGGATCGACTCGTCGATCGACTTGAGGTCGAAGCCCACGTGCTCCGCGAAACGCTGGTCCTCGGCGGCGATCACTGCGATGGCGACGTTCGGGGAGATGTGCTTGTAGTCGACCCACGCGAAGCGCGGTTGATAACTTCGATCGCGCGTCGCGAAAGCTTCGAAGTGAGCGTGCATCATGAACGCGGAGGTCGGCGGAGACACCCAGCGCAGCGCCAGCACGGTGAGGGTCGTCGCGCCGATCCACGAAAGCGCGAGCCAGAGGAAGAAGCGCGCGATTCGCCGGCCGAGGCTGCGGTTCGCCATCGCCGTCCGTTCAGGCCCGAGGCACGGTCAGGCGGCGGTTGAACGGCGGGCGGACTCGATCGTCACGCTCTCGAGCGGCGCATCGTCGTAGCCCTTGCGTTTGCCGGTGCGCACCTTGGCGATCTGGTCGATGACATCCATGCCGCGCGTCACGCGCCCAAACACCGCGTAGCCTGCATTGCCCGCCTTATGATCGAGGAATGCGTTGTCCTTGAGGTTGACGAAGAACTGCGAAGTCGCGCTGTCCACGGCATTGGTCCGCGCCATCGACAGCGTGCCGCGCAGATTGCGCAGGCCGTTGGACGCTTCGTTCTTGATCGGCGCCCGGGTCTCCTTCTGTGCGAATTCCGGCGTGAGTCCGCCGCCCTGGATCACGAACCCGGGCAGCACACGGTGGAAGATCGTGCCGTCGAAGAAACCCTCGTCCACATAGCGCAGGAAGTTCTCCACGGTGATCGGCGCCTCGCCGGGCTCGAGCTCGACGGTGAATTCGCCAAGCGAAGTCTTGAACAGCACTGTCGGTGACATGAACGTCCTCGTGGTTGTGGCTTCAGTGGCGCCCGGTCGTCACGCGTTCGTGTCCGGCCAGGTCGCGGCGGGTGCGTATGGTACTCAAACCGTGCCGGGAAAACAGGGCACGAACTGCCGCCCCCTGCTCGGCGCCGTGCTCGACCCCGAGCCAGCCGCTTGCTCGCAAGTGCGAACGCGCGCCCGCGACGATGCGCTCGATCGCCTCGAGACCGGTCGGCCCCGGGGTGAGCGCAAGCCGCGGCTCGTGACTCGCATCTCCCGACGCCAGCGCTGGATCGTCGCCCGCCACATACGGTGGATTGGAGACGATCAGATCGCAGTGCATAGCGCCGACAGTCTCATACCAATCGCCGGTGACGAACGTGACATTGCCGATGCCGAGGCGTTCGGCATTACGGCACGCGAGGGTGAGCGCTGGCGTTGAGATATCGTTCGCGGTAACGCGCGCGTTCGGGCGCTCGCGCGCAATCGCGAGTGCGACTGCGCCGCTCCCGGTGCCGAGTTCGAGAACGCGCGCATGCGCAGCGACGGGCAGGATTTCGAGTGCGAACTCCACGAGCAGCTCCGTCTCTGGCCGCGGAATGAGCACGCTGGCGTCGACTTCGAGCTCGAGCGACCAGAACTCGCGCCGACCTGTGATGTACGCAACCGGCTCGCCGCGTCGCCGGCGCTCGATGAGCGCGGCGATGCGGGCCGCTACGGCGGGCGCCACCGCCTCGCCCCCACGGCTGTGGACGAAGCTGCGCGGGCGCTCGAGCGCGTGCGCCAGCAGCACCTCCGCGTCGAGGCGCGCGCTCGGGCTCGGCGCCAGCTGCCGGATTGCCGCCGCGAAGAGCTCGTCGACGGTTGCGGGAGCCGCGCCACTCGCGCTGTCGGCACTGGCGCTCATGGGCGCAGCCTTGGCATTAACGTACAATCGCGCACCATTCGTGAGCCCCGATGCCCTCGGGCGTCGCCTGTGACGGGGATTTTCATGCAAGTCTACTCCAGCGTGCTCGACATGATCGGTCGCACGCCGCTGCTTCGGGTCAGTCGCCTGGACACCGGACCCTGCGAGCTGTACCTCAAGCTCGAGCTGATGAATCCCGGCGGCTCGATCAAGGACCGGATCGGCATCTCCATGATCGAGGAGGCGGAACGACGCGGAACCATCCGCCCCGGCGACACGCTGGTCGAGGCGACCGCCGGCAATACCGGCATCGGCCTCGCGCTCGTCGCGGCGCAGAAGGGTTACAAACTGATCCTGGTGCTACCTGACAAGATGAGCCAGGAGAAGATCTTTAACTTGCGCGCGATGGGTGCCGAGGTGGTGCTGACGCGCTCCGACGTCTCACGCGGTCACCCGGAGTATTACCAGGATGTCGGCGCGCGGATCGCGCGCGATCGCGGTGCCTACTTCGTCAACCAGTTCGGCAATCCCGATAATACGAAGGCGCACGAGAGCACCACCGCGCCGGAGATCTGGGAGCAGATGCAGCAGCGCCTCGATGCGATCGTGGTAGGCGTCGGGAGCAGCGGCACGATTGCGGGGTTGACGAAAGTTCTTCAAGCGCACCGCGCCCGAGGTGGAGATCGTGCTGGCGGATCCGCAGGGCTCGGTCGTCGCCGAATACGTGCGCAGCGGAAAGCTTACGCGCAAGGGCAGCTGGCTGGTGGAGGGCATCGGCGAGGATTTCATTCCTGATATCGCGGACTTCTCGCTGACCCGGCGCGCCTACAGCATTCCGGATGCCGAGTCCTTCGCCACCGCGCGCACGCTGCTGCGGCGGGAGGGCTTACTGACGGGTTCTTCTACCGGAACGTTGCTCGCGGCGGCGCTGCGCTATTGCCGCGAGCAGACCAAGCCGCGGCGCGTCCTCACCTTCGCCTGTGACACGGGCAACAAGTATCTCTCGAAGCTCTACAACGATTTCTGGATGGAGGATGAAGGCTTCATCCAGCGCAAGACTTTCGGCGACCTGCGCGATCTCATCGGGCGCCTGCACAGCGAGCATGCCGCAGTGACCGTGGGTCCCTCCGACATTGTCGCGACGGCTCACAACCGCCTGCGCAATGCCGGATTCTCGCAGCTTCCGGTGCTGGAAAACGAGCGCCTGATCGGTGTGCTCACGGAGGAGGACATCATGCGTTTCGTGTTCGGCTACCCGGAGCGGATCGACGCGCCGGTGCGCGAAGCCATGCAGACCGCCTTCATCAGCGTGCCGAAGGAGATGCCGGTCAACAGCCTGGTGTCGATCCTGCAGGTGGCACCGTACGCGGCCGTGACCGACGGCGCACAGTTTCTCGGCATCATCACGCGCACCGACGTGCTGAATTACCTGCGCCGCCAGAAACCGAAGGCGTAAGTCCAGGAGAGCAGATGCAGAAAGACTCCAAGGCGGGTTTTGCAACCCGTGCGATCCACGCGGGCCAGCATCCGGATCCGACGACCGGCGCCGTGATGACACCGATTCATGTGAGCTCGACCTATGCGCAGTCGAGTCCGGGCGTGCACAAGGGCTTCGAGTACTCGCGCACGCAGAATCCGACGCGCATGGCCTACGAGCGCTGCATCGCGGATCTGGAAGGCGGCGTGCAGGGATTTGCCTTCGCTTCGGGCCTTGCCGCGACCGCCACGGTCCTCGATCTGCTCGACAGCGGCGCCCACGTGATCGCCATGGAAGACCTCTATGGCGGTACGCGGCGCCTGTTCAACCAGGTGCGAAGGCGCTCCGCCGGGCTCGACTTCAGTTTCGTCGATCTCACCGACACGCAGCAGCTTGCGCAGCATCTTCGCGCCGAGACGCGCCTCATCTGGATGGAGACACCGACGAATCCCACCCTGCGCATCGTCGATCTCAAGGCGGTGGCTGCGACCGCACGTGCTCGCGGCGTTCTTACTGCCGTCGACAACACGTTCGCGACACCGTGGATCCAGCGACCGCTCGAGCTCGGCTGCGACATCGTGGTGCACTCGGCCACCAAATTCCTCAACGGCCATTCCGACATGATCGGCGGTGTCGTGGTGGTGAAGGACGCCGCCCTTGCCGAGCGCATGGCGTTTCTGCAGAACGCTGTCGGCGCCGTGGGTAGTCCCTTCGACAGCTTCCTCGCGCTACGTGGCGTAAAAACCTTGCCGCTGCGCATGCGCCAGAGCAGCGAGAGCGCACTGCGCATCGCGCGCTGGCTCGAGAGCCAGCGCCAAGTCGAGCGTGTTCTGTATCCCGGTCTGGCAAGCCACCCGCAGCATGCGCTCGCGCGCATCCAGATGCAGAACGGTTTCAGCGGCATCGTGAGCTTGTTCATCCGTGGCGGGCTGGAAGCAGCGCGGCGATGCCTCGAGCGCTGCCGGATCTTTGCGATCGCGGAGAGCCTGGGCGGCGTCGAAAGCCTGGTCGATCACCCGGGCATCATGACGCACGCATCCGTGCCCGCGGCCGAGCGCGCCGCGCTTGGTATCAGCGATGCGCTGATACGCCTGTCAGTGGGGATCGAGGATGTCGAGGACCTGATCGCGGATCTCGAGCAGGCACTCGCGTGAGATCAACCCCATGAAGAAGACTTACGTCGGACGTTGTCACTGCGGAGCGGTTCGCTTCGAGGCGGACATCGACCTCAGCCTGGGCACCTATAAGTGCAACTGTTCCATATGCACGATGAACAGATTCTGGCCTGCTGTCGTCAAGCCAGATGCCTTCAGGCTCCTGGCCGGCGAGTCCGAACTCACCGAGTACCTCTTCAATACAAGGAAGAACCGACACCTCTTCTGCAAGCACTGCGGCGTGCGAGCGTTCGGCATCGGCCAATCGCCGGCCGGCACCGTCTACGGCGTCAATGTTATGTGCCTGGAAAACCTGGACGTCAGTGAGCTAGTGGCGGCGCCCGTTACCTACGTTGATGGCCGCAACGACAACTGGCAGTCGGCTCCCGCAGAAACGAGACACCTCTGATACTGTCGATCCGGTGCAGCTAGCGCGGTCCGCTGGAGTGGTTGGGGGATGACCCTGACCGCCCCGACACGAACGACACGCGGCAGCGTTAATTGATCTCCCCCTTTCGCGCCGTTCGCCCTCGAATCGTCATCGTCATCAAAGCCGGACGGGGCATTCAGGCTCATCCCCCAACCACTCCAGCGGACTCTGCTCTTACTCCTGCGCCGCGAGCTCTTCCGCTTGGTACTCCTGCGTCAGCGGCCCGATCAGGTCGTCGAGCCGCCCGTCGAGGATGTCGGGCAGGCGGTACAGGGTGAGCTCGATGCGGTGATCGGTGACCCGCCCCTGGGGAAAGTTGTAGGTGCGGATGCGCTCGGAACGATCGCCGGAACCGATCTGGAGCTTGCGTGTCTGAGCCTGCTCGCGCTGCTGTTTTTCCTGCTCGGCGGCCAGCAGGCGTGCTTTGAGGAGCGAGAGCGCACGCGAGCGGTTTTTGTGCTGGGAGCGTTCGTCCTGGCACTCGACGACAATTCCGGTCGGCAGGTGAGTGATGCGCACCGCGGAGTCGGTCTTGTTGACGTGCTGTCCGCCGGCGCCGGACGCGCGGTACGTATCGATGCGCAGCTCCGCGGGGTTGAGTTCGACGTCCTCGACTTCCTCCAGCTCCGGCAGGATCGCGACTGTCACCGCGGAGGTGTGAATGCGGCCCTGGGCCTCGGTCTGCGGAACGCGCTGCACGCGATGGGTTCCGGATTCGAACTTGAGACGTGAAAACGCGCCGCGCCCGACGATGCGGCTGATGATCTCCTTGTAACCACCATGCTCGCCCGGATTCTCGCTCAGGATTTCGACTCGCCAGCCCTGCGCTTCGGCGTAGCGCGCGTACATGCGAAACAGGTCGCCCGCAAAGAGTGCGGCCTCATCCCCGCCTGTGCCGGCGCGCACTTCGAGAAAGATATTGCTGTCATCACGCGGGTCCTTCGGCACGAGCAGCTGCTGCAGCGCCTCCGCCTCGGCTTCCAGCCGTGCACCCAGCGTGTGGATTTCTTCCTCGCCCAACGCCCGCGTGGCCGGATCGGGGTCGGCGGCCATCTCGCGCGCGGCGCTCAGGTCCTGCTCGATCGCGCGAAAGCTACGCCAACGTTGCGCCACCGGCTCGAGGCGCGCGTACTCCATCGACAACTCGCGAAAGCTCTTCTGGTTGGAGGTCGCGTTCGGTTCCGCCAGCAAGCGGCCGACCTCTTCGAAGCGCTCGGCGAGTTTTTCCAGCTTCTGTTGAATCGAGGGCTTCATGACGGCGCGCGATTTTGGGCCCGGCCCGTATTCAACACAAGACCGCCCGATGACGTTCGTGAGCTATAGTTACCACATGCCAAGAGCCAACACATGGATCCTCGCAAGCTTCTTCTTGATCGGCTTCACCGGCCTGGTCAGTAGTTGCGCTACGACCCAATCAGGCGCGCCGAGCCCGGCCGCGACTAAAAACGCGACCGAGGCGGATTCGCAGCTCGTCATCGCGGAGATCGCCCTGCAACGCGGCGATTCGCTCGCTGCTGCGAAGGCGTATCTCGCCGCGAGCCGCGCCTCTTCGGACGTGAGCCTCGCCGAGCAGGCGACCAAGGTGGCGTTCGAGAATGACCAGGTCAGCATCGCTGCCGACGCGGCACGGCGCTGGCTCGAGCTCGAGACGTCGAGTGTGGCCGCTCATCGCTATCTCGCGGTGACCGCGCTGCGCCTGTATCGCCTTCCCGAAGCCATTTCGAATTTCGGGCCCGTGCTTGCGAGCTACTCCTCGCCCGGCGAGGGATTCATGGACCTGACGAATACCCTCGGCTCGGAGGACGACGCATACGGCGTCCTGCAGGTGACGCGTGCGCTCGCCGCCTCGAATTCTCGACTGGCGGAAGCGCAGTACGCCGTGGGCGCCGCGGCCCTTCGCACCTATGACTACCGTTTGGCGGTGGACAGCGGCCGCCGCGCAGTCGCCATCAATCCCAAGCTGGTCGAAGCCGAGCGGCTGCTGTCGCGCGCACTCGTGGTCAAGGGCGAGACCAGCGAGGGCATCGCGATGGCCAAGGCGCGCCTGCAAGGAAGCGATGATCCGGAGACGCGCCTGGAACTGGTCCTGCTGTTGTCAGCCGCGGGATTTCAGAGCGAGGCGCGCAATGAGCTCACGAAACTCCTCGACGTGGCCGACGCACGCGCCGAAGCGCTGCGCGGGCTCGGAGCGCTGGACCTGAACGAGGGCAAGCTCGACGACGCGACGCAGCGTTTCAATGATCTCCTCAGCACCGGGCGTTACGTCGGGCTCGCCTTCTATTCGCTCGGCAACATCCAGGAGCGCCGGCGCGATGCGGTGCGCGCGATTCGCTATTACACGCGCGTGAGTGCTGGCCCGCTGGCGGCGGATGCGCAGCTGCGTGCGGCGCGCCTGCTGCTCAACACCGGGGCGCGCGACGAAGCCATCGAACTGCTCGATTCTTACGTCGACGGGCATCCCGAGGACTATGTGCAGGTCACCATCGGCCGCGCGCGCTTGATGGCAGATGAAGGCGATACCGCCTCGGCGCTGGATCTGATCGAGGAGGCGCTCGCGCGCTATCCCGACAGCCAGCCGCTGCGCTACTCGCGCAGCCAGATGCTGGAACGTGCCGAGCGAGTCGATGAGGCGGTCGCGGACCTGCGCGAACTCTTGCGCCAGCGGCCCGGTGATCCGGTAGCCATGAATGCGCTCGGCTACACGCTCGCCGATCATTCGCGCGACCTGCGTGAAGCGCGCTCGCTCATCTCCAAGTCTTTGGACATGACGCCGGACAGCCCGGCGATCCAGGACAGCCTGGGATGGGTGCTGTTCAAGCAGACTCAGTACAAGGACGCGATGAAGTGGCTGACGCGCGCGTACGCGGATGAGAAGGACGCCGAGATAGCCGCGCATCTCGGCGAGACGCTCTGGGCCATGGGACAGCACACGCAGGCGCGCGCCGTCTGGGACGAAGCGCTGGCTGCGGAACCCAATCACCGCTACCTGCTCAACACGCTGCGCCGCTATCCCGACTAGGCGGCGCGTGCAGTCCCGTGCGGCGACCTCGTCCAGCCATTCGCTTCGCGATCGTTGTGCTCGGTTCGGTGTGCGCGCTCCTCACCGGCTGCGCGACGCTCCCTAGCGCGCCCGCCGCTGATTGGCCGACCGCCCGGGCCGCACGACAGTCCCTGTCGCATTGGGAACTGTCCGGCCGCGCCGCCGTCGCCACTGCGACGCAAGGGTGGAGCGCAGCGGTGACCTGGAATCAGGCGCAGCAGATCTCGGAGTTGCGACTGCAGGGCGCGCTCGGCATCGGTGGTGTGCACGTGCGCAGCGATGGTCAGTCGGTGCAGATCGACACCAGCAAGGGCGAAAGTTTTTCCGACGACGACGCAGGTGCTGCGCTCGAGCGGGTCATCGGCGTCGCGCTCCCGCTCTCGACCTTGCGCTACTGGCTGCTCGGCGTGCCCGCGCCCGGCTTCGAGGCGCAGGAAGAAGTGGACGCCGAGGGGCGTCTCACGGCCCTCAAGCAGGCAGGCTGGTCCGCGAACTACGATCGGTACGAGTACCGCGACGGCGCGTGGCTGCCGGGTCGCGTGCGCCTTGAGAGCGGGCCGGTGCGCGTCAAGGTGGTCGTCGATCGCTGGAGTTTCTGAGTGGCCGCGCAAACGCAGATTCCGGGATCCGCAGGCGCGACCGACCGGCCGTGGCCCGCGCCAGCCAAGCTGAATTTGTTTCTGCACATTCTCGGCCGGCGCGCCGACGGCTATCACGAGCTGCAGACCGCGTTTCAGTTCGTGGACCTGTGCGATGAGCTCGTATTCGAGCCGCGCCCGGACGGCCGGATCGTGCGTGCGGAGGGGCCGGACGAGGTTCCCGCGAGCGCGGACCTCAGCGTGCGCGCTGCCGAACGTTTGCGCGCACGCTCGGGCCTGAGCCTCGGCGTGACGCTGCGCTTGCGCAAGCGCATTCCGCTGCAGGGGGGCTTGGGCGGGGGCAGCTCCGATGCGGCCACGACCCTGGTGGCGCTCAACCAGCTCTGGAAGCTCGGACTCCCGACCCAGGAACTGGCCCGGATCGGGCTCGAGCTCGGCGCCGACGTGCCTGTTTTTGTTCAAGGTCATGCGGCCTGGGCCGAAGGGGTGGGTGAGCGGTTGCTGCCCATCGACCCGCCCGAATCGGTCTACCTGATTCTCCGGCCGGGCTGTGCCGTGAGCACCGCCGAGTTGTTTCAGGCCCCTGAATTGACACGAAATTCCCCCGCCATCACAATACGCGCCTTTTTGAAGTCCGGGGGTCGGAACGACTGTGAGTCGCTGGTGCGCTCGCGGTTCCCAGAGGTAGCTGCGGCGCTCGACTGGCTCGGCCGATTCGCTCCCGCAAGATTGACTGGCACCGGCTCGTGCATCTTCGCGTCGTTCGCGGATGCCGGGCAGGCGCAAGCGGTGGCAAGCCAGGTACCGGCGCGCTGGCAAGGGTTCGTGGTTCAGGGGCGCAATCGTTCGCCGCTGTTGGATCGGTTGGCAGCAGGCGAGTGAGCACAGGCGTCCGGAAAGGCGCAACCTCAGTGCGGGAGAGCGGGTTTTCAGCTGGGGTGTCGCCAAGCGGTAAGGCAGCGGGTTTTGATCCCGCCATTCGGAGGTTCGAATCCTTCCACCCCAGCCACTATGGATCACTCAGGCACACCGGTAGAACGCTCGTCGATGGCGCTGTTTTCGGGCAACGCGAATCCGGCGTTGGCCCAGGACATAGCGCGTCACCTGATGGTGCCGCTCGGGCGGGCGGTCGTCGGGCGGTTCAGCGACGGTGAAGTGAACATCGAGCTGATGGAGAACGTGCGCGGGCGCGACGTCTTCATCCTGCAGCCGACCTGTCCGCCGGCGAACGACAACCTGATGGAACTGCTGGTGATGACCGACGCCTGCCGGCGGGCGTCGGCGGCGCGCATCACCGCGGTGGTGCCGTACTTCGGTTACGCGCGCCAGGATCGACGGCCGCGGGCCACGCGCACCGCGATCACGGCGAAGCTGATTGCGAACATGATGTCGAGCGCGGGCATCCATCGGTTGCTGACCGTCGACGTGCACGCGGAGCAGATCCAGGGATTCTTCGACATCCCGGTGGACAACGTGTACGCCTCGCCGGTGTTGCTCGGCGATGCATGGAGGCAGGGCTACGACAACATGGTGGTCGTATCGCCGGACGTGGGTGGCGTGGTGCGCGCGCGGGCGCTGGCGAAGCGCCTCGATGATGCGGACCTTGCGATCATCGACAAGCGCCGGCCGCGGCCCAACGAGTCGAAGGTGATGAACATCATCGGCGAGGTCGCGGGTAAGACCTGCGTGATGGTCGACGACATGGTGGACACGGCGGGAACGCTGTGCCAGGCGGCGCAGGCGCTCAAGGAAGAGGGCGCGCAGCGCGTCGTGGCCTACATCACCCACCCGGTGCTCTCGGGCAACGCGGTGGAGAAGATTTCGAAGTCGGTGCTCGACGAGCTCGTCGTCACCGACACGATCCCGCTGCGCGCCGACGCGCAGGGCTGCCGCAAGATCCGGCAGCTGAGCGTATCCGCGCTGCTGGCGGAGACGATCCGCCGCATCCGGGACGAGGAGTCGGTGAGCAGTCTGTACATCGATTGATGAAGAGTGCCGCCTCTGGTCGCGGAGTGCGGCGTGTTGTGGTCAGAACTGGAGTAACTTAGCAATGAAGATCTCATTTGAACTCGGCGCCGAGTTCCGGGACGACGCAGGGCAAGGGTGCGAGCCGCCGCCTGCGTCATCTCGGCAAGGTGCCTGCAATCCTGTACGGCGGCCACCGCGAACCGCGCGGTCTGTCGCTCGATCACCAGAAGCTGCTGGCGCTGCTCGACGACGAGCGCTTCTACAGCACCATCCTCAACGTGCACGTCGGCGATCAGACCCAGGCGGTCATTCTCAAGGATGTGCAGCGCCATCCGGCGCGCAACGCCGTGCTGCACGTCGATCTGCAGCGCGTGCTGGAGAGCGAGAAGATCCGCATCCGTATTCCGCTGCACTTCCACGGCGAGTCGATCGCGCCGGGCGTGAAGGAGCAGGGCGGCATCGTGTCGCACCAGAAGACGGAGGTGGACGTGAGCTGCCTGCCGAACGATCTGCCGGAATTCATCGAGGTGGACGTGTCGCAGCTCGCGCTCAATCAGAGCCTGCACCTCTCGGACCTCAAGATTCCGCAGGGTGTGCAGCTCATCGAGCTGGCGCATGGCCGCGACAGTACGGTCGTGTCGGTCCACATGCCGCGCGCCGAGGAGCCGGAGCCGACTGCAGTGGCTGCGGCTGTGGAAGGTGTGCCGGTGGAGGGTGCTGCGGCTGCTCCGGGCCCGGGCGCTGCGCCTGGAGCACCGGGTGCTGCGCCTGCGGAAGGTGCTGCGGCGGCTGCGGGCAAGAAGGGCGAGGAAACCAAGAAGGACGAAGGCAAGAAGGAAGAGGCCAAGAAGGAGCCCGAGAGGAAGCGGCAAGAAGTAAGACGGGCGCGACTCGCTTGTCTTACATGTGGGCCGCCTTCGGGCGGCCCACTGATTTCGAGAGTCTCAGACCGGTTTTTCAGCTATGGCTTCGTTTCCCGCTTCGGCTCGTCGTCGGTCTCGGCAATCCCGGGCCGGAGTACGCGCTCACGCGCCACAACGCCGGCTTCTGGTTCGCCGATGCGCTCGCGCGTCAGCACGACGGGAAGTTTCGTGCGCAGCGCCGCTTCCAGGGCGAGCTCGCGAAGATTCGCATCGGCGAGCGCGAGATCGAGATCTTCAAGCCGCTCACCTTCATGAATCGCAGCGGGCTCGCGGTGCGCAGCCTGATCGACTATCGCGAGATCGAGCCCTCGCAAGTGCTCGTTGCACACGATGAGCTCGACCTGCCGGTCGGGAGCGTCCGCCTCAAGTTCGGCGGTGGTGCGGGCGGTCACAACGGCCTCAAGGACGTGATCGCGCACCTGGGCGATCAGTTCTGGCGACTGCGCTTTGGCGTCGGGCACCCCGGCAACAAGGAGGACGTGATCGACTACGTGCTGCGGCGTGCCCCTGCGAATGAGGAGCAACAGATCATCGAACGCGTGGGTGATGCCATTGCGATCATGCCGGTGCTGCTGGAAAAGGGGCCCGACCACGCCATGAACAAACTGCATCGATCGACTGACGAGCCCGAGACCGGCGATCCCAAGCCGGGTCCGGCCTGACGCGTCAGCGTCCCATTCGAGCCTCACCATGCCCATTCAATGTGGAATCGTCGGTCTGCCGAATGTCGGCAAGTCGACGCTGTTCAACGCGCTGACGCGCGCGCAGATCGCGGCCGAGAACTATCCGTTCTGCACCATCGACCCGAATGTCGGCGTCGTGCCGGTGCCCGATCCGCGGCTCGAGCAGCTGGCTGCCATCGCAAAGCCCGAGAAGATCCTGCCGACCACGGTCGAGTTCGTCGATATCGCCGGGCTCGTGGCGGGCGCATCCAAGGGCGAGGGACTCGGCAACCAGTTTCTCGCGCACATCCGCGAAGTCGACGCGATCGCGCACGTCGTGCGCTGCTTCGAAAACGACGACGTCGTGCACGTTTCCGGGCGCATCGATCCGCTCTCGGATATCGACGTCATCAACACCGAGCTCGCGCTCGCGGACCTCGAGACCGTGGAGCGAGCGCTGCAGCGTGCGATCAAGAGCGCGAAGGCCAACGACAAGGACGCGATCGCGCGCCGCGACCTCCTCGAGCGTGTGCGCACGCAGCTCAATGCGGGTCTGCCAGCGCGTGCCCTGACGCTCAGCGATGCCGAGCGCGTGGTGCTGCAGGAGCTGCACCTGCTCACGGCGAAGCCGGTGATGTATGTCGCCAACGTCGCCGAGAAGGGATTCGAAAGTAATCCCCACCTCGACGCAGTTCGCAAGCGTGCCGCGGAAGAAGGCTCGGTGGTTGTGCCCGTGTGCGCGGCGATCGAAGCCGAGATCGCGCAGCTTGACCCTGCCGATCGCAAGGATTTCCTCGACGAGCTCGGGCTCGATGAGCCCGGTCTCGATCGTGTCATTCGCGGCGCCTATCGTCTGCTCGGACTGCAGACATTCTTTACTGCCGGACCGAAGGAAGTGCGCGCCTGGACGGTGCGCGCCGGTTCAACGGCGCCCCAGGCCGCAGGCGTGATCCATACCGACTTCGAGCGCGGTTTCATCCGCGCGGAAGTGATCGCCTTCGACGACTACATCGCCGGCCGAGGCGAGGCCGGCGCGCGCGATGCGGGCAAGCTGCGGCTCGAGGGCAAGGAATACGTCGTCCGCGAAGGCGACGTCATGCATTTTCGCTTCAACGTATAGTTCGAACGGGCAGGCGCTACGAGGGTCACGACCATGACGAAGACCCACGGTCCCTGGTATCGATGCATGGCACTCCTTACCACGCTGACGTTTGCTCTTGCCGCGTGTAGTTCCCTGCAGGGTATTCCGATGCCGAAGGAACCGGGCAAGACGCCGGCCGTCAAGGTCGGTGAGCAGGTCGAAGTGACGACCAGGCAGGGTCAAACGCTACGCTTCACAAGTCACAGCAGTGGAGCCTGATGCGCTCGTGGGCAAGGATGTTCGCGTGCCTTACACGGAGATCACGAGCCTTCAGGCCAAGCGCATAGATAGCGGCGAGACGAACATTGCCGTGTGGGTAACGGTCGGCGTGATCGTCACGGCGGCGCTTCTCTATGCATTCAGCCACCTGAGTCCCGGGATCAATGAGTGAGTCCGTCGGCTTGACAGGCCCCGGGACCGTGCCGAGAATCGCGCGGCCTTTGCTTCGGCGGCTCCAATGGTGAGGTAGCTCAGATGGTTAGAGCGAGGGATTCATAACCCCTAGGTCGCGGGTTCGACTCCCGCCCTCACCACCAAATCCGTGTCCAACACGGTCCAGCGCATTCACGAAATCCCTGCAAAGCTAGCGCGCGGCTATTCCCAAATCTGGCGACACCTGAACCGCAAGACGTATGCTGCAACTCAAAGACGAAATGAAGCGCCATCTAAACACCGCGTGCAGCGGGCCGGGATGCGCCTTCCCACGGTGCGCGAACGCCCTGTCCGGTCCGATCCGAAATGTCGAGCATTCCCGCGCCGACTCACCGCCGCGTGCGGCCGCTGACGCGGGACG
>CAVOIC010000014.1:0-110105 GCA_963695985.1 uncultured Gammaproteobacteria bacterium
CGGCCGGCGAGCTCGAGCGCGCGGGCGATGAAATCGCGATCGCTTTTCAATCCGGACACCGTATCGCCGCTCATCCTGCTCCCACCGCCCGCGACATCGTCGCGCGAGACGCACGTATGGACCGTCTTGCTGTCCCGGCGGGCCCGTGCTCCGAACTAGGTATACACCTCAATTGGAGTGTTACCCTGTCAATGATAGAAGAACGCACAAGCGGGGAGCTCGAGACCTAAGGGGCGACGCAGCGACGCTGCCCACCTCTCAGCGGATGGCCAGCGGCGATCCGTTGAATCAGCGAATCGTCGAGCAGATGCTCTACAGAAGACCAAGCTGCTGCTAGGAGCGTGAGAAGCCGTGTCACCGCGCCGTCTCGTCGTCATCGTTTCTTCCGTCGTGGGGGCTGTGCTCCTCGCAATCGTGCTTTACCTCGCTTTCGCGGATCTGGGTCAGCACAAGGGCCGCATCGAGGCCTTCGTCACGAAGCAGATTGGCCGGCCTTTCGCGATCGATGGGGCATTCGAGCTCAAAGTGCTGCCGTCGATTTCTGTCCTCGCCGAGCGCGTCCGCGTCGGCAACGCGGAATGGGGCTCGAAGCCGCAGATGGTCGAGATCGGGCGCTTCTCGACGAACATCGGGCTGTGGTCGCTCATCTCGGGACCAGTGGACGTCCGATCGTTCGAGCTGAGCGACGTTTCAGTTCTCCTCGAAAAGAACCGCGACGGCAAGGGCAACTGGACGTTCGGCGGCGAGCCTCCACCAGAGGAGGCGCCCTCCGACTCGGGCGCCACCGAGTTCCCGGCGGTGATCCTGCACGCCAAGATCAGCAATGTGCAGGTCACTTATCGCGAGCCCGGCGAGCCGGACCGCGTCGCGCTTCTCGAGACGTTAACCATCGATCCGGGATCCGCCGGCCTGTTGGCGATCTCAGGGAAAGGAAAGCTCGACGAGTACAGGACCACACTGGAGGGACACCTGGGGCCCATCGACGCGCTCTTCTCCGGGCGGAACATCCGCATGGCAATCCAGGCCGCGATCGAACGCCTGCAACTCAATATCAACGGCAGCATCGGCCGTCTCGATCCGCTGGCCGGCGCGGATCTCGCCCTTAAGATCGAGCATACGGACCTCGGTGGGATGCTCAAGAACCTTCGACTGCCAGTTGTGGCAACCGGTGCGCTGAGCGTCGACGCCCGGCTGAAAGACGCCGGCAAGCTTACCCAGCTCGATCTCGACGCGAAGCTCGGCGACATCACCGCCAAGGCGAACGGAACGCTCCGCACTCTCGGCCTGCCCGGTTCGGACCTGCGGTTCGAGGTCTCGGTCGCTGATGCTGCCCGGCTCGCGAAGGTATTTGATGTTACCGGCCTGCCGGCTGAGGCCCTGAAGGTCACCGGGCGCGTCGTGTCCTCGCGTAAGGAAATCAAGCTCGATGGGTTGGGCGCCACGTTCGCCGGGGCGCAGGCGAAAGCCGACGGCGTGATCAGCATGGCTCGCAACCGGGAGGCCGACATTCGTTTCGAACTCGGCGCCGAGAACCTGATGAGGCTGCGCAAGGGGCTGCCGGAGATCGCCTTCACTATGAGCGGGAATTATGTCGAAAACCGCGACAGGCTCGAGCTGAAGAACCTCACGTCGCGCATCGGTGAAACCGAGATCTCTGGATGGGCCTCGATGGCCCGGAATGGCAAGAGACACATCGAAGCCGACCTCGCCTCGCCTCGTCTCGACCTGACACCGCTTTCGAAGAAGGAGGCGGACAGCAAGGCGAAGACGAAATCAGCCGGTGGCGTGAGCGCCGCGGACGCGAAACAGCCTGCGAAAGAGCGAAGAAGAAGAAGAAGCACGTCTTCAGCGAGGCGCCCATGGAGCTCGACGGGCTCAAGGGTGTCGATGCGAAGCTGCATTTCGCCGCCAACGAAGTTAAGGTCGCCGCGGGTCTGCTGAAGGACGTCGATGGCACGCTGATCGTCGACGCCGGTCAACTGCAGTTCGAAGGACGCGCGAAGGGCGGCATCGAGGGCACCCTCAACGGCGCGGTTAAACTGAAAGTCGACGGGCGACGGAGCCGCCGAACTCGAGCTCAATCTCGCCGTCAAGAACCTGCGCGCCGGCCTTGGCGCCGGCGACGGGATTGACCCACGCTTCGTGCCGCCGACGAGCATCGAGGCGAAGCCTCCGGGCGAGCGGCGTCTCGGCACGCCAAGTCGCGTCGAGTGCCAACGGGCAGGTCCTGCTGACGCAGGGAGCAGGCAAGACCAAGAGCGGCCTGTTCGGCATGTTCGGGGGTGACATTTTTGCCCAGCTTGCGAGCAAGCTGAATCCGTTCGCGGCGCAGGACCCGTACACCCAGATGGACTGCACCGTTGCCCGGGTCGACATCGTGGACGGCCATGCGACGGTCAAGCCCGTGCTCATGCAGTCGGAGAAGGTCACCATCACGGCGAACGGCAAGGTAGATCTTCACACCGAAGAGCTCACCGTCGACTTCAACACCCGTCCGCGCGAGGGCATCGGTGTCAGCGCGGGAATGTTTACCAACCCCTTCATCAAGCTCGAAGGGACACTGGCGAGTCCAAGGGTGGGAATTGGCGCCAAGGGCGCGGCATCCGGCGCCGTCGCCGCCGCAACCGCCGGCGCATCGGTGGTCGCAAAGGGACTCGTGGACCGCGCCCTCGGAGAGGCGGACCTGTGCAAGACTACACTCGAAGAGGCCGCGCACCCTGCCGCACCGGCGGATGGGGCGGCAAAGGACGGCGCCAAGCTATGATTGAGCTACGCGATGCAGTCCTGGCGTAAGCTGCGGTATCCGCGATATCGATTCCGAAGGCCACTAAGCACAACAAGCACAACGGGGAGGAGAATCATGCAGAATCGACTCAGAATATCGTGGGCAGTTCTGGCGGCGCTTGCGCTCACACTGCTCGGTGCGGGCGCGGCTACCGCACAGCAGACCCAGACCCAGAAGACCGAGGTCCTCATGTTCGAGGTCATCTCGGTGGGCGGCAACAACCTCGTCTTCCGTGATCAGAATGGCACACGTGAGTTAACCGTGCCCGATGACTTCAGGTTCACGGTGGACGGCAAGCCGATGTCCGTGCACGACCTCACGCCGGGCATGAAGGGCACCGCCACGGTTACGACGACGACAACGGTTCGCCCCGTGTACGTGACCGAGGTCAAAAAAGGTGTGGTCACGCGCCAGATCGGCACTTCCGTCAGCGTGCGCACTGAGGAAGGTACGCGTCGCTTCACGCAAAGCGAGCTCGACAAGCGCGGCGTCGAGATATACATGGACGGCAAGCGGGCTCGCGTCACGGACCTGAAGGAAGGCGACCAGTTGACGGCAACCATCGTCACGTCCGGTCCGCCGGAGGTTCTTACAGAGAAGGACGTGCAGGCTACACTCGCAGCCCCGGAAGCGGCGCCCGCTCCCGCGTTGCCGGCCGAGACACCGCCCGCAGCGCCTGCCGCAGCCGCCGAGACTGCTCCCGCCGCGCCTGTCGAGGAGCCGACAGCGGCGCCTGCCGCGCCGCCGGTTGCCGTGACCACTGATGAAGGGACGAAGCCAGCCTCCGAAGAGCCGCCGCCGAATCGCCGGCTACTCTGGATCGTGCTGGCCGCGATTGTCGTGATTGCGGTGTTCCTGCTGATGCGCAAGCGCCGCGCCCAGCAGTAGCGCATCAAGAGAGCCTCGGCGACCCGAGGCCACCGCGGTCGGCCCTGTCATTTCCTCGAAGGCCCCGGCGAACCGCCGGGGCCTTCTCATTTCCATGTGTCCTATGGGGCACTTGCCCCTACTCCCTGCGCTCACCGCGCGGTCATGAAGTCGACCGTCTCTAAGGCACGCAGGGAGACGACGTAATCAGCCCGTTCACAACGCTTCCGAGTAATTCTGAACGTTTCATGCTCTTCGACGGTGGAGCCGACACGTTCATCTACAAGGGCACGAATGCGCGCTGGAAGGGCGTTCTATCAGCGCAGGAGGTCGCCAAGGCAGACGAAGTAGCCGCGCGGAATCTCGCGCCCGCTTGCGCGCACTGGCTGAAGACGGGCGAACTGCGCGACTAGAAAAGCAACCCCGAATGAACTTGAAGCCCTCTACTCCCACTCGATCGTGGCGGGAGGTTTGCCGGAAATGTCGTATGTGACGCGCGAGATGCCCGGCACTTCGTTGATGATGCGTAGCGAGACGTGATCGAGAAATTCGTACGGCAAGTGCGCCCAGCGCGCGGTCATGAAGTCGACCGTCTCTACAGCACGCAGCGCTACGACGTAATCATAGCGACGGCCATCGCCCATGACCGCGACAGAACGCACCGGCAGGAATACCGCGAACGCCTGGCTTACGCGATCGTAGAGACTATGACGGCGCAGTTCCTCGATGAAGATTGCATCGGCCTTGCGCAATAGATCTGCGTGAGGTTTCGTCACTTCCCCCAGGATGCGAACGCCGAGGCCGGGTCCGGGGAAGGGATGGCGAAACACGATCTCCTGAGGCAGACCGAGCTCTACTCCGATCCGCCGCACTTCATCCTTGAACAGCTCGCGCAGAGGCTCGAGCAATTTGAGGTGCATGCGCTCCGGCAGACCGCCCACGTTGTGATGTGACTTGATGACGTGAGCCTTGCCCGTGCGCGCGCCGGCCGACTCGATGACATCCGGGTAGATCGTGCCCTGTGCCAGCCACTCGATGCCGGGGATCTTTTTCGACTCCTCTTCGAATACCTCGATGAAGAGCCGTCCGATCGTCTTGCGCTTTTTCTCCGGGTCCGTCTCGCCTTTCAGCGCCGCAAGGAAGCGATCCTCGGCATTGACCCGGATCACCTTCACACCCATGTGGCGCGCGAAGGTGTCCATGACCTGCTCGCCCTCACCCAGGCGCAGGAGTCCGTGATCCACAAACACACAGACGAGCTGCTGACCGATCGCACGATGCAGGAGCGCCGCGACGACCGAAGAATCCACTCCGCCCGACAAGCCGAGCAGCACTTTGCCCTTGCCGACCTGCTCGCGCACGCGCGCGATGCTGTCCGCGATGATGTTCCCGGCATCCCACAACGCTTCGCAGCCGCAGACCTCGCGCACGAAGCGCTCGAGGATCGCGCGGCCCTGCACCGTGTGCGTCACTTCCGGGTGGAACTGCACTCCGTAGAACTTGCGCTTCTCGTCCGCCATCGCGGCGAGCGGAATCGTCGCGGTGCTCGCCTCCGCACTGAATCCCGGCGGCAGGGCATCCACATGATCGCCGTGACTCATCCATACATCCAGCACCGGGCGGCCCTCGGCATCAGTGTGATCGCTCAGGCCGCGCAGAAGGGATGCCTTCGCCGCATTCGTCACTCGCGCGAAGCCGAATTCCCGATGCTTCGCAGCGGTCACCTTGCCGCCGAGCTGCTGCGCCATGGCCTGCATGCCATAGCAGATGCCGAGCACCGGAATACCGGCCTGGTATACGAACTCAGGCGCGAGTGGCGGCTGGGTATCCGTCACCGATTCCGGCCCGCCCGACAGAATGATCCCTCGAGCCTTGAACGCGCGGATCTCCGCCTCGCTCGCGTCCCAGGGAAAGATTTCGCAATAGACGCCGATTTCGCGCACGCGGCGCGCGATCAGCTGCGTGTACTGGGCACCGAAGTCGAGGATCAGGATGCGGTGGGCGTGGATGTCCGCGGCGGGGGCTTTTACGGACTGGAGCTGCTCGGCGGCCATTCTCAGCTGACGCGGTAGTTGGGCGCTTCCTTGGTGATGTTGACGTCGTGCACGTGACTCTCGCGCACGCCCGCGCTCGTGATGCGCACGAAGGTGGGCCGCGTACGCAACTCCTGGATGTTGTGGCTGCCGGTGTAGCCCATCGCCGCACGCAGCCCGCCCGCAAGCTGGTGCAGGATGGTCACGAGGCTCCCCTTGTAAGGTACGCGTCCCTCGATGCCCTCGGGCACGAGCTTCTCGAGCTCGGTGGTCGTGTCCTGGAAATACCGGTCGCTCGAGCCGTACTGCTGTCCCATCGCACCGAGCGAGCCCATGCCACGATAGGACTTGTAGGAAGCGCCCTGGTAGAGCTCGACCTCGCCCGGAGATTCCTCCGTGCCCGCGAACATCCCGCCGATCATCACCGCATGGGCACCCGCGGCGATCGCCTTGGCAATGTCGCCCGAAAAGCGAATGCCGCCATCGGCGATGATCGGGATATCGCTCCCCTTGAGGGCCTCGGACACGCGGGCCACCGCGCTGATCTGCGGCACGCCGACGCCCGCAATGACGCGGGTCGTGCAAATCGAGCCGGGGCCGATGCCGACCTTGATGCCATCGGCACCGGCCTTCACCAGATCCTTCGCCGCCTCGGGCGTGACGATGTTGCCGCCGACGACCTGCAGATCGCCAAACGCCTCCTTGAGGCGGCTCACCATGTCGAGCACGCCGCGTGAATGGCCATGTGAAGTGTCGACGACGACGAGGTCAACGCCCGCTTCCCGCAGTGCTGTAACGCGGTCGATCGTGTCGGGCGAAGTGCCGACCGCCGCGCCGACTCGCAGCGCACCGCCCGCGTCCTTGCAGGCGCGCGGAAACTCGGTCGCCTTCTGAAAATCCTTGACGGTGATCATGCCCTTTAGCTCGAAGGCGCTGTTCACCACCAGCACTTTCTCGATTCGGTGCTTGTGCAGGAGCTGCAGGACCTCGTCCTTGGGTGCGTTCTCTCGTACGGTCACCAGGCGTTCTTTCGGCGTCATCACGCTCGCGACGGGCGCGTCGAGCTTGGTTTCGAATCTCAGGTCCCGGTGCGTAACGATGCCAACCACCTTGTCGCCTATGACGACCGGCACACCGGAAATGCCCTTGGCGCGCGTGAGGTCGAGCACCTCGCGAATCGTCTTGTCAGGCGTGACGGTGATCGGATCGACGATGACACCGCTCTCGTACTTCTTGACGCGCGAGACTTCGCGCGCCTGGCCGGCGATCGTCATGTTCTTGTGGATGATGCCGATGCCGCCTTCCTGCGCGATCGTGATCGCGAGGCGCGCTTCGGTCACCGTGTCCATGGCGGCCGACAGCACCGGGAGATTCACACTGACTTTGCGCGTGACGCGCGTGGTGAGGTCGACTTCGCGTGGCAGGACTTCCGAGTACGCCGGCACCAGCAGGACGTCATCAAAAGTCAGGGCTTCTTCGAGAATACGCATCGGCTCTGCCCGGTCTCGTCGGGGACCTGAGGGGCGCCCCGCGCGAGTAAAGGGCGCGATTGTACGCGCGAGATGCGGCCGGGTAAACCGTAAAGCGCATCGGGTTCGGAGGGCGCGAAATTGCCCGGTATGATCCGCTCGTGGCCTTCATCGACGTGTCTGTTTCCGCCACTGTCACGAATCGTGACGTGTACACGGTTTCGCGCCTGAACCGCGAGGCCCGGCTGCTGCTCGAACAAGGCATGCCGGCGTTATGGATTCAGGGCGAGATCTCCAACTTCGCGGCGCCCGGGTCCGGCCACTGGTACTTCTCACTCAAAGATGCGGGGGCCCAAGTGCGCTGCGCGATGTTCAGGCAGCGGGCGCTGCTGTCGAAGTGCCAGCCTCGCAACGGGCTGCTGGTCCTGGCGCGAGCGCGCGTCAGCCTGTACGAGCCGCGCGGTGAGTATCAGCTGCTGATCGATCACCTCGAGGAAGCGGGCGAAGGGGAGCTGCGCCGCCAATTCGAGTTGCTCAAGGCGAGACTGCAAGCACAGGGCCTGTTCGCGGTCGAGCGCAAGCGAGCCCTGCCCGCGTTGCCCCAGCGCATCGGCGTCATTACCTCACCGACTGGTGCTGCGATTCGGGACATCCTCAATATCCTGCGGCGGCGTTCCCCTGCAATCCCGGTTCTGATCTACCCGGTGTCCGTTCAGGGCGCCGGCGCCGCGCGCGAGATTACCGCGGCCGTACGCCTGGCCTCGACTCGTGCCGAGTGCGATGTGCTGATCCTGGCCCGGGGTGGCGGCTCGCTCGAAGACCTGCGGGCCTTCAACGATGAGGCCCTCGCACACGCCCTGGCAGAGTGTCGCATTCCGACCGTCACGGGCATCGGGCACGAGGTGGACTTCACGATCGCCGATTTCGTGGCCGATGTGCGCGCCCCTACCCCCTCCGGTGCCGCAGAGCTCGTGGCTCCCGATCAGCGGCAATGGCAGGCACGGCTCGATGCCATGTTGCGTCGGGTGGCCGGCGCGATGAGCCGCGGCCTGCAGGATCGATCAACGTCGCATGAGTGGCTCAGCGGACGACTTCGACAGGCGCATCCGGGCGTGCGGCTGCTGCACCAGGCACAACGGCTCGATGACCTGCGGCAACGTCTCGCCCGCTCCGCGCGCGGCTGTCTCGAGGACGCGGGCTCGCGGTTGCACACGCAGCGGCTACAGCTCGCGAGATTCTCGCCCGCGGGCAGAGTTCGTGAGCTGTCGAGCCGGCGCACGGGGCTGCAGTTGAGGTTGCGCAATGCCGTTGAAGGGCGCATGGGAGCCGCAAGGATGCGCCTGGATCTGGCACTGCGCGCCCTCAATGCCGTGAGCCCGTTGGCGACGCTCGAACGGGGTTACGCGATCGTTACGCGGCGAGCGGACGGGCTGCTGCTTCGCTCGGCCACACAAGTGCACGTAGGCGACGACATTGAGGCCCGCCTGTCACAGGGACGCATCACCGCGCGCGTGAAGGATATCGGTGAATGATGCGGCCGGCGCTCGACTCTCGCCTCCTCAGCCTCTTCGGCCTCCTCGCCCTGATGATCCTTCAGGGCGCGCGTGCAGAGTCCGCATTGCCCAGGGCAGCGGCAGTCCCGGGCGGCGTCGTCATACTGGACCTCGGCCCGGTAGCGAGTGACCCGCCGCAGGTGTTCTTCAATGACCATCGCGTTCTGGTGCTCGAGCATTCCGCGCGCTGGAGCGCCGTCGTTGGCGTGCCGCTCGCGACCAAGCCGGGCAAGCAGCGGATCCGCATCGAGCAGGCAGGGGCAGAGCCGCGCTACAGGACGTTCGCGGTCGGCGCAAAGAAATATGCAGTCCAGCGGCTCACGGTCCCTCCCGCGCAGGTGAACCTCTCCAAGGAGGACGAGGAGCGCGTGGCACGCGAGCGGGTTCGAATCGATGCGGCGCTGGAGACGTGGAGCGGGACAGCGCCGGAGAACCTTCGACTGGCGCAACCGGTACCGGGGACGCGCTCGAGCTCATTCGGCCTGCGCCGCGTATTCAACGACGAGCCGCGCAACCCGCATAGCGGCATGGACATCGCGGCCGATGCCGGCACACCGATCCAGGCGCCGGCGTCGGGCACCGTCATCGATACCGGCGAGTACTTCTTCAATGGCCGCACCGTATTCCTCGATCACGGCGAGGGGCTGATCACTATGTACTGCCATCTGAGCGCGATCGAGGTGCAGCCAGGCCAGCACGTGACGACCGGCGAGGTATTGGGGAAGGTGGGCGCGACGGGCCGCGTGACCGGCCCGCACCTGCACTGGGGCGTGAGCCTCAATCGCGCCTTTGTCGATCCGGCGCTGTTCCTGAGCCCGCTGCCCGTGACAGCTGTAACAACGCCCTCTCACTGAAGGCGTTCGACGACGCTACATGTCCAGGCCCAGCGCTTTCTCGCGCCGCAAGAACCAGTCACCACCCGCGGGCTCGAACACCGAGCAGTGATCCATGTCGCCGCCGTAAATATGAATCGAAATCGCGGTGTCCGGAGTGCGGTTGGCGATGCGGTGATATTCGTGCGGTGGGATGAGACAACCGGCGCTGCCGGTCCCGGCCTGGAAGGAGTTACGCTTTTCGAAGCGGTAGCGATCGGCGCTGTGTTCGACGAGCTCGTATTGCTGCACGTCGATACTGCCGTCCCACACACCTTCCACACACCACATGCCGCCGTGATCGTGCAGCGGAGTGGATTGGCCGGCAGCCCAGGTCATCGCGACGATTGAATAGCCGCGTGCATCGTCACGATGAATCAGGCGCCGCGCGTAGTGATCCGGACAAGTGCGGTGGAATTCCTGCGGCAGCGTCACGCTCGCCGAGCGGATCAACTCACAGAGTCCGTTCCGCAATTCATCGACGATTTGCTCCACGTCGTCGTGGGCCACCGCTCGATCCACGAGCGACACGAGGGGTTCTGCTCCGGGGAAGGACATGCGTCTACCTGCCGGCGCGCAGTTTAGCACCGCTTACAGGTCGGCGAAGTAGTCGCCGATCGCCGGACGAAAGCGCTCCATGTCTACCAGGAACGAGTCGTGGCCCTGGATCGACGCCAGGGCCTTGAAATGCGTCGCCACACCCACCTGTGAAAGACTCTCGGCGATTTCGCGTTGGTTCCACAGCGGAAACAGCAGGTCGGTTTCCACGCCGATGACTAGGGCACTGCGCAGCGCACAATGCCTGAGTGCACCTGGCAGTGAGCCGCCGTGCTCGGCGAGATCAAAGAGGTCCGCGGCGCGGGAGATATAGAGATAGCAATTGGCATCGAACTGGCCGACGAATTTCTTCGCATGCGCCTCGAGATAGCCCTCGACTTCGAATTCGATGCCGAACGGGTCGCCCGACTTGTGCTCGTGCCCGGCGCGCTCACGACCGAAACGCACCTGCCATTCCTGGGCCGAACGGTAAGTGATCATTCCCAGCTTGCGTGCGAGCCGCATGCCGATGATCGGGCCCTCTCCCGGGGCGTACGTACCCTCGTTCCACCCCGGATCGCGCCGGATCAATTCACGCTGCAGCGAGCGCAGCGCGATGGCAAACGGCGTCGAGCGTGCGGCCGCGGAGATCGAGACGAGGTTGCGGGCGAAGCCCGGGAACATCGCGCAGAACGCGTGCGCGCTCATGCCACCGAGCGAAGGACCGACCACCGCGGCGAGCGTCTCGAGACCGAGACTGCGGATCGCCTCGTAGCCACCGCGCGCGATGTCTTCGATCGTGAGCACGGGAAAGCTCAGCCGGTAGGGTTGTCCCGTCGCCGGGTCTACCGATGCGGGCCCGGTCGAACCGAAGCAGCTGCCGAGCGAATTGACACAGACGATAAACCACTGGCCGCTGTCGATCGGCCGGCCCGGTCCAACCATGTCCTCCCACCAGCCGGGCGCCGGATCCTCGCGGCTGGAAGCGGCGTGCGCCGAGGGCGACATGCCAGTGAAGATCAGCACGCCGTTGTCACGCGCTGCGTTGAGCTCGCCCCAGGTTTCATAGGCGATTTCCACGCCCGAAAGGGAACCGCCCAGGCGCATGGGGAATGGCTCACTCAACCTGACGATGCGGCGCGCGTTCATGTAACTACTTTCTCACGATTCGCCGCCGTTTGCGCCGTTGCCGTGGCGTGAGCACGTTGCGCCGCCCCGCATAGGGGTTCTCCTCCGAGCGGAATTCGATGCGCACTGGCGTACCCTGCAGTCCGTAGGTCTTGCGATACACGTTCACCAGGTAGCGCCGGTATGCCTCCGGAACGTGCTCCGTCTGGTTGCCGTGGATCACGATCACCGGGGGATTGCGCCCGCCCTGGTGGGCGTAGCGCAGCTTGATGCGCCGGCCCCGCACCAGCGGTGGCTGATGCGCCTGGATCGCGCCTTCGAGCGTGCGCGTCAGATGCGGCGTCGCGATCTCCCGCATCGAGGCGCGATACGCCTCATGCACCGAGCGCATCAGCTCGCCAACGCCGCTCCCATGGCGTGCTGAGATGAAATGCAGGGGCGCGAAATCGACGAAGGGCAACCGCACAGCGAGCTGGGAGCGAATCAGCTCGCGCTGCTCGGCCGGCAAAGCATCCCACTTGTTGACGCCGATGACGAGCGCTCGGCCTCGATCGACCGCTAACCCCAGCAAGCTCGCATCCTGCTCCGCCACGGTTTCCTGCGCATCGAGGAGTGCGATCACCACGTGCGCGGAAGCGATCGCCTGCAGTGTCTTGATGACACTGAAGCGCTCCACGCCTTCGTCCACGCGCGCGCGACGCCGTACACCTGCCGTATCGATCAGCGTATACCGCACGTCGTCACGTTCGAAGGGAATCAGGATGCTGTCGCGCGTGGTGCCAGGCTCTTCACTCGCAATGACACGCTCTTCGCCGAGCAGTCGATTCACGAGCGTGGACTTGCCGACGTTAGGCCGGCCGACGACCGCGACTCGGATGCCCTCCTCCGGCGGGGCCGGCGCCTCGACTGCGGTGAGGCCCTCCAGCACGCGATCCATCAGCTCCCGGATGCCTTGCTCGTGAGCCGCGGAGATGCACACCGGGTCGCCCAAGGCCAGCCCGTGAAATTCGGCGCTCGCCAGCTCGGCAGCACGACTCTCGCTCTTGTTGACAGCGATGACCACCGGCTTGCCGCTGCGACGCAAGCTCTGAGCGACGAACTCGTCGGCGCGCGTGAGCCCTTCCCGCGCGTCCACGATCAGCACGACGCGGTCGGACTCCGCCACGGCACGCAGGCTCTGCTCGGCCATCTGCGCTTCCAGGCCGCCCGGATGCTCGATCAGGCCGCCGGTGTCGACGACGATATAGGGTAGCGTTCCGACTTTCCCAAAGCCGTACTTGCGATCGCGTGTCAGGCCTGGCTGGTCCGCAACCAGGGCATCGCGAGTAGCGGTGAGCACGTTGAACAGCGTCGACTTGCCGACGTTGGGTCGACCGACGAGCGCGATGACGGGCAGCACGGGATCACGACCTGGCGTTTGTTCGGTTGCGGTTTCAGCCCTTCTGCTCCCGCGGAGGCTCGGGGCGAAATGCGCTCAGCCGGCCGCCGTCCGTGAGCACGTAGACGGTTCCGTTGACGACCAGCGGGCGATTCGTTACCCGGTTCCCGTCGGTGGAGCTGCGCGCCAGCAGGTCGCCGGTCGCGGCATCGAGCCAGTGCACGTAGCCTTCGAAATCCGCGACGATCAGCGTCGAACCGTCCAGGACCGGGCCGCTAAGGCCGCGTTGATGCAGCGCCGACTGCTTCCACACCGGCGTGCCATCGCGCCGCTTGAGCGCCTGAATGTCGCCGTTGGCGTCGGTGATGTAGATGGTATCCGCGTCGACCGTCAGACCCCGATCGCTCGACTCATCGCGCGACCACCAGATCTGGCCGGAGTCGAGCGCCAGCATCGCGGCGCGACCCTGGAATCCGGCGACGTACACATCCTTATCGATGATCTCCACCGAGGAATCGATGTCGACCAGGCGCGCCAGCTCGGTGCGGCCCTTCGAGGAGGAGACCTGCGTTTCCCACTGCACGTCGCCATCCGCGAGTCCCACGGCGATGACCTTGCCGTTGTCGAAGCCACAGATGACCACGTCACCGTCGATCACTGGAGCGGCCGTCCCACGCAGCGTCAGACGCGGCACCTGCTGCTCGGTCATCCACAGCTCATGGCCATCCTTCAGGTCAAGCCCCTGCAGGCGCCCAGCGACACTGCGCACCACGACGATGCCGGAGCCGACGGCCGGCGGGGCCAGCACTTCGCCGTTAACGCGGGCTTTCCACACCTGCGTGCCATCGGCTGCGTTGAATGCAACCACATCGCCTTCGCTGGAACCGACTACGACGCGGCCGGCGCCGACTCCGGGTCCGCCCGCCAGCGTCAGTTTGGTTTTCGTGCGCCACAAAGTGCGGCCGGTCTTGAGATCGAACGCGATGACATCGCCGTCATGCGATGCAGCGTAGAGCCGCTCGCCGTCCGAAGCCGGGCGCAGGCCGAGGCGCAGCTCCTTCGTTCCGCCACCGAGCCCCGTGCTCCAGAGGCGGTCGACCTCGATGCGCGGCTTCATTTTGACGAGTTCGGCGGGCGGATCGACCTCCTTGTTCTTCTCACACGCGGCCAGTGTCGCGAGGAACGCCAGCGCGGAAACTGCCGGGAGCCATCGATTGGTCATGGCGCGGGTTCCTTCGCCGCCGGCGCCGCGCTCCCCTGAGCGGGCTCCGTCGCAGCGAGATCGTTGATCTTGAGCTGCAACAGACCGGAATCAGTGGCGCCGGGTTCCATCGCCGCCAGCGCTTCGCGGTACGCTGCGAGCGCTCCCTTGCGATCGCCCTTCTGCAGGAGCGCGTCGCCCCGGATCTCCTGGTAGCGCGCCGTGAACTCTGGTGCCTTGCCTTCGTCCAGGGTCTTCAGCGCCTCGTCCGCCTTGCCTTGCGCCAGTTGAACCCGCGCCAGACGCTCGCGGGCCACCGGGCGCAGCTGCTGGTCCTTGGAGCTCTCCATGACACCCTTGAGGCGCCGCGCCGCATCCTCGAGTTCGCCGCGCTCGACGTGCATGCGCGCGAGCGCGAGTTGCGCCTGGTCGACGTAGGGCGTGGCGGAATAGTCCTTCTGCAGCTGGTCGGTCAGCTCGATCGCACGCGACTTGTCATTGCGCTCCAGCGCGTCGAGCACATCGAGGTAGCGGGCACTGGCGGCTTGCGAGCGTGCCGTCACGTGAGCGCCCCACCAGGAATAGCCGTACAGCAGCGCCCCGCCGAGCATGACGCCCGTGAGCACCGCCAGCCCGTTCTCGCGGATAAAGGCCTTTACCCGCTCCCATTGATCGCTTTCGGTCAAATAATCGTCCACCACTTCACTCCACGCTCTATGAGGTCTTCGATACCGATACCCAGGTGCCGATGCGTTCCGCCAGCTGCTGTTGCGGGCATTCGACCTGCGCGCCTTCTCCGCGCAACGGTTTCACTGCGACCAAGCCGCGCTGGATCTCATCCTCGCCCAGGATCACCGCCACTGCTGCGCCGCTGCGGTCGGCACGACGGAACTGGGACTTGAAGTTGCCGCCACCGACGTTCGCCTGCACGCGCAGTTGCGGGTTTGCATCGCGCAGTCGTTCTGCGAGCTGCAGGCCCAGGCTCTCCGCTTGCTCACCCACCATCACCAGATAGACGTGCGGTTGCGCCTGCGCCAGCACTGCGTGCGCCTGTGCCATGAGGGCCACGACGCGCTCCTGGCCCATCGCCCAGCCAACTGCCGGCGTCGGCTCGCCACCAAGCTGCGCGAACAGGCCATCGTAACGGCCGCCAGAGCATACGGCGTCCTGCGCGCCGAGTGCGTCCGTGACCCACTCGAACACCGTGCGGGTGTAGTAGTCGAGCCCACGCACCAGCCGCGGATTGACGCGGTATTCGATTCCGGCGCCGCCGAGTTGCGCGCATAGCGTGTCGAAGTGCCGGCGCGACTCTGCATCCAGGTGATCGGTGATCAGCGGCGCCGCGTCGATCACGGCGCGCATCGCGGGATTCTTGCTGTCGAGAATGCGCAGTGGATTGCCGGAGAGCCGGCGGCGGCTGTCTTCATCGAGCGCACCCTCGTGCCGACGCAGGTATTGCAGCAGCTGTTCGCGGTAGGCGCGGCGCGAGTCTGGAGTTCCGAGCGAATTCACCTCGAGTCGCACCGGCCCGATGCCGAGCCGCTTCCACAGGCGGGCCGCGATCAGGATCAGCTCCGTGTCAACATCAGGTCCGGGATAGCCGAAAGCCTCAACGTCGATCTGGTGGAACTGCCGGTATCGCCCTTTCTGCGGTTTCTCGTGGCGGAACATCGGCCCCATGCACCACACGCGCAGCCGCTGGTTGTGAGTGAGACCGTTGGAAATTGCCGCGCGCACCATGCCGGCGGTGGCCTCAGGCCGCAGGGTAAGGCTCTCCCCACCCTTGTCGGTGAAGGTGTACATCTCCTTTTCGACGATGTCGGTGAATTCACCGATCGAGCGCTTGAAGAGGTCGGTCTGCTCCACGACCGGCACGCGCATCTCTTCGTAGCCGTAGCCGGACAGCACCTCGCGCGCCACCTCTTCGAGTCGCTGCCAGTAGGCGACCTCGGACGGCAGGATGTCGCCCATGCCGCGAACCGGCTGAATGATGTTACTCAACGCCCGCTCCAGGTTCAGCGCTGCCGCTCGGGGCGCACGTGGCCGCGCGCATCGAGCGAAAATTCGGCCAGGTTGCCGCGCCTCGCTTCCGGCGGCACGGCGACTGCACGTCCATCGAGCAGCACCTGCACGCCGTCGGCGAATCCCAGGAACACGCGCAGCGGTGCTGCGGCGGATACGGCACGTGTGGTTCCAGTCGCTCCCATGTCGAAAAACACTCTTTGCTCGGAGGAGTCGTAGATTTCCACCCACGAGTCCGCGGTAAAGCTCATCTGCACTCGCACGCGTCCCGCCGCACCCTCTGGCTGCCCACCGTCCTGCCGGGGCGCTGCCAGCGGGGCGACTGCAGGCGGCGGCGTCGCTACCAGGCGGCGACTCAGCCACCGGCGGCGACTCAGCTACCGGCGGTCCGGTCGGAGCATCAGCCGCGTTCACGGGCTGGCTCACGGTGGCAGTTGGGGCCGGCACCGGCGCGGACCTTTCGACGCGGTTCATCACGACCCAGCCGAGGGCGCCGGTTACAGCGGCGGCAATCACAGTCGCGACCACCGCCGGACTGATCCGAAACCTGCCGGCTCGCGTGGCCGGCTTCAGCCGCACCAGCTCCGGCATCGGCGGCTGGGCCGTCTCGCTGGCCAACACCAGCGTTTCAGCATCGAGCCCGAGCAACTGCGCGTACTTGCGCAAGTGGCCCTTGGCGTAAACCGGGGCACCGAGTTCGGCGAAGCGGCCCGCTTCCAACGCATCGATCGTATCGACGCCGACGTGCAGCTCCTCGGCCACCTGCTGCACGCTCAGGCCGCGGCCTTCCCGTCCCGCCTTCAACCGCTGTCCTGGCGCGGCGTTCGCGCTTGGGTGGCTCGGGCTATCGCGCCCCTCACTCATCCGCCTACCGTTCGGAGGCGAGCAGCGCCCGCGTCTGCTCGGCCTGCGGATATTCGCTCTTCAGACGCCGCGCATAGGCGTCGGCAGTCGCCTTGTCGCCGCGCGCACGTTCCACTCGCACGCCGAGCCAGAGAATTTCGGGCCCGGGGGCGGCCAGGACGGCGAGGTAACGTTTGATAAGCGCGCTCGCTTCGTCGTTGCTGGCCTTGGTGCCGCGCTGGAAATCGAGATCGGCGAGTTGCAGCAACGCATCCCCGAACCGCGGTCTGATGCTGAGCGCGCGCCGAAAGTATCTCTCGGCTTCATCGAGCCTGCCCGCACTGCGCATGCACACGCCGGCATTGGTGATCGCAACCTCCGGCGTGCGGTACACGGGATCGTTTGCGGCCTTGAGCAGCAGCTTCTCACCTTCGGCCGTCTTGCCCCTGCGGCACAGGTATCCGCCGTAGTTGTTCTGCATCTCCGGATCGTCCGGCTTGAGCCGCAGCGCCGCCGCGTAATGCTCGTCCGCCTTCTTCTCATCGTTGAGCCGGTCGTACAGCAGGCCCGCGGTCATCTGCACGGATACGCTGTTGGGGTCCTGCGTCAACGCGCGATCGACTTTCTCGCGAGCTACGGCCAGGTCTCCCTTGCGCATGTACTCGATGGCGAGCTGTGCGTTGAACTTGGCCGCCTCCTGTGGCGAGGTGGGCCGGCCCGAGGGCGAGGTGGGCGTCGAGGTGCACGCGCCGAGCGCGAGCAGCGCAAGGCCACCGAGAATGAGACGCGTCCTGCTCATGCTTGCACGACGACGCCGAAGAGCTTGCGCCCAAGACGCACCGTCGTGCGGTCGCGCACACGCCCGACCAGCTGGCCGCAGGCGGCGTCGATGTCATCGCCGCGGGTGCGGCGGGTCGTGGCTGTCACGCCGCGCGCGTTGAGCAGATCGCGGAAGCGGCTGATCACTTCCGGTGGCGAGCGCCGGTACTGCGTGCCGGGAAACGAGTTGAAGGGAATCAGGTTCACCTTGGCGGCGCGTCCACGCAGGAGCCGCGCCAGCTCGAGAGCCTGCGCGGGGGAGTCGTTGACGCCGTCGAGCATCACATACTCGAAGGTGATGCTGCGGCCATTCTGCTGCTCGAGGTAGTGCCAGCAGGCGTCGAGCAGCTCCTTGATCGGGTGCTTGCGATTGATCGGCACCAGCTGGTTGCGCAGCTCGTCGTTCGGGGCGTGCAGCGACACCGCCAGCGCCACGTTGCAGTCCTCGGCCAGCCGGTAGATCTGCGGCACCAGGCCCGAAGTGCTCAGCGTCACGCGCCGGCGTGACAGCTCGAAGCCCAGGTCATCCAGCATGACATCGATCGCGGGCAGGACGTTGCGGTAGTTCGCGAGCGGCTCTCCCATGCCCATGAAGACCACGTTGCTGATCATGCGCTCATCGCCAGGCCTGAAGCCGAGCTCGCGCTTTGCCAGCCAGACCTGACCGACGATCTCCGCTACGCTCAGGTTGCGATTGAAGCCCTGCTGAGCAGTGGAGCAGAACGAGCAGTCGAGCGCGCAGCCCACCTGGCTCGAGATGCACAGCGTGCCCCGCCCCGGCTCGGGGATGAACACCATCTCGATACCCTGCGCCTCGTCCATGCGTAGCATCCACTTGCGCGTGCCGTCCGCCGAGTGCTGCACGGTGACGATTTCAGGCGCGCGGATTTCCGCGTGCTCCTCGAGCAGCGCGCGAAAGTCACGCGCCAGGTCGGTCATGGCCGCGAAGTCGCTCGCGCCCTGCTTATAGATCCACTTCATCAGCTGGCGGGCGCGAAAGGATTTCTGCCCCAGGCCGACCGCGAAGGCTTCCAGCCCCGTGCGATTCAGCCCCAGCAGGTTCGTGCGCGTCGCTGAAATGGGTAAGCTGCTCATGAGAGTTACACGATACGCTCGCCGCCTAGCGTGTGCGCTCGCACATCTCACTGTCACTGAAGAAGAAGCGGATCTCACGCGCAGCAGTATCCGCGGCATCCGAGCCGTGCACGACATTCTGCTCGATACTGGCTGCGAGATCGGCGCGGATCGTACCCGGCGCGGCCCGCTTGGGATCCGTCGCGCCCATGATGTCACGATTGCGCTGAATCGCGTTCTCCCCTTCCAGCACCTGCACCATGACCGGTCCCGAGGTCATGTACCGCACGAGGTCCTTGTAGAACGGACGCTCGCGATGCACGGCATAGAAGGCTTCGGCCTGCGCCTGCGACAGGCGCAGCATGCGGCCGGCGACAATGCGCAGTCCGCCCTTCTCGAAACGACGGTATACCTCGCCGATCAGATTCTTCTCGACGCCATCAGGCTTGACGATCGACAGGGTGCGCTCCAGCGCCATGCATGAACCTCGGGGATTTTTCGAGCAGTCGGGGTCTTTATTCGGCGCGCAACTATACCCGCCGCCCGCCCCCGCCGCAATGAAGCGGACGCGCGGAAGTCCGCGTCGCGAAAGGAGATTCTGGTTTCTGGCGCTATACGGTGAAGCTTTCGCCGCAGCCGCATTCGCCCTTGATGTTGGGGTTGAGAAACCGGAAGGCTTCGTTCAGGCCCTGCTTGACGAAATCGACCACCGTACCGTCGATGTAACGCAGGCTTTCGGAATCGACGATGACCTTGACACCGCGATCCTCGAACACGACATCGCCGCTGCCGATCTGGTCGGCGTAATTCACCACGTAAGCGAAGCCGGAACAGCCCGTCTTCTTGATGCCGAGGCGCAGGCCGACGCCGTGCCCCCGCGAATCGATGAAGCTTCGAATGCGGCCCGCGGCCGCCTCAGTCAGGTTGATTGCCATCGAACTGTCAGCACCTTCGAGACCAGAGTTTCAACTGGAACCGATTTTACACCTACGCCTGCCGTTCGCAGGCTTGCACCGCATCTTCGATCAGTAGGAGACGGCCGAGTTTCTCGACCGGCACCTCGAGTGGCCGGCACAGTTCCGCGATGCCCTCCGGTAGCAGTTGCGCCGCCGCCCTGCCACGAATCTGGCGTGCTAGCCACGCTGCGGCGGCCACAGTATGCGGACATCCGTAGACCTGAAACCGGGCGTCCGTCACACGTGCGTCCTGAATCTGCAGTTTCAAGCGCACCCAGGTACCGGCCGCAATGCTGCCGGCTTCTCCGTTCACCCAGCGACCCGCAACCGCTCCCGCGCGCACCGGCTGGGCCGTGAGAAACAGTTCACGAACCAAGGCGTTGTAGGTCTCCTCGCTCACCTGGATGCCCGGGATCTCTCAAGCCTGTGCCGCAGGACTGAGCGCTCGCAGTCGCACAACCTCCTCCGTAACTGCGTGCAGCGCGTAGTCCACGTCCCCGGTAGTGGAAAACTTGCCCAGACTGAAGCGCACCGAGCCTTGCGCCAGAGCGTCGCTGCGTCCAAGAGCGCGCAGGACGTAAGAGGGCTCCTGGGTAGCCGAGTTGCAGGCCGATCCGGTCGACACCGCAAGGCCCGGCAACCCGAAGATCAAGCTCTCGCCCTCGATGCCCTCGAATGACACGTTCAGCACGTGCGCTACGCGCTGCGTCGGATGCCCGTTGACGTGCACGCCCCCGAGACGCTCGAGGCCCGCGAGCAGCCGGGCACGCAAGGCTTCGATGTGCAGCGAGTCGTCAGCCATCTCCGCGCTTGCGATCTCACACGCGGCGCCGAGCCCCACGATCTGGTGCGTCGCCAGAGTCCCCGATCGCAAACCGCCCTCCTGGCCGCCACCGAACATGAGTGGCACGAGACCCACGGGCGGGCGTCGACGTACATAGAGCGCGCCACTACCTTTCGGCCCGTAGAACTTGTGCGCGGTAAGGGAAAGCAGATCGACGTTGAGCGTGTGCACATCGATCGGAATCTTCCCCGCGCTCTGGGCCGTGTCCGTGTGCAGCAGCACGCCACGCTCGCGGCACAGGCGGCCAATCGCCGCGATGTCCTGGAGAACGCCGATTTCGTTGTTCGCGTGCATGAGCGACACGAGCACGGTATCGGACGTAAGTACTTCGGCGACTTGCTCCGGAGCCACGATGCCGAGCCGGTCCGGTCGCAGGTACGTGACGCGGAAGCCTTCCTTTTCAAGTTGCCTGCAGGGATCGAGCACCGCCTTGTGTTCGGTTTTCGAGGTGATCACGTGCGTACCGCGGTCGCGACGGAAGCGCGCCGCGCCGAGGATGGCGAGATTGTTCGATTCGGTGGCCCCCGAGGTCCAGGTGATCTCCACCGTTTGTGCGCCGATGAGTTGCGCAACCAGCGCGCGCGCTTCCTCGACGCGCCGCCGGGCGGACGCCCCGATGCTGTGCCCCGTCGACGACGCATTGCCGAAGCAGCCGTCGACCGTCAGGCACTCAGCCATCGAAGCCGCAACGCGCGGGTGCACCGGCGTCGTGGCTGCATAGTCCATGTAGACGACACGCTGCGATGTATCTGCCATGAGCCTACCCCGGCGCGCGCCGGCCCGCGCCCGCCATGCGGCGCTTGCCCTGAATGGCGGTGAGCAGCCCGCGCAGGATGTTGACCTCGTTCTGGTCGAGCTCTGCCCGCATGAGCATCCTGCGGACCCTGTCCATGAGATGCGTGCCGGCCTGCGTGCGATCGGCGAAGCCCACCTCCGTCATCACCTCCTCGAGATGCGAGCGCAGGCGCTCGATCTCGGTCGCCGTGGCGAGCGGCGTGTCGCACGCCGGCGCCGGCAGCGTTCCGCCGCACGCCAGGTGCAGTTCGTAAGCGATGATCTGCACCGCCATGGCGAGGTTCAGCGATTGGTATTCGGAGTTGGCCGGAATCCGGATCAGCCAGTGGCAGTGCGCGAGTTCTTCGTTGGTGAGCCCCACACGCTCAGAACCAAACAGGACTGCAACAGCGGACTGTTCCGCAGTAGCCGCGACGCGGGGCGCTGCCTCGCGAGGCGCAAGCACGTTGAAATGACGCACGCGCTCCCGCGCCGACGCTCCGACGATAAGGCCACAGTCGCCGATCGCGTCCTCGAGCCGCGCGAACACTTGTGCCTTCTGCAGCACATCGACCGCTCCGGACGCACGTGCTAGCGCGTCCGCGTGCGGGAAATTCTCTGGGCGCACCAGCGCGAGATCGTGGAGCCCCATGTTCTTGAGAGCGCGCGCGGCGGCTCCGATGTTACCCGGATGCGTCGTGTCGATGAGCACGATACGGATGGCTGAGCGCATGATCCATTCAACAGTCGCGACCTGATGCTGCAGGCCCATCTGCTATTCTACCGGCTCGCTTCCTTTCCCGTAGCACCAAAGCCGAGCCGCCGACAGCGCACGCATGCAACCCCTACTCAACATCGCGGTGCGCGCCGCGCGGCGCGCTGGCGACCTGATCATGAAGAGCTTGCCGCGCCTGGCGTCCATCCAGGTCGCGAGCAAAGGGCGGAACGATTTCGTCACCGACATCGATCGGCTGGCTGAACAGGAGATCATCACCACGATCCGCCGCGCGTATCCGGGTCACGGCTTTCTCGCCGAGGAGAGCGGCCGGAGCGGCGAGGACGAGTTCGTGTGGATCATCGATCCGCTCGATGGCACCACGAACTTTGTGCACGGCTTTCCGACCTTCTCCGTTTCCATCGCGCTGGAGCATCGTGGGCGGCTGGAGCAGGCCGTGGTGTACGACCCGATGCGGCAGGAACTGTTTACGGCCTCGCGCGGGACGGGTGCGCTGCTCGACGGCCGGCGCATCCGCGTCAGCAACCTGCGCGGCCTCGACGGCGCGCTCATCGGTACCGGCTTCCCGTACCGGGAAAATGCGCGCTGGCTGGACAGCTACCTGGAAATGCTCAAGGTGGTGATGTCCGCGACCGCGGGAATTCGCCGCCCCGGCTCCGCAGCGCTCGATCTTTCCTATGTCGCCGCCGGCAGGCTCGACGGATTCTGGGAGATCGGTCTGCACCCGTGGGACACGGCGGCGGGCTCGCTGCTGATCATCGAGGCCGGCGGTCTCATCGGCACACTGACGGGTGCTGAATACAAGCAGGGCGGAAATATCATCGCGGGCAGCCCCAAGGTGTATGCCGCACTAGTGGAGTGCCTCGCACCTCACGTGCCCGAGGCACTGCGCGAGCTCTGATGCTGCATTCGCAGCGCCGGCGGAACTGCGCACGAAGGCCTGCAGCAGGCTGCTGCTCGCTCGCATTCATCGAGGGCGTAGAGTACATTGCGCCGCATTGTGCGCTGACCGGGCGCAGATTTTCGGGGGAGCGGACCGCATGAGTCTTTTCAGAACCAAACCCATCGGCGACTGCAACGCGGACACGGGGCTGAAGCGCGCGCTGACCGCCTTCGACCTCACGCTGCTCGGCATCGGTGCCATCATCGGCGCCGGAATTTTCGTGCTGACCGGCATCGCGGCGGCGACCAAGGCCGGTCCGGCGATCGTGCTCTCATATGTCGTCGCCGGTGGTGTGTGCGCGCTCGCAGCCCTCTCCTACGCTGAGCTCGCGGCCGCGGTCGGGGGTTCAGGGAGCGCGTATGGTTATGCCTACGCGGGGCTGGGCGAAATCATCGCCTGGATCATTGGCTGGGCGCTGATGCTCGAGTACGGCGTCGCGGTCTCGGCGGTCGCCATTGGTTGGTCGGGCTACTTCGCCAACGGCATGCAGGCGATCGGCTTCCCGATACCGGCCGTGATCGCCACGGCACCTCACGTGGGTCAGGGCGGTCTGGTCAATCTGCCCGCGATGGGCATCATCGCCGCGTTGACGGTGCTGTTGTGCGTCGGCATCTCGGCAAGCAAGTGGGTCAATACAACGGCCGTGCTGATCAAGCTGACCGTGGTCATCCTTTTCATCTTCGTCGCCGCGGGTCACGTCAAGACGGAGAACTGGCACGACTTCATGCCGTTCGGTTTCAACGGTGTGATGAACGGTGCGTCCCTGATCTTCTTTGCCTATATCGGCTTCGATGCAGTATCGACCGCTGCAGAAGAGGCGCGTAACCCGCAACGTGATCTGCCGATCGGCATCATCGCTTCGCTGGTGGTCTGCACGTTCCTGTACATCCTGGTTTCCGCTCTTCTGACCGGAATCGCTCACTACAGCACGCTCAATAACCCATCACCCGTCGCGCAGGCGATGTTGAACCTGGGATTCAACTCCTTTGCGGGCGTCATCGCTTTCGGCGCGATCGCGGGCCTCACCACGGTGATGTTGGTCGTGTTCTACGGACAGACCCGCATCTTGCTCGCAATGTCGCGCGACGGCCTGCTGCCGAAGGCACTATCGCGCATCAACGCGCGTACCAAGACGCCGATTCCCGTGATCATCGGCGCCGGTGTGATCCTGGCCTCGATCGCCGGCTTCGCGCCGATCGGGACGGTGGCGGAAATGGCCAATATCGGCACCCTGTCGGCCTTTGTAGCGGTCTGCATCGGCGTGATCGTGCTGCGCTACAAGCGTCCGGATCTGCACCGGCCCTTCAAGACACCTTTCATGCCGGTCGTGCCAATCCTCGGCGTGCTCGGATGCCTGTGGCTCATGAGTCACCTCAGCCCGAACACATGGCGTTATTTCGCGACCTGGATGACACTCGGCCTGGTGGTGTACTTCGCCTTCTCGATGCGCTCGAGCGTCCTCGCGCGCCAGGCCGATAGCGCAAGCTAGCGCTTTGCGGGTTTTTCGTGTGACGTGCTGTCCGCCGGGACGGCGCGGCGCGGCTTGATCAATATCGACGCCAGCACTCCGCCCGCCAGCAATGCGACGATCACCGCCAGGGAGATCAGGTTCGGGATGTGGTAGTGAAGCATGAGCGTCATCTTCACGCCGACGAACGCCAGGATCAGCACCAGCGAGTACTTGACGTAGCGGAACTGCTCCATCAGTCCCGCAATCGCGAAATACAACGCGCGCAGGCCGAGGATCGCGAACGCATTGGATGTGAAAACGATGAACGGATCCTGCGTCACCGCCAGGATCGCCGGAATCGAATCGACTGCAAATACCACGTCGGCGAAGTCGACCAGGATCAGCGCGACAAACAGCGGTGTCGCCGTGAGCCTGCCGCTGACGCGTGTGAAAAAGCGCTGGCCGTCGAGCTGCTCGCTCACCGGAAACAGCGCCCGCACCGCGCGCACGATCAAGCTGCGGCTCGGATCGTACTCGCCCGCATCGTCCTTCAGCATGCGCAGTGCCGACAGCAACAGGATTGCGCCGAAGACGTAGAACATCCAGTCGAACGCGTGGATGAGCGCCGTGCCGGTTGCGATCATCGCGCCGCGCAGCACGATCGCGCCGACGATGCCCCAGAACAGCACGCGGTACTGGAAGCGCGCCGGCACACGCAGGTACGCAAAGATCAGCGCGATGACAAAGATGTTATCGACTGACAGTGACCACTCGAGTACGTATCCGGTCACGAACGCGATGAATGCGTCGCGCCCGCCCGCTTGACCCGAGATTCCCGGCTGCCAGTCGAACCAGCGGTACTCGTACAGGCCGTACACCAGCGTCGCAAAGCCGAGCGCCACTACGACCCAACCGAACGTAGCCTTGAGCGCCTGGCGGACGTTGAGCTCGTCGGCCTCGCGATGCAGCACGCCGAGGTCGAGCCACAGCAAGGCGAGGAACAGGACGAGAAATGCCGACCAGACGAGTGCGTTCGTCACTGCACGAGCTCAGCAGCCGGCAACGCGCGCGGTCGGAGCGTAATCGCGGCAGGACACCGTCTGCCGTTCACGGCATGTCGTCGACCGGAGCCTTGCCCTTGCGCGTCGACAGCAGATCGGCCGCGGAGAGTCCCAGGTCGAGCGCCGATGCGCTGGCGATGTAGATCGAGGAGTACGTTCCCACGATGATGCCGACCAGGAACGCCGTCGCGAAGCCACGCAGCGTCTCGCCCCCGAGCAACAGGAGCGTCGTGACCACAATCGAGGTCGCGCCGTGCGTGATGACTGTGCGTGACAGAGTCTGGTTGATCGCCGCATCGAGCACTTCCGCCGGCGGTGAGCCGCGCATCAGCGGAAAGCGCTCGCGTGCGCGGTCGAACACGACCACGGTGTCGTTGATCTGGTAGCCGACCACCGCGAGCACGGCCGCCAGCACAGTGAGATCGAAGGTCATGCGCGTGACGGCGAAGAACCCCAGGATGATGATCGGCGTATGCAGTGCGGCGAGAATCGCGCCGCAGCTCAGCTTGAATTCGAACCGGAACCACAAGTACGCCATGATGAAGATGAAAGTGAAAAGCATTGCCAGATAACCCTTCTGGCGCAGCTCCTCGCCCACTTGTGGGCCGACGACATCGACACGGCGCAATTCGACGCCTGAGTCCACCGTCTTCAGCGCCTCTATGATGCGCGTGCCAATCACGTTGCCGCTCATGCCCGCGTGCGGCTCGAGACGGATCACGACGTCACGCGAGGTTCCGAAGTTCTGCGTCTGCGCCTCGGGAAACCCGGCCGTCGCAACGGCGTGCCGCGAGCGGTCGAGATCCGCCGGTCCCGGGAATGCGACTTCCACGGCCACGCCGCCCGTGAAGTCGATGCCGTAATTCAGTCCCGGACGAATCAGCGCCACGATCGAGGCGACTATCAGCGCGCCCGAAATGGCATAACACCATTTCCGCGACGCCATGAAGCGGATGCGCGTGACCTTGTGGAAGAATTCCATCGCTTACCCGCTCCTCAGATGGACAGGCGCTCGATGCGCGCGCGCCGCCCGTAAATCGCGTTGATCAGCGCACGGCTGCCGAGCAGCGCAGTGAACAGCGTAGTAAGGATGCCCAGGCACAACGCGACCGCGAATCCCTTGATGGGCCCGGTGCCGAGCACGAACAGCACCACGCCCGCGATCAACGAGGTGATGTTGGAGTCTGTGATCGCCGAGAAAGCCTTGTCGAATCCCGCCGAGATTGCCGCCAGGGGCGAATTGCCGTTGCGCAGTTCCTCGCGGATGCGCTCATAGATGAGGATGTTGGCGTCCACCGCCATCGCAACGGTGAGCACGATGCCCGCGATGCCCGGCAGGGTGAGAGCCGCCTGCAGCAGCGTGAGCAGGGCGACCAGGAGCACGACATTGAACGTGAGCACCACGTTCGCGATCCAGCCAAACGCCTTGTAGTAGATCGCCATGAAGGCGAACAGCAGCAGGCTCCCGACCAGCAGAGCGCGCACGCCGCGATCGATGTTGTCCTGGCCGAGGCTCGGACCGATGGCGCGCTCCTCGATCGAGTAGAGCGGCGCGGCGAGCGAGCCTGCGCGCAGCAGCAACGACAGGGATCGCGCTTCGCCCAGCTTCAGGCCCGTGATCTGGAAGCTGTTGGAGAACACACCGCGAATCGTGGCCACGTTGATGACGTGCTCTTCGGTGGTGTCGACCGGCACGCTCTGGCCGTCACGAGTCACGTAATGGCGGACCTTCTCGATGAAAACCACGGCCATCGGGCGGTTGAGATTGGCCTGGGTGGTCCTGAGCATCTCCGCCGCGCCGCGCGCATCCAGGCGCACCGACACCGCGGGTCCCTCCTGCGGGTCGATGTGCGACTTCGCATCGGTGAGCTGATCTCCGGTCACGATGATGTCGCGCTTGAGGAGCACCGGACGCTTGTCCTGCGTGTAGTAGAGCTTGGTGCCGAGCGGTGCGCTGCCGCGCCGCGCCGCTTCGTAGGGATCGCTCGCGGTGTCCGCCAGGCGGAACTCCAGTGTCGCGGTCTTGCCGAGAATGTCCTTGACCTCGGCGGAATTCTGCACGCCCGGCAGCTGCACGTTGATGCGATCGAGACCCTGGCGCTGCACGATCGGCTCGGATACACCGAGCTCGTTGACGCGGTTGCGCAGCGTCGTGATGTTCTGCTGGATTGCGTAGTCCTGACGCTCCTTGATCTGCTGCGGGCTGAGGCGCGTGACCAGAGTCGGTGTGCCGGCGCTGTCGTCGATCGCGAACGTCATGTCGCGATTGGCCTTCGCCAGCGCTTCCCGTGCCGCTTCCAGATTGGAGGCATCGCGCAGCACGATGCGCACGCTGTTGGGGTCGCGGTTCTGGATGCTCGCCGCCCCACCCGGCCCGGCCTCGACGCTCTGGTATGGAATACGCTCATCGCGCAGCGTGCGGCGGAAATCCTGCTCCAGCCGATCGAGCACCTGCTTGACTGCACCCTCCACGTCGACCTGGTACAGCAGGTAGAGTCCGCCGCGCAGGTCGAGCCCCAGGTTCATCGGGCGCATGCCCAGGGCGCGCAGTGCCTTGGGCGTGCGCGGCGCACTGGTGAGAGCGACGATGTATGTATCTGCGAGCGATTCGGAGATCAGGTCACGCGCCTTGAGCTGCTCGGGTACGCGACTGAAACGGATCGCAAGCTTGCCGTCCTCGAGATAGCTGTCGACGAAGGCGACCTGCTTCTCGCGCAGAAAACCTTCGACCGATCGTTCCTGGACCGGAGTAATCGACTCGTAGTTGCGCGCGGCGAGCTGCACCGCGGGATCGGTGCCGAACAGATTCGGCACCGCGAACAGGATTCCGAGGATCAGCGCGACAAGGACGGTGATCGATTTCCAGCGTGGGAACTGGCTCATCAGCGCGTTTCCTGTCCTCAGGCGCTCTTGTAAGTGCCCTTCGGCATGAGCGCGGACACCTGTCCCTTTTGGACCTTGAGCCGCACACCGTCCGCGACCTCCACCGTAATGAAGTTGTCGCCAATGTCGGTGACCCGTCCCAGAATGCCGCCGCTGGTGACGACCTCATCTCCGGCCGCGAGGGCCGCCAGCATCGCGCGATGCTCTTTGGCGCGCTTGCTCTGGGGCCGGATCAGCATGAAGTAGAAAATGGCGAAGAACAGGCCCATCAGGACCACGAAATTGATCATCCCGCCGGACTGGCCAGGCGCGCTCTGGGCCCAGGCGTTCTCAATTAGGAAGCTCATGGTGGTTCCTTCGAGTCGTTGACCGCCCTTCTATGGGGCGGCTGGCAAAAAGAGCGCGGTATTATACAGAAGCGCCCTCGCCCTGCCGCGCGGCGCCGAAATCGCGGGCAAAATCCGCCAGCTGGCCCTGCTCGATCGCCGTGCGCAGGTCGGCCATCAAGCGCAGATAGAAGTGCAGGTTGTGAATCGTGTTGAGGCGCGAGGCCAGGATCTCCCCCGCCTGGTCCAGGTGCCGCAGGTACGCACGGCTGTAGTGGCTGCAGGTGTAGCAGCCGCAGGCCGCATCGAGCGGCCGCAGGTCCTCGCGATAGGCGCTGTTACGGATATTGATGACCCCCGTTGACGTGAACAGGTGCCCATTGCGGGCATGGCGCGTCGGCATCACGCAGTCGAACAGATCGATACCGCGCTCGACGGCCGCGACGATGTCCTCGGGCCGGCCGACACCCATGAGGTAGCGCGGCCGCTCGGCAGGCAGGCGCGGCACCGTGTGCTCAAGGACTGCGGCGCGCTCCCCGTGCGATTCGCCGACCGCGAGACCGCCCACGGCATAGCCGTCGAAGCCGATCGCGAGCAGGCCCTCGACCGAAGCCGCGCGCAACGCCTCGTGCACGCCGCCTTGCACGATTCCGAAGAGGCTCCCGGGTCTTACATCGGTGTCATAGGCCGCGCGGCTGCGTGCCGCCCAGCGCAGTGAAAGCTCCATCGACTCACGCGCCTCGCGCTCGGTCGCCGGGTACGGCGTGCACTCATCGAACACCATCGCGATATCCGCACCGAGATCGCGCTGCACCTGCATGGAGATCTCGGGGCTGAGAAACACTTCGTTGCCGTCGACCGGAGAACGGAAGTGCACGCCTTCCTCACTCAACCGGCGGCGGCCCGCCAGGCTGAAAACCTGGAACCCGCCCGAATCGGTGAGGATGGGCCCGGGCCAGTTCATGAACTGGTGCAGCCCGCCGTGGGCGCGGATTACGGCCGGTCCCGGCCGCAACATCAGGTGAAACGTGTTCCCGAGAATGATCTGAGCACCAAGGCCGGTGAGTTCCTCGGGTGTCATTGCCTTCACCGTACCGTAGGTGCCCACGGGCATGAACGCGGGCGTATCGACGATGCCGCGCGCAAATTCGAGCTGCCCGCGGCGTGCGCGGCCGGCGGTGGCGAGCAGCGCGAACTTCATGCTTTGCCCGCAGCCGTGGTAGACGGCGTCAGAAACATCGCGTCGCCGTAGCTGAAAAAGCGATAACGCGCCGCCACGGCATGTGCATAGGCAGCCATCACGTGGGCGAACCCGCCGAAGGCGCAGACCAGCATCAGGAGCGTCGACTCCGGCAGATGAAAGTTGGTGAGCAGCCGATCGACGATGCGAAAGCGGTAGCCCGGGCGAATGAACAGCTGCGTCTCACCGCTGTAAGGCGCGAGCGTGCCGCTCGCGGCTGCCGATTCGAGGCCACGAACGACGGTCGTGCCCACTGCAACTACGCGTCCGCCACGAGCGCGGGTTGCATTGATCGCCTCGCACGCCGTCGCGCCGACCTCCAGGTGCTCCGGATGCATGCGATGCTCATCGAGCACGTCTACGCGCACCGGCTGAAACGTTCCGGCGCCGACATGCAAGGTGATGGCGGTGCGCGCCACGCCGGCCGAATCGAGCTGCCCGAGCAAAGCCTGGTCGAAGTGCAGGCCCGCGGTCGGCGCCGCGACCGCACCATCAACCCGCGCGAAGATGGTCTGATACCGCTCCCGGTCCGCCGCTGAAGGCGCATGCTCGATATACGGTGGCAGCGGCACTGCACCGTGCCGCGCGAGAAAGTCGAGCAGTGCGGTGCTGAGCTCCAGCTCGAAGAATTCTCCGCGCCGTGCCACGACGCGCGCACTCTGTCCATCTGCCAGCTCGAGTGTCGATCCGGCACGCAGAGCCTTACTGGCGCGCGCCTGAAACAGTCCGCGACGTTCATCGAGCGTACGCTCCAGCAGCAACTCCACCTGGCCGCCGCTCGGCTTGCGCGCCGACAAGCGTGCATTGAGCACCCGCGTGTCGTTGAACACGAGCAGATCGCCCGCACGCAGCAGCCGTGGCAGGTCGCGAAGGCGCAGAGTCCTGCAACTCGCCGCTCTGGCCATCGAGCGCCAGCAGACGGCTGGCACTGCGCTCGGGCGTCGGCGTCTGGGCAATGAGCTCGGGCGGAAGCCCATAGTGAAAATCGCTGCGACGCATGCGGCGCGGATGGTAGCAGAGCAATCCGATCGGGCCACTGGCGTGAGGGCCGCATCACGGAGCACTCCGATCCGGCCACTGGCGTGAGGGCCGTGCCAACTTCGGGCTGACCAACGTTCAATGACCGTGCTACCCGAAGATGTATCCCCGCGAACACTGCTCGCCCGAGTTGGCAGACCCTCGACGCCAGTGTCCGAATCGTCCTGCATAGACCCCGCTGGGAGTGTTTTCTCTTGGGTCCGCTCCGCGGACCTCTTCTAGGAGGAGTTAACTAACTCTTGCTAGTCAATGCAGGAGCGGGTGGACATCGGCGTGATACCTGACGACTGCGCCGGTACCAGTGTTTGCGGGTGTGACTTCTCAGCTATAGCTAACAATAGCCGTGATCCGGCGCACGTCGGCACGGTATTACCCGATGGCCGCCGGGGACTGCTCTTGCGTTTACGTTGGCCCGTCGCCCTCGATCAGCGGCTCCGCCTCAATCGTACCTTCTAGTGGCTTCACCGCCGGAAGCTCGTGGTTGAACCACATCGCGCCGGCACTGCCCGGCATGCCCATTGGGTCACGCGCCGGCACGGTGACCGCCAGCTTGACCTGCTTGCGATCGCGCAGAACGTTGATGGCGAGCTTCTCGCCCGGCTGATAGGAACCCAGGATCCGCAGCGCGTGCGCGCCGTTCTGCGGCACGCGGCCGTCGATATCGAGTATGACGTCACCCTCCTCGAGTTTCAGCTCCGAGGCCCGCGGTGCACGCACCACGAGCACCCCCTTGTCGGTGCCGAAATACTTGCCCAGTTTCGGCGTCATGGCGACGAGCTCCATGTCGAGTACGCTCACGGCCGGAAATGCCATCGTGAACGGGGGTGGCGGAACCGGCCCAATACCGGACATGGGGGGCGGTACGCGCATCGTGAACACACGATCGGGCATGCCCATCACGAGGCTTCCCGCTCCAAATTCCTCGGTAGTGATATCTGCGCTGTGACTCTTGCCGTCGCGCAGGTATTCCACCTTCACTTTGTCACCGGGCTTCACCGTGCGCATGTGCTCGACCAGGGCGACCGCGGAAGACTTGTCTTTGGCGCGCAGGCTCTGGCCGTCGATCGCGATGATCACATCGCCGACTTTCAGCCCCGCGTCGCTCGCGGGTCCGCCCGGCGTGACGCCCTGAACGCTCGCGCCATCCTTGGCCTGGCGATCATCCCCCAGTCTGATGCCGAGCATCGCACGCGACGGCATGGCGGAAGCGCCCGCGAACATGTAGTCCTGCATGATTGGCCCGGTCAGCTGGCCGCTCAATTCCGCCACCTCGCGCGCAGCCGCTTCAAGCCGCTCGCGTGCGTCGGCCAGCCTGGCCTCGAGGTCAGACGGATCTTTCTCCTGCGCAACAGCCACGATCGGCAAGAATGCGGCGCACAGCAGTGCGCTTAGCAGAACAGGGGCTCGCTTGTGTGTGTGCATTTGGTTACTCCGGATCCTTCGTATCGTGTTGAGCGTGTCAGAAGGCGCGCGTGCGCGCATCGGCATAGCGCACTGCAACCAGTGAGTTCAGCAATTCCACCCGCTCGCGCCACAGCAAGTCCGCCTGGCGCGGATTGATTCCGGCCTCACTGGCGAGGTCCAGGCGGTAATCGACCCAGCGGATGCGGTTCTCGAGATCCGCGACGGTGAGCGCCGTACCCGCGCGGGTCAGTCGCGCATCAGTCGGTAGCGAGGCCAGGGCCGCCTCGAGACGCTGCGACTCGGCGACCAGTGCCGCAGGCGCCGTCGCCTGCATGGGCATACCGCCGTCTCGCGGGTCTTCGATTGCCATGCTCTGCAAGTGGCTTGCCTGCCGCGGTCCCTGACTGCTCACGGTGATGAGCACCGCGACCATGACCAGCGCCGCGCTCGCCGCTGGGAGCAGCCAACCTGGTCGGCGCATGCGTCGCGCCGATTGCACCGGCTTGCGCGTGAGCAACGCGGCCCTGATCGCGGGCCAGCGGTCGGGTGCTGTGGTTCGCAAAGGCAGCTCGCGCAGTCTCGCGGCGATGCGCTGTGCGCTGTCGGCGGCGGCACGGCACTCGGCACATTCGCGCACATGAGCCGCGACTTCCTCCGCCAACGTGGTGCTCAGGAGCTGGTCGAAACGGGGATGCATGTCGAACTCTCCGCATGTTCCTGCAGCAGCTCGCGCAAGCGCAGGTGTGCCCGCATGAGCTGCGATTTCGAAAAACTGACCGTCAGGCCGAACTGCGTCGCGATTTCCTCGTGAGTGAACCCCTCGACGTCGTGCAACCACACCACGGCGCGCGCTCGGGCCGGAAGTTGCGCCAGCGCCGCCTCCAGGTCCTGCTGCAGGGAGGGGTCACCGTCGGGTGCGGCTGCGGCCAGCGCGGGTGGCGGCGCGTCGCCGCCGTCACCCGCAAGCTGGTCCAGCCACAACAGACTTCGATGCCAGGGCGAGCGCAGGTGCATAAGGCATTTGCTCACCGCGACCCGGCGTATCCACGCACCCAGGGGCGCTTCGCCGCGGAAGGAAGGCAGGCTCTGCAACACCTCGACAAAGGTGTCCTGGAACAGGTCGTCGGCGACTGCCCGGCGCGGCATGACCCGGCGGATAAGTGCGTAGGTAGCATGAGCGAACGCCTGGTAGAGCTGCGCCTGCGCTTCGGGCTCGCCGGCCTGGGCACGCACCAAAACGTCCCGGCCAATCTCGATGTCGATCAGGCGCGTCATTGCCACATTGGATGCGCGGAGCGGTCAAACCGTCGCGCCCATGGGATCGAATCCTTATACTCCACGCCCCGGCGCCGGGATGGCGGAACTGGTAGACGCAGTGGACTCAAAATCCACCGGGGGCGACCCCGTGCAGGTTCGATTCCTGTTCCCGGCACCACTACCGCTCCCCTTCGCTGCACCGCGCCCCGATATGAAGACCGTCTATACGCACCCCGCGTTCCCTCCGGCTGAGCCAGCAGTAAATTGGCGCACGCGGCGACCGTCGCCCACGAGCTACGTACTTTCCGCAGTTCGGTGGCCGCTTCAACCCCCTCCTGACCTCGTCAAATGCGGCTTTCCCGGATTGATTCGCGCGCCGCTCGCGACGAATCATCGCCGCATCGATCAGCGGGATACCCATGAGTGACCTCACCGACCGGGAAAAGCAACTTGTCGAATGGCTGGCCGACATGCGCGAGGAGGATGCTCTCCCGCTCGCCACGGCCATGCTGGCCGAGGAAAACGCAGATCCTTTGCGCGTGCTCGAGCTCTGCCGCAATGCCATGGACATCGTCGGCAAGCGCTTCGAGGCGGGCGAGTACTTCCTGCCGGAGCTGGTACTCGCCGGCGAGATGCTCGAGAAGATCGGCGCCATCGCCAAGCCGCTGATCCAGAGCAAGCCCGGCGCTGCGCCGCGCAAACTCGGCAAGGTGCTGATTGGCACCGTGCATGGTGACCTGCACGACATCGGCAAGAACATCGTCACGTTCATGCTCGACATCAACGGTTTCGAGGTGCGTGACATCGGCATCGACGTGCCGGTGCAGAAGTTCATCGACGAGGTCAATGCCTTCCAGCCCGCCGTGCTGGGTCTTTCGGGGTTCCTGACGCTCGCCTTCGACTCCATGAAGGAAACCATCGAGGCGCTCGAGGCCGCAGGTGTTCGCCAGAACCTCAAGATCATGATCGGCGGCGGCCAGATCGATGATGCCGTGCGCAGCTACACCGGCGCCGATGCCTTCGGCACGAACGCGATCACGGCCGTTTCGCTCTGCAAGAACTGGCTGGGCACCACCGCGTGAGCGTCGCCCCGCCGACGTCGACCACCGACACGTCCGCGCAGGTCGCGCACGATACCCGCTGGAAGCGCTTTCTCGATTGCATAGCGCTGCGCCAGCCTGATCGCATGCCGGTCGCGCTCTACGCGACGTTCTGGCTGGCGAAGTACGGTGGCATCAGCTGCAAACAGCTGATGTATGACTACGAGAAGACTCGTGAGCTCTCCGAGCGCGTGGTGGTCGAATTTGATCCCGACGCCTACTCCCCGATGCTGTTCGCGTCCGCTGCCGGGCCATCGCTCGATGCGATCGGGTACAAGCAGCTGCAGTGGCCGGGACATGGCGTGGGCGACAACCAGCCGTACCAGTACCTCGACAGCGAATACATGAAGGCGGAGGAATACGACGACTTTATTTTCGATCCGACTGGCTTTTATCTGCACACGTACTTGCCCCGTGTCGCCACTGCGTTCGAGGGTTTCGAAGCATTGCCGCTGTTTCCCGGCATGCACTATTTCCGGCTGGTTGCGGGTATCCGATCGTTCGCCAGTCCGCGCGTGCGCCGGGCGCTCGAGCACGTCACCCGTGCGGCAGAGGAAGTCCAGCGCTTTTCGGAGCACCACGTTGCCTTTACGAAGCGCATGGTGGCTCTCGGGTACCCATCCACCAATGGCATCACCTCTGTCTCGCCTTACGACTTCATCGCCGATTACTTCCGCGGCGCGCGCGGCATCATGACCGATCTCTTCCGGCACAAGGAGAAGCTCCTCGCCGCCCTCGACAAGGCCCAGGTGTTCCTCGTGCGATGGACCGTAAAGTCGGCGAAGGCGTCCGGCAATCCGGTGGTGCTCATTCCGATTCACTGGGCGGCGGATTCGTTCATGTCGGACGCGCAATTCCGTACCTTCTGGTGGCCCTCGTTTCGCAAGATGCTCATCGGTCTCGTCGAAGCCGGGCTGGTCCCGATGCCACTCTGGGAGGCGGACTGCACCAAGCGCCTCGAGATCATCCGCGATATTCCGCGGGCCAGTTGCATCTACTGGTTCGAGCGCACTGACATGGTCAAGGCGAACGAGATACTGGGTGACGTCGTCGCACTGCGCGGTAATCTGGGCGCCTCGCTTATGACGACAGGCAAGCCCGAAGACGTGGACGCCGCGGTGAAGCGGCTTGCGCAGGACGTGTACCACAAGGGCGGTAAGCTCATCCTCGATTGTGCCTTCGGCATTCCCGACGAAACACCGCTCGAGAACGTACGGGCAATGTTCGCGGCTGCCCGCAAGTACGCGGGCTGAGCGGGAGCCAGAATGCCGTCCGCCCGCGGCTTCGACGTCATTCGGGGGATTCGTGATGCGCGTCCCCGGACGCCGTGGTCGGCCGTGGGAAAACGGCTGCGCGCGAAAGCGCTGGAACTCGCTGAGCACGAAGCCCTGCTGAGCACGGCGTACAGCTACCGCATTGTGCCGCTCGAGCGCCCCGCCGCACGCTCGCTTTGCCTCGAGGGAGAGGTCCTCGATGCGCCGTGGCTCGTACCCTCCTCCGGCGAGCTGACCGCCGTCGCTTGCGGTGTAGCGACGATCGGCCCGGCGCTCGAGGCACGGGTCAGTGAGCTCTTTGCAGGCCGCAGCGCTGCGCTCGCCGTGGCCCTTGATGAGCTCGGCAACGACCTCCTCTTCGCCGTCGCACGGCGAGTTCAGGACCGTATGCTGGCGGATACGAAGAAGCGCGGGCTCATGATGGCCGGTGAACTGCGCGCGGGCGATCCCGGCCTGGCGCTCGAAACACAAGCTGCCGTGCTGCGGCTCGCCGAGGCTGACGCGATCGGTATCACTTTGTTCAGCGGCTTCCTCATGCGACCGCTCAAGTCGACCTCGATGGTGCTCGGCGTCGGCCGCGACCTGCCGCACGTGAACTGGTCGCGTTGCGATTACTGCCCGTCGCTGGAGCGCTGCCGCGTCGCCCAGACGAGCCGTGCGGCACCCTCGTGAGCACACCCCAGTTCACGCTGACCTTTCCGCAGCTCGATCGCGCCATTGCCGCAGGTCCTGCCGAGACGATCTACCAGAGTGCGCGGCGCGGTGGTGTGCGCATCGTCGGTGCCTGCGGCGGTCGCGGCACCTGCGGCACCTGCGTCGTCCACGTCGTCGAGGGACAGGTCGACTACTCACCCAAACGGGTACACGTCGCCGACATCAAGCTGCGGGACAAGAGATGGATCCGGGCCTGCCAGGCTAACGTGCGCTCGGATTGCACGATCGAAGTCGCGCCCCGCTCATTGGCGCCGGTGGTCCGCGCCGACGTCGCAGCGCGAGGCGCCACCGACCTGCACTGCGATCCGGCCGTAACCAATTACGACGTCGTCGTGCCCGCTGCCTCGATCGCCCGGCCCAGCGCGGACGCGGAGCGACTGTTGGGCGTACTGCCGGCGGGCGCGGTGCAGAGCATCGATCTTCACCCGGCCCGACATCTTTCCGCTCTGCTGCGCCAGACCAACGGCCACGTGCGGGCTCGCGTGCGCGCCGGGGAACTGATCGATGTCGCGCGCGCGAATCGGCCTAGCCTTGGCCTCGCGGTCGACCTCGGGACGACGAATGTCGCAGCCTTCCTGGTCGATCTCGATCGAGGCCTGCGCCTCGCGAGCCTGGCAATCGAAAACCCCCAGGTTGCATGGGGCGGCGATGTCGTCAGCCGTCTCAACGTCGCGATCCGCGCCTCCGGTGGCGCGGAACTTCGGGCGAGCAGCCTTGAGACCATCAACGCCCTCGCGCACGATCTGTGCAAGGCTGTCGGGGCAGCGACCTCCGACATCGTGGACATGGCCGTGTGCGGAAACACGGCGATGCATCACCTCGCATTGGGCTTGCCGGTCGCGCAGCTGGGTCGGGCACCGTTCGTGGCGGCGGTACGCCAAGCGATGGACGTCAAGGCGCGCGACCTCGGCTTGAGTGTCTGCGAGGGCGCGTACGTGCACTTCATGTCGAACGTCATGGGTTTCGTCGGCGGCGACCACGTCAGCGCGTTGCTGGCGACCGAGGACCTCTGGTCCCGTGTGCCGACGAGTCTGCTGATGGACATCGGCACCAACACGGAAATCTCACTCATTCACCGCGGTGAGATCTGGACCGCTTCCTGCCCTTCCGGGCCGGCTCTCGAGGGTGGTCACATCTCCTGCGGCATGCGCGCAGCCGACGGCGCGATCGAGAGCGTGGCACTCGTCGATGGCAAGTTGGCGCTCAAGGTGATCGGCGACGAAGAGCCCGTGGGTCTCTGCGGGTCGGGGGTCGTCGATGCGCTCGCGGCGCTACGTCGGGCCGGCGCCATCGATTCGAGCGGTCGCATTGGCGTTGATCACCCGTTGATCGAGGTCGTACACGACACGCGTACGGCGCTGTTGGCGCCGGGCGTGGGCTTCACCCAGGACGACGTGCGCTCGGTTCAGCTCGCGAAGGCCGCGATCCGCGCAGGCACTGACATCCTGCTGCACCTCGCCGGCATTGCCGAATCGCAGATCGCGCGCGTCATCATCGCCGGTGCTTTCGGTTCTTACATCAGGGTGCCAAGCGGCATCGAGATCGGACTCTTTCCCGATATTCCCGCTGAACGCTTCCAGCAGGTTGGGAATGCGGCGGGACTAGGCGTGCAGCGCACTCTGGCCTCGATGCGCGATCGGCTGCATGCGTCCGATCTTGCCAATCGCTGCCGCTATGTCGAGCTCAGCTCGACGCCGCAGTTTCAAAAGACGTTCGTCGCACGGATCGGCTTCGGTGCCGGTGGCGCGACCGGGAGAACAGCATGAGTGCGCCAGAAAAGTTTGACCTGACGATCATCGGCGAGCGCCTCAGCCCCGGCTACAAGAGTGCCCGAGCCCTGATCGAGAGCGGCGATCTCGCTGGTCTGCAGGACCTCGCGCTCAAGCAGGCGCAGGCCGGCGCGAGCTATGTCGACGTGCACCTCGGCGCGCACGCCGTTTCCCACCCGGAGCTGGTCCCGGGAGTTATCCGCGCGCTGCAGGAGAAGGTGAGCGTGCCGCTCAGCTTCGATTTCGCAGAGGTTCAGGCGCAGGAGGCGTGCCTCAGAGCCTATGACCGCGCGCGAGCGGGTAGCAGGCTGCCGATCGTCAATTCGATCACGGAACCGCGCTGGGAATTCATGGACCTGTACCGGATCGCGCCCTTCAAGGTGATCGTCATGGCTTCGGAACGCATGGAGAACGGCGCTCCCAAGAGCAACAAGACGGCGGCGGACATTGCCGGTACGGCGCGGCGCGCGGCGCTGCGTCTCGCCGCCGAGCACGGCATGGCGATGGACGACATATTCATCGACGTATCCGTGCGCGCCATCATCGCCGACACGGAAGGGATGAATCGCAGCGTGCTCGACTCCATCCGCCTGATCCGGGCTGACCCCGACCTGCGTGGTATTCACGTCATGGGCGCGCTCACCAACATTGGCCAACAGATGCCGGCCAAGGCGGCGGATGGCTCCGATCTCAAGCAGGAGCTGGAGAACGCCTTTCTCACACTTGCAGTGCCATACGGACTCGACACCTTGATGGGCACGCCGTGGCGTAACTACCATCCGTTGCCGGAAGACAACCACGTGATGAAGACGTATCGGGCATTTCTCGAGCAGACCGGAACCAACGCACTGCGCGTGGTCCGCAAGTTCTATCGCGCCTGAGCACGGCATCTCGCTGCTGCGCTTGCGGCGCTTGGTGGCCGTTGTGGCCGCCGGTTACGATGCACGCCTCACGCGCTTCCCTGGCTCTCATGAACTACTGCAGCCATTGCGGACAACCCATCGCCCTCAAGGTGCCGCCGGGCGACCACCTGCCGCGTTTCGTCTGCGACAACTGCGGCACCATTCATTATCAGAACCCCAAGCTGGTCGCGGGCTGCGTAGCCGAGTGGGAAGGAAGGATCCTGATCTGCCGCCGCGCCATCGAGCCGCGCCGCGGTTTCTGGACCATTCCTGCCGGTTTCATGGAGAACGATGAGACGCTCATGGCCGCGGCGGCGCGCGAGGCCGTCGAAGAGGCGGAAGCGAAGGTCGAGATCGGCTCGCTGCTGGTGATCTTTCACGCCTTGCGCGCCCGACAGGTGCACGTTTTCTTTCGCGCGCGCCTAACCGAGCCGCGCTTCGGCGCCGGACCGGAGAGTCTCGAGGTCAAGCTGGTGGAGGAGAAGGATATCCCGTGGGATGAGATCGCCTTTCCGAGCAGTGTCTTCACCCTGCGGCGCTACTTCGCCGACCGCGCCGCCGGGCGCGAGGACTTGCACATCACCGACAGCTCGCACACCGGCCGTTAGGGCCCGGGGAATGCGTGTGGCAGAATAACTCGCGCCTATCAGCTCCGGATCGCCTGCGCATGACATTTGTCGTCACCGAAAACTGCATTAAATGCAAGTACATGGACTGCGTTGAAGTCTGTCCTGTCGATTGCTTCCACGAAGGTCCGAATTTTCTGGTGATCGACCCCGACGAGTGCATCGACTGCACGCTGTGCGAGCCGGAGTGCCCGGTCGAGGCGATCTTCTCTGAGGAAGAACTGCCCACGGGTCAGGAGCAATTCACCGCACTCAACAAGGAACTGGCCCGCAAGTGGCCCGTGATCACGGAGAAGGGTGAGGCACCCCCCGACGCCAAGGAATGGGAGGGCAAGCCGGACAAGCTCAAGCTGCTCGAACGCTGAGCGGCGCGCTACTTCTTCTGCAGTGACTTCAGGTGCGCGACCAGCTGCGCCGGCGGCAGGTAGCCCGAAATGTAATCGCCGTCGGGAGTGAAGATTCCGGGGGTGCCGTGGACATTGAGATCGAGCGCCATCTGGTACTCGCGCGCGACCGGGGTCGCACCGCAGTCCTTCGCCTGGATCTGCTCGCCGCGCTTGGCGCGCGTAAGCGCATCCTGCCGGTTCGCCGAGCACCACACCGCTTCGGCCACCTTCCACGACTCGCTGCCGGGCCCTTCACGCGGATAGAACGCATAACGCACGCGCACGCCCATGCGGTTCAGGTCCCCGATTTCGCTGTGGAGTTTGCGGCAGAAGCCGCAATCGATATCGGTAAAGACCGTGATCGTGTACTTGGGATCCTTGGGTGAGAACACGATCATCTCGCTCTCCGAGAGCGTCCCAAGCAGCTGTCGGCGCGCCTCATTGCGACGCTGATCGGTGAGATTCACCCCTTCCTTGATGTCGTAGAGGTCGCCGCCGAAAAAGTAGCGGCCGTCGCTCGTGACGTAACCGACGTCAGTGCCGCGGGCGAACTCATACATGCCGGGAATCGGAGTGGGCTTGAGCTGTTCTACGGTCGCGCCGGGAATCTTCTTCGCCAGATCGACGCGAGGGTCGAGTGGCGCATCCGCGGCCCAGGCGCCGGCCATGCCGAAAAAGGTCAGCAGGCTGAACAGCGAGCTTCGCGCGAGGCTTTTCTTGCCAGACATTCAGGAGGCTCCAGACGTACCGCCGTTCGACCGGGGTCAGAGAGGATGGTTCACGCCCATGGCGCGGGCAGTCTAGCAACGATCGGGCCGGACCAGTAACTCGCGGTCCGCAGGGGTCAACTTCAGCCGCGCGGATGGTGCTGCGAATGCAGCTCTTTCATGCGTTCGCGCGCGACGTGGGTATAGATCTGCGTGGTGGAAAGGTCACTGTGCCCGAGCAACATCTGCACCACACGCAGGTCCGCGCCGTGGTTGAGCAGGTGGGTTGCGAACGCGTGGCGGAGCGTGTGCGGCGAGAGCTCCTTCTGCACGCTGGCCTTGCGCGCGTAGCGCTTGATGATGTGCCAGAAGGCCTGGCGGGTCATCTTGTCGCCACGGCGGGTCGGAAACAGGAAGTCGGTCTGGCGCTCGAGCAGAATTTCGGCCCTCGGTCCCTGAACGAACTGCTGCAGCCAGCTCACCGCTTCCTCGCCGAGCGGGATCAGCCGCTCGCGGTTGCCCTTGCCGATGATGCGCAGGACACCCTGGTTCAGGTTGACCTGGTTGTGCTTGAGGTTGACGAGCTCCGAAACCCTGAGACCCGTCGCATACAGCACCTCGAGCATGGTGCGGTCGCGATGTCCGAGTGGGTCGGTCACCGTGGGTGCCATCAGCAGGGCGTCGACCTCATCCTCGGTCAGTGACTTGGGCAGGGAGCGCCCGATCTTCGGCATTGCGATCTGCGCGGTCGGATCCTCGCGAATCATGCCCTCGCGCGCGAGGTAGCGGAAGAAGCGCCGGAAGCTCGAGAGTTGGCGAGCGGTCGAACGCGGACGGGCGCCAGCCTCGACGCGCCAGGCAATGAAAGCCAGCAGGTCGTTGCGCGCCGTCTTGATGATGGGGATGTCTTTCTGCTCGAGCCAGCGGTTGAGCGCGGTGAGGTCCGCACGGTAGGCCGCCAGCGTGTTCGTGGAGAGCCCACGCTCCATCCAGACGGCTTCCAGGAAACGGTTAACGACCGGATCGGGCTCCTCTGCCGTCCTGTCAGCCTGCGGCGATGCAGACTTCACGAATGCCGATCTCTTGACTGCCGAACTCATGCGTGCCCGGATGTATCCCTTGCGGCGGCTGGGGCGCGCGGATGCAAGCGCTTGCGCCATCACGCAAAATGCCGGGGAAGTATGCGGAGGGGGTACCCCCATAGGCGTGATTACATTCACAGAATCCCGCCTCCATTAACATAAAGAGAAGCAGTTCACACCCATTAAAGCCAATCGCCCTCTTGCGTCACAGGCGCCCTGCAAACCTGAATAATCGTGGTCATGAAGCTCATCAAGTGGCCGGTGCGCGCGTCTTACGGCGCCTATTGCTGGCTCGTATTCCTGGTGCTGACCCTGGTCGCCCTCGCCGTCATGCTGCTGGTGCCGGGCCTGGAGCGGCGGCGTCGCATTGCCAGACTGACGGCCCGGTCGGTATTCATCGCCTGGGGTGTGCGACTCACGATCGTAGGCACCGAGCGCCTCCCGGCTGGCCGCTGCGTCGTGGTGGCCAACCACGCCAGCTACCTGGACGGCCTAGTGCTGACAGCTGCTCTTCCGGCGCGCTTTGCCTTTGTCATCAAGAAGGAAATGGACCGCGTACCGCTCGCCAGCATGCTGCTGCGGCGAATCGGCTCGGAGTTCGTGGACCGGCACGATCGGCACAAGGGTGCCATGGACGCGCGCCGCATGTTGCGGCGCGCGAGCGAGGGACAGGCACTGGTCTTCTTCCCCGAGGGGACCTTCTCAACGCGCCCTGGACTGCTGCGCTTTCACACCGGCGCCTTCGCCACTGCCGTCCGCGCGCGCTGTGCCGTGGTGCCGGCAGCAATTCGCGGCACGCGCACCGTGCTCGCCCACAATAGGATCATCCCGACCCCGGCGCGCATCGAGATCGAGGTGCTCGCGATCCTGACGCCACAGCCTGATCACCCGGAAGCCGCGGCCCACCTTCGCGACCGCGCGCGCGGCCTCATGCTGGAGCAGCTGGGAGAACCCGACCTGGATACTGAGACGTCGCGCGCTCACGCGCGCAAGACGGCCCGGTGACGATCAGACGTTGCGGCGATATTGGCCGCCCACTTCGTAAAGCGCTCGCGAGATCTGGCCCAGCGAGCAGACTTTGACGGTCTCCATCAGCTCCGCGAACACGTTGCCGCGGCCCGCGGCGACCGACTGCAGGCGCGCGAGCGCCGACGCGCTCGCGTGCGCGTGGCGCGCCTGAAAGTCGCGCACACCTGCGACCTGTCCCCGCTTTTCGGCCTCGGTCGATCGAATCAGCGCCGCGCCGCGCACCTCCTCGACCGCATCGCCCCGCGCCAGGAAGGTGTTGACGCCGATCAGCGGCAGCGAACCGTCATGCTTGCGCGATTCGTAATACAGGCTTTCTTCCTGGATGCGCCCGCGCTGATACATCGTTTCCATTGCTCCCAGCACCCCGCCGCGCTCCGAGATGCGATCGAACTCCTGGTAGATCGCTTCCTCGACCAGGTCCGTGAGTTGATCGATCAGGAACGATCCTTGCCAGGGATTCTGGTTCTTGTTGAGCCCGAGCTCGCGGTTGATGATGAGCTGGATCGCCACGGCGCGGCGCACGCTCTCTTCGGTCGGTGTGGTCAGCGCCTCGTCATACGCGTTGGTGTGTAAGCTGTTGCAGTTGTCGAACAGCGCGTAAAGCGCCTGCAGCGTGGTGCGGATGTCGTTGAACTGGATTTCACGCGCGTGCAGGCTCCGGCCCGAAGTCTGGATGTGGTACTTGAGCATCTGGCTGCGCGGTCCGGCCACATACAGGTCGCGCATGGCACGCGCCCAGATGCGCCGTGCCACACGGCCGATGACCGCGTACTCCGGATCCATGCCATTGGAGAAGAAAAACGACAGGTTCGGCGCGAAGTCGTCCACCTTCATTCCGCGGCTCAAGTAGTACTCGACGATGGTGAAGCCGTTCGCGAGCGTGAACGCCAGCTGCGAGATCGGGTTCGCGCCGGCTTCGGCGATGTGATAGCCGGAAATTGACACCGAGTAGAAATTGCGTACCGCGTGCTCGCTGAAATACGCCTGGACATCGCCCATCATCCGCAACGCGAATTCCGTTGAGAAGATGCAGGTGTTCTGGGCCTGATCCTCCTTCAGGATGTCGGCCTGGACGGTGCCGCGCACCAGTGTCAGCGCCTCGGCGCGGATCTTTTCGTACGCGTCCCGATCCAGCAGCTGATCTCCCGATACGCCGAGCAGCGCCAGCCCCGAGCCGTCGTGCCCGGCGGGCAGCTCGTCGCGATAGCGCGGCAGCGCTCGCTCCTGCCCCAGTGCCGTGATCTTGCGCTGCGCTTCTGCCCATCCCCCGCTCTCCCGCAGGTAGCGCTCGACCCGCTGATCGATCGCCGTGTTCATGAACATCGCGAGGATCATGGGTGCCGGGCCATTGATCGTCATCGACACTGAAGTGCCCGGTGCGCACAGGTCGAAACCTGAGTACAGGCGCTTCATGTCATCGAGGGTCGCAATCGAGACGCCCGAGTTGCCAGTGCGCCCGTAGACATCCGGCCGCTCGTCGGGATCCTCGCCATAGAGCGTCGTGGAATCGAACGCGGTCGACAGGCGCGTGGCTTCGTGTCCCGCGGCAAGATAGTGAAAGCGGCGGTTGGTGCGTTCCGGCGTGCCCTCGCCTGCAAACATGCGGGTCGGATCCTCTTCCTCCCGCCGGTACGGATACACACCCGCGGTGTACGGATAGGAGCCCGGCAGGTTCTCTTTCATCAGGAAGGTGAGCAGATCGCCCCAGTCGTGGAGCCGCGGCACCGCGATCTTCGGAATCTTCTGGTGGCTCAGGGTTTGCGTGTAGTTCTCGCCGGTGATTTCGCGACCACGGACCTGATAGTGGTACTGCTCATCGGTCGCGGCTCGGGCGCGCTCGGGCCAGCGCTTGAGCAACTCGACGCCCTCGTCGCCGATATCGGCGAGCGCCTGGTTATAGGCGCGGCGCAGGGCCACTCGTGAAGCATCTGCCGGGTCATGCAGCCCGGATTCTGGGAAGCGCTCCAGCGACTGTGGCAACGATGAATCGTCCAGCGCCCGAAGCGCTTCGTGCAGGCTCTGCGCCCGGCTTGCAGCCTGTGCCCGGCGCGCGATCGTCTCGCGCACCTGGCGCCCGTCGGCCGCAATCTCGGCGAGGTAGCGTACGCGTTCGCCCGGAATCACTGGATCGCGGCGTGGCAACTCATCGATGTGGTGCCCTGCGAGCTGCCAGTTCCGGCCCCCGACGTGTTCCGCGTCGAGGCGCTGGCACAGTGCCACGAACAGGCGGTTCACGCCTGCATCGTTGAACTGGCTGGCGATGGTCGGAAACACCGGCACGGACTCATCGCTCACCCGTTCCTGTGGATGATTGCGTCGCCATTGCTTGCGCACGTCGCGCAACGCGTCCTCAGCGCCGCGCTTCTCGAACTTGTTGATCACGATCAGATCGGCGTAGTCGAGCATGTCGATCTTCTCGAGCTGGCTTGGCGCTCCGTAGTCGCTTGTCATCACGTACACCGACACGTCCGCGAGGTCGGCAATTTCGCTGTCGCTCTGCCCGATGCCGGCGGTTTCGACTACGATCAGATCGAAGCCCGCGAACTTGAGCAGCGCGATGGTATCGGCGAGTACGGCGCTCGTGGCCAGGTGCTGGCGGCGGGTCGCCAGCGAGCGCATGAAGATGCGCTCGCTGCTGAGGCTGTTCATGCGGATGCGATCGCCGAGCAGCGCGCCGCCCGAGCGCCGTCGAGTCGGATCCATCGCGACCACGGCGATCTGCCGGTCGGGGAAATGGCGCACGAAGCGATTGAGCAGCTCGTCGTTGAGCGAGCTCTTACCCGCACCGCCGGTGCCGGTGATGCCGATCACCGGCGCGCGATGCTGGCTCCTCGCCAACGCGCGCCGAATCGGTTCGAGTGCATGTCCCGCTTCGCTCGAGCCCTCGAGAACGGAAATGGTCCGTGCAATCTGCTGGTGATCGCGCGGGCCGAAGGGACGAAAGTCATAGCGTGGCCTGCTGTAGGCGCGCACGCGCCGGACAACGTCCTCGATCATGCCGTCGAGGCCCATCTGCCGACCGTCCTCGGGGGTGTAGATCTTTTCGACGCCGTATGCCTCGAGGGCCGCAATTTCGTCGGGCGAGATCGTGCCGCCGCCACCCACGATGACGCGAATATGCTCGGCCTTGAGTTCACGCAGCATGTCCACCATGTAGCGGAAGTACTCGTTGTGCCCGCCCTGGTAGGAGCTCACGGCGACGCCGTCGGCATCTTCCTGGATCGCCGCGCGCACGATGTCCGCCACACTACGGTTGTGTCCGAGGTGGATCACCTCCGCCCCGTGCGCCTGCAGAATGCGGCGAATGATGTTGATCGCGGCGTCGTGGCCGTCGAATAGTGACGCGGCGCTGACGAAACGCAGTGGCGCGCGCTCCACGGCGCGGCTCTGACCGAGCTCAGCAGCAGGAATACCCATTGGAAACCAAGGCTTTACGCGCTCAGAAAGGGGATTGAATTCTACCAGCACAAGCGCGCCAGCGCACCCGCGAGCGCCGCGCCGGCAGCCTATAATTCATGTCCCGAGCACCTGCGTCCGCGCCTTCGGAGTCAGGCATGACGATGTTCGAAAATCTGGGTGAGAGCGGACACGAGCAGGTCGTGTTCTTTCACGACCGCGAGATCAATCTGCGCTGCATCGTCGCGATTCACAACACCGTGCTTGGACCCGCATTCGGCGGCCTGCGCATGTGGCCCTACGCCACGGAACATGAAGCGCTGCGCGATGTGCTGCGCCTTTCGCGCGCAATGACCTACAAGGCTGCGATCGCGGGCCTGAATCTCGGTGGCGGCAAAGCCGTGCTGATCGGAAACCCCGAGACCGACAAGAGTGAGGCTCTGTTTCGCGCACTGGGGCGCTACATCGGCAGTCTCGGCGATCGTTACATCGTCGCCGAGGATGTCGGCACAACGGCCGACGACATGGATCTCATCTTCCAGGAGACTGATCGTGTCGTTGGCATGCATCGCGTGCACGGCGGCAGCGGCGATCCTTCGCCCTTCACCGCGCTCGGTACCCTGTACGGAATTCGCGCCTGCCTGCAGCGCCGGTTCGGCCACGCGGAACCCGGCCGTCACAGCTTCGCGGTGCAGGGCGTCGGCGGCGTCGGCTACCACCTCGTGAAGCTGCTGCGTGCCGAAGGTGCCAAGGTGTTCGTAACCGACATCAACCAGGAGCGCGTCGAACAGCTGGTCGACGAGTTCAAGGCCGAAGCCGTGCCGATGCACCAGATCTACGATGTCGATGCGACGGTGTTTTCGCCCTGCGCGATGGGCGGAATCATCAACGAGGACACTGTGCCCCGGCTGCGCGTGAAGATCGTGGCGGGCGGGGCCAACAATCAGCTCGAATCGAACGAATGCGGCACCCAACTCGAGGCGCGCGGCATTCTCTATGCGCCCGACTATGCGATCAACGCCGGCGGCCTCATGAACCAGGCGATCGAGCTGCAGGGTTACAGCGAGGAGCGCGCACGTCGCATGGTACAGACGACCTACGGCATCATCGCGCGTATCTTCGAGACCGCGGAACGCGATCGAATCCCGAGCTGGCAGGCCGCCGACCAGCTTGCCGAGCAGCGCATCCGGACTGTAGGCCGCATCAAGCTGCCGTATACACAGCAGCGGCCACGCCGATTTTCAGGCCGCGCACCGCATACCGTGTCAAGCGAGTGATTGCGACTCCACAAGTCACCAGGAGATTCCGTGCAGAACCCATCCGTCGTCATTGTCGCCGCCCGGCGCACGCCCATCGGTGCGTTCCTGGGTGCCTTGAGCCCCGCCAGTGCCACCGAGCTGGGCACGGCCGCGATCGCCGCTGCACTCAAGGATTCGGGACTCGCAGCGAGCGCCGTGCAGGAGGTGATCATGGGCTGCGTGCTGCCGGCCAATCTCGGCCAGGCACCCGCCCGACAGGCCGCGCTCGGCGCAGGGATTCCGGACTCGGTACCCGCGACCACGATCAACAAGATGTGCGGCTCGGGGATGAAGGCGCTCATGATGGCTGCCGATCAGATCCGCACCGGCGATGTCGAGGTCGTGATTGCGGGCGGCCTCGAGTCCATGTCGAACGCGCCATACCTGCTGCCGAAAGCGCGCACCGGCTATCGCATGGGACACCAGGAAGTGATCGATCACATGTTTCGTGACGGCCTGCAGAGTCCCTTCGACGGCAAGATGATGGGGCACTTTGCGGATGCCACGGCCGCGAAGTATGGCTTCACGCGCGCTCAGCAGGATGCCTTCGCCGCTGAGTCCGTGCACCGTGCGCTACGAGCGGTGCAGGGCGGAGACTTCAGCACCGAGATCGCGGCCGTGACCTTGCGGGGGCGCAAGGGCGAGTCGGTCGTCGATCGCGACGAGACGCCCTTCACCTGCGATGTCGAAAGGATCCCGAGCCTCAGGCCCGCATTCAACAAGGACGGCACCGTGACCGCGGCGAGCTCGTCCTCGATCTCCGACGGTGCCGCCGCGCTGGTGCTCACGAGCGAGGCGGGCGCCAGCGCACGCGGCCTCAAGCCGCTCGCGCGCATCGTCGGTTACACGAGCCAGGCGCAGGCGCCGGAGTGGTTTACCACGGCGCCGGGTGGCGCCATTCAGAAGCTGTTAGCGCGCCTCAAGTGGCAGCCGGGGCAGGTCGATCTGTATGAGATCAACGAGGCGTTCGCCTGCGTCACGATGGCGGCGATGCACGATGTGGATCTCGAGCATGCGCGTGTAAATGTCAATGGCGGCGCATGCGCGCTGGGCCATCCGATCGGCGCAACGGGGGCGCGCATCACCACCACCCTGATCCACGCGTTGCGCAAGCGCGGCCTGAAGCGCGGCATCGCTTCCCTCTGCATTGGCGGTGGTGAGGCGACGGCACTCGCGCTCGAGATGATCCAGGGCGCGTAATCGTGACCTCACCGGTATTGAGTTCTGTCGATCCGCGCGGCATCGCCACCGTCACGCTGAATCGGCCTGACAGGCACAACGCGCTCGATGCCACGATGATCGCGTCCTTGGGCACGATGCTGAGCGCGCTCGAGCGCGACATCGCCGTCCGTGCGGTCGTGTTGACCAGCGCCGGTACGACCTTTTGCGCCGGCGCCGACATCGAGTCGATGCGAGCAGCTGCACGCGCCCCCGAGGCGGCGAACCTGGAGGATGCCCTGCGGCTCAGCGAGCTGCTTGCGACCTTGAATGGCCTCGCCAAGCCCACGCTGGCGCGCGTCAATGGCAATGTCTTCGGGGGTGGGGTCGGACTCGTGGCCTGCTGCGACATCGCCATTGTCAGCAGCGAGGCCCGGTTCACGCTGAGCGAAGTCCGACTCGGAATTTTGCCGGCGATGATTTCGCCATACGTCGTCGGTGCGATCGGCGCACGCGAGGCGCGGCGTTACGTGCTGAGCGGCGAGCCGATCAGCGCGGGCGACGCGCAGCGCATCGGGCTCGTACACGAAGTGGCGCCGCCTGCCCGGCTCGATGAAACGCTGGAGAGGATCATCGCGGCCCTGCTCAAGGGCGGCCCCGTGGCGCAGGTCGAGGGCAAGGAGCTGATTCGAGAGGTGGCCGTGGCCGGGCGAACGCCCGGTCGCGACACGCGACTCGTTCTGGCCCAGCGACTGGCGCGACTGCGCAGTTCCGAGGAAGGACAGGAGGGACTCAGCGCGTTTCTGGAAAAGCGGCCGGCACGCTGGACGCGCGACGGTTGAGGAGAAATGGCTGGGGGAAAGGGCATCCCTGCCCGGTCATGTCCCGTCCGTTGGCCCTCCCTGGTGGTCGGCATCCTTTGCCATGCAACATGTGTCCCGTAGGTATAGCGAGAATTCGGCGGGGAAATTGTCACGGTCGACGTATTTTTTTGACGAGCCATCGGACTGGCCGGCAGCATTCAACATAAGTGGCGTCTACGGCGTGTCGGCGGACAGGCCCACTCGGAGTTGTGATGAAAATCAAAGAAGCTCGGGCAGTCATTACCGGCGGTGCCTCCGGTCTCGGTCACGCGGTCGCGCAGCGCGTGATCGCAGAGGGCGGCAAGGCGGTTCTGCTCGATGTGCAGGAAGCAGCCGGCACCGCGGCCGCGCGCGCGCTCGGAGCCAGTGCGTCGTTCGTTCGCTGCGATGTCACGTCCGAGACCGAGGTCAATGCCAGCATTGCGACGGCGAGGGAACGGATGAACGGCCTGAACCTCGTCGTGAACTGCGCTGGCGTCGTCGGCGCCGGGCGCGTACTCGGGCGTGAAGGGCCGATGGCGGGAGAATTCTTCACCAAGGTCATCCACATCAACCTCATCGGCACCTTCCTCGTCGACAAGGCTGCAGCAGCGCTAATGCAGAGCAATGCGCCGAACGAAGATGGCGAGCGTGGCGTGATCATCCACACCTCGTCTGTGGCTGCGTTCGAAGGCCAGATCGGCCAGGCCGCTTACTCGGCGACCAAAGCCGGTGTCATGGGCATGACGTTGCCCATGGCGCGCGAGTTTGCGCGCATCGGTATCCGCGTCATGGCGATCGCGCCCGGCATCTTTCGCACGCCGATGGTCGCGGGCATGCCCGAAGATGCGCAGAAGTCCCTGGCCGCACAGATCCCCTTCCCGTCGCGGCTCGGCAAGCCCGAAGAGTACGCGGACCTGGTGGTGAGCATCTTCCAGAACCCGATGCTCAACGGCGAGACCATTCGCCTCGACGGCGCCATCCGCCTGCAGCCGAAGTGAACTGCACCGCACCCTACAACCAGGACCCCTGATGCACGCACACCCGCTGTTGATTGCGGCCGCCGCGGCCGTCACCGTCGCTGCCTGCGCCGGACCGAAGGTTACCGAGCCCGTTCCTGCTCCGGCCACGGCTGCCGCTCCGACGGCGCCGGCTCCAACGCTCAGCGTTCCGATTGACTACTACAGGCTCGACAACGGCCTGCGTGTCGTGCTGAGCGTGGACCACAGCGTGCCGCTCGCGACCGTGGCGGTGTATTACAACATCGGTTTTCGCATCGAGCCGCGCGATCGCACCGGGTTTGCGCACCTGTTCGAGCACATGATGTTCCAGGGCTCGGCCAACCTGGGAAAGATGGAGTTCATCAAGCTGGTGCAGACCAACGGCGGTGTGCTGAACGGCTCGACCCGCTTCGACTTCACGAATTACTTCGAGGTCGTGCCTTCGAACACGCTCGAGACGATGTTGTGGGCGGAAGCCGACCGCATGGGTGGGCTCAGCATCACGCAGGCGAATCTCGACAACCAGAACGGCGTAGTGCAGAACGAAGTGAAGGTCAACGTGCTCAATCGGCCGTACGGTGGTTTCCCCTGGCTCGACGTGCCGCAGTACGCCAACCGCAACTGGTACAACGCCCACAACTTCTACGGCGACCTCGCGGATCTCGATGCCGCTACGCTCAAGGATGTGCTCGCCTTTCACGAGACCTATTACGGGCCGAACAATGCCGCGCTCGTCGTCGCGGGCGATTTCGATCTTGCACAGGCGCGGGCCTGGATCGAGAAGTACTTCGGCGACATCAAGTCCCGTCCGCTCCCGGCGCAGCCCGATGTGTCCGAGCCGGCGCAGACCGAAGAGCGCCGCGTCTCGAAGGTCGATGCCCTCGCACCGCGCCCGGCACTCGCTATCGCCTATCACGTGCCCGAGCGCTGGACGCCCGAATGGCTGGCCTTCGGCGTTATCGACCAGCTGCTGCTGCAGGGTGAGGACAGCGCGCTGACGCGCAAACTCGTCAAGGAGCGCGGCTACACTGACAGTGTGTCGGGCGGCATCAACCTGCTCGGCAACATGTACAACTACAAAGGACCGATGCTGTGGACCCTCGGCCTGGTCCACGATCCCGACCACAGCACCGACGAGATCATCGCCGACCTCGATGCCACGATCCGGCAGATCCAGGATCAGCCGGTGAGCAGTATCGACTTCGAGCGCGCACTCACCAAGATGCGCTCCGGGTTCTACAACGTGATCGGCTCGGCCTCGCGTTTCGGGCTCGTGGACTTGCTCGCCTCGCTCGCACTATTCGATGATGATCCGGCACGCATCAACCGTCTCGATGCTGAGTTTCGTAGCGTGACGCCCGAGCTGATTCAGCAGACGGCGCGCAAGTACCTCGTCCCCTCCAACCGCACGGTTCTGGCGATTGAACCAGCCAAGGTCAGCGCCGCTCCGGGAGGTGGATCATGAGACTCATGAGCGCACTCCTCCTCTTCGCCTGCAGCGCTGCGTTCGCTGCCGAAGCGCCCCCTGTGCCTTCGGCGCCGCGCAACTTCGAGCTCCCGCCGAAGAGCACGCGTACTCTCGGCAATGGCCTACAAATTACCTTCGTCGAATTCGGAGCCGTCCCGAAGACCGCGATCATCGCCGTCGTGCGGGTCGGTAACCTCAACGAGGGCGACAAGACCTGGCTCGCCGATCTCACCGGCGAGCTGCTCAAGGAAGGCGCCGGCGCACGCAGCGCCAATCAGATCGCGGAAGCCGCTGCCAGCATGGGTGGATCCGTGAACGTGGCGGTGGACCCGGACCAGACGACGATCTCCCTCGACGTGTTGAGCGAGCATGGCGCGGACGCCGTCGCGCTGATCTCCGATCTGCTGCGCCGTCCGCAGCTCCCTGAGTCAGAGCTGGCGCGGATCCGACGCGATTTCCAGCGCCAGCTTGCACTCGCACGCAGCGAGCCGGACAGTCTGGGGAACGAGGCCTTCCTCGCGCTGCTCTATCCGAACCATCCCTACGGCAAGGTCTTCCCGACCGACGCGCAACTCGCGGGCTACACCATCGATGAGATCCGCGGTTTCCACCGGGAGAATTTCGGCGCCGCGCGTACTCATATCTATGTCGCCGGGCGCTTCGAACGTGCGACGCTGGAACACGCCATCGAGCAAGGCTTCGGCGACTGGCAGCCAGGCCCGTCGCCGTTGATCCGTCCGCCCGTTGGCGTGAGCAAGCGGCAGATCAAGTTGATCGACCGACCCGGTGCACCGCAGTCGACGCTCTACCTGGGCCTGCCGGCAATCGACCCCAGCCAGCAGGAGTACCTGCAGCTCTCGCTGACCAACTCACTCCTGGGCGGTGAATTCTCTTCGCGCATCACCAGCAACATCCGTGAGAACAAGGGCTACGCCTACTCACCGAGCAGCTCGCTCGACGTGCAGTACCGCACCGGTTATTGGCTCGAGGAGGCCGACGTCACGACGGAACACACGGGCGATTCGCTCAAAGAAATCTACGCGGAAATCGCGCGGCTGCAACGCGAGGTGCCCACGGCGCAGGAACTGGCGGGAATGCAGAACTACCGTGCCGGCATCTTCGTCCTGCAGAATGCGACCCGCGGTGCGCTCATCGGCCAACTGGCGTACCTCGACCTGCACGGCCTGCCGGATGATTACCTGACGCACCTGGTGGAGCGCATCTACGCAATCACGCCCGACCAGGTCAGCGCCGCTGCACGCAAGTACATTCGACCCGAAGACATGACGCTCGTCATCGTCGGCGACCTGGCGAAGGTACGCCCGCAACTGCAGAAGGTCCCTGAGCTGCAGGGGCTGTCACTGAATTGAGCGCTCCGCATGCCTGATCGGGACGTGATGCAATATGACGTGGTCGTCGTCGGCGCCGGCCCGGCAGGGCTCGCCTGCGCCATCCGCCTCAAGCAGCTCAAGCCCGAGGCCACAGTGTGCGTGCTCGAAAAGGGCTCGTCCGTCGGTGCACATTCACTGTCCGGGGCCGTCATGGAGCCGGGGCCGCTCGACGCTCTGCTGCCGGAATGGCGCCAGGCCGAGCTCGACATCTGCGTGCCGGCCGGACGCGACGAATTTCTCCTGCTGACTCGCAAGCGCAGCGTGCGTCTGCCGACACCCCCGCAGATGCGCAACCACGGCAACTTCATCATCTCGCTGGGATTGCTGACGGCGTGGCTCGCGAGTCGCGCGGAGTCGCTCGGCGTCGACGTGTTTGCGGGTTTCGCGGCCGTACAAGCGCTGATGAACGATGACGGGATCGCGGGCGTGCAGATCGGCGACATGGGGCTGCTCAAGGATGGGACCCCGGGCCCCAACTTTGCACCCGGTGCCGAGATTCGCGCGCGCCTCACCGTGCTGGCCGAGGGCTGCCGCGGCAGCTTGACCAAGCAGCTGGTGCACCGCTTCAAGCTCGATGCGAACTGTGATCCTCAAGCTTACGCGCTGGGCTTCAAGGAGCTGTGGCAGGTGCCCGCGGGGCGCGTGCAGCCCGGTCTCATCCAGCACACTCTCGGCTGGCCGCTCGACGCAGCTTCCTACGGCGGCAGCTTCATCTATCACCTCGATCGTGATCGGCTCTATGTCGGATACGTGGCCGGCCTCGACTATCTCGACCCGCGCCTACAGCCCTTCGAGGCCTTTCAGCAATTCAAGCACCACCCGAGCATTCGCCCGCTGCTCGAGGGCGGCGAGATCATATCGGCAGGTGCGCGCACGATTGCGGCGGGCGGCTGGCAGTCCTTGCCGCGGCTGGAGATGCCGGGAGCCCTGATCGTCGGCGATGCGGGCGGAACGCTCAATTTTCCGAAGATCAAGGGTATCCACCAGGCAATCCGCTCTGGCGCGTTGGCGGCGGAGCACATTGCAGCGGCGGGCAGCAGCGCGGGATTCGACGCGCGCTGGCGCGAATCCGCCGGCGGGCAAGAGCTGCGCAAGGTGCGCAACATCAAACCGGGCTTCAAGCGCGGCCTGTGGTTCGGGCTGATCAACGCGGGGCTTGAGACCGTGACCTTCGGCAGGCTGCCGTGGACGCTGCACAACTCATCGAACGCTGCTCTCGCGCGGATCGATTCGTACGCCGCACCCGAGCGCGGCTGGGGCACCCGTGAGCTGCCGCCGCGTGATCGCCTGGCATCCGTGTTCTTCGCCGCCACCTCGCACGATGAGAGCCAACCGGTCCACCTCAAGGTCGCCGACACGTCGATCTGTGCGGGGCGCTGCAGCGTCGAATATGCGAACCCCTGCACCCGGTTCTGCCCGGCGAGCGTGTACGAGATGGTGGACGATGGCGCTGGCGGCAGGCGCCTGCAGATCAACGCCGCCAACTGCGTGCATTGCAAGGCCTGCGACATCAAGGATCCCTACGGGATCATCAATTGGGTTCCGCCCGAGGGCGGCAGCGGCCCCAACTACCAATCGCTCTAGCGGAATGACGCTTCTCCGCCGCGAACAGCCCGCCACATGAGTCGCGGCGTCATTCACGCGGCCAATTCAGCGCAACTGGAGCGCGCGGGACTGGCGCGCTGCTCGTCTCGGCCGCTGCTGCACCCGGCGAGCTCTACCGCGGCGAGAAACTGAAGCTGGAATTCACCCGCACCGCCAGCCGTCTGGTCGAGATGCAGACCGAGCCTTATCTCGCGCGCGCGCACCGACCCTGACCGCAGTCTGCCTCGCGCGGCGCTGCGATGTGGCAGCAACGCCTTCTCGCTTACAATGCCGCCCTCGACGCACGGAGTTCTCGAGTGCAAAAGCTCTACCCATCAGCGGATGCCGCCCTGCAGGGACTGATCCACGATGGCCAGACCATCGCCGTCGGTGGCTTCGGACTCTGTGGCATTCCCGAGGCGCTGATCGTCGCCCTGCGCGATACCGGGCGAAAGAATCTCACCGTAATCTCCAACAACGCCGGTGTAGACGATTTCGGACTCGGCCTGCTACTCAAGACGCGCCAGATCAGCAAGATGATTTCCTCCTACGTAGGCGAGAACAAGGAGTTCGAGCGACAGTTCCTCTCGGGCGAGCTGCAGCTCGAATTCACACCACAAGGAACCCTGGCGGAGAAGTTGCGGGCGGGCGGCGCCGGCATCCCGGCGTTCTTCACCCGGACCGGCTACGGAACAGTCGTGGCGGAGGGCAAGGAGACGCGCGAATTTGCCGGTCAGCAGTACGTGCTCGAACACTCCCTGCGGGCGGACGTGGCACTCGTCAAGGCGTGGCGCGCGGACCAGGCCGGGAACCTCGTTTATCGCAAGACAGCACGCAACTTCAATCCGATGATCGCAACGGCGGGCAAGGTCTGCATCGCCGAAGCGGAGGAGATAGTGGCAGTCGGCGCCCTGGATCCCGATCAGATCCACACGCCGGGCATCTTCGTGAAGCGGCTGGTCCACAATCCACACCCGGAGAAGCGCATCGAGCAACGCACGGTGAGGAAATCCGCATGAGCTGGAATCGGGACCAGATGGTGCAGCGGGCCGCGCAGGAATTACATGATGGCTTCTACGTCAACCTCGGCATCGGCCTGCCGACGCTGGTCGCCAACCTCATTCCGCCAGGGATGGATGTCTGGCTGCAGAGCGAGAACGGCTTGCTCGGCGTCGGCCCGTTTCCGACGGATGCTGAAGTCGATGCCGACCTGATCAATGCCGGCAAACAGACCGTAACGGCACGCCCCGGAGCCGCCTATTTCAGCAGCGCCGACTCTTTTGGAATGATCCGCGGCGGACACATCGACCTGGCGATCCTCGGCGCCATGCAGGTCACCGACTCGGGCGACATCGCGAACTGGATGATTCCGGGCAAGCTCGTCAAGGGCATGGGCGGCGCGATGGACCTGGTGGCAGGCGTCGGGCGGATCATCGTGCTGATGGAGCACACGGCAAAAGGCGGTGAGCACAAGATCATCCCGAAGTGCACGCTGCCGCTCACCGGTGTTGGCGTGGTCGATCGCATCATCACCGAGCTCACCGTGCTCGACGTTACGCCGCAGGGCCTCAAGCTCGTCGAGCTGGCGCCCGGCGTTACCCTGGATGAAGTTCGCGCGAAGACGGGTTGCCCGGTCCACGCCTGAGCAGCGCTCGCGCAAGCGATCCTCACGGCTCCTTGCCTGGCTTGAGTGGATAGCCACCGTCGCGCCAGCCCTTGATTCCACCGTCGAGCGCCACGGCGCGCTGAAAGCCCATCTGGCGCATAGTCGCCGCTGCCAAAGTCGAGATGCGACCGAACTCGCAGTACGCGAGGATGCGCCGCGTCGGGTCAGGCAGGTCGTCGCTGGCGCGCAGTTCGAGCTGGCCGCGCGGCAAGAGCCGCGCGCCCGGCACGTGACCCGCCTCGTAGGCCTCGCGCTCGCGTACATCGAGAATGATCAGGTCGTCGGCGCCCGAGTCGATCCTTGCCTTGAGTTCCGCGAGCGACATGAACGGTACGATCGCCGCCGCTTCGGCCAGCATCTGCGCGACCGTCTTGCCACCGCTCATGTTCGTGCGCAGTGCTTCGGTGATGTGGGTCGGCATCGAAAGGTTGAGATTGTGCATCATCTCGACGAAGGCCACCCGATCGCGTTTCTGCAGACGCGGGTTTTCGGCCAGCTCGTGTGCGATCGTCGAATGGCTTCGCCCCTTGTAGTCATGTGCGGGAAATACCTTTAGCGCCGGATCGAGGCGCAGGACCTGCCCGAACAGGCTGTCGTAAAGGGCTTCCGCTTCGCCCGTCGGCAGGTCGGTGCGGCCCGTGGCGCCGATCAACAGCGTGTCGCCGGTGAAGACGCGGTCCCCGGCAATCAGGCACATCGAATCCCGGGTGTGCCCCGGTGTATGCAGCACCTGCAGCCGCAACTGCCCCACGACCAGCATTTCCCCGTCGTCCACGCGCATGTCCACGAACGGTGCCGGACTCGCGCGATGCATGACCACGGGAACGCCGAGCTGACGTGCCAGCTGGCGCGTAGCGGAAAAATGGTCGGCGTGCGTATGGGTGTCGATTACATAACGGATTCGAACGCCGTCGCGCGCCGCGAGTGCGACGTAGCGATCGAACTGGCTGATCTCCGGATCGATCAGGGCGGCGGCGCAGGTCTCGTCGCAACCGAACAGGTATGACTGGCAGCCACCAGTCGCGATCTGCTCGAAAATCATTGCCGCTCCTCTCGCGCTCCATTGCACGCTGCGGCGCCCGTCCTGGTCGCCGCAGCGTCAGGGTCACTACCTCAACTGTTCGTACAGACTGTCGGAAACGATCTTGCGGAGCTTATCGAGGCCCTTGATCCAGGCCCGATATTCTTCGCTGGCCGCAATCTTCGCATCGTCGCTCGCCAGAGCGGCAATGTTCGGATACTCGACCGTCACCACGACCGTCCCCGCCTCAGCGCCGGCGAACCTGGCTCTCCAAGCGTGTATCTTGGCGGGACTTTGCATCTTCTGCAGCAATTCCTGGCCGCGCGCGAGCTCTTTGATATAGGCATCCGCGTTGTCAGTTTGCACAACCACGACGCGCGACACTGCTGGCTCGGCCGCGAACGCAGCCGTCGAAGCGGCGAAAGCCAGTGTCAGCCCGACCAGCACGGAAAATAGAACTGTCCTCATAAATCCCCCCTGTGATTGTTGCGCGGGATGCGCGTTTGTTGGGGGCGCAACCATGCAACCAGGATGGGCGGGAGTCAATCCTGCGTCACACAATCGTGCGGCCACAGTGAGTCCGCTAGCCAGGCCGTCGGCCGCGCGGGCCGCGGGCTTGCCCGGTGCGTTCCCTGCGGTCGGCCTGGAATGCAGGCTCGTTCAGAGTACGCGTACCCGGAATGTGTCTCTTGCCCCAGCGCACGAACGCGAGTACGACGTCGCCGAAGTCCTTGCCCTTCTCACTCAGCGCATACGCATACCTCACCGGACGATCCTGGTACGCGGAGCTCACGATGATCCCTGCCTGTTCCAGACGCCGCAGTCGATCGGCGAGGATGTTGGTCGGGATGCCCTCCGGCGATTCGAGCATCTCGCCGTACGTGCGTTTGCCGTGCAGCAGGTCGCGAATGACCAGGAGCGACCACTTGTCACCCACCAGATCGAGTGTGCTTGCGACTGGGCATTCCGAGCGGCGCGCGCCCGGCTCCTTCCTGCGTGACCTTGCTGTCATCGCCTCTCCTCTGCTTCGAGCCTAGTCACTTGCATATTACAAGTCACGGTGCTAGCCTGTCCATCAACTTGCAAAGTGCAAGTTACTAGCCCGGAGAAATCATCATGCCAGCCGCCGTACTGCCTCATTCCGTCGAGTCGCCGCCATCCGCCAGCGCAGGTGTCACCACCCGCACCGTGGGTGTCGTGCTCGTCCTCTGGCTTGCACTCATCTTCATCCTCGGGTCTCAGGATCGCTTTGTTACGTCACCCGGAACACCACCCCTGGCGCTTCTCCTCGCGGTAACCGTCCCGATCGTAGTCCTTCTCGTGACCTACCGCGTTTCGGAAAGGATTCGGGCGTTCGTCCTCGAGTCTTGATCTGCGCCTGGCGATGGGCATTCAAGCGTGGCGTTTCGCGGGCCTGGGCTTTCTCGCGCTCTACACGCACCACGTGCTGCCGGGCGTGTTCGCGTGGCCCGCCGGACTCGGCGATATCGCGATCGGTGCTTCCGCGCCATGGCTGCTCGCGGCCCTCATCCGCAATCCGGCGTTGGCAGCCAGCCGCAGCTTCGTAGCCTGGAACCTGTTCGGCCTGCTGGACCTTGCCGTCGCCGTCGGCATCGGAACTCTGGTGGCGAGCGTCGGAATCGGTGCGACTGACGGGACGACTACAGCTGTCATGAGCAAGCTACCGCTGCTGCTCGTTCCCGGCTTCCTGGTGCCGGTGTTCGTGATGCTGCACATCGCGGCACTCCTGCAGGCACGCCGCCTGGCCGGCGCGGTGCATAGCCACTCGCCCCCGTCCTAATACAGATCGGTCCGCCGATGCGGCCGACACTGTAACCCGTGATCAGGTGATGCATGTCGTGATACTTCAGGAACCGCCGGCGGGTCTCGATGTTCGGCAGCGGCACGAGCATGCAACCGGTGTAGACGCGCACCGCGCGCGACCTCGATCCCAGCACTTCGCCGAATCCGTGCTTGCGATAAAACGCGGTGAGCTCTGCATCGATGCTCGCCATGCTTTCACCCATTCAGCGACGCACCCGCAGGTGGACGTGCGGTTGCGGACGCGTGGACTTGGGAGCGCACGTCCCGCAGCTAGACCACCCCGCGCCGGATCTGGTCCAGCTCGATCGATTCGAACAGCGCCTTGAAGTTGCCTTCGCCGAAACCCTCGTTGCCCTTGCGCTGAATGATCTCGAAGAAGATCGGCCCGATAACGTTCTGCGTGAAGATCTGCAGCAGCGTGCCCTGCCCCTGCGTGGGTGCGCCATCGACAAGAATGCGCCGGGACCTGAGCGCTTCGAGACTTTCGCCGTGGCCCGGCACGCGCGCATCGACAGCATCGTAGTAGGTGTCGGGCGTATCCTGGAACTTCACGCCGCGGCTGCGCAGCACGTCGACAGTTCTGAAGATATCGCCCGTGCCGAGCGCGATGTGCTGAATACCCTCGCCGCGATACTGGTGCAGGTACTCCTCGATCTGTGATTTTTCATCCTGTGATTCGTTGATCGGGATGCGGATCTTGCCGCACGGGCTCGTCATGGCCCGACTGAAGAGTCCGGTCTTCTGACCTTCGATATCGAAGTAGCGGATTTCCCGGAAGTTGAACAAGCGTTCGTAGAAGCTGGCCCACACGTCCATATTGCCGCGCTTAACGTTGTGCGTGAGGTGGTCGATGTATGTGAGCCCCGCGCCCGGGGCCGCGCTCGGCGCCGCCTGGCGACGAAAATCGATGTCGTAGATCGTCTGGTCACCGTAGCGGTCCACGAGGTAGATCAAGCTGCCGCCGATTCCCTCGATTGCCGGAATGTTGAGCTCCATCGGGCCCACTCGTCCCGCAAACGGCCTGGCACCGAGCTTCAGCGCGCGCTCGTAGGCCAGCGTCGCATCTTTCACGCGGAAAGCCATTGCGCACACCGACGGTCCGTGCTGGCGCGCGAACTGCTGCGCGTAGCTGTCCGGCTCGGCATTGATGATGAAATTGACGTCGCCCTGCCGGTGCAGCGTGACGTTCTTGCTGCGGTGGCGCGCGACCACAGGGAATCCGAGCTGCTCGAACAGCGTACGCAGCAACTCGGCGTCCGGCGCCGTGTATTCGACAAACTCGAAAGCCATCGGTCCCCATCGGATTCTCGAACAGATCCGGGCGGGGTGCGGGAGCGGCCATGGCGGTCTCCGGGCGGAATTAGTTACACTTGCAACCATTATAGTTGCCGGGTCAGACATGGGAAACCACAACGGTCGCCGCCGGCGCCTCAGGCTCGAGCACTTCGTTCCGTACCGCTTGTCGGTGCTCACCAATACCGTCAGCACGGCCATCGCTGGCGCCTACGCCGCCCGTTTCGGGCTGTCGATACCCGAGTGGCGCGTGATCGCGGTACTCGGGCTCGAGCCCGGTCTGTCGGCCGCACAGGTCGCCGAGCGCACGGCGATGGACAAGGTAGCCGTCAGCCGCGCCGTGTCCACTCTGCTGCGATCGCGGCGCGTGGCGCGCGCGTTCGCGAACGCAGATCGGCGCCGCTCGATGCTCAAGCTCACGCGCAGCGGCGAGAGCGTCTACTGGCGCGTCGTTCCCTTCGCACGCCGCTACGAGCGCGCGTTGCTCGCGGATCTGTCGAGCGCACAGCGCCTGCGCCTGGACCGCCTGCTCGCGCACCTGCAACGCCGCGCGATCAAGCTCGGACCCATCCATGCCGATTAGACGGGGTCGATTTTGCGGCGCACGATACGGGCTGGATTGCCGGACACATCAGTTATAATCCCGCGCCGTTTCCAGGACCTCGGGGGCTGAACCGATGAACACCCGCCTACAACCCGCAGCGCCGGCCCCCGTCAGGAAGACCGAGGATTCCCCGGTTCGCACGGTGGCTGAATTCGAAATCAAGTATCACCAGCTGCTCGACCCGAACGGAAGACTGACAGGTCCGTTGCCGGAATTCGCGCGCGATCCGGCTGAGCTCGTGCGTATGTACCACCTCATGACGCTGGTGCGCACGTTCGACACCAAGGCGGTCAACCTGCAGCGCACCGGCAAGCTCGGCACTTACGCCTCGTGCCTCGGCCACGAAGCGACGCACGTCGGCGCGGGCGCGGCGATGAAGCCCGAGGACGTCCTCGTTCCTGTTTATCGCGAGTACGGTGCGCAGTTCTGGCGCGGCGTGAAGATGTCAGACGTGTTGCTGTACTGGGGCGGCGATGAGCGCGGCAACAACTATGAGAACGCGCGTCAGGATTTCGCCTGGTGCGTGCCGATCGGTACGCAGGCGCTGCACGCGGCGGGCGCCGCCATGGCCTTCAAGGTGCGGGGCGAGAAACGCTGCGCGTTGGCCTTCATCGGCGATGGCGGCACTTCGCAGGGGGCATTCTACGAAGCGCTGAACCTCGCTGGCGCCCGCTCCCTGCCGGTCGTATTCGTGATCGTCAACAACAAGTGGGCGATCTCCGTGCCGATCTCGAGCCAGACCGCGGCGGCGACGCTGGCGCAGAAGGCGATCGCCGCGGGAATCCCCGGCGTGCAGGTCGACGGCAACGACGCGATTGCCGTGCGTCACATCGTCGGTCAGGCCCTCGCCATTGCCCGCAACGGCGGTGGTCCGGCTCTCATCGAAGCCATTACCTATCGCCTGAGCGATCACACCACGGCTGACGACGCCAGCCGCTATCGGCCCGCCGATGAGGTCAAGAATGCGTGGAAAGTGGAGCCGTTGATCCGGCTGCGGAAGTATCTGACTGATACTTCTGCGTGGAGCGAAGAACAGGAGACGGCGCTCAAGGCTGAGTGCTCGCAGCGCGTCGAAGCCGCAGTGCAAGAGTACACGCACACCGGCAAGCAGCCGACCGACGCGATGTTCGACCATCTGTTTGCCAAGCTGCCGAAGCACCTGCAGGAACAGCGCGAGCTGGCACGCAAGTACGGCTCCGCCTCCGGCGCCCACGGCGGCTCGCACTAACTCGAAAAGGCTGCAGTCATGCCCAAGATCACGATGATCGAAGCGATCACCATGGCGCACGCCTGGGAAATGACGCACGACCCCACCGTTGTGGTTCTGGGTGAGGATGTCGGTGTCAACGGTGGCGTGTTTCGCGCTACGGCCGGTCTGCAGGAAAAGTTCGGCAAGGATCGTGTGCAGGACACGCCGCTGGCCGAAGGTATGATCGGCGGCATGTCCGTCGGCATGGCCGTCGAAGGACTGAAGCCGGTCGCAGAAATCCAGTTCATGGGCTTCATCTATCCCGCTTTCGATCAGATCGTGAACCATGCCTCGCGCATGCGTAACCGGACGCGCGGGCGCCTCAGCTGTCCGCTCGTGATTCGCACGCCCCACGGTGGTGGCATTCACGCCCCCGAGCATCACTCCGAAAGCACTGAGTCGATGCTCGCACACACGCCGGGGTTGCGCGTGGTCTGCCCCTCTTCGCCCGCGCGCGCGTACGGGCTGCTGCTCGCCGCCATCCGTGATCCGGACCCGGTCGTGTTTCTGGAGCCGGTGCGCCTGTACCGTCTGGTGCGTCAGGAGGTGGCGGACGACGGGCAGGCGTTGCCCCTCGATGTCTGCTACATCCTGCGTGCGGGCACCGATGTCACGCTCGTGACCTGGGGCGCGATGACCTTCGAGACCATGCGTGCCGCCGAGCAGCTCGCCAAGGAGGGCGTGAGCGCCGAAGTCATCGATCTTGCGACGCTGTCGCCGATCGATCACGACACCATCCTCGAATCGGTCGCAAAGACCGGGCGCCTGGTGATCGTGCACGAAGCTGCGCGCAACTGTGGCATCGGCGCCGAAATCGCGGCGACGGTTGCGGAACGCGGCCTGTACGACCTGCAGGCACCGATCCAGCGTGTCACCGGCTACGACACGGTGATGCCCCTTTTTCGCCTCGAGTACGACTACATACCGAGCGTCGCCCGCATTCTTGACGGCGTTCGCGCCACCTTCGTCGACTAGGCTCCAGGCCGGAGGTCCGACCAATGACCACGTTCAACCTGCCCGATCTCGGCGAAGGCCTGCCCGAGGCGGAGATCGTCAACTGGCACGTCAAGGTAGGAGATCGTGTCATCGTCGATCAGCCGATGGTCGCGGTCGAGACCGCCAAGGCCGTGGTCGAAGTGCCGTCGCCATACACCGGAGTGATCACGGCCCTGCATGCCAAGAACGGCGACGTGGTCAACACAGGTCAGCCGCTGGTCGACTTTCAGGTCGACGGCGCCAATGGCGGGGGGTCGCCCGCCAAGGCCGCAGTGGCCACTGCCCCGAAGGTGGATCCGAGGAAAGCGGACGACTCCGGCACGGTCGTGGGCAGCATGCCGACGAGCGATGAGGTGCTGATCGAGAATGCCGTGGCCGGCGGCGCCAGCACGGCCAAGCTCGAGCGCGTCCGCGCGGCTCCTGCCGTGCGCGCGCTCGCCAAACGCCTGGGCGTCGATCTCGCGCAAGTGCGGGCAAGTGGACGCGGCGGACTCATCACGGTGGATGATGTGATGTCCGCGGGCGGCACATCGGCGAGCACGCGCGCACCGGTAGCGCGAGCGCCCACGCCGCCGGCCGCGACGGTACGCGCTCCCTCCGCCCCTGCGACGGGAGAGGAGGAGCGACTGCGTGGCCTGCGCCGCGGCATGGCGCACACGATGTCGCTAGCCCGTGACTCGGTAGCGAGCTGCACGCTCTTCGACGATGCGGATCTGCACGCGTGGCTGCGCAAGTCCGATTACACCTTGCGCCTCATGCGCGCGATGGCCGTCGCCTGTCGGGCCGAGCCCTCGTTGAACGCGCACTTCGACGGCGCGGCGGCAACGCGCAAGGTGTTCGCACGCGTCGACATCGCCGTGGCAGTCGACACGCCGGAAGGGCTGATCGTGCCGGTGATACGCGATGTCGGCAGCAAGGATGCGCAGCAGCTGCGCAACGAGCTCAAAGCGCTCAAGGACGCCGCGGTGGCGCGCACGGCGGCGCCCGAGGACCTGCGCGATTTCACCATCATGCTTTCGAACTTCGGCACCATCGCGGGCCGTTACGCGACGCCACTCGTGGTTCCACCCGCGGTGGCGATTCTCGGTTCGGGAGTGTTGCGCCACGACGTCGTCGCCGTGATCGGCGGCATCGAGGCACACTTACGCATGCCGCTGTCGCTGACGTTCGATCACCGCTGTGTCACGGGGGGCGAGGCGGCGCGTTTCCTCGCCGCGGTGATCAAGGATCTCGAGTTGCCCGAGTGAAGATCCCGGCCGCGCGGCTCCAGCTTATCAATCGGATCGCCGCGCAGGCGCGCCGCCAGGCGCACCGCCACAAGCCGGTCAACGTCACCGATTACATCCGCGCCTACTACCGCGGTGTCGGCGAGGAGGATCTTGCCACGCACCGATCCGAGGATCTGGCGGGCGCTGCGCTTCGCCATCTCGACCTCGGCAAGCGGCGTCGCACCGCGCAGCCGATTGTGCACGTCTTCAATCCCGAGCCTGCGCGCGACGGCTTTAGTTCGCCCCATACGCTCATCGTAATGATCACCGAGGACATGCCGTTCCTCGTCGATTCGATGGGCATCGCGATCAACCAGTCCGGGCTGGCCATTCATTTCATCGCCCACCCCGTCCTGCACGTGCAGCGCGATGGCGCGGGGGTGGTGCACGGCGTGAGCGATGACGACGAACACACCGACTATCCGCTCGCGGAGTCCTGGCAGCTGTTCGAGGTCGATCGCATCGCCGACCCACGGCAGCTCGAGGCAGTGCGGGACCGCATTCTCGCGATGCTCGACGACGTGCGCTGCGCGACCCGGGACTGGGTCGATATGCGTGCACGCGCGCGCGTCATGGCCAGCGAGCTGGAGTCACGTTCGCCCGGAATACCGAGCAGCGAGGTCATCGAGACCAAGGAGCTGCTGGAATGGATGGAGGACAATCACTTCACGTTCCTCGGCTACCGCGAGTATCACCTGCGACGCGGACGCCATGAGGATTTGCTCGAGCCCATTGTACGGAGCGGCCTCGGTGTGCTGCGACCGGGGCGCCGGCGCGTGCGCCGGCCGAAACCCGTAACCCTGACCGGCGAGATTCGCGAGCACGCGCGCGCGCGGGATCTGCTCATCGTCACCAAGGCGAACACGTTCTCGACAGTGCACCGCGCGACGTACCTCGATTACGTCAGCATCAAGACCTTCGACGCAAGCGGCGAGGTCAACGGCGAGCAACGCTTCATTGGCCTGTGGACATCGTCGGCCTACAGCATGAGCCCACGCGAGATTCCGGTGCTGCGGCACAAGGTGCAGCGCGTGGTCTCGCATTTCGGCGTCTCGCCGACCAGCCACGACGGCAAGGCCGTACTGCACGTGCTCGAGTCCTACCCGCGCGACGAGCTGTTCCAGACCTCGATCCAGGACCTCGTTCGTATCGTGCGCGGCATCGTGAACCTGTACGAGCGCCAGCAGGTGCGCCTGTTCGTGCGTCGCGATGCCTTCCGGCGCTTCTACTCGTGCCTGGTGTACGTGCCGCGCGATCGTTACAACACGCAGGTGCGCCAGCGCATCGAGGCGATCGTGCGCGAGGATTTCCACGGCACCGCGATCGAATCCCAGGTGCAGCTCTCCGGTTCGGTGCTGGCGCGGTTGCACCTGCTGGTGCGCACCGACCCGCTCGACCCGCATCGCGCCGATACCGCGCGCATCGAGAAGCGCATCGCCGCTGCCGTGCGCACCTGGGCGGATGGATTCAAGGATGCGCTGCTCGCGCGCTACGAGGAGGCCACGGCGCTGCAACTGTTCGCGCGCTACGCCGGCCGTTTTCCGCCCGCTTACCAGGATGATGCTTCCGCGCAGCTTGCGGTTGCGGATCTCGATGCACTGGAGCCCCTCGCTGCGGGCGCGGCAACCCTGCAGATGAGCCTGCATCGGCAGACTGGACAATCCGCGCGCCAGATGCACTTTCGACTGTTTCGGCGCGACAACCCGATTCCGATCTCGGACGTGCTGCCGATGATGGAGAACCTGGGGCTCAAGGTGATCAGCGAGCGCCCATACGAAGTCGAATCGCCAGCCGGCGGGACGTTGTGGATCCAGGATTTCGAGCTCGAGCATCGCGCCGGCATCAGCATCGACCTCACCGCCGTGGATCGTGATTTCCGGGAAGCGGTGGCCAGCATCTGGCTGGGTCAAGCCGAGAACGACGGCTTCAACCGCCTTGTGCTCGCGGCCGGACTCACGTGGCGCCAGACTGCTGTGTTGCGGGCCTTCTGTCGCTATCTGCTGCAGACAGGCATTCCCTTCAGCCAGGCGTACATGGAACAGGTGCTGAGCGCCAACGCCGGCATCGGCCGGCTGCTCGCCCGTCTCTTCCTCACGCAGTTCGATCCTGCCCTCGCGCCGCCAGCTCGCGCACGCGAGACCGCGAGGCTGCAGAGGCAGATCGATATGGCGCTGGAAGCCGTCAAGAGTCTGGATGAGGACCGAATCCTGCGCGCCTACGCGGCAGTCATTCACGCCGCGCTGCGCACGAATTACTACCAGCTCGACGCGAGCGGGCAGCCGAAGTCCTACTTTTCCTTCAAGCTCGATCCGGCCAAGCTGCCCGACCTGCCATTGCCGCGGCCGATGTTCGAGATCTTCGTCTACAGCCCGCGTGTCGAGGGCGTGCACCTGCGCATGGGCCACGTGGCGCGCGGCGGCATCCGCTGGTCGGACCGGCGCGAAGATTTCCGCACTGAAGTGCTGGGCCTGATGAAGGCGCAGAACGTCAAGAACACCGTAATCGTTCCGGTCGGTGCGAAGGGTGGCTTCGTCCCCAAGCGCCTGCCCACGGGTGGTCGCGACGAGATACAGCGCGAAGTCATCGAATGCTATCGCACCTTCATCCGTGGCCTGCTCGATCTCACGGATAACATCGTCGGCGAGCGCATCGTGCCTCCCGCCGCGACGGTGCGTCGCGACGGCGACGACCCGTACCTGGTCGTGGCTGCCGACAAGGGCACCGCCACGTTTTCAGACATCGCGAACGCCATCGCCGCGGACTACGCCTTCTGGCTCGACGACGCGTTCGCATCGGGCGGTTCCGCGGGTTACGACCACAAGAAGATGGCGATCACGGCCCGCGGCGCCTGGGAGTGCGTGAAGCGTCACTTCCACGAGCTCGGCATCGATGCTCAGAAGCAGGACTTCACCGTTGCGGGCATCGGCGACATGGCGGGCGATGTATTTGGCAACGGCATGCTGCAATCGCCCCACATCCGGCTGGTCGCCGCTTTCAATCACCTGCACATCTTTCTCGACCCGGATCCGGATGCGGCACGCAGTTTCGCAGAACGGCGCCGCCTCTTCAGGCTGCCCCGCTCCGGCTGGGAGGACTACGACCGTAAGCTGATTTCGAAGGGCGGCGGCGTGTTCTCGCGCGCCGCCAAGTCGATTGTTCTCAGCCCGCAGGTTCAGGTACTGCTGGGCCTGCGCGTCACCAGCGCCACGCCCCAGGAAGTCATGCGCGCGATTCTCAAGCTCCCCGTGGACCTGCTGTGGAACGGCGGCATCGGCACCTACGTCAAGTCGAGTCGCGAATCCCACGCCGATATCGGCGATCGCACCAACGACGGCCTGCGCGTCAACGGCGCGGAGGTGCGCGCCAAGGTCATCGGCGAAGGCGGCAACCTCGGACTGTCCCAGCTCGGCCGCATCGAGTACGCGCTCTCGGGCGGGCGTCTCAACACGGACTTCATCGACAACTCGGCCGGAGTGAACTGCTCGGACGTCGAGGTCAACATCAAGATCCTCCTCAACCCGCTGATGCACGCCCGCCGGCTGCGACGCAGCGCACGCGATCGCCTGCTGGTGCAGATGACGGACGAGGTCGCCGCGCTCGTACTGCGCAACAACTACCTGCAGGGGCAGGCACTCAGCACGCTCGAAGCACATGCCGCGGAGCGCTTCAACGAGCATGTCCACGTGATCCGAGTGTTGCAGCAGTCCGGAGAGCTCAACCCCGCGCTCGAGTTTCTGCCGGACGAGGAGGAGATCGCGGAGCGGCGCAAGCAGAACCGTGGTCTGACGCGTCCCGAGCTCGCCATCGTGCTGTCGTACAGCAAGATCTGGCTCAACGACCGGCTCATTCACTCCGACGTGCCCGAAGATCCGTACCTGTCGAAGGAGCTCGAGCGCTACTTCCCCGCCCCGATCCGCCGCCGCTACGCTGATTCACTCAAGCGCCATCGCCTGCGGCGCGAAATCATAGCGACCGCCACCACCAACAGCCTCGTGAATCGCATGGGGCCGGTGTTCGCGCTGCGTGCGCGCGAAGACACGGGTGCGGATACCGGACGGATCGCACGTGCCTACACCATCGCGCGCGAAGTATTCGACATGCGTGACGTGTGGTCCGGCGTCGAGGCGCTCGACAACCGCGTTCCGGCGCAGACGCAGTACGCGATGATGTACCAGACCAGCCGCCTGCTGCGGCACATGACCTACTGGTTCCTCGCCCATCACGCCGGCCGGCTCGACATCGACAAGGCCGTGTCACGCCTTGCTCCTGGCATTGCGCGCCTGGGAAAGAATCTGGACAAGCTCCTTGTGGGCAGCGAGCGCAAGCGTTTCCATGAGGCCGCGGTACTGCTGCGTTCGAGCGGCGTGCCCGAAGCCATCGCGGCCCGCATTGCGGCGCTCGCGCCAATGCACGCAGCGCTCGACATCGTCGAAGTCGCCCAGGCTGCGCGCCGCGACGAAGAGTTTACCGGACGCGCGTACTTCCATTTGTGCGAGCGCCTTAGCCTCGACTGGATCCGCGAACAGATCGAAGGGCTGGCCATCGAAGGTCACTGGCAGGCGGTCGCGCGCGGCACGCTGCGTGACAATATTTACTCCCTGCAACGGCAGCTGACCGCGAAGGTGCTCGCGGCCGGTCGACGCAAAGACCCGGTCGCAGCCGTCGATGCGTGGATTGCCGCGCACCAGGCACATGCCGATTACGTCAGCCGGATCGTCGTCGATGTAAGCAGCGGCATGACCGCTGATTTCCCGACCGTGTCCGTGGCCCTGCAGGCCGTACGGCGCCTCGCGGAGCTGTGAAGCTCTCGCTGATCATCACCACGTTCGAACGGCCCGACGCGCTCGCTTGCGTCCTCAAGAGCGCCGAGCAGCAGAGCGTGTTACCCGATGAGCTGATCATAGCGGACGATGGTTCCGGACCCACAACGCGCGATCTCATCGCGCGCTTCAAGGCGCGTTGCGTGCGACCGGTTACGCACAGCTGGCAGCCGCACGAGGGGTTTCGGGTCTGTCGCGCCCGCAATCTTGCCTTGTCGCAGGCGTCGGGCGATTACGTCGTGATCCTCGACGGCGACATGGTGATGCATCCGCACTTCATTGCTGATCACAAGCGCTGCGCGCAGCCAGGCTGCTGGGTGCAGGGCACCCGCATCCTGCTCGACCCGCGCCGGAGCGCCGATCTCATCGCGAATGGCCCGCAACGCCTTTCACCCTGGTCCGTCGGCAACGCGGGATTGCGGCGCCTGTATGCGGCGCGTGTGCCGGCGCTGAGTCGCGGGCTCAGCAGGATCGCAAACGGTTTCGTGTCCACAAAGAGCTGCAACCTCGCGGCCTGGAGCTCCGATCTCGAACGCGTCAACGCGTTCAACGAGGACATGATCGGCTGGGGACCGGAAGACAAGGAGCTGGCGGCGCGCCTGAAACATAGCGGCGTGCGACGCCGGACACTCATCTTCGGCGGGATCGCCTATCACCTCCATCATCCAGCCGCGAGTCGTGAGCATCGTGTCGCCAATGAGCGCGTTCTCGCCGATACACTGCGCGAGCGGCGGCTGCGCTGCGAGCATGGCCTGAGCGAGCACCACCGTGGCGGCCAGCGGCCGAGCGATAGCGTGTAGACTGTCGCCGCTGGGGCACTGCACGGGAAGGAGTGATCGTTTGAGCGGAAAGTTGGTGCTGGTCCGACATGGCCAGAGTGTCTGGAATCTGGATAACCTGTTCACCGGTTGGACCGACGTCGACCTGACCGCCCACGGACGCGTCGAGGCACTGCAGGCGGGCAGGGAGTTGATACACGGCAAGTTCAGCTTCGATATCGCGTTCACGTCGGTACTGAAACGCGCTATCCGTACGCTGTGGATCATGCTCGACGAGATGGATCTCATGTGGATTCCCGTCGAGCGCAGCTGGCGCCTCAATGAGCGTCACTACGGCGCGCTGCAGGGACTCGACAAGGCGCAGACCGCCGAACGACACGGCGCCGACCAGGTCAAGATCTGGCGCCGCAGCTACGACGTCGCGCCCCCACCTCTCGACTTGAGCGATAAGCGCCACGCGCGCTTCGACCCGCGCTATCGCAGCCTCAAGCCCGAGGAAATTCCGGCGACGGAGTCACTGAAGGACACGCTCGGGCGGGTGCTCCCCTATTGGGAAAGCCGTATCGCGCCCGAACTCAAGGCCAACCGCAACGTGCTCGTGGTCGCGCACGGCAACAGCCTGCGCGCCCTGGTGAAGATGCTCGATGGCATGTCGGACCGCGACATCGTGGAATTCAACATTCCGACCGGCGTGCCGCTGCTCTATGAGCTCGATGAGCGCCTCGGGAAGCGCGCGAGCCGTTTCCTCGGCGACCCGGAGGCCATCAAGGCCGCCGCCGAAGCCGTGAAGCGCCAGGGCGAAGCTAAACGCTAGCGAACGGTCTCGCTCAGGCAGGTGGAATATGAATTCCTCGAACGTCTACCCCCTCTCAGGCGGCTGCGACTGCCGCACAATCCGCTATCGCCTGGAAAGCCCGCCGCTCTTCGTTCACTGCTGTCACTGCCGCTGGTGCCAGCGCGAGACCGGCGCATCGTTTGCGCTCAACGCGATGATTGAAGCGGACCGCGTGACGCTGCTCGCGGGTCAACCCGAGCTCGTCGACACGCCCACCGCGAGCGGCAAGGGCCAGTGGATCGCGCGCTGCCCGAAATGCCGGATCGCGGTCTGGAGCAATTACTCGGGCGCCGGCCCGCATGTGCACTTCGTCCGCGTCGGTACGCTGGATGAGCCCGATCACCTGCCACCGAGCATTCACATATTCACTGCCTCGAAGCAGCCTTGGGTGATCCTGCCGGCCAATACTCCGTCGGTTCCCGCGTACTACGACCGCAAGCAGTACTGGCCGCCCGAGAGCCTCGCGCGGCGGGAAGCATCGCTGAGGAAGATTGCGGCTATTCGTCCGGAGCGATAGTCACGCGCAAACCATCGAGCGCGTCGGTCATTTCGACCTGGCAACTCAGGCGTGAGTTTTCCTTGGTATGCGAGAGCTCGCTCAGCAGGTCCTGCTCGTCGGACTGTCGGCGCGGCAGCCGGTCGAGCCACTCCGGGTCGACGTAGACATGGCAGGTCGCGCACGAACACATCCCGCCGCAGATCGCCGCGACCCCGTAATCGAGCTCGCGCAGCGTCTCCATGACCTTGAGGCCGCTGCGGGCCTCGACGCTGTGCTCGATCCCATCGCGATCGACGACTTTGAGCTCCGGCATCCCGAGTTTCCCTGCTCTCAAATCTGGCGCGCTAGTCTGCCGAATCGCGGCGCGGCTGACTACGGGGACTTGCCGTGCATGCCCACTCGCGCTATCAGGGTGGTGCGTCGGGCCACCGGCGTCTCCTCCCACACGCCTGCCGCGGCCAGCCAGGCGATATGCAGGGCGTCGAACAGGGCGCAGACCACATCGAACTCCTCCCTGCCCCACATGCCTCCGTAAACACGCAGAAGTTCTGCGCGCTGCTGCGTGTCGAGATCGTGGTAGGTCGCAAGCGCCGCAAGGTCTACCCGCGGATCACCGAGCGCAGCATATTCCCAGTCCACGACCAAAGGCTGTTTGCCGAGCAGGTTGAGGTGGTGAAGGTCGTTGTGGCAGAAGACCATGCGCTCTGCAGGACGATGGCGCGCGGCGAGCTCGGTGGTCCGCACACGCAAGCGCTCGAGGTTCAGATCCACAGCAGCGCTGTTGTTCGCACGCGCAATCAGTGCCAGCACGCCCTCGACCAAGTCGAAGGCGGCAAGCTCCAGGGGCGCAGCCAGCGTGTGCAGTTCGCGTACGCGCGCCGCGAGTTGCGTGATTCGCGCCCGCACTTCGGCCGCGCTCCAGGGAGCACCGGGCACAGCTTGCATCACCAGCAGGCGCTGCGCGGGTTCCGTGAGCACGACTGCGGGAGCGATGCCGGCGCGCGCAGCCGCGGCGTGCGCCGCGTATTCCTGCTCGACGTCGAGATCGAGATCGGGATGGGGCCGCGCGACGCGCGCCATCCACTCATACCCGCGGCCACGAATTCGCCACAACGTATTGCGGGCCCCCGTTCCCGCACTCTCCAGCTGTGCATCCGCGAGGGAACAGCCCAGCGCGCGCTCGATGGCGCGGCGAACGTCTTGCGCGCTGCTCAGGTGTAGAGGCTGCGTCGCCATGCAAAGAAGCCGGCTACCACGATACCCAGATAGATCACGAACAGGAGCACGGTCGCCGGAAGCCTGGCGACGTAGGACAGGTAGACCATCACCGAGTCCACGACCAGCCAGTAGAGCCAGTTTTCGAGCACTTTGCGCGCCACCATCCAGGTCGTGACCACACTTCCCCACGTGGTGAACGCGTCGAGGTAAGGATAGGGCGCAGGTGTAAAGCGCGCTTCGAGCCAGCCCGTGACGAGCGTCAGCGCCAGGACCAGGCTGGCCGCGACCGCATGTTGCGCGGGCTGCCAGCGCGATACCGTAAGCGCCCCGTCACCGGCTCCGCCGCGGCGCCAGTGCCACCAGCCGTAGATCGCCATCGCGATATAGAACACCTGCAGGAGCGACTGCTGATACAGTGCACGCTCGAAGAACAGCCATAGATAAATGGCGGTGCTCACGAGTGCACACGGCCAGCACCAGAAATTCTGCCGTGCCGCGAGCACGAGGTAGGCGAGCGCCAGGATGGCGGCGATGAGCTCGACCGGCGACCACGCGCTCAGCTCGGCGAGCAGCGCCTGCATCGGCTAGGCCGCCAGGGGACCGAGCACCTTCATCACGAACACCGCCTTGTCGTTCGTTTCGAAGCTACGTCGCAGCTCGGCATTCAATGCCTGCATCACCCGGCCGTACTCGCCGAACACCTGCGTGCTCATGCTGTTGGTGATGATCTTGAGCCCGGCGTACGTGTTCAGCCGGTCGATGAAGCCCTGGATCGGCGGAATGTAGTCCGCGTTGAGTGGATAGAGCGAGATCTCGACACCAATGTCCATTGCAAATCCCCTACCGAAAATGCCATTGCACGGTGACGCCCAGCTGGCGTGGGTCGCCCGCCTGGGTGTAGCGCGTGGGCGTGAAGTCGGGCGGTTCGTCGCCGAAGAAGAATCCAAGCTGGCTGTAGTCCTCGTCGAACACGTTCTGTCCCCACAAGTACACTGCCCAGCGCTCGCTCTCGTAGCCCACCTTGACGTTGACCAGCGTGGCGACGCTCGCGCGCTCATCGTTGCTCGCACTGTAGTAGTAGGCGTCGCGTCCCATCACTCCGACTCGCGCCATGAGCCCGCGAGCATCGTGCCACGTCGCGCCGACGGAATACTGGTAGGACGGTGCGTTGGTCTGCTCGCGGCCATCGAGGTCGCGCTCGCCGAACATGTAGTCGATGTAATAGCTGTGCAGTAGTCCCAGGGTGATATCCAGCGAGAGAGTATCGGTTGCCCGCCAACTCGCGCTCGCCTCCAGTCCGTAGTTGCGCCCCTGCGCCGCGTTATCGGTGTAGAACACGAAGGTGAGCGGGTCGGTGGGATCGAACTGAAACGAGGTCTGGACCTGCTCGTTGCGACGCTGCATATAAAAGAGTGACAAGTCGGTGTTGATGCGGCCATCGGCCAACACCGACTTCAGGCCCGACTCGAGATTCCACAGATACTCGGGACCGTACTGGCGCCGATCCGGCGTGATGGCCGCGCCGATGTTGAATCCGCCCGACTTGTAGCCACGCGACAGCGTGGCATACCAGCGCGCAGCGTCTGAGAGCACATAGCTCACGCTCAAGTGCCCGCCGAACATGTCATCGCTCGGCGCGTACCGCTCGCCGTTCGAATCCTCATAGCCAGCATCACGCCGCTCCGCCCGCAGCCCCAGCGACATTTCGAAGGCAGAGGCAAAGGCCCAATCGATCTGGCCGTACAACGCAGAGTTCGTCGTGTTGAAATCGCTCTGCAGCGCGGTGTCGGAAACGTCGGTAAGGTAGATCCCCTGGTCGTGCTGGTCGTTTGATTCATCGAGTCGGCGCACATACGCCCCCGCTATCCACGCCAGCTTGCGGCCGGCGCCGATGCCGGGCGACTCGAACCTCAAGTCCTGGGTCAGTGTCCGCCGCTCGCGCAGGATTCGCGTGGTGTAGTCGTACGGCACGCCCCAGAACGCATTATTGCCCCAGTCACCGTCGAACCCGTAGTCGATGTGGGAATCGGCATACGTGGAGATGCTGACGACGTCGAAGCCAGCGGCGCGGTAGCGCAGATCGAGCGAGCTGCCGAGCGAGCGCTGCGCATCGTTGCCCGGACGATCCGACTGCGTGACGCGCGAGTTGTCGATGGCGAAGGCGTCGTAGCCGTTGTCGAGATCGACGGCGAGCGCACCTACATCAACCTGCCAGCGTTCCGACGGCTCGAAGCGCACACGCGCACGGGCGGTCAGCTCGTCCCGACCGTTGGTGTCATCGCGGCCGAGGAACGCGTTGTGCCGAAACCCGCCGCTCTGGTACTCCTGCACGCCCAATCGAAACGCGCCCGTCTCTGTGCCCGCGATCGCGCCGCCGAGCACCCCGCCTACGCTCCATTCATCGTCCTGGCCGACCGAGGCCTCGGTCGAGGCTTCGAAGGCACGTTGCGGCTCGCGCGTCTTCACCTTGATCAGGCCGCCGAGCGCGTTGGCGCCGTAACTGGTTCCCTGCGGGCCACGCAGCACCTCGATCTGCTCGACATCGAATAGCGTCGCGATCATGCCGACGCCGCTGAAATCGATGTCATCGACCAGAAAACCGATCGAGGGATTGGGCGCACCCTGGTATTGCTCCAGGTCGCCTACGCCGCGAATCTGAAAATAGCGCGGGCGCGAGCTCCCCGCGGCCCAGTTGAGATTCGGCACCAGCCCAAGCACGTCCTGCAAATGCTGTTCACCCGCATCGGCCAGGGTCTGCCGATCGAGCACTGTGACGCTGGCGGGCACGTTCGCGAGCGCCTCCGCGCGCAGCGTCGCGGTGACGGTGATTTCACCGAGAAGCTCTACCGGATGCGAAGGCGTGGACTGTGCACGAACGCTCGGCGCCGCCAGCACCAGGCTGACCACGAGAACGGCCTGAAGGCCGAGGAAGGAGAAGGATCTTGGAGTGTTCACAACCTGCTCCCTACGCCGGTACTAACCGGATCAGGTTCAACGGGTTCGCTGATGTGCCGGTCAGGCTGTCAGCATCTCAGGTCCGCTCAGACCACCCCGAGGTTGGCATAGGATTCTACGCGAGTTTGCCGATCCGGCAAGGTGCCGCGGGGCCGTTTCGCGCCGACGGCGATGCGGTTAAGCTCCGCTGCCACGGACTCGCACATGCCAGCACGCAGCTACAGGGTGTTCCAGGTCGACGCGTTTACGCGAGTGCTGTTCAGCGGCAATCCCGCCGGCGTGGTGCTCGATGCGGACGACCTGAGCGACGAGGAGATGCAGCAGCTCGCGCGCGAGATCGGGCGCGGTGACACCGCGTTCGTGTCGGCCGCTGCGGGCGATGATCACGACCTGCGGATGCGTTTCTACACTTCGAAGTGCGAGGTGCCTTTTGTCGGGCACGCCACGGTCGCCGCACATTACGTGCGCAGCACGCTCGGCGTGCTGCCCGACCGGCCGCTGCGCCAGCTTTCGGGCAGCGGGATCATCAGCGTCGATGTGGGCACGCGCGACGGCGCGACCGAGGTGGGCATGCGCCTGCCCGCCCCGCGCAGTGCGCGACTGCTGCAACCCGCCGAGCTCGAGTCAGTGCTCGACGCGCTCGGTCTGAGCCATGCCGCTCTCGATACACGCTGCCCCGCGGAGATCTTCACCACCGGCAGCCCGCGCTTGATGCTGGGCCTGCGCAATCGACAGTCTCTCGGCCAGCTGCTTCCGAATCTCGATGCGCTCGCGCGCCTCACGCCCCACCTGGGCGCGGATGGCTATTTCGTATTTGCGCTCACCACCGATGGGCTGCAGGCACAGACCGAAGCGCGTATGTTCTGCCCCGCCATCGGCGTCCCCGAGGACGCGGTGAGCGGCAACGCACACGGCATGCTGGGCGTGTTCCTCGTGCGCCACCACCTGCTGGCGGCGCGCGACGGCATCGCGCGCTTTCTCGGCTTACAGGGACGCGTGCTCGGCAGGCCCGGCGAAGTACGCGTCGAAGTGCAGGAATATGGTGGCGAAGCCTACAGCGTGCGCGTCGCGGGGCACGCGGTGATCGTGTTCGAGACGCGGATTCAGCTGCCGGCACGCGGCTGAGCGCCGGCAATCAATACGAGCGCGGGCAGCGTCACCGCGACACCGGCGAGGAACGGCGCATTGAAGGCGATGCTTGCGTACAGGGCACCGGAAATCGACGGGCCGATGATGCGTGCCAGGCTGGTGGCCGACTGATAAGTGCCCATCACGAGGCCGCGCTCATTTGCGCCCGCCTGCTTGGACGCGAGGCTCGACAGACCTGGCTGATAAGCCCCGGTTCCCAGCCCACACAGTACGCCGCCCAGAAGCAGCAACGGCAGATCGTGGGCTGCGGCCAGCGCTACCAGGCCCGCGATGTAAACGACGACGCCCGTCACGGCGACAGTCTTCTCGCCGTACCGGCGAGTGAGTTGACCCGCGGCGCCACCCTGCATCGCCACCACGAGGGCTCCCAGCAACAGCAGGTACAGGCCCACCGGGCGTGGCCCGAACCCGAGCTGGTCCATCGCCCAGATGGCCACGATGGACTCCAGGATCGACTGCGCAATCGTGATCAGCAGCACGGCACCGATCAGGCGCGCAAGTATCGGGCGCGTCGCAATCACGTCCCAGGCAATGCGACGACGCGGCACCGACAGGTGCTGCGCGCGATTGTCAGGCGTGTGACTTTCGGGGAGCCACAGCCAGACGGCCAGCAGGCCAAGCGAGCTCGACGCGGCTGCGACCAGCGCCGGCAGGGTGAAATTCGCCGCTTGCGGATGCGGCCCTGCCAGCACGCCGCCGAGTGCGGGACCAAGCATGAAGCCGATTGCGATGGCCGCGCCGACCAGCCCGAGGCCCTTGGCGCGATTCTCGTTGACGGTGACATCTGCGGCATATGCGAAGGCCGCCGCGATGTTCCCTGCCATCGCCCCGCCCAGGATCCGCGAAGCGAGCAGCCAGCCCATGCTGGTGCCGAACGCCAGCATCACGTAGGACAAGGCCGCACCGAGCATGCTGCTCATCAGGATCGGACGGCGGCCGAAGCGGTCGCTGAGCCGGCCCCAGAGCGGCGCCGCGATGAACTGGCAGGCCGAGTACACCGCGAGCAGTGGCGTGATCCGCTCCGGGGTCGCACCCAGCCGCACGGCGATGTAAGGGAATAGCGGGATGATGATGCCGAAGCCGAGCAGGTCAGCGACGACGATACAGAAGAGGACGTGCAGGGGCTTCATGCGAGGGCGTGTGCCGAAGTCACCTTCTCAATCCTCCCCTCCTTCATCCACAGCACCCGGTTGATCGCCGGCACAAGGTCACCGCGGTGATGCGTGGCCATCACGAGCTGCACGCCCGACTTCGCCAGCTTCTGCAGGTGCGCACGCAGGCGCCGGCGCGAATCGGCGTCAAGACCCGTGCACGGCTCATCGAGCAGTAACAGTCGAGGCGCGTTGATCATGGCACGCGCCAGCAGGACGCGCCGCATCTGCCCGTAGGAAATCTCGCGCGGTCGACGCCGGGCGAGCCTTGCCAGCCCAAAGAAGCACAACCAGCGACGTGCGGCCCGGCGCTCGCTGCGCGTCGGCGCTTCATTCAGGCCAATGCTCGCGTGCCGCCCCGAGATAACGATCTCCTCGACCGTCAGATCATCGCGCGCATGCGTGCTCTGCAGCTCCGGCGACAGCAGGCCCACCTTCTTGCGGAACGCTTCCAGCGGGGTGCCCGCCGGGAACCCGCGACGCTCGATCACGCCGCCGTGCGCAGGCGCCGCGTCTCCATGCAAGAGTCTGAGTAGCGTCGACTTCCCCGCGCCGTTGCGGCCGAGCACGGCCCAGTGTTCGCCATCCGCGACCCGCCACGTGATATTCGCGAGCACCGGATGATGATCCACGTAGACGTCCGCTTCGCGGACGGCAATGAGCGGTACTGCGCGCCGCCTACCCTGAGACTTCATGGGCGCCGGTCGCGCTGACATCTTCGCGTTCGTCTCTACGAGCAGGCTTTCAAGCGGGGCGCGTGATCGGGTCCCAGCGTACGTGATCCGGCCGCGATCGAGCATCAACACGTGAGTGATCGAGCGTGGGAGATCCTCGCTACGATGGGCTGCCAGTACCCAGGGCATGCGCGAACGCCGGCTCGAATCGAGGTAGCGCATCAGAAGCCGGCGGCGCTCGGCGTCGAGGCCATTGAACACCTCATCGAGCAGCAACAATCGCGGTCTCAGCGCCAATGCGCGCGCGATCAGCGTCAGCCGTCGCTCGCCGTAAGAAAGGGTCAGGAATTTGCGGTGCGCCAAAGAGCCTAGGCCGAAGCGCTTGAGAAGGCGGCGCACCTGCCGACGCTGCGGGCCGCTGAGTGGCTCGAGTACGATGTCGGTACGATGCACGCCGGTGCCGACGAGGTCTGCGACCGCAAGATTCCACTCGTAACGCTCGTACTTGTCCTGCCGTTCAGCGCCGACATATGCAATCGCTTCCTTGATGCCGAGTGGCTCGAGTTGCCTTACCCCGCCCATGATGTAGCTGCGACGTCCACGCCGCGTCGGCGTCGGCCATACGTCGCCGGCGATCAGCTTGAGCAGCTGCGTCTTGCCAGAGCCGTTGGGGCCGAGCAGCGCCCAGCGCTCGCCGGGGCGAATGCGCCAGCTGATGTCGCGCAGAATGCGCCGATCGCCGCGATCGAGATCGATGCGCTCGAGTTCAACTGCCAGCGTGCGAGCAGCCAAACGCGGGCTACTCGAAGCGCGGTTTGCGTTTCGCCTTCACGGCGTCGAGCCCCGCGCGCACATCGCCAAGGCGCATGCCGAGGAATTCGAGCGCGAGCGACGCATCGAAGCTGGGACCGGCGAGGCGCAGCCAGTTGTTGAGCGCGTGCTTGGTCCAGCGCAGGGCAGTCTGGCTTCCGGCGGCGAGTGCGTTCGCCGTTTCGAGCGCGGTGCGATAAACGGCCGCATCGTCGACGCACAGCGCAACCAGACCAATGCGCTCCGCTTCCTCGCCGCTCAACGGTGTGTTGGTGAGCAGATAGTAGCGCGCCTTGGCAAGCCCACAGAGCAATGGCCAGATGATGACGGCATGGTCACCGGCAGCGACGCCGAGCCGGGTGTGTCCGTCGAGAATCTTCGCGCTGCGCCCCGCGATCGACACATCCGCGAGCAACGCGACGGCAAGCCCCGCGCCGACCGCAGCACCCCGAATAGCGGAAACAACCGGCTTGGAACAGTTGACCAGGTTGTAGACGAGATCACTCGCCTCCTTCCAGACGCGGATCAGCGCCGCCTCGTCGGCGATCATCTCCTCGATCAACGCGAAGTCGCCGCCCGCGGAGAAGTGCTCGCCTGCCCCACGCACGAGCGCGACGCGGACCTCTCCATCGGTATCGATCGCCCGCCAAATATGCGCGAGATCGCGGTGCATGGCGGCATCGGCAGCATTGATGGGTCCCTTGCTGAGGATGATCTCCAGCACGCCGGGCCCCGGCTCGCCGAACTCGAGGCTCGCGAACTCGGCACGATACCGGGCAAGATCGATCGCACTCATGCGGGCCGGGCGGGAGACGAGTCCGGAATCTCGAGCTCGCTCACCATCGTGAGCACATCGTAGTTCGCGACCGGCTCACCGCGCTGATTCGTAATCTCCGTGTCCCAGCGAACCTCGCCATAGCCCTGGCCGATGCGCAGGCTCTTTTCCTTGCAGGTGAGGCGCACCTTGATGCGATCGCCGGGCTTTACGGGCTTGATGAAGCGCAGCCCATCGATTCCATAGTTGGCCAGCACCGGACCATAAGCAGGCTCCACGAACAGGCCGGCCGCCGCAGACACCAGGAAGTACCCGTGTGCGACGCGCCCGCCGAAGAGCGGATTGCGCGCCGCTGCGCGCTCGTCCATGTGCGCGTAGAAGTGATCGCCCGACAGCTCCGCGAAGCGCTCGATGTCCTCGACCGTGACCTCCCGCTCCGCGGAGTTGAAAGTATCCCCGATAACGAGGGCGCCAAACGCTTTGCGAAACGGATGCACGCCGGGATCGCGCTGCGTCCCGCCACGGACCCAACGGCCCGTAACGGCAGCGATAACATCCGGCGTGCCCTGCACCGCCGTGCGCTGCATGTAATGCAAGACAGCGCGAATGCCGCCCAACTCTTCTCCTCCACCCGCACGCCCGGGACCGCCGTGCACGAGGTGCGGGAGCGGTGAGCCGTGGCCGGTCGATTCCTTCGCGCAATGCCTGTTCACCACCAGCACACGGCCGTGATAGGGCGCCAGACCCCGCACGAGCCGGGCCGCGATCGCATCGTCCGCGGTGAACACTGAGCCGGCGAGGCTCCCCGCACCGCGCCGCGCGAGCTCGATCGCTTCCTCGACGGTGCGATACGGAATGACCGTGCAAACAGGGCCGAACGCTTCTACCGCATGCACCGAGCGCGCGGCCGCTGGGTTCGAGCACAGCAGCAGCAGCGGCGGAACGAACGCTCCGCGCTCACGGTCCGCGCCCGCGGGCTCGAATCGTTGCACGTCTCCGGCAACGAGCTCTGCGTCTGCTTGCAGCTTGCGAACCTGCTCCAGCACCTCTCGCTTCTGGCCAAGGCTGGCGAGCGGGCCCATGCGCACATTTTCGAGGCGCGGGTCACCGACCACGATCTTCGACAGCGCGCTCTGCAATGCCGCGACGACATCGCCCACACGCTCCGCCGGCACGATCGCCTTGCGGATCGCGGTGCATTTCTGCCCCGCTTTGACCGTCATTTCCCGGACGACCTCGCGCACGTACAGGTCGAACTCCGGAGCGCTGGCCGCAACGTCGGGCCCGAGAAGAGAAGAGTTGATCGAGTCCGTCTCCGCGATGAAGCGCACTGATTGATCAATGACGGCGCGGTGCTGGCGCAGGGAGCGCGCGGTCGAAGCCGAGCCAGTGAATGACACGACGTCCTGGCACTCGAGGTGATCAAAGAGGTTCCCGAGACTGCCACAAATGAGCTGCACTGCGCCCTCGGGCAAAAGGCCAGACTCAACGATGCGACGGAAGACGAGCTCGGTCAGGTAGCAGGTCGAGGAAGCGGGCTTCACGATGGCCGGCACGCCGGCGAGCAGCGTGGGCGCCAGCTTCTCCAGCATTCCCCACACCGGGAAATTGAACGCATTGATGTGTACTGCGGCGCCTTCCAGCGGAACACAGATGTGCTGGCCGACAAAGGTACCGGTCTTGGAGAGTGCTTCGATCGCACCCTCTACGTACATTTGGCCGTTCGGCAGTTCGCGCGCGCCCTTGCTCGCATACACGAAGAGCGTGCCGATGCCGCCATCGATGTCGATCGCGGCATCGTTCTTCGTGGCTCCGGTCGCGTACGACAGCGTATAGAACTCCTCCTTGCGATCGGTCAGATACTTCGCGAGTGACTTGAGTGCAGCGGCGCGCTCGTGAAAGGTCATACGCCGCAGCTGCGGGCCGCCCGCGCGGCGCGCGTAATCGAGGACCGCGGCGAAGTCGATGCCGTCCGTGGAGACCCGGGCGACCACCTGGCCCGTCGTCGCGTCGTGCAGTGCCACCGCATTGCGCTCGCCCGCCTGCCAGCGCCCCTGGACGTAACTCCCGAGTTGCATGTCCTTAGGCCCTCTCGATCGCCAGCGCGATGCCTTGCCCGACACCGATGCACATCGTGCAGAGTGCGTAGCGCTTGCGCGTGCGCTGCAGTTGATATGTCGCGGTAGTCACGAGCCGCGCGCCACTGGCTCCCAGCGGGTGACCCAGGGCGATGGCGCCGCCGTTGGGATTCACGTGCTGCGCGTCATCGGCAATACCAAGCTGGCGTAGCACCGCCAGGGATTGCGCCGCGAACGCCTCGTTGAGCTCGATGACATCCATCTGTGCAACGTCGAGCTTCAATCGTCCCAGGAGTTTACGCGTCGCTGGCACCGGGCCGATGCCCATGATGCGCGGTTCAACGCCGGCCACAGCAGCGCCCACGATCCGCGCGCGCGCCTCGAGCTTGAAGCGCGCCGCTGCCGCCTCGCTCGCGACCAGCACGGCGCAGGCGCCATCGTTGACTCCTGAAGCGTTGCCCGCAGTCACGGTTCCGCCGGGACGGAACGGCGTCGGCAGCTTCGTCAACGCTTCGATGGAGGTCTCTCGTGGATGCTCGTCACGACTGACGATCGTCGGCTCACCCTTCTTTGCCGGCAGCGTCACCGGTACGATCTCTTCGGCCAGCGTGCCGTTGGCCTGGGCGCGCAGCGCGCGCTGTTGACTGCGCAGCGCGAAAGCGTCCTGGTCGGCGCGCGACACCTTGAATTCCGCCGCGACGTTCTCGCCCGTTTCCGGCATCGAGTCGATCCCATACTGCTTCTTCATGAGCGCGTTCACGAAGCGCCAGCCGATGGTGCTGTCGAACAGCTGCACATCGCGAGCGAATGGCACCTCGCCCTTCGACAGGACATAAGGCGCGCGTGACATGCTCTCAACACCCCCGGCAAGCACGAGCTCAGCTTCACCGCTGCGGATCATGCGCGCCGCGCTCGCGACAGCATCGAGGCCCGATCCGCACAAGCGGTTGATGGTCGCGCCCGGCACCGCGACCGGCAGACCGGCCAGCAGCAACGCCATGCGCGCCACGTTGCGATTGTCTTCGCCCGCCTGGTTGGCGCACCCGTAAATCACGTCGTCCACTGCCGCCCAATCGACCGCGGGATTGCGGCTCATCAGGGCCTTGATCGGCAACGCCGCCAGATCGTCCGTGCGCACCGCAGCGAGGGCACCGCCGTAGCGGCCGAACGGAGTACGAATGGCGTCGCAGATGAACGCTTCAGTCATGTACAGACCTCAAGGCTCGAGATTACTACCGGCGACCTGGTGCGAACGGCCGCGAAACAGTGCGATGCGCTCCCCGCGCTGATTCGTCACTTCGACCTCATACAGGCCGGAGCGGCCCGAGCGCCAGAGCTCGCTCGCGCTCGCGGTAAGGTCATCGCCCTCGCGCGCTGGCATCAGGAAATCGATCGATGCCGCTGCGGCCAGCGTGTTGGGGCCATGGGAATTGCATGCGTACGCGAACGCGGAGTCGGCGAGCGCAAAGATCAGGCCGCCGTGGCACACGCGCTGCCCGTTCACCATGTCGGAACGCACGTGCATCGCGACGCGGGCACAACCGGGCGTGGTATCGAGCACGCGCATCCCCAGTGCCTGTGACGCGAGGTCGCCCTGATAGAGCTTCGTGGCCACCTGACGCGCACGCTCGGTGGCACCAGGCTGCACCTTCGGCGATTCCTTGTTCATCCGCGACTCCGTCACTCAGTGCCCGATGAACTTCGGCTCGCGCTTCGCCGTGAACGCGGCCACGCCCTCGGCGAAGTCCGCCGAACGGCCGAGCTCCCTCTGCAGATCGCGCTCCAGATCGAGCTGCTCCTCCAGGGAATGACGCCACGAGCTGTAGATCGCCATCTTGGTCCGCGCCAGGCCGAGCGTCGGCGCTTGCGCCAGCCGCGCCGCCAAACCGTCGACGACACTCTTGAGCTCGCTATCCTCGACGCAACGCCAGATCAGTCCCCACGCCGCGGCTTGTTCGGCCGACAGCTTCTCGCCCAGCAGCGCAAGTCCCATGGCGCGCGCGTTTCCGACCAGCCGTGGCAGCGTCCACGTACCAGCGGAGTCGGGCACCAGGCCGAGACGCGCGAAGGCCTGCACGAAACTCGCGGATTTCGCCGCGATCACCAGGTCGCAGGCCAGAGCGATGTTGGCACCCGCGCCGGCCGCAACTCCATTGACCGCCGCAATCACGGGCAACGGCAGATTGCGTAGCCCCAGGATCAGCGGTTTGTAATTGCGCTCGATCGAATCGCCGAGATCGACGCGTACGCCCCCGGGAGCGACGGCTCGATCGGCCAGATCCTGGCCGGCACAGAAACCCCGCCCCGCACCGGTGAGGATCAACACGCGTGCTCCCTGTTGCCTGACCTGCGACAGCGCATCGCGCACTTCCGCATGCATGGCGGTATTGAAGCTGTTGAGCTTGTCCGGGCGATTGAGCGTCAGGCGCGCGATCGCCGCCTCAATCTCGAACTGGATGTTTTCATAAGCCATGCAGCGTAGCTCCGGGGCGAGGCCGGAGAATCCGGCGGGAAATCCTTCAACGTTCGTCGTAGCTGACTTCGAGCTGCGGGGTCGTCGGGCGGGACTGGCAGGCAAGCACGAAGCCCGCTTCGACCTCCCACGGCTCGAGGGCGTAATTCTGCGCCATTTCAACCGCGCCCTTCACCACCTTCGTACGACATGTCGAGCACACGCCAGCGCGACAGGAGAATGGCAGGTCGAATCCGGCCTGTTCGGCCGCTTCCAGCACCGTTTCACCGTCGCGCGGCATGTCGAATGAGCGCCGCCGACCGTCCATCAACACCGTCACCGTGGTTACTTCCACCTGCTCTCGGGTTGCACCGACCTCGACGGCGGCGGGCACAGTTTCGGGCACATCGTCCACCGTGAAGCGCTCGGAATGTACCTTCTCGGCCGCGACCCCCAACTCGAGCAGTGCTGCCGACGCTTGCTCGTTCATGTCGCCGGGCCCGCAGACGAAGTACTCATCGACGGCCAGGGGCTGGAACAGGGAGCGTGCCAGCTCACGAACCTTGCTCCGATCGAGGCGCCCGTTGAAGAGCTCGACTTCCTGCGGTTCGCCGCTGAACAGAAAATGCAGCGACAGTCGCTGCAGATACTGATCCTTGAGCGCCTGCAGGTCCTCCAGCAGCATGACGCGCGTTGTCGTGCGATTCGCGTAGAAGAGCAGCATACGGCTGTCCGATGTCGTGCGCAGGAGCGTCCGCGCGATCGAGATGACCGGCGTGATACCGCAGCCGGCGGCGAATGCGACCACGGTTCGGCCGCGCTGCGTATCGAGGCGCGAGTGGAAGCTGCCGTTGGGCGTCAGGACCTCGAGCGTGTCACCGACGCGTACGTCGCGGGCCAGGTATTCGGACATCCGCCCGCGACCGTGCAGCCGCACCGCGATCTGCAGCGCATCTTCGTCCGACGCATTGACCAGCGAATACGTGCGCCGCAGCTCTTCACCACCGCGCATGACGCGCAGGCCAATGTGCTGGCCAGCGGCGAAGCGATATTCGCCGCGCAGTGCAGCGGGCACAGCGAGTGTCAGGTAGATCGCCTCCTCGGGCTCCACCCGCAGCTCTGCGACCTTCAAGGGATGAAACCGGAGCATGAGCGCGTGTGTCCCGTCAAATGCACTTGAAGTGATCGAAGGGCTCGGCGCACTCGAGGCACCGGTAGTGCGCCTTGCAGGGCGTTGAGCCGAATTCACTCACACGCTCAGTATGCGTCGAGTCACAGCGCGGGCAAGCGACGACGGGGACGGCGAACAGGTGACGTACATTCGTCACCGTATTCTCTGGCGGCGCGATGCCGAAAGCCTTGAGCTTGCGGCGACCTTCATCGCTGATCCAGTCGCTCGACCACGGCGGCGACAGTACGTCCTCGATCTGAGCGGCAAACCCTGCAGCACGTAGCTGACGCTCGATGAGGCCGCGGATGACTTCGGTGGCAGGACAGCCGGAGTACGTCGGTGAGACGCCGACGTGAATTCGGCCGCTCTGAGAGCGGACGTGCCGAATGATTCCGAGGTCGAGCACGGATAACACGGGAATCTCCGGATCCGGCACCCGCGCGAGAATGCGCCAGACCTCTTGCTCGGCCGCGGCGCGGGCATCGGCATCGTCTTTTGTGCCTGCCCCGGACATCAGGACCTCACCACTGCGAACCCGGATAAGTCCGCTGCAGGAACTGCATTTCCGCGAGCAGGTACCCGAGATGCTCGGAATGCTGGCCGCGCTTGCCGTGCCAGGGATAGCTCACATCGGCCGGCCGCGTGAGCGTCGCTTCCTTGAGTACGGCATCGATGCGCGCCAACCACCGAGGTCGCAGCTCCGTGAGGTCCGGGCCCACGCCCCGTGTGGTCATCTCTTCATCGATCATGTCGGCCGCGAAGAGCTCCGCAGTGAAGTGCCACAGCTCATCGAGCGCGTTCTGAACGCGTTGACGGCTCTCTGCCGTACCGTCCCCGAGACGCACCAGCCAGCCCGCGCTGTAGCGAAAGTGATACTGGGTTTCCTTGAGCGCCTTCGCCGCAATCTCGGCGAGGCGGCGATCCGTCGAGTCCTGCAGCTTCGAGTACAGCTCGAGCTGCCAGCCATCGAGCAGGCACTGGCGTACGATGGTGCGGCCGAAGTCTCCATTGGGCTGCTCGGCAAGCGTAACGTTGCAGAAGTCGACACCGTCGCGCAGAAAGGCGAGCTGATCCTCGTCGCGACCGCGTCCTTCGAGCTCGCCCGCGTACGTCAGCAGGAGCCGCGCCTGTCCGATCAGGTCGAGCGACAAATTGGCCAGGCCCAGATCCTCTTCCAGTGCCGGCGCATGCCCGACCCATTCGCCAAGGCGCTGTCCGAGGACGAGACTGCTATCGGCCAGCCTCAGGACGTACCGGAAGCGCTCCTCATCGCGCCCCGCGCTCGCGCCCGGTTGCAACGCGCTGGCGCTCACAGGTTCTTGACCTCGTCTGGAATCGTGTAAAACGTCGGATGACGATAGATCTTGTCCCGGGCCGGCTCGAACAATGCGCCCGCCTCCGCCGGATCCGATGCTGCGATCTCGCTCGAGCGCACGACCCAGATGCTGACGCCCTCCAGCCGGCGCGTGTAGACGTCGCGAGCGTGCTCAATCGCCATCTGCGCGTCCACCGCGTGGATGCTGCCGACATGCCGATGCTCGAGGCCCGAGCGCGCGCGGATGAATACCTCGAACAGCGGCCATTCCTGTCTTGCGTCGCTCATGCTTGCTACCTCACGCGGCCCGTGCAGGGCGTCGCCCGCGCTGCTTGTCCGCATGCGCGAGTGCGGCCTCGCGCACCCAGCGCCCCTCTTCCCAGGCGCGCTGGCGCGCCTGTAGTCGTTCGCGATTGCACGGGCCGTTGCCTTTGAGCACCGCCTCGAACTCGCTCCAGTCGATCGGACCGAACCGATAGTGTTGAGTCGCGGCGTCCCACTCGAGTTCGGAGTCAGGCACCTTGAGGCCCAGAAACTCCGCCTGCGGTACCGTGATGTCGATGAACTTCTGGCGCAGCTCATCGTTGGTGAAGCGCTTGATCTTCCAGCGCATCGACTGCGCCGTGTGCTTCGACTGTACATCGCTCGGCCCAAACATCATCAGCGATGGCCACCACCAGCGATCGAGGGCCTCCTGCGCCATGCGCTGCTGCGCTTCGGTGCCGCGCGCCAGCATCAGCATGATCTCGAAGCCCTGGCGTTGGTGAAAACTCTCCTCTTTGCAGATGCGCACCATGGCACGCGCATACGGGCCGTATGAGCAGCGGCAGATCGGGATTTGATTCATGATCGCGGCCCCATCGACGAGCCAGCCGATCGCCCCGACATCCGCCCAGGTCGGAGTCGAGTAATTGAAAATACTGGAGTACTTAGCGGCGCCGCTCAGCAGCTGCTCCAGCATCTGATCGCGGGAAATGCCCAGCGTCTCCGCGGCACTGTAGAGATACATGCCGTGCCCGCCCTCGTCCTGCACCTTGGCGATCAGCACCGCCTTGCGCTTGAGCGTGGGAGCGCGCGTGATCCAGTTGCCTTCCGGCAGCATGCCGACGATCTCGGAATGAGCGTGCTGCGAAATCTGGCGGACCAGGGTGTGCCGATAGGCATCCGGCATCCAGTCCTTCGGCTCGATCTTATCGTCCGCGTCGATCTTGCCCTGGAAGCGCGCCTCGAGCGCTGCGCTGTCGACGCTCTGCTGATGCAGGCACTCCTTACCGAGTGAATCGAGGCCCTGGGTGTACATGCCGCGCTCCGCGGGTACCGGGTGGGGGCAGAAATGTGACACAGAAATGCCGGACGATCAATGATTTCTGTGTCATATTAAGATTATGCATGCCCGCTGCTGGAGAGCGTGACGATTAGTGCAGCAGACTCCAAGTCGCGCTCGCTGAGCCACCCCGACCCGGTGACGGCCGCATTGCTGCGGCGCTTGCGCCGCCAGGCACCTCTGCGCGGCGGCTCCCTGCTCATCACGATCTTCGGCGACTCGATCGCGGCCCGCGGTGGCAGCATTGCACTCGGGAGCCTCATCCACCTGGCGCGTCCCTTCGGTGTCACGGAGCGGCTGGTGCGCACGGCGGTCGGGCGTCTCACGCAGGAGGGCTGGCTCAAGCCGGAGCGGCGTGGGCGCCTCAGTTTCTACAGACTGACCGAGGTGGGGGTGACGCGGTTCGCGGAAGCCACGCGCCGGATCTATACCGAGACTCCCCAGTCCTGGAATCGCAAGTGGACGCTGATCCTGTTGCCGTCAGAGCTCGGTGAGAGGCGCGAGCGCATACGCGATGAATTGATCTGGCTGGGCTTCGGGCAGCTCGGCCCGACCGTGCTGGCCCATCCCGCGCGCGACCTCAACGACGCACGCGAGCGGCTGCGTGAGCTGCGCGTGCTCGATCGGGTCATCGCACTGCAAGCCACAGCCGAGGATGCGAGGCACGACCGGCAGTTCGCACGTGCCGGCTGGGATCTGGCCGACCTGGCGCGGCGTTACACGCGCTTCGTCCAGAGCTTCACGCCCGTGCGGCAGGCGCTGTCACGTCGCGCTTCACTCGCGCCGCAGACCGCATTCGTCGTGCGCACCCTGCTCATCCACGAATACCGCAGAATTCACCTGCGCGATCCCCTGCTGCCGCCGATTCTGCTTCCGGAACGCTGGGTTGGGGCCGATGCGTATGCCTTGTGTCGCGACCTGTACGCGCAGGTGTTCGCGGCGGCCGAGGGGCATCTGTCGCAAAATGCAACGACCGCCCGCGGCCCGCTGCCGGCACCGGCGCGCTCGATTCTCAGGCGTTTCGGCGGGCTTCAGCTGGCGGGCCAGCTCTGAAGCGTAGCGATGATCGAGCTCAGGAAGGCGTTGGCCTGAAATGCGTCCAGCGCGCGGTGATCGACGGTGAGCGTGACGTAACACATCGGCCGGACGCTCACCGCATCGACGCCGTCGACCTGCTGCACCGTGAGTCGCCGCTCGATCCTGCCCACGCCCATGATCGCCACTTGCGGCTGATTGATTACGATCGGCGCCGCCAGAAGGCTCCCGCTGACGCCGTGATTGGAAATCGTGAACGTGCCGCCGCGCACCGCGTCGGGCGATAGCTTGCCATTGCGCGCTGCCGCCACCAGCTCGTTGAGCCGCGCCGCGATGCCGAACAGATCGAGCGTCTGCGCACGATGAATCACCGGCACGATGAGACCCTCGTTGCCAAGCGCGGTGCCCACGCCGATATTGCAGTCGCTGAAGAGCTCCAGCGTGTCCGCATGAAAAGTGCTGTTGACTTCCGGAACCGCCTGCAGCGCCTTCACGGCGGCGGCAACGAAGTAAGCGGTGAAGGTGAGTTTCGCGCCACGCGTCTCGAATTGCGCCGCGTGTCGCTCCCGATGGGCGCTGACCCGCGTCATGTCGGCTTCGAACAAGGTGGTGACGTGAGGCGCGGCCGCCATGCTCGCGACCATGTGGCTGGCGATGCGGCGTCGAATCGCCGAGTGCGCGATGTGACGGCTGGCGAACGCGCGTCCGACTGGTGACTCGGCCGCAGACGCGCGTGCCGGTTGCGCGGAAGGTTCTGATACGCGGGCCGGGGGTGGCTGCGTTCCGGCCTCGCGCGTCACGCGCACCGGTGGCTCGACTCGCTGCGGCGGAGTGCTGCTGCGGGTTTCCAGGTAGCGCGCGATGTCCTGTGCGGTGAGACGGCCATCCTTGCCGGTGCCCGGAATCTGGCTCGGCTTCAGGCCGTGCTCGGTGAGCATGCGTCTCACCGCGGGACTCAGCAGTCCCTCGTCTGCACTCTCCCTCTTCGCCGCGACAGTGGGACTAGGCGCGGGCGCAGCGCGCTGGCTGGCCGCGACGCCCGGAGCGATGCGCCCGAGTATGGCGCCGGGCTCGACCGCATCACTCTCGTGGCGCAGCACCTCGGCCAACGTTCCGGATGCGGGCGCCGGCACCTCCACGGTGACCTTGTCCGTTTCCAGCTCCAGCAGCGGTTCGTGCTGGGTAACCGCATCACCCACTCGCTTGAACCAGCGCAGCACGACGGCTTCGGTGCCTTCCCGGTCGGCGGGTGTCAGGACATCGACCGTGCCGGCCATGGGCTACAGCTCCGTGAGCTCGCGCAGCTTGCGCGCGATCCCGTCGACCGACGGCACGACCGCTTCCAGCAGCACAGGGCTGTGCGGACTGGGCATGTCCGGCATGGTCAGGCGCTCGAGCGGCGCGTCGAGATCAAAGAAGGCTTCCTTGGCGAGGACCGCGACGATTTCCGCGCCGAAACCGGCAGTCAGGACATCCTCGTGCACGATGAGACAGCGACGTGTCTTGCGGACCGAGGCCAACACCGCCGGCTTGTCCCACGGCATCAGTGTGCGCAGGTCCAGTATCTCCGCATCGATACCCGCGCGCTCGGCCGCCGCTTCGCAGCGCTCCACCATCGCACCCCAGGTGACGACGGTGATCTGAGTGCCGCTGCGGACCGTCCGCGCCTGCCCGAACGGTAGTATGAAGTCATCGCCGGGATAAGGACGCCGCGCGGAGGCCGCATCGAGCATGGCGCGATGCTCAAAGAAGATCGTCGGATCGTTGCCCCGCAGTGCAGCCCGCAAGAGTCCCACTGCATCTTCCGCGTTCGAAGGCACCGCGACCCGCCAGCCGACGCCGTGCACCCACTGCACTTCGCTCGTCTGGCTGTGCCACGGATCGCCGCACTTGAAGAACCCGCCGGGAATGCGCACCACCATCGGCGCGGCAAACCGATTGGCGGTGCGCCAGCGGATCGTGCCGCAGTCGTTGAGCTGCTCTGCCGCTGAGTCGGCGTACTTGCGGAACTGGATCTCCGGCACCGGCATCAGCCCTGCCACCGCCATGCCGACGGCCCGACCGATAATGCCCTCTTCGGACAGGCTGGTGTCGAACACGCGCGCGGCACCGTATTTCTCCTGCAGCCCGAGCGTCGCCGCGTGAACTCCGCCCTTGGGGCCGACGTCTTCGCCGAAGATGACTAGTCGAGGATTGACGCTCAGCTCGACATCGAGCGTGCGTCGAATCGCCGTCAGCATATTGATGCGCGCCGGCTCCGGATGCGGCTCCAGCGTTCCGGCACGATGCACGTGGCCGGCGAGCACGACTCCGCCCTGGCGCTGCAGCAGCGGCTTGCCGTCCGCGTCCGGCTCGCAGAACACGTAGCGGGCGGCGCTGGCCGGATCCGGCGGCGGCTGCTTCTGTACGTCCATGAGTGCGAAGGCAACATCCTGGCGTGCTTGTTTTTCCAGGGCTTCCCAGGCGGGCGCGGCGATCTGCTGCGGTACCAGGAAGCGCTTGAGGTGATCGAGTGGATCGCGAGCCTTTTCGGCGGCGAGGGTTTCCGGCGACTTGTACGTCTGCGTGTCCTGGCCGGAATGTCCGCTCAGGCGCGGCACCTGCAGGCGGACGAGTACCGGCCCTTTCCAGGTGCGCGTGAGCTCCACGGTCTGGGCGATCAATGCCGCGGCGCCCTGCGGGTCCGTACCGTCGCCGTCAAACACCTGCAGATTGCTAAACGATGCGAGATTCGCAGCGATGTTGCCGCCCGGCGTCTGCTTGGTGCCGGGGACCGAGATGGCGTAGCCGTTGTCCTCGATAAAGAAGAGTACCGGAAGCTGCTCAGTCGTCGCGATCGTGAGAGCCGACCAGAAGCCATTGGTCGCCACCGAGCCTTCACCGCCCTGGGCCACCGCGATGCTCCCCTGGACTTCCTTTTCTCCCAGCGTACGTGCGCGATAAACGAGGGCCTGTGCCCAACCGACGGTTGGCGTGTACTGCGTGCCAACACCGCCGCAGCCCGGCAGCACGGTGACGTTGCGCGTGCGCGGTCGATTGAACACCACGCCGACATCGCGCCCGTTGCTGATACTGCCGGCGCGCATCATGCTCGTTGCCAGCGCTTCCTGGGGCGTCAGTCCGAGAGCGAACAGCAGCGGCCGGCCGCGGTAATAAGCACCGATGCCGTCGTGTGCACCGTTGAGGTGCTCTCCGAGCAGTGACTGGATGAGTTCGTGGCCGCGAGCGCAGAACTGGTAGAGGACGTGGCGCTGCGGGAGGAGCTGTTTCTCTTCGAGCTCATCGAGGGCGCGTGACAGCAGAACTCGATAGGCCACGCGTGACCAATTGATGCGGGTGGGTTCCTTCTCGGTCTGACGAGCTACTGGTTGCAGGACTGCAGAACGAGCTCGCATGGGACGGCCTCGGGAAGAGGTGAGTTACGCGATGTTACGGCGCTGAGACGGCAATAAGCTTGTCTTTTCTTGCCCGTGGCATCGTACTCAGGCAATCTACGTGCTCCCATGCGCATTATCGAGCAATAAGGTTGCTCATATGGTCGAACTCGACAAGACGGACTGCCGCATCCTGCAGGAGCTACAGCGCGATGCCCGGCTCACGAACCAGGAGCTCGCCGAGCGCGTCGGCCTGAGCCCCGCTCCCTGCTGGCGCCGACTCAAGCGGCTCGAACAGGCTCACCTCATCGGTCAGTACTCGGCGATCCTGGAACCGGAAAGTGTCGGCTTCACGATCACCGCGTATTCGCACGTGTCGCTCGAGAACCATCACCCGGACTCGGTGCGCGTCTTCAACGAGCTCGTGCGTGAGCGGCCCGAGGTCCTCGAGTGCTTCATGATGTCCGGCCAGTACGACTACCTGCTCAAGGTGGTCGCGCGCAACATGAATCACTACGAGGAGTTCCTCACCAAGCACTTGCTTCCGAATCCCTCGGTGCGATCGGTGAGCACGAGCTTCGTGCTGCGGCGGATGAAATTCACCACCGCCCTGCCGGTCGAGGCGCAGCACGCATAGCGCAACAGGACCGTCCTGTTGCGCTGGTGTCAGCTGGCCGGACCCGACGCGAGACGCCACAGCCAGATGCTGAGCGCGCCGGTGACGATCGCGCCGAGCACGCTCGGCCACGATGGAATCGGATAGCCGGCGATGAGCACCGCGGAGTGCGTCAGCAGCCGCCAGATATGCGCCAGGGACACGAGCCCAAAAATGGTTCCGGCAACCCGTAATCCGGTGACTCTGGAATTCATCGCTCGCTCCTTTGTTAGTCGAGGTCTCCGTCCGAAGGCGCAGGCCGCCACCGGAACAAACCGATCGATTCTTTGTCGCTGCCGACCATCTCCTGGAATTGCCAGCCGAGCGTACGCAGGAAGCGGCCAAGGTTCTTGGTGCCCGCGTACACTTCCGTGTAACCGCGCCTTTCCGCTTCGGCGGCGAGGGCCTCGATCAGGCGGCGGGCGATCGCGCGGCCGCGAAATTCCGGCACCACGAACAATCCCCCGAGCCAGGGACCGAGATGTGCGTGCGATTCGCGCCATTGCGCGCGCAACATCACGGTGCCGCAGGGACGGCCATCGATGTCGGCGACGAGCACGACCGGCAGACCAGCCGAGGCGCGTGCGGGAGTAAAGAATTCGCTGATGATCCGCTGCGAATTCCAGTTGCGGAAATGCTGGTCCCACTCCCCGCGGAACCACTCAGCCAGGAGTGGTGCATGCTCGGGGCACTCGACCAGGGATCGGATACGCAACACCTCGTCCATCACTTGACGATATTGCGCGCACGGCTCGCCGGTTCCAAGTCGCTCGTGAAGCCCTATTCTGAATGCACGTCCGCGCCGTGATGCTGCGAGGGATTGTGGGCCTTGCGCCCGCCGCGCTCGATGTGCTCGCTCGACATGTGCTGTTCGATCAGGTCGCGCGCCATGTGCACGGCCCGCGCGACGAGCTCGACCGCGCCCTGCCGTAGCGCCGCGCTCCTGCGCACGTACTCGACATTGCGTTCCATGTTTTCCGCGGTCCAGCCGAGCGAGTGTGCGATGAACGGGAACGGCGGATAGACGAAGCCGAGCTCGCTGAAGAATCCCAGCATCTGCCCGGCGACCGCCTGGACGTTGTCCTGTCCGCCAGTAATGATGAAGGCCACGGCCTTGTTGCGGATCAGCACCTCGTTGCGCAGCGTGATCTGGTTCTGGATGCAGTTCATGCGCTCGATCATCTTGTAGTAGAGCGAGCTGGCAGAGCCCCAGCGGATCGGCGTCGCGATCAGCGCAACATCGGCCCAGTGCACCAGCGCTTCGTATACCTGCTCCATCTGGTCGGACTGGTCCATCTCGGTGATCGAGCACGGCCAGGTGCAGGCGCGTGCGCTCTTGGAGTAGTAGCCCTCGCAGTGTCGGAATTTCAACGCGTTCAGGCGAATCAGCCGCGCTTCGCACCCTTCCTTCTCCCGGGCGTGGGCGAGTGCATGTTCGAGGAGCACTTCCGAAGTGGAATAGCGCGGGTACTGTTCGTCCATGGCGGTCGTAGAGATACCGACGACGCGGATACCGCCCAGGTGCGCGCTGTGGATTGCGCGCCAGCGGGTGCGGCGCGTGCGGCAGGCGGTTGCGGCCCTTGACCACGGTGGGATTGAGGAGCACGCGTCCGTTCTCGATCTTGACTGCGTACTGGGGCACACGGTCATCCTCGAACCCCGGCTCACCGTCGCCCGTGCACGCGGTGAAACTTGTAGTGATGCCAGGGGCACACGACGTATTCACCGTCTAGCGTGCCGGCACCCAGCGGCCCACCGACGTGATTGCAGATACCGGAGACCGCGCCGAACTTGCCGTCGCGATACGACAGGGCGATGCGCAGAGTTCCCGCCTTGATCTCGCGCAGCGGCGGATCGCGTAGCTCCTCGACGGAGCCCAGATCGATCCATGAAGGCGGTTTTGCTTCTTGTGCCATCAGGTCTCTGTCAGCGCAGCGCGGGTCGGCTGCCAGGCGCTGGTTCTCAGCTCGGGAAGCGCCGACTTCTGTTGCGGCATCGGGGGATGCTCACACGCCGGAGCACCCATCGTCCAGTCCAGCGGCGGCGCGCGGTAGACTGAGCAGTAATGATCGCTTGCGCCGGGAGCAGCTGGGCATGCGCGACCAGATCACGAGGCGCGATTTTCTCAACGGCATTGCACTGACGATCGGTGCGGGACTTACTCCGATCGAGCTGCTGCATGCGCAGCCCTCCGCCGCGTACCCGCCCGCTCTTACCGGCATGCGGGGCAGTACCGACACGTCGTTTCTGGTGGCACACCAGGTGCGCGACGGTCAGAGATTCTCGCTCGCGCACCTGCCCATCGATGAAACGGTCGACCTGGTGGTGGTCGGCGCGGGAATCAGCGGACTCGCGGCCGCCTATTTCTATCGTCAGCGCAATCCCGACGCGCGTATCCTGATCCTCGACAATCACGACGACTTTGGCGGTCACGCACGCCGCTGCGAAATGCGAGTCGATGGGCGGTTGCTGCTGGGCTACGGCGGCAGTGAAGCCATCCAGTCGCCACGGGCTTTGTGGAGCGAACACGCCATGGGATTGCTGCGTGAGCTCGGGGTGAACGTGGAAACGTTCGCCCACGCTTTCGACCGCACGCTGTATCCGGGCTTGGGCTTGTCGCGCGGAATCCTGTTCGTCAGGGAAGCCTTTGGGGTCGACAGGCTCGTGAGCGGCGATCCCACGCCGATGATCGATGACGACATTCCACCTGGGAAACTCAACGCTCGCCCCGTCGCCGCGTTCATCCGGGACTTTCCGCTCGATGAGGGCGAGCGCCGCCAACTGATCGCGCTCTACACGCAGCCGCGTGACGTGCTGGCGGGCAAGTCGCTCGCGCAAAAACAGGAGATCCTGGCGGCGACAAGTTATCGCGACTTTCTCACGAAGTACTGGGGGCTCGCTGAGCGCGCCGCGGACACCTTCCAGAAGCGCTCGCACGACTTCTTCGCCCTCGGCATCGACGGCGTGCCGGCGTCGTACGCCCAGGGCGCCGGCTATCCGGGCTTCCAGGGACTCGGTGTGCCCGTCGATCCCGGAATCGGTGGCGGAGATGCAGGAGCCCTACATCTATCATTTCCCGGACGGCAATGCCTCCATCGCGCGACTGCTGGTGCGCCGACTCATCCCTGGTGTCGCGCCCGGCAACACGATGGAGGATATCGTCACGACACCCTTCTCCTATGCGCGCCTCGATGAGTCCGGCGCGAAAACCCGCCTGCGCCTCAACAGCACCGTAGTAACTTTGGCGAACCTGCCCGGCGGACGCGTCGACGTGGGTTACTTTCGCGACGGCGCGTTGAAGCGTGTGCAGGCTTCACGCGCGATCTTCGCCGCGTACAACATGATGCTCCCGTACCTCGCCGCGGAACTCGAGCCATCGCAACGCGAAGCGCTCGCCGCCGGCGTCAAGGCGCCCCTGGTCTACGTGAAAGTCGCCGTCCGCAACTGGGAACCGTGGGTGAAGGCCGGCGTGCACGAAGTGACGAACCCGATGGGATTCTATTCACGCATCAAGCTCGATTACCCGGTGAGCCTGGGCACGTATCGGTTCGCACGCACGCCGCGTGAACCGATCGGCTTGCATCTGGTGCACGTGCCGACACCGGGCCTGACTGGCGCTGACCAGCGTGCCGCATGGCGCGCCGGGCGCGCGCTTCTTCTCACCACGCCGTATGAAGTATTCGAGCGGCGCCTGGTGGACGAGTTGACACGGATCGTCGGCGCTTCCGGGTTCAATGCAACGCGCGACATCGCCGCGATCAGCGTCTATCGCTGGGGGCACGGCTACGCGTACGGTTTCAACTCTCTTTATGACAAGGAGCCGGATCAGCAGCTCGCAACCATCGCCCGCCAACCGTTCGGGCGCGTTGCGATTGCCAATTCGGACGCCGCCGGGAGCGCCTACGCCCATGCGGCGATCGATGCGGCTTATCGCGCGGTCGGCGAGGTCATGTAATGCTCGCGGAACGGCTGGGGATGGTGCACTCTCTTGTGGAGTAGGAGAGCAGACTTGAAACCGAAACCGATTGAAACAGGTGCTCCCGGAAGTACCGGGACCGTGGTCGCAGGCCGGCCGATGCCGGAATTCCGGCGCCTTGGTGTCGAGCCGCTGACAGGAGCCTGCGGCTGCGAGATCTCTGGCGTTGATCTATCGCGACCCCTCGACGAGGAAACGCTGGCCGAGGTGATGCGCGCGTTCGATCACTTCCTCGTGATCATGTTTCGCGACCAGAACCTGACGCCAGAGCAGCACAAGGCCTTCTCGCGCTACTTCGGCGAGCTCACTGGAATTGCCTCAGGCTCCGACCTACCCGGGTCACAACGACATGCAGGAGGTGCGGCGCGAGGCGGACGAGCCTGCGAGCGTGGTGCCCTCGTTCGAGCATTTCCACACCGACAGCCCGTTCCTGCCGCGACCGCCGCTGTGCGTCGTGATGCGCGCACTCGATGTACCGAAGTACGGCGGCGATACGGCCTTCGCCAACATGCACCTCGTGTATGACGACCTCTCGAACGGGATGAAGGAGCTGCTCGGGCGGCTGCAGATCGTCTACTCGGGCAAGGACATCTGGTCGAAGAACGCGAAGCTCGAGAAGAGCCAGCAACTGCGGCTGCGCGAGAGCCACAACTTCACCGAGGATCAGCTCGAGAGCATCCACCCCGCGGTGCGCACCCATCCGCGCACTGGACGCAAGGGACTGTACGCGACGACGGCTTACTTCAAGCGCTTCGTAGGCTGGAGCGAGGACGAGAGCCGCGCACTCCTCAACTACCTTCAGAGCCTGCCGCAACGGCTGCAGTACCACTGCCGCATTCGATGGCGGCCGAATACGCTCATCGTCTGGGACAATCGCTTCGTGCTGCATCGGGGCATCCACGACTTCCAGGGCGAGCGGCGCCACCTGGTGCGCACCACCGTGATCGGCGAGCGGCCGGTCTGACTCCGGATTCGTTCGCCGTTCCATGGGGGAAGCCGAGCATGGCGGCCGCGTCGTGGCCCAGTCCGAAGACAGGCGCACCGCTGAGCCACTACGCCGACTGGAATGCGCGCGCCATCTACACGCTCAGCTTCCTCAGCCTGATTTCCGCGTTCAACTACCTGGATCGGTCGATCCTCGGCCTCGCCCTCCCCTTGATCAAGGCGGAGATGCACGTCTCCGACACGGCGCTCGGCCTCGTGTCCGGCCTGGCGTTCGCCGCCTTCTATTCGCTCCTCGGTCTGCCGATCGCGTGGCTCGCGGATCGCTGGAACCGCCGCAACATCATCGCGATCGGGTTCGCCTTCTGGAGTGTGATGACCGCTCTCACCGGCCTGGTCGCGAACATCTGGCAGCTGGCGGCAACCCGCTTCCTCATGGGCGCAGGGGAGGCCTGTGGTCTCGCGCCGTCGAACTCGATGCTGGCGGACATGTTTCGCAAGGCCAGCACGCCCCTGGCGCTCGCGATCCTGGGAGCGGCGAATTCGCTCGCCTTCATCGCGTTCTTTCCCGTCCTCGGATGGATCGGCGAGCTGTACGGATGGCGCCAGATGTTCGTGGCCGCGGGCATCCCGGGCGTCGTGCTCGCGCTGATCTTTGTCCTCACGGTGAAGGAGCCTGTGCGCGGCGCGCATGAAGACCAACCGCAGCGCTTCGATCCGGAGTCACTCCTAGGAACGATACGATTCCTGGCGGGATCGCGCGCGTTCGTGCTGATTGCGCTCGGCGCAATGTTCATGGGCGCGAACGTGTACGCCGCCAGCACGTGGAGCGCCGCCTTTCTCATGCGCGTCCACGGACTCAGCCTCACCGAAATCGCCTCCTCGATCGGACCGTTGCGTGGCATTCTCGGCGGCGCAGGCATTCTCCTCGGCGGCCTCCTCACCGATCGGCTCGGCCGACGCGATGCGCGCTGGCGTCTCGGCGTACCGGCCATCGCCTGCCTGCTCGTCGCGCCTGCCGAAGCTCTCTTCTTGCTCGGCAACACGACGATGCTGTGGGCGACAGGATTTGCTCTGACCAGCCTGTTCACACTGCTGCATCAGGCGCCGATCTTCGCGGTGGCCATGAGCGTAGCGAAGGTGCGCATGCGCGCGGTGGCGATCTCGATCCTGGTCCTGTTCGCGAGTCTGCTGGGACAGGTGATCGGCCCGCTGCTGGTCGGATTCCTGAACGATCGACTACAGCCGATCGTCGGCGACACCGCCGTTCGATATTCCCTGCTCGTGATCGCAGGCTGCGCGCTGGCGGCCGGCCTGTCTTTCTGGGCCGCGATGCGTTTCTTCGAGCAGGACGCGCGGCGCGCAGCTCACGAGGCGTAGAATCGAGCGACAGCGCATGAAGTAGTTACCTAGACGCCGAATCGTTCTGAAATCTTCCGAAGAGCCCGCTATGGACAGCTCGAAAGGCCGTCTCGTCTACGAGTTCGGAGACTTTCATCTCGATGCCACGCAGCGCTTGTTGCTGTCGCGGGCCGACGGGCGAGCTTTGCCCCTGACCTCAAGAGCCTTCGAGACGCTCCTCTACTTTGTCGAGCACAGCGGTGAGCTGCTGGACAAGGCGAGATTGATGAAAGCGATCTGGCCCGACACGGTCGTCGAGGAGAACAATCTCAACCAGAACATCACGGTGCTGCGGCGAGTACTTGGGGAGAGTCCCGAAGAGCATCGCTTCATCGTGACGGTGCCCGGCCGCGGGTTCCGGTTCGTGGCGGGCGTCAAGACTCTGACAGATCCGTCCGTGCAACCAACGGAATCGAACGGCGCGGCTCGTCCGGCGCCATCGTCGCCGCCCGCGACTGTCGAGACGCCGCTCGAGACTCGTTTCGCGAAATCACGTGCAAGGATCATTCTCTGGGGCCTTGCGGGTATCGCGCTGGCGCTGATCGCCGGCAGTTTCCTGTGGTTCCGCGAGCGTCCCACGGCAGAGTCGACGCCGACTTCGGCAGCACAGACCCCCGTAACCTCAATCGTGATTTCGCGGCCGGTCGGCAAGCCACGCCTGGCGATCCTGCCGTTCGAGAACCTCAGCCCCGATCCGGCCAATGCTTTCTTTGCGGATGGTCTGCACGAGGAGGTCCTGAGCACGATCGCCCAACGGGTACCCGGTCTCGAAGTCATCTCGCGCACGACGATGATGAGCTACCGGCACGACCCGCCAAAACCTCTGGCGGAAGTCGCCCGGGAGCTCGGTGCCACTCACCTGATCGAAGGCTCCGTTCGTCGCGAGGCGAACAAAGTACGCCTCACGCTGCAGCTCATCGATGCGCGCACCGACGTTCACCTGTGGTCGCAGAACTATGACCGCACGCTGACCGGTGCGCTGACCTTGCAAAGCGATGTCGCCGGCGAGGTCGCATCGCAACTGTCACTGCAGCTTGTCGGTGGACCTCAATCTGCGCTTCCACTGACCCGGTCGCCGGAGGCTTACGATCTCTATCTGAAGGCGCGGCTCGCGCGAACCATTGCTGAGCCCCCGTGCCCCGGTTGAGCGGTATCGCGACGTCGAAAACCTGCTGGAATCGCGCGATCGCACTCGACCCGTCCTTCGCGTTGGCGTATGCGCAGCGCTCGACCTTCAGGGGAGTCATGTTTGCATGGAACTACGACGTGAGTGAGGAATGGGTGCGACGCATCCGCGACGACGCGGATGCCGGGCTGCGCCTCGCTCCGCATGAGCCAATCGTGCTGGCGGCCGAAGCGCCGTACTGGAGTTGGATCGAGGGGGACTTGCCTCGTGCATTGGCAATCTTTGAATCCGCGGAGATGGCGGGTCTCGCCGATCCTATATTCCTGGCCGGCAAATCGGGACTCCTGGTGCGATTGCGCCGGGTGGACGAGGCTGTAGGACTCAACGAGCGGCTGATGGCATTGGATCCAGGCAATCCATTCATTCGGAGCAGTGTCGCAAGCAGCTTGTTGAATGCACGTAGGACCGCCGAAGCGCTGCAGTTCGTCAGCCGCTTTCCCGACGATGCATCAATGCGGTTCGTACGGGCGTTACTGATCTTCGCTGACACGGGCCGGACGGACGAGTGGCGCGCCGCGCTCGATCAAGCCAACGAGACAATTGGTCCCGTGACGATGCTGGATCAGAACTTCGCGCTGCTTACGTTCGAGCATCGATATGCGGAACTTCAGAGGCTGCTCGACGGCGTTTCCGCGACCTCCACTCGTGTCATCTCCGGCGTGGGCAGCGGTTATTTCTTCGGCGTAGGGCAGCGTCCGATCGCCGAGTACCGCGGCTGGACGGCACTCCTACTCAAGGATTCATCGACCGCGGCCACGCAGGGCCGCGCCGTGCTCGAATTCGTCGCGAACCAGAAGGAGACGAAGTGGAACGCGTGGTTTCTGCAGTTGCTGACCGCCGAGGGATTGACGTTTCTTGGGCAGCGGGAGCGTGCCATTGCAGCGGCCCGCAAAACTCTCGAGCTGACGCCGCCATCCCACGACGCGTGGAGCTGGATGAGTGCCGCACAATGGGCAGCAGGAGTCTACGCATGGGCGGGTGCGCAAGGTGAAGCCGTCGCTCTATTGGAAGAACTCGCCACCGTTCGGCCAGGTCTTGCTCCTGCCCGCATCACTCGCAATCCGATCTACGCCATCCCGCTGGCACAGAATCCGCGCTATCAAGCCTTGGTTAGTCGGCTCGAGGCGCAGATGCGCGAAACAGGGCTGCATTGATGGGCGGCGATGCCGCGCGACTAACTCGCTCTAAGGATTGGGCAACAAGGCGCAGCGCGGATCGACGTTGCACTTCACCAGCCGCACGACCTCGCCAGACTCCGGCTCCACCTCGAGGAACACGCCGATGCCCGGAGCGTAATACTTGCGCTCGAAAGTGTCGGGTTCGAGCAGCGAGAAGTTTCGCGTGACCACGCAATCGCCGGCGCAGAGGAGCTTCGCAAGTTTGGCCGGCACGAGCTGATCGAGCACCTTGTTCTTGCCGTACGCGTAGTTCACCGACAGGATCTCCGTTCCGTCTTCGGCATTGCCGAGTGAGGACTCCTCGACATAGAAGTCACCCTTACTGGGGTTGGCTTGGAAGATGATCCCCGGCTTGTCTCCGTCCCGGCCCGCCTTGAAGGAGCCATCGATGCTGACGACCTCCGGTTTCATCGGCTTGTCACCCTTGAAGGTCTCAAAGCTCGCCGTTTCCTCACCGCAGTACCAGACGTTTCCGTCCTTGGCCTGGGCGAACCAGTCGTTCGTGCCCTCGATGATCACGCCGTTTTCATACACCTCGTCACGGACGACGATGCATCTCACATCGTCGATCAGTTTCGTCTCGTTCAGTACCCGCACCTTGGTGTATTGCGTCGCGCTGCGAAACTCCCACTGGTTCCCGATGCCCAGCGGAAAGTAGCGGTTCGGGTTGGTCAGGTTCGCGAAGTTCTTGTCGAAGTCGGCAGCCTCGAAGTCGGGGTCATAGCGCCCCTCGCCGAGCGCATCGCAGGCTTCGAGCCGCGCCGTCGCGCTGATCCTTGCAGAGCTGGTCATCCTCGGATCGCGTGCTCTTCGCGTCGGCAAGGCATTCCGCGCGATCCTTGGAGTCCGACTCGTTGATACAGATGCCGAATGCAATCCAGTAGTCGTCCAGGGTCTGATGGCCGCAGGCTTGAAAGGCCGCCTGGGCAGTGGCCGAGCAGAACTTACCCTGAGCGATGAGGCTATCGACCTCCCCGGCGCTCGCGATAAGAGGCACTGAAGCCAGCAACACGACGGTGAACAGGCCGGAGGAAAACGCCGCGAAGCGCGAAGTTGAGCCCGGCCACGGCACAGTTCGCTAGGAATTCGATTCTTTGCGTAGTCATTATGTTTAATCTCCTGAACGGTGACCGAGCGCCCAAGGACCAGCTGCTCGCGCAGTGCAAACCGTCGAGAGGCGCGAGGCGCCCTGCGCAAGTCCACGCGCCGAACGTGGTCCTGGTACTCGGTGAGACGCCGACGACGCCGCGATTCAACCGGAGTTGCCCGCGCTCTGCGTAACGTCGCGCCACGATTCAGGTTGGCCGTCAATCTTCGCTGCGACAGATTTGCCCGGCGCGGGCGTCTAACAGTCAGCGGAAGCCCGTGCAGGGATCACTGCGGACCTCGAGAAAGCGGAGGATGTTGCATGAAGCTAGGGCGGTGCTCACGAATCTCGGCGCGGTGTGTGTTGCGGCACTCATGGCGGCTACGGCCGCGGCATCGGAGGACGAGAACTCTTCGGAGGACGATGTCGATCCGGCGAATCTTCCGCCGTACCTGCAGGACCGAGGCGGAGGCCTGCCAACCTCAGTCGGCAGCATCTACGTGCGCGATGGAGAGCTGCTCACGCTCCTTGATCTGCAGTACAACCGCGATAACGAATTCGAATACGACCCCAACGAATTCGGCTTCCCATCCTCGGGCGAGTTCAAGGGAAAGTATTGGGACAGCAGCGTCGACGTGCTCGTGGCTTACGGTCTGAGCGATGACATGGCGCTGGAGCTCGAAGCGGCCGCCACCAAAGCGTCTCTCGAGAAGGCCGAAGACGACCTCACCAACATGCCCAATGAACTTGAGAACTCAGGACTCGGTGACGTGCGGGCCCGCCTCGATTGGCGAGTACTCGAGGAAAACGACCATCGGCCTGAGGTTTTTACCTATGTCGGTGTACTGGCCCCCCACAATTCATCAGATCATCTGATCGGCACACCCGACTGGGTCGCTAACGCCGGCGCCGGTGTGGTGCGCGGCTTTGGCTGGGGCACGATGACCTTTCGCATGGGGCTCGAGTACGACCTCGGGTCGGCCAGCGAGCTCGATTGGGGCGAGGTCGCGGTCGAGTACCTCAAGCGCCTGTCACCTGAGATGACCGTGTACGGTGCCGTCAAGGTGCTCGAAGGAGACGAATACAGCCTCGTCGGCGAGCTGCAGTGGCACCTGAGCCCGAAGATCATCCTCAGGCTGAATAGCGGCGTCGGATTGACCTCACACGGAATGGACTGGTCTCCAAGAGTCGGGGTGCTCTTCAGCCTCCCCGACTGATGTCCGGCCGATTCGGCCTTTGCGGGAGACGCAAAGTGCCGCTGAGCGACGCATCGTACGAGGCGTCGATCTTCGATCGTTGTGTCAAGCCCCTGACAGATAACTGCGGCGATGGCGCGCACGATAGCCCCGCAGGTGGGAGAAACCGGCCAGTTGCCACAGAAGGTAGAGGGTAGTTAGACAACTTGGGGGACGAACATGAGTGGCATTACTTCTTCGAATCCAAGGACATCGGTGGGCATAAGAGCGGCCGTGACGATCGCAGCGGTGATTACATGGGGCCTCAGCGCGTATCTCTTCTGTCTGCACGCAAACTCGAGCCCGTCGGTGCAGACGGAGCAGATTGAGTTCGACACTGCGACATCCGGTCGCGACTCGCGCAACGGTTAACACCATGCTGTGCCAAGCAGGACTCGGCGGCCTGGCGTACTAGGAATCACCCCCTGCGATTCCCATAGGCGCCGCGCCGCACGTGTCGGCCGAGGGAGGTTGCGCAGACCCGCCCTGGCAAATACCCGCCGTAGCATCAACTCTTCTGCGTCGCACCTTTGAGCGCGGCCTGATCTACCACCGTAACGGACCCGCGCCCGATATCCACCCAACCCGAAACGTACCTGGCGCGCCCGGAGACCTACCCGTCCGGTTGATTTGCGTTGATTCGGCTGCTTCTGGTAGCAAGGTGGTAGCAACCTCAAGTGGGGAATCGGATGGACGGGTCGGCGCAGCGGTCGCGGTCGTGATCACGAATAGGCGGATCGCCGCGTACGGCGTGCTGAGCGGCTGGCGCTCGCTGGATCGAATGCCGAACGAGCAGATCGAGAGCATCACGGCCGAGGACTACGCCGGGCTCATCGTCACGAGTCTACGGATGTTGAACTTCAACGGGCAGAACGGAGTGTTTGCGGAGCGCAAGCGCGCGGTCGCGGACTGACGAGCTGATGGGAGCGCCAGCCATGGTCTTCCGAAAGAACAACAGGGTAAATCGGGAATGCCCGGGTTCAACACAATCCTTCCGTTGCCGACGGCCGTGAAGCCGCCATCGCTTTGCTCGAGCCCACGTTCGCCCGCCCGGGTTTCACCATCGATGTCAAACGGATCCTGGTCGATGGCGATGGTCGACGTCCGGACCAGCCGAAACAGGCATGACCGCGATCCAGAGAGACGATTTCCGCGTCATGCCGCGGGCGGTTAGCGTCAGCGCATGAAAACCCAGGTCGTCATCGTGGGCGCGGGTCCGGCCGGTCTGCTGCTCGGTCAGTTGCTGCTCCGGCAGGGCATCGACACCATGGTCCTGGAGCGGCGCAGCCCCGAGTACGTCCTGAGCCGCATCCGCGCAGGGGTGCTCGAGAGCATCACCGTTGAGCTCCTGGATGCAGCCGGTTGTGGTGCGCGACTGCACAAGGAAGGACTGATCCACGGCGGCATCGAGTTGAGTTTCGGCGGACAGCGCCACCGCATCGACATCCGTGCGCTCACGGGTGGCAGGACTGTCGTGGTTTACGGGCAGACGGAGGTGACACGTGACCTGATGAATGCGCGCGCGGCGTCCGGCGCCACGACGCTGTACGAGGCTGAAGACGTATCGATTCATGAGCTGAGCTCGGCCAGGCTGCGGGTGGAGTTCACGCGTGAGGGGCGGCGGCAGACGATTGAATGCGAGTTCGTTGCAGGCTGCGACGGCTTTCACGGCGTGAGCCGCGAGAGCATTCCCGCGCCATCGCTCAAGACCTACGAGCGCGTCTACCCCTTCGGCTGGCTGGGGATTCTTGCCGACGTGCCGCCCTGCAACGAGGAACTGGTCTATGCGAGCCATGAGCGCGGTTTCGCGCTCTGCTCGATGCGTTCACGCACGCGGAGCCGCTACTACGTGCAGTGCGCCGCTGACGAGGATCCCGCCCTCTGGTCGGATGAGCGCTTCTGGACCGAGCTTAAGAGTCGGCTGGATGAGAAGACCGCGGCGGGCATCGTCACGGGACCCTCCATCGAGAAGAGTGTCGCGCCCCTGCGCAGCTTCGTGGCCGAACCCTTGCGCTTCGGGCGGCTCTTCCTCGCCGGCGATGCCGCGCACATCGTGCCTCCCACGGGAGCGAAGGGCTTGAACCTCGCCGCGAGCGATGTGGGCTACCTGTCGCAGGCGCTGGTGGAGTTCTATCGCGAACGCTCTGAAGCTGCGCTCGAAGCCTACTCCGCCCGTGCGCTCGCGCGGGTCTGGAAAGCCGAGCGGTTCTCCTGGTGGATGACCTCTCTCCTGCACCGGTTCCCTGACCAAGGCGAGTTCAACCGCAAGATCCAGCTGGCGGAGCTCGAATACCTGGTCGCTTCACCCGCTGCCGCCACGACCCTCGCCGAGAACTACGTTGGCCTGGAAGCGTAGAGCGTGCTGGTCCGGCTGCTGAACACATGGGGACCGGTGGTGGGCTGGGGCGGTTACCACAGCGGACCATCAATGACAGTCATGGCCGCGATCCACAAAAATGATTTCCGGCTTGTGCCGCAGCCGGCTAGGTTCAGGGTGTGAGTAACCCGGAGTGTGCGAGCAACCCGGACCTGTCGGTCGCCCAGGCGACGCCCGCGCTCGATGTCGATCCATTCTCGGAGGCCGTACTGCGCGATCCTTACGCGTTTCACGAGCAGCTGCGCGAGGCCGGACCCGTCGTGCAGCTCGAGTCACTCGGCGCGTGGGGGCTCGGCCGATACGCCGAGGTCAGCGCAACGCTCAACAACTGGCATGCTTTCTGCTCATCAGCGGGCGTCGGGCTCAGCGACTTCCGCAAGGAAAAACCGTGGCGCCCGCCAAGCCTCCTGCTCGAGGCGGATCCGCCCGTGCACACCCGCACTCGCGGAGTCATCACCAGTGTGCTGTCGCGGCGCGCCCTGAATGCGCTGCGCGCCAACTTTCAGCTGGAAGCCGAGCGGCTCGCCGACGAACTGGTCGCGCGCGGCCGGTTCGACGCCATTCGCGATCTCGCACAGGCCTTTCCGCTCAAGGTCTTTCCGGACGCCGTGGGCCTCGAACCCGAGGGACGTGACAACCTGCTGTTCTATGCCGACATGGCCTTCAATGCTTTCGGCCCGCGCAATGCGCTCTTCGAGGTCTCGACGCGTCGCGCGGCTCCCGTCATCGCGTACATCACTGAGCACTGCCGGCGCGAGAAGCTGCGGCCCGACGGCCTCGGGGCGCAGATTTACGTCTTCGCAGATTCAGGCGATGTCAGTCCGGAAGAGGCGATGCTGCTCGTGCGCTCGCTGCTCACCGCGGGCGTCGACACGACGGTGAATGGCATTGGGAATGCGCTGGTGAGCTTCGTGCACCACCCGGATCAATGGCAACTGCTGGCCGCCCAACCGGAGCTCGCACGCGCCGCGTTCGAAGAAGCACTGCGCTACGAGTCGCCGGTGCAGACCTTCTTCCGCACCACGACTCAGCCGATCGCTGTCGGCGGCGTGCAGTTCGGTGCGGGCGAGAAGGTCCTGATGTTCCTCGGGTCCGCCAATCGCGATCACCGGCGCTGGCCGGATCCCGATCGCTTCGACATTCGCCGCTCGGCGGGCGGGCATGTAGCGTTCGGATCAGGCATTCACGCCTGCGTCGGCCAGATGATCGCGCGGCTGGAGGGTGAGCTGATCCTCACGGCGCTGGCCAAGCGGGTGGCTTCGTTGGACGCCGAAGGCGAAGCGATTCCGCGGCTCAACAACACGCTGCGTGGCTGGCAGAGCTTGCCCGTCTGTGTACGACCGAAATAAAAAACCGAGTCCTCCAGCGCACACGCGAGGGTGAAATCATGGCACGCCGCTTCGTCGATCTGTCGATCTACCTCGAGAACGATGTGCTGTCCGATCCGCCCGCGCTCGCGCCGCGCATCGAGTACCAGAAGCACAAGGACACGATCCCGGAATTTCTGCGCATGCTGCCCGGTGTGAAGCCCGAGGACTTTCCTGACGGCGAAGCGGCGGCGGCCGAGTGGGTGCACCTGACGACGCACAGTGGCACGCATCTCGATGCGCCGTGGCACTTCCACTCCACCATGGACAAGGGCAAGCCATCGATCACCATCGACCAGGTGCCGCTCGAATGGTGTTTTCAGCCGGGCGTCAAGCTCGACTTCCGTCACTTTCCTGACGGCTACGTCTGCACGGCGCGCGATGTCGAAGCGGAGCTCGCGCGCATCGGACACGAGCTCAAGTCGCTCGAGATCGTGGTCGTCAACACGCGCGCCGGCTCGCGCTACGGTTCCAGCGACTACGTGAATTCCGGCTGTGGTATGGGCTACGAGGCAACGATGTACCTGCTCGAGCGCGGCGTGCGGCTCACGGGCACCGACGCGTGGAGCTGGGATGCGCCCTTCTCCTACACCGCCCGCAAAGTGGCGGAGACGGGCGACAAATCTCTCATCTGGGAAGGACACAAGGCGGGTCGTGATATCGGTTACTGCCATCTCGAGAAGCTGCACAATCTCGAGAGCCTGCCCGGCGACGGTTTCTACATCTCGTGCTTTCCCCACAAGGTGCGCGGCGGTTCTGCCGGCTGGACGCGCGCGGTTGCCATCTTCGACGACGCGCTGCTGCCGGGGCGGAAAAGCTGATGCTGCTGTATCGCTGTGGGCACGCGGGGCGCATGTCTGCGCCCGTTGCAGAACCCGGCGGAACGGGGGTGACCGTGCGACGTGGCAAGCGCTCGCTCACAGTAGATGTGCATGCGCACGCTTTCGTTCCCGAGGTAGAGCAGCTCGTGGCAGCCCGCCCGGAGAAGCTCGCCGAGCCCGAGCTGCAGCGCCGACACATCGGGGCCGCCTCGTACGAACACAATGCGAAACGCATGCTGCCGGCGGCGGCACCCAAGCTCACGAGCGTGGAGTTGCGCCTCAAGGACATGGATGCCATGGGCATCGACGTCCAGCTCGTGAGCCC
>CAVOIC010000015.1:0-170187 GCA_963695985.1 uncultured Gammaproteobacteria bacterium
ACGCCTCATAAAGCTGCGCCAGCCACGAGCGCACCTGCCGCGTGCCGGGGTCGTTGGCGCCGCGCTGCTTCTCGAGCAGCGCATCACTCTTGAGCAGGATCGGCTCGGCGTCCGCGAACTTGTCCTGCTGCACCAGGCTCCGGCCGAGCACCGCACGGCTGCGCGCAATTTGCCAGTGGTCTTCCGGAAGCTGCTTGCGCCAGATACTCACGGCGCGGTCGATCAGTGCGCTCACGCGGAAGGTATCGCCGCGCTCGGCGAAGATGCGTGCGAGACCGGTGAGCGTGGCAGCCACGTACTGGTGGTTGTCAGGAAGCGTCGCCTTGTAGATCTCGATGGCGTCGCGGTACAGCCGCTCGGACTCCTCGAACTGCCCACGCTCATAGAGGAGGTCCGCGAGATTCGACATGTCGTGGCCGACGTACGGATGCATGCGCCCCTGCACCTTCTGATCGAGTGCCAGCACGTCGCGCAGGACCTTCTCGGCTCCGTCCATGTCGCCCTTGACCTGCAGGAACCAGCCGAAGTTGCTGAGCGCGCTGATGGTGTCGAAGTGCTCGCGCCCGAGTACGCGCTCCAGGCTCTCGATGGACTGTGTGAACAGCGGTTGCGCTTCGGTGAGCTTGCCCTGCATCTGCAAGGCGATCGCGAGGTTCGTGGTTTCGGTCGCGAGGCGAGGGTGATCGGGGCGTAGGTGCGCACGATCGACCTCGAGCACCTGGCGATAGAGCTGCTCCGCAGCGGCGAGATCACCCTTGTACAAGAGGAGCGTTGCGAGCTCGTTGTTGACGTTCGCTGCCTGCTGGCTCTGCGCTCCGTCGACAGCCGTGAACACATCGAGACTGCGGCGGAAAGTCTTTTCAGCGCCGACCAGGTCGCCGACATCGCGATACCAGCGCGCCAGCTCGTCGAGCGTCATCGCCACGGCCTCGTTCTTCTCGCCGAGCTTCTGGACCTGGATGCGCAGCGCGTCCTCGAGCAGCACCCGCGACTGGTCGAACTCGCCCTTGTGGCGGCGCGCTGTGCCGACGCTCTGCATGCTGCTCGCGGTGATGACATGCTCGGAGCCGTAGAGCTCACGCCGCAGGCGCAGCGCACGGTCGAGGAGTGGTAACGCTTTGTCGGTCTCGCCGCGCGCGAGATACACGCGGCCGATCGCGTCCAGGAGATTCGCCTGCGTGTCCGGATCGTTGGCGAGCTCGGTCTCGATGCGCTGCGCGCCGCGCTCGAGCAATTCGAGCGCCGTCGCATTCTCGCCGCCGGTCTCCCAGGGATCGGAGCGGCGGAAAAGATCCACGAGGAACCCGGAGACACGCTCGGCACGAGTGCGCTCGGCCTCGGCGCGCTGGAACTGGGCCCGCGTGCGGTCGCGCTCATCGCGCAGCCGCTCGGCCTGGATGTACATGCTCGCGGCAAATCCCGCGAGCAGCAGCACGAACAGGCCGGACAACGCGACGCCGAGCGTGTGCCGCGCGACGAACTTGCGGGCCCGATAGTCCCAAGTGTCCCTGCGCGCGAGCACGGGCATGCCGCGCAGGTGAAGGTCGATGTCAGACGAGAACTGCTCGACCGATCCGTAGCGACGCTCGGGTTCCTTGCGCATCGCCATCATCACGATGTTGTCGAGGTCCCCGGTGAGCTCGCGCCGCAGTCGCTGCGGCGTGCTGCTCCGCCGGGCCGCGATGCCTTGCAGCTCGTTGCTGCCGACGTGCGCCGTGGTCCACACCGCGCTCGGCGGCGGCGGCTCCTGTTCGCAGATCAGGCGTTCGATCTCGTGAAAGCGCAGGCCCGCAACCTGGAACGGGCGCTGTCCGCACAGCAGCTCGTAGAGCAGCACGCCCAGCACGTACACATCGCTCGCGGTGGTGACCGGCCCGCCGCTAACCTGCTCGGGACTCGCATGGTCCGGCGTCATGATGCGCACGTCCGCCTGCGTCATCGCGATCGTGTGTGAGGTCTGGCGCACGTCGAGGAGCTTGGCGATACCGAAGTCCAGAAGCTTCGGTGTCCCATCCGCCGTCACCAGGATGTTGCTGGGCTTGAGATCGCGGTGGACGATGAGGTTGCGGTGGGCGGCCTGCACGGCAGAGCAGACCACGCGGAACAGCTTCAGGCGTTCGGCAATGCCGAGCTGATGAGAATCACAGTACTCGTCGATCGGCTCGCCCTCGACGAATTCGAGCACGAGGTACGGAATGCCGTCGGCCGTGGCGCCGCCATCGAGCAATCGCGCGATATTCGGATGATCGAGCGTCGCGAGGATCTGCCGCTCGGTGCGCAGGCGCGTCTGTACCTGCCTGGACAGGACGCCGCGGCTCACGAGCTTGATGGCGACTTGCTTCTGGTACTGCTGGTCGGCGCGCTCGCACAGGTACACCTCGCCCATCCCGCCGCGTCCGAGCACGCGTAGGATCTGGTACGGGCCGATGCGCTCGCCGGGGCCGTGATGCGTGGTGAGGGGTTCAGCGGCCTCATCGCCCTCGGCGGCGGGCTCTTCGGTGAGCTCGCGCAGCCATGCGGCCGAGAGCCGATCGAGCACGGATTGGAAGAGGGCGGTGTCGGTGCCGCACGCGCTGCGAATATAGGCGGCGCGCTCGCGCGGGCCGAGCTCCGCGGCGCGCCTCAGGATCTCGTCCGGTGTTGATGCAGTCTGGGCGGACATCAGGCGGCGAGCGCTTGGGCCGGTGAGGAAGGGCTCGATACTAGGGTGAGGGCGCAGGGCAGGCAATCGGCGTATCGGGGCAAATACCACGGCGGCGCAACTTTCGCGCGCGTCGATCGCGGCGCTCTCATGTAACATTGCGAGCGCACCGTGTCACCGCGAACCGGAGGGAGTGAACCATGGCAAAGAAAAGGAAACGGACTGCCAAGCGCACCACCAAACGCAAGCGCCGCAAGGCGACGAAACCCCGCAAGACCCGCAAGACGAGAACTCGACGCACCCGCGGGGAACCGGACGTCGCGCGTCCACCGCACTGAGCGTGCCGGTGCCCCACAACCGTCTGCCGGTGGTGTTACTGCTGCTGGTCGCCGTCGCACTGGCGATCTCGGCCGTGCACCCGGCAGATCGGATCACGTGGTGGCTGGAGGTCGCGCCGATCTTCCTCGTCGTGCCAGTCCTCATCTACACCGCCCGGCGTTTTCCGCTCACGAATCTGCTGTACGTGCTGATTGCCATCCACGCTCTCATCCTGATGGTGGGTGGCCACTACACGTACGCGCAGGTGCCATTCGGTTTCTGGCTGCAGGATGTCCTGGACGTGTCGCGCAATCCTTATGACCGCATCGGCCACTTCGCCCAGGGATTTGTGCCGGCGATCGCTGCGCGTGAGGTGCTGTTGCGCCAGACGCCGCTGCGGCGGGGCGGCTGGTTGTTCTTTATCGTGAGCTCGATCTGTCTCGCGATCAGCGCCTGCTACGAGTTTATCGAGTGGCTCGCGGCCGTCGTGGGTGGCGGCACCGCTGAAGCGTTCCTCGGTACCCAGGGTGATGTCTGGGACACGCAGTGGGACATGCTGACGGCGCTCATCGGCGCCATCACAGCGCAACTGACACTCTCCCGCGTTCACGACCACGCGCTGGCGCGGCTCGCCGGCGGCGCGCCCTAATTCGCGATGCTCGAGGAGCTGCAAACTGCACCCTGGCTGCGACGCACGATCATTGGATTGCTGATCGGCGGACTGCTGCTCCTCAGTTATGTGGTGCTGCAACCGTTCCTGGTGCCCGTCATCTGGGCGTTGATCCTCGCGTACGTGACGTGGCCCGTGTACGTGAAGCTGCGTCGCCTGATGCGATCTCAACAGACGCTGTCGGCCCTGACCATGGCCCTGCTGCTCGCGGTCACCTTCGTGGTGCCGCTCACCTGGCTCGCCATGCTCATGCGCCACGAAGTCACGGGCGCGTACGAGGTGCTGACGGCCTACTTCGCCAGGCACCCGCACTTGCCGGCGTCGATCCAGAGCATCCCGTGGCTCGGCGACTGGCTGCAGGAGTTTCTCGAGCGCATGGGTCGCGATCCGCAGGCGCTGCGAGTGGAGCTCGGGTCGTGGGCGGACCAGTCGCTGGGCGAGATCCGGACCGTGATCGGCGGCTTGGGCCGCAACGTCGCCAAGATCTTCTTTTCGCTGCTGACGGTATTCTTTGTATATCGCAACGGCGAGCAGTTGGCAGCGCAGGTGCGCGAGGTGCTGCAGCAGATCCTCGGCGATCGCATTCGAGACTATCTCGCCGCGATCGGTGACACGACCAGTGCTGTCGTGTACGGAATCGTGCTCGCAGCGGTGGCGCAGGGGATCCTGGCCGGCTTCGGCTATTGGTTTACGGGCCTGAAGGCGCCGGCGCTGCTGGGAGCTCTGACCGCAGTCGCGGCGCTTATTCCGTTCGGCGCGCCGTTCGTGTGGGCGAGCGCGGGCATCTGGCTGCTCATCACCGATCACACCGGCGCCGGCATCGGCCTGCTCCTCTGGGGCGCGCTCGCCGTGAGCTGGGTGGACAATCTGATCCGGCCGCTCATCATCAGCAATGCCACCCGCGTTCCATTCCTGCTGGTGATGTTCGGCGTACTGGGCGGCCTTGCCGCCTTCGGGCTCGTGGGCCTGTTCGTGGGGCCGGTGATCCTGGCGGTACTGATGGCCGTGTGGCGCGAGTGGCTGGGGATACCACACCCGCACCTTCAGGTGCCGGTGCGCACGAAACAGAGCGATCCCGTCTAGGTCCAGGTGTTGAGCAGTGCGCGCCACTTCTCGCGCCAGCTCACACGCTCGTCGGACAAGGTGTCGAGGAAATCCGCCAGGCGCTTGGACTTGACGATCGTGTACATCGTGATTGCTCCCGTGCCAAGCAGGATCAGTACGAAGAACACGATGCGCCAGATGAGCGGTCGCTCGGCCTCCGACAGGAGATTCATGCCGAGAAAGCCGGTCGCGACCGTGCCGATCAGGCCGAGGATTGTCACCACCGTCAGGCGCAGGATGGTGTTGGCCTGGCGGCGCACGCTGTCGGTGTCGAGGTACTCGTTCATGTCCTCCACTTCGGCGCCGACCTCCTGGTAGAGCGTCTCCGTGCCAAGCTGCTGGCGCAGGCGATCGAAGATGCTGCGCGCGATGAACTGGTTCGACACCTGGTGGAACCAGTAGCGGTGCGTGAAGCGCAGGAAGATCTCCATCGCCGCGCGGATCGCCCGCTTGAACTGGCGCACCGACTCGAGATCGCCGACCTCAAGCCGGTTCATCGCCACCGCGAGCTCGTCCGACATCGACAGCAGCGCCGCACGATGGAAGTGCGCGATCAGGAACAGCAGGAAGTACTGGTGCCGGAACTGGCCATACATTCCGGTTTCGCGGCCGGTGAAGAAATAGTCGTCCTGCCGGCCGACCACGGCCAGCAGCTGGCCGGTGCAGATGAGGCGTGTGTCGCCCGAGAACAGGTCGCCCGCGCGTCCCCAGAAGCGGTCATCGCAGTACTCCGCTTCGAAGCACTCGAGCGACTTGGCGGAATAGGGCAGTGAATCGCGCTCGCCGGGACGGGTCACCATGCCGAGGCGCACGAAATCCGCGCGCGAGAGCTCGGTAGGGTCGTCGAACGACAGGTAGGCCATCAGTGGCATGCGGTAGTACTCGAGCTGCCGATAACGCAGCGGACCGGTCTGACTCGGGGACTCGAGCACCATGGGTCGCAGCAGGAACTCCCAGTGTGCGGCGATCGCCGGTGAGCGGTAGCGGCCGACGTGCCCGAGGAATTTCTGCTTGATCTCGTAATCCGAGGTCGCCAGGACCTCGCCGTTCTCGCCCAGCCACTCCACGAGCCGCGGACAGTTGCCGCCCTGGCCGGTGCGATCCCAGAACGCGGGATAGGCGCGGCCGAAGCGGAACAGCGTGTCCTGCGCGCGTTCGAGGCTGATGTCGTTGGCATAGATCTCGAACGCCAACATTGCGATGTCGGCGTCGAGGAAGAAGTAAAGGTCGGTGTGCGCGACCTCGAAGATCAGTGTCGTTCCGTCGTGGAAAGTCACGCGCACCCGCGCGACATCGTAGCGCCGGAACACGCGGATGCTCGGCTCGCCGTGGCGCTGCGAGGCTTCCTGGCCGACGCTCGAGCCGTACAGGAAGCGTTGCACGTAGGGCAGGAAGGTCACGAATTCCTTGTAGTGGCGCTCCTGGAATTCGAGCGGATCGCTCGAGTATTCATCCCGCACCTCGCGCCAGGGACTGTCCGTACCGAGCGCCTCGAGCGCTTCCCAGTGACGCTGCACCTGCACGCCGGGTTTGAGCGGCATGAGCTGCAGCGGCCAGAGCAAGATCTGGCGGAAATGGCGCACGACAATGGGTGCGGCTGCATCGCTCATCAGTTCAGGGCCTCGATCCGGGAGCGCGGCTATTGACCATTTGTGGCTCGCGCCGGGCGGTAAAGTAGTGCATGCGCTGATCTGCGACAATCTCAAAATGAGGTTACAGCACCGTTCACGGTGCCCATGAGAACGGCGGGCCGCCACGCGCTGGGGGTATTGAGCTATCCCAGCTTCTCGCGTTTCCTCGTCGCCCGCTTTCTATCCACCCTCGCGGTCCAGATGCAGAGCGTTGCCGTGGGCTGGCAGGTCTACGCCATCACGCACAATCCGCTGGACCTGGGATTCATCGGGCTGGCGCAGTTCATGCCGTTCCTGGCACTGATCCTGATCGCCGGGCAGGCCGCCGACCGCTTCGACCGGCGCCTGATCCTCACGCTCTGCTATGCGATCGAGGTGCTGTGCGCGGTGCTGCTGCTCGCCTTCACGCTCACCGGACTGAAGGTCGTGTGGCCGGTGTTCGCGGTCCTCGTGCTCTTCGGTATCGCGCGCGCCTTCAGCATGCCTGCTTCGGCGGCGATCACGCCCAACCTGGTTCCGCTCGAGCGCTTCGGCAATGCCGTGGCGCTCAATTCATCGACATTCCAGGTGGCGACGATCGCGGGACCGACGCTGGGCGGTCTGCTCTACGTGTATGGCCCCCACGTCGTCTACAGCACGGTCACGCGTGATCCTGCTGGTTTCTGTCGTGCTCATGGCGATGGTCCGTGTGCCGCACGTCGTGCGAACCGACGAGCCGGCCACGTGGCACACGGTGCTCGAAGGCTTGCGCTTCGTGCGGTCGCGGCCGGTGATATTCGGTGCCATCTCGCTCGACCTGTTCGCCGTGCTGTTCGGCGGGGCGACCGCGCTGCTGCCAGCTTTTGCAAGTGACATCCTGCATGTCGGGCCGACCGGGCTCGGCTTTCTGCGCACGGCTCCCGGGCTGGGCGCAGCCTTGACCGGCGTGATGCTGGCGGTCGCGCCCGTCTCGCGCCATGTCGGGCGCTGGATGTTCGGCGGCGTCGTGCTCTTCGGCATCGCCACGATCGTGCTCGGGCTCTCCGAACAGTTCATGATCTCCATGGTCGCGCTGTTTGCGCTGGGCGCCGGAGACATGGTCAGCGTGTACATCCGCCACGTGCTGGTCCAGCTCGAAACCCCCGATGCCATCCGTGGCCGCGTCAGCGCCGTGAGCGCGGTGTTCATCGGTGCATCCAACGAACTGGGCGAGTTCGAGTCCGGGCTCACCGCGGTCTGGTTCGGCCTGAAGCCCGCCGTGGTCATCGGCGGCATCGCGACTTTGTGTGTCGCGGGGCTGTGGTCGCGATGGTTCCCGAGCCTGCGTACCGTCGATCGCTTTCCTGGTTCGATTCCGACGATGCACAGCTGAGTGGACCGTTGCTCTCCCTATAAGAGAGAGGCGTATACTTAACTGTATATCCATACAGGACGAGTAAAATGCCTCTCGAACCCGGATTCCGCAAGGGCCGCGGCGCAGGCTCCAACCCCGAAGGCCGCTTTGAGACCCGGCGTGTCGAAGCCGTGGACGACGGCTGGATGAAGGAGCCAGCCGACGAGTTGCCGCCTCTCGAGACTACGGTCACCGCGGAGCGGGCGAAGCACATCATCACGCGCAACGACTCACCCGACGTTCCCTTCGAGCAATCCATCAATCCCTACAGGGGATGTGAGCATGGATGCGTGTACTGCATGTGGGGCGACACGCAGGTCCTGATGGGAGATGGAACCACCAAAGCCCTTGCAGAGATCCGAACTGGCGATGAGATCTACGGAACGGTGCGTCGTGGCTGGTACCGCCGATATGTCAGGACCCGCGTCCTTGCCCACTGGAAAACGCACAAGCCTGCGTACCGAATCACGCTTGAGGACGGAACCGAGCTGATCGCGAGCGGTGATCACCGGTTCCTGACCGACCGTGGCTGGAAATACGTCACCGGGACCGACCACGGTCCAGGCCAAAGACCGCACCTCACGACAAACGATGAACTGCGGGGTGTCGGCGGCGTCGCAATTGGCGTCAAACGGCAGCAGCCCTACGAGACGGGTTATCTGTGCGGAATGATCCGTGGCGATGGGATCAGGCTACAGCGACGACAGGAGGTCGATCGGGTGCGCGAGCTGGTGGCCTGGCCGTCGGTTGAGTCAACGGATTGGTCAAAGGGGTTCCTGGCTGGAATCTTCGACGCGGAGGGAAGCTACAGCGGCGGCGTGCTGCGAATCTCCAACACGGATTCTACGATCATCGATGTCACAGCGCGCTCGCTGCGGAGACTTGGCTTTGATCTCGCGCGAGAGCACATCAAGGAACGGCCTGGCAAGCCGATCACAGTCTTAAGATTGCTCGGCGGATTGAAAGAACACCTCCGGTTCTTTCACACGGTCGATCCGGCGATCGTCAGAAAGAGAAACATCGAAGGGCAGGCCGTTAAGAGTTCAGCGCCGCTGAGAGTCAGCACTATTGAGCCGCTGGAATCAGTGCTTCCGCTGTTCGACATCACTACGGGAACCGGGGATTTCATCGCCAATGGAGTAATCAGCCACAACTGCTTCGCGCGCCCGGCTCACGCTTACGTCAATCTTTCTCCCGGCCTCGATTTCGAGACGCGCCTGTTCTACAAGGCCGACGCCGCGCGATTACTCGAAGAGGAACTGGCGCGGCCCGGATACGTGTGCAAGGCGATCAATTTTGGCGCCAATACCGATGCGTATCAGCCCATCGAGCGTGACCTCAAGGTGACCCGCTCGCTGCTGGAGGTCCTGCAGCGATTCCGCCATCCGCTCACGATCGTCACCAAGTCCGCACTGGTCGAGCGCGATATCGACATCCTGTCGGACATGGCTCGTGATGCGCTGGTGTCGGTGTTCCTGAGCGTGACGACCCTCGATGCCGGGCTGAAACGTGCCCTGGAGCCGCGCGCTCCCGCTCCGGTGGCGCGCCTGGGGGCGATGCGAAAGCTGAACGAAGCCGGCATTCCGGTGGGCGTGCTGGTGGCGCCCGTGATCCCAGCCGTGAACGACCACGAGATCGAGGCCATCCTGGAAGCCTGCGCCGCCGCCGGAGCGCGCAGCGCGGGCTATGTCATGCTGCGACTTCCCTACGAGGTGAAGACTTTGTTCCGCGAATGGCTTACGAATCATGTGCCAGAGCGCGCCGAGCACGTTATGTCGCTGATTCGTGGCATGCGCGACGGCAGGGAGAACGACCCTCGTTTCGGCTCGCGCATGCACGCCACGGGCTCGTATGCAGAGCTGATCGCGCAGCGGTTCAAGGTCTGCAGCCGCCGCCTGGGACTGGACCAGGGGCGCGGTTTCCAGCTGTCCACGGCTTATTTCCAGGCGCGGCGGGCCGCCGGCGGGCAGCTTGATCTGCTCTGAGTAATGACAAATCATCATTTCGGAACCTGAGTACTCCTGGCGGGTCTCAGATCAACGAAGCTTCACGTATACTGGGTCTTAAACCGGCCCGACCTGCTCGGCGAAGTGCACCTTACATTCCGTGTACGTTCGGATCGGGGGCTCCATGAACTGCACAGAGCGTCTGTACTCTCCGATCCGCGGCGGCCATCGGTTCGTCGTCCCGGTAGCAGCGTTCGTGGTGTTTGGCATTTCGGGGTGCATGCACGCCCGGGTAGTGGAAAGCCGCGAGTTCGCCACCTCGATCGGGCGTGACGAATCCGTCGTGCTGCTGGCCAAGCCGCACGTCGAAGGCACGGGTACCGAAGAGAATTTCACCGACTGCGTCGCCGACGATCTCGCGAGCGGCAAGAATTCATTTCACGTCGACAACAACCGTAAGTTTGTCGACGCCCTGTTTCCGTGGTTCGAGCCTTCGACCGCGCCGACGCGGCCGGAGGGTATGTTGGCTCTGCTCAACAGACCACGCGTCGCCGAGCGGCTCGCCATGACCGGAGTACGTTATGTCGTCTGGTTCGACGGCGAGACACGCAAGACCGATGGCGGCGGCAGCCTCGCCTGCGGCGCGGGGCCTGGCGGGGCGGGCTGCATCGGCTTTGGCTGGTGGGAAAAGGAATCGGACTACGTCGCCACCGTGTGGGACCTGAAGGAAACACGGTCCGCGGGCACGGTGAGTACGAACGTTACCGGCACCTCAGCGATAGTCGGCGCGATCGTCCCGCTGCCGTTCATCGCACGCGTGCAGGGCACGGCGTGTAATCGCATGGCCAGCCAGCTGCGTTCTTTCCTGCGCGGCGATGACCTCGCCGCCTCTTCTGCTCCCTGAGAGATCCGTCATGAAAATCCGTCTCATTGCACTGATCGTCGCTGCGGCTCTGCTGGCTGCCTGTGCGGGTATGCAGACTCAGGGCGGCTCCTCCGGATCCTCGGGTTCATCGGGCTCATCCGGATCGTCCGGCTCTTCGGGATCGTCGGGTGGTTCGTCGGGCTCCTCTGGCTCGTCGGGCGGCTCGCAAGGTTCGTCCGGATCGTCGGGTCGTCGGGGTCGTCAGGCTCGTCGGGGTCGTCAGGCTCGTCAGGATCATCGGGTGGATCCGCTGGCGGCAGCGGCGGTTCCAGCGGCGGTTCAGCGGGCACCCCCGGCCCGGAAAGCTGGCCAAGCCCAGACGATTCTGCCAACGGCAGCTCCAACGGCAGTGCCGGCGGCAGCAGCGGTTCGAGTGGTGGTGGTGGCTCATCGGGCGCGAGCGGTCCGGAAAGCTGGCCGAGCCCAAGCGATTCGACTGGTGGCAATTCCAACGGCAGCGCCGGAGGCTCCTCGGGCGACAGTTCCTCGGGCGGAGCCTCAGCTTCGACAGGCAGTAGCGGCAGCTCTGGATCATCCGGTGGCACTTCTGGCTGGCGCTCCGGATCTGCAGGCGGCAGTTCTGGATCAACCGGTGGCAGCGTAGGTGCGAGCGGTGGCGCTGGCGGGCAAACGGGTGCGGGTGGTGAATCGGGCGGGAGTGGCCAGCAAGCGGGCAGCCCTGGCGCTAGCGCTCAGTCGGCGGGCGCAGGTGGAACCGGCGGTGCGGCCGGAGCTGCGGGTGCAGCGGGTGCGGCCGGAGGAGCCGTGGCAGCGGGTGGCGGACAAGCTGGCAATGGAGGAGCCGGCGAAGCTGGTGCCGGGCAGAGCGGAGCAACGCGGACTGCGTCGGCCGCCGGGACGACGAGCGGCGCGGGTGGCGCCGGTGGCAATGCGACTCAGGGCGGCGGACCGGGGCAGGGCCCGAGCGTACCGGGCGGTGCGCAGACCGATGCGGAGCGCCAGGCGGCGGCGAACCGTGCGATGGATGAGTCCCTGGGCGATTTCGACGAGAAGATTCGCAAGGAGCGCGAGCGCCTCGCCAAGGAGCGCGATGCGCAGGCCTCGGGCGAGCACGGCGCTTCTGGCGAACCGAGCAACACTGGGAGCGGCTCCGGTTCCGAAGGAGGCTCTGGCAAGTCGGGCGGCGGCGAAGGTGACATGCGCCAGGCCGGTGGCACTCCGGGTGCCGGAGGCTCGCCGGGCGGCGGCGGTGAGGGTTCCAGCTCCGGCGGCGGCATGAAGTCCGAGAATCACGGCAGTGGCGGCGGTGGTGGAACCGGCGGTGGCGGCGGCAAGGGCGGCGGCGGGCCGAATACGACGCCGAAGAATATTCCCGACGGGCGCGATGATGACGTCATCGCTCGCCAGATCCGCGAAGCTGCAGAGAAGGAGACTGATCCGGAGCTCAAGGATAAGCTCTGGAAGGAGTACATCGAGTACAAGAAGAACGCGGGCAAGTAGGCGGATCGGCTCGAGGACACAGGCATCATGATGGCTCTCAGGTTCGCGCATCACAGGCTCGGCCGCGTGGCGGTCGTGTCGGTGGGTCTGCTGCTGCTGGCCGCGCTCTCCGGCTGCGTCGTCGAGGAGACCCGCCCGCAGCCCAAGGTCCACGCCGTCCAGGCGAAAGAAGAGATCCCGAGCGATGAGCTGCTCGATGTCGGCGTGCGCGTCTTCGATCCCGGCATTCCGCCCGAGGTCGAGAAGGACGAACAGGCGCAGCAGAAGGCAGGCATCTATCCGGACGTGCGTCGTGCCGAAGCGCGCTACATGGCGATGCTGTTGCGAAACACGCTCGAGAGCAGCGCGCAATGGGGCGCCGTGCGCGTGATTCCGGCTACCGCCGACTTCGTCGACGTGATCGTGACCGGAAAGATCGTGAGGTCGACCGGCAAGGAGCTCGAGCTCCTCATCAGCGTGCGCGATTCGACCGGACGCACGTGGTACACCGACAAGAAATACGAAGCGGAGGCGGACCTGGGCTCGTATCTGAGCGATGCGGCGCTCAAGGCGCGCGATCCGTTCCAGAACCTCTATTCAACAATGGCCAACGACATGCTGACCTTTCGTAACACGCTGCCCGTCGCCGACCGGCGCATGGTCCGGCGCGTGACGGAAATGCGTTTCGCGGAGGATCTCGCGCCGCAGGCTTACGCGGGCTACGTTGCGAAAAATGCGGACGGCCGCTACGAGCTGCAGCGCCTGCCCGCGGACGGTGATCCGGTATTCGAGCGCGTGCAGAAGATCCGCGAGCGCGATGGCGCGCTCATCGACACCGTAAGCGATTACTACGGCGGCTTCGCCGAGCACCTGAGCGAGCCCTATGGCAACTGGCGCCGCTACAGTTACGATGAGATCAGCAAAGAGGAGAAACTCAAAGCCCAGGCACGCACGCGGATGATTATGGGTGCGGCAGCCGTGCTCGGCAGCATCCTCGTGTCCTCGCAGTGCCCCGGGGGCGATTCCAACTGCCAGCGGGTCGAGAGCGCGGTGCGAACCGCCGGTACCATCGGCGGCATTGCGGGCATCATGAGCGGCCTGAAGAAGAGCGCCGACGCGAAGATCCACACCGCGGCCATTACCGAACTGGCGACCTCGTTCCAGACGGAAGTCGCGCCCCAGGTGGTCGAGGTCGAAGGGCGCACACTGAAACTCACGGGCACTGCCGAAGATCAGTACCGCGAGTGGCGCGAAATGCTCAAGCAGATGTATTTCGAGGAGACCGGCGGCGTGGCACCCACGTCGATTGCCGCGGGTACCCCGTCTACGACCACACCGCGTTGAGCCTCATATGCCGGGCATTAACAACGGGCAGCAGTTGTCCGGGCGGTACGCCTTGCGCCAGCAACTGAGCGCCGGGCCGCTTGGTGAGACCTGGCAGGCTGAAGATTCGAAGCTCGATCGCGAGGTCGTGATTCGGCTGCTGCCGGCCCGGGTCGGGCGCGATCCCGCGACTCTGAACAGCCTCAACGCCGAGCTCGAAGCGGCGCGTCGCATCGATCCGCAGTTCGTGGCCGCTGCTGCCAACGTCGAGCGCGACGGCGAGCAAGTCTACCTGGTGCGCGAGTACGTGCCGGGTACTGACCTGACAAGCCTGCGTGGCGTGTCGTGGCGCAAGATCGTTCCCATCGCCGCGCAGGTGGCGGAGGCCCTGGCCAAGCTGCACCGTGCAGGATTGGTCCATCGCGACGTCAAGCCGGGCAACATCATCGTGCGTCCCGATGGCACGGCGGCGCTCATCGATCTGGGCAGCGCTGCGCTCGCTGGCGCCGGCAGCGGCGCGCTCTCGCGCTATAGCGCGAGTCCGCAACAGCTCACCGGCGAGCCCGCAAGTCCCGCCGACGACGCGTATGGATTGGGGGCAGTGCTCTACGAACTGCTGAGTGGCTATCCGCCGTATTACCCCAACTTCTCGCGCGAGCGCGTGCTGAATGAGCCGGTGGCGCCACTCAAGCCGGCGCAGCCCGCGCCGCAGGCGCTGCTCGACGTCACCTTGAGCCTGCTCGCGAAATCGCCCAGCGCTCGGCCGCGCGATCTTGCGCAGCTGGCGCAACAGCTCAAGGCGCTCGCTGCACAAGCGGTGGATGCTCCGCAGAAGGCATCGACCGAACAGCCCGCGGCCGCGGTATCGCCGGCGCCCGTGGTCACGATCGTGCGTCCGATATTGCGTCAGAGCGCGTCGAGCGAGCACGTGGCGTCGCGTCTGCCCGTGCGCCGCAAATGGCTGCTCAGTGCAGCCTTCGTCGTGCTCGCGCTCCTGGCCGTCTCGGTGTTCGTGTTGCTGCCGAATCTGGTGCGCAAGCCTGCCACACCGACGCCCGCGCCGGTTACGGCGACCAGCAACGCGCCGGCGCCAAAACCAGAGCAGGAGGCAGAGCCTGATCTGCGTGCGCTCGCCGAGCAGATGGAGCAGGCGGAGCAAGTGCGCGATGCGTACGATTCTCTGTACGAGTCGCTCGACAAGCGCGCAGTGTCCGAGTGGGCGCCGGAACTGTTCGCCGCGGCTGGCAAGCACGGCGAGGAGGCACGCAGGCAGTTCGGCGCGCGACAATTCAAGGCGTCGCTGCAAGGGTTCACGGCGGGCCTGAACGAGCTGCAGAAAGCGGCGGACCTGGCGCAGCCGACCCTGCATGCGCAGCTCGAGAAGGGCAACGCCGCACTCACGGCCGGACAGTCGGCCGCTGCGCAGGCAGCATTCAATCTGGCACTCAAGATCGACCCCAACAACGCCATCGCCGCGAAGGGACTGAAACGCGCTGGAACCCTCGACCAGGTTGCCGCGTTGCTCACGAGTGCCGCGGCCGAAGAACATTCGGGTCAATTGTCGGCGGCGGTCCAGCACTACGAGGAAGCCCTGAGGCTCGATTCGGACACTACGGCCGCGCGCGACGGCGCAGCGCGGGTGCGCGCGCGCATTTCCGGCGATCAGTTCGCGGCAGCAATGTCGCAGGGTCTGGCGGAGCTCTCCGCCGGCAAGCTCGCGCAGGCACGGGCTTCACTCGAACGGGCCAAGGCGTTGCGGCCCGGCGCCGCCGAAGTGAGCGATGCACTGGCACAGGTGTCGCAGGCCGAGCTGCGCGCCAGTGTCGCGCAGCATCGCGAGCTGGCGGAGAAGTTCGAGCGCATCGAGCGCTGGGGCGCCGCCCTGGCGGAATACGACGCCGTGCTGAAGCTCGATCCGGGCCTCGAGTTCGCGCAGGCCGGCCATGATCGGGCTGCGCCGCGCGCGGAGCTGGCAAAGCAGCTCGATATGCTGACCAACCAGCCGGACCGGCTGCTTTCTGCTGCCGTGCGTGATCAAGCTCGAGCCTTGCTCAGCGAGGCACGAAAAATCAATGCCCCGGGCCCGGTGCTGCTCCAGCAGATCGATACCTTGAGCACCAGTCTCGAGCGTTTCCAGGCGCCGGTGCGCGTTGCCTTCGAGTCCGATAACCAGACGCAAGTGGTCATCCATCGCGTCGGGCAGCTGGGAGTGTTCGATCACCGCGAGATCGATCTGCTGCCCGGTACCTACACCGTGATGGGAACGCGCGCCGGCTATCGCGACGTGCGCCGCGAGATCACGATCCTGCCGGGCAAGGCGCTGCCGCCCCTTGTCGTGCGCTGCGAGGACCGCATTTGAGTCGCGCCCTACGCCTGCGCGAGCCGCTCGGCGAACGCGCCATTTCCGCCGCCGATCTGCCGCTTGCCCTGGGAGGCGAGGGCGCCGGCATCAGCGTGCCCGGGGTACCCGCGGGCGTCACCGCAGCCTACATCGGTCTCGATGAGCAGACGCCATACATCGAAGCGGTGCCCGACTCCGCTGTGATCGTGATTCTGAATGGCCGCCCGCTGCACGAGCGCACGCCGCTGTTACATGGCGACGTGATCCGCATCGGTGACGCGCAGGTGCTGTGCGCGGTAAGCGGCCCGGCCGTGAGCCTCGAAGTCATTCATCACGAAGGCAACCCGACACAGCCGCCGATCGTCGATCCCGCCGAGCAGGAAAGCGAGCTCGAGCTCGCTCCTGACTCGCAGGCGATCCAGCGGGTCGCATTCAAGCCCGTGCTGGCGCCGAAGCAGCAAGTGCGCCGACGTGCCCAGCCGCAGCGACTGGCCCTGACGGCGGGACTCACGGTGCTCGGCCTCGTGCTGTGGTACCTGATCACCGCGAAGCCGGTGCAGGTGATCGTCGACCCGCGCGACTCGAGTCTCGATTTTCGCGGCACGGCGCTCGACTTTCGCGCCGGCGATCGCGTGCTCCTGAGGCCCGGCAACTATGTCCTGGTTGCCTCGCATGCGGGCTACGAAACCGCACAGCTGCCCGTCAGTATCGTCGGCAAGCAGGGCGAGCAGATTCGGGTGACGCTCGTGAAACTGCCCGGCCAGATTCATGTTGACACCAACGGCGTCGCCGCCGCGCTCAGCATCGATGGCAAGGACATCGGCCCGGTGCCGGGGAATTATCCGGTGGCCGCCGGCAAGCACGACTTTCGCATCACCGCTCCGCGCTATCAGCCCTCGGCTTCGACGGTGGAAGTAAAGGGAGAAGGCGCGAAGCAGAACGTGAGCGTCAAGCTCAGGCCCGCGTTCAGCCCGGTGACGATCGAATCCGAGCCCGCGGGCGCACGGGTGGCACTGGACGGCCAGGACCTCGGCGTGACGCCGCTGACCACGCAGATCGATGAGGGCAACTACACGCTGAGCCTGGCCGCGCCAGGGTTTCGGAGCTGGGAGAGCTCGATCCAGGTCAAGGCGGACACGCCGCAGAAGATCGGGCCCGTGAAGCTCGGTCTGCCTGACGGCGTGCTGGTGGTGCGCTCCGCGCCGTCGCAGGCTGACGTGGCCGTGGCCGGACGTTACCGTGGGCGCACCCCGCTCGAGTTGAGCCTGCCGCCGGGCATCGGCTACGAGATCGCCGTCAACCATTCGGGCTACGAGCCCTCACGGCGCGCGGTGGTGGTCAAGGCGGGCGAGCGTGCCGGCCTCGACCTGACTTTGAAGCCGATCCTGGGCGAGGTCACGGTACGCGGTGATCCGCCGGACGCACAGCTCTTCGTCGAAGGACAACCGCGCGGCTCGGCCAACCAGACGCTCTCGCTGCCCTCCACGGAGCTGTCGATCGAGATCCGCCGCGACGGCTACCAGAGTTTCGCCACCAAGGTCGTTCCGCAGCCCGGACTGGCGCGCGTGGTCGAGTACCGCCTGCTGACTCCCGAGCAGGTGCGCGCGGCGCGCATCCCGCCACTCATCCGCACCCACACGGGTGGACAGTTGCGCCGCATTCCGCCGGGCCGTTACGTGATGGGGAGCTCGCGTCGCGAGCCGGGGCGCCGCACGAACGAAGTCGAACACGAAGTCGTGCTGCAGCGGACCTACTACCTCGGCGTGTACGAAGTGACCAATGCCGAGTACCGCCAGTTTCAGCCGGACCACCTGTCCGGCGTGGTCCGCGATCGCTCCCTCGATCAGGACGATCATCCTGTCGTCAACATCAGCTGGTCCGATGCCGCGGCGTTCTGCAATTGGCTCAGTAGCCAGGATGGACTGCCGGCGGCTTACACTCAGCAGGGTGACAACTATGTGCTGGTGACCCCGGTCACCACCGGTTACCGGCTGCCGACCGAGGCGGAGTGGGAATGGGCGGCGCGCTACGAAGGGGGCCAGGCGAGCCGGCGGTATTCGTGGGGCTCCTCGCTTCCGGTTCCGACGAATTCAGGGAACTTTGCCGACAAGAGAAGCCTCGCAGTGAACGACACCGCCGTGGCGGATTATGAGGACGGCTTCGTGACGACTGCCCCGGTCGGCCGCTTCCCGCCGAATCCGCTCGGCCTGTATGACATCGGCGGAAACGTGACCGAATGGGTCCAGGATTTCTACACTGTGTATCCGGAGCTGACGCCGGTCAGTACCGACCCGCTGGGGCCGGAGAGCGGTACGCAGCATGTGGTGCGCGGCTCGAGCTGGCGCAGCGCCAACGTCGCAGAATTGCGCCTCGCCTGGCGCGAGCATGCGGACGGCAAGGCGCAGCACATCGGATTTCGAATTGCGAGGTACGCTGAATGAACACTATTTCCTGCAGAGCGGGCGCAGTACCGAGGGCGAGCCCGCGGTTGACGGCGCTCGTGACCTTTGCGCTGTTGGCGCTCGCGCCCGTCGGCATACTGATGTCGCAGGAGTCACCCAAACCCGCACCGCCCGCACCGACGCAGCCGGCGGCCAAGAAGACGGAGACGCCGGCGGCGAAACCGGCCGCACAAGCCGGCACGCCGGCAGGGTCCGCAGCGGGCAAGACAACACCGGCCCCGGCGGCGAAGACCACGCCGGCTGAAGCGGCCAAGCCCGCGGGCACAGCTGCGGAGCCGGAGAGCGACGCCGGTGCGGTCGACGAATCGCAGGCTCCGAAACGTTTCATCCCCTCTCAGAAATCATCGGCGGACAACAGTGCCACATTCCCAATCGACATCTGAAGCAGCGGCCGCACGCGGCGGCCATCATCGCAGCCAGCAGCAGAGCGAGTTCCTGTTCAGTACTTTCGCGCTGATCATCACCGCGATCCTGATACACGCGCTCTATGTGGTTCACATCCGTCCGCGCGGCGACAGCATCCTGGCGGAGCAGAACGCGCGCATGCGCGTCGAGCCCAGCTACGTGCCCGAGCGCTCGATCTACATCGTGGTGCACGAGTACGAGCCCGAGGTGTGCATCATCCTCATGATCTGGTCGCTGATCCTGCTGGTGCATCGTGCGATCGACAATCGCGAGCAGCGCAAGCTCCTCGCCTCGGGGCTGCTGCACGTGCCGCCGGGCATGCGCATCCTGCCGAAGGACACGCGCGAATACGCGCGGCAGATGGAAGCGCTCGACCCCAAGGTACAGCAGCTGTTGCTGCCGCGCGCCATCGTCGCTTCGCTCGAGCGCTTTGGTTCGACTGCCAACATTCACGACGCCTCCGAGGCCGGGCAAACGGTGTGCGAATCGGAAGCCGAGCGCCTCGATTCGGAGCTCTCGATGGTGCGCTACACGGTCTGGGCCATCCCGGCCATCGGCTTCGTCGGCACGGTGCGCGGCATCGGCGCAGCGCTGCAACAGGCACACCAGGCGGTATCGGGAAACATCAGCGGCGTGACCGAGGCGCTCGGCGTCACCTTCAACGCCACCTTCACGGCGCTGACCTCGAGCATCATCGTCATGTTCTTCCTGCACCAGCTGCAGCTCGCGCAGGAGCGCATGGTGCTCGACACCCAGACCTACCTGGATCAGCACCTGCTGCGGCACATGCGGGCGTCCTGAGCACAGCGGGCACGAGCATGAGCAACGGGGCCATGGAGATCAACGACGCCGGCATCCTGGTGGCCGTCGATGGTGTCGTGAGGCACTCGAGCCCTGGTTATGCACTGCTTGATCGCGAGCCGGTTCTGGTGGGCGAGGCGGCTCAGCGCGCGTCGCGCATCGATCCTTTGAACGTCAACAATCGTTTCTGGAACGAGCTCGATGAGCGCCCGCTCCTGGTGCGTGTCGCGGCGGGGCGCTCGCACGCCGATCTCGCGTTCCTGCATCTTGCACATGTCTGGGAAGGCCTGGCGGACCGACCGCAGTCGCTGCAGCTCGCAGTTCCCGCGACACTGCGCCCGGCGCAGCTCGCGTTGCTGCTCGGGATCGCGCGCGAGGTCCGCGTGCCGGTCGCGGGATTCATCGACACCGCGGTCGCGCTCGCCAGCGCCTGGCCCGACAGCGGACGCCTGCTGTGCGTCGACGTCCATCTGCACAACACGGTGGTGACCGCGGTGGCGGTCGGAGAGCGGGTGCGGCGCGAGCGTTCGGAGTTTGCGCGCAGCGCCGGGTGGCTCGACTTCATCGACACCTGGCTGCGCATGATCGGGCGCGAGTTCGTGGCCCGAACGCGCTTCGATCCATTGCATCGCGCCGCCACCGAGCAGCAGCTGTTCGACGCGCTGCCGGGCTGGCTCGAGCAGCTGCAGAGCAGCGATGGCGTCGACATCGAAGTGCCGTTTGAAGGCGAGGCACATGCGGCGCGGCTGACGCGCGAGCAGTTCGCCGCCGAGGCGGACGGGCTCTATACCGAACTGCTGATGCGTGTGCACCGACTGCGCACGCCGGGGCACGCCACCACGATCGTGCTCGGCGATCGGGCGGCAGCTCTCCCCGGGCTCGCGCAGCGCTTCGCCGAGTTCAACGACTGCAGTGTGGTGCGCAGCGCGCCGGGCGCTGCAGTTGTGGCGGCCTGTGCTCTGGACAAGGCGGAGCAGGTCGAAGACACGGTGCAGCTGCGCTGTGCCGTCGCGCGCCTCGACCCTGCCGTGGCCGCGCGCCTGCCGTGGCAGATCCTGCAGGATGCCCGTCCCGCCGATGTCGTCGCCGTGCCCTCGCACCTGCTCTATCGCGGCCAGGCGGTCGCTCTCGGGCCGGAGCCGCTGCGCATCGGACTTGCGCCACCGCGAGGGCCGGGCGCTTCACTCGCCGTGGTCGGCGCTTCGGCGGGCGTGTCACGGCTGCACTGCTCGGTGCTGCAACTCGCGAGCGGCGCCGTGGTGGTCGATCACAGCCGCTACGGCACCTGGCTCAACGACGAGCGCGTCTTCGGCCGTGCCACGCTGCGCGCCGGCGATCGGCTGCGGCTCGGACGTCCCGGCGTGACCCTCGAGCTCATCACCTCGGAGTAAGCGATGCCGCGCGGCCGGCGCACCACCGAAGTGTTCACGATGTCCTTCCTCGACTGCATCTGCTGCGGTTTCGGGGCAGTAGTGCTGGTGTACGTGATCATCAGCGCGACTGCGGGCGTCACCCGCGTGCATCAGGACGACGATCTCAAGGGCGAGGTCAACAAGCTCGAGGAGCAGGTGCTCGAGGGCTACAAGAACCTGGTCGTGCTGCGCAATACGATGCAGAAGACGACCAGCCAGTCGAGCCAGGCCTCGGGACGCATCGCGCAGATACTCGCTGAGCTGGACAAGACCCGCGTGGAGCTCTCGCGCTACACCGGCGACACGATGTCGCAGCAGGAACACATCAATCAGCTCAAGTCGGACATCCGCTCGCTCGAGGAAGGCAACCGGCGCCTGGAAGCGGGGGCGAAAGAGAACGCCGCGTCCGGCCAGAGTGTGCGCGCCTTCAAAGGCACGGGCGATCGCCAGTACCTCACTGGCATCACCATCACCGGCAAGCACGTCCTCATCCTCATCGACATGTCGGCCAGCATGCTCGATGAGACGCTGGTTAACGTCCTGAGGATGCGCAACCTCCCCGACGTGCAGAAGATGCTGGCGCCCAAGTGGCAGCGCGCGGTCGCGACCGTGGACTGGCTGACGACGCAGATTCCGCCCGACAGCGAGTTCCAGGTGTACGCCTTCAACACTGAGGCGCACTCAGTGGTCGAGGGGGATGACGGTAAGTGGCTCCGGGCCGTCGACCCGCGTGCGCTCAACGCCGCTGTACAAAAGCTCAAGCACATGTTCCCCCATGACGGCACGAGCCTCATCAACGCCTTCAATGCGGCGAAGACGCTCGATCCGCTGCCGGACCAGATCGTGCTCGTGACAGATGGACTGCCGACGCAGGGCGCCACGCCGCCGGCGCTGCGCAAGGCGGTGGAGGTCGAACAGCGTGCCAAGCTCTTCGACCAGTCTCTGAGCGCGCTGCCGCCCAGAGTTCCCGTCAGCACCATACTGCTGCCGATGGAGGGCGATCTGCCGGCGCCGTCGCGGTTCTGGCGCCTGGCGCGTGAGACGGGCGGCGTCTTCATGGAGCCCTCGAAGGACTGGCCATGAGGCTCAAGCGCCACACCACCGAAGTGTTCAGCATGTCGTTCCTCGACTGCATCTGCTGCGGTTTCGGCGCGATGATCCTGATCCTGGTGCTGACCGAGACCGGCCAGCCGGTGGTGCTGGAGAGGGTCCGCACCGACATGCATGGGCAGGTGGCGAAGCTGCAGGCCGAGCTCTACGAGATCCGCGGCGAGACCGATGTGTTCAACCGCGAGCTCAGGGGGCGCATCGAGCAACTCTCCGCCGAACGCAGCAAGCTCGCCCGGCTCCAGGGCGACCTCAGCACGGTGAAGGGCCAGTACAACACCAGCGAAAAGGAGGCGGAGCTGCAGAACGCCGAGGAAGGGCAGCTCGTGGCGGCTTACCAGAAGCTCACCTCCGAAATGGAACGCCTGCTCAAGGCCGGTTATCGGCGACCCAAGAACGCTGCCATCGGCGGCATCCCGGTGGACAGCGAATACGTCATCTTCGTGGTCGACACCTCGGGGAGCATGCAAGAGAATCACTGGGAGACGGCCCGCAAGATGATGCAGGAAATCCTCGACATCTATCCCAAGGTCAAGGGCATACAGGTGATGGATGACGAGGGCGCCTACATGTTCGACGGCTACCGCGGGCAATGGATCGCCGATACTCCGGCGCGGCGCAAGGCGATCATGGATCGGTTCAAGACGTGGACCTCGTTCAGCAACTCGAGCCCAGTGGAAGGTCTGTTGGCGGCGATTCGCACCTTCTGGTCGCCAGACAAGAAAGTGAGCATTTACTACTTCGGCGATGACTTTCCCGGCGAATCGATCCAGGCCGTGATCGATCAGGTTGATCGGGCGAATCACGGCGAGACCGGCGAGCGCCGCGTGCGCATCCATGCGATCGGATTTCCGATGCCGCCGCGGGCGCCGCAATTCGGCAACGTGCGCTACTCGGCACTGATGCGGGCGTTATGCGAGCGCAATGGCGGGACCTTCGTGGGGCTCACAGGCTGATGCGAAGCAAAGGGGTTGCAACGCTGGGACGGCGCGCGTCGCTGCTGCTGCTCGCGAGTGGCTTTGCCGGCTGCGGCGGCGTGAACGTTGCGACCGAGTCGAGCGTGCCGGTGCCCCTCGTGGACCCGATGCCGCTCACCGTCGGCATCTACTACAGCGAGGATTTCAGCAAGGCGGCGCATTCCGAGGAACGCTGGGGCACCGACTGGAAGATCGATCTGGGCCCCTACCACGTACACATGGCGGACAAACTTTTTGCCTCGGAATTCCGCGAGACCGTACCGGTTGCGGACCTCAAGTCGCTGCCGGCGAATCCGCCGTACAAGGCCATCATCGAGCCGCGCATCGAGCAGTATTCGTTCATCACGCCGCGCGACACTGGTGCAAAGTATTTTGCCGTCACCATCCGTTACCGCATCAATGTCTATGCACCGAGCGGCGAGCTGGCCGATTCACTCACCTTCACCGGTTACGGGAGCGATGCTTCCGGCAGCGGCATGACGAGCACCAAACCCATGGTGCAGGCGACCAAGGCCGCGATGCGCGATGCCGCCGCGAAATTCCTGGTGCAGTTTCCCGAGCAGGACGTGGCGAAGAAGCTCCTCGCCGGAGCGCCACTGATCGAGGCGCAGCCGCAGGTCGCCGCCCAGGGGGGCGCCCCGGGAGCGGACAAACCGCCCGCCGACAACGCGCAGATCGAAACGGTACCGATTGTCGATCCTGGTGCGACGTCCGAGCCGCTTCCGCCCAGTGCAGGCATGCCGTCGCCATCGCCATCGCCATCGACGTCCACGCCAGCCAGCGGTGCACCCACGACAGAGCCGGCGCCACCGCCGCCGGGTGTTGACACGCCCGCAATACCGCCGACAACGTCGTCGCCATCGCCATCCGCTCCGAACCGGCACGGGATCCTGGCCCGAAACCCGCAGAGAGCGGCTCGGCTCCCGCACCATCGGAGCCTGCGCCGCGCAAGGAATCTCAGCTGCGCACGTAGACCGTTTCGCGGTAGCGCACGCCTGTCGAGGCGACCGGTTCGCCGTTGACGAAGCGCGGCCGGTAGCGCGCGCGCTTGACGGCGCTCAGCACTAACTTGCCAGTCGCTTCGCTCACGTCACTGGTCCCGAGCTTTCGCATCCTTGACCCGCCCTTCCGCCGTCACGGTGAACTCGATTTCCGCGTAGTGCTGCGTGTACTTCTCGGTGTCCTGGGGCGGCCGCGCAGCGGCGGGCGCCCGATAGACGACCGGGAACGGCGACTCGAGGGCCGCAGTACCGGGCGCTCCCGGCTCTTTCAACGCCTTCCATGCCTCGCGATAAGCATTCATGGCCTGGCGCCAATCTCCCGAGATCAGGCGCCAGTCGCCGAGCTCAATCATCGTCTGTGCACGCTCGCTAGGTGCCTTGCCGGGATTGGCGTCGAAGATCTTGAGCGCGGTCACGAGCGCAGTTTCGCCGTCGGAGTTGGGAGCACTGGCGGCACTCACACCCGTCGCGCTGCTAGGAATACCGATCGGACCGGGGACGCCGCCGATCGGCGGCCCGGTATCCTCGGTGCTGCTGCCTTCCGGACGCTCCGGGCCAATCAGAAATTCCAGCCGGTACGTGCGCGCAATGCCACGCAACGGACCGGTCAGGCCGAGGTTGTTCAGGCCGCCGGACTTGCGCTCGATGTCCAGCGCCCGTGCGTGAATCTGGCGCGCGGTGGTGAATCGCCCCTGCGATTCGAGCCAGCCGGCCGTGCGCTCGAGCGCCGGCACGATGCGCGGATCGTCCTTGCCATAGGTGGCTTCGGCGAGGCGCAGCGCGTACTGCTGCTCCCGCTGCGCATCCTCGTAGGAATTGAGCGCGGTATAGCTCGCGATCAGCGGGTCCAGCAGCTCGAGCTGTGCTGGATTGAACAGGCCGTCTATCTTGCGGCTCACATCCACGGCGCGCTTGAGCGCATCGGCGGAGGCCACGTAATCACCGCTCGCCGAGTAGGTCATTCCCAGTCCCAGCAACGGCTTGATGATTTCGTGCGAATAGCCGCCCTGGTGGGCCTCGACCAGCTTGACGGCACGCTTGTAGCTCGTCTCCGCGCCCGCGTAGTCTTTCAGGCGCAGCTGCGTGGTCGCAAGGTTGATCAGCGGATTCATCAGTTGCACCGAATCGCGGCCGAACTCCTGCTCCGTCTGCTCGACGAGCTGCTGAGCGGGTGGCAGCGCGGCGTCGAAATGCCGCGCGTCGAACTGTTCGCGGAAGGCGCGATAGGTGCCGGCACGATCGCCAGCCGGTGGCGTCTCCGGTGCCGGTGTCGTCGCCGGCGCGGCGGCAGGCGCCGGTGCGGAAGTCGCCGGCGGTGTAGCAGGGGGCGCGGGTTGCAGGGGCAGGCTGCTCGCAGACCACGCGACATTGGCAGCGAGCGTGAGGAACGAGACCAGCCGCGTGCTGTGCCTGATTAGGCCCTGTCGAAGCGATAGATTCAAATCAAGCACTCGCGTCTTCCATCGAGGCCCGGAAGGCCTCGCGCACGCCATGAAGAACACGCGCCAGTATACCCACGCTCTGCGCGCCCCGCGGACAGCGGGCGTGGGATCACCGCCCGCGGATTGGACCGCAGGGCTAAGGTCAAGTTCGAACGGTGCCGGCGCACGTACCCAGCCGTGCGACAGCCCGATCAAAGAGTGCCAGTGTCAGGCCGGCGCAACCTCCGGTCCAGGTGCTCGAGCAACGGAGCGAGCGCCCGATACAGCACGTAGATGATGACGGGACCCACCACCAACCAGCCGATCACCGCGTGCAGCATGGCATCACGCAACACGATCATCGCCTGCGCGGAGCCAGAGCCGAGCAGATCGAGGCCTGCACGCACCGACAGCGGCGCGTGCTCGGCGCGCACCAAGTGTTCGCCCAGGTGTACAAAAGGGATGATCAGCAGCAGCTGCAGCGGCGTCATGGCGAAGTGCACGGCCTGGATGGCGATCAGGTTCAGGCGCCACGCGACCGCGGCCAGGGTGCACAACACCATCGTGGTGCCGACCACGGGGAAGATGCCGATCCCGATACCGCAAGCGAGACTGAGTGCGATCTTTGCCGGCGTGACGCCCTGCAGAAGCAGGGTCACGATCGGCTCGAGCACACGACGGCGGAAGAACTCTTTCATGGAACGCGCGGCACCCCGACGCCCGGACTCCCGGGCCTCGACCAAGCGGGGGAATGAGCGCATTTTCCACTACAATCAACCGCAACAACAATGAGCCAGATCAGTCCGCCGGCCGATACCAGGTGGACCGCTCTCGTCGCGGGCGGGAGCGGTCTCGTCGGCAGCCACCTGCTCGAAGCGCTGGCGGCAACTCCCGAGTGCGCGCGCGTGGTGGCAGTGACGCGCCGCCCGTTGGCCTACGATCACCCCAAGCTCGGTAATCGCATCGTGCGCTTCGACAAGCTCGAGGACTCGCTCGGGGGCGCGCGTGCCGACGTCGCATTCTGCTGCCTGGGCACGACTCTGAAGGCTGCGGGCTCGAAAGAGGCTTTCCGCCAGGTGGATTTCGACTACACCCTCGCCTTCGCACGCGCGGCGCTCAAGGCGGGGGCGAAACGCTTCATCCTCAATTCCTCTGTGGGCGCGGATCCTGCCGCCAAGGCCTTCTATCTGCGGGTAAAGGGTGAGACCGAAGAGGCGGTGGCGAAGCTCGGCTTCGCATCGCTCGACATCCTGCAGCCCAGTCTGCTGCTCGGTGCGCGCGCTGAGTTGCGACCGCTCGAGCTCGTGGCCATGGGAATCCTGCCCGTGTTCAGTCCACTGTTACTCGGCAAGCTCGAACCCTATCGCGCCGTGCGTGCCAGCCTGGTTGCCGCGGCGATGATCGGCGCGACCCGCTCCGGCCGCCGGGGCGTGTACCGCTATACCTGGCGAGGCATCTGCGAGCTCGCCGGCAGGCGCGCAAAGCGGCACTAGGCAGCGCGCGCCGGCGGACGCGAATCAGCGCTGCGCCGGAAGGCGAAGGGCCTCGGCGCGACCGAGCAGCGCAAGCAGGATGCCGGCGGCGCAGGCGAGCAGCGGGTCAGTGATCTCCGCCGACCGTTCCGGCAGCCACAGTTGCCCGACTTCGATCACCGCCAGCAGCGCCACCACCATGATCGTCGCCAGCGGCAGCCGCGTTGCGCTGCGTGTGAGCAGCCAGACCAGCGAGAAGTACCAGAAGCATTTTTCCAGCAGCACGGAGTAGTTGACCTCCAGGCTGTCACTCAACGAGCTCATAAACGGCACCCAGCTGAAGGCGTGCGGCGCGGACAGAAACGCGAACGGCTTGAGGCCCTGCGTGACGATCACGGCCGCGAGGAGCAGGGCGAGCAGTGCCGCGCGGCGCCGATCCTGAATCGCAACCAGCACAGCGGCGGCGGGGATGGCGAGCACGAGCGCCAGCAGCTCCGAGGCCACGAGAACCTTGCCGACGATCACGATACGGCCCAGGAGGACGATGAGCACGACGGCACCGAGGGCGTGCATCGCGTACTCGCGCCGCCACAGTCGGCGAATGGCGTAGCCCGCCACGAGCCAGCCGACGAGGTAACGATAGGTATCCAGCGCGTCGAATTGCGGCTCGAAGAAGATCGGCTTGAGCGCATCCTTGAACTTCTGCCAGTCAAGCGTCGGCACGAACGGCGCGAGCCGAAAGCCAAGCCAGAGCAGCAGAATGCCGAGCGGCACGGGCTCGGGCCTGCCGGGCGCAATTCCCGGTATATGTATGCTCGAGCCGATCTCCAGGTACAGCAGCGCGATCAGCCCGCCGCTCAGCGCTCCGCCGGCGTTGAGCACCACATCGGTCAGGCTCGACACGCGCGATGGCGCGTGGGCCTGCAGCATCTCGATCGCGAGCGAGAGCGCGGTACCGAGGAGTACCGCCCACGACAGGCGCGTCAGCGGCCTCCAGCGCGCCGGCCACGACAGCAGCAGGCACAGGCCAAGCGGCATGTAGAGCAGGAGGTTTGCGACCAGATCAGCGCGCGAGGTGCGCTGGAAGCGCAGGCCGGTGAGCAGCTCGAAGAAGCCGGTCCCGCCAAAGGCGTCGAAGCGGAACGGAAAGAGCGACCCGTACAGGATCAGCACCAACGCGGCAGCGGTCAGCCAGCGCGCAATCGGCTGGAAATGCGGCGCGGTTCTGCCGCGTGCCGGCAGGTCACGCATCAGGCACACGCGCCGGCGTGGCGGACGACTCGATCACGCTGCGAACATAACCAACATCGGGCGATGATGAAAGGCGCGGGTGACTGGCGCCGTAAGGCGACAGCGAGCGTCGCCGCGGGCACCTTTGCCAATCACCGGAGCGCACGGTAACGTTGCCCGCGCTTACTGGCCGGGAGACGCATGGAACATGAGGAAATGGGTCGTCGCGTTCGCCGTGGTGCCGCTGCTCAGCGCCTGCAGCCATTGGTCGTGGAATCCGCACGACTGGTTTGCCAGCAAGCCCGAACCGGCGCCCGCGCCGGTCGAGCTGCTCAGCATTCAATCCATGTCCACAAATCCCGCCGGCGAGCGCTTCGTGCAGAGCTGGGAGGGCGCACGGCTGGTCGTCGACATCTACAGCGGCAGCGGCATCGGCCACGCGGTCGTGAAGCCGCGCGAGCAGGGCTGGCCGCTGAAGCTGGCCTTCCGGCTCAACCTCACCGCAGTGGAAGACTTCGAGATTCGTGGCGCGCAGAACTCACGCTGGAGCCTCGGCCACGAGCCGCTCACGCAGCCCGCGCTCATCGATGTTCCCTACGGCACGTACAAGAAAGATACGCCGCAGATCGAAATCGAGTGGGTGGACCACTATCGTTGACGGCTCACTCGATCAGTGGAATCTCGCTCGCCAGCTGGTACTTGATCGCTGAACGTATCTTGTTCTCGATCTGGATGTAGCGCGCGACTTTCGCCGTGGGTATCACTTTCTCGAGTTTCGGCACGTACGAACGCTTGAGCTGCACTTCGGCATCCTCGATCGCGAGCGCCTCATCGAGCAGCGGTTTCGCGGCCTGATCCGACACCGGGCCCTTGTTGTAGGCGTCCGCATAGGCCTTGATGGCCTTCTTGGTGCGCGCGTTGAGCTGTTGCAGATCCTTCTGGTAAGCCTCGTACAGCGGCCAGAACCCCTTCGCTTCCTGCTCGGTCAGGTTCATGTTCTCGGCCACGAGCAGCTTCTTGTCCGCCTTTATCTTGTCCAACAGGATCTGCATGTTGTCGGCAGGCTTGTCCTGGGAGATAGCCGGGGCTACGAAGCACACAGTCGTGGCAAGGACAGCGATGCGCAGCAGTTTCGTCATTTGTTGATCTCCCTGTTCTTCCCGGTCAGCCATGGGATTGAAGTCATGACTCGCGTCATTCAGCGTCGGTACGCGCTCAGCCAGGCGGTGCATCGCCGGAGAACTTGATGGCCGTGGCTCCGGTCACCTCGCCGATGGTGGCGCGATCGCTCACATATAGCTTCACTTCGCGCTCGAACTTGAGCGGCCCCTGCACCGTGGCGCTCGGCCCAATAATGATTACCGGGACATCATCGGCGAAGCTGATGCTCAGGCCGGAGCTCTTTTCGACCGCGATGCCACCCTCGACGCGCGAATCAGCGCCGACGTTGATGCTACCGCGGATGGTCCTGATGCCGCCTCCGACATGCGCGGCCTGCAGGGTAAAGCGGCCATTCACGTTCTCGAGCCTGCCAGCCACGTCCGCGCCCTTGTGTAAGGTGATCGAGCCGTTGACGGTCGTGACGTTGCCCGCGACTCGTGCATGCTCGCCGAGAGTGATCGAGCCGTTGACGGCTTCGGCCGAATCGGCGGTGGCGTGATCGCCGAGCGTGACCGAGCCGTTGACCGTCGAGGCGTGCTTGACGGTCGCGCCCGCAGCCAAGCGAATCGCGCCGTTCACGGTGGAGGCATTGTCGGCCGGCTGCCCGCGGCGACGTCGACCGCGCCGTTGATCTTGTCGTGGTCGCTGCCATCACCATCGCCACAGGCCACGACAGTCAGTGCCAGCATCATCGCCAGAAGCTGTTTCATCATCGAAGCTCTCCTGCGGCATACTCGCGGCCGGCGCAGTCCGGCCTCATCTTCATGTCACGCGATCTTCCCATATTCGAGATTCTTCCGGCACTGCGGCACGCGCTCAGCGCGCATAGCAATGCAGTGTTGCAGGCACCGCCAGCTGCCGGCAAGAGCACGGTGGTGCCGCTGGAGCTGCTCGCTGAGCCTTGGCTGCGCGGCCAGCGTCTGATCATGCTCGAGCCGCGCCGGCTCGCCGCGCGGGCGGTGGCGGCTCGCATGGCGAGTACTCTGGGTGAACAGGTCGGTGCGACGGTGGGTTATCGCATGCGCCTCGACAGCCGCGTGAGCGACGCTACGCGCATCGAGGTCGTCACCGAGGGCGTGCTCACTTCGTTCCTGCAGCGCGACCCCGCCCTGGAGGGCGTGGGCGCGATTCTCTTCGATGAGTTTCACGAGCGCAGCCTGCAGGCGGACCTGGGTCTGGCGCTGTGTCTCGATATTCAGGCGAGCCTGCGTCCGGAGCTGCGCCTGCTGCTGATGTCAGCGACCTTGGCCGCGGAGCAGCTCGCAACGCTGTTGCAGGACGCGCCCATAGTGCGTGCGAGTGGAAAGTTGCATCCGGTCGAAGTCCGCTACCTGCAGGCCGATGCCAGACGCGCTCGCGCGCTGCGCCCCGTCGTAGATGATACGACCGGCATCGCCAGGTCGACTGCCGCTGCAGTCCAGCGTGCGCTGCGCGAGCAGGGCGGCGACGTGCTCGTCTTTCTGCCCGGCGCCGGCGAGATCCGGCGCACTGCCGCCTTCCTCGAAACGGAGCTACAGGATGCGCGCGTTCGCGTGCTGCCACTGATGGGCGAGCTGGATTTCGCGGCGCAGGATCTCGCGCTGCGTCCCGCGGCGCCCGGAACACGCAAAGTCGTGCTCGCCACCAACATCGCCGAGACCAGCCTCACGATCGAAGGTATCGGCGCGGTCGTCGATTCGGGCCTGGTACGTCGGCTGCGGTTCGATCCGACGAGCGGCATGAGTCGGCTGGAGACGCTGCGCATTTCGCGTGCGTCCGCGGAGCAGCGCGGCGGTCGCGCCGGACGCCTGGGGCCCGGGGTGTGCTATCGATTGTGGACCGAGGGCACGCAGGCCTCGCTCGAATCCGAATCGCCGGCGGAGATCCTTGAGGCCGACCTGGCGCCGCTGGCGCTCGATCTTGCGGCGTGGAATGTCGCCGATCCGCGCAGCCTGAAATGGCTCGATCCTCCGCCGCCGGCGCCCTTCGAGCAGGCACGTGAGCTGTTGCAACGGCTCGAGGCACTGGATGCCTCCGGTCGCATTACTGCCGCGGGCCGTGACATGCTCGAGTTGCGCATTCATCCACGCCTCGCACACATGCTGCTGCGGGCACGCGACTTCGGACTCGAGCAGCAGGCCGTCGATCTCGCGGCGCTCCTGAGCGAGCGCGACGTCTTCAGGCGTGCGCCGGGCATCGATGCAGACATCCGCAGTCGCGTGGAGGCGCTGCGCGGGCCGAAACACGCGGATGCGCGCGTGGATGCCTCGGGCCTCGAACGCGTGCGCCGGCTCGCGGGGCAGCTGCGCCAGCGCCTTGAGCGCCTCACTCCGGCAACTCAGCGTGAATCGAAAGGCGATTTCGTGCCGCAGGTGGAACGCTCGATCGATTCAGCCGACTGCGCCGGCGTGTTGCTCGCATTCGCCTACCCGGATCGCATCGCGCGCCGGCGCAGCGACGGAGAGGGACGCTTCCTCCTCAGCAATGGCCGCGGAGCTTCATTCGCCGAGCCGCAGGCGCTCGCACGCTCGGAGTTCCTCGTCATCGCGACACTCGATGATGCCGAGCGCGAAGCGAGGATCTTTCTCGCCGCACCGTTGCGGCGCGCCGCGCTCGAAGCCGCGCTGGGCGATGCGATCAAGCGCGTCGAGCGCATCGAATGGAACGATCGCGAGGGCGCCGTCGTGATCGCCGGCGAGCGCCGGCTCGGAGCGTTGAGCATCGAGTCGTTCACGCTGGACGAGCCAAACCCCGAGCGCGTGACTGCAGCGCTCATTACCGGTATCCGCAGGTTGTCGCTCGACGTACTGCCCTGGGATCGGGAGCTGCGGACCTGGCAGGCGCGGGTGCAGTTCGTGCGCGCCTTGCCCGCGCAGCAGGCCGGAGCCTGGCCGGATGTGAGCGATGCAGCGCTGCTCGCAACGCTCGAGACCTGGCTCGGACCGTGGCTCGGTGGCATGACACGCATCGATCATCTCGCGCGCCTGGATCTGGGCGGCATCCTGGCGGCGATGCTCGACCGCGAGCAGCTGCGCCGGCTCGAGCAGCTCGCGCCAACGCACCTCGTCGTGCCGAGCGGTTCACGTATTCGCATCGATTACCTGGGCGATGATGCGCCATCGCTCGCGGTGCGGTTGCAGGAAGTATTCGGACTGGAAACGACACCGCGGATCGGCGCGAATACGGTGCCGCTGCTGATCAAGCTGCTATCACCGGCGCAGCGGCCGGTGCAGGTGACGCGCGACCTGGCGAGCTTCTGGAACAACGGCTATGCCGAAGTGCGCCGCGAGCTGAAGGGCCGTTATCCGAAACACGCCTGGCCCGAGGACCCGCGCGCTGCGCCCGCCGTACGCGGCGTACGGCGTGGCAGGACCTGAACAGCGGTTATTTCTGGATCGTGAACCGCAGGCGCAGCGCCACCAGCTGCTCGTGCGGCGCGCCGTCGATCTGCGTCGGCTTGAACTTCCAGCGTTTGATGGCTCGCGTCGCGGCATCGTCGAACACGCCCTGCGGCTGCGCGTTCGTGACGACGACGTCCTTGACCTCGCCGGTCACGGTGATGATGAACTGCAGGTCGACAAAGCCTTCGATCCCCTTGCGCTCGGCACTGGCGGGATACTCGGGGTTGACGCGCCTGACGATCATCTCCTCGCGCACGCCGATCGGCTTGGCGGTGGCTTCGGCACGTCGCTGCGCGCTACCGACCGCGGCGATTGCGGACTCCAGACCGGCTCCGCTCGCTCCCAGCTTGCGGGCTTCATCGAGCAGCCGCTGGGCGCGGGCGACGTCTTCACGCTTGGCGGCGTCCTCGACGCCAGTAAGGAGCTGCGCCTTGAGTGAATCGACGACTGGCGCCAGGCCGGGGTAGTCCGGGAATTGCTGCTGCAGCGTTACGACATAGTAGCGCGCGCTGTCGGAAGCCGGATCGAGGAGCTGGCCCTGAGTGAGGCGGTCACGCGCCAGACCGGCAAGACGATCCGCTTCGGCGGTCTTGGTGCGCTGGCCGGCCTTCAGGTCGCGCTCGGCCTTGGCGAAGTCGATGCCGCTCACGTTAAGTGCGCGCGCTTGCGCGAGCCACTTGTCGGCGCCGTCGGAGTCGCCGCGGGCGGCTGCCTGCGAGCCCTTCTGCAGCATCTTGTTGGCGAGCGCGCGCAGACCTTGCTGAGGGAGCAGACTTTGGTCGTCGATGTCGCGCGCGCTCAGGAAGTAGAACTTGGCGCTGTCGTTGGCCGGATCGACCAGGCGGTCCTGGTTCAACCGGTCGTTGCCGAGCTTGATCAGGTTCGCAAGCTTCTGACCGGCGACGTCGGAACGTGCCGCCTCCTGCTGCTGCGCCGCCGAGCGCTCCGACTCGCGGGCGAGCTGCGCGTCGAGGAACGCGATGCGCGGATGCGTCGGCGTAATGGTGCGGGCGATCTTGATCGCGGCGGCGGCTTCGCGCGGCTTCTGATCCAGCAGCGCGGCTTCGGCGCGGGCCAGCATGACCTCGGTGACGCGCACCAGGCCGTCGCGCGCTTCGGCGTTGTTGGCATCGAGTGCGAGAGCCGCGCGGTAGTAGTCGGTGGCGTTGTTGTTCTTCGGGTCGATGTAGCGGCCAGCCTCGAACGCTTCACGCGCCCTCTGCAGCTGGGTTTCGACTGCCGTCGCAGTCTCGAGCTGCGAGTTGACCGGGTGCGAGGCCGAACCGGTGACCGCAGCGCCATCGGCGCCCGTCGAATGCCGTGTCAGTAACCAGGTGGCGATACCGCCCAAGATGAGCACACCCGCCGCGATACCGGCATAGAGCGGAATGCGATTTCCGGTCGTTGCGGGGGCAGCCAGGGCGGCTTCGCTCTTCAGCTCCAGGTGCTTGTTGATTCCCGTTTCGAGTGCGGCCGCCAGCTCCTGCGGCGCCTTGGCCTTGACCACGAATCCCTGCACGTCCTCGGAGTTGATGTAGCGCGTGACGCGCGCCTCGTCCTCGGGCTCGCCGGTCACCACGAAGCCGAGATCCGGGAATTGCTGCCGCAGGCGCGTCGTGACGGCTTCGAGCTGGGTGCGCACCAGCGCAAAGTCGAGCAACGCGACCGCGCACGGGGTCGACAGCAGCATGTCGGCGGCCTGAGCCTCGCTGGTCGCGTGCCACACGCGATTGGGGAGCGTCACCACGCGGCGCACGCCGAGCAGGAAGAAGTCATCCTCGGTGAGCACCAGCACGTCAATGCCGGTACCGGACGGCGCAGGCGCGATGGTATTGACTGGACCGGCTTGCAGGTTGCGTGCGGCGCTTTGCTTCACGACAGCACTCCAGAGGGTTTATTCGAGGCAGACGACCAGCTGGGCCGAGTGGCTGCGCCAGTTGATCGGGATCACGAAGGAACGGACGTTGGCCGGTGTGACCGCGTGTTCGGGCGTGCCGGCAATTACGCGTGGCACCGAGATCATGAACTCGCTGCCAAAGTCGCGGCGTGCGTTGCCGGAAATCTGATTGGCGACCTCGCCGACCAGGTCGCACATGTTCTCGTGCGTCATGTCGGTCTCACCGAGGCGCATCAGCAGCACCGTCAGCATCGGGCGCGAGGCGGTGAAGTACACGATGCCCTTGCGCTTGCCGGCGATGGTGATGATGCCGGTGTATTCCTGGATGCCGGGGGCGCCTTCGTTGACGAGATAGGGCGAGCCCACCGACGCCGGCTGATTGGCGGCGGTCTGGAAATAGTGCGTCGTTCCTTCGACGAAAGTTTCCAGCTCGACCTTGGTCATGTTCACGCTCGCGCACCCCGCAGCAGCTCATCGAGAGCATCGGTGAGCTGGCGGTCGGAGAAGGGCTTGCACAGGAAACCGTTGGCACCGCGCTTCATGGCCTCGATCGCGGTCGCCTTGTCGGCGAGCGCGCTCACTACCAGGATCAGCACATCGGGCTTGATCGCAACCAGCTGCTCGACGCAATCGATGCCATCCATCTCCGGCATGGTGATGTCCATCGTCACCACGTCCGGCTCGGTGCGCCGGAAAAGCTCGATGGCCTGCTTGCCGTTGCCGGCCGAGCCCACGAATTGCAGCCGCGCACACTGGTGCGAGCGTTCGATCTTGCGACGCATGATGTTCGAGTCGTCGACGATCATCAGCTTGAGGGGTGCAACCGCGTTCACTCAGCCACTCCGGTTCTGCTTGATGGGGTTCGGTCGGGTTTCAGGCGGCCCGGGCCTTGGCGGCGGCAGGCAGCCAGATGCGGAAGCGGGCGAAGCGCCCGACGGTGGTCGACACACCCACCTTGCCGCCCAGTTCCTGGATCAGGTTGCGCACGATGTCCATGCCGACGCCGCGGCCGGCATCGCGAGTCACCTGCTCCTGGGTCGAGAACCCGGCCATGAAGATCAGCGACAGCGCGCGCCGGTCGTCGAGGGTCGCTGCCTGCTGGGCCGTCATCAGGCCGCGCTTGACCGCCGTTGCCTTGAGTTTCTCCGCATCGAGTCCGCGCCCATCGTCCTGGCACACGAATTCGAAGCCTTCGGCCCCGCGGTTCTCGAACTTGAGGGTGATGCTCCCGGCCGGGGCCTTGCCAGCGCCGCTGCGTTCGGCCGGCGTCTCGATGCCGTGCGCCATGCAGTTGCGCACCATCTGGATCGAGATGTCCTTGATGGCGCGCCGGTAGTCCCTGGGCACTTGCTCGAGGCCGACGCACGCCACCTTGACTTGCTTGCCCAACTCCCCGGCAATGCGCTCGGCGAGGGACTTCAGGCTCGACTCCAGCCCGTCGCTGGCCTGCGCCGCCTCACGCGCCGTAAGCGCAGGCACGGGCTGCACTAGCGTGCCTTCGGGCCCGAAGTCGCTGTTGTCGCGGTCGGCGGGCAGTGATGCGCCTTCGGCATCGCCGGCCATCGCAACGCGCAGGTCCGCAAGCCGGCTCACCATCTCGCGCACCTGCGCCAGGTGACCGAAGAGGTCGTCGAGCTTCACCACCAGCGGCAGGAAGTCGTTGCCGCTCAGGTTCTGGCGGTTGCGCAGCTCCTGCAGCGCTTCCTCGAAGCCATGCGCGCGCGACTCGACTGTCTTGAGCCCGAGTGCTGCGGCCTCGCCCTTGACGCTGTGGATCTGGCGGAAAATGCCGTCGAGCTTGGCGCGGAACGCGGACTCCTCGCGCGCCGGCTCCTTGAGGATCGAGTTCACCATCTTCATCGCGACGTCGCTCTCCTCGAGGAAGCCGGAGAGCTGGCGCGGCTCGACGTGCAGGATGTGCAGCAGCAGGTCGAGTTGCGCCTGCGCCTTCTCCTGTGATTCCTGCAGCTCGCGGGCGAGCTCCACGCGCCGCGTGACGTCAATGACCGTCACCAGCAGGCGCGACATGCGGCCCTCCGAGTGCACGCGGTTGAAATCGAACTCCAGGTACTGCGTTTCCATCGCGCCGTTCCCGGTGTCGATGCTCACTTCGACTTCGCCGAGCGGGTTGATGGTCTTGACGAGCCTTTCGTTGACGCGCTCGCCCCACAGGAGCTTCACGTATTCGAGCGCGGTCTCCAGTGTCTTGTCCGGCACGATGCCCCGCAGCAGCCGCTCGAAGCTCAGTTTGTCGAAATCGGTACGGCGGAAGATGCGTTCGAGTGCCTCGGACCGTTCAGAGCCGATGGCGAGATTCTTGTCGAGCAGGAACAGACCCTGGTTGATGGTGTGCAGGATGTCGTCGGTTTCCTTCTTGGCGCGTGTGATCGCCTGCTCGCGATTCGCCGCCTTGCCGAGCAGGGCGAAGGCAACGATGAAGAGCACTACGGCCCCAGCCATGCCCGCGATGAGATAGGTGCGCAGCTGCGAGGCGCGTGTCTGGGTTTCGGAGTCGACGGTCGCTGAGAGACTGGCGACGAGCTTGGCAATTTCGCCATGGCGGGCGACGCCGAAACGCACCGCCTCGTCGAGCTGGCTGTTGAGCTTGAGGCCGGGGGCGCTCAACTGTGTGCCGCGTTCTGCCGTCTCGACGTAGGGGTTGCCGGTGAAGTCGACGATCGGCTTGAGACGCTCGCGATACTCGCCCCATATCTGGCGCAGTTCCTGGAGGCTGCGCTGGCTGCGCGCGGAGGCAAGCGGCGCAAATTCGAACGGCCCAACGCGCCCCGCCGACGCGGTCGCGCTGCGGTCAAGTCCGGCCAGCGCTTCATCGAAGGACTTCACGGTCGACTTGAGGTCGGTAAGCGCCCGACCGAGGTAGCGCCGGTTGCCGAGGTCGGCGCGCAGCAGTTGCGCGGCCGAGGCGATGACCTGCGGTTGCAGCTGCTGGGCGCTGATGCCGCGAATGGCCGTGAGGCTTTCCGCCGCACGGATCGCGAACAGGTAGTTCATGACCAGCATCGTTGCCGTGCCGACGAGGAACAAGGCCAGCACTGCGGCCAGGCCCTTGTATTTTCCGAGTTTGATGATCCGCATCGTGATTACCCACCTCGCAACGGGTTGCGACGCGAGCGCGCCTGTCGCTTGCCTGCGAGCTCGACAGCGTGCGTGCGCCGCTCAGCCTTCAGCGGGCCGCACTGCGCAGCCTCGCCTGAAGGCAAGTGGGCGCTATCTTTGACAATAGTCCGCGCGGGGGATGTGAACGCGGCTCAGGTTTTGGGGGTTGGAAATTCGAAGCAGTTCAAACTTTTGCCAGTTTGCGACAGTGACCCAGGTCACCTGGCGCGCAGGGCGTTCAGAAAGTCGGTTGCGCTCTGGTAACGCTCGGATGGGTGCTTGGCCAACAGCCGGTCGATGATGGGTTGCAGGCGGCTGGCCCCGCCGCTCAGCTGCGGTATGGCGGCATGCTGATGCTGGGCCAGGATGTCGAATACCGTGCGGCCCTGGAACGGCCGCGTCCCCGTCAGCAGCTCGTAGAAGATCACCCCGAGCGCGTAGAGGTCGGAACGCTCATCGACGGCGCGGCCCTCCGCCTGCTCGGGGCTCATGTAGTAGGGTGAGCCGCGAATTTCACCAGCGCCCGTGAGCGCTTTATCGCCCGTCAGTTCCTTCGCGAGGCCGAAGTCGATCAGCACCAGCGAATTGTCCGCACGCAACATGACGTTCGCGGGCTTCAAGTCGCGGTGCAAGACTCCCGCCACGTGGATCACGCGCAACGCCTCGGCGATCTGCCGCGCGTAATCGATCGCTTCGTCCAGCGACATCGGGTTCTGCAGGCGCGTCTTGAGGTCTCCCGCCGGAAAATATTCGGTGGCGATGTAGCTCAGGCCTTCGGTGGAACCGAAGTCATACACGTCGACGATGGCGCGGTGACGGATCTGGGAAATGATCTTGTACTCGCGCGCGAAGCGCTGCACGTCGCCGGCCGCATCCGCGGTGTCGGCGGGGCGCTTCATGACCTTGAGTGCGACGTTGATCCCGAGCTCCTCACTGCGCGCGAGGTACACCGCCGAGCGATCCGAGCGCGCGAGCGTCTGCTGCACCTGGTATCCGGAGATCGACGTAGGTAGCTCGCTCGGCGCAACGGCGCGACGGACCTGCGCGCGCCGGCGCTCGACCGGTGGTGCACCCTGCGTTTGCAGGGCAGCCGTGATGCGTGCCGTGAGCAATGGCGGGGAGATCAAGCGCACCGGCAGGTAGTCCGCGGCTCCCGCGCGCACGGCATCGACCGCCGTCATCTCGTTGCCACCGCGCGCCAGTATCAGGATAGGAGTGCCACAGCCCTTGAACTCGCGCAGCAGCGCTTCAGGGCCGACGAGCTTGCCGTCGGCATCCTCGCGTCCGTGCTCGTAACCCACGAAAAGCGCCGTGTAGGCGGCAAGCTCCGCGTTGCGCGAGGAGTCTTCCGGGAGCGGCGCGGTCTCGACTTCCGCGTTCGGATAGGCGATGCGCAGATCGCCCTTGACCTGGCGTCGCAAGGGCTCATCGAGTCCGAGGATCAGAAACCGCACGCCCATCCTTCAGGTGCTTCCGCGCGCAAGTTCAAGGGCGCGAGATCATCTCACAGCCATGCGCCGGCGGTGCGCTTCTCCATCTACTGTGTTCTGGAGTTCGGCCGCGAGCGAGCGGTTTTCACGCCCTGCTTACAACCCGTCGTGGACGGCGAGCATGAGGTACTTCAAGCCGCCGGCGGCGGCTGACGCTCGACTTTGGGCAAGCGCTCATCCATGCACGCCCAGCTCGGCGCCTGCGAGGTCCAGATGGTGGCGGCAGGTTTCGCAATCTCCGGATCATCGAGCGTGCCCGCACGCACGAAGAGGAGGTGCGGTCGTGACTCGGCTTCACTGAAGAGGTGGACGCCGCAAGTGGTGCAGAAGCGGCGATGCATCGTGTTACCGCTGTCGGCAGCGCTGATGTAGTCGCGCAGCTCGCCCTCGAAGGTGAGAGCCGCCCGGGGAAAGCACACGTTCACTGTCGCGCCGCCGGCGCCGATGTGCTGGCACACGCGACACCAGCACACGCGCGTCACGATGGGCTCAGCCGTAATGCGATAACGCGCCGACCCGCACAGGCAACCACCGGTCACGATCACGTTGCGCGCCTCTGTGCGAGTCTCACGGCATTCGAATGACGACTTTGCCGAACAGGTTCCCGGAATCCATGTAAGTGAACGCCGCGGGCGCGTCGTCGAACTTGAACTCCTTGTCGATCACGGGTTTGAGCTGGTGCTCGGCGATGAAGGCGTTCATGGCTTCAAAATCGGCGCGTGAACCGACATAGATGCCGCTCGCACGCAGGTTGCGCACGGCGAGGAGCCCCGCCGGCAGCTGGCCATTCCAGCCGCTAAGGCCGCCGATGAGGGCCAGGTGGCCGCCGAACGCCACGCTGCCGAGCGCCTTGGGAATCGTCTGCTCACCACCCACTTCGAGCACCTGGTCGGCACCGTGTCCTTCGGTGAGTTTCATGATCGCCTGGTCCCAGTCCGCGCTGGTCTTGTAGTTAATCGTCTGCCAGGCGCCCAGCCTCTTCGCATGCTCGAGCTTGGCATCGCTGCTGCTGGTGATGATCGGCTTCGCACCTGCCGCCGCGGCAAACTGCAGCCCGAAGATCGATACGCCACCCGTGCCTTCGAGCAGCACGTAGTCACCGGGTTTGAGGTTGCCGCGTGTGAAGAGGCCATTCCACGCCGTCACGCCAGCACAAGGAAGCGTCGCCGCCTCCTCGAAGCTCAAGTGCTCGGGGATGCGCACGAGCCCTTGTTCGCTCAGGACGACGTACTCGGAGAGCATGCCGTCGATCGCGCCGCCCAGTGACGAGCCGGCGGTATTGGCGTCAGGCTTTCCGGAGAGCCAGCGTTGAAAGAAGATGGCGGCCACGCGATCGCCGACCTTCACACGACTCACCTGCGCTCCGATCGCGGTGACTTCACCGGCGCCGTCCGACAGCGGCACCTTGCCCGTCAGATCGCCGGGTCCGTACTGGCCGGCGAGCACGTAAAGGTCGCGCCGGTTGAGCGATGTGGCCCGCACGTGCACCAGCACCTCGTGTGCGCCGGGTTTCGGGACGCTGGCGTCCTGTTGCACGAGCTGGTAGCCCTTTTCAGCTTTCTGAAGTCGGTACTGGCGCATGTGGTTGGTCTCGGTCTTGGGTGAGGCAGCTAGGGCGAGGAGTGGAAACACCGCGAGAAGAGACAGCACGCAAGCCAGTGCATTCGATCGATGCAACATCAATAGCGCTCCTGGATCGTGAGCCAGCGAGGTTGAATTCCTTACTTGTCGAGGTCCTACTTGGCGTCTTCCTTTGTCTCTTCTGTAGCCTTCTTGACTTCCTGCCCCGCGTCCTTCGCAGCGTCGGTGAGGTCCTGAGCCGCGTCCTTCACCTCTTTGCTGGCATCGTCGGTGGCCTGTTTGGCCTGCTCAGCCGCCTGATCGATCTCTTTTCCCGCGCGTTCCGCTGGACCTTCCTTCTGGCAGCCCGCAAGCCCCAGCAGCGCGCCCACAAGCAGCACTCCCGCAAATTCGCATTTCATGAGAACTCCCCTAGCAGCTGAACAGCCGCCGGCTGATCGCGCGCGTATTCTGGCACCTGCGCTCCGGTTTTCGTACCCCGCCTGGATGCGGGCTCGTCGGGGCTGGCTGACGCACCGCGCGGGGAGTTATACGTACGCGCGTAATCCTCGACACTTATGGCGGAGCACGTAGCTATGGCAGACCCAACAAATCCGAATTCAGCCGCCGTCAAGTCGACCCGCGCGACCCGTCGCAAGGGAGCCCCGGTCCCGAGCGGTTCAGCACCCGCGTCGGCCCAAGTGACACGAATCACGGCGAGTGACCGCCACGCAATGATCGCGACCGCGGCCTATTACCGTGCCGAGAGACGGCAGTTCGCACCGGGCTTTGAGGTCGAGGACTGGATTGCCGCCGAAGCGGAGGTCGATGCGTCGCTGGTGCGAGGCGATCGCTCTCCCTGAACGGAACTCGCCAGCTCGATCCGCCGAGGTCGAGCTGGCCTCCCGGCAAGAGGCGTGACTTTTGGTCGGGCCCCGCTAGAATGCGCGGCCCCCGATCGAAACCTGATCCAGGATCCTTTTGAAAGTCACCAGCCTTGCGATCGCGGTCGCGTTTGGCGCCGCGACAGTTGCGGCGTGGGCGTACGCGAACCGACCCACCCAGGAACCCGCTTGGCCCTCGCGGGTGCAGGGCTTCGCATTCTCGCCCTACCGGGCTGATCAGGATCCCGGGCGCGGCGACTTTCCGTCCCTGCAGGGCATCGATTCGGACCTGGCCCTGCTCGAGGGAAAGACACACGCCGTGCGGACGTATAGCACCGCCGGGACCCTTGCGGAGGTACCGAGGCTGGCGGCCGCGCGCGGCATCAACGTGGCTGTCGGGGCATGGATTAACAACAATCACGCTAACAATGAGGCGGAAGTCTCAAGGCTTATTGACCTCTCGAGCAATAACCGTAACGTCGTGCGAGCGATCGTCGGCAACGAATCGCTCCTCCGGGGCGACATCACGGCAGATGCTCTGGAGGTTTACCTGGATCGCGTGCGGGCTGCGGTCGACCAGCCTGTCAGCACTGCTGAACCCTGGCACGTGTGGCTGCATCACCCGGAACTGGCCGAGCACGTGGACTACCTCGCGATTCACGTGCTGCCCTACTGGGAAGGCGTCGACGTCGATCACGCAGTGGACTTCACCGTGGAAACGGTGCGCAGGCTCCAGGCGATGTTCCCCGCTAAACCGATTGTGATAACGGAAGTCGGCTGGCCCAGCAACGGACGGACAAGGGAAGGATCCGTCGCCTCGCCATCCAATGAGGCTCTCTTCCTGCGCCGCTTCCTCGCCCGGGCCGAGCAAGAGAAGTACGTGTACTACCTGATGGAGGCCTTCGACCAGCCCTGGAAGGGTGTTCAGGAAGGCGCCGTCGGCGCCTACTGGGGCGTGTACGACGCCAGCCGTAACACCAAGTTTGCCTTCATCGAGCCCATCGTCCGCATCCCCGGATGGCATGCGCTCGCCGCCATTTCGGTGGGCCTCGCCGCGTTGCTGCTCGGCCTCTTCTACATCAACAGCCGCACGCTGGCCGCACGCGGACGCAGCTTCCTGGCGGTAATCGTCTACGCGACAGCCACCGTAGCGGTGTGGGTCGTCTACGAGTATTCACAGCAGTACCTCACGGTGACGAGCGTCCTGATCGGCTCATTGCTGATCGTCGGAATGCTGGGGGTGATCGCCATCCTGCTGGCCGAGGCTCATGAATGGGCCGAGGCGCATTGGGGCACAGTTCGCGAACGCCTGTTCACGTCCGTCCGCGTGCCTGACCAGGCCCCTGCGAAAGTCTCGATTCACGTGCCAGCCTACAACGAGCCGTCGGACATGCTGATCGAGACGCTCGATGCACTGGCGGCGCTCGACTACCCCGACTACGAAGTGCTCGTCATCGACAACAACACGCCCGATGAGTCGGTCTGGCGCCCGGTCGCGGAGCACTGCCGCAGGCTTGGCAGCCACTTTCGCTTCTTTCACGTTGATCCGCTCGCGGGATTCAAGGCCGGGGCGCTCAATTTGGCCTTGCGCGAGACCGCACCGGACGCCGATATCGTGGCAGTGATCGACAGCGACTACGTGGTCTCGAAGGACTGGCTCAAGGATCTGGTGCCGGTCTTCGACAACCCCCGCATGGCCATCGTGCAGGCGCCACAGGACTACCGCGACGCGCGCGATGGCGCCTACAAGGCGCTTTGCTACGCAGAATATCGCGGCTTTTTCTGCATCGGCATGATCACCCGCAACGAGCGCAACGCCATCATCCAGCACGGCACCATGACGATGGTGCGCCGGCAGGTCCTCGAGGAAGTCGGCGGCTGGGCCGAGTGGTGCATCACCGAGGACGCCGAGCTCGGCCTGCGCATCTTCGAGCGTGGCTACGAGGCGAGCTACGTGCCCCACACCTACGGTCGGGGGCTGATGCCGGATACCTTCATCGACTACAAGAAGCAGCGCTATCGCTGGGCCTACGGCGCCATGCAGATCCTGAAGGCACACGCGCGTGCGCTCTTTGGCGCGCGCGGCTCAGGGCTCAGCTCCGGCCAGCGCTACCATTTCGTCGCCGGCTGGCTGCCGTGGGTGGCCGACGGGTTCAACCTGCTCTTTAACATCGCGGCGCTCGGCTGGTCGGTGGCCATGGTCGCGGCGCCGCAGATCTTCGATCCGCCCCTGATGATGTTCAGCGTGCTGCCGCTCTCGCTCTTCACGTTCAAGCTGGTGAAGCTCGTTCATCTGTATCGCGAGTGTGTGGGTGCCAACCTGCGCCAGACGCTAGCCGCAGCACTGGCGGGCCTGGCGCTGGCGCATACGATCGGGGTCGCTACGGTGCGCGGCCTGTTGACTCGCCACGAGCCCTTCTTCCGCACGCCGAAGCAGAGTCAGCGCCAGGCACTATTGCGGGCACTCTCGGCGGCGCGCGAGGAAATTCTGATGATGACGGCGCTCTGGCTGGCCGCCTGGGCCGTGCACAGGATCCCCCTGATGGATAGCCCCGACATGACCGTGTGGCAGGTTGCCCTCATGATCCAGTCGGTGCCCTACGCCGCGAGTGTGCTCGTGTCGCTGATCAGCGCTGCGAAACTTCCGGCACGCCTGATCGGCGAGGCAGGCGTAATGAGACACGTTGCCAGCACGGCTGCGGCGGTGTCGCTGGAGCCGGCGGGCGCTTACAGTCCGACCTATCGGGCGCCGCACCAGGACTGAGCTCACCGCCGGCTTATCAGCCGCCCGCAGCGAAGGTGTCGCAGCTCTCGAGATCGCCGCTTTGCAGGCCGGTCCGGAACCAGTGCGTCCGCTGTTCTGCGGAGCCGTGAGTGAAGGAATCGGGGACAACGCTGCCCCGCGCGTGCCTCTGAATCGTGTCATCGCCCACCGCCGCGGCGGCACCCAACGCTTCCTCGACGTCGCCGGCCTCCAGGACATGTCGCGCCTTGTCCGCGTGGTTCGCCCAGATCCCGGCGTAGCAGTCGGCTTGTAATTCGAGGCGCACCGAAAGCGCGTTGGCCTGGCTCTCCGAGCCGCGCTCCTGCTGCGCGCGCACCTGGTCGGAGATGCCGAGGAGGTTCTGGACGTGATGCCCGACTTCGTGCGCGACGACGTAGGCCTGCGCGAAATCGCCCGGCGCCTGGAATTGCTCCTTCAGCTGCCGATAAAACCCCAGGTCGATGTAGACCTTTTGATCGAGCGGGCAGTAAAAAGGGCCGACGGCGGCGCCGGCACGCCCGCAGCCGGTCTGCGCCACGTCGCTGAACAACACGAGCTTCGGCGGCTCGTACTGAGCGTTGCGCTCGGCAAAGAGCGCCGTCCAGGTGTCCTCGGTGTCGCCCAGCACCACGGAAACGAAGTCCGCCAGCTCATCGTCCGGCCCACCGGTGCGTTGTACGCCGGGTGCCGGCGGCTCGACCTGCGTGGTTTCAACGCCCTGCATGAGACCGAAGAGCAGGCGCGGATCGATACCGAAGAACCAGCCGAGCAGCAGCACGACGATCGCGCCGCCGCCGAGCTTGAGCCCCGCCCCGCCGAATCGCTGTCCGCGATAGTCCTCAACGTTGTCGCTGCGTCGTCCCTCTCTCCAGCGCATGGCGGCCGCCTCCGTATGCGACAGGCGCTGGCAATCCTAGCGCGAATCACCGTCGCGCGGTCGCTTGCTCTGAGGGGCTGCAGCTGAGGGGGCTCGGGTATCGGTAGCGTGCCGCTCAGCGGCCCGGTTCCTGCGGTATGAACTGAACCGCGTGCAGGCGGGTGCCGCGCAGGATCCTGAGCTCGAGCGCGCTGCCCACGGGCCAGCGGCTGAGGAAGCGATGCAGCGCGTCGATCCCGTCGATCGGCGCGGCGTCCACACCTACGATGAGATCGCCCATGCGCAGATCCGTCCGCGACGTCGGGCCGTCGCGATCGATCGAGATGATTTCCACCGCTTGCGCGACCGGCAGGTCGAGCGCGCGCACCAGGCGCCGGTCGAGGGGCCGATCGCGACCTGAGATACCGAGATACACGCGCCGTACACGCCCGTGGGCGAGAATCTCGCTCAGCACCCAGTGCGCAGTTGGCGCCGGCACAGAGAATCCGATGCCCTGGGCCACAGCGAAGATGGCGGTGTTGATGCCGGCCACACGCCCGTGCGCGTCGACCAGCGGACCGCCCGAATTACCCGGGTTCAAAGGCGCGGTGTGTTGCACGATGCCTTCGATCAGTCGGCCGCGCCGGCTGCGCAGGGCGCGGCCCAGCGCGCTGACCACGCCCGCGGAGACTGTGGACTGGAAACCGTAGGGATTGCCCACCGCGATAACTAGCTGGCCGACGCGCAACAGCTCGCCGGAGAGGACGGTGGCGCTCGGCAGGCCGGAAGCAAAGGCGCGCACGACAGCGAGATCCGTCGCTTCGTCCTCGCCGACGAGCTCCGCCTCGACGCTCCGCCCGTCAACGAACATGACGCGCACGCGCTGCGCCCCGTTCACGACATGCTGATTGGTGAGGAGGTATCCGTCCGGCGTGATGACTACGCCCGAGCCGGCACCGCCACCGCGCTCGCGTCCCGCGCTCGGGCGGCCGACCTGGATGCTGACGACGGCCGGGCCAATACGATCCACGGCACCGATGACAGCCCTGGAATAGGCATCCATGGCGCCGGACTCGGTCGTGGGTGAGGCGGGTGCAGGACCGGCCGGTTCGCCGTCGGTCTCATCATCGTTGGTCGCGATTGGCAGATAGGCAGCAGCGCGCATGCGTCGGCTCCAGCTGAATTCCACGGGGTCGCGGAATGAACTGGGGCGGCCGGTGGCCTTTGCAAGATGGGCGGGGAGACGGAACTTCCGGCGGTCGAACGGTCGGTCGGCGGGGCGGAAAAGCCCCGCAGACCGCCGGACCTCAGGGAGCTGCCAATCCGCGGCGTGGATCGGGGTTTGCGATCAGTCCCGGAAGCCGGCGGTCTGCGGGCGCATTCGGTCAGTTACTTGGTCTTCGCCTTGCCTTCACGGCACTCTTTGATCGACTTCGTGCGCGCGTCGCCAGTCAGCTTCTGCGCATCAGCGGCCTTCTCGCATGCCTTCTGCGAGTGGTCGGCAGTCGCGGTGCTGCTGGAGGCGGTCGGCTGGTCGGCCGCAAAAGCGGCGCCGCCCAGAGCCAGAGTCGCGGCAATCGCGAGCATGGACAGATACTTCATAGTTTCCTCACCGTGTAAGAAATTTCACCGCAGGAATTCGCGGCACGCACACCATAGGCGCGTAGCACTGAGGCGGCTCTTGCCAGCGGATTAACTCGCGTTAATGACGGGCCCTTTCCGGCTCAAACGGCTTGCTAGAATGAGCAGATTGGGCCTGTAGCTCAGCCGGTTAGAGCAGGGGACTCATAATCCCTTGGTCCTGGGTTCGAGTCCCAGCGGGCCCATACAATTCCCCTTCAAAGGCTTCCCTTGACGCTGAGTACTAGGCGGACATCTGGAATCCGCGCCGTCGACACCCGGCGCATGATCTTTGCCTTACTGCCGCTGGCGCTGGTGACCAGTGCCGCGGCTGCCGGCGCGCCGGACAGCACGTGGGCAGCGACCGCCTACGTCGCGCAAATCTCCAGTGAGGACACATGGCAGGACGTATTCTTCAATCCTGTTCTTGCCAGCTATGTCGATGACTATCTGCTCGTAGCCGCGCTGTCGAAACGCTACGCGCTACTGCGCGAGGGCGCACTCCAACTCGAGGTCGAGGGGCAGGTCGCCTACGCGTTCAGCGAGCAACGCTATTGGCAACTCAACGCCGCGCCGATCGTGGCGCGCTGGCAGCAGTTTCCCTGGAACCATACGGTTGCAACCTCCGTGGCGTTCGGGCTCGGCCTGTCCTATGCGACGAAGCTGCCCGAGCTCGAGGTGCAGCTCGAAGGCGCAAGCTCGCAGTTGCTGGTCTACTGGGTTGCCGAAATGACCGCCGGACCGCCTGGGGCGTCTTGGGCGGTGTCACTGCGCCTGCATCACCGGTCGGTGGGCTATGGACTATTCGGCGACAAAGGCGGAATGAACGCCGCAGGCCTGGGGCTGCGCTACATGTTCTGACCCACCATTGCTTACCGGTTGCCCACATGCCGATCTCGTTGAGATCATGTAGGGGCGTCCTCATTCAGCGAGCCCATGTCCCACCATTACTTTCACCCAGCAGCTGCTGCCTGGTTCGAACGCACGTTCAGCGTACCCACCGGGCCGCAGCTCGCGGCGTGGCCGGCGATTCAGAGCGGTCGCAATGCCCTGATCGCGGCGCCGACCGGGTCAGGCAAGACGCTCGCCGCGTTCATGGCGGCCATCGATGCCCTGGTTCGAAAGGGGGTGGCGGGTGAGCTCACGGATGCCACGCACGTCGTGTACGTGTCGCCGCTCAAGGCGCTCTCGAACGACATCCAGCGTAATCTCGAGCAGCCACTGGCCGGCATCATGGACGAGCTGAAAGCGCTCGGCATCCAGCCGTTCGAGATTCGCGCGCAGGTGCGCACTGGGGATACACCGCAGGCCGAGCGCGCCGCCATGCGCAAGCGGCCGCCACACATCCTGGTCACGACTCCTGAGTCACTCTACCTGCTGCTCACCAGCGAATCCGGGCGCTCGATGCTGTCGACGGCGAAGACGGTTATCGTCGATGAGATTCACGCGGTCGCAGCGACCAAGCGCGGCGCGCACCTGGCGCTGTCGCTGGAGCGAATGGCGGCGTTGTGCGGGCAGCGCGTCCAACGCGTCGGATTGTCTGCGACGCAGAAGCCGATCGAGGAAATCGCCCGATTCCTGGTCGGATGTCAGGCCGTTGCCGGCGGGGCCGCTGCGATGGCGGATTGCCTGGTGATTGACAGCGGCCATGTACGGGATCGCGACCTCGACCTCGAACTGCCCGGTGCCCCGCTCGAAGCGGTGATGGCGACGGAGGTATGGGAGACGGTCTACGACCGGCTGGCGCAGCTCGTCGAGGGGCATCGCACGACGCTGATCTTCGCCAACACGCGTCGCATGGTCGAACGCGTAACCCGGCATCTCGGCGAGCGGCTGGGCGAAGCGCACGTGGCCGCCCACCATGGCAGCCTCGCGAAGGAGCAGCGTTTCGACGCCGAGCGACGCCTGAAGGAGGGCAAGCTCAAGGCGCTGGTCGCGACAGCCTCGCTCGAACTTGGCATCGACATCGGCGAGGTCGAGCTCGTGTGCCAGCTCGGTTCGCCGCGATCGATCTCGACGTTCTTGCAGCGCGTCGGACGGGCCAATCACTCCGTCGCCGGCGTGCCCAAGGGGCGGCTATTTCCCACAAGCCGCGATGAGCTCATCGAATGCGTAGCGCTGCTGGATGCCGTGCGCCGGGGCGAGCTCGATATCCTCAGCATTCCACGCCAGCCCCTCGATGTGCTGGCTCAACAGCTCGTTGCTGAAGTCGCGGCCCGTGAGTATGGCGAGGAGGAGCTCTACGCACTGGTGCGAGGCGCCTGGCCGTATCGCGAGCTAGAGCGCGCGCAGTTCGACGCCGTGGTGCGCATGCTCTCGGAGGGCATCAGCACGCGCCGTGGCCGGCAGGCGGCCTACCTGCATCGCGACGCGGTCAATCGGCGATTGCGTACGCGCCGCGGTGCGCGTCTCACTGCGATCACCTGCGGCGGCGCGATCCCGGACAACGCCGACTACCAGGTGATCCTCGAGCCGTCCGGGGTCTTCGTCGGGACGCTGCACGAAGACTTCGCGGTCGAGAGTCTTGCCGGCGATGTCTTTCAGTTGGGCAACAGCTCATACCGGATCCTGCGCGTCGAGGCGGGCCGGGTCCGGGTCGAGGATGCGAAGGGCCAGCCGCCAAACATTCCGTTCTGGTTGGGCGAGGCCCCCGCCCGCACTGTGGAGCTCTCTGCTGCAGTCTCGCGGCTGCGCGCGGAGCTGGACGAAGTTCTCTCCTCGGTCGACGGCGAGGCGCTCGAGCGCTGCGTGAAGGAGACGATGGCGCGCTACCGGCTCGGCCAGTCGGCCGCGCGGCAGATGGTGGAATATCTCGCCGGCGCGAAGGCCGTGCTCGGTCGCCTGCCCACCCAGCAGACACTCGTGTTCGAGCGCTTCTTCGATGAGTCGGGCGGCATGCAGCTCGTCATCCACGCGCCGTTCGGCGCGCGCCTCAATCGCGCTTTCGGCCTTGCGCTGCGCAAGCGCTTCTGCCGCACCTTCAATTTCGAACTGCAAGCCGCCGCGACTGAGGATTCGATCGTCCTGTCTCTCGGCGAGACGCACAGTTTTGCGCTCGAGGATGTGGTGCGCTTCCTGAACAGCCGCACGGTCGAATCGGTGCTGGTGCAGGCGGTGCTCGATGCGCCGCTGTTCACGACCCGCTGGCGCTGGAACGCGAGCATCGCGCTCGCGGTCAAGCGGGCACGCGGCGGCAAGCGGACGCCGGCGCCGCTGCAGCGCATGGCGGCCGAGGACCTGGTCGCGGTCGTGTTCCCGGATCAGATCGCGTGCGCCGAGAATCTCACCGGCGAGCGTGAGATTCCGGATCATCCATTGGTACAGCAGACTCTGGATGATTGTCTGCACGAGGCCATGGACGTCAGCGGACTGATCGAGCTGCTGCGCTCGATGGAAAGCGGCGCGGTCCGTGTCCTGACTCGCGATCTGCCCCATCCTTCGCCACTCGCGCAGGAAATCCTGACCGCGCGACCCTACGCTTACCTCGACGATGCGCCGCTGGAAGAACGTCGCACCCAGGCCGTGGCTGCACGCCGCTGGCTCGATCCGCAGACGGCAGCGGAGTTCGGCAAGCTCGACAGCCAGGCGATCGCCACGGTGCGCGAGGAGGCCTGGCCTGCAGCGGAGAGCGCCGACGAACTGCACGATGCGTTGATGTCCCTGGGACTGCTGGCCGAGGAGGAGGGCGTTCGCGGCGGCTGGCAAGCGCTGTTCGAAACTCTGGTCACCATGCGCCGGGCCACACGACTGAGCTCGGGTGGGCGCTCGTTCTGGGTTGCGGCGGAATCGCTGCCCATGCTCCGCGCCGTCTATCCGGATGCCGGGTGTGAGCCGAAGATTTCCACTCCAGAGCCGTTCGCCTCACGCGAGTGGTCGGGCGAGGATGCGCTCACGGAGCTGGTGCGCGGCCGGCTGCAGGCCATCGGCCCGGTCACGGCGGTAGCAATGGCGCAGGCATTCGGTGTGCCGGTGACCGCGATCGAGGCGGCACTGACGACACTCGAGAGTGAGGGCTTCGTGCTGCGCGGTCAGTTCAGCGCCGAAGGCACTGTTCTCGAGTGGTGCGAGCGGCGCCTGCTCGCACGCATCCATCGCTACACGATCCGCACTCTGCGCGCCGAGATCGAGCCGGTCTCGAGCGCCGATTTCATGCGCTTTCTCCTCGACTGGCAGGGTGTCACACGTGAGCCGCGCAGCAGCGGTGTCGAGGCGCTCGCCGCCGTCGTCGAGCAGTTGCAGGGCTTCGAAATCCCGGCTGCTGCCTGGGAGGCCGATGTGCTGGCCTCGCGGCTCGAGGACTACGATCCCAACTGGCTAGACAGCCTGTGCCTTTCCGGTCGCGCACTCTGGGCCAGGCTCACGCCCGCGAAGGGGGCGACTGCCGCGCCCGTGCGGGCAACGCCGATCGCGCTCTTAAGTCGCAGGGACTGGGCGCTGTGGCAGTCGCTGTCCGATGAATCGCGATCGCAGATTGAGCTCTCGCACTCCGCCGCCGCGCTTGCGGACTACCTGCGCAGCCACGGGGCGTCATTTCTCGACGATATGATCGAAGCCTCGGGCCTGCTGCGCGCGCAGGCTGAAAGCGGGCTCGGGGAGCTGGTCGCCGCGGGCCTGGTGAATGCCGACAGTTTCAGCGGACTGCGCGCGATGCTGCTGCCGTCCGATCGCAAGCGGCGACTCGCGTCGCGGCGCCGGCGCATCGCCTTGTTCGGCCTCGAGGACGCGGGGCGGTGGAGCCTGATTCGCCGGAGCGCGCCGGGTGCGGACAACCGCCACGTCGAGCGCATCGCCGAGATCCTGCTGCGTCGCTACGGCGTGGTCTTTCGCCGCTTGCTCACGCGCGAGGCCGAATGGCTGCCGCCATGGCACGCGCTGCTGCGTGCCTATCGCCGCCTCGAAGCTCAGGGTCACATCCGAGGCGGACGGTTCGTCGCCGGCATGAGCGGCGAGCAATTCGCGCTCGCCGATGCCGTCGGTGCTTTGCGTGCCATTCGGCGCCGCCCGCTCGACGGCGCCCTGGTATCGCTGAGCGCAGCGGACCCGCTCAATCTCTGCGGCATTCTCACGCCCGGCCCGCGCGTACCGGCGCTGGCCGGCAATCGCGTGCTGCTGCGTGACGGCGCGCCGCTCGCGATGCTTGCCGGCGGCCAGACGGATTTTCTGGCGGCGCTCGAGCCAGCCGCGGAATGGGCGGCGCGCAACGCACTGCTGCAGAGGCGAATGGCTCCCTCGACGCAGCGTCCCAGCTGAGCAATTCCGGAGCAGGCGGTATGCAGGCCGGCAAGAATCTCGATCACGTGCTCAAGATGCTCCGTGCCTACTGCGTGGAGGACGGCAGGAAGTTCCGGTTGAGGGACTTCGATCCGCACGACACGGGCGACATGGATGACGAGGACAAACCGAGTGCGCAGGAGGCGCTGCGAAACGGCGTCGAGATGCTCTCCGAGCTGCAGACGCGCCTGTATGCACAGGATCGATGGGCGGTGCTCCTGATCTTTCAGGCGATGGACGCGGCGGGCAAGGACAGTGCGATCAAGCATGTGATGTCCGGAGTCAATCCTTCCGGCTGCCAGGTCGCCTCGTTCAAGGCGCCTTCCCCGGGGGAGCTCGATCACGATTATCTGTGGCGCTGCGTGAAAGAGCTGCCCGAGCGCGGGCGCATTGGCATCTTCAACCGCTCGTACTACGAAGAGGTACTCATTGTCCGCGTGCACCCGGAATTCCTTTCCCGCCAGAAGCTGCCGCCACATCTGGTGACGAAGAAGATCTGGGAGCAACGCTACAAGGACATTCGTTGTTTCGAGCGCTACCTCGCGCACAATGGCGTCGCGATCTGCAAATTCTTTCTGAATGTTTCCCGCGAAGAACAGAAGAAGCGCTTTCTGGAGCGTCTCGATGATCCCGAAAAACACTGGAAGTTTTCGGCGGACGACGTGCGCCAGCGCAAGTACTGGAAGCAGTACATGGCTGCGTTCGAGGACATGATCCGCGCGACGGCAACGCAGTACGCACCGTGGTACGTGGTGCCCGCCGATAACAAGTGGTACACGCGAATCGTGGTGGCGAGCGTGGTCATCGATGCGCTGAGCTCCTTGAATCTGCAGTATCCGAAGGTCGCACCCGCAACGCGGACCGAGCTGGCGAAAGCGCGACGGGAACTTCTGGCTGAGTAGTAGGCTGCCGGGTGGAGGACGAGGAAATGGCAGAAAAGCTCGAGGAGTACAGGGCCACCCGCGTAACAGTGCGCTTTGATGCTCGCAGGTGCGTTCATTCGCGCAACTGCGTGCTCGGCGACCCGCGCGTGTTTGTGCCGAACGTGAGCGGCCCCTGGATCCAGCCCGACGCGGCTGCCACCGAGCGCGTAGTCGAGCTCGTGCAGGCCTGTCCTTCGGGCGCCCTCACCTACGAGCGCACCGATGGTGCGGCAGGGGAGGAGCCGCCGGTGGTCAACAGCGTGCGCGTGCGGGAGAACGGCCCGCTCGCGTTTCACGCCGAGCTGCACCTGGCTGACGGAACGACGGCGCTGCGCGCCACCCTGTGCCGGTGCGGGGCCTCGAAGCACAAGCCGTTCTGCGACGGCAGCCACTCCGCTGCAGGCTTCACGGCCACCGGCGAGCCGACGAGCCAGGATTCGCAGCCGCTCGCAGCCCGCAACGGAACGGTCACCGTGACGCCTCGGTTCGACGGGCCGCTGCATATCAAAGGCAATCTCGAGCTGGTGTCGGGTACCGGCCGGACGCTCAACCGCGTCTCGGAGACCTGGCTGTGCCGCTGCGGGCAGTCGGGCAACAAGCCGTATTGCGACGGTACGCACAAGAAGGCTGGATTCCGCGCCGACGGCGAAATGCCGCCGCGCAAGTAGTGCACGTGCCCAGGGCAGCACTGCTTGCGATCGTCGCGGCGCTCACACTCGACGCCGTCGCTCAGCCTGCGCCGACCGGGACGAACTACCGGGCCGAGATCGAAGCGTGGCGCGCGCAGCGCGTGGCGCGGCTCACCTCGGAAACCGGATGGTTGACGCTGGTCGGCCTTTACTGGTTCAAACCGGGTGAGAACACGTTCGGGCGCGCGCGGGATAACGCTCTGGTTCTGGACCACACGGCGCTCGCTCCCAGAGCCGGCACTTTCCTGCTCGAGGGTAGAACCGTGCGCTTCACCGCGGGCGCGGATGCCGGCATCACGAGCAGCGGGCAGGCCGTCGCGTCGATCGACATGGCGCCTGATACCAGCGGCAATCCCACGGTGCTGGCCTCGGGCTCACTGCGCTTCTTCGCCATCGAACGCGCCGGACGACTCGGCCTCAGAGTGCGCGACAGCGCCAGCACCCTGCGCACGCAGTTCAAGCGGATCGACTACTTCCCGATCGATGAGACGTGGGCTTTCCATGCGCGCTTTCATCCCTACGAGCCCGCTAAGCAGATTCCGATCGTGAACATCCTGGGCATGGTCGAGAACATGACGGCTCCGGGTTATCTGACCTTTACGCGGAGCGGACGGGAATGGCGCCTGGACGCGGTCCTGGAGGAACCGGACGCGAACGAGCTATTCCTGATGTTCGCCGACGCCACCAGCGGCCGGGAGACGTACGGTGCGGGCCGCTTTCTCTACGTTCCGCTGCCGCAGAAGGGCGAGGTGCCCCTCGACTTCAACAAGGCGTACAACCCCCCGTGCGCCTTCAACGAGTTCGCGACCTGTCCACTGCCACCGCGACAGAACCGGCTGAGCTTGCGGGTCGAAGCAGGCGAGCGCGTCTATCGCGGCAGCCACTGAAAAGACAAGGGCCGGTGTCGAGCGCTCGACACCGGCCCCGTGGTTTCACCAGGTGGGGCGCTGAGCTCGCGCTCAATCGTCCATCAGGAAGGACCGCAGCTGCTCGCTGCGGCTCGGATGACGGAGCTTGCGCAGCGCCTTCGCTTCGATCTGGCGAATGCGCTCGCGCGTCACGTCGAATTGCTTACCGACTTCTTCCAGCGTGTGGTCGGTGTTCATGTCGATGCCGAAACGCATGCGCAGCACCTTGGCCTCGCGCGGCGTGAGGCCCGCCAGTACCGCGTGCGTCGTCTCGCGCAGCGATTCCATCGTGGCTGCATCGATCGGCGAATCAACTGAAGTGTCCTCGATGAAATCCCCAAGGTGCGAATCCTCGTCATCGCCGATGGGTGTCTCCATCGAGATCGGTTCCTTGGCGATCTTCAGCACCTTGCGTACCTTGTCCTCGGGCATCTCCATGCGTACCGCGAGTTCCTCCGGCGTCGGCTCGCGGCCCATCTCCTGCAGCATCTGCCGCGAGATGCGGTTGAGCTTGTTGATGGTCTCGATCATGTGTACCGGGATGCGGATGGTGCGCGCCTGGTCGGCGATCGAGCGCGTGATGGCCTGCCGGATCCACCACGTGGCGTAGGTCGAAAACTTGTAACCGCGCCGGTATTCGAACTTGTCCACGGCCTTCATGAGGCCGATGTTGCCTTCCTGGATCAGGTCGAGGAACTGCAGGCCGCGGTTGGTGTACTTCTTCGCGATTGAGATCACGAGGCGCAGATTCGCCTCGACCATCTCCTTCTTGGCGCGCCGTGCCTTGGCCTCGCCGATCGACACCTCGCGATTGATCTCTTTGATGTCATTGATCGAGAGGTGACGCACCTCTTCGAGCTGCTGCAGTTTTTTCTGGCGCTTCTCGATCTCATCCTTCAACTTGCCGAGCGCCGAGGAATGCTTCTTCTTGGCCTTGAGGTGCTTCTGCAGCCAGCGCAGGTTGGTCTCATTCTTGGGGAAGGTGGAGATGAAATCCTTGCGCGGCATGCCAGCCTGGCGCACGCAGATCATCATGATTTCCTTCTCGAGCTGGCGCACCTCGGCCACATGATCACGCAGGTTGTCGATCAGCATCTCGAACATCTTGGGCGCGAGCTTGAGCTCCATGAACTCGGCCGCGAGCCTGCGACGCAGCTTCTGGGTCTTCGGATCCTTCGCGCCTTTGCCGTGTAGCGCATTGAGGACCTGGTTGAAGTAGCGGGCGAGGGTCGCGAAGCGCCGCGCAGCTTCCTCGGGATCCGGTCCGGTCTCGAGGGCTTCCTCTTCCTTGTCCTCTTCCTCGCCTTCTTCGTCCTCCGCAGCCTCGGCTTCTCGCGCAAGCTCCAGGCGGGCGTTCTGTGGCTGCGCGATCTCGTCGGGCGCGTTGGGATCGACAAAGCCCACGATGATGTCAATGAGGCGGTTCTGCCCCGTCTTGACCGGCTCGTACTGTCGCAGCATGAGTTCGAAGGTCGAGGGATACAGCGCGAGTGCGCCGCGGACGGCATCGAGGCCTTCCTCGATGCGCTTGGCGATGCGGATCTCGCCCTCGCGGGTGAGCAGCTCGACCGTGCCCATCTCGCGCATGTACATGCGCACCGGATCAGTGGTGCGACCAAACTCGGCGTCCACCGCCACCAGGGCCGCGGCCGCTTCTTCCACCGCCTCCTCGTCGGGAGTGCTGGTCTCGGCGAGGAGCATCGACTCGGCATCCGGCGCTTTCTCGTACACCGGGATGCCCATGTCGTTAATCATGTTGACGATATCTTCGATCTGCTCCGGATCGACGATTTCGCTCGGCAGGTGATCGTTCACCTCTGCATAGGTGAGATAGCCCTGTTCCTTGCCCCTGGCGATCAGGAGCTTGAGCTGCGATTGGCGCTCATCAGCAATGTGAGTGGCCTTCTTTTCGCTCAAGGTTGAAAGCCTCACTGGCGGCATGGGTGGGATGGGCGGTGCCAAAAGAACGCGCGAGTATACTTGGACCGCCTTCGGGCGACTAGATTCGGCCTTTCGGGGCATTTTCAACCCTCGCGCCGGGATGTTTCGCGCCCGCCCCGCGTCGCCAGAAGTCCTTGAAGCTCAAGCTTTTCCTGTGAGTTGAGGCCGCTTGCTTCGGCCTTGCGCAGCAGCTCGTCAGTGCGGCGGGAGGGCCCGGCCTCACGGCGCAACCGGTCGACCGTTGTCTGAACTTCGCGCGTGGCTGCAGCGGATTCCGTGACCAGGCACTCGGCCGCCGCGAGCTTGAGCAAGTGCGGACCCTCGGCACGCTGGCGCCAGCGCTCCACGACTGCGGCCTTGTTCGGCGCCGGGCGCGCTTTCAGCTCGGCGATGAGCTCGGCCAGCAGCGCAGCTCCCGGCTGTGCGCTTTGTGCCAGTTCTTCTGCGCCCGTGATCGGCTTGGCCGCCTCAGGATGGTTCAGGAGCAGCGTGATGGCTTGGCGCACCAGGCTTCCACGACCGGCCAGGGTGGCTCTCGCAGCAGCCCGCGGCCGCTGCTGTGGGTGGGCGGACTCTTCCGGTTCGAGCAGCAGTGCTGCCAGCTTCCCGGCGGGCATTCCCACCTGGCCGGCGAGCCGATCGATCAGCAGCTCCTGGTACACGCCGGGCGGTATGCGTCGCAGGAGCGGTTTGGCCAGTTCCGCGAGGCGCGCTCGCCCATCGAGGTGCTTCAGGTCGACCTGAGAAGCGAGCTGCTCGACAAGATACTCGGACAGGGGCAGCGCCGTACTGAGTCGCGCCTCGAACGCATCGCGACCCTCCTCGCCCACGAGCGAGTCGGGGTCGTGTCCTTCGGGCAGGAACATGAATTTGATCTGTCGGCCTTCGCGTGCCTGGGGCAGCGCGTTCTCGAGGGCGCGCCACGCTGCGGAGCGTCCGGCGCGATCGCCATCGAAGCAGAATACGACTTCCGCCGTCAGGCGAAAGATCCGATTGAGGTGCTCGGCCGTAGTCGCCGTGCCCAGCGTCGCCAGGGCGTAGGTCACTCCCGCCTGATGCAGTCGCACGACATCCATATAGCCTTCAACGATCAGCAAGCGCGTCAGGGCTTGGCGTGACTGGCGCGCTTCGTAGAGTCCATAGAGCTCCTTGCCCTTGTGAAACACGCTGGTTTCCGGCGAATTCAGGTACTTCGGCTCGCCGCTGTCGATGATGCGGCCGCCGAACGCGATCACGCGTCCGCGCGCATCGCGGATCGGAAACATGATGCGATCGCGGAAGCGGTCGTAGAACCCGCCGTCGGCATCGCGCGCCGCACCGGTCCGCTCGATGATGAGTCCGGCCGCCATCAGCTTGCGGCGTGCCGGCTCGCCCGTACCGAAGCGCTTGAGCAGCGCATGCCAGGAGTCCGGAGCGTAGCCGATGGCGAAGTGTTGCGCGGTGTCCTCACTCAGCCCGCGTTTCCTCAGGTATTCGATGGCACGCGGATGCTCCTTGAGGCAGTCGCGGAAGAACTGCGCCGCGCGGCCGAGCACTTCGTACAGGTCATCGCTGGAAGACTCTCGCTTCGGACCGGCCTCGTGCGGCACCTCGAGCCCGACGCGGCTCGCGAGCTCTTCGACCGCCTCGACGAAGCCCAGCTTGTCGTATTCCATGAGGAAGCCGATCGCCGTGCCGTGCGCGCCGCAGCCGAAGCAGTGATAGAACTGCTTCGCCTGGCTCACGGTGAACGACGGTGTCTTCTCGCCGTGGAACGGGCAACAGGCCTTGAATTCCCGGCCCGCCTTCTTGAGCGGCACGCGGCTGCCGATCACCTCGACGATGTCGGCGCGCGCCATCAGCTCATCGATGAAATGCTGGGGGATCAGGCCGGCCATGGACGCGCAGATAATGGGCCCTGTCCGATCATTCTGCACCTGCCGCCGCGCCGAGCAGCGACAGGCTCGGGATATTGTGCTGCAGGCTGGAGGATTCCAGCCCGTTCAGCCGCCCAGTTTCGCCTTGAGCTTTGCGCCGACCAGCGCCATGTCGGCCTTGCCCTGCGCCTTGGCCTTGATCAGGCCCATCGCCTTGCCCATGTCCTTCACCGACGCGGCGCCCGTCGCGGCGATCGCTTCAGTAATCAGAGCGTCGATCTCTGCTTCCGAGAGCTGGGCGGGCAGGTAGGACTGGATCAGGCCGATTTCCGCGGTCTCTTTGGCGACCAGATCCGCGCGGCCGCCCGACTGGAAATGGACCAGCGATTCCTTGCGGCTCTTGATCATTTTTTCGAGCACGCTCATGACTTGCGCATCGTTCAACTGGATGCGCTCGTCGACTTCGCGCTGCTTGATGCCGGCGAGGATCATGCGGATGGTGCCGAGGCGTTCCTTTTCCCCCGCCCGCATCGCGGCCTTCATGTCGTCCTGGATCCGCTCCTTGAGGGTCATGGAGCTGGTAGGGATCAACGCGGTGCCCGCATCCCATCGCGCGAGACGCGCTTCATGTGACGCTTGATGGCAGCCGCCTTCTTGCGTTTCCGTTCCTGGGTCGGCTTCTCGTAGAATTCGCGCCGCCTGAGCTCAGTGAGGATGCCGGCTTTCTCGCAGGCACGCTTGAAGCGCCGCAGGGCGGCATCGAAGTACTCGTTTTCGCGGACACGAACGCTCGGCATCGAAACCTCAACTCGAATCAGATAATTTCGCCCGGGGCCCCGGCGAAGGGGCGCGATTCTAAAGGTGTGTGATTCAAAAGGCAAAATTGGCCATGCGCGTGCTGGGTATCGAATCCTCCTGTGATGAATCCGCCATCGCCGTGCTCGACGAGGCGACCGGACTGCTGGCGCACGCCGTTTTCAGCCAGACGGCGCTGCACGATGCGTACGGGGGGGTCGTACCTGAGCTCGCATCCCGCGATCACGTTCGCAAGTTGTTGCCGCTTCTCAGGGAAACCCTGGCCCAGGCGCGCAGTACGCCCGCTGACATCGACGGCATCGCCTATACCGCGGGCCCGGGACTGGCCGGTGCCCTTCTCACGGGCGCCACGCTGGGACGCAGCCTCGCCTATGCCTGGGGCGTGCCTGCGGTTGCGGTCCACCACCTGGAAGGCCACCTTTTCGCGCCGATGCTGGAGCGCCCGGTTCCCGAACTGCCGTTCCTGGCCCTGCTCGTCTCCGGTGGGCACACGATGCTGATCGAAGTCCGTGCACTGGGTGAGTACCGCCTGCTGGGTGAATCGCTGGACGATGCCGCCGGCGAGGCGTTCGATAAGACCGCCAAACTGCTCGGGCTGCCCTACCCCGGGGGCGCGCCGCTGTCCCGCCTGGCCGAGCACGGCCGCCCCGGAAAGGTGAAACTGCCGCAGCCTATGCGCGACCGCGCCGATCTCGATTTCAGTTTCAGTGGGCTCAAGACCGCTGCCATGCTGCTCATCCGTCAGCATCCGCTCGATGAGCAGGCACGCGCCGATCTGGCACTCGCGTTCGAAACCGCAGTCGTGGATTCGCTGGTCGCGAAGACCGAGCGTGCACTGGAGGCGACCGGTCTCGATCGCCTCGTGGTCGCGGGCGGTGTCGGGGCGAATCGCAGCTTGCGCGAGCGGCTGCGCAGGCTCGCGGACGCGCGCGGCATCGCGCTGCATTTCCCGCGGCTCGAGTTCTGCACCGACAATGCCGCCATGATCGCGGCCGCGGGCCTGTGGCGCCTCAAGGCCGGAGAGGCGCAGGCTTTGCCGATCGAGATCCACGCGCGCTGGCCATTGAACGAGCTCCTCGCGCCTGCCACTGGACGCGCCGGTAGCGCTGCGCCGCTCTGACCGACAGTCGCGCATCATGGATCGCATCTTCCTCCGTGAGCTGACGACCCAGGCGATCATCGGCATTTACGAGTGGGAACGACGTGTCAAGCAGACGGTGAACATCGACCTGGAGATCCCCTGCGACGTCCGCCGCGCCGCCGCCGCAGATGAGATCGAGGCCACGGTCAACTACAAGAAGGTTGCCAAGCGCATCCTCGAATTCATCGCCCGCTCGGAATTTCACCTGGTCGAAACGCTGGCCGAACGCACCGCACTGATGGTGCTCGAGGAGTTCAACCTCGACTGGATCCGGCTCACTCTCAACAAGCCGGGGGCGATACGCGGCTCGAAAGATGTCGGTGTGATGATCGAGCGCAATGCGCGCGATCTGGAGAAGGCGAGAAAGCGTGCTGTGGGTGTCAAGCCGATGGCCGTGGTCAAGACACGGGTCTACGTCGCGGCGGGCAGCAACGTGGAGCCCGCGCGCCATCTCGCACTGGCGCTCGATGAGCTCGAGCAGCGCTTCGGCCCGCTCACTGTCTCTACTGCCTTTCGTAATCGCGCGGTCGGCTTCGAAGGGCCGGACTTCATCAACCTGGTCATCGGCTTCGACACGGCCGAGTCGGTGGAGCAGGTGGTCGACGAGCTGCGCGACGTGGAGCGGCTGTGCGGGCGCACGCGCGCCGCGCCCAGATGGGCGCCGCGTTCGATGGACCTCGACATCCTCCTGTATGGGAACCTGAGTTGTGACGAGCCGGACCTGACGCTGCCGCGACCCGATCTGCTGCGGCGGGCTTACATGCTGGGGCCGCTCGCCGAGATCGCACCCGCGCTCAGGCATCCGGTATCGGGGCGCACCATCGGCGAGCTGTGGGAGTCATTCGATCGCGCGGCTCACCCGCTCGAGGCGGTCACCATCCCACGCTCCGGCCGCCATCCACCGCCAGAATCTGCCCGGTGACGTACGGCGCATCCTGCGCAAAGAAGAGCGCTGCCCGCGCCACGTCTTCCGGTGTACCCATGCGCTTCAGCGCCGTGCGCTCCACGATTTCCCGCTTGAGCTCGGGCTCCAGATCGCCGTCCGGCCAGAGCACCGGGCCGGGTGCGATGCCATTGACGCGCACTTGCGGGGCGAGCTCGCGTGCCAGCGAGCGCGTCAACATCGCGAGCCCGGCTTTAGCCACCGAGTAGACTGTGTGATGACGCAGCGGACGTGACGCGTGAATGTCGATGAGATTGAGAATGAGTCCCTCGCGGCGCCTGAGCTCGCTTGCCGCGGCTTGCGAGAGGAAGAGCGGTGCTTTGAGGTTGCTGCCGATGAGCTCCTCCCATTGGCGCGGCGTGATCTCTCCCACCGGCGTCGGGTAGAAGCTCGAGGCGTTGTTGACCAGGATGTCGAGCCGCCCGAACTGTGCGAGCGTGCGCCCAATCAGCTCTGCAATGGCATCCGCGTCGGCGAGGTCGGCGCGCAGCGTGAGCGCGGAATCGGTGCGTTGGCGATTGAGCTCGGCGCCAAGGGCGGCCGCCGCATCGATGGATCCGCGGTGATGGATGATGACGTTGGCGCCGGCTGTATGCATTGACCGTACGATGGCGGCGCCGATGCGGCGCGCGGCACCGGTGACCAGCACAGTCTTGCCTGACAGTTGCCCGGCGGAATTCATGCAGGGGCGCCTGGTACGAATGCAAGCCAGTCTCAAACATACCGGAGAACTCAGGGAGTGTCGCGCGTGACGGCCGCCGAGCTTCCCGGCTTGACGCCGGAAGAGCGCGCGCACAGCGAGCAGCTGCTGGCGCTGATCCGGCGCGAGATTGAGACGCAGGGCGGCTGGATCAGTTTCGCCCGCTTCATGGAAATGGCGCTGTACCAGCCGGGGTTCGGCTACTACACCGCCGGCGCCAGCAAGTTCGGTTCTGCCGGCGACTTCGTCACCGCGCCCGAGATCTCGCCATTGTTCAGTCGTTGCCTCGCGGCGCAGTGCGCCGAAGTGCTCGCTGGGCTGGGCGGCGGGGACATTCTCGAGATCGGTGCCGGCACCGGGCTCATGGCTGCCGACATGTTGAACGAACTCGAGGTGCTCGAATGCGTACCGGACAGCTACCTGATCCTTGAGATCAGCGCCGACCTGCGCCAGCGGCAGCTTGCGACGCTCACGGCACGCGCGGCCAGGCACCTCAAGCGCGTCACCTGGCTCGACGAGCTGCCGGCGGCGCGTCGTGGCGTGATCGTAGCGAACGAAGTGCTCGACGCCCTGCCGGTCGATCGTTTCCGCATGCGCTCGGGCAGGGTGAATGCCCTCGGGGTGAGTTGGCAACTGGGCCGGCTCGATTGGTCGGAGACTCCGGCGCCGCAGCCACTCGAGCACAAAGTGCGTGCGATTGAAAAGCAGGTGGGCCATTTCTTCGCCGACGGATACACCTCCGAGATCTGCCTGCGGCTCGATCCGTGGCTGCGCACTCTGGCCCGGGTGCTCAAGGCCGGGGTGATGCTCTTCATCGACTATGGCCTGCCGCGATCTCAGTACTACCGTCCAGAACGCCACGACGGCACGCTACTGTGCCACTTCCGTCAACGCTTTCATTCTGATCCGTTCATCAATGTGGGATTGCAGGATATCGGCGCCTGGGTCGATTTCACGGCGGCCGCGGAAGCCGCCAGCGCCGCGAGACTCGACGTCGCCGGCTTCGCAACCCAGGCCCACTTCTTGATGGGGCTCGGCATCGATCAGCAGCTGAAGAGTGCCGGCGAACGTGAGCTGGTCGAGCGCCTGAGCCTTGCCCGGCAGGCGATGCTATTGACTCTGCCGGGCGAGATGGGCGAGCGCTTCAAGGTTCTGGGGCTGTCACGCGGCGTGAAACAGCCCCTGAGAGGATTCGCAGTCCGCGATCTCGCGGCATCACTGTAGGAATCGGGAACTGCATACGATCGGAGTGCCATGACCATACTTCACGCCGTCATTCTTGCGATCATCCAGGGCATCACCGAATTTCTACCGATCTCGAGTTCCGGCCACCTGATTCTGGCGCCGCGTCTTCTGGGCTGGCCGGATCAGGGCCTCGAATTCGACGCTGCCATCCACATCGGCACGCTCGCCGCAGTGGTGGCCTATTTTCGGCCGCAGCTCGCCGCGATGGCCAGGGCCTGGATTGCCTCCACGCGCGGCCAGCACAGCCGCGATGGGCATCTCGCGTGGGCAGTCCTGTGGGGCACGGTCCCGGTTGGACTCGTGGGACTGCTGTTCAACGACTACATCGAGCAGCACTTTCGCAGTCCCCTGCTGATCGCGGTGACCACGGCCGGCTTTGGCGTGCTGCTGTGGCTGGCGGACTGGCTCGGGCGCCGGCAGCGTGACGAATACTCAGTGAGCTGGGGCGATGCGGCGCTCATCGGTCTCGCGCAGGCGCTGGCACTCGTGCCCGGAACTTCGCGTTCCGGTGTCACGATGACTGCGGGCCTCGGCGTCGGCCTGACCCGCGAAGCGGCTGCACGTTATTCTTTTCTGCTCGCGGTGCCCGGGACCGCACTGGCGGGGACGTACGAAACGCTCAGGATGGTGTGCGCTCACACCCACATCGATTGGCGACCGGTCGTGATCGGTATCGTAGTTGCGGGGGTCACTGGCTTTCTCTGCATCCATTTCCTGCTGCGCTTCATCCAGCGCATCGGCATGCTGCCGTTCACGCTTTACCGCCTGCTAGTGGCGGCCGTCATCGTGTATGCGTTTGCATGAGCTCATCCCCGCGGGCTTCCTGGCGCTCTGCGCAGTCGCATTGCCCGCCAAGGCCGCGCAGAACAGTCAGTCGGCGTGGCTGCTGAGTCTCGGTGGTGACATCGACGAGGACGGTGGCTACCGCGCGGACGCCGGGATTGTCTGGGCGCCATCCCTCGTCACCTCCCTCACGGCGCAGGCAGGGAGCGCGGACACCTCCACCGACCTCGAGCACTTCAAGGCCGACCTCGCCACGATCGGCTTCGATCATTTCTTCGGGCGCTTCGGCATGAACGTCGACGCGCGCTGGTGGGACCAACACGATCTGTTCAGCTCGACGACGTTGGGGGCGACCTTGTACTACCGGGATGCAGGCTGGCGCGTCGGTCTGCGTGCCGAAGCGCGCCGCTCCGACCTCGATCAGTTCGACTTCAACGAGGTGGTACCTATTCGCAATGTGTTGGTGCCGCTCACCGGGCAGGGCAAGTGCAGCCTCGACAATACTGCCCTCGGCCTCACCGTGAGCCGGACCGGCAAGGCGTGGTCGGGACTAGTGTCTGGAATCAACTACGACTATTCAACTGCAGATTGCGATCTCACAGGCGTTACTCTGCCACCGCAGGCGGGTAATCTGCCTCCGATCTCACGTGAGCTTTTCCGCCGCCTCGCGACACGCGTGTTGCAGGCCGGCGCCCAACTGGTCGGCTCGGAGCTTACGCGCGAGAACGGGTTTCTGGACTACACGGTGCGGGCGGCGCTCGGCTACCGCTCGAGCCTGATGACCTTCGGCGTGGACTACTACCACGATCGCGAGGAATTCGCCGGCGAGCAGGCCGATACGTTGATCGGCTCGATCACCTTTGCGGTGAGCGACCGGCTGGATCTGGAATTGCGGATCGGGACGAGCGACAGCGACCTCGAAGGCCGGGTCGCGTTCGCCGGGCTCACCCTGCTCGCTTACCTGGGCTCGCCCCCCTGAGTCCGCTCATTCGCGCCTGAGAGCGGCGATCGCCTCGATGCGCTTGCGGCGCAGACGCTCCGCAATCTGTGCGCCTTCTCCCTGTAGCTCCGCGCCTTCAGGGACTACGGCGCGCGCCGCCGCGAGCGCCCGCAGCAAGTGCGCCTTTTGGGGATATTCGCGCTCCTCGAGTCCCTCGCGGCCGCGGGCGTCCGCTTCGCACGCCACCAGGAACTGCACGAAGCGCTCTGGTCGGCGCAACGCGTCGGTGTGTGCAAAGAGATCGACAACTGTCGCCGCGCGCAATTCGAGCGCCCGATGCACGACGCCATGATGGCGTGCCACGAGCACTGCCAGGTCGCGATACTCATTTGGAATGCGCAACCGCGCGCACAGCTGCAGCACGCGCTGCACGCTCTGCACTTCGTGACCCGCATGCCGCGGCCACTTCGAGTGCGGAGTGTCAGCCTTTCCCAGATCGTGCACCAGCGCCGCGAAACGCACCGTGGCCGACGGCGACAGCGAGGCAGCCATCTTCACGACCATCAGCGTATGTACCCCGGTGTCGATCTCGGGATGCCACTGCTCGGGCTGCGGCACGCCGAAGAGTGCCTCCAGCTCCGGGAACACCTGCGCCAGCGCCTCGCATGCGCGCAGCACCTCAAAGAACACCTGTGGCGAATCTTCTTCCAGTGCGCGACGCGTTTCCTGCCACACACGTTCCGGCACCAGCGCAGCGAGCTCGCCGCCTTGGCTCATGTCACGCATCAGCCTGAGTGTCTCATCCGCTACGCGAAATCCCAGCACGCCGAAGCGCGCTGCGAAGCGCGCCACGCGCAGCACCCGCAGCGGATCCTCGATGAATGCCGGTGAGACGTGCCGTAGCTGCCGCGACTGCAGGTCGCGCTGTCCGCCGTACGGATCTATGAGCCGCCCGTCCGCCGCGCGCGCCATAGCGTTGATCGTCAGATCGCGCCGCGCCAGGTCCTGCTCCAGCGTCACCGTTGGGGAACTGTCGGTGGTGAAGCCGTGATAACCGGAACCGGACTTGCGCTCGGTCCGAGCCAGCGCGTACTCCTCGCGGGTCCCGGGGTGCAGGAACACCGGAAAGTCGCGGCCAACCTGCTGCATGCCCTGCCGCTTCAGCTCCTCCGCCGTGGCGCCCACTACTACCCAGTCGCGCTCCTGCGCCGCGCGACCCAGCAACTCGTCCCGGACTGCACCACCGACCAGATACACTTCCATGCGCCGTAGCTTACAACCTCCAACTGCATGAATCGCGCGCCACCGTTGCTCACGCTCCTGCTCTGCCTGCAGCTCGGTGGCTGCTATCTGATCCAGACCGCTAACGGGCAGATGGATCTGATGTCGAGGCGACAGCCGATTCCTGCGGTCATCGCCGATCCGGCGACGCCGGAGAAACTGAAGACGCAGCTGCAGGGTGTGCTCGAAATGCGCGCGTTCGCCGTGCGCGAGCTCGGCCTGCCGGACAACGGCAGTTATCGCAGTTATGCGGACGTCCGGCGGCCGTTCGTGCTGTGGAACGTATTCGCGGCGGCGGAATTCTCTGTGCAGCCGCGGCGCTGGTGTTTCCCGGTCGCGGGATGCGTCGTGTATCGCGGGTACTTCTCGGAGCAGAAGGCGCGCAGTTTTGCTGCACGACTGCACGCCCAGGGCAACGACGTGTACGTCGCGGGTGTACCGGCGTATTCGACACTCGGGCATTTCGACGATCCGGTACTGAGCACGATGATGGCGTGGAGCGATGTGCGCCTGGCGGCGATCATCTTCCACGAGCTCACGCATCAGCTGCTCTACGTGCCAGGAGATACGTCCTTCAACGAAGCCTTTGCTTCAGTCGTCGAAGTGGAGGGCGTGCGTCGCTGGTTGAGCGCGCATGATCGCGCGCACGAGCTTGCGGCGTTCGAGCTGCAGCGCGAGCGCGAGGGCGAGATCGTGCGCCTGCTCGGCAGCGGTCGGGAAAGACTGAAAGCGTTGTACGCGAGCGGGCTCGAAGCGAGCGTCGTGCGCGAGCGCAAGCGCGCTGAGCTCGACCGGCTGCTGGGCGAATACGGCGCGTTGCTTCAGTCGTGGGGTATTCCGGGTCTCGAGCCGCGGCTGACCGAGGATCTGAACAACGCCTACCTCGTGTCAGTGGCTGCGTACGAGGAGTGCGTACCGGGCCTGCAGCGCCTGCTAGCCGAGTCCGGTAACAACCTGGCTGCATTCTTCCAGCACGTGAAAGCTCTCGCGGCCGAGAAGGAAGCTGCCAGGCATCAGAGCGTCTGCGCCGCCGCGCCGTCCGGGGCTTCAAACGTCGCGCCTAGCCTCGGCCGGTGACGATGCCGGTAGCCGTCGAGCAGGCCGTGGGCCGAATGGGCTCCCAGGTACTGGCGCACGATCGCCTCCATCGGCTGCGCCGTGATGCCGAGCGCGCCGAGGCCATCCTGCCGGCAAACACTGTCGACCAGGAGTGAACGGTAGTTATCGGTGGAAAATGGTTTTCCCGGCACGAAGTCCATCACCAGACCCTGCACCCGGCCAATGAAATCCGGAAGACCGAATACCCAGCGCCTGAGTCCGAGCGTGGTGCTGATGAAGCACACGATCTCGGCGAGCGTGTAGACACGGGGCCCGCAGAGATCGAAGCTGCGGCCGCTCGCGGCCAGGTTCGCGTGCAATGAGCGGACCATAGCTTCCACCACGTCGCCCACGTATACGGGGGCCAATCGCGCGCGACTCCGGGCGAGAGGCAGGGCTCCGGGCAGCAGGCGCAGCAGCCGCGCAAAGCGGTTGGTGAAGGAATCACCCGGACCGAAGATCACGGAGGGGCGGAAGATCGCGTAGTCCATCGCGCCCCCGCAGCCCTCACGCACGATCACCTCGGCTTGGCCCTTTGTGCGCAGGTAATGACTCGGCGCGCCTTGCGCATCCGCGCCCAGCGAGCTCATGTGCAAGAGGCGCTTCACACCCGCCGAGCGACACGCGCCGACCACCTTGGCCGCGAGCTCGGTGTGGGCGCGGCGAAAGCCCGCGCCGCCGCGGCCACGCTCGTTGAGGATGCCAACCAGGTTGACGATCACGTCGAAGGAGTCGAAGTGTGCAGCGAGCTGTCCCGCGTCGTGCACGTCGGCACTGACGAGATCAAGGTCCGGCAGCACCAGCAGGTCGCGATGGACCTCGCGATTGCGGGTGAGAACCTTGACGCGGTGTCCCTCGGTGACGAGCCGCGTGACCAGCCGGCTGCCCACGAAGCCTGTGCCGCCCAGAATGCAAATTGAGGTGGGTGCCATCGTTGCGCGCTTAAAGACCCCGCGGAAATTATAAGACGCAGTGACCGCCGCTGCGCCAATACTGCGAGAGCGCCGCCAGCCAGCGCCCGTCGTCCGCGCCCGCGCGGCGGCCGGGTGCCGTCAGCGCACGACTATCGACAGCGGAACGTTGTCGCGGCGGATGTTCAGCACGATCGTCTCGGAGCCCGCCGAGGCTTCCTTGAGCTGCTTGAGATTCGCGACGCGCGCGCGATTCACACCGACGATCACGTCGTTGGTCCGCAACCCCACTTGCGAGGCAGGACTACCCGGCTCAATCCCAAGCACCACCACGCCGCCGTTGTCGTCGGCATCCTCGAGCTTGGCGCCATCCAGGCCCTCGTGAATGTCGGCTGCCGATAACGTCCGCGAAGCCGAGCCCTCGGCGATGATGGCGGTGACCTTGCGCGGCTTGCCGTCGCGTACCACTCCTACGTCGACCTTGTCGCCGATGCGCAGCATGCCGATGATGCGCTTGAGTTCCGGCCCGCCCTTGACGGGCTCGGCGTTCACCGACGTGATGATATCGTTGACCTTGATGCCAGCCTTGTCGGCAGGGGAGCCACTGACGACTTGCAAGACCAGCGCTCCCTGCGTGTCAGCCGGCGCGCCGACAGCCTGCGCCACATCGGGCGTGAGCGTCGAGTTCGAGATATTCACGCCCAGCAGTCCGCGTTTCACTTCGCCGTACTTGATGAGCTGGTCCATCACGTTCTTGACCATGTTCACCGGGATAGCGAAACCGATGCCGATGCTGCCGCCGGTGCGCGACAGGATCGCGGAATTGATGCCGACCAGTTCGCCGCGCAGATTGACCAGTGCACCGCCCGAGTTGCCTGGATTGATCGATGCATCGGTCTGGATGAAGTCCTGGTAACTATCCGGGTCGGGATTGACGCGGCCCAAGCCGCTTACGATTCCCGAAGTCACTGTGTGTTGCAGGCCAAATGGATTGCCGATCGCGACGACAAAATCGCCGACTTCCAGCTTGCTCGAGTCGCCCAGCGTGATTGCCGCCGGGAGCTTGCCTTGCTTGAGCTTGAGTACTGCAACGTCCGAACCTTCGTCGGCGCCCACCACTTCTGCCTTGTACTGATGGTCGTCCTGCGCGGTGACGGTAATCTCGTTGGCGTTCTCGATCACGTGCGCGTTGGTGATGATGTAACCGTTCGTCGCATCGACAACGACACCGGAGCCGAGGCTCTGGAACTTACGTTCGCGCGGCAGATCGGGCGGCAAGAACTGCCGGAAGAACGGGTCGTCCAATAGCGGATTGCGCCGATCCTTGATCGTGCCGCTGGTCGCGATGCTGACTACCGTGGGGCTGACCTTCTTCACCATGGGAGCGAGCGACGGCATCGGCGAGTCGGTGATGACGGGAGGCGCCGCCAGCACGTTGGTCGTCACTGCAAGCAGGGCTGCCAGAGCGAGGCCGGCGCGGTATGAGGTCGTCGTCATGCGTGGAAGGTCCTGAAGTTACGGGGCGAGGATTCTATGGCGGCCCCAACCGCGCGTACAGGACAAGGCAGGGAGGCGAAAAGTTCCGCCCCCTGCCTCTCTAAGGAATGCCGCAGATCAGCGGCATTTAATGCGTGTCGACCGCGATCCGCCGCGGCAGCACGGAAGGCTGCTTGGGAATCTGCACTTCGAGCACGCCATTGACGAACTTCGCCTTGACGGCAGTCGAGTCCGCGGTGTCGGGCAGGCTGAAGCGGCGGAAAAATTGACCGCTGACGCGCTCAACGCGGCGGTAGCCGTCCTTCTCTTCGCGCGACTCGTTGGCGCGCTGTCCGCGAATCGTCAGCACACCTTTTTCCAGCGTGACGTCGATGTCCTTTGCATCGACTCCCGGCAGATCGGCGTGGATGACGAACTGCTTGTCCTCTTCCTTGATGTCAACAGCCGGGACCCAGTCGACGACCGCGCTGCGCGTGTCATCGCCGCCATCGGCAGGCACGTTGAACAGACGCTCGAGATCGCGGCTCAGGCGATTCATCAGCACCCACGGCTCATATCTCACGACGCTCATGGCAATCACCTCCATTCCTCTCCAATTCAGGCGCTCGCTGCGCTTGGGGAACCGATTTAGGGACCCACATTTCGATTTCAACGTGCGTCGCGCAGTGCTCTTGCGGATGCGTCAGTGAGCGAGCGGTGCACTTCCTGTGGGTGAGCTGTGCTGGAACGGTGGACACAAGATGTTGGGTTTGCGATCGGCAAGGTTTTTCCGGAAGCCAGTCAGGCAAATTATCAGCTTCTTTTTGTAAGAGCATGAATCATATGTCTTTATTGGCATGAATTTTGACCCATAAAATTCTTGACGTGCCCCGGGTCCGAGAATAATCTTGCGCCCCTGACACAAGATGTTGTGTTCGCTCCGGACGGACACGCGCGCGGTCAGAAGAACCAAGCATCCACCCGTATTGACGAAGCGAAGGGGAGCGTCAGTCACTAATGAATACGGTGGTCAAGATAGAACCGAGAGACCTCGACAGCATTGCCTTCCAGGAAGCCTCGCTCGACATCTGGGACAAGAAGTATCGCCTCACCTCGAAAGACGGTGCGCCCATCGATCGCACGATGGACGATACCTACAAGAGAGTGGCGCGGGCGCTGTCCGAGGTCGAGAGCGCGGGGGTCCGCGAGCAGTGGTACGAGCAGTTCCTGTGGGCGTTGCGCAAGGGCGCAATTCCCGCTGGGCGTGTGACGTCCAATGCGGGCGCGCTCGAGCACAAGCCCGCGACCTCAACCATCAACTGTACCGTGTCGGGAACCATCCGTGACTCCATGGATGACATTCTCAACAAGGTGCACGAGGCGGGCCTCACGCTGAAGGCCGGCTGCGGCATCGGCTATGAGTTCTCGACGTTGCGCCCGCGCGGCGCGTACGTATCGGGCGCCGGCGCGTACACATCGGGCCCGCTGTCGTTCATGGATATCTACGACAAGATGTGCTTCACGGTGTCCTCTGCCGGTGGCCGGCGCGGCGCGCAGATGGGCACCTTCGACATCGGGCATCCGGACGCCATCGAATTCATCCGGGCCAAGCGCGAGAGCGGCCGGCTGCGGCAGTTCAACCTGTCGTTGCTCATCAGCGATGAGTTCATGAAAGCCGTCAGGGCCGACGGGGAGTGGCAGCTCGCCTTTCCTGTCAGTGCCAAGGAATACGAGGCGGAGAAGCCGGATCTCGCAGACCGCAGCCGTTACATCTGGCGCGAGTGGCCGACGCACGACAATTACGTCGTGAACGAGGCCGGCCTGGTTGCCTGCAAAGTCTATAAGACGCTGCCCGCGCGGCGTCTGTGGGACGTGATCATGTCCTCGACCTACGACTTCGCCGAGCCGGGGTTCGTGCTGATCGATCGCGTCAACGAGATGAACAACAACTGGTTCTGCGAAAACATCCGCGCCACCAACCCCTGCGGAGAGCAGCCGCTGCCGCCCTACGGCTCGTGCCTGCTGGGCTCGATCAACCTCACGCGCTTCGTGCGCCATCCGTTCACGGATGCGGCGGATTTCGACTGGGAGGAATTCCAGCGCGTGGTGAAGATCTTCACGCGCATGCTCGACAATGTGGTCGAGGTGAACGGGCTGCCGCTCGAAGGCCAGCGCGAGGAGATCAAGCGCAAGCGCCGCCACGGCATGGGCTTCCTCGGCCTCGGGTCCGCGATCACGCTGCTCGGCATGAAGTACGGCTCGAAGGCCTCGGTCGCATTTACCGAACGTGTCTCGCGCGAGCTCGCCATCGCCGGCTGGCAGGCGGCACTCGACCTGGCGCGCGAGAAGGGTCCGGCGCCGATCATGCTGGAGGAATTCACGGTTACGCCCGAGATGCTGCGCAAGCGTCCTGAGATGGCCGTCGACGGCTGGAAGATCGGCGCCCGGGTGCCGGGGCGCGTGCTACACGCCCGCTACAGCCGCTACATGCAGCGGGTGGCCGAGACTGCGCCGGAACTGGTGGACGAGCTGGCCGAAGTCGGTGCGCGCTTTACGCATCACAGCTCGATCGCCCCGACGGGTACGATCTCGCTGTCTCTCGCCAACAACGCCAGTAACGGCATCGAGCCCTCATTCGCGCATCACTATTTCCGCAATGTGATCCGCGAAGGGCGCAAGACCAAGGAAAAGATGGACGTCTTTTCCTTCGAGCTGCTGGCCTATCGCGAGCTGGTGAATCCGCGGGCGCTGCCAGGATCAAACACTGCCGGCGAGAAGCTGCCCGAGTATTTCACCACTGCCGAAGACGTTACGCCGCAGGAGCACGTCGATATTCAGGCCGCAGCCCAGAAGTGGGTGGATTCCTCGATCTCCAAGACCGCGAACGTGCCGACCGACTACAAGTACGAGAACTTCAAGGACATCTACATGTACGCCTACGAGCGTGGGCTCAAGGGCTGCACCACGTTCCGCTTCAACCCCGAGGCGTTCCAGGGCGTGCTGGTCAAGGAAGACGACCTCAAGAACACGACTTACGTGTTCACGCTCGAAGACGGTACCGAGATCCAGGCGAAGGGTGACGAGGAGATCGAGTACGACGGTGAGAAGCACACCGCCGCCAATCTGTTCGATGCATTGAAGGAAGGGTATTACGGGAAGTTCTGAGAATCATGAGGCACGTTGCGACGCGGGTCCGCTAGGGGACGTGCCTCGACGGTGAGTAAGGATCATGAGCGCAATTCGAGTCGACAAGAAAATCGTCAAGTACCGGGTGCAGAAGCCCGAGGACAAGACGCGCGAGCCGCAGAAAGAAAAGGAGCGCGACGAGGTCATACGCACGCGCGACGGGCGCGAGGCCAAGGTCATCCGGATGCACGAGAGGCTCGAGCGTCCCGAGATGCTCGTCGGCTCCACCTACAAGATCAAGACGCCGGTCTCGGATCACGCGATGTACGTGACCATCAACGACATCGTGCTCAACGAAGGTACGGAGTACGAGCAGCGGCGACCGTTCGAGGTCTTCATCAACTCGAAGAATCTCGATCATTACCAGTGGATCGTGGCCCTGACGCGCATCATCTCCGCCGTGTTCCGCAAGGGCGGTGACGTGACCTTCCTGGTTGATGAGCTCAAGGCCGTGTTTGATCCGCGCGGTGGCTACTGGCAGGCGGGCGGCAAGTTCATGCCGTCGATCATCGCCGAGCTCGGCTACGTGATCGAGCGCCACCTGCAGTCAATTGGTCTCATGCCCAAGCCGCAGATCGACGAGCACCGCCAGAAGCTCATCGATCAGAAGCGTGCAGAGTTCGAGGCGCGTCGCAAGCAGCAGGATGCTTTCGCCAAGTCGCACTATCCCGAGGGTGCGCAGCTGTGCTCGAAGTGCAACACCGCAGCCGTGATCATGATGGACGGTTGCATGACCTGCCTGAGCTGTGGCGACTCGAAGTGCGGCTGAGGAATTTGATGACCCGAACAGCCAATCGCCAACCGGTTCACCGGCGTATCAGATCCGGGTTCCCCGCCCGGTGACTCCCCCGCCAGGGAGGTGATGCGCCGCTTTTCAAGGCAGCCCCCCTGTGGGCTGCCTTGTTTTATCCCGCGACAAGAAAAAGGCCCCGCGAACGGGGCCTCTGCAGTTCTTGTTGTTGTTCTCCGAGTCTTGAGCGTCCCTTCCGGGATTCTTATTCTGTCGCTTGCCTATTGCTTCAAGCCTTCGAAGTCTGAGCGCGCCGGCGTAAGGTCCAACCCAGTGCCGCGAGCCCAAGACCGAACAATGCCAGGCTGCCCGGTTCCGGCACCGCGGCGTGCACCGATTCCACCATCACCACGAAATCGTTGTAGTCATAGTCCCAACCCGGGCGCGCCAGGTCTTCCCAGGCCAGCACGAATTCATTCGGATCCCACGGCCCAGGCAAACTGCCAGGCAGCTGCACCCAGTCACCCTCGCCTGCAAAGGCCAGCATGTGATCCGCCTGGTCAGAGTTGAGCGAGTTCTGCGAGTACCACGTGCCGGTCGGGGTATCGAGATAGAAGCCAAACAGATTGCTGGCGAAGTCATACCCGGAATCGACAAAATTGGCGTACACGCTGCCGTCGTTTCCAATGTAGAGGACCGAACGCGCGCCAGCGCTTTGAGCACCCGAGAACATCTGTACGCGGTGAGTTGGATCGGCAGCGTCGTAAACTCCGAAAGAGTTGAGCGGCGCGTAGCCCGCGATCTCGATGACGATCTGACTGAAAGCCCCGCCGCTCGCACCGAGCGACCAGAGCTCGTCAGGCACTGCCTGGTCGTTTACGACGTCGACCGAGGAGTCCCCCCCGATCGTGATGCCGTCGAGAACCTGCTGCAGGTTCTCTTCGCTGCCGCTCAAGTTGATCGGCGTCGCCCAGGCATGGCCGACAACAAGTGCGGCCGCTATTCCAACTGTGATTTTGGTTTTCATGCCGGCAGAAAGTGCAAGCGATATGCCACGTGCCTCGCCGATCACTGCCTCGATACCATAATGACGCCGGCAGCTCCGAATGTGTGATGCGTCGCTCGCTCCATGGCTGCACGATGATCCCATTTCGAGTCTCGCCGCAGGCGCTGGGAAGATGACAGAATGCCGGAGTGTCAATTGCGGCGACGCGAACTCGTAGCACCGTGCCCGATCTATGTCATGACGATGCGTGCGACTCGTTTTCAACCAACCACTTGGACGCTAACGGCACCCTGTAAGATCCGTCGACGGCTGCAATGGCGTTGCATTCGAGCTTGAGAGGATGATGTCGCTCGGTAATCTGTCAAAGCACCTGCTGGCCGCAGTTCTTGCGTCATCTCCGTGGACCGGCGTCATCGGCGCCGAGAGTCCATTCGTGCGGCCCGCGGAGATCGAGCCTGACATCGGCTTCTGGACCCGCATCTACACCGAGGTCACCACGAACGGCGGCTTCGTACACGACGACCGCAACCTGGGTGTCGTCTACGAAGTCATCAGCTTCCCCGAGAGCCTGTCGCCCGCCCAGCGCGCCAAGGTCGTGGATGCAGCGAAGGACAAGTACGGTGCCATCCTGAGACGACTCGCGAGCGGCAACGGCACCGGCTCGCCAGAAGAAGCGCGAGTACGGGCGCTCTGGCCACCGAACATCAGCACACGCGCGCTGGGCGAAGCCGCAACGCACGTGCGCTTCCAGCTCGGTCAGGCCGATCGCTTCAAGGCCGGCCTCATCCGTTCCGGTGCCTACGAAGCGCACATCGCGGAAACGCTCGCCAACATGGGACTGCCGGCAGAGGTCGCCGCGTTGCCGCACGTCGAGTCCTCGTTCGATCCGAGCGCCTATTCGAAGGCAGGCGCGGCGGGCCTGTGGCAGTTCATGCGCTCCACCGGCCGGCGCTTCATGCGCATCGACTCGACGGTGGATGAGCGCATGGATCCGTACCGTTCTACCGTCGCAGCCGCGCAGCTGCTGCAGTTCAACTACGACCTGCTGGGTACCTGGCCGCTGGCGATCACGGCCTACAACCACGGTGCTTCTGGCATGCGACGGGCGAAGGAGAAGCAGGGCACCGACGACATCGTGGCGATCATCCGCCAGCACCAGAGCCGCACTTTCGGTTTCGCCTCGCGCAACTACTACATCGCGTTTCTCGCGGCGCTGGACGTGGATCGCGATGCGGAGAAGTACTTCGGCCCGTTGACACGCCAGAGCGAAATGAAGGCGCGCACCTTCAGTGTGCCGGACTACGTCCCCGTAGCGGCCATGCAGCGCGTGCTTGGCGTCGATCTGAATGTGCTGCGGGCGCTGAATCCGTCGCTCACGGCTGCCGTCTGGAATGGCGAACGCTACATCCCACGTGGCTTCGAGCTGCGCGTGCCCGAATCGAGCACGGCCGCGCAGGACTACAAGGTGCGCCTCGCCAGCCTGCAGTCGAGCGAGCGCCTCGATCAGCAGAAGGTGGATCGCATCTACCGCGTGCGTCGCGGCGACACGCTGTCGACGATCGCCTCCGCGCACGGCACCACCGTCGCCACACTGATGCGACTCAACGACCTGCGAAGCGCCCACCAGGTGCGGCACGGGCAGATCCTGCAGTTGCCCGGCACTGAACCACGGCCCGTCATCGTCGCAGCGGCGCCCGCTGCGACTCAGCCACCCGCTGCGACTCAGCCACCCGCTGCGGCTCAGCCACCCGCGGCCCCAACCGAGGTCTATGTGGTGAAGCGTGGCGATTCGCTGTCCAACATTGCGCGCCAAGCCGGGTTGACGGAGCAGGCGCTGATGGCGATCAACGGCCTCAAGGACCGCAACTACATCTACGAAGGGCAGAAGCTGCAGATGGCGAGCGTCAATGCTGAGAAGCTGCCGACGGGCACGGTAACCATCACGGACGTCACGCCACGGCCGGCGATTGCGGACCTCGAAGCGCAGCCGGAAGAAGTGCCGCAGTCGGAGCGCGAGATCGCGCTGGCGCAGGCCGCCCAGCCGGTTTCCGCAGCGCAGGCTGAGGAGATCAGCCCGAATCTGGTGACCGGAGCGGAGACCACGTCCATGTCTGCCGATCCGAGCGACTATACCGTCGGCGACGACAGCACGATCGAAGTCCAGGCCGCCGAGACCCTGGGGCACTACGCGGACTGGCTCGGCATACGCGCCAGTCGCCTGCGCGAGCTCAACCACATGCGCTTCGGTACCCCGGTGGTCATCGGCCAGCGCCTGAAGATCGATACCTCGGTCATCGACAAGGACCAGTTCGAGCAGCGCCGGCGCAACTACCACCAGCGCCTGCAGGAAGACTTCTTTGCGGCCAATCGCATCGTCGGCACTGAAGTGCACGTCGTGCGGCGCGGTGAGTCCCTGTGGACGATCGCGCAGAAGTATCCCGGTGTTCCCATCTGGCTGCTGCGGCAGTACAACCCGGACGTCAACTTCGACGATGTGCGACCGCGCGCCCAGCTCGTGATGCCTCTTGTCGAATCGTCGGCATCCTCGTCTGGCAGCGGATCATGATGTCGGCACGTGTCGTTGCGGGCGTACTGCTGCTCGCGATGGCGGGGTGCGCGACGTTCCGAGCCTACGATGGCGAGCGCCGGCCAGCCGATGAGGTGGCGGTCATCAGTGGTGAGGCGAAGCTTCGCGCGGCGACGCCGCTCGCGCTGGTGATCCGCGCGGTGGACGGAAAGACGGTGGACGTGCGCTACAACAGCGTTGAACTTCTGCCCGGCAAGCACTCGCTGCTGATCGACTGCCAGGTGGGTGGCGAAGCGGCGACGGCAAGTCGACATGCCGTCGAGGTCGAGGTGGGAGCGGGTGAACGCTACCGGCTGCGGGCAGAAATGCGTCCCGGCAACCGCTCCTGCGAACGGGTGCAGATCGAGCGGACCTGACGCGGCACCCGGCTCAGGGCGAGGCCGGCGCGATCTGCACAATGAATGCCTTGAGCCCGCTCAAGTCCGCTTTCCACGGATCGTAGCGCCGCAGCTGACCATCGCCCGCGTCGATCTCCAGCAGCAGGCTGCTGGCGGCAGCGAGTCGCGCGAGGAGCTCAGGAGGGGCCGACAGGTATGCTTCTTGGGCCCAGCTCGCGGGACGCCGATAGGCTCGCGCTCCGAGATTGATCTGCTGGCCCGCGGTCGCTGCGATCGCAACCTCGAATGGCTCGTTGTCGATGATAAGACGCAGCTGCTGCGGCGCTCCGAGCGCGCCCGCTTCACGTCCCTGCACGTCAGTGCCCGGGAGCACGCTTAGCCAGAGGTAAGTGCTGCGGTTGCCCATGCGGTTCACTTCCAGCGGACCGAGGTAAGCAAAGCTCGTCGCCTGCAGGCCGCGTTCGGGCTGGGGCGAATAGAACTCCAGGGCTTGCGCCATACGCGTCACCGTGACCCCGGTGCGCTCATCGAGCTGTTCGCGGACCTCCGTGTCGGGAACGTTGGCGCACGCCGCCAGCCACGCCGTCAGAGCTGCAAGTACGGCTCGCCCGAAAAACGCGCTCATCGTCCCCCCCGCTGTTTTCCGCAAGCATAATGGCATCCGGCTGGTCTGCGGGAGTCCAGAGGCCGCATGAGCACTGTCGTCTTCGTCGTACCTTTCTTCATGGAAGCGACGCTGCGCTTCGTTGCAGGTGCGGCGCAACTCGAGGGCGTGCGCCTGGGGATCGTAAGCCAGGATCCGCCGGAACGACTGCCATCCGAGATTCGCGCACGCATCGCTGCACACTGGCGCGTGGCCGATGCGTTCGACGTGAGCCAAATTGCTGCCGCCATCGATGGGCTAGCGCAACAGATCGGCCGCCCGCACCGCATCATCGGCTCGCTTGAGCAACTGCAGGTGCCGCTTGCCAGAGTACGTGCGCACTTTGGGCTGCCGGGCCTCTCGGTGCAGGCGGCGGAAAACTTCCGCGACAAGTCCACGATGAAGCGCGTCCTGGAGGCGGCGGGACTGCCCTGCGCGCGGCATCATCTCGTCTCGCACACCAGCGATGGCGCAGCGTTCGTACGGCAGGTGGGCTTTCCGATCGTCGTCAAGCCGCCGGCGGGCGCGGGCGCCGTGAATACGTATCGGCTCGAGGACGCGGCACAGCTCGAAGGCTATTTCGCGCACCATCCACCGGATCCGCGCCGCCCGGCGTTGTTCGAGGAATTCCTGCAGGGCGAGGAGCACTCATTCGACAGCGTCACGATCGCTGGGTGCATCGTCTGGTATTCGATCTCCCGCTATCTTCCCGCGCCGCTCACCGTGCTGGAGAACGCGTGGATCCAGTGGTGCGTGCTGCTGCCGCGCGAAGTTGATGGACCTGAATACGGGGAGATCCGCGCCGCGGCGGGACCGGCGCTACGCGCGCTGGGACTCGAAACCGGAATGACTCACATGGAATGGTTCCGTCGCTCGGGCGGTGGCATCGCGATCTCCGAAGTCGCCGCGCGCCCGCCGGGCGCGCAATTCACGACGTTGATCTCCTACGCCTGCAACTGCGATTTCTACCGGGCGTGGCCGCGACTCATGGTGAAGGACGAATTTGGGGTGCCGTCGCGCGACTTCAGCGCCGGTGCGGCGTACCTACGCGGCATGGGCGCCGGACGGGTGCGCGCCGTGCACGGACTCACGCAGGCGCAGCGCGAGCTCGGCTCGCTGGTCGTGGAAGCGCGCTTGCCACAACCGGGCCAGGCGCAGCCCGCCGGCTATGAAGGGGCGGGTTACCTGATCGTGCGCCATCCCGAAACACGCGTGGTCGAGCAGGCCCTGCGGCGTGCCATCGAGCTGATCCGCGTGGAGCTGGCCTAGCCGTCTGTCTGCCATGGGCGACAGGTTCACACGGCCTGCGTTGCGCCTGTGACGCACTGCCGATCAACTATCCCGTCGGGCACCTTTATAATCGGCCCGGGTCCACTTCCGAAGGGGTGTTGGCCATATGCGTAAGGTGATCTGCGGGTTGTTTGCGTGTGCTGCGCTCTGCGTTGCCGCGCAAAGTGCGATCCCGCTTGCCGCTTTTCAGCCCTGTGACCAGATCATGGTCCACAAGGGCGAGCATCGGATGGAGCTCGTGCGCGACGGCCAGGTAGTGGCTTCGTATCGCATCGCCCTCGGCCTCGACCCGAGCGGGCCGAAATTGCGCGAAGGCGATTTTCGAACTCCCGAGGGCAACTATCGACTCGCGCGCCGCAATCCCAACAGCGATTTCTTTCTCTCGATCCAGATCTCATATCCGAGCGATCAGGATGTCCAGCGTGCCCGCAAACTCGGGTTTGCGCCCGGCGGCCAGGTCATGATTCACGGCCTGCCGAACCGCCCCAGGCATCCGCCGGAATACTACGAGGGGGATTGGACCGACGGCTGCATCGCGGTCTCCAACTCCGACATGGTGGAGGTCTGGCTCAGTACCCGGGCGGATACACCGATCGAGATCCTGCCTTGAGATGACGGCCGCGGTTACGGCCGCGCGCTTCGTAGTGGAAACCAGCATCGCCATTCCGGACTTCGTCGACGCCCGCGTCACTCCCAAGGGCAGCCTCGAAAACCTCTCCCAGGCCGAAGTTGCCAAGCTCCTTGACACCGGACGCGGCGGCCTCGGCGAGTTGTTTCGCAAGTGCGCGCTCGCAGTGTTGAATTCCGGCAGTGAGACCGACAGCGCCCGGGACGTCTTCGAGCGCTACCGCGACTTCGACATCCGCATCGAACGTCAGGCTTGGGGCATCAAGTTGGTGCTGCGCAATGCTCCCGCCGCCGCGTTCGTCGACGGGGACATGATCCAGGGCATCAAGGAACACCTGTTCGCAGTACTGCGCGACGTCGTCTACATCGCCAGCGAAATCATCGACAGCAGGCGCTTCGACCTGAAGGATCCTGCCAGCATCACCAACGCCGTGTTCCACATCCTGCGCAACGCGCGCATTCTCGATGCGCGGGGCAAGACGAATCTCATCGTATGCTGGGGCGGACACGCGATCAGCCGCGAGGAATACGACTACACGAAGAAGCTCGGCTACGAGCTCGGCCTGCGGGGGCTCGACGTCTCGACCGGATGCGGGCCCGGCGCGATGAAGGGCCCGATGAAGGGCGCGACCATCGGCCATTCCAAGCAGCGCATCCACAACGGGCGTTACATCGGCATCACCGAGCCCGGAATCATCGCCGCGGAGCCGCCGAACGCGATCGTCAGTCACCTGGTGATCATGCCGGACATCGAGAAGCGCCTCGAAGCCTTCGCGCGCGTCGCGCACGGCATCGTGGTATTTCCCGGCGGGGCAGGCACGGCGGAGGAAATTCTCTACCTTCTCGGTGTCCTGCTCCATCCCGAGAACTCCGCGCAGCCCTTCCCGCTGGTCTTTACCGGACCCGCTGAGAGCGCCGGGTACTTCGAGCAGATCCATCGCTTCATCGGCAGCACGCTCGGCCCCGAAGCGCAGCAGCGCTACCGCCTGATCGCTGGCGACCCGGCCGGGGCGGCACGCACGCTGGCGCATGCAGTGGAGGGGGTGCGCGAATGGCGCCGGCAGGAGAACGATTCGTACAACTTCAACTGGCTGTTGCGCATCGCACCGGAATTCCAGATGCCGTTCGAGGTCACGCACGAGAACATGCACTCGCTCGAGCTGCGGCCCGATCAGCCGGTGCATCTGCGCGCCGCCAACTTGCGCCGCGTCTTCTCCGGCATCGTGGCCGGTAACGTCAAGGAAGCCGGTATCCGGGCGATCGAGAAGCACGGACCGTTCGAGATCCGCGGCGATCGCGCCATAGTGTCGGCGCTCGATGCGCTGTTGACCGGTTTCGTGGCCGAGCGGCGCATGAAGATCGCCAACGGCCAGTACAAGCCCTGTTATCGACTGGTCAGCTGACGCGGGCCGCTGGCCCAATGGCGCGCAACGCGCCATGATTGCGCTCCATGGGTCCGCTGCGCGTCCGTTACCGCTTCCAGCTCCCGGATGGCAGGCGCGAAGTATTCGACCTGTTCTTCGATCCACAGGACTTCCGGCTGCTCAACCCCCACCCGCCGCAGCTGCCGTTCTGGACCGCGCTCGGTTTCAACCAGTGCGAGAACTGCCCGCTCCAGGCCAGTGAACATCCCCAGTGCCCGGTGGCGGTGCAGCTGGTCGGCATCATCGAGCGCCTCGAGCGGCTAGTGTCCTACGATCAGGTGCGCGTCGACGTGCACATCGTGGAACGGGTCGTCACGCAGGAGACCGCCGCACAGCAGGCTCTGAGCTCGCTCCTGGGCCTGATCATGGCGACCAGCGGCTGCCCGCGCACCGCATTCCTGCGCCCGATGGCGCGCTTCCATCTGCCGCTCGCGAACGAGGCGGAGACCATCTACCGCTCGGTCACGATGTACGCACTGGCACAGCTCCTGAAAGCGGAAAACGGCTCGCATCCGGACCTGAATCTGGATGGCCTGAAACAGGCTTACGCCGAGCTGCACAAGGTCAATCGCGGCCTCGCCCGGCGCATCGGCGCGGCCACCGGCAGCGATCCTGCGCGCAACGCGGTTGTGCTGCTCGACGCCTACACCACCTTGCTGCCGAGCGCGATCGATCACTCGCTGGCCGAGATGCGACCGCTGTTCGCAGCGCTGCTGAACGAGGGCCACGGTAAACACGTCTGACGCGCGGTCGCGCGCAATGTGTCCGAATCACTCGGCGTGCGGACATAACACAACTGCATTATCGGTGCGACGCCGGTCGCACTCGCCCAATGCCCCGGCGTGCAAACCGGCAGTGCCCGGGGGCGTGTGAACCAGTTCCTGTCGTGTGGTGGGGGTGGGCAGTACTGTCGGCTGAAATCCGGCATGGGGTTTCGGATGAGCGACAGCAAGACCTACAGAAACGACGCCACCCACCCGCGCGATGGCACACCAGCGCGCGGCAAGGCGGAGGGCTGGGAGGCGTATTCGAGCTGGCTCAATCGCGCACAGCAAAAGAGTGGCGGCCGGCACTCGGCCATCACGCGTAATCTCAACAGCTGGAACAACTACAAGAGCTGGGCGGACAAGGTCCGCGGCTCATTCGACAAGAACGAGAAATAGGCTCAGTGCGTCAGGCTCCCGTCGGGAGCCGGTTCCTCCAGGATCACTTCAGCAGGCGCCGTCGCAACCGGCCCGGCCTGCAGCGTCGTCCCGGCCACATGCGCCATCGGGCGTTCCGTACCGCGCGATTCCAGCCACTTCACCAGCGGATCCCACTGGTCGGTGTCTTCGCGCACCAGGTAAGGCTTCATTTCATGGATGCCGAGGCCGAGCTCGGCACCGCGAATGTAGTTCTGCGAGTCGCGGAACGTCGCCACGATCGGGATCTGCAGCGTCGCCAGAAAGCGCATCAGTGCCTGGTAAATCAGCGTGTGCTTGCGCACGCGGTTGGCGATCACGGCGATGCGATTCTCGTTGCGCTTGACCTTGGCGACCAGCAGCAGGTCCGCGATGCATTTCGAACAGGCGTGGATGTCGATGTCCGAGGGCAGCACCGGCACCAGAATGGCATCTGCACCTCGCACCAGCTCCGGCATCTCGTGCGAGGAGATCGCCGCCGCGGTGTCCATGACGATGCGCTGCGCGTCGCCGGGCGCCCGTAGGTGAAAGCTGCGCGTAGTGCGGTTGTTGCGCTCGTAGGCGGCGATGCCGTGAATCGCCGGCTGCTGGATGCTGCGTTTCTTGAGCCAGCGCATGGTGGAACCCTGCGGATCGAAGTCCATCAGCACCGGGCGCAGCCCCTGCACGGCGTAATAGCTGGCGAGATTGATGGCGATGGTCGTCTTGCCGGATCCGCCTTTGGGGTTGAGAACGACTATGCGCTGCATGGGAGGCAGAGTGTGCGCTGGAGCACGCTATGCGCCAAGGAGCCTACGCAGGCACCGCGCGCGGTGCAAGCCAGAGCTGGCGCCAATTGGCGACTCGTTCCGGCCTGTGATGGTCCTCACGTCGACGCCAGGCAGCGGACCCTATATTGCGTTTCGCCTGCTCTCGCAAGGATGTCTCGATGGAAGTGCTGCTTCAGCTCTGGGACGAGATCGATGACTGGCTCGGCTGCGTTCGCCAGGCGTGGCTCAGTCTGCGCTTTGACCTGCCAACTGATGTCGATTTCTCGGCGACGTCAATTCTTCGTTAGCTAAACCTCTGCTGTGAGCTCGTCCGGCCCGCCGGCTTCGCCGTCTGGGCGCTCAGAGCCTATTGTGTCAAGACGGCGCCTTGACAAAGAGCCTTCCGGCCCCAGAATTCGCGGCCGGCAACCCAACGAGATGCGGGCCAATGTCGACCGTCGTCGAGCGCGAAACCCTCGGCTTCCAGGCCGAGGTGAAGCAGCTTCTCAAGCTGATGATCCACTCCCTGTACAGCCACAGGGAAATCTTCCTGCGCGAGCTGATTTCCAACGCCTCCGATGCCGCGGACAAGCTGCGGTTCGAGGCCCTGTCCCGCCCCGAACTGCTCGGCGAGGAGCCGGAGCTGGCCATCACGGTTGATTACGATTCCAAGGCCGGTACCGTGACGGTGACCGACAACGGTATCGGCATGAGCCGTGTGGAGATCATCGAGCAGCTCGGCACGATCGCGAAATCGGGTACTGCGGAATTCTTCAAGCGCCTCACCGGCGACCAGCAGCAGGACTCGCGACTCATCGGCCAGTTCGGCGTGGGCTTCTACTCTGCCTTCATCGTTGCCGACCGGGTCGAGGTGCTGTCACGAAAAGCTGGCGCGCCGGCAGCAGAGGGTGTGCGCTGGGAATCGACTGGCGAAGGTGAGTTCACGGTTGAAACCGCGCAGCGGACGGCGCGTGGCACCAGCGTAGTGCTGCATCTGAAGAGTGATGCGCGCGAGTTCGCCGATGGCTTCGCACTGCGCGGCCTCGTGCGCCGCTACTCGGATCACATAGCGCTGCCGGTGCGGATGCCCAAGGAAGGATCGGCATCGGGCGAATACGAGACGGTGAACCACGCGCAGGCGCTGTGGACCAGGCCACGCACGGAAATCACAGATGAGGAATATCGCGAGTTCTACCACCATGTCTCCCATGACCAGGCGGAGCCACTCGCCTGGAGCCACAACCGGGTCGAGGGCAAGCGCGAGTACACCAGCCTGCTGTATGTCCCAGCGCACGCGCCGTTCGATCTGTGGCAGCGCGAGGCGCCGCGCGGTGTCAAGCTGTACGTGCGTCGCGTGTTCATCATGGATGACGCCGAACAGTTCCTGCCGCTGTACCTGCGCTTCATCAAGGGCGTGATCGACTCGGGTGACTTGCCGCTCAACGTGTCGCGCGAGCTGCTGCAGGATTCGCCGGAGATCGAAGGCATGCGCACGGCGCTCACGCGGCGCGTGCTCGAACTGCTGGCGCGGCTTGCCAGCGAGGAGCCGGAAAAGTACCAGACATTCTGGAACGAATTCGGCCGCGTGCTCAAGGAGGGTCTCGCGGAGGATCCGGCCAATCGCGAGCGCCTGGCGAAGCTGCTGCGCTTCGCAAGCACGCAGCAGGAGGGCTCGGAACAGAATCAGTCACTCGATGGGTACCTGCAGCGGCTGCAGTCCGGCCAGGACCGCATCTATTACCTCGTCGCCGACAGCATCGCCGCCGCGCGCTCGAGCCCGCACCTGGAAGTGTTTCGGCGCAAGGGCGTGGAAGTGCTGCTGCTCGGCGATCGCATCGACGAGTGGCTGGTGGCGCAACTCAAGGACTACGAGGGCAAACGGCTGCAGGACGTGACGCGCGGGGATCTGGAACTGGGCGCACTCTTCGGCGAGGCGGACCGCAAGATCAGGGAGGCGGATCTCAAGGAGAGCAAGAGCCTCCTGCGGCGCGTGAAGGACGCCTTGGGCGAGCGCGTCAGCGAAGTCCGCGTCAGCGCCCGCCTGACCGATTCGCCTTCGTGCCTCGTCATCGGCGAGCACGATCTCAGCCGCTCGATGCGCCGTCTCCTCGAATCCGCGGGGCAGCAGGCACCGGTGACGCGGCCGGTACTGGAGCTCAATGTGCAGCACCCGCTGGTGAAGTACCTGGATGGCCTCACCGATGCGGAGCGGTTCAAGGAGCTCGCGCTCCTGCTGTTCGATCAGTCTGCACTCGCCGACGGCGCACAGCTCGAGGATCCGGCGGATTACGTGCGGCGGCTCAATCGCCTGCTGGTGTCGCTCGGCGCCGGCGGCGCGACCCGTAATGAGCCCGCCTGACGACTGGTCTGACCTTCTGACATAATCGCACGCCTGTTGTCGGCCGCAGTGGTGCGGCCATCGGAGCCGGAGCCATTCATGGCGAACGCCAAGCCAACGGACGCTGAGCTGCGCCAGCGTCTTACGCCCGAGCAGTATCACGTCACGCAGGAGAAGGGCACGGAGCGCGCATTCACCGGGCGCTACACCTATAACAAGGACAGCGGCAATTACAGCTGCGTCGTCTGTGGCGCCAAGCTCTTCGATTCGGACCACAAGTACGACTCCGGCTCGGGCTGGCCGAGCTTCTGGCTGCCCCTGGCCGGCGAGCGTGTGCAAACGCATACGGATCGCAGTCACGGCATGGCGCGTACTGAGGTGACGTGCGCCAACTGCGGCGCGCACCTGGGCCACGTCTTCGATGACGGCCCGCAACCGAGCGGACTGCGTTACTGCATCAACTCCGCGGCGCTCGATTTCCAGAAGAAAGATTCGAAGTAACCCCACCTCTCGAGGACTCGCCATGAAAATGATTGCGACGCGGCTGGCCTGGCCGTTGATCATCCTGTTGTGTGCCGCGTGCAACGATAACGACGCGCCCAAAGTGGCTGCGCCCGCGGTGGCGGCGCCTCGCGGCGAGCTTCAAATCGTGGATCTCGCGCCGGGTGACGGTGCTGCGATCGCTCCCGGTGCCGTGGCAGTGGTGCATTACACCGGCTGGCTGTACGAAGCGGCCGCAACCGATCACAAGGGCGCCAAGTTCGACAGCTCGGTCGATCGCAACGAACCGTTCCGCTTTCAGCTCGGCGCGGGGCAGGTCATCAAGGGCTGGGACCAGGGCGTGCAGGGCATGAAGGTGGGCGGCAAGCGGCGCCTGACGATCCCGGCGGCCCTGGCTTATGGTGATGCCGGGGCGGGCGGAGTGATTCCTCCGGGAGCGACACTCGTGTTCGATGTCGAGCTGCTCGGCATCGAAAATTCGGCGCCGGCAACCTGATCGCATCGGATTCCGATATGACCTCCTTCGGTACGCGGGCCGCGGCACTACTGTGTGCCAGCTTCCTGGCGCTGCCCCTGCAGGCGGCGACCCTCATCCAGGCGGGTCACCTCATTGATGGCATCGGCAACCGCGCGGCCGACGACGTGACGATCGTCGTGGACGGCAATCGCATTACGGCGATCGAGTCGGGGCTGAGCGCCGGCACGGCGCAGGACCAGGTTATCGACCTGCGCAATGCGACCGTGCTCCCGGGACTCATGGACATGCACGTCCACCTCACCGAAGAGGCGAGCCCGGGCTACGAGCTCGCCCGCTACAAGAAATCGCCGTCTGACTACGCCCTCGATGGCGTCGTATACGCGGACCGCACGCTCAAGGCGGGATTCACCACCGTGCGGGATTGCGGTGACCTTCTCTTCAACGTCGCCTTCAGCCTGCGCAACGCCATCAATGCCGGCAAGATCGTCGGGCCGCGCATCTTCGCCGCCGGTCGCATCATCGCCAGCACCGGCGGTCACGGCGATTTCACCAACGGCTGGGGCCCGCACCTGATCGCAGGTCCCGGCGTCGAAGACAATGTGGTTGATGGCCCTGCCGAGGCGATGCGTGCGGTGCGCCAGCACTACAAGGAAGGTGCGGACCTCATCAAGATCACGGTGACGGGTGGCGTGCTCAGCATCGCCAAGAGCGGGCAGGCGCCGCAGTTCAACGACGAGGAACTGCGCGCGATCATCAATACCGCGCATGACTACGGGCTGACCGTCGCCGCGCATGCGCACGGGCTCGAGGGCATGCGCCGCGCCGTGAACGCGGGCATCGACTCGATCGAGCACGGCACTTTCATGGATCACGACCTGATGCTGCTGATGAAGGCGAAGGGCACCTACTATGTGCCGACGCTCAGCGCGGGCCGCTGGGTGTACGAGCAGGCACACAAGCCGGATGCGTATCCGGAGATCGTGCGCGCCAAGGCACTCACGATCGGGCCGCAACTGCAGAAGACCTTCGCCGAGGCCTACAAGGCGGGCGTGCGCATCATGTTCGGAACCGACGCCAGCGTCTTTCCGCACGGCCTGAACGCGCGAGAGTTCCAGTACATGGTCGAAGGCGGCATGCCGCCGATCGAAGCGATCAAGGCGGCTACGATGGTGCCCGCCAAGTACCTCAAGATCGACGATCGGCTCGGCAGCATCGAGAAGGGCAAACTCGCCGATATTATTGCTGTGCCCGGCGATCCTCTGGCGGACATCACGGCGCTGCAGCGCGTGTCGTTCGTGATGAAGGACGGGGTCGTCTACAAGAAGTAAGAGCGGTCCGATCCGGCCACTGGCGTGAGGGCCGTGCCAACTCCGGGCTGCCCAACGCTTGATGACCGTGTTATCCGAGGATGTATCCCCGCGAACACTGGTGCGCCCGAGTTGGCAGACCCTCGACGCCAGTGGCCGCATCGTCTTACTTTGACTGCCAAGAATCCGCTGACCGGCGCAGTCGTCGCGTCTCACGGTTATGTCACATCTTTGAGCGGCGGCTTCCTGTAAACGATCTCGCCTGAACAGCGTTGTAAATCTGTTGAACGCTAATCGGTCGAGTCTGCTTTCAGCGACAGTTGCGCGCTGCGCGCAGCAATCATCAGACTCGCCGTACACCCAGTATCAAGTTTGATGAGGAAGCATGAACGAACCAATTCTTCGCGCTCGGCAATTCCTGCTGACCGCGGGCATCGCCGCTGTGCTCGCCGCCTGCGGCGGCTCCGGCTCTTCCGGTGGCAATGGTGCCCTGACACTGGCCATCACCGACTCGCCGGTCGATGACGCCACGAGCGTAGTGGTGCAGTTCAGCGGCGTCGCCTTCAAGCGCGAGGGCTCGGGGCCGGAGGCCGTGCAGCACCTCACGCCGACACCGCGGCAAATCGACCTGCTGCAGTACCAGGATGGGCGTGCAGCGCTGCTGCTCGACGGCGTCATGCTGCCCGCCGGTCACTACGAGTGGCTGCGACTGATTGTCGACAACGCTCCCAACGTACGCGACTCGTTCCTGATGACGCGGAGCGGGGCCGAATGCGAGTTGCGCGTGCCGAGCGGCGCCGAATCGGGACTGAAGCTCAATCGCGGCTTCACGCTGCCCGCCGACGGCAGCGTCGCGCTGACGATCGATTTCGATCTGCACCAGTCACTGCACGCGCCACCCGGCCAGCAGGGCTCGGGACTCGATTGCACCCAGGCGGTGCTGCTGCGCCCGACGCTGCGCGTCGTGGATAACGCCAATGTCGGTGCAATCGCCGGACACGTCGACGCCAGCCTGGTCACCACGGGTTGCATGCCGAAGGTCTATGTCTTCGGGGGCGCCAATGTCACTCCGGACGATATCGAGGAGACGACCGCCGGCACCGATGTCGATCCGCTGATCGTCGCGCCGGTGCACGTCGTCAGCGGCGCCACTCAATTCGAGTACCATGCGGCATTCGTTCCGCCGGGCGACTACACCGTGGCCTTCACCTGTAGCGACGATGATCCGACTGCCGACGTGCCACTCACGTTCTCGCCGGCCCAGAACACGACCGTGCAGAACAATCTGATCAGTACGGTGAATTTCGCGCCGCCGCCACCGGGACCCTGAATACTCAGCAGCGGGAGATTAGAGGGATGAAATTCGCAATCCGCGCTCTGCCGTCGATGCGGCTGATCACAGGCGCCTGTAGTGCGATGGTGGCTCTGGTGGTGATGGCCGATCCGCCGCCGCATGCGCCTGCACACGGTTGGCGGGCGAAACACGACGCCTATTACGTCGGCTACACCGGTACACGCTGGCCGCGCGACTACGAAGTCACATCCGGCCATTGCAACCGCGAGGAAGTCGGAGCGGTGCTTGGCGGTGTCGTCGGCGGCACGATCGGCCACGAGGCTTCGCGCCCTGAGGATCGCGTCGTCGCGACCATTCTCGGCGCCGCGGTGGGCGCGCTCGTGGGCGCGAAGATCGGCCGCGAGCTCGATGAGCGCGACCAGCACTGCGTCGGGCAATCTCTCGAGCTGGCGCAGCCTGGGCAGGCGGTTGAGTGGCGCAACGAGCAAACAGGAGTGGCGTTCGTCCTCACGCCTACCAAGGAGGAACAGATCGACGGCCGCACCTGCCGAGTGTTCAAACTCCGCTCGAGCGCCGGTGGCAAGTCACAGACCGTGACGCGGCGCGGCTGCCAGGTGGGCGCTGGCCAGTGGGAGATTCGCTGAGGAGTCAGAGCAGTCCGATCCGGCCACTGGCGTGAGGGCCGTGCCAACTCCGGGCTGATCACGCTCGATGACGGTGCTATCTGAAAATGCATCCCCGCGAACACTGCTCGCCCGAGTTGGCAGACCCTCGACGCCAGTGTCCGAATCGTCCTGCATGACCCCGGCTGGGAGTGTCTTTTCTTGGGTCCGCTCCGCGGACCTCTTGCAGGAGAAGTCAACTAACTCTCGTCAGTCAATGCAGGAGCGGGTGGACATCGGCGTGATACCTGACGACTGCGCCGGTACCAGTGTTTGCGGGTTTAACTTCTCAGCTCTAGGTAACAATAGCCGTGATCCGGCGCACGTCGGCACGGTATCACCCGATGTCCACCGGCGACTGCTCTTGCGGGTACGCGGTATCACCCGATGGTCGCCAGGGACGGCTCTCTAACTGACGCTTGGATTTAGCGAGTACGTCCCGACGATTCGCGCCTCAGCCAGCACATGCCCCTTGATGGCCGCTTCCACCTGCGGACCCGTGAAGGCGCCCTCGACCGGGCAGCGGGCGAGATCGGTCGCGTACAAGATGAAATGATAGTGATGCAGCAGTTCGTCGTTCCACGGCGGGCAGGGGCCGTCGTAGCCGAACCACTGGCCCTGCATGTCCTTGTCACCCGCGAACCAGCCGGTGTAGTCGTTCAGTCCTTGCCTTGAGCCGACCGGTCCTGGCGGATGCTGCTTGCCGTGCGGCGTGATGCCGGTCGAGCATACGCCGGCGCGGATTTCGCTCACCGTCGGCGGCACGTCGATGAGCGACCAGTGATGGAAATCAGCCCGTGGCAGGGTCCGTGGGACCACGCGATCTTCCTTGTTGACGTCATCGGGGCGGGTGGGGACGTCCGGATCGACGCACAGCAGGCACAGCGTGCGCGTACCGCGCGGTATGTCGCCCCAACGCAGTCCGGGGTTGCGGTTCTCGCTCAGGCGGATGTGAGTCTTCACGTCGGGAACCGCGAACGCAAACTGCCCCGGGATCCGTGCCTCGTGCCTGAAGTCAGGGGATTCGATCTGCATACGGGCTCTCCAGGGAAGCGCGACGGCGCCGGAGCATTTCAGAACCCGTCCGGCGTAGCAATAGGAACCCGGTATCGAAGCCCGGCACAATGCGTCCATGGCCTTTCGCCCACCGCTACCGCAGCGCCTCACGATTGCGGGTCCCGCCGGGGACCTCGAGGCGATCGTTGAAGATCCAGGCGTTCGTCCAGTGCGGCGCTGCGGCGTTATCTGTCATCCCCACCCTCAGTTCGGCGGCACGATGGACAACAAGGTGACGCACACACTCGCTCGCGCGCTTCAGGAACTGGGTCTGCCGACCGTCCGCTTCAACTTTCGTGGCGTTGGCAGGAGCACGGGCGAATTCGCGGCCGGAATCGGCGAGACCGACGATGCCATCGCGGTGATCGACTGGAGCCTGGCGCGCTGGCCGGGCGCTGCAGTATGGCTGGCGGGATTCTCGTTTGGCGCTTCTGTCGCTGTCCGGGCCTGCGCAGCGCGTCCTGCCGCCGTGCTCGTCACGGTTGCCCCGGCAATACAGCGGCTTGAGACTGGTCCCACACCGGGGCCGGCGACGCGCTGGCTATTGATCCAGGGGGACCAGGATGAGCTTGTCAGTCACGAGGCGGTAATCGCCTGGGCGAGACAGCAATCGGTCCCGCCGCGGGTGACCCTGCTACCTGGCGTCACACACTTCTTTCACGGAAGTCTGCAGGAAATGAAGGCGGCGATATTCGCCTTCGTGAAGCAGGAGGGGCTTGGAAATTGAAAGCTCCGGAGCGGTCGCGCCGCTCCGGAGGAGCTCAACGCGTGATCTTTAGTTCACGAATCCCTTGAGGTTCTTCAGGGCCATGATCCGCACCTTCTTGCTGGCGGGCTTGGCCTTGAACATCATCTTTTCCCCGGTGAACGGATTGACGCCTTCGCGCGCCTTGGTGGCGGGCTTCTTGACAACCTTCATCTTGAGCAGACCCGGCAGCGTGAACAACGAGTGACTGCGCAGGCTCTTCTTGACCACGCCGGCGAGGGAATCAAACACGGCACCGACTTGCTTCTTGGAAAGATCGGTCTCCTTGGCGATGTGAGCCAGGATCTCGGACTTGGTCGGTGCAGCATTCTTTTTCGCCATCTCTGAATCTCCTGTGGTTCTTGGGTGCGGGCTTTGCGCCCCCCGGTTTAAAAGTCGGGCGGCAAAATAGCACAAAAAGGCCGCAGCGGAAGGCTCCGGGGCAACTATTTTTTTCGTTCGATAATGCGCGAATGCCTAGATTTCAAGCCTCGCGCGCATCGCTCACGCAGACGCTCGTGCGGTGGGCGGGGTGGCGAGTTCGATTTGTGCTTCGCAATTCGGCGTAAGCCATTGCGCGCGCACTGCGAGAGCTGCGAGCGCGCTCACAGCAACCGCAGCAGCGCGCCCAGCAGGATCAGCACGAACACCACCGACAGATCCAGTCCGCCGATCGGCGGCACGATGCGTCGCACAGGTGCGACGAGCGGCTCGCAGATCCGGTCCAACAGCGCCGCTGCCGGACTGTAGGTGCCGGGTGCCACCCAGCTCAGCAGGGCGTAGATGATGAGCGCGATGATGTAGAACCAGACGAGGCTGCGCGCCAGGTCGGTTGCCGCGGCCAGCAGCAGCAGGCGCGTGGACGGTACTGTGCCTGTATGGAGCCACAGCTGGATCGCCACCACGACCAGCTCGACCAGCACCAGTGCCACGATGGAAGAGAGGTCGACCTTACCCACGGGCGGAATCACGCGCCGCAGTGGCAGGATCAGCGGGTTGGTCACGCGCAGCACGGCCTGCGCGATTGCGTTGCGGAAGTCGGCGCGCGCAAGTTGCAGGATCACGCGCAGCAGGAAAGCGAAGAAGATCAGCGACAGCAGCGAGTTGATGATGAAGCGGATTGCGTCCATCGAGTCCCGTTTCCCGGTGTTGTTCAGCCGCCGAACTGTTGGGCCAGCTCCGCGGAGCGACGAGCTGCCGCTGCCACCGCGCGCGCCACGATACCACGCAGATCCGCCGCCTCAAGTTCCCGCAGCGCTGCTTCGGTCGTGCCGCCTTTCGAGGTGACCTGGGCCCGCAGCTCGCCCGGATCGCTGCTGCGCAGGTGCGCCATGCAACCGGCCCCGTACGCGCTCTCGATGCTGAGCGTACGGGCGACCTCGGCCGGCAGTCCGAGCCCGCGTCCTGCTTCTTCCAGTAACTCGATCAGATGGAAGAAGTAGGCGGGTCCGCTGCCCGATACCGCGGTCACCACGTCGATCTGCTCTTCACGTTCCAGCCACACCGTCGCTCCTACGCTGCCCAGGATTGCATTCGCGAGCTGGCGGTCGTCGCTGCCCACCGGCGGCGGCGCGTAGAGCGCCGTCACGCCGCAGCCGAGGAGGGCGGGGCGGTTGGGCATCGTTCTCACGATGCGCTGGTGTCCGCCGAGCCAACCTGCGATGGCCGCGAGGCGGATGCCGGCAGCGACTGAGATCAGCAAGGGACCACGTAGCGCGACCGCCGCCGCCAGTTCGCTGATCGTGTCGCGCATGACCTGGGGTTTCACCGCGACGATCACGACGTCGGCGCCCCGCACCGCCGCAGCATTGTCGCTGACGGTACTCACGCCAAATTCCTCGCTGGCAATGCGCAACTGTTCCGCTGCAGGGTCGGCGACGCGCATGCGGCGCGGATCGGCGCCAGCGCGCGTGAGTCCGCCGATCAGCGCGCGCCCCATGTTGCCCGCACCAATGAACGCAATTTGAGGCAGATGCATCAGCTTTCCCTCTTGGTCGAACCAGGACGCGCGCCGAAGATAGCCGTTCCGATGCGCACGTGAGTGGCGCCTTCCGCGATAGCCGCTTCGAAGTCATCGCTCATGCCCATCGAGAGCACGTCGAAGGCGTAACCCTTTGCGTTCAGCGCGTCGCGCAGTTCGCGCAAGGCGCGGAACGGCAGGCGCTGCCGCTCCGGCTCGCGCTGCGGCGGCGGCAGGCACATGAGGCCGCGCAGCTTCAGGCGCTCTAAGCGCGACACCTCACGCGCCAGCGCCTCGAGCTCATCGGGCGTGACGCCGGCCTTGCCGGGCTCGGGTGCGAGCCTCACCTGCAGGCACACCTGCAGCGGCGGCGCATGGTAGGGCCGCTGTTCGTTCAAGCGGCGCGCGATTGCGAGGCGATCGACGCTGTGCACCCAGTCGAAGTGCGTGGCAACCGGGCGCGTCTTGTTGGATTGCAACTGGCCGATGAAGTGCCAGCTCGGCGCCTGGTCGGCGCAGGCCTCGATCTTGGGCAACGCTTCCTGCGGGTAGTTTTCGGCGAAGTCCCGCACGCCCAGGGCATGCACGGCACGGACCGCTTCCACCGGTTGCGCCTTGCTCACCGCGACGAGTGTGACGTGCGTCGGGTCACGGCCGGCATTCCCTGCCGCCGCGGCTATGCGCGAACGCACCAAAGCCACGTTTTCGGCCCAATTCTGCGGAACAATTAACATATTGGGTGCGACATGGCTCCGTTATACTTGAGCCCGATTATTTCGACCGGTTAAGCGGCCGGACGCCGAGGCGCGGCCGGGCAAAATCCGGACTTAGGGAGCTTGAATGGCAGTCGACATCGCGCAACTGCTGGCGTTCGCCGTGAAGAACAACGCTTCGGACCTGCACCTGTCCGCGGGCGTGCCGCCCATGATCCGCGTGGACGGTGACATGAAGCGGATCAATATGCCGGCGCTGACGCACAAGGAAGTGCACAGCATGGTGTACGACATCATGAACGACAAGCAGCGCAAGGCTTACGAAGAGTTCTTCGAGACCGACTTTTCCTTCGAGATCCCCAAGCTCGCACGCTTTCGCGTCAACGCCTTCAACCAGAACCGCGGCGCCGGCGCGGTGTTCCGCAACATTCCGTCGCAGATCCTGACGCTCGACGACCTCGCGGCGCCCAAGATCTTCAAGGATCTGTGCATGCTGCCGCGCGGCCTGGTGCTGGTGACGGGACCGACAGGCTCCGGCAAGTCCACGACGCTCGCCGGCATGGTCAATCACTGCAACGACAACCGGCCCGACCACATCATCACGATCGAAGACCCGATCGAGTTCGTGCACGAGAGCAAGCGCTGCCTCATCAACCAGCGCGAAGTGCATCGCGATACGCTCGGCTTCAGCGAGGCGCTGCGCTCGGCGTTGCGCGAAGACCCCGACGTGATCCTGGTCGGCGAAATGCGCGACCTCGAAACGATCCGCCTGGCGCTCACCGCCGCCGAAACCGGCCACCTGGTGTTCGGCACGCTGCACACCAGCTCCGCCGCCAAGACCATCGACCGCATCGTCGACGTGTTCCCGGCGGCCGAGAAGGAGATGGTACGCGCGATGCTGTCCGAGTCGCTGCGCGCGGTGATCTCGCAGACGCTGCTCAAGCGCATCGGCGGCGGCCGCATTGCGGCGCATGAAATCATGATCGGCACCCCGGCGATCCGGAATCTGATCCGCGAGGGCAAGATCGCGCAGATGTACTCTTCGATCCAGACCGGCCAGGCGCAGGGCATGCAGACGCTCGATCAGTGCCTGACCGATCTCACCACCAAGGGCGTCGTCAGCAAGGAAGAGGCACGCTACAAGGCGCAGAACAAGGACCAGATCTGATGCGCCTGACGCTGCGCATCTGAGGCACGCTCATGGATCGCGATCAAGCCATCAAGCTGATGCAGGACCTGCTGAAACGCATGGTCGACAAGAAGGGGTCCGACCTCTTCATCACCTCGGGCTTCCCGCCGGCAATCAAGATCGACGGCGAAATTCGCCCGCAGAGCGATCGACAGCTGACACCCGAACAAAGCGCAACGCTGGTGCGCGCGATCATGAACGACAAGCAGACGCGCGAGTTCGACTCCACCAAGGAGTGCAACTTCGCGATCGCGCCGCCGGGTATCGGGCGCTTCCGCGTCAGTGCTTTCGTGCAGCAGGGCCTCATCGGCGCGGTGCTGCGTACCATCAACGCCAAGATCCCGACCTTCGAAGAGCTTGATCTGCCGCCGATTCTGCGCGAGGTCGTGCTGTCGAAGCGCGGCCTGGTGATCATCGTGGGTGGCACGGGCTCCGGCAAATCGACAACGCTGGCCGCGATGGTCGGCTATCGCAACGAAAAGACGCGCGGCCACATCGTCACGATCGAGGACCCGGTCGAGTACGTCCACCCACATCACGGCTGCGTCATCACGCACCGCGAGGTCGGCGTCGATACCGAGTCCTGGCACATGGCGCTCAAGAACACCCTGCGCCAGGCGCCTGACGTGATCCTGATCGGTGAGATCCGCGACCGCGACACGATGGAGTACGGCATCCAGTTCGCCGAGACCGGCCACCTGGTGCTCGCCACGCTGCATGCCAACAGCTCGAACCAGGCGCTCGATCGCATCATCAACTTCTTCCCGGACGAACGGCGCGAGCAGCTGCTGATGGACCTGTCGCTCAACATCCGCGCCATGATCTCGCAGCGCCTGATCCCGCGCGAGAGCGGCTCGGGGCGCATCGCGGCGATGGAGATCATGCTCAATTCGCCGTTGATCCAGGACCTGATCTTCAAGGGCGAGGTGGCGCAGATCAAGGAAGTCATGTCGCGCTCCAACCGGCTCGGCATGAAGACCTTCGACCAGGCGCTGTACGACCTGTATGAGACCGGATTCATTTCCTACGAGGATGCGCTGCGCAATGCGGACTCGAAGAACGAGCTGCGCCTGCGCATCAAGCTCGAGAGCAAGCGGGAGATGAAGGCCGAGAACGAGGGGGCAGCATCGCTCAGAATTCTCGAGGAAGGTGAAGGGAAGGTATTCTGATGAGCAAAGGTGCCCCGATGGAAGAAGCAGAAGAAGCACCTGGCGCAGCGGCCCAGGCGCTCAACACCAAGCCCCTCTTCAAGCTGATGGTGGAGAAGAAGGCCTCCGACCTCTTCTTCACGTCCAATGCACCGGTCAAGATCAAGATCGAAGGCCAGATCATGCCGGTAAACAAGCAGATCCTGAGCCCCGAGACCGTGCGCCAGGCTGCCTATGGCCTGATGACGCCCGAGCAGGTCGAGTATTTCAACGAGGAGCTGGAGATCGACTTTGCGATCTCCGAGCCCGGCCTCGGCCGTTTTCGCGTGAACGTATTCCATCAGCGCGGCTTTCCGGCGATGGTGCTGCGCTACATCACCGCCGACATGCCGCGGCTCGAGGCGCTCGGGCTCCCCGAGAGCCTCAAAGAGCTGGTCATGGTGAAGCGCGGGCTGATGCTGATGGTCGGTGCCACCGGCTCCGGCAAGTCCACGACGCTCGCGGCGATGATCAACTTTCGCAACGAGACCTCGTCGGATCACATTCTCACCATCGAGGATCCGATCGAGTTCCTGCATACCAACAAGAAGTCGATCATCAACCAGCGCGAAGTCGGTCTGGACACCAAGTCCTACGCGCGCGCGCTGCGCGGCGCGATGCGTGCCGCGCCGGACGTGATCCTGATCGGTGAGATCCGCGACCGCGAGAGCATGGAGGCGGCGATCACGCTCGCCGGTACCGGACACCTTTGCATCGCGACGCTGCATGCCAACAACAGCGCCGAGACGCTCGACCGCATCATCAACATGTTCCCGCGCGATCAGCACAATCAGGTGTTCCTCGACCTGTCGCAGTACATGCGTGCCATCATCTCGCAGCGTCTGGTGCGCACGCGCGACGGCATGCGGGTGGCCGCGATGGAGGTCATGCTCAACACGCCGCACATCTCCGAGCTCATCAAGAAGGGCGACGTCGTGGGCGTGAAAGAGGCGGTTCGCAATACCACCGAGCGTGGCATGCAGAGTTTCGACGTTTCCCTCTACCGGCTCTTCAAGTCCGGAAAGATCGAGCTCGAAGAGGCGCTCAGCAACGCCGACTCGCGCACCAATCTCGAAGCGAAGATCAACTTCGGCTGAGAGCAGTCCCGGGCGGCCATCGGGTAATACCGTGCCGACGTGCGCCGGATCACGGCCATTGTTAACTAGAGCTGACAAGTCACACCCGCAAACACTGGTACCGGCGCAGTCGTCAGGTATCACGCCGATGTCCACCCGCTCCTGCTTTGACTAGCAAGAGTTAGTTGACTTCTCCTGTAAGAGTGAGAGGTCCGCGGAGCGGACTCTAAGAGACGACACTCCCAGCGGGATCAAGGCAGAACGATTCGGACACTGGCGTCGAGGGTCTGCCAACTCGGGCGCCCCTGTGTTCGCGGGGATACATCCTCAGATAGCGCCGTCATCGAGCGTTGGTCAGCCCGGAGTTGGCACGGCCCTCACGCCAGTGGCCGGATCGGATTGCTCTTGCTGTCAATCGCGATTCCGGCTTTGGGCATCGGATACTTCAGCCCGGACGCACAGTTGAAGAGGACTACGCGCTCTTCGTCTCGCACCAGGCCGCGCTCCCGGGCCTGGAGGTACGCGGCGTAAGTTGCCGCACCTTCCGGGCACAGCAGCAGCCCTTCCTTCGCCGCCACGGTGGCGCGAGCTTGTTCGATCGCCGCATCGCTCACCGCGAGCGCAGCGCCGCCGGAGGCGCGCACGGCACGCAGGATGAGAAAGTCGCCGATGGCACCGGGTACGCGAATTCCTGCGGCCACCGTGTGTGCATTGGTCCAGAGCTCGGCCCGCTCACGCCCCAGCTCGAACGCGCGCACGATCGGAGCGCACCCCGCCGCTTGCACCGCGTACATGCGTGGACGCCTGGATCCGATCCAGCCGAGCGCTTGCAACTCGTCGAACGCCTTCCACATGCCGATGAGGCCGGTGCCGCCGCCCGTGGGATAGAAAATGGCATCCGGCAGTTCCCAATCCAGCTGCTCGGCCAGCTCCAGCCCCATCGTCTTCTTACCTTCGATGCGATAGGGCTCCTTCAGGGTGGAGAAGTCGAACCAGCCGTGCGTGCGTGCGCCTTCGGCGAGGAGCTTCCCGCAATCGTTGATCAGGCCGTCGACCAGATAGACCGTCGCGCCCTGCAGCGCGATCTCCGCAACGTTGATTTCCGGGGTATCTGCCGGGCAATAGGCCGTGACCTTCATACCGGCGCGCGTCCCATAGGCCGCCAGCGCAGCCCCCGCATTTCCATTCGTGGGAATCGCGACCGCACCCACGCCGAGTTCCTGCGCCATGCTGACCGCTACCGCAAGCCCACGCGCTTTGAACGAGCCGGTGGGCAATCGACCTTCGTCCTTCACGATCACCTGCCCCTCGTGCAGGCGCGCCAGGGGCACCAGCGGCGTCATTACTTCGCCGAGTGAGACGATGTTCTGGAGCCGGCGGATCGGCAGCAGCTCGCGGTAACGCCAGAGATCGCGTGCACGGTCCGCCAGAGATTCGCGCCCGAGGGCGCGGCCCGCGGCCGCGAGGTCATAGCGGACGAGCAATGGGAAGCCGGCAGTGGAGAGCTGGTGCAGCCGGTCGGGCTCGTACCGCTCCCCGGTCATCGAGCACTCGAGGTGAGAGACGAAGCTCGGCCGCTCCGTCGTCAGATTGGACTGGTCCGCCATCGCCGGGCTGTCACCGCACTGAACGGGGGATCACTGCGCGCACTTGAAGCGATCATTCGCCGCACGAAAGGAACGGCGCGCGGCGTCGAGGTCCAGCGGCCGCTCGTGCAGTGTCTCCGAATCCCATTCGCTGCGCGCGACGCCGAAGAAATCACCGCCGTAGATGTGAATGGCGCCGGTCAGCCGCGGAATGGGGTTCGTCACGGAATGGATCACCGTGTCGGGAAGGTCGAAGACCTGTCTCTCGCTGAGCGATGCGGCACTCGATGCCTCGACCACCGCGCCCATGCGGTTCCAGATGATGTTGTCTTCGCGCCCGGTGTAGATGCCTATCGTGGCCCACATGTTGTGGTTGTGCGGGAGCAGCACCATCAGGGGCGCCCAGATGACGTTGAGGATGGTCAGGTCCGGCGCGCGGTAGATCGTGTGTATTCCGACCTCCGAGGGCTCGCCGACTCCTGCGAGCACGGCCTGCGGGTTCGAGACAGCGCGGGCCAGCACTTCGTGGACCGCCCGCTGGCTGTCCGCGTCCGCACGCGCACGCTTCACTTCCTCGGTGAAGCGCTCGAGTTCGAATGTCGAACTCGGGGTTAGCGGCGCTTCAGCCGTAGCGGCTGCCCGGTTGCCAGCCAGTGCAAGACCTGTGGCTGCAACCACGAATGTTCGACGCGAGAGCTTGGGGTTCATACCGGTTGATCTCCTTGCATGGACCGGTTCGGCTACGATTCGGCACCAGGGTGTCGCGGGCGTGTGTGAATGCTTTCTCCGGGGAGCACTCGCAGTCAAGCTCGCATCGGCTCCGCGCTGCGACGCAATCAATCAAAGGCTTCAGGACCATCTCATGATCACCGTGCACCACCTGAACAATTCCCGCTCACAGCGCGTGCTGTGGCTGCTCGAGGAGCTCGAGCTCGAGTACGACATCAAGCGTTATCAGCGCGATCCGCACACCATGCTGGCGCCCGCCGAACTGCGTCAGATCCACCCCTTGGGCAAGTCGCCAGTGATCACGGACGGCGATGTCACGCTCGCGGAGTCCGGCGCGATCATAGAGTACCTGCTTGGGCGCTATGGCGAGGGACGGCTCATTCCCGAGCCCGGAACTCCGGAGCGCCTGCGTTTCACGTACTGGTTGCACTACGCTGAAGGCTCGACGATGTGCCCGCTCCTGCTCAAGCTCATCTTCGATCGCATCGAGACCGGACCAATGCCGTTCTTTGCGCGACCGGTGGCGCGGGCTATCGCCCGCCGGGTGAAGAGCTCGTTCATCGAGCCGCAGATCAAGCTACATCTCGATTACATGGAGTCGGAGCTGGGCATGAGCACTTGGTTTGCGGGCCGCGAATTCAGTGCCGCGGATATCCAGATGAGTTTCCCGCTCGAGGTCGCGGTCGTGCGCGCACGCCTCGATGCCGGCAGGCCGCGACTGATGGCCTTTCTCGAGCGCATTCACGCGCGGCCCGCTTATCGCCGGGTGCTCGAACGTGGTGGCGATTACCGGTTGCTGCGCTGACAGCGGAACCTAAGGAGCGACGACATGACCCTCGAACTGCCAACCACTGACGATCGACCGGTGTGGGACCTCTGGCTGTCCTCATTCTGGCTGCCGGCGGTTACCGCGGCGGTCGACATCGACGTGTTCGAGTCGCTCGCGAAGGCGCCCGCCTCACACACGACGCTGGCGAAGGCACTTGGTCTCAGCACGCGCGGCACGGAAATCCTGCTGCCATTGCTAGCGGCTCTGCGCCTGCTCGTGTGCCCTGAGGGTCGCTACCAGCTCACCGACGTCGCGCGCCTGTACCTGCTGCGCGGCAGTCCCTACTTCTGGGGCGGATTGTTGAGCCGCATGGGCACCGCGTCGCCGCAGTACAACGCCGTCAAGGACGCGCTCAAGCGTGGTGAGCCGACCTCGACCACGGAACGCCGGGACGATCGACCCATCGATGCGTGGGCGAGCGGAAAGGTCGAGATCGAACAGGCGCGCATGATTGCGGCGTTCATGCACAGCCACTCCGTTCCCGCTGCGCTCGGGATGGCCCGCAATGTGGACTTTGATGGAGTCACTCGCCTGCTCGATGTCGGGGGCGGCTCCGGCTGTTTTTGCATCGCGCTGGCGGAACGTCACCCGCGCCTGCGCTGCACGATCATGGAGCTGCCTGCGATGTGCGAAGTCGCCAAGGAATACGTCGCGGCGGCCGGCCTTACCGAGCGCATCGACACGCGTGCGGTCGACATGTTCCGGCAGGACTGGCCTCGGGATTACGATGTACTTTTTTTCTCGAACGTCCTGCATGACTGGAACTTCGAGACGTGCACGCAGCTCCTTGCGAAGGCGCACGCCGCACTGCCGGCCGGCGGGAGGATCTTCATTCATGAGGCCCTTCTCGACGACTCGGGCCTCGGCCCACTGGCGACCACGACTTTCAGCCTGGTCATGCTGGTCGGCACCCAGGGACGGCAATTCACGTTTCCGGAGCTCAAGAAACTGCTGACGGATACGCGGTTCGATCAGATCGATGTGACACCGAGCTACGGTTACTACTCGGTCGTTCGGGCCAGGCGGCGGTGAGATCGAACACGCCACCGACTCCCCAAGGGCCAATTGACGGGCCACCGGGAGCAGGCTATTTCATCGCGCACGCGATCGCAGATGCGCCAACTCGACACCTCGCATAGGGAATTCACATGTCAGGACGAACGACGGCATTCCTTCTCTCGTTGACAGGGCTGCTTTTTGGGTCGGCACATGCTCAGTCGACCAGTGTCAGCGCTTCCGAGCCGTGGAAATGGGAGGTCTCCGCCTACATGCTCGGCGCAGCGATGGATGGGAAGACGGGCGTGAAACCACTCATCGCCGATGTCGATGTGCCCTTCAGCGACATCCTGGACAACCTGCAGTTCGGCTTCATGGGACGTGCGCGTGTGACCCACGGAGCGTGGTCGCTCGGCACTGACATCATTTATATGGGGCTCGGTGGCTCCTCCGACCAGCCGAATGCCGATGTGGATCTGGACCAGTGGGCGGTGGAGCTGAGCGCCGGGTACCAGCTGGCGCCGATCTTCATGTCGCTCGTGGGCGTGCGTTACAACCAGCTGGCCACTTCGATCGATTTTCAGACCCTCGGCCGCAGCCGCTCGGGCAAGGTGGACTGGTGGGATCCGCTCATCGGCGGCATCCTCACGCTGCCGCTTGGCGAGCGCTGGAATTTCCAGTTCCATGGCGATATCGGCGGCTTTGGTGTCGGCTCCGATCTGTCCTGGCAGATCGAAATGCTGTTCAACTGGTCCATGACGCCGCGTAGTTCGCTGATGATGGGTTATCGCTGGGTCAGCGTCGACTACGACGACAACGGCTTCGTTTACGACGTCCTGTCGCAGGGGCCTCAGCTCGGTTTCACGTTCCGCTTTTGAGGGGCGCCGCACCCGGGCCGCTCAGGCGAAAACTGCTCGCGCGTCGAACACCGGTCCATCGACGCATACACGCTTCATGGCGGGACCCGCTTCGGTCTGCACCAGCACCGTACATCCGGCGCAGCCGCCGACGGCGCACGCCATGAACTCCTCGAGCGACACCTGGCAGGCGATGTCGAACTCGCGCGCGACTGCCGCGGCGGCCTCGAGCATCGCGGTCGGCCCGCAGGCGAACATCTCCACCTGGTCGAGCTCGGCACGCGCGAGCGTCGCGAGCCACGTCGAGGCGAGGCTGGTGACATAGCCGTGAAAGCAGCCGGGGAAATCCGCGAAGCTGGCGAGGCGGCTGGCGATGCCCCAGTCCTCGAGCAGCGGCATGCAGGCGATAACGCCGGCCGGAATTCCGGGCACCAGCAGAGTGGAGGGGCGCGCGCGGAACGGGAACGGAATCTCAGACCCCATCAACACCAGCGGCTGCCACTTCGTTTCGCGCGAATCACGCAGCCGCTCGGCGAGGAACACCATCGGTGGAATGCCGACGCCACCGCCCACCAGCAGCAGGCGCGGCTTGTCGGGATGAGGCGAGAAGCCCGTCCCGATCGGACCCATCGCGCTGACGCTGTCGCCCGCACGGCGCGTTGAAAGATGCCTGAGGCCCGGGCCGACTACCTTGTAAAGGACTTCGATCCACCCCGCCTTGGGATCGGCCCGCATGATCGACAACGGCCGGCGCATCGGCACCGAGGGATCGCAGGTGAGATGGACGAAGCTTCCGGGTGTTGCCCTGGCCGCGCACTTGGGGGCGCGCAGGCGCAGCACGAACTGATCGGCAGCGAACGCAGTCTGCTCCAGGACGGGCGCGTCTTCGACGAAGATCGTATTGCGGTGCGCGCGCGCGTTCACGCCCGCTGCCTCAGCCGCCTCACTCCCTCGGTGACGGCTTCCAGCACGGCCATGCGTACGGCGACACCGTTCGTCACCTGCTGGCGGATCACGGACTGCGGACCATCGGCGACGCTTGACTCGATTTCGATGCCGCGATTCATGGGTCCGGGGTGCATCACGATCGCGCCGGGCCGTGCCAGCTTGAGCCGCTGCTCGGTGAGCCCGAAGTGTCCGAAGTAAGAAACGTCGTCCAATGTCGTCGCGTCGGTCAGCCGCTCCTTCTGGATCCTCAGCATCATCACCACGTCCGCGCCGCGAATTCCTGCGTCGATGCTGTCGAATCGCTGCGCACCGGCAAATTCGCCGGCAGGCGGCATGAACCACCTGGGCGCGACGATGCGCAGCTCACCCACGCCCAGGATCTGAAATGCCTGGGCCGCGGAGCGGGCGACGCGCGAGTGGGACACGTCGCCGACGATCGCGACGACGAGCGAACCGAAGCCGCCCTTGTACTGACGGACCGTGAGTGCATCCAGCAGCCCCTGCGTCGGGTGCGACAGATGCGCTTCACCGGCGCTGAGGACACTGACGTGCGGGTCGACGTGTTGCGCGACCAGTCCCGGCACGCCGGGCTCGGCTTCGCGCATCACCAGCACGTCGATCTGCATCGCCTGCAGCGTGTACACGGTATCGAGCATCGTCTCGCCCTTGCTGCGCGAGGAGAGGTGAACCTCGAGATTCACGACGTCGGCGCCGAGGCGTCGTGCCGCCAGCTCGAAGGAGCCGCGCGTGCGCGTGCTCGGCTCACCGAACAGATTCGCAACCGTGACGCCGCTCAGGGAAGTGGAGCGCATGGGCGGTGCACCCATCGGCCGGATGAACTGCTGTGCGCGCTTGAGCAATCTATCGATCAGGTCGCGCCCGAGACCCTCGAGCGTGACCAGGTGCTGCAGGGAGCCATCGTCGCGCAGTTGCTTGAGCGGCGCTGTTGTCATGGATCTTTCCGCGCATGCGGTGCTTCGTCGAACCAGCGCTCCAGGATCACGCATGCCGCTGCCGCATCCACGTCTTCCCTCCGTATCCGCCGTACCCGCTGTCCCGACTGCCGCGCCCACTTCAGGCGTGCCGATGCCTCGAGAGAGGACCAGCGCTCATCCACCAGTTCCACCGGCACCTGCGCGTGCACACGCAGCTCCCGCGCGAATTCTCGTGCCGGTTCGGTCAATGTGCCGGGGGAACCGTCCGAATTGTACGGCACTCCGACCACCAAAATCGCGGGGTGCCACTCGCGCAGCAGCGCCCGGATCGCGGTCCAGTCGACTCTGCCGCCGGTACAGTCGAGGGTGGCGAGGGGCGCGGCGCGGCGCGTGATCGAGTCGCCCGACGCGACGCCGATGCGCTTGAGGCCGAAATCGAAGGCGAGGGCGACCCAGGAGGGTGACGCCGGCTCAGGCATGTCCCGCTTCGGAGCTGATCTGCGACAGGTCGATGCCGAGGAGGCGCCCTGCCGCATGCCAGCGATCCTCATAGGGGAGGTCGAAAATCACGCTTTCGTCGGCCGGGACGCTTAACCAGGCATTCGCCAGGATCTCCCGCTCGAGCTGTCCCGCGTCCCAACCCGCATAGCCGAGAGCGATAAACGCATTCGGCGGCCCTTCGCCACGCGCCATCGCGGCGAGCACGTCGCGCGAGGTCGTGACCTCGATGCGCTCGGAGACCTTGAGGGTCGAGTCCCAGCTGCCGCCCTGGCGGTGCACGACGAAGCCACGGTCGGTTTGCACCGGTCCGCCGCGCAGCACGACCTGTTGCCCGATCTTCGCGTTGGCGGCATCGAGCGACAGCTGCTCGAACACGTCGCTCAGCTTCATCGGCAGTGGCTTGTTCAGCACCAGGCCGAGGGCGCCTTTCTCACTGTGCTCGCAGATCAGGGTGACGGTTTGCGAAAAATTGGGGTCGGTCATCGCGGGCATCGCGATCAACAGCTGGTTGGTGAGGAAGTCCTTCCCTGCCATGACACAAGTATCCGGCGAGTACCCGGGCCGCTCAAGGCGGCTCCACTGCCTTCACCGTCGTATCGACCAGCCCGCCGCTCAAGAACTGCCATTCGTAGGCGAAGCGGATCGAGCCGTGACGCTTGCGCAGTTCCGACGGAAAGGGATCGAACGGAGTCGCGAGCTTCAGTATGGCCAGTGCCGCCTGGTCAAGTTCCGCGTGCCCGCTGCTGCGGCGTACCACGATGTCTTCCATCTCGCCGTTGGCGTTGATCGCCACTTCCAGGACCGGGTTGCCCGACAGGCCGCGGCGGCGCGCTTCGTTGGGATAGTTCAGCGTCCCAATGCGCTCCACCTTGCGCTTCCAGGCGTCGAGGTAGACGGCCACGCCCGACTCGCGGGTGTTCGGGGTCACGATGAGCTCGCGGTCGTTGCGCCCTTTGAGCACTACCTCCGGGTCGTCGTCGCTCGCCGGGATCGGTGAGACCGGGCCGGCGTGCATCAACAGGGCGGTCTGCTGGGTGCTGCTGTGGGTCTCGGCGCTGTCGGAGGAGTGCGTCGCCTGCTCGCTCTCGGCACTCGTCGCCAGCAGGTCAGCGCTTGCGGCCTCCTCACGGCCGGCGTCCTGGCTTACCAGCGCCTGGCCCTGCGGGATGCCGGCATTGTCGAACGGCACAAGCGAGGTTCGCGGACTCTGGGCGCGCCGGTCCTCGGTGGTGTTGCCCGCGCCCTGCTGGCTGCGGTTGGCCAGATAGTTGGCGTCAGGATTCTGCGCGGCTTCCGGCAGGTTGTTGCCGACCAGCAGTACCTCCAGCGTGGGCAGTGCCTTATTGGCGACGAATGCAGGCGCGCCAAAGGAGATACCGAGGATGACGATGCCGTGGAACAGCGCCGCGAGAAACAGGGTGATCTGGAGCCGGTCCCTGACCGGCGCCTCACCCTCACTGGATAGCGTCAGCTCATTCACACTCGATTACGCCGTGCCGGTTCCTGGTGCGCAGGCTCACTGCGACCGCTTCAGCCGCCGGTCGATTGCATCTACCAGCATCCCGCTGATGTCGATCTTGAACTGCTTTTCCAGCTCGCGCGCGCCGGTGGGGCTGGTGACATTGATTTCCGTGACGTAGTCCCCGATCACGTCGAGCCCGACGAACATCATGCCGTGCTCGCGCATGGCCGGGCCGATGCGGCTTGCCAGCCAGCGGTCGCGGTCGCTGAGGGGCCGGCCCTCGCCGCGCGCGCCGGCCGCGAGGTTGCCCCGGTTGTCGGTCTCGGTCGGAATCCGCGCCAGGGCGTACGGGACCGGCTCCCCGTCGATGAGCAGAACGCGCGCATCGCCCTTCGTCACAATCTCGGGGAGGTAGCGCTGCGCAATGGCGTAGCGCTGGCCATAGTCGGTGAGTGTCTCGAGCACGACGTTCGTGTTCTTGTCGCCGCGCTGCAGGACGAAGATCGACCGCCCACCCATGCCGTAGAGCGGCTTGACCACCACCTTCTGATGCTCGTGCAGGAAGGCGGCGATGTCAGGCATGTTGCGCGTGATCAGCGTTGGGGCGCAGCAGTCGGGAAACCACGCGGTGTAGACCTTCTCGTTCATGTCCCTGAGGCCCTGCGGCCGATTGACGACCAGGGTCCCGCCAGCCTCCGCTCGCTCCAATATATATGTGCTATAGATGTACTCAGTATCGAAGGGCGGGTCCTTGCGCATCAGGATCACGTCGAGGTCGGAAAGCTTTTCCGCCGCACTCGCGGCGAGGCTGAACCAGTCTTCGAGGTCGTTGCGCACCACCAGGCGTCGTGTCCGGCCCCAGGCGGTGCCGTCACGCAGCCAGATGTCGGGCAGTTCCAGGTACGCGAGCTCCCAGCCGCGCGCCTGCGCGGCGAGCAGCATGCCGAGTGTCGTGTCCTTGACGGGCTTGATGTGGTCGATGGGATCCATCACCACCCCGAGGCGCACCCTATCCGGCATCCAGTTCCTCCTTTCAACCGCTCCAATGGATGGTTCGCGACTCGGATACTACCGCGGCTGCGGCAGTGCCACAGCCGCAGCCTTGGCCGAAGGCCCGGCGGCGACATCCAGTCGCCGCCGGTTTCGAAAAGGGGCTCCCCAATCCCGCACCTCCGGCCTCGTTGCGGAGCTGTGAACCGCATCACGCTCGAATCCGCAGCGGAAACTGTGAACTGTGCGCATTAGCGGACCCGAAACTGATATGTTAAAAGGCGTCCGATTGCGTGGGGCTGCTTCGAATCGCGCCCGCGGTGAGGCCCGACTTCAACGCCACGCGAGGCCTCGATTGGGGGCGCCCGGGAGACACAGCACGTGTTGGATGGCAAATCGAAGCTGAGCGGACTGAAAGTACTGGTCATCGACGACAGCAAAACCATTCGGCGGACGGCCGAGACGCTCCTTACCAAGGAGGGCTGCGAGGTTTACACGGCCGTCGATGGGTTCGACGCCCTTTCCAAGATCGCCGACCATCAACCGGACATCGTTTTCGTGGACATCATGATGCCGCGCCTTGACGGCTATCAGACCTGTTCGCTCATCAAGCACAACAAGGTCTTCAAAACCATTCCAGTCATCATGCTCTCGAGCAAGGACGGGCTGTTCGACCGCGCGCGCGGCCGGATCGTGGGCTCCGAGCATTACCTGACGAAGCCCTTCACCAAGGACGAGCTCTTGAACGCAATCGAGACGCACGTAGGCAAATGACCGGCCAGCAGCGTGGAGGCTCCGGCATGGCGCTCATATTGATAGTCGATGACTCGCCGACCGAGGTGCATGTGATGCAGATGGCGCTCGAGCGCCACGGCTTCCAGACGGCTGCTGCCGCCAATGGCGCCGAGGGCATCAAGAAGGCCAAAGAGATGAAGCCGGACCTCATCTTCATGGACGTCGTGATGCCCGGCATCAACGGCTTCCAGGCGACACGCACGCTTGCAAACGATCCCGCCACGCGCGCCATCCCGATCATCATGGTCACGACCAAGGGTGAAGAGACCGATCGGATCTGGGGCATGAGACAGGGTGCGGTGGACTACCTGGTGAAGCCGGTCGCGCCGGCGAAACTGGTGGAAAAGGCACAGGCGGCTCTTGGCGACTGAATCACAGAACCCGCTCGCACTGCGCTCGCTGCGTGGCCGGCCGTTCGATCTGCTGCTCGAGATGGAGCGGCGGGGACGTGCCGCTGCGGCGGAGCAGGGACGCGATGTCGGAGTCGACCGCGAGTGGGTCGGGGTGGCGTTGCGGATGTCGGGCGAAATCTTCCTGGTGGCGCGTGAGGAGACTCGCGAGGTCATGGGTGTGCCAAGCGCGATCACGCGCGTGCCGGGGGCCCGCAGCTGGGTAAAGGGGCTCGCGAACGTGCGCGGGCAGCTGCTGCCGATCCTGGACCTGCGCCAGTATCTCGGCAGCGGGGTCACCCAGTCAGGGCGCAACACGCGCGTGCTGGTCGTGAATCATCGTGAAGTGCCGGCCGGCCTCATGGTCGATGAAGTGCTCGGCTTCCGGCGTTTCGCGGACAAGGAATTCTCGGCGGACGTGCCGCCCACGGTAGTCCGGGTCGACCGCTATCTTGCCGGAGCGTTCCGGCGCAACAACGAAGTGTGGCCGGTCCTGAGCTTGCGCACGCTGGTCGAGAGCCCCAGTTTCCTGCAGGCGGCGTCCTGAGTAAGGCGGCGCGTGCAATGTTGAAAGGACGCCAATGACGAGCACCGCCGTTCCCAAGCTGCGAGGCGTGCGCCTGCTTCCGGGCCTCATGGCCATTGCGCTGGTGTGCCTGCTGGCCGCGGGGGCGCTGCTGCTCTTCGCGCCCCCGCCGGTCGCACCGGCCGGCGGTTCATCGTCCGTCGCAGCTCGCGTGGCTGTGCTGTCGCAGAGCCTGCCCCTCAAGGCGCAAGCGGCGGTGCATGGCGATTCACAGGCCTTCGATGCTCTCAGCCGAGGCCGCAAGGAGCTCGAGTCCGGCCTGAAGAATGTAGCGGCATCCGATGCGGCCCTCGCGGCGGATGCCCGCTGGAAGAAACTGCTCGAGGCCACGGACAAGGTTCTGGACGGGCGCGAGCCGGTTGAAGTCGTCAGCAAGTCTGCAGCGCAGGCGCGCGAGCTGATGCCCAAGCTCCTGGCGGAGATGGGTAATCTGTCCGGTGTCGTTGGTGGCAAGAAGATTGACGTGATCGGGCGGCAACTGGAGCGCTTCGAGCTCAATGGCCAGCGCCTGCAGCAGGACCTCGATGCTCTCGCCGCCGGGGTCGGCGATCCGACCACCACCGCGCAACGGATCGCAGACAGCGCTGATTTCATGGGCCAGGTGCTGCGTGGATTCGCGGGCGAAGACGGCGGGCTGGGCCTGCCGAAGGTCAGCGGTGCCGAGGCCGAACAGACCTTGAAGAGCGCTCAGGGCCTGTACGGACAGCTCAACGAACGCGTGCGCGAGGCTGTCTCGGCGACGCAGGCGCTAACCGCGGCACAGGCCGCTGCTGCTGAAATGCCGGCTGTGGCTGCGGGGCTTGCGGGCCTCACTCCAACCACGCGAGCAATCGCCGGTGCAGCCGAGTCGAACCTGCTCAGCACCACGATTCCGCTGGCGCTCATCGGCCTCGCGCTCCTGGCACTGGTGGCACTAGGGGTCGTCTATGTCTCGCTCGCCAACATCCGCCGCGCCGCGGAGACGCACGCCAAGCAGAACGAGCGCAACCAGGAGGCGATCCTGCGCCTGCTCGATGAGCTCAGCAGCCTCGCCGACGGCGATCTGACAGTGCAGGCGACCGTTACCGAGGACATCACCGGCGCCATCGCGGATTCAATCAACTATGCCATCGAAGCGTTGCGCGAGCTGGTGACGACGATCAACGATTCAGCCATCCAGCTCGATGGCGCAGCGAGGCAGACGCAGGCGCTGTCAGCACACCTCGCCAAGGCGAGCGGCGCGCAGTCCAAGCAGATCGCCTCGGCCACCGAATCGATCGCGGCAATGGCATCCTCCACCGAGGAGGTGTCCGGCAATGCCGAGAGAGCCTCGGACGTGGCGCGCCACTCGGTCGACGTCGCTCACAAGGGCGGCGATGCCGTGCGGCGCACGATCGATGGCATGAATGCCATCCGCGAAACGATCCAGGAAACCTCCAAGCGCATCAAGCGCCTCGGTGAGAGCTCGCAGGAGATCGGCAACATCGTCGAGCTGATCAACGACATCGCCGAGCAGACCAACATCCTGGCGCTCAACGCCTCGATCCAGGCCTCGATGGCGGGTGAGGCGGGTCGCGGCTTCGCCGTGGTCGCAGATGAAGTGCAGCGGCTCGCGGAGCGAGCCGCCAATGCCACCAAGCAGATCGAAGTGCTCGTGCGCGCGATCCAGACCGATACCAACGAGGCGGTGGTTTCCATGGAGCGCAGCACCACTGACGTCGTGGGCGGCGCGCTGCTGGCGGAGAACGCCGGCGCGGCGCTCGAGGAGATCGAGCAGGTATCGAACCAGATCGCGAGCCTGGTGCAGAACATCTCCGCGAGCTCACGCGGCCAGGCCTCGGCCGCCGGCAACATCTCACGCAACATGCAGGTGCTGCGCGAAATCAGCTCGCAGACCGCCGACAGCACCAGTGCCACGTCGCAATCGATCGGCAAGCTGGCCGAGCTCTCGGCGCAGCTGCGCAAGTCGGTGGCGGGATTCCGCTTGCCGAACTACGTGCCACCGCCGGCGGCGGCGACCGTCACGGTGGCGAAACCGAGCCCGCGGCCCGCTCCAGACAGCAGTCCGACGGGCACGATGCGCAAGGTGAGCGCGGGCGGATGAGGGCGCACCCGTGCCCGCCCAGCTGCGCGCCACGCAGAGGACCGACAGCGAGATGACCGATCTCTCCTCGCAAACGTTGCACGTCGTCAACAGGGAGTTGACTGCGACGCTCAACGAGGCCCGGGTTGCGCTCGAGGGATTCGCGGAACATCCGGACTCCACGGCCTTGCTCGAGCAATGCGCCGCGCATCTGCACGCAGCACATGGCGTGCTGCGGATGGTGGAAGTGTACGGCGCGGCCCTGCTGGCGGAGGAAATGGAGCAGGTCACGGGCTACCTCGCCGCCAACGCCGCCGAGACCAAGAACCAGGCGGAAGGTCTCGATGCGCTGATGCGCGCGATGGTGCAGCTGCCCGCCTACCTCGAACGAGTGCTGGGCGGCGGGCGCGATCTCGCGCTCGTGTTGCTGCCGCTGCTCAACGATCTGCGTGCCGTGCGTGGCAGTGCGCTGCTGTCCGAGGGCACGCTGCTCTTGCTCAACTTGACCTCCGAGCAGCAGCCGGCGCCGCTTCCCCCGCGTGCCGGCGAGCCACCGCTGACGATCGTGCAGTGGGCGCGGCGCCTGCGGCCGCGCTTCCAGGTGGGACTGCTCGGCTGGATTCGTGGCGAACGCGTCAAGCAGAATCTCGAGATCCTGGCGCGCGTCGCCGGGAAACTCGAGCAGGTAGCGACCCGGCAGCCGGTGTTCCAGCTGTGGTGGGTGGTCGGTGCGGTGCTCGAGGCTCTGATCGACGGCGGCCTGGCCGAGGGCGCAACGATCAAGCGCCTGATGGGTCTGGCAGATCGCGAGATCAAGCGACTCTACGGGATGGGCGAAAGCCGTTACAGCGACAGCGCGCCCCTCGACCTGCTGAACAATCTTCTGTACTACGTCGCACGTTCCGGCACCTCCGGTCCGCGGGTCATGGCGGTGCGCGCCTCGTTCAAGCTCTCGGAGCTCCTGCCGGTCGATGCGTCGGTGGAGCAGGAGCGCGAGAACCTGTCCGCGCCGAGCGTCAAGCTCATGCGAACCGTAGGCGCGGCGATCAAGGAGGATCTGACCAAGGTCAAGGACGTGCTGGATATCTTCGTGCGCAAGGGTGGCACGAACATCGCCGAGCTGGCGCCGCAGCTCGAGCTGCTGCGCAAGATCAGCGACACGCTCGGTGTGCTGGGACTCGGCGGCCTGCGCACGCGCGTGCAGGGTGAGATCCAGCAGCTGCAGGCCATGATCAGTCAGGGGGCACCGGCGAACGACGCCGTACTGGTGCAGATGGCGGCCACGCTGATCGGCGTCGAGGACAGCCTCGACGATCAGCTGGTGCGCCTGATCATGCCGACGGCAGGCCCGGAACACGGCGAAGACAGCCAGCTCGAGATCGGCGACGACAGCGACTATCGGCAGGTCACCGAAGCGGTGATGCGCGAGTGCATCGTGAATCTCGCGCGCGTCAAGGATGCCATCGCCCTAGCGGTCACCAAGCCCGGTGAGGGCCAGGGGCTCGACGCCGTGCCGCAGCTGCTGCGCGGCATTACCGCGGGCCTGCTCATGCTCGGCAAGTCGCGTGCAGTGGAGATCGTGGAAGCCATCGGGCGCCAGGTGAAGGCCATGCTGCAGCCGGGCACCGGCCGGATAGGGCCCGACCGGCTGGATCGGCTTGCCGACTCGATCGTGAGCCTCGAGTACTACATGGAGACGGTGCAGAGCGGCCGGAGCGATCCGTGGTACATGCTCGACAACGCTGAGCGATGCCTGGGCGCGCTCGAAGCGCTGCAGGCGAGCGTGGCGCCGGCGGGCTTGCCGGCGGACGCGGGCGTATACGCGCGCACGCTCGCCATCGAGACGGAAAAAGCGAGCGCCGGCCGTCCGGCGCAGCCACCCACGGCGGGGGCTGTGGAGCAGGAAGTCGCGACCCATCCGGGGGGGATCGCACCCGCACCGCGGGCGCCGGACCCGGAGTTCCTCGCGATCTTCATCGAGGAGGCAAAGGAGGAGGCCGCCTCGATCGAGCGGCGCTTTCCCATCTGGGAGCAGAACCCGGCCGAGACCGACGCGCTCATCGGTGTGCGCCGTTCCTTCCATACACTGAAGGGCAGCGGCCGCATGGTCGGCGCGCAGCAGATCGGTGAGTACTGCTGGTCAATCGAGAATCTGCTGAACCGGCTGATCGACAAGACGCTGACGCGCACGCCCGGCATGATCAATCTCCTGCGCGAAGCGACCCAGGCGCTGCCCCAGCTCATCGAGCAGCTAGAAGTGGCGCGCGCACCGACGGCGGATCTCAAGGGCATCATGAGTCGTGCCGAGGCCTATGCAGCAGGCCGCGAGCCGGAACAGCACGTAACCACAACCACTGCTTCCGAGGACCTGGTCGGCGGCGAGTCGCTGGCCGAGGCTCCGAGCATCAGAGTAGCGGTCCCGGGACGGGAGACGGCGGCTCCCCACCCTACCACGCCGGCGCGGCCGGCGATGGACCCCGTACTGCACGACATCTACAGCCGCGAATCCGCGGAACATCTCGCGGCCATACGTGATTTTCTGGCGCGCTCGGCGTCGTTGCCGCCGCCCTGGATCGTTACCGAATCGCTCTATCGCGCCTGCCACACGCTGAGCGGCAGCTCAAAGATGGCCGAGGCGCGCCAGGGCATCAAGGTTGCGGAGCCTCTCAACCAGTACATGCGCAAGCTCTTCGAGAGCGGCATTGGCCTTAGCGTGCAAGGACGCGAGGCGCTGAGCGAGGCTGCGGACGCGATCGAGAACGTCATTGCCAACATCAACGAGTCGACCGGCTACTTCGCGTCGCATCCGGGGCTGGTGGCACGCATTCGCGAGCTCGATGCCGCGCTCGATGCTGAGATCGCCTCGCGTCCCCTCGCCATCGACGCTTCCGCCATCATTCGTGCGCCGGTGGCCGAAGGACCCGCTGTCGCGCCGGAGGTTGAGCCCGAGGCCGAGGAAGAGAGTGGGGAGTTCGATGCCGATATCGCGGCCATCTTCAGTGAGGAAGCTACCGAGCTTCTCGAGGCTGCCGACCGGGCGCTCGCCGACCTGAACGCGGATCGCTCCAACCAGGAAAGGGCGGTCGAGCTCAAGCGCTACCTGCACACGCTCAAGGGCGGCGCGCATATGGCGGGCATTTCTGCCATGGGCAACCTGAGCCACGAGCTCGAGACACTGATGATCCAGATCGATAGTGGTGCGGTGGAGGGAGACGATGCCGCCTACGACCTCCTGCAAGCCAGTCTCGATGAGCTCGGTCACATGCGCGATGCCGTTGGCGCAGGCAGACGCGTCGATCCGGCCCGGGAACTGATCCAACGCATTCACGCACTCTCCAGCGGTGCTCCAACGTCAGCGGCGGCGGGCGAGCCCGCTGCCCCGGCACCGCCGTTACCCGCGCCGCAAGTTCCCAAGGCTCCGCAGGCCGCGCCGCCGCCAGCGGCGCAGCCTCCCGTCCCTCCCGCTGCGATCCACGCAGCGCCGGCTGCCGTCGAGCCGCCGCGCACGCAAGCGAGTCCGGCGCCGCCTGTTGCTCCGCCAGAGCGCCTTGCCGTCAGGCCCGACGCTATTCCGGCGCGGGCCGCGGAGCCGATTGCCGTCGAACTGAAGGCGCTGGAGGAAGTGAGCGCGGAGGAGGAGAGCACGGAAGAAGAGAGCGCGGAAGAAGAGGTCGCAGCACCGATCGCGCTGCCACCGGGCCGTGAGCCTCAGCCGGCCGGTGAGCGCCAGGAGCTCGCGCGCGTCGATGCGGAATTGCTCGACACGCTGCTCAACAACGCGGGCGAAGTGAGCATCTTCCGCTCGCGCCTCGAGCAGCAGGTCGGCTCCATCGATTTCAACTTGGCCGAGTTGTCGCGCACTGTGACCCGCCTCAAGGAGCAGCTGCGCAAGCTCGAGCTCGAGACCGAGGCGCAGATCCTGCACCGGCACCAGGCCGAGCAACCGCGGCGCCAGGATTTCGACCCGCTCGAGCTCGATCGCTACTCGGCGATCCAGCAGTTCTCACGCGCGCTCGCCGAGTCCGCGAGCGACGTCGCGAGCCTGCAGGGCCTGCTCGAGAATCTCACGCGCGAGGCGCACAACCTGCTGATGCAGCAGGCGCGCGTCGTCACCGAACTGCAGAACGGGCTGATGCGCACGCGCATGGTGCCGTTCCAGCGCCACGTGCAGCGCTTCAGCCGGCTGGTCCGCCAGGTCGCGACCGAAACCGGCAAGCGCGTCGAGCTGGTGGTCGAGGGCGCTGCCGGCGAACTCGATCGGCAGGTGCTCGAGCGCATGCGGCCTCCCTTCGAACACATGCTGCGCAACGCCGTCGTGCACGGCATCGAGACGCCTGCCGAGCGCCTCGCCAAGGGCAAGCCGGAAACCGGCCGCATCACGGTGGACCTGCACCGCGAGGGTGCGGAAGTCGTGATCGACGTCAGCGACGACGGCGCCGGGATGAACGTGAAGGCGATCCGCGACAAGGCGGTTGCGATGGGACTGGTCGATCCACGCCGCACGCTCACCGACGAAGAGGCGATGCAGCTCATCCTCGAGCCGGGCTTCAGCACCGCGGGCTCGGTCACCAAGGCGGCTGGCCGCGGCGTGGGCATGGACGTCGTCGCCACCGAGGTGAAGAAACTCGGTGGAGCACTTTTCATAGAATCTAGTCCGGGCGCGGGCACGAAGTTCACGGTGCGCCTGCCCTTCACGCTCGCGATCAGCCAGGCGCTGATCGTGCGCGTCGTCGACGAGTTGTACGCGCTGCCTCTGCCAACGGTCGAAGGCGTGGTGCGGCTCAATCGCGACGAAGTGCAGCGCCACCTCGACGAGGAATCGCCGTCGTTCGACTACGGCGGGCAGAAGTATCGCTTCCAGCACCTCGGCGCATTTCTCGGCAGCGGGCCGTCGCTGCTTCCCGAAGCGGATATGGCCGTCTCCGTCATCCTGGTGCGCGCGGGCGAGCACTCCACTGCCCTCGTGACCGACGAGCTCGTGGGCAGCCGCGAGATCGTGGTCAAGTCGGTAGGGCCGCAGATCTCGGGCATTCGCGGCATTTCGGGCGCCACCATCCTGGGGGACGGCCGCATCGTCATCATTCTCGACGTCGGGGCGCTGGTGCGCTCGGAATGGCGCCGCGCGCCCTTCGATGCGGCTCTCGGCCGCGATCGCGAGGACCGGCGCACCTTTGCGCTGGTGGTCGACGACTCGATTACCGTGCGTCGCGTCACGCAGCGGCTGCTGGAGCGCAACGGCATGCGCGTCATGACCGCCAAGGACGGTGTGGATGCCGTCTCCCTCATGCAGGAACACGTGCCTGACGTGATCCTGCTCGACATCGAGATGCCGCGCATGGATGGCTACGAAGTGGCTTCGCACGTGCGCAACGATCCGCGCCTGAAGGATGTGCCGATCGTCATGATCACCTCGCGCGTGGGCGAGAAACATCGTGCGCGCGCGATCGAGCTCGGCGTCAGTGACTACCTCGGCAAGCCTTACCAGGAAGCGCAGCTCCTCGACGCGATCGAGCCGCTCGTCAGGAAGCGCAAGCGCGAGGGCACCCATCAGTGAAGCGGCCGCGATCGTTCAGGGAGACCCGATCAGGAAGGTCCTTTCGAGAACGCCGTGAATACATCCCTGTAGGCTCCGGCGGCGACGTCCCTGTCGCCGACGGTCTCGAAAGGACCTTCCCGACCGTGTCTCCCTGGGCGTGCTGCGTCCGACAGGGATTGGAGCGTCGACTCTATGGAAATTCCGGTCACTGAGCTCTACAGCCTGCTCATTCCGCTCGTCGACGAGCGGCTGATCGTGCCGCGCGCGAGCGTGGCGGAAGTGATTGGCTACCAGGCACCGGAGGAAATGGCCGGCGCCCCGGCGTGGTATCTCGGCACCATCAGCTGGAACGGGCGCAACGTGCCGGTGGTGTCGTTCGAGGGGGCGTGCGGACAGGCGCTCCCGGTCGCGGGCGGCCGCACGCGCATCGTCGTGTTCTACTGTCTCGGCAAGAGACTGCAGTCGGGATTCTTCGGCGTCCTCACCCAGGGATTCCCGCAGCTGGTGCGCGTCAACGCGGACGTGGTGAAGGCCGATGCGAGCCGCAGCTTCGGCGAGCGCACCCCGGTATTGTGCCAGGTGCGCATGATCAACGAGACGCCTCTGGTGCCGGACCTCGAGCGCCTCGAAGAGATGATCAGCGAAGAAACCTCAGTCGCCGCCTGAAGACGCGGCCGGCGACTCCGAGCCCAGATCCCCAGCGATCAGCTGCAGCGCCGTGAGTGCTGCGATGGCTGCAGTTTCCGTGCGCAGAACACGCGGGCCGAGACGCATGGCCTGAAAACCTGCCGCGAACGTCGCCGCGCGCTCGCCCTTGGACAGGCCGCCCTCCGGACCGATCAGCAGTATCGCGCGCGCGTGTGGCTTCACGTCCCGGGGCGAACCGCCGCCCGACGCATCGAGCAGGATGCGCACGCCTTCGGCCGGGCACGTTGCGAGCCATCCGCCGAATTCGAGCGGCGCGTGAATCCGCGGCAGCCGATTGCGCCCGCACTGCTCGCAGGCCGCGATCGCGACGCCGAGCCAGTGCTCGCGCTTGCGCTCCGCCTGGCTGCCATTGAGCCGCACGACGCTGCGCTCGGTCAGAAGCGGCACGATCTCGGCGACGCCGAGCTCGGTGGCTTTCTGCACCACCCAGTCCATGCGCTCACCTCGCGATATTCCCTGCACCAGGGTGAGATGCAAGGGCGACTCGCGATCGACGCTGCAGCATTCACCGGTCTGCACCCGCACCACGATGCCACGGGCATCGACGATCTTCGCCGGGTACTCGCAGCCCTCACCGTCGAACAGCGTCAACTCGTCTCCGGGGCCGAGCCGCAGCACGCGGCTCACGTGCGCAGCGGCCGACTCGCTCAGGCTCACGATCGCACCGGGGCGCAGCGGCCGGTGGCAATGGATGCGGGTTACGCGCACGTGGCGAGCTCGATGCCCTCGCGGGCAACTGCAACCATGAGCCGGATCTCCTCATCGCTGATCACGTAAGGCGGCATGAAATACACGACGTTGCCGAGCGGGCGCAGGAGCACGCCACGCTCCAGGCCGTGACGATACACGAGGAGTCCGCGCCGCTCGCGCCAGTCGTACGGCTCGCGGCGGACCTTGTCGCGTACCAGCTCGATAGCGACGATCATGCCGTGTTGGCGCACCTCGGCCACGTGCGGATGATCACTGAGGTCACGGGCGAGGCCGCCCGTCAGCTGCGAGCGGCGGTGGTTGGCTCGGATCACGTCGTCACGCGCGAACAACTCGAGGCTTGCGAGCGCGGCGGCACACGCCAGCGGGTTGCCCGTGTAGCTGTGCGAATGCAGGAACGCGGTGAGGCGCGTGTACTCATCGTAGAACGCCTGGTAGATGGGTTCGGTAGTGAGTACGGCCGACAAGGGCAGGTAACCGCCCGTCAGGCCCTTGGAGAGACACATGAGATCGGGACGAATGCGCGCCTGCTCGCAAGCGAACATCGTTCCGGTGCGCCCGAAGCCGACTGCGATCTCGTCCGCGATCAGCAGCACGCCGTGACGGTCGCATGCCGCGCGCAGCAGCTCCAGGTACACCGGGTGATACATGCGCATGCTGCCCGCGCATTGCACCAGTGGCTCCACGATGACAGCCGCGACTTCGTCGGCGTGCCGCGCCAGCGTTTCCTCCATGAGCGCGAACTTGCGCCGCGAGTGCGCTTCCCAGCTCTCTCCGGCCTCGCGCTCGAAGCAATCGGGCGAGGGCACGGTGATGACATCCATGAGCAGCGGCTGGTATATCGACTTGTAGAGCTCGACGTTGCCGACCGCAAGCGCGCCCAGGGTTTCGCCGTGATAGCTGTTGCTGAGAGTGATGAAGCGACGTTTGGCGGTCTTCCCGAGATTACGCCAGTAATGGAAGCTCATCTTGACCGCGACCTCCACCGCCGCGGAACCGTTGTCGGCATAGAAACAGCGCGTGAGGCCCGCCGGAGCGAGACGCGTGAGTCGCTCGGCGAGCTCTACCGCGGGCGCGTGAGTGAAGCCGGCGAGCAGGGTGTGTTCGAGGGCTTCGAGCTGCGCAGCGATGCGCGCGTTGATGAACGCATTGGAATGCCCGAACAGGTTTACCCACCAGGAGCTGATCGCATCGAGATAGCGGTGTCCGGCGTAATCCTCGAGCCAAACGCCGGCGCCGCGCCGGATCGGAATCATCGGCAGCGACTCGTGGTCGCGCATCTGACTGCACGGGTGCCAGACGACCGCGAGATCGCGACGCGCAAGAGCAGAGTTGTCGACGGGTAGCTGACTCATGGCGGGGAGACCGGGGGCTGCATTCTGTCACAGGCACAGCACGGGCGCCGTTTCTGGCATGATCCGCACCCAATCAGGCCAGCGGCGGGAGCGGATGGTCAGGCGCAAGCGCAGCGAAACAGGCGCGACAGATTCGCCGGTCGATATCGCGACGGGCCGGCTGCGCGCGGCACGGCGCGTCGACTCGCCGAACTGCGATGCGCGCCCGCCCGGCGTGCGCATCGACCTCATCGTCATTCACGGCATCAGCCTTCCGCCCGGCGAGTTCGGCGGCCCGTGGATCGACCGCTTGTTCACCAATTCGCTGCCGCCGAAGGAGCATCCCTATTTCGCCGAGATCGCGGACCAGCGTGTTTCGGCACACCTGCTGATCGATCGGCGGGGGCACATCACGCAGTATGTTCCCTTCCAGCAGCGCGCCTGGCACGCCGGTGAGTCGAGTTATGCAGGCCGCATGGCTTGTAATGATTTCTCCATCGGGATCGAGCTCGAAGGGACCGATTCCACGCCCTACGAGGACGCGCAGTACGTGGCTTTGGCGCGGGTCATCTGCATGCTGGTTGAGTCCTACCCGGATCTGCATGCGGCGCGGCTCGCTGCGCACAGCGACATCGCGCCGGGCCGCAAGACCGATCCGGGTCCGAGCTTCGACTGGCCGCGCCTGAAGACCCTGATCGCGCTCGAGCAGAGCTCGAGCCCCGGGTACTGAGACCGAGCATGACGCTGCTCGCCCTGCTGCTGGGACTGCTGCTCGAACGCGCCGCGACGCAGCTCCTGCGCCTGCGCGAGCCGCGCTGGTTCGACGGCTACCTGGACTGGGCCCTCACTCGCTTTCGCGACCTGCATGGCGGCGCCGCGTTCGTGATGACGATCCTGCTGGTGGCGCTGCCAGTACTGCCGGTTGCGCTGGTGGCCTGGATCTTTCGCGAAGTGCTGCTCGGCATTCTCTTCGTCGGCTTCGGCGCGCTGGTGCTGGTGTTCTCGCTCGGGCCACGCGATCTGAAGACCGAAGTGGACGAGTACCTGGAGGCTATCGAGGCCGGCGATCGCGAGCGAGCCGCGCGCGTCGCGCGGGAGATTGCCGAGCACGATGCCGCGCAGCGCACCACAGACAGCGCTGGCACGCTCGCCGAGGCGATCTTCGTGCAGACCAACAACCGGGCGTTCGGGGTCTTTTTCTGGTTCATGGTGGCGGGACCGGCCGGCGCCTGGGCGTTTCGCGTCAGCGATCTCATGCGGCGGCGCGCGGTGTTCGAGTATCGCGGCCGCGCTGAGGCCTCGAAAGAAATACCGGAGTTCGTGCACGCACTGCAGGTCATCCACGGCTTGCTCGCCTGGGCGCCGGCACGCCTGCTCGCCTTCGGATACGCGCTGGCCGGAGACTTTGCGCGCGCCCGCAGCGCCTGGCGATACGTCATGGGCGCGACCGCGGCGCCATTCTTCGAGGCCAACGATGAGTTGCTCGGCAGCGTGGGGCGGGCTGCGGTAGATGACGAGGAGTCTGCCGTGAGCAACGTGCAGCCGCTGCCTGAGGCCGCTGACATCAGGGCGTGCATGCGACTCGCAAGTCGCGCGCTGCTCATCTGGCTGGTGTTCGTCGCTGCGCTCGTGCTCATCGGATGGGTGCGTTGATGCAGGGCCGGGTGCTCACGGGCGGCGCGCTGCTGCTGGGACTTGCGCTCTGTTGCGCGGCGGCTGCGCTGCGCGCCGCCGCTCCGGCCCAGCGCATCGTGAGCCTGGCACCGAACCTTACCGAGCTGGTCTATAGCGCCGGTGCCGGAGATCGCATGGTCGGAGCGGACGCCTATAGCGATTTTCCGGCCGCGGCGCGCACGCTGCCGCGCGTCGGCGATGCGTTCCAGGTCGATTACGAGCGAGTGCTGGCGCTGCATCCTGATCTGGTCCTGGTGTGGGACACGGGCACGCCGGAGCCCGTGATCGAAAAGCTCAAGCGCCTGAGCCTGCACGTGGAGCGCATCAACACCTCGAAGCTTGGGGACATCGCGGCCGCCATCGAGCGCATCGGCGCGCTCGCGGGGACCGAGGCACAGGCCGCACGGGCGGCCACGGATTTCACAGCGGCAATCGAGGCACTGCGACGCTCGCATGCCCACGACGGTCCGGTGTCAGTGTTCTTCCAGATCTCCGCCGTGCCGCTCTTTACCGTCAACGGCGAACATCTCATCAGCGACATCCTCGGCGTCTGCGGCGCTCAGAACATCTTCGCCGACCTCAAGCAGCTCGCCCCGCCGGTGAGCGTGGAAGCCGTGCTCCAGCGCGACCCGCAAGTCATCATGGCCGGCAACGACAGCGATCAGGCGGACGATCCGCTCGCGCACTGGCGCCGCTGGCCGCAACTCGCAGCCGTGCGCCATGACAATCTGTACCTCGTCAGTGCGGACCGAATCGCCCGCTCGACCACGCGGGTCGCGGAGGGCACGAAGGAAGTGTGTGATCTGCTCGCCGAGGCGCGCGCGCATCTCGCCGCGCCGGGAACCCGCTCGCCATGAAGCAGCCGGCATCCAGCTCGCATGACGAGCACAGTGCAGCGCACGCCGGGTCGCAAGCGCCTGATGGCGCGCGCACCGATCGTCGTCGGCCTCATCCGATGCCGGTGGCACGACGCCTGCTGATGGTGTTGATCGTGCTGGGCGTGCTCGGCGCCTTCTCGCTCCTGATCTGGCTCGCGGTGCAGATTCGTGTGCTGACGAACGACTCGCGCATTGCGACCGCGGACGATGTGCATCGCGCTGCGCAACTGTTTCGAATACTGGCGTGGATCTTGAGCGCTTCGATAGTAGGAGCCGCGCTGTGGATCGGTCACTTCGCCTGGCGCATCCGCCGCACGGAGGTGTATCCGCCCCCGGGTTCACGTCATCTGCGCGCACGGCGCGTGCTGCGCGGGGTGCAGGCGCGACGGATCGCCAGCATCTGCATGGTGCTCGCCACGCTGCTGCTGGCTTGCGGATTGGCGCTGGCACCGCTCGTCATGCGCTTGCTGGTGTCGGCCGGATTCCAGTAAGGCGAAGGTCCACACATTCCGGAGGTTCGCACATGTCTGTTGCGTCGCGCCGTCTTTGGCCCGCTGTTCTTCTGGGATGCCTGCCGTCGAGCTGCGCACTGGCAACGCCGCCGAGCATCACCGTAAACGCCGATCGCCTGCAGCAGCACCTCACCGCGCTGTCGCAGTTCGGCGCAAACCCCGAAGGTGGCGTCAGTCGCGTGGCCTTCAGTGATGCGGACATCGCCGGTCGCGCGTTCATCACCAAGCTGATGCAGGGTGCCGGCCTCACGGTGCGGACCGACACCGCCGGCAACATCATCGGCCGGCGGGAAGGCGCCGATCCGAAGCTGCCGGCGATCCTGCTGGGATCGCACACGGACTCGGTTCCCTCAGGCGGTAACTACGACGGCGATGTCGGTGTGCTCGGCGCCATCGAAGTGGCGCAGAGACTGCAGGAGCAGCGCGTCAGGCTGCGACATCCGCTAGAGGTCGTGAACTTCACCGACGAGGAAGGCGGCCTCATCGGCAGCCTCGCCATGACGGGCCGCCTCAAGCCCGCAGCCCTCGACGTCATCAGCAGCAGCGGCAAGAGCATTCGCGACGGCATCCACGCTGTCGGCGGCGATCCGGATCGGCTCGATCAGGCGCGGCGCGCTCCCGGTGAGTTCAAGGCTTACGTCGAGCTGCACATCGAACAGGGCGCGATTCTCGATGGGAGCGGGATCGACATCGGCGTCGTCGAAGGCATCGTCGGCATTCGCCAGTGGGAAGTGACGGTGCAGGGCTTTGCGAACCACGCGGGCACGACGCCCATGGACCGGCGCCGCGATGCGCTGTTGAGCGCGGCCGACTTCGTGCTCGCCGCCAACCAGGTCGCAACGTCGCTCCCGGGCCGCCAGGTGGCGACAGTCGGCCGCATCCGCGCCGAGCCGGGGGCGCCGAACGTCATTCCCGGCAAGGTGGTCATGAGCCTCGAGATTCGCGACCTCGACGGGGCGAAGATCCAGCAGGTGTTCGACCTCATCCGGTCGCGGGCCGATGACATCGGCAAGGCACGAGCGACACCGATCGAGTTCAGGGAGCTCGAGGTCGCTTCGGCGCCCGCTCCGACCGATGAGAGAATGAGAAGGATCATCGCGCAGGCGGCGGCGGCACTGGGTCTGACCAGCCGCACGATGCCGAGCGGCGCCGGTCACGACGCGCAGGACATGACGCATCTGGCTCCGACCGGGATGATCTTCGTGCCCAGCGCCGGCGGCATCAGCCATTCGCCCAGGGAGTTCACAGCACCCAAGGACATCGCGCACGGTGCGAACGTTCTGCTGCAGACCGTGCTTGCGATCGATCGCGGGGCGCTCGATGACTGAAGAGTACCCGGCTTGAGGTCAATTAGCCGGTCGCTGATCAAGATTTTCCGCGGTCGTGCTTCCACAGCACTTCCTTGCCGCGCCCGTGTCGCGCCAGCACTCGCGCCACAACGAACAGCAGATCTGAGAGGCGGTTGAGGTAGCGCATGACCTCGGGCGCGACCGTTTCCTGACGCGCGAGCGTCCAGCAGCGCCGTTCGGCGCGCCGGCAGATGGCGCGCGCGAGGTGACAGGCCGCGGCCGCGGCGCTGCCGCCCGGCAGGATGAATTCCTTGAGGGGCGGCAGCCTGGCATTGAATCCATCGAGCGTGCGTTCGAGCTGTTCGACCTGCGCCACGCTGATGGCGCGATGACCCGGGATGCACAACTCACCGCCGAGATCGAACAGGTCGTGCTGCACTTGCGTCAGGCAATCGCGTACGCGCTTCGGTATCCGCCGGATGGCGAGCACGACCCCGAGTGCGCTGTTGAGCTCATCGACCGAGCCGTAGGCCTCGACCCGCGGTGAGTCCTTGACCGTCCGCGTGCCATCGCCCAGACCGGTGGTGCCATCATCGCCCGTGCGCGTGTAGATCTTGCTGAGTCGATGGCCCATGCGGTCGAGCTACCTCACCGGAACTCGTAGCGTGTCGCGACAAAAAGGCTCCGGCCGGCTGTATTGTAGGTGCTCGCCAGCTCGTAGTGCTCATCGAGCGCGTTCTCGAGCCGCACCTGCATCGACCACGCCGGGGTGAGAGCGATACGCCCGTACAGGTTGAGGAGAGTGTAGGGCTCCAGGCGCACGCCGCCCACGTCCTCGCGCGCACCGGTCATGAGCACATCCAGACCGAGCTCGTGCCGGCCGAAAGCCTTGACCATCGACACCGTACCGCTGCGCTTTGCCCGCCGCAGGAGCAGCTCGTCGGTCGTGAGATCGCGTGGGTCCTGCGCAATGGCCTCGGCCCGCAAGGTCCAGTCCGCCGCGCGGATCTGATAGGCAAGCTCAACGCCCTTGATACGTGCGCGCGCGATGTTCTCGTTCTGTCCCGCGAACGTGATCGGGTCGGTCACGACGAATTCGATGAGATCGTCGATGTCGTTGCGAAACGCGTTCAAGGTGACGAGTTGATCGTCTCCGATCGGCTGATGCACGCCGATCTCGAGGTTGCGTGACGTCTCGGGGTCGAGGTCAGGATTGCCGCCAAAGCCGAAGCGATCGGTGCTGTCCGGCGCGCGAAACGCAGTGCCAGCCGCGAGGATCAAGCGTGTGCGTGTGGCGAAATCGATGCCGTATTCCGCGTTCCAGGTGGTCTCACCGCCAAAGGTCTCGTGATCCGTGTATGCCACCGCGAGCAACAGGTGGTTGCGGCCGAACGCGATGCGATCCTGCACGTAGCCCATGTTGACCCAGGTGTCCTCGTCGAACCCTGAGCCGAACACGAGCGAGTCGGTGTTCTCGCTGCTGAGGAGCACCCCGGCGGTCACGAGCTGGTTCGTCCCGAGCTGCAGGTCGTTCTGCCAGTCGAGCGCGTTGCGGCGAGTGCGCGCCCGGTCGGGCGACTGGTTCTGCTCGATGTCATCCTCGACACGGCTCAGCGTGAGGCGCGATTTCCACGCGTCGGTGCCGAACGCCACATCCACCGCCGCACTGCCCGTGGTGAAGTCCTGGCTCACCGGTGTGAGAAAGAAATCGAGATACTCGGTGGTTCCCTGCGAGTACCAAACGCGTGCCCCCAGCTCGGCGGCGCCCAGCGAAGTGCGGCCCCGGAGCGAAAACGTCTTGTTCTCGACGCCGCTGTCGGTGCTGCTCTCGGAACGTGCCGGAAAGCCGTCGGTATCGAGCCAGCTGCCCGAGAAGCCGATTTCGCTGCGCTCGCTCCCATATCCGGCGCTGAAGCTGGCCTGACGGGTGTCGTAGCGCCCATATCCGGCACTCGCCTCGAAGCCGCTCTGCGCATACCTGCGTGTGATGATGTTGATGACTCCGCCGATGGCATCCGTGCCGTAGAGCGTCGAACGCGGTCCCTTCACGATCTCGATGTGATCGACGACGTCGGGCGCAACGTTCTGGATCTGCGCGCCGCCGATGGTCCCCGGGTTGATGCGCACGCCGTCGACCAGCACGGTGGCGTGATTGCTGTCCGTGCCGCGGATGAAGACCGTAGTCGTCTGGCCCGGCCCGCCGTTGCGCGCGATGTCGATGCCGGCGTGAAATTGCAGGAGCTCCGAGACATCGGGCGCGAGCGAGCGCTGCAGATCATCGCGCGTGATGACGATGGTGGGAGCCAGCACGTCGTCGATGGCGGTCTGCGTGCGCGTGGCGGTGACGACGGTCTCGCCGAGCGGTGCGCTGGTTTCGGCGGCCAGAACGGGCAAAGTGATAGCCGCAACTGCGGCTGCGACAGACAGGCGAACGATCGACACGGTCCGACTCCCCCATGCACGCCCGCATGGTGTTGAGGTACGAGGACCAGCCGGGCGGGAGAGGATCGGGTCTAGCCCAAAGCCATCGCCCACCGCGAAGCTGGTTGCGGCTGTCAGATCGGTCTCCGGGCTTACGAGTCGGCTCTGCAGCCGGCCGGCATCGCCTTCCCACGCGTTTGAGAGGAACTCTCACCGCGCAGTGGCGTCAGGATGCCGTCATCACTCGATCACCGTTGCGGGGGCAGCGCCGGAATTGTCGCGCGTGCGACTCACCGGCTTCCCATGCACCTGACAGTGGAGCGGCAGGGTAGGTAGCAGGTGTGCCAGTGTCAAGGGATGAACACGCCGGGGCCTTGCCGGTATGCTCGCCTCAACGCGTCACGCGCTCGGCCCGTGTCCACGCGAGGAGCCGCATGCATCATCGTGAGCGAAGAGTGCTCGCCTGCACCGCGCTGATCGGCTGCCTGGCAGCCTGCAGCGCCAACCAGGAAAGCCCGACACCTTACACACCGGGTCTGGGTGAAATCATGACGCTGACGCAGATGCGTCACGCGAAGCTGTGGTACGCCGGCGAGGTGGGCAATTGGGAGCTCGCCTCGTACGAGCTCGACGAGCTCGAGGAAGGCTTTGCCGACGCGCGCAAGTTTCACCCGACGCACAAGGACGCGCCGCAACCGCTGGCCCAGGTCCTGCCCACCATGGTGGATGCACCCATCGCCGCGGTGCGCATCGCGGTCGATCGGCATGACAAGACAGCGTTCGAGACCGCGTTCGATGCGCTGACCGACGGTTGCAACGCCTGTCATCGCACCATGAAGTTCGGTTTCAACGTGGTGCAGCGGCCGGCACAAATGCTTTTCCCAACCAGAGTTTCGCTCCGGCGACGCCAGCGCCCACCTGCATCATGAGCGCGCCCGCGCTCGAGGTTCTTGATCACGTTTCTGCGACTCGGGCTGATTTCCTTCGGCGGTCCGCTCGCGCACACGGCTACTTTCACCGCGAATTCGTCACACGCCGGCGTTGGCTCGAGGAAGCGCACCTTCGCCCAGCTGCTGGCGTTGAGTCAGTTTCTTCCAGGTCCCGCCAGCAGCCAGCTCGGCTTCAGCATCGGCCTGCTGCGCGCGGGCTGGGCGGGCGCCCTGCTGGCATTCGTCGGCTTCACGCTGCCTTCGGCACTCATCATGAGTGTTTTCACATTGCTGCGTCCGCAGTTGCCCGGCCCGCTGGGGGCGGCTGCGCTGCACGGTCTCGGCCTCGTTGCGGTAGCGGCTGTCGCTTACGGGGTGTTCGCGATGGCACAGCGCCTGTGCACAGATACGCGACGCAGTGCGATCGCACTGGCCGCGGCGATCCTCATCGTGCTCGGCCACAGCACCTGGATGCAGAGCATCGCGATTCTCTTCGGTGCGCTCGCTGGCAGCGTGCTCTGTCGCGATGCGCGCATCGAGGTCGCGGTGCAGTTCCAGCCGCGCTACGGCACGCGGCTGGGCTGGAGCCTGCTCGTCACTTTTGCCGTCCTGCTGATCGCTCTGCCGGCTGTTGCCGCCGGGCGTGGAGGACTCTGGGCCGTCGCCGCCGCGTTTTACCGCGCGGGTGCGCTGGTCTTCGGCGGGGGGCATGTGGTGCTGCCCTTGCTCGAGCACAGCGTGGTGGCCCCGGGATGGATCTCGCACGAAGACTTTCTGGCGGGCTACGGAGCTGCTCAGGCAGTACCCGGACCGATGTTCACGCTCGCCGCTTATCTCGGTGCGATTCTTCCGGGCGACATGGGTGGGCCGGGCGGCGCGCTGTGCGCCCTGCTCAGTATTTTTCTGCCCGGATTGCTGCTCGTCGCGGGCATGCTGCCGCTGTGGCGGACGCTGGGCGCACATCCGTTCGCGGCACGCGCCATTGCCGGTGTGAACGCTGCGGTGGTCGGACTGCTCGCCGCAGCGCTGTACAGCCCGTTGGGTGTCAACGCCATCCACGCACCGGTCGACGTGGCAATCGTCATCGTGGCCTTGGATTGCTGACGCACGACGGCGTTCTCGACATTGCTCGCGGTGGGCTGGTGTGTCGCGGCCAGCATCGCATGGGTCGCCTGGGCGGGTTGACTCGCCTCAAGCATGGAGGCGTCAGCGAGCAGGTCCGAGCCGGATCATCAGCCGACCGCGGCCGAGCCGACGCGCCTCGTGTGAAACTTCGAAGACAGTAGCTGAGCGCATCGGCGCTGCGCGCTTCGCGGCGGGCGTGGATCTGCAGCGCCTGCGGCAGCTCGTCCAGACGCTCGACGTCGAGCTCGCACTCGCGCACGGACGCGAGCACGCCCGCACGTGTTGCGGTGGGTGACGTCGACGTGAGCGCGGCATGGAGCGCGGCGGCCTGGGCTGCATATTCGATGAGGTGCACGGCCGCGAGAGCCCCGCTGCGCCGCAGCGGGTTTTCCGGATCGCGATGGCTGTCGGACGTGCAATGGATTTCATTGTCATCCCAGTTCGAAGGCGTGGTCGATGAGGCACATGGCACCGGCGTGAGGCACGAGCTTGAGGATTTCGGCGCGGCTGATCACGGCGCCTCCACGCGGATGCCGATGCAACGCTCGTCGTACGCGCGTACGCCGACGATGTCCGAGCGCCTCGCTGCCAGCATTCGCAGCAGTGGCAACGCACGTGTCGCCGGATTCGCGAGCCGCAAGGCCTCGAGCCCCGCGTCGTCCAGCGTGAGCTCTGCGCTGGCCTCGCACAGCGAGACTCGGGCGAGCGAGCGCTCGGTGCGCGCGCGAGCCAGTACGAGCGCGACTGCCGCCGCATGCGCGACGGGACGCTTGGCATACAGCGGCGGGGGAGGCGGGACATCGTAGAGCACGAGCAGCACGTCGAATTCCTCGACGCCGAGCAGCGCCAGCGCTTCGCGCAGGCCCGCTGCGAGGTTGAAATCGTAAGCCGACAGCGCGGTCGATGGGCCGCGCGCGCCGCTGCCGATGCTCCAGTAGCCCGCAGCAGCGTTGTGCACCGAGTTGTGGAAATCGGTCGGTGAGACGCTGCGCGTCGGCTCCGCGAGCGCTAACGAGATGCGGTGAATCATCTCGATGTCTGCATCGGAGGACGCAAAGACCGAGGCGAGCGCCGCCGGCGCAATTCCTGCCGCCGCCGTCGCCTCCTCGGCAGCTCGCAGCGCCAATCGTACCCCGAGCGGCGCGCGACGACGTTCGTTGGCCGGCAGGAGCTGCGATTGGAGGGGAGCGAGCGGCGCAGCCACGTAGCGCGCTGCGCCGGTGAGTATGGGTTGTGCCTCATGCCACGACGGCAATCCGGGCGCGATCAGGCCGACGCCCTCGACGAACGCCGTGCTCACGCGGCGCCTCCGAAGATCAGCGAACAGTTGCTGCCGCCGAAACCAAACGAATTACTGAGCGCGCGGCTCACCCGCGCGCGTCGGCTTGCGAGCAGCACGTTACCCTCGATGGCCGGATCCTTCGCGCGCGTGTTAAGGCTGCGCGGGAGTAATCCCTCCGCTATGCAAATGAGCGTGATGGCCGCCTCGAGAATTCCCGCCGCGCCGAGCGCATGGCCGGTCCATCCCTTGGTCGAGCTCTGCGGTACGTCTGCGCCGAACACTTCGCGCACGGCGCGGTCTTCCGCGAGGTCGTTGGCGGGCGTGGCGGTGCCATGCAGGTTGATGTAGTCGACCTGGTGCGGCGCGAGACCCGCACGGCGCAGCGCCGCGCGCATCGCCGCACCAGCACCGCGCCCCTCCGGGTCGGGCGCGGACATGTGGAACGCATCGCTGCTCTCTCCGTAGCCGAGCAGCATGAGCTCGCCCGCTCCCGGCTCGAGCAGGGCAAAGCCCGCCGCTTCACCGATCGATATGCCGTTGCGGGCCACGTCTGCCGGCCGGCAGGGCTCACTCGACACGAGCTGCAGAGAGTTGAAGCCGTACAGCGTCGTGAGGCACAGACTGTCGACGCCGCCCACGACCGCCGCGTCACAGTAACCCGCGGCCATGGCACGCCACGCTGAGGCAAACACCTTGGCGCTCGAGGAGCACGCCGTCGAGATTGCCAACGTCGGGCCTTCGAGTGCGAGGCTGAGCCGCACAAAATCGGCCGCGCTGAAGATATTCTGCGTGTAGCGATGCAGAAAGCTGTCGGGCAAGCGGTTAGCTTCACGATCGCGCGCGCGGTAGGCGAGCTCCGTCTGCTGTACTCCCGAGGTGCTGGTGCCGATAAACACGCCGACGCGTGCGGCACCGAGCCGCTTGCGGCAGCGCTCGACGGCGCTGCGAAATCCGTCCTGCGTCAGCGCGAGCTGTGCCAGCCGGTTGTTGCGGCAGTCCCAGCGCGCGAGCTCGCCCGCGAGCGGCGCTTCGAGTCCCGCGACCTGACCCACGTAGGTCTGGAGCCCGCAGTCCTCGACGGTCTGGGGCCGCAGGCCGGAGCGCTCGCCGCACAGCGCGTCGAAGTGCGCGCCTCGCCCGAGACCGAGCGCCGAGGTGACAGTGCAGGCGCTAATGCGCAGCGGTTCCATCGCTCGCCGCCTGCGCATCGATCCAGTAGGGGTGGAAGTTGAACCAGTTGTAAGGTGCCGCGCGTATCTGTTCCTCGAGCCGCGCGGCATAACGCTGCGCGCACTGCTGCAGGACGTCCTGGCGCCGTTCCCGGGGCAGTTCGATGCGCTGCTCGAAGAGTTCCAGTCGGCATTCGTAACGGCGCCCACCACGGTAAATGCCGAAGCCGAGCACCACCGGCACCCCGAGCATGCCGGCGAGCATCCAGGGTCCCGCCGGCACGCGCACGGAGCCGCCCAGCAAGCGCACCACGATCGAGCGCTCATCGGCCCGCGCCCGATCCGCCATCATGCCGACGATGTTGCCTGCATCGAGGGCGCGCTTGATGTCAAGCACGAGCTCCGGGCCGCGGCGCGAGGCGTCGATGATTCGTCCGGCCAACGCCGGGTTGAGCCGCTCGAGCAGACTCATCGCCATGCGCCCGACCTGCCGGTCGAGCACGATGCTGATCGGCGCCTCGTCGCGACGCATACCCTTGATGCGCAGCGCCTCGAAGCTGCCGAAGTGCGCGACGAGCAGCAGGCTCCCCCGGCTGCTTTTGATAGCGCGCAAAGCATCCTCCGGCACTTGTGCATCGACCTGCAGCTGTGCGCCGTGCTCCCTGAGCAGGTAGACGCGATCGATGCTGACCACGGCAAAGGTGTAGAAGTGACGCAGTACGTCTGCGACGCGCGGCCTGCGTCCGAGGACGCGCCCGAGGTAATCCTTCGAGGCGCGACGCGCGTCTCGGCCAGTGCAGTAGAAATAAAGAACGATCGGCCACAGCACCAGTCGCATGATCGGCCGGCCGAGCAGCAGCGTCGCATTGACGAGCAGGCTGATCATCCAGGGTGTGCCGCGCTCCGGGTAGCTGTCCCACGAATGCAGCCCGCCCGGGTCGTGGCGTACGGGTTTCACCGCTCTGACCCGGTGCTGCTCTGCCGCAGCGTGACCGTGCCCGCAGCAACCCCTGTCGTTCCTGAGCGGCACCGAAAGTGCACCGCTGCGGTGTCGATCGTGTCGAGCTCGATGGTCAGTACATCGCCGGGTCGGAGCGGCGAGAGGAACTTCACGGCGTCGAAGCGACGCGGCCACTGTCTCGCACCGGCACGCCGCGAAATCTCCTCGAGCACGCACTCGAGAATGACCACTCCGGGAACGAGGGGATCGCCGGGAAAGTGTCCGGCGAAGAAGGGCTCGTCAGCGTCGATCACTATGCCGGCCGCGTCACTCACGCCCGGCTCCGAGCGCAGCGAGCAGTGCGGCGCGCGGTATCTTCCCGGTCTCGTTGCGCGGCAGACGCTCGACCAGGACCAGCGGTCGCGGCACCAGCACCGGGTCGAGCTGTTGCGCGAGCGCTGACAGGATGTCTTCGCGGCTGATGCCGGGCGCCACCGCCAGCGCTACCGGCCGCGCGTCGGGGCGCGGAACGAAAACAACCGCGTCGGCAACTCCGGGGATGGCAAGCAGGCGCCGGGTCAGCTCGGCGAGCGAGGTGCGTTTGCCAGCGACCTTCACCAGGTCCGCGTCGCGCCCGATGAGCCGGAATTTCTGCGGGCTCTCCAGTTCCAGGAAATCGGGCAGAGCCACGGGCTGCGGCAGATGCGCGCCGTGATACACCGCGCCGGTCGCTGCGGGCTCCACCCAGGCACCGGGGTAGGCCAGCCAGTGATCCGACTCGACAGTGCGACGCGAGGCCATGCTCCCGGCCTCGGTACAACCGTAGATCTCGAACACGCGCGTATTCCAACGCCGTTCGGCAGCGGCTGCGAGCTCGCGATCGAGTGGCGCAGTCGCGGAGATGATGAGCTCGAGCGCTGCAAAGGAAGTGTCGGCGGCGATGCACGCGCGCAGATGCGCGGGCGTTGTGATGAGCACGCGTGGGGCTGGAACTCCAGCCAGCTCCGCGGCCACGTCCGCGGGAAAGAGCGGGCGGCCGTCACTCACCGCGCTGGCGCTCAGCAGAGTCAGCGTCACGGTGGTCTCGAAGCCGTACATGTGCTGGGGCGGCACCGTCGCCACGAGGTTGAACTGTCGCGCGCCCGGCAAGAAGCGCTCGTGGGCCAGCCGTGCCGTCGCGAGCAGCGTGGGCCAGTCCTTTTCGTGGGCGGTCGGCTGGCCGGTCGTACCTGAAGTAAAGGCGATGATCACGGTCCCCGACCCCGCGATGGTGAGCGGCGACGCCGCGCCAACGTTGCCCGTCACGGCGTCGACCAGCTCATCGGTCAGGAGGTAGTGATCCCGGTACAGGTCCTGGATTTCGCGCACGGCGAGCGGCGCGCGGCTCGCAGGCAGCAAGGTGACCTGCTCGCGCCATGCAGCGGCCAGGAAGCCGGCGAGAAAATTACCGCGGCTATCGCAGAGATTGATCGCGTAGCGCGCCCGCGGCAGTGCGCGCGCCAGGGCACCAGCCCGGACACCGAGCTCGGCCGCTGTCTCACCTCTACCATCGCGCCAGATCACCACCGCCCCGGGGGCGTGCTCGCGCAGCAGTGCCACGGCGGGAGCCGCGTTCATGAGGATCGCAGCCGCGCGGGCTTGAGCTGGCGCAGGTAGGCGAAGAATCCCGGGTGCTCGAGGTGGCGAAACCGCCACCGCCGCCAGGCGTATTCGCCGGCGAAGACCACACCGATGAGGAGGTAATGCAGGAAATTGGTGGCGAGCGACCAGATTTCGGGACTGGCGAAGAGCGCCAGCAGGATGGCGGACAGGGTGAGGGTCACGAACACTGCGACCCAGAGTACCGTCACCTGGCGCGTATAAGTGACCAGCTCCGGCGGCAAGGAGCCGCGCGCCACGAGAGCGAAGCGCGTCACCATCGGCCGCTGGCCGGAGCGCAGCGAGGCGCCAAAGACAATGAGCAGCGACAACGGGATCGCGATCGGTGGCAGGAGCAGCACCCAGTGCGTGCCCTGCCAGCGCACGATCAGCACGCTTGCGACCAGGCAGGCGCTGAGGGCGACCCAGGCCCAGGTACGTCGGGCACGCAGCGACGGATAGAGCGGTAGTGCGCTGAGCGCTGCAAGGGCCGCCCACTGAAGCCACGGCAGCGGCCAAAGGACGGCCAGGTGCACCAGCACGGGATAGGCCAAGGCGAGAGCCAGCATCCTTGAATCAACTGCCGTTGCGGCGGGTGAGGATGTGAGCCGTGAGCTCCCTCAGCGAGGCGAATGCCGACCTGGTACCCGGATCCTCGGAGCGCAGCTCAACGCCGTAGTGCCTTTGAATCGTGAGCGCAATCTCCAGCGCATCGATCGAGTCGAGTCCCAGACTCCCGTGCTCGAAGCCGAACAGCGGGGCCGTTGGCGAGATTTGCGCCGGCGACACGTCCTGCAGGTTGAGTGCTTCGACCAGCAGCGCGGCCAGCACCGCTTCGTCAGCGGTCTGCGCTGTGACGGTCGAAGAATCTGACACTTTCGTCACCGTGAAGCCGATTGCAGATGCGTTAAGCTAATTGTATGGGGTGACCCGGCCGATGGAAACGCGATTACGGACGTGGCTCGATCGAGGCTCGCGCCGTTGCGGCACGGGCCTGTCGTTCGTGGTCTTCGGCCTCGGCGGCACCGTGCTCAGTGTGACCCTGTTTCCCATCCTCCGGCTGATTTCGCCGAACCGGGCGATCGCGCAGCGGCGCATCAATGGTGCCATGCGCCGCGTGATGGGGCTGTTCATCTGGTTCATGCGCAGCCTCGGCCTGTTCACCTACGAGCTGCACGGCCTCGAGCGGCTGGCCCGACCGGGCCAGCTCATCGTCGCCAATCACCCGACCCTGATCGACGTGGTGTTCATGCTGTGGCTGACGCCCGATGTCGGTTGCGTCGTAAAGCGTGCGCTCTGGCGCAACCCGGCGCTGCGCTGGCCGGTGATCTGGGCTGGATACATTCCCAATACCGAGGGTGCACAGCTGGTTCAGGATTGTGCGCAACTCCTCGCCGGGGGGCGTTCCCTGCTGGTATTCCCCGAAGGCACGCGCACGGTGCCGGGGCGGCCCCTGGCCCTCAGGCGGGGAGCCGCCCAGGTCGCGCTCGCCTCTCGTGCCGAGGTACTGCCGGTCACGATCGTGTGCGACGTGCCCTTCCTCACCAAGGGCTCGCACTGGTACCGCGTTCCGCCGCGCCGCCCCCACTTTACGATCACCGTCGGCCAGGCGATCCCGGCGCATCGCTACGCTGTGGGCGGAGTGGCCAATGCGCTTGCCGCGCGCCGGCTTACGGCGCGACTGAGCGCCCATTTCACGCGCGGTATCGATGCCGTGATGCGGGCGGAACCGAATGTGGCGGCCACGAATCCGCCCGAGGTGCAGTCCGCCAGCCTATAATGGCGCCGGCTGTTTCTATTGCGCGTGTCGATGCATAGCGAAGAAGAGATATTCGGGCAGGTCAAGCGGGTGCTCACCAAGCTGTTCGAGCTGCCACCCGAGAGGATCGTGCCGGATGCCAATCTGTACACGGACCTCGACATCGACAGCCTCGACGCCATCGACCTGATCCTCGAGCTCAAGCAGATTACCGGGCGCAAGGTGCAACCGGAGCAGTTTCGTCACGTGCGCACCGTGGGTGACGTCGTTGCCGCGGTGCGCGAGCTGATGCGCAACGAGACCGCGGCGTGACCGCGGCGCCAACACAACCCGAAGTCCTGAACATGCGCACGCGCCCGTCCGGGGTGGCGCTCGAGCTGCGCGTTCCGGCGACGCTCAGCTGGTTTCACGGCCATTTTGCTGGCCGCCCGATTCTTCCCGGCGTGGTCCAGCTCGCTTGGGTGATCGCCTATGCGCGCGCGCATTTCGGCCTGGACCCGGCGGTCGAGCGTATCACCGGCCTGAAGTTCCAGCGCATCATCCGGCCGGGCGCGGAACTCGAGCTCGACCTGCAATGGTCGCCGGCCAACCGCTCTCTCGATTTTAGGTTCCGCGAGCGTGCCGCGACTTGCTCCTGCGGACGGTTCGTCCTGACGCGATGATTCGTGCGTGCGCCGTCATTCCGTACTTCGAGCATCCACGGACCCTGGGCGACACGGTGGAGGCCCTGCGCCGGCACGGTCTCGGCTGCTGGGTCGTCGATGACGGCTCGACTTCGGCGTCACACGCGGTGGCGCAGCGGCTCGCGGAACGCGAGCCGGACGTCGTAAAGCTGCTCACGCACAGCGCGAACCGCGGCAAGGGAGCCGCAGTGCTGAGCGGTTGCCGGGCCGCCGCCGCCGCAGGCTTCACCCACGTCCTGCAGATCGATGCGGACGGGCAGCACGACGCCGCTGACATACCGTTGCTCCTGTCCCGAGCCGCGCAGCATCCACACGCGCTCATCCTTGGCACGCCACGCTTCGATGCGTCGATACCGCGCGCGCGCCGCTACGGTCGGCACATCACGCACCTGTGGGTCTGGATCAACACGCTGTCCCTCGATGTGGCCGACTCGATGTGTGGCTTTCGCGTCTACCCGCTCACGCCGCTCCTGGAGCTGGCGGACGCTGAGCCGCTCGGCCACCGGATGGAGTTCGACATCGAGGTGGTGGTGCGCCTGCACTGGCGCGGGCTGCCGGTGATCGAGGTGCCGACGCGCGTACTTTACCCACGCGACGGCGTGTCGCACTTTCGCCTGTGGCGCGACAATCTGATGATCAGCGGCATGCACGCGCGGCTGTTCCTGGGCATGCTGCGCCGGTTCCCCGGGCTCCTGGCGCGCAGGCTGCGTGAGACGCGACACGCATGACCGTTGAACCGCTTTACCAGGCGCAGTTCACCCTCGAGATCCCGTTCCACGATCTCGATCCTGCCGGCTATGCCTGGCACGGCCACTATGCGAAGTACCTTGAGCTCGCGCGCTGTGAGCTCCTGAAGCAGTTCAACTACAACTACGACGCCATGACGCAATCGGGATACCTGTGGCCGATCGTCGACCTGCAGCTGCGCTTCCTGCGACCGCTACGCTTCGGCGATCGCATCAAGGTGCAGGCTACGTTGCTGGAGTGGGAATACCGCCTGCGTATCGAATACCTGATCAGCAATGCGATGACGGGAGAACGCCTCACAAAAGCGAGCACCGTGCAGGTCGCGGTGAACGCGAGTACCGGTGAAATGTGCCTGCGTTCGCCCGACGTGCTGTTCGAGCGCTTGGGTGTTCCCGCATGATGCGCCGGCGCCCATGGCTCGCGGCGGCGACCCTCGTGGCAGGGGCTGCCTTCGCCCTGTCGCACAGCGCCGGTGCTTCGGGGCTGTTCGATCAGCCGGTGAGTGCGAGCGAGCTGCTGCATACGACGCTGGCGCAGCCCGCGGCCGAGCTCGCCGCGGCACGCGTGCTCAGCGGCAAGTTCGTGCAGCGCCGTTTCCTCGCCGGCCTCGATCGTCCGCTGGTGTCGCAAGGCGATTTTCTCCTGGCGCGTGCGCAGGGCATCTTGTGGCGTACCACCACTCCCTTCCCGTCCGAATTCGCGCTCAGCGCGGGCGGCATGACCCTGCGCGATGGCGCGAGCACGACTCACCTGTCGAGCAGCGAACGACCGGCGTTGCGCACGGCGCTGGAGGTGTTCTTCGCCCTGTTCGCGCTCGATGTCGGGCGGCTCGCCGAGAGCTTCGAGCTCTTTGGCCAGAATCAGGGAGAACACTGGCAAGTGGGACTGCGGCCGCGCGATGGCGGCCTGGCGCGCGTGTTCGACCAGGCGGTGATCAGCGGTGCGCACACGGTCGAGCGCATCGAGTTGTCCAGCGCATCAGGAGATCGCACGGAGATCGAGCTTTCGGGCGTCGAGACGCGCGCGAGCGCGCTCGACGCGGGCGAAGCGGCCCGATTTCACCCGTGAATGCGCGCCGGCGCCTGGTGGCGGGAGTGGTGCTGCTGGCGCTGGTGGGCGGCGTGTTCTGGCTGCTGGTGCAGCCGCGATTGCGCGTGGAGACGGATCTGCTGGCGCTCTTGCCCCGCAGCGCTGCCGATCAACGCACGGCGAGCGCCGTGGACGCCTTCTCCGAACGCCTGGCGCGCAAGGTGGTCTTTCTCGTCGGCGCCACGGACCCCGCGGCGGCGAGCGCGGCCGCACACGTGTTCGCGGATACCCTGTCACAGTCGGGTGTGTTCCGGGCCGTGCGTGAGCGGATCGGTGAAGACCTGCAGGCAAGCGTCAGCTTCTACCTGGACCATCGTGCCCGGCTGCTGTCACCACGCGACCAGGCGATGCTCGAGGCCGGTGGGGGAGAGAAGTTCTATCGCTCGGCGTTGCTGGCGCTCTATACGCCGGCGGGTCTGATGCATCCGATCGCGGGCAGCCTCGATCCTCTCGGTCTGGGAGCGGACTACCTGCTTGAGCAGCTGCCGGCGACGGGCAACGCCCAGTTGCGCGGCTCGCAGCTGGCGGTGACTGAGAAGGGTCAGACATACGTGCTCGTGAGTGCGGAGACCGACGGGAGCCCGTTTGCAGGCGACGTGCAGGACCGAGCGGAGGCGGCTCTCACTACCGCGACGCGCGCGGCGCGTGCCGCAGCGCCCGGCGAGATCACGCTGCTGCAGTCGGGAGCGCTCCAGCATGCGACCGTCGCCGCACGCAGGGCGCAGCATGAAGTGGCGCTCTTTGGCACGATCGCCACCCTGGCGGTGCTCGCGCTGATGCTGGTGCTGTTCCGGGACTGGCGCGCACCGGTGCTGGGGTTGATCGCAATCAGCGCCGGCGCAGCTGCGGGCATCAGCGCCACGCATTTCGCCTTCGGCGAGCTGCACCTCGTCGCATTGGTGTTCGGATCGAGCCTGATCGGCGTCGCGATTGATTACTCGATGCACTTCTATGCCGATCAGTTTCGTGCGCCCCGCAGCTGGGTGCCAACCGATGCGCTGGCGCATGTCGGGCGGCCCATCCTCCTCAGCATCGGCGCGACCGTGCTCGGCTACATGGGCCTGCTGCTGTTGCCGTTCCCGGGACTCAAGCAGATGGCGTTGATCAGCATCGCCGGTCTCATCGTGGCTTGTGCTTGTGTGTTCCTGATCTTTCCCGCGGCGGCACGCGGCACCGGTCGCGACTTGCCGCGCTGGTGTGCGCAGCTCATCGCCGCGATCGAACAGTCAGGGCATTATCTCGCCAAGCCTCGTACGCGTTTGATTGTCGGCGTGCTGGCGCTCGTCTTTCTCGCCGTCGGGCTCGCGCGCGTTCAGTTTCGCGACGATATCCGTACTCTGCAGATGGTCACGCCGCGCCTGGCGCAGGTGGAGCGGCGCGTCAGCGAGCTGCTGGGCGCGCTGAGTGAGAGCCGCTATTTCCTGGTGAGCGGACCGGACGCCGAGTCGGTGCTCGAGACCGAGGAGCAGCTTGCGCAGGCGCTGCGCGCGCTCAAGCAGGGTGGCGCTGTCGAGGCGTTTACGGCCGTCAGCAACTCGTTGCCTTCCATCCGACGTCAGGAGCAGATTCAACGCCTGCTGGAGCAGAAGATTCTGGCCGACGACGGCCTGCTGCCACGGCTCATGCAGGAACTGGGATTCGATGCGGCGCATGCGGCGCGCGAAGTCGAGGCGTTCCGCAACGCGCGCACGCCCCTGCAGCCTGATGAATGGCTGGCTAACCCGATCTCCGCCGCGTTCCGTGATCTGTGGCTCGGTGCCTCGGATGGTCATTATGCGACCGTGATCGCGCTGGCCGGCATCCACGACACCGATGCCCTGCGCGCGGTGGCGCGCACGATTCCGGGCGCGCGCTTCGTGGATCGCGTCAGCGAGATTTCCGCTGTACTGGCGCGGTATCGAGTGGCGGTGTCGGAGCTGTTGCTCCTCGCGTACGCAGCGATCTTTGGCGTGCTCGCCTGGCGCTATGGCATACGCGATGCGGTCTGGCTGAGCGCCGCGCCGCTCGGCGCCACGGTGCTGACGCTGGCGTTTGCCGGCATCGCCGGCCTGCAGGTCAACCTGTTTGCGGTGCTGGGCCTGCTGCTGCTGCTTGCACTGGGGGTCGACTATGCGATCTTTCTGCGCGAAGCGAGCGCCGCACGTACTACTGCGTTACTTTCCGTATCGTTGTCGGCGCTAACCACGATGTTGGCCTTCGGGCTGCTCGGGTTCAGCTCCACACCGTTGATTCGTTCGATCGGGCTCACATTGCTGGTCGGCATCGGGTCCTGCTGGCTGATTGCCGTGGTCGGCGATTCCTGGCGCCGCCCACCAACACCGCTGGGCCCGGGGCAGGTGCGCCATGGCTGACGTACTCATCATCGGTGCCGGACCGTCGGGGGCGATTGCGGCTGCTCTGCTGGCGCAACGAGGCTACGAGGTGCTGGTCCTGGAGCGACAGAAGTTTCCGCGCTTCTCGATCGGTGAGAGCCTGCTCGCGAACAGCATGCACTTCATCGAGGAAGCCGGAATGCTGGAGGCGGTTCAGGCGGGGGGCTTCCAGTTCAAGAATGGCGCGGCGTTCGTGCGCGACGGGTCCTACTCGGATTACAACTTCGCGCAAAAGAGTGCGTCCGGCTACGCCTATACGTTCCAGGTCCCGCGCGCGGACTTCGACAAGGTCCTGGCGGACGAGGCGGCGCGGCACGGTGCCGAGATCCGCTACGAGGTGGAGATCACCGCGGCGGATTTCTCCAGCGCCTCACCGCAACTCGAGGCGCGCAGCGCGCAAGGTGAGCTCTCCCGGCATCAGGCGCGCTTCGTGCTCGACGCGAGCGGCTTCGGGCGCACGCTGCCCCGCCTGTTGAACCTCGAGCGTCCCTCCGATTTTCCGGTACGCGCCGCGCTCTTCACCCATATCGAGGATCACGTCGAGGCGGGCGCTTTTGATCGCCAGAAGATCCGTGTCAGCATCCACCCGCGTGAGCGCGACGTGTGGTACTGGTTGATTCCGTTTTCCAACGGCCGCAGTTCCCTCGGGGTCGTCGCGACGCGCGAATTCCACCAGCGCTACCGCGGCAGCACCAGCGAGCGTCTGTGGCAGATCGTCGGCGAGGAACCTTCGCTCGCGCAGCTTCTGGCGCAGTCCCGCCCGGTCGCACAGGTGGGCGAGATCGTCGGCTACGCGGCCAACGTAACGGCCCTGCACGGTAACGGCTTCGCACTGCTCGGCAACGCCGCCGAGTTCCTGGATCCGGTGTTCTCCTCCGGCGTGACGATTGCCATGCAGTCGGCCAGTCTTGCCGCGCGCGTGCTCGACCGACAGCTGCGCGGTGAAAGCGTGGACTGGCACGCCGATTTCGATGTGCCGCTCAAGTACGGGGTAGAGACCTTCCGCGCCTTCGTGAGTAGCTGGTACGACGGCACGCTCCAGGACGTGATCTTCTATCCACACCAGGAGGAGCAGATTCGCCGCCACATCTGTTCCGTGCTGGCCGGCTATGCCTGGGATGCGGCGAATCCGTACACGGGTCAGCATGCCCGGCGGCGCCTGAGCGCACTGGCGAGGCTCTGTCGCAATGCGTAGCACATGGGCTGTGGCGCTCGCCGGCCTGTTCGCGGCCTGTGCGAGCACGCGCGAGCATGAATCTGCCCCCGGCGCGACTTCCTGGCCACCGCTCGCCCCGGCCACGCTGGGCGCAGAGCGCGCTGCGAACCAGCGCTTGCGTGCGGCGTTCAGCGACCGCGAGCTGATCCTGGACTGCGTCGTGAAGGTGAGCGCGGGCCATCTGACGGTGATCGGGCTGGTGCCGGGCGGGCCGCGGATGTTCAGCGTCGACTACGATGGCCAGCACGTGGCCGCGCAGGAGAGTGCCGAGATACCCGAGGACCTGCGCCCGCAGCTGTTGCTCAATGATTTGCAGCTGACTCTCTGGCCGTTGCCGGCCCTGCAAAGTGCTCTTGATCATTCACGCTGGACAGTGACGGAACCCGATGCGCGCACGCGACGCCTGGCGCGCGATCGTAAGCTCATTGCCGAGGTGCACTACGCCGGCGCCGATCCGTGGACCGGACGCGCCTGGCTCGTGAACTTCGAGCGCGGCTATTCGATCACGATCGATTCGCTGCCGCTCGAATGAACGCGGACGCTGCACGGTCGATGAGTGGCGTGGCGCTCCCGATCCCGATCGAGGAGCTGCTACTGCAACGGTACGAGATGCTGATGCTCGACTGCCTGTACGATTTCGGACCGGACCATGTCGAAGTCGGTGCCACGGTGACAGCACAGCACCCGCTGGTGGATGATCCGCGCGGGCTGCCGGCCTGGGTGGGTATCGAGCTCATGGCGCAGGCGGTCTCGGTCTTCTCCGGGCTCGAACTGCGCGCCCGGGGGCTGCCACTGCGCATCGGCCTGCTGCTCGGAGCGCGCGCATACGAAGCGCGCGTGCCGTTCTTTGCCACCGGCGCCCAACTGAAAGTACGGGCCGTGCTGGCACTGCGCGATGCGTCGGGCCTGGGTGTCTTCGATTGCACGATCAGCGAGCGCGAGGAGCTGCTCGCACGAAGTCAGGTCAAGGGGTATATGCCGGAGAACATCGACCAGTTCCTGGAGTCCGGTGCACATGGCTGAATGGGTCTTGGTCACCGGCTCGAGCCGCGGCATCGGCGCAGCGATCGCGCACCATCTCGCACGCGATGGCTATAACCTCGTGCTCCATTGCCGCAGCGACCGCAAGGCCGCGCAAGGTGTGGCCGACGCTGCGCACGCGGCCGGCGTGCATACACGCATCCTGCAGTTCGACATCGGCGACCGCAGCGCGACCCAGGCGGCACTGAGCGCCGACGTCGAGACCCACGGTGCGTACTACGGCGTAGTGTGCAATGCCGGGATCGCCCGCGACGGTGCCTTTCCCGCGTTGTCGAGCGAGGACTGGGACAGCGTACTGCGCACCAACCTCGACGGGTTCTACAACGTGCTGCAGCCGCTGGTCATGCCCATGATCCGCCGGCGCAAGCCGGGGAGGATCGTGACGCTGTCCTCGGTCTCGGGCGTGATCGGCAACCGCGGCCAGGTCAACTACAGCGCGGCCAAGGCCGGTATAATCGGCGCCACCAAGGCGCTCGCTGTGGAGCTGGCAAGTCGGGCAATCACCGTCAATTGCGTGGCACCGGGACTCATCCGCACCGCCATGAGTGCCAACGCCCCGATGGAAGAGATACTCAAGTTGATCCCCGCACAGCGCATCGGAGAACCGGACGAGGTCGCAGCCGTGGTGGCGTTTCTCATGTCTGACGCCGCTTCCTACATCACGCGCCAGGTGATCGGCGTCAACGGTGGGATGTGCTGATGGCCAGGCGCGTGGCCGTGACCGGCATGGCCGGCATTACCTCGATCGGCAGCTGCTGGTCCGAAATCGAAACGAGCCTGCGGGCCAACACCAGCGGCATCGAGCACATGTCCGAATGGGCGCGTTATTCGGAGCTCAACACCCGGCTCGGCGGTCCAGTGCGCAACTTTTCTGTGCCGGCGCACTTTACCCGCAAGGTGACACGCTCCATGGGGCGCGTGTCGCTGTTCGCGACTTGTGCAACCGAGGTGGCGCTGGCACAGGCGGGACTGCTCGAGGACGAATCGATCCGCGATGGTCGCATGGGCGTTGCCTACGGCTCCTCGACCGGCAGCACCGATGCGGTACGCGACTTCGGCGCGATGCTCTCCACCTGCAAGATGGGCAACATCAACGCCACGACCTATCTCAGGATGATGCCGCACACCACGGCTGCCAACATCGGCGTGTACTTCGGGCTGAAGGGCCGGGTGATTCCGGCCTCGAGCGCGTGCACGTCGGGTAGCCACTCGATCGGCTACGCCTACGAGTCGATCAAGTACGGCCGGCAGCTGATGATGGTGGCGGGCGGCGCGGAGGAGCTGTGCGTGAGTGAGGCCGCGGTATTCGACACGCTGTTCGCCACCAGCACGCGCAATGACTTGCCGAAGACGACGCCGCGTCCATTCGATCGTGATCGCGACGGGCTCGTGATCGGCGAGGGCGCCTGCACGCTGGTGCTGGAAGATCTCGAGCATGCCCTGGCACGCGGTGCGCGCGTGCACGCGGAAATCGTCGGCTTCGGCAGTAACGCCGACGGCGATCACCTGACCCATCCCAACACCTACACCATGCAGCGCGCCATGGAACTCGCGCTGCAGGACGCCGAGCTGCCCGCCACGGCGGTGGGCTACGTGAATGCACATGCGACCGCGACCGAGCAGGGGGACATCGCCGAGACCCAGGCCACCGCGCGTCTGTTCGGGCCGCGCGTGCCCGTAAGCTCGCTCAAGGGCCACATCGGCCACACGCTGGGCGCCTGCGGAGCCATTGAGAGCTGGGCGACCATCGAGATGCTGAACGCGGACTGGTACGCGCCGACCCTCAATCTGGAGAATATCGATGCGCGTTGCGGTGAGCTCGACTACATCGCGCGCGCCGGTCGGCGCGCGCAGTGCGAATACGCGATGAACAACAACTTCGCTTTCGGCGGAATCAACACCTCGTTGTTGTTCCGACGCCTGAGCTGAAGTCCCATAGGCTGGCGCAAGGAGCAGAGAGGTATGCGTATCAAGCCGATGCTCACGGTCATGTTCGGGGCAGTTCTGGCGATCGGCGCTGCACAGGCGCGCGACACGCGGCTGCAACTGCCGCTGAAGGACGCGATGGAGACATCGGAGTACAAAGCCAAGAGCGACCCGAACATCCGACTGTTCTTCGGTGCCCAGCAGCACCCGAAGCCGGCGCAGAGCTTCGGCGTCTACAAGACCAACAAGAAGAGCAACTTCTTCAACAAGTCCGACAAGGAAGGCTGCGAGTGGGTGTTCATCTCGGCCATCCTCTCGTTGCAGGAGCGCGCCCGGCAGCTGGGCGGCAACGCCGTGGTCAATATCAAGAGCATCTACAAGGGCGGCGATTTCTCCAGCGAAACGCAGTACGAATGTGGCGCCGGTGCCTTGATGGGTGGTGTGGCGTTCGAAGGCGAGATCGTCAAACTCTGATGGTTGTCGGGAGGACAGCAGTCGTGAGCAGCGTGCGAGGATCGGTCGTGATGTTGGTGGCGATGATGGTCATGATGGCGACAGCCGTGCCGGCGGCCTATGCCCGCAGCACGGTGCCCATCGTGCCGCACGACGACATGACGGTCACGACCGGATCCGGCCGCACGCCGGCGGACGAAGAGGTGCGCCAAGCCATCGTTGCCGCGGCCGCGACTACCAAGTATCCGTGGACCGTGAGCACGAGCGAGGCGGGAGCGCTGGTGGCCACCACAGTCGTGCGCGACAAGCACACGGTCTCGGTCAACGTCAAGTACAGCGGCGCGCGCTACTCGGTCTCGTACCGCGACAGCGCCAACATGAAGTACGAAGTGGACGATGGAGTAGCCAAGATTCATCCCTTCTACAACACGTGGGTGCAGGAGCTCATCGACGCCATCAACGCCGAGCTCAAGAAACTCTGAGCCGGCGCCACGGAGGAGCCTTGCAGTCCGAGTTCCTGCGCACCGCCTTGCAGGCCGCCGAAGCGGCGGCTGAGATCGTCAGACCGCTTTACCAGAGCAACCTCGAGGTCCGCACCAAGGCGGACAAATCGCCTGTCACCGTCGCCGACGTCGAAGCGGAGAAGCGCATCCGCACCCTGATCGAAGAGCGCTTTCCGACGCACGGCTTTTACGGCGAGGAGACCGGCGAGCACGATCGCGACGCCGAATACCTGTGGCTCGTCGATCCGATCGACGGAACGAAGGCGTTCGTGCGCGGGTATCCGATGTTTTCGACCCAGATCGCACTGATGCACCGGGGCGAGCTCATCGTCGGCGTTTCGAGCGCGCCGGTGTATGGCGAGCTGGCTTACGCGGAGAAGGGACGGGGCGCGTGGCTCAACGGGCGGCAAGTCACGGTGAGCGCGATCGAGCGGCTCGAGGAATGCTCGGTTTCAGCCGGGAATCTCAAGTCACTGGCGCAGAGCGCGCGCTGGGCTGCCTACGGTGACATCGTCAGCCGCGTGGACCGGATCCGGGGCTACGGCGATTTTCTCCACTACCACCTGCTGGCCTCGGGGCGGATCGATGCGGTGCTCGAGTCCGATGTAAACATCCTCGACATCGCGGCGCTGGCTGTCATCGTGCACGAAGCGGGCGGGCGCTTCACCGATCTCGAAGGCCGGCCGGTCTCGCTCGACATCGACAGCGTGCTGGCGAGCAACAGCCACCTGCACGCGTCGCTCCTCGCGGCACTCGCTCGCTGAGCAACGCGGACGCGCTCCCTCTATTCGCTGACAAAGACGCGCCGGCCGCGGAACTCGAGCTCGTGCACCGCTGTACGGTACAGGCGTGACAGGTGCACGGCGTCAATCACCTGCGCCACCGGGCCATAGGTCCAGCTGCCATCGCCATACAGGAGCAAGGCCTGGTCGGCGAAGCGTGCGGCCAGCGTGGCATCGTGCAGGCTGGCGATGACGATCCGGCGCGCATCGGCACGTGCACGGAAGCGCTTCAATACGTCGATCTGGTGATGGGGATCGAGATGGTTGGTGGCTTCATCGAGCAGGAACAGACCCGGATCCTGCGTGAGAATCGTGGCGATGGCGAGGCGACGCCGCTCGCCGCCGGACAGCGTGTCGATGGCGCGATCCTCGCGCTCCGCCAGATCGACCTCCTGGAGTGCGGCGCGGGCGATGGCGGCGTCGCCTGCGCTTTCCCACTGCCAGAAGTCCAGGTGCGGGTGCCGGCCGATGAGTGCCGTCTCGAGCACCGTCGAGGGAAACGGATCCTCGCTCGACTGCGCCAGCAGGCCACGGGCAAGCGCCAGCTCACGCCGCGGCCAGGCGGCGAGATCGCGTCCACCAAGGCGCACGCTGCCCGCAGCCGGGCGGCGCAAGCCCGCGAGGGTGTGCAGCGTGAGCGTCTTGCCGACGCCGTTCTCGCCCAGGATCGCGATGAATTGTCCGGCAGATGCACTGAACTCCAGATCCCGCACCAGGCAACGCCGTGCCACTTCGACGCAAAGGCTCCTGACCTCCAGGTCCAACGCGGGCGTTACGTGCTGGCGCGCGGTCACGGCGAGTGAGTCCAGTTGATTTCCCGCGCGGTCCTTGGGCCTAGCACCACCGCGCTCAGGCTTTCGGGCATCTCCGATTCAGTCGGGCTGAGCGCGCGTCTACCGGCCATGATCTCCGCCTTGTCCTGTGGGTACAGAGGAGCGCGCTGCGGCTCGCCGTAGCCGTCCGGGAATTGCGGCTGATCAGTCGCGGGGTCGTACTTGTCCGTGGCACCGACCGTGTGCAGGAATTCGTGCGCGATGATCATGTTGTTGCTCCCCGTCATCGACGGATCGGCGAACGCGTAGACCACTCCCAGCAGACCCTTCTGCATCCCCAGTGAGTGGGGCACCGAGGCGGTGAGCGTCGGGTCGTGGTAGAGCACGAACAGCTCGATGTCGGGAGGCGCTTGGGTTTCGGCGCGTGTCGTGCGCCATGCCCAGTAGCGCAGGCGCAGGCTCCATAGTGCGCGGCCGAGCGGACCGGAGGCGCGATCGAGTTGCGGTGGCAGCTCGTGAATCTCTGCGTACAGGCGCACACGTGCCGGCTCGGCGAGTCGCAGCGCGTAGCGCTCCGCCTGGCTGGCGAGAAATGCGCCAACCGGCGCGAATGTGTCCTCGCTGAGCGAATCGATGTAGCGTCTAGTAGCTTCGCTTCCATCGGCGCTGATCGGGTGGATCGCGACCCACAGCGGCTTGTCCCAGTCCGTGCTGCGCAGGCGCGCGAGATACGCGCCCGTAGCCACGAAGGCGAGCACCAGCAGCAGGATCGTGATGCGTAACGCGCGCCACACCGGGCGTCATTCCACGGCTTCGGCTTGCACGCCGAGCACCTCGCCGTCTGCTGCATTCACTGTGACGGCAATCGGTCGGCAACAAACACTGCAATCCTCTATGTAGGACTGATCGGGCTCGCTGGCGTCGATCACGATCTGGATCTGCTCCCAGCAGTGGGGGCAGGTGATGGTGCGCGTGTCGAGGAGCGAGGGCACGTCAAGGCTGCAGGCGCGTCGCGCGCCAGGCGCCGGGCCTGAAGGAATGGGCGTCAGCGACCGCAAGCGTGCGTTCCCAGCGCGCCCGGTCGTGGATGCGATGCGCGCCTTGCACCCATAGTTCCACGCTGTCGGCCCACAAGCGAAAGCCGCCCCAATGCGGCGGGCGCGGCAGCTGCGCGATGTGTTCCGTGGCAGCGTGCTCCTCCAGGGCGTCGGGTGTGCCGAAGCGGGCGGCGACGCGCTGTACGCTCTGCAGCAACGCCGCGCGTGATTCGATGGGCTCGCTCTGCCGGCTGGCCCACGCTCCGAGCTGGCGCTGCCAGGGGCGCGAGGCAAAATACGCGTCACTCTCGGCGGACGTGGCCTTCACGATCGGCCCCTCGATCCGCAGCTGCCGCTGCAGCGTGTCCCAGTGCAGGACCGCGGCGCCGCGCGGACGTGCCTCGATCTCACGGCCCTTGCGGGAATGGTAGTTCGTGTAGAAGAGGAGATAGCCGGGCACTGCAACGATCGCCTTGCACAGCACGACACGCGCAGAGGGGCGACCCTGCGCATCGACTGTGGCCAGCACCATCGCATCGGGGTTCGGCAGGGCACGCCGTTCCCAGGCTTCCTTGAGCCACGCGGCGGCCAATGGCAGCGGATCGTCCGGCAGCGGATCGGGCAGCATCTGCTCGGGCGTTTCCATGCGCGACATACTAGCGTGCCCCCTCCGACTGCCGCCAGAATGCGCGCTCCTTGTGTTGGGAGAGTGATCACTTGCCGACTGCGCACGTCAACGGCGTCGAGATCTATTTCGACGTGCGCGGCGAGGGCGAGCCGCTCGTGATGCTGCACGGCCTGGGGTCGAGCAGCCAGGACTGGGAGCACCAGGTCCCGGTCTTTGCCGCGCGTTATCGCGTGATGACACCCGATCTGCGCGGCTTCGGCCGCAGCGCCAAACCGCGCGGCCCGTACTCGATTGCGCAATATTCGGCCGACGTGCGCGCGTTGCTCTGCGTGCTCGGCATCACACGCTGTCATCTGCTCGGGCTCTCGATGGGCGGCGCGATTGCCTTGCAGATCGCGCTCGACGATCCCCGACGGCTCGCGAGCCTCATCATCGTCAACAGCTCCCCGAGCTTCGAGCTGAGCACGTGGCGCCGGCGCCTGATGGCGTGGACCCGCATGCTGCTGCCGCATGTCTTCGGCATGCGCGGCCTCAGCCACTACGTCGTGTCGCACCTGTTCCCCAAGCCAGAGCAGCACGAGCTGCGCGCCCGGCTGATCGCCCGCGGCAGCACGAACGATCGTGACGCCTACATCGCCGCGCTGCACGCCCTCAAGGGGTGGACGGTGGAGCGGCGCCTCGGTGAAATCACGACGCCGACATTGGTGATCTCGGCCGATTCGGACTACACCCCCGTGAGTGAGAAGGAGCATTACGTCGCCCGCATGCGCAATGCCCGCCTGCGCGTGATCCCTGACAGCCGCCATGCCAGTCACTGGGACCAGCCCGAACGCTTCAATCGCGACGTGCTGGAGTTTCTGGCTGAGCACCCGATCACAGGCCGGTCTGGCTGAACGGCCGGTTCAGGCACGATTCAGGCGGCCGGGCCTACAGTCCAGGCGTATTCTCGAGGAGCCGAGCCATGCTGCGATTCAAGCTACTTGGCGCTATTGCCAGCTGCGCGGTTCTCGTCTCGGCCGCTGCCACGGCCGACGACCATGGCCGCGGTCACGGCGACGGCCGCAACTGGAACAACCGGGGTGACTGGCACCAGTCCGATGGTCATTGGACCGGCAACGGTGGTCACTGGAGCGGCAACTACTGGGGTAACAACGGTTATCGCGGTAACTGGAACAACGTCCGCTATGTTCCGCGGCCGGTCTATGTCGCCCCGCGTCCCTACTGGGGCGGATATGGATATCCGGGTGGTTACTACTACCCTGCGCCGCCGATGTACTACGGGCCGCCGGTGGCACCGGTCTATCCGTACTATCCGTACTACGGGGGCTACAACCACCCCAGCGTGACCGGGTCGATCATCTTTACCTTCCCGTTCCACTTCTAAGCGACCCCTAACGAACCTGCAGCCGGGCAGCGATGCCCGGCTGCACTTTGGCGCGCCTATTCCAGAGCCCCGTCACGTTCCCCGCAGGTCGGGTGGGCCTGTGCTTGCGGCTCCGCCGGCCCACCGGTAAAACGACTCTGCATGAGCTCGCTGCCGCCCATGAACCTCGACTCGCTGCGCGAGCAGCTCGATGCGCTCGACCACGAGTTGCTCGAAATCGCCGCACGGCGCCAGCGGCTGAGCACCGAGGTGGCACGCATCAAGCGCGAGCGCAACCTGCCCACCCGCGACTTCAGCCGTGAACGCGAAGTCATTGTGCGTGGCCGGGAAGAGGCGGCCGGGCTCGGAATTCCGCCGGAGCTGGCCGAAGCGCTGTTACGGCCTCTGATTTACGCCTCGCTCACCACCCAGGAGCAGGCCCGCATCGCTGCGCAGGGCCAGGGCAGCGGCAAGCGTGCGCTGGTGATCGGCGGGCGGGGCAGGATGGGCGGCTGGTTTGTCGAGTTTCTGGCCTCGCAGGGCTTCAAGGTCGAAGTGGCCGACCCGGCGGGCCCCGTCAAAGGATTCGCGCACCGCGCCGACTGGCAGAGCGATGCGCTGGACGAGGACGTCATCGTGGTGGCGACGCCCCTGGGGGCTACGGCGCAGGTACTGCAGGAACTGGCGCGGCGACGTCCGCGGGGCCTGGTGTTCGACATCGGCTCGCTCAAGACGCCGCTGCGCTCCGGCCTCGAGGCGCTGGTGCGGGCGGGGTGCCGGGTCACTTCCATACATCCCATGTTCGGACCCGATACGCACATGCTGTCCGGTCAGCACGTGATCTTTATCGACCTCGGCGCACCCCAGGCGCTGGCGGCCGCACGAGAATTGTTTGCGCCGACAATGGCCGAACAAGCCGTGATGTCTCTGGATGATCACGATCGGGTGATTGCCTACGTGCTCGGGCTCTCGCACGCGCTGAACATCGCGTTCTTCACTGCACTCGCCGAGAGCGGCAAAGCGGCACCGCAGCTCGCCCGCCTTTCAAGCACGACGTTCGACGCCCAGCTCGAAGTTGCGACCCGTGTTGCCGCCGAGAGCCCATCGTTGTATTTCGAGATCCAGAGCCTGAACCAATACGGCGGCGAATCGCTGGCCGCGTTGCAGGCCGCGGTCGATCGCCTGGCGCACATCGTCGCTGCCCGCGACGAGGCCGAATTTGCCGGCCTGATGACGCGCGGCAAGGCCTACCTCGACGGCCGCGACACGGCCAGGGCGCGGACCTGAGGCGCGTGGCGCCGGAGCAGGCGGATGGCACGAAGGGACTCAACCCGCTCTCAGCTTTCCGACACTCGCGATCCGACCGCGCCATTGCAGGAGGAGATTCGCGAGCTCCGAGCGCGGCTGCATACACTCACCGACGAGGCCGCCACCAACGAGGCCATCCTGCGCAAGACGCAGGAGCGTGAGCTCGAGCTGTTGAAGGCCGAGTCCCTGCCCGTGCTGCTGCGGGCACTGGTCACGGGGCTTGCGGGCTCGTATTCACTGGATGCCGTGACGCTGGTGCTGCTGGACCCCCAGCACGAGATCCGACACCTGCTCATCGGCGGCGGCGAGCGGCTCGAGGACTTGCCGGGCGTGATGTTCGTCGACAGCCTGACCTCGCTGGCGCCCGCATTCGTGGCCCTGCATCGCCCCTGGCTCGGGCCCTATATCGGGGCGGATCACCAGCTGCTGTTCCCTGGTGGCCGGCCCCTGCGCAGCATCGCGCTCATTCCGCTCACGCGGCAGGATCGGCTCACCGGCACGCTCAACTTCGGTTCCACCGACGAGAAGCGTTTCACGCGCCACCACGCGACGGATTTCCTGACGCACCTGGGCGTGATCGCCGCGGTCTGCATCGAAAACGCCATCAACCGGGCGCGACTCCTGCGCAGTGGCATGACGGACTTTCTCACCGGCTGGCACAACCGGCGTTACCTGCACACACGCATCAAGGAGGAGCTCGCGCGCGCCCAGCGTCACGGCACCAGCGTCGCCTGCCTGATGATCGACGTTGATCACTTCAAGCAGACCAATGACGTCCATGGCCACCTGGCGGGCGACCAGGTGCTGCGGGAACTGGCGCAGCGCATCGACGGGCAGATTCGCGGCAGCGATACGGCGGCGCGCTTCGGCGGCGATGAGTTCGCGATCCTGTTGCCCGAGACCGGCGTGGCAGAGGCGGCGCAGCTCGCGGAACGCATCCGCCAGATCGTCTGCTCGGCCCCGGTCGAACTCGGTGACGGGCGCAGCCTGCCGCTGTCGCTGTCGATCGGCGCTGCTGCCCTGCAACCGCGGCGTGAGGAGCGCGACCTGAAGGGGATGGCGGACCGGCTGCTGACTGAGGCGGACGCGGCGCTGTACCGCGCCAAGGCGCAGGGTCGCGGCCGGGTCGAAGCCGCGGAGAGCGCTCAGCCGATGAATCGCTGACGCCGCATCAGCACCAGAAACAGCGGCACCCCGATGACCGCCGTCAGGGCGCCGACGGGAAGCTGACGCGGCGCAATCACGCTGCGCGCCAGCAGGTCGGCCAGGACCAGCAGTACTCCGCCGAGGAGCGCCGAAGCGGGAACGACGACGCGATGGTCGCTCCCGAGCATCATGCGTGCCAGGTGCGGCGTCACCAGTCCCACGAAGCCGATGCTGCCCGCGGTGGTCACGGCCACCGCCGTGAGCAGCGAGCCGGCGGCGAAGACCGCGATCCGCGTGCGGCCCAGGACCAGGCCCAGGGCACGCGCCTCCACTTCTCCTCGCGCCAGAAGGTTCAACGAACGCGAAAAGAGCATCGCGCCGGCGAGGACCGGCAGCAGCACCGCAAACACCCGCACCGGCGAGCCGCTGGTGGAGAAGTCACCCATCAGCCAGAACACCATGCCGCGCAGGCGGCTCTCGGGTCCGAGCGCGAGCATGAGACTCACGGCCGCGCCGCAACCCGCGGCGACGACGACGCCGGTGAGGAGCAAACGCATCGGGGTCCAGCCGCCTTGGCCGTGGGCCAACGCGAACACGAGCACCGTCGCTGCGAACGCACCCAGCGCCGCGCTGCCGTCGATCCACAAGCCGCCCAGGCCGAGCAGCATCGCACCCAGCGCCGCGATCGATGCGCCGCCTGAGACACCGAGGATGTAGGGATCGGCCAGCGGGTTACGCAGCAGGACCTGCATCATCACGCCGGCCAGCGCCAGCGTCGCCCCGGTGGCAAAGGCTGTCAGCACCCGTGGCAATCTCAGGTCCAGCACCAAGGTTCGAGCGAGGGAGTCCTCGGGAGCGAGCAGGCTCTTCCAGACCTCCAGTGGGTCGAGAGCGGTGCTGCCCACCAGCAACGCGGCCAGGAGGCTGAGCGCGGCTGCGGCTCCGAGTGCGACGAAGGTCAGTGCGGGGGGCAGACGGGTCACGTGTGCGCAAGCCTACTGGCGCGACCCAGCGGTCACAAGATTGCAGCCGCGGGTCTACGGCACGGCGGGCTTCAGGGCGGCGTGGCTCTTGTGGAAGAATGCCCGCGCATGTCGGATGCGATAGACACCCAGGGGTTTCGCGCCAACGTCGGCATCATCCTGATGCGCCACGGCGGCGAGGTCCTGCTGGGCGGACGCAACGGCGGGCGGGGTTGGCAGTTTCCGCAAGGGGGAATTCGACCCGGCGAGGCACTCGAGGAGGCCCTGTATCGCGAGCTGCACGAGGAGATCGGTCTCGCTGCCGCCGATGTCGAGATGGTCGGCACCACGAAGACCTGGCTGCGCTACCGCTTGCCAGCGCAATACGTCCGGCGCGATTCACAGCCTCTTTGCATCGGGCAGAAGCAGCGTTGGTTCCTGCTGCGCCTGCAGGCACCGGAGGACCGGCTGCGCTTCGATGCCACCGACGCGCCCGAATTCGAGACCAGTCGCTGGGTCTCATACTGGACGCCGGTGCGCGAGGTCATCTACTTCAAGCGCCACGTGTACGCCCGGGCACTGCAGGAGCTGGGCGCGCTGGCGTTTCCCCACGGCCTGCCTCCATATCCCGACTGGTGGCCGGAGCGTCTGCGTGAGCGTGCGTCCGTCACAAAACCGCGACGCCACCGTTGAATCGCGCGGCGTCACGCGCGACCCGCAGCCGCTTGAGGTAATCTACCGCCACTTCCGGAGGGCTCCGCCCGCAGCTCGATGCCAGTTCAGCCGGCCACACTCGTGATCCGCGCACGGCGCCCGTGGGTGCGACGCGCGCTGTGGATTGCAGCTCTCGCCGTGCTGCCCGCTGTGCTCTACCTCACCTACGAACTCGGACGCTTCGACGGCGGCTATGATCGCCTCACCGTGGGCCAGCGCGAACGTGAGCTCGAAGTCGAGATCGAGCGGCTGCAGAAGACCAACGCGGAACTGCGTGGCCAGGTTGCGGAAGTCGAGACCGGGCACGTGAGCCAGCAGCAGGAGCGCCAGGAGCTGGCGCGCACGATCGCCGACCTGCAGGCCCAGGTGGCGCGGCAGAGCCAGGATGTGGCCTTCTATCGTGGCCTGGTCAACTCGACGCTCAACGCGCCCAACATCAAAGTGCAGAAATTCGAGGTCGTGGCCGGCGCAAGCAACGGCCGGTATCACCTGCGCATGGTGCTGGTGCAGGCGGTGAGGCCCGACAACATCGTCACCGGTACGGTGGAGCTGACCGTGGAAGGCACGGAACGCGGCCAGCCGGCCAAGTATGGTCTCGCCCGCCTCACCGGCGACGGGCGCAGCCAGCTGCCGTTTTCCTTCCGCTACTTCCAGGACCTCGACCAGGAAGTCGCGCTGCCGGACGGCTTCCAGCCGGGTCGCGTCAACGTCGAGGTGAAATCCTCCGGACGCAGTACGCCGCTCAGTCAGTCTTTCAACTGGAACGTGCAGACTTCCTAGCCCTATAGCAGAGGAGTTTCAACGCCGATGTTCAAACGCAATAGCTCCAGCGATCTGCGCGGCGAGATCGACACGCTGGTCGGCCGCACCACGCGCATCAACGGTGACGTGACGTTCTCTGGGGGCTTTCACCTCGATGGTCAGGTCACCGGCAACGTGCGGGCCGAGCCCGGCACGACCTCGGTGTTGAGCGTGAGCGAGCACGGCTCGATCGAAGGCTCGGTGGAAGTGCCGCACGTCGTGCTCAACGGGGCCGTGAACGGCGACATCGTGGCGCACGAGCGCGTGGAGCTTGGAGCGAAGGCACGCATCACTGGCAACGTCTGCTACGGCGTGATTGAAATGGCGCTGGGTGCCTCCATCAACGGCAAGCTGATCCACGATCCCGAGGTCGCGGCGCAGGCCGCGACGTCAGAGCCCGCCCCGGTAGGCGGAATGTGAGTTGTTTTGACCCCGTTACCGTAGCCTCGTTAGACTGGTCTCGCGATACCTGAACCCGAGCGACCGATGAACGACACCGCATCACAGGACTCCGAGAACCAGCTGCAGGACCTCGTTTTCACCGACGCCGCTGCCACCAAGGTCGGCGAGCTGATCCGTGGGGAAGCGAATCCCAATCTCAAGCTGCGCGTCTTTGTACAGGGCGGTGGCTGCTCTGGCTTTCAGTACGGCTTTACCTTTGACGAGAACATCGAGGAAGGCGATACCTGTGTCGAGAACCAGGGCGTGAAGCTGATCGTCGATCCGATGAGCTTCCAGTACCTGGTAGGCGCGGAGATCGATTACCGCGAGGACCTTGAAGGCGCGCAGTTCGTGATCCGCAATCCGAACGCCTCGACGACCTGCGGCTGCGGTTCGTCGTTCGCCGTCTGACCCCTGAGTAAAGCGGCGGCCAAGGTTCCCGACGTCATCGCGGCTGTCGATCTGGGATCGAACAGCTTTCACATGGTCGTGGCGCGCTATTCCCACGGCCAGCTCGCCATTCTGGATCGGCTGCGTGAGATGGTGCGTCTCGCCGCGGGCCTCGACGAGCAGGGCCGGCTCGACAAGAACGTCACCTTGCGAGCGATCGAGTGCCTGGAGCGCTTCGGACAGCGCTTGCGGGAAATGCACGCGGAGAGCGTGCGTGTCGTCGGCACTAACACCCTGCGCCAGGCGCATCGCAAGCAGGCGTTTCTCGAACGTGCGCGCGATGCTCTCGGCCACCCGATCGAAATCATCTCCGGCATCGAGGAGGCGCGCCTCATCTATCTCGGCGTCGCCAACACGATTCCCAACGACCCGGGACGGCGACTGGTGGTGGACATCGGTGGCGGCAGCACCGAGCTCATCATTGGCGAAGGGTTCAATCCGCTGCGGCTCGAGAGCCTGTACATGGGCTGTGTCGGCATGAGCCTGGCGCACTTTCGCGACGGCAAGATCTCTGAAAAGCGCCTGCGGCGCGCGCGCATGGCGGCACGGCTCGAGCTCGAGCCGGTGCAGGCGGCGTTCCGGTCGCAGGGCTGGGAACACGCGGTGGGCAGTTCGGGCACCGTCCGCGTCATCGCCGACTGCATTCGCCACCTCGACCCGGCGGCGGTTGCCATCACCGCCGAAGGCCTGGAGCGGCTGATCCACGAGACTATCGAGGCCGGCCACATCAACGAGATCCGGCTGCCCGAAGTGACCGCGGAGCGGGCCCCGGTGTTTCCGGGCGGCCTGGCCATTCTCGCCGAGCTGTTCGAGGCGCTCGAAATCGAGCAGATGCGCGTCGCGGACGGCGCGCTGCGCGAGGGGCTGCTCTACGACATGATCGGACGCTTCACGGCCGAGGACGCCCGCACGCGCACGGTGCGAGCGATGCAGCAGCGCTATCACGTCGACAGCGCCCAGGCGGAACGAGTTGAGGCGACGGCGCTCACCTTCCTGCGCCAGACCGCCCCGGCGTGGGGCCTGACCGATCCACTCGCAGAGACCGCGCTCGGCTGGGCGGCGCGCCTGCACGAGATCGGCCTCGACGTCTCGCATTCGCACTACCAGAAGCACGGCGCTTACCTGCTCGAGAACGCCGACATGCCGGGATTCCCGCGCGAGGAACAGATGCTGCTGGCCACGCTGGTGGGCGGTCACCGCCGCAGGATACTGGTCACGGGTGACGAAGAGCTGATTCCGCCCTGGGACAAGAAGGCGCTGTACCTGGTGCTGCTGCTGCGCGTGGCGGTGCTGATGCATCGCGGCCGCAGTACCGTGCAGCTGCCGCCCATCGCGTTGCTGGCGCGCGGTCAGTCACTGACGGTCGAATTTCCGCGCGGCTGGCTCAAGGACCATCCGCTCACGATCGCAGACCTGCGTAACGAAGTGGAATACTGGAAGGCGATTGGTTTCAGATTGCGGGTGTTCGACTTCACGCACTGACGCCGATCTGACCCGGCGCCGCATATGCTTCGAGCAGCCGCTGCTGGGCGCTGACAGGCGCAGTGTCCCCTGCGGGCACGCGTGAATAGGTCCCGTCGGCATGCAGCTCCCACGCCTGTGCGGTATCGCTCAGGTACAGCTCCAGGTCGCGCAGAATGCGATCGCGGTGCTTCTGCCTCTGGATCGGGAAGGCCACCTCGATGCGACGGAAGAAGTTGCGCTCCATCCAGTCGGCGCTGGCGCAGTAAAGCTCCTCCGCGCCGTCGTTGTGGAAGTAGTAGACGCGCGAGTGCTCGAGGAAGCGACCCACGATCGAGCGCACGCGGATGTTCTCGGACACGATGGGTATGCCTGGACGCAGTGCACAGACTCCGCGCACGATCAGATCGATGCTGACGCCGGCGCCGGAGGCTTCGTACAGCGTGCGGATGATCTCCGGCTCGACCAGCGAATTCATCTTGGCGATGATGCGCGCCTTGCGCCCGGCACGCGCGTGCGTCGCTTCGCGCGCGATCTTTTCCATGAGCGTGGTGTGCAGCGCGAAGGGTGACTGCAGGAGCTTGCGCAGCCGCGGCACCTGCGTGAGGCTGGTCAGCTGCAGGAACAGCTCGTGCAGATCCTCGCCCACGGCCTCATCGCACGTGAACAGACCGTAGTCCGTGTAGGAGCGCGCCGTGTTGATGTGGTAGTTGCCGGTGCCGATGTGGCAGTAGCGGCACAGGTGCCCGGCTTCGCGCCGCACCACCATGATGAGCTTGGCATGCGTCTTGTAGCCAACGACGCCGTACATCACGTGGGCACCGGCTTCCTGCAGCCTGGTCGCGAGCTCGATGTTGGCAGCCTCGTCGAAGCGCGCGCGCAGCTCGATGATCACCGTCACGTCCTTGCCCGCCTGCGCCGCGTCGACCAGCGCATCGACAATCTGTGAATCGGCTCCCGGTGCGATACAGCGTCTGCTTGATGGCGAGCACTCCGGGGTCGGCGGCGGCCTGGCGCACGAAGTCCGCGACCGGAGTGAAGCTCTGGTAAGGATGGTGCAGCAGCACATCCTTGTGGCGGATGATCGCGAACAGATCGACATGCCCCTGCAGCCGCCTGGGAATTCCGGCGGTGAAGGCCGGGTACTTGAGATCCGGTCGGTCGACGAGGTCGTAGATCGCCATCAACCTGTTGAGGTTGACCGGCCCGTCGACCTGGTACAGATCGTCGCTCGTCAGCGCGAAATGATTCAACAGGAAGTCGGTGAGGTCGCGCGGGCAGTCGTGCGCGGTCTCGATCCGCACCGCTTCGCCGTAACGTCGCTGTGCCAGCTCGCCTTCGACCGCCCGCAGCAGGTCGTCGACTTCTTCCTCGTCGACGAACAGGTCGCTGTTGCGCGTCACGCGAAACTGATAGCAGCCGAGCACTTCCATGCCGACGAAGAGCTTGGCGACGAACGCCTCGACGATCGCCGACAGGTAGATGAAGTCGCGCTGCCCGCCCTCGCCCGGCACGCGGATGATGCGCGGCAGGGAGCGTGGCGCCTGTACGATGGCGAGGCGGGTGTTGCGCCCGAAGGCGTCCTTGCCCTTCAGCCTGCACGATGAAGTTCAGGCTCTTGTTCTGGATGCGCGGGAACGGGCGCGCCGGGTCGAGCGCGAGTGGCGTCAGCACGGGCTCGACTTCCTTGTCGAAATGGTCCTCGAGCCAGCGGGCCTGCTCGGTGGTCCAGTTCCCGGGATGCGTGAAGCGGATGCCCGCGGCTTCCATGGCCGGTGTCAGCACATCGTTCAGCAGCGCGTACTGCTCGTGGACCAGGCGCGCCGCGCGCTCGTGGATCGCCGCCAGTTGTTCGGGCAGGGACAACGGCTCGGGCCCTGCCTCCACCGCGCCCAGCTCCAGACGCTGCTTCAGGCTCGAGACGCGGATCTCGAAGAATTCATCGAGGTTGCTGCACGCGATGCCGAGGAAGCGCACGCGCTCGAGGAGCGGGAGCGATGCATCCTTGCACTGCTCCAGCACGCGCTGATTGAACTCGAGAAAGCTCAGCTCGCGATTGCTGTAGAACTGCGGGGACTTGAGGTGTGGGGCATCCATCGGCCGGGTCTTGCGCTACGTGCAAAGGATAGCAGCACGCGCCGTATTACGAATGTATGACGTGTGCGCCCGCGGGATGGATCGAGCCCAGCACGACGCGGTGGCGCGCGCCGGTCACCGACGGCAGGTTTCCCGGCAGGCCCGCAAGGGTGCGGGACGCGAGCCAGGCAAACGCGGCGGCCTCGACGTAGTCCGGATCAAGGTTGAATTCCGCCGTCGTAGTAACCACCGAATTCGGCATGAGCGCCTGCAGCCGGCGCCGCAACTCGCTGTTGTGCGCGCCGCCACCGCACAACAGTGCGCGCTGCACGCGGCCCACGCTCGCGCACGCATGCGCGATACTGCGCGCGGTCAGCTCGCACAGCGTACTTTGCACGTCCGCAGGCGAGAGCTGGGCATTCAGCGCCGCCAAGTGCGCATCCAGCCAGTCGAGATTGAACAGCTCGCGCCCGGTGCTCTTGGGCGCGGGGCGGGAGAAGAACGGCTCGGACAGGAGCAAACGCAAGAGCTGCGCGTCGACGCGTCCGCTTGCCGCCCATTCGCCGTCCTGGTCGAACGGCTTGCCACGGTGGCGCTGCGACCAGCCGTCCATGAGGCAGTTGCCGGGCCCGGTGTCGAAGCCGATCGGGGCGCCGTCGGGTGGCAGCCAGGTGATGTTGCCGATGCCGCCGATATTGATGACCGCTCTTGCTTCTACTGCGCTCGCGAGCACGGCTTGATGCAGGGCGGGCGCCAATGGAGCGCCCTCGCCACCCGCCGCAACATCGCGCCGCCGAAAGTCCGCCACGGTTGTGATGCCGGTGCGCTCGGCGATGACATCTGGATTGCCGATCTGCCAGGTGAAGGGGCGCGCGCCGTTCGGCTGGTGACGCAGGGTCTGGCCGTGACTGCCGATGGCCGTGACCTGCGCGCTCGGTACATTGGCCTCATCCAGCAACTGGCGGGCCGCCGCCCCAAAGGCTTCACCAACCGCCGTATCGAGCTCGCCGATCTCATCCAGGCTCACGCCGTGCGGCTGCGCGATCAGCTGCGAGAGCCTGTCGCGCAGCCCTGCGGGGTAGGCGAAACCGCGCGCGTGCTGCACTTCGCAGCGTGCACCGTCGATCTCGACCAGCGCCGCATCGATGGCGTCCATGCTGGTGCCGGAAATCAGCCCGAGATACAGGGCCATTGTGTTTGAAGCCGCGGTCAGCGCTGGGCGAGGAGCGAGCCGCGGGTGAGCTGGTCGAGTTCCGCGAGATCGGGCGCGGTGCGCATGAGGAAGTCGGCGCGCAGATCCGCCGCGATCGGAGTGGCATCAGGGAGCTTCACGGTCTGTGGATTGCGATACGCGCCGTTGATGCGGTACTCGTAATGCAGGTGTGGCCCGGTCGCGAGGCCCGTCATGCCGACATACCCGATGACCTGGGCCTGGCGCACGCGCGTACCCTGCGCTACCCCTCTAGCGAAGCGTGACAGGTGACCATAGAGAGTCGTCACGCCGCCACCGTGCTCGAGCACGATCGCGTTGCCATACCCGCCGTAACGGCCGCGCATCTGGATCCGCCCGTCGCCTGCGGCGCGTACCGGAGTTCCGGTCGGCGCGGCATAGTCAACACCCTTGTGAGCGCGAATCGTATTGAGGATTGGATGCAGGCGGCTCGAATTGAAGCGCGAGCTGACGCGCGTGAAATCCACTGGTGCACGCAGGAAGGCCTTGTGCATGCTGCGTCCATCGGGCGCGAAGTAGTCGTAGCTGCCATCCGGCAGCTGATAGCGGACCGCTCGGAAAGTGCGGCCGTCGTTGACGAACTGCGCCGCGATGATCGAGCCGTCGCGCACCCGCGCACCGTCCTGCCAGATCTGCTCGTAGATCACGCTGAATTCATCGCCCGCGCGTATGTCGAGCACGAAGTCAATGTCCCAGCCGAAGATATTGGCGAGCGCCAGCGCAGTCTGATCGGAGATGTCCGCGGCGGTTGCGGCTTCGAACAGCGAGTTCGTGATGCGACTACGCTTGCTCACGATCGTCGATTCGGTCGGATTCTCGATGATCCGGGCGGCGAAGCCCTCCGTCTGGCGCTGCACCGAGAGGGTCTGCGTGAGGCTGATCTGGCGTGTGAGTCCCTGCAGATCACCGTTGGAATGCGTCATGGTGATCTGGTCGCCGGGCTTCAGCAGATCGAGGCCCTCGCGAATGCCAGGCAGCAGCCGGATACTGGCGAGGTCGGTGAGGCTCAGATCGAAGCGCCGGAAGATCCGATCCAGCGTGTCGTTGCGCCCCACGACTACGTCGATGGTGTCAAATGGGAATGAAGCGGCGACCGGCTCGACGGTCATGTCGATCACGGGAGGCTCACCCGAAGCAGGCGGCGCGAGCGGCGTGAGCGCAGGCGTTACGTCGGCCTGTGGTGCAGCAGGCTGCAATCGCGAAGCGAACCCGCCCAGTGCATTGGCTGCGATGCCGGCGACGAGGAGCGTTCCCAGCCAGGCGAAAACGGGCAGCCGTCGTCGCTTGGGCGGCGCTTCGCGATCGCGATAATCGATACGCAACTGGTTCGGGTCCGGGGTCACGAGTCAAATGCCTGCCAAAACAGGCGGTTAAACTATCTTCCGGAGTGCGTGCGGTCAACCGTTTTCATATGCTCGCAGCCGCGCGACGTTCAGGCTGTGGAGTGCATCGCGCTTATCCGGGACATTCCTGAGAACCAGGTCTGAATTGCGCAGCGCAACGCCTGACTCTAGAGTGCCGGTCCGCAACCAGGAGACCGCATGCGCTCTGTCGACGAACAGCTGCTCGAGATTCGCCGCGGTGCGCAGGAAATCCTGCTCGAAGAAGACCTGAAGCGGAAACTGGCACGCGGCAAGCCGCTGCGCGTGAAAGCCGGGTTCGATCCGACGGCGCCCGATCTGCACCTCGGACACACGGTCCTGATCAACAAGCTGCGCCAGTTCCAGGACTTCGGCCACGAGGTGATCTTTCTCATCGGCGACTTCACCAGCCTCATCGGTGATCCGAGCGGGCGCAACGCCACGCGCCCACGCCTCTCGCCCGAAGAGATCAAGGAGAATGCCCGCACCTACGAACGCCAGATCTTCAAGATTCTCGATCGACGCAAGACCGTCATCGACTTCAATTCCCGCTGGATGAGTGCCATGAGTGCTGCGGGCCTGGTCGAGATTGCGGCGAAGCACACCGTGGCGCGCATGCTCGAGCGCGATGACTTCGCCAAGCGCTACCGCGCCGGACAGCCGATCGCCATTCACGAATTCCTGTACCCGCTGGTGCAGGGTTACGACTCCGTCGCGCTCAAGGCCGACGTCGAACTCGGCGGCACCGATCAGAAGTTCAATCTGCTCGTGGGACGCCAGTTGCAGGAAGCGTACGGCCAGGAACCGCAGGTCGTGCTCACGATGCCCCTGCTCGAAGGACTCGATGGCGTGCAGAAGATGTCGAAGTCGCTCGGCAACTACGTGGCGATCGACGAGCCTCCCGGTGACATGTTTGGCAAGCTGATGTCGATTTCCGATGAGCTGATGTGGCGTTACTACGAGCTGCTCAGCTTTCGCCCCAGCGCCGACATCGCGGAGTTACGCCGGCAGGTCGCGGGCGGGCGCAATCCGCGCGACGTGAAGTTCGAACTGGCGCGCGAGATCGTCGCACGCTTTCACGACCCGCGCGCGGCCGAAGCGGCGCAGACCGACTTCATCGGGCGCTTTCAGAAGGGCCAGGTCCCGACCGACTTGCGCAAGGTCACGATCGAAGTCGGACCCGCCAAGATCAAGATCGCGAACCTTCTGAAAGATGCGGGGCTCGTGCCCAGCACGACTTCAGCGTACCGACATCTGGAGCAGGGTGCGGTGCGTGTGGATGGCGAGAAAGTCGGCGACCGCGAGAGAGTGATCGGCGCGGGCAAGTACATCGTGCAAGTTGGGAAACGGGAATTCGCCGAAGTGACCGTGAGCTACAAGGTCGTCTGAACCGTCTTTGAGGTCAGTCGCAGGGAACGCAGATCAAGAGGACGCCATGAGTTTCAGGGATGCCCTGCTGCGCGAGACGGAAGCGTCGATTGCCACACTCGAGCGCCGTCTGATCGCCAGCAGCGATACGACGGAGAAGAGGGTCATCAGCGGCGTGCTCGCCGCTCTGTGCCGCGAACAAGAGCTGCCGTCGCAATCTGATCCGATCGTAACGGCGCAATCGCTGGCAAATGTTCACTCCGAGCTCGAAAAGGCGGTGGGCGCCGCGCGCGTCAGCCCCTTTGAGGGTTATCTGTGCGCGCTGGAACGTCATCTCACACGCCTGGATCGCCTGTCGGGAAGGCTGCATGCGCGCTCGGCGCTGCCGAGGGCGCGGCTGCTGCGGTCGCGCAGCCGTGCACCAAAGGCACTTCCTGGACGCCGCGTCAGCGGCGAACGTCTGCCCGTGCATGGGCAGATTGTCGACAGCACAAGATTCGAGGACCTGGTCGAGGAGTACCGACGCTGCTATTCCTCATGCAAACCACGAGCGGAATGCCGCGATACGGTCGACTACTACGTAAGGCGATTGCGCAGTGCGCGCTCCACCTACGAGCTGGTGCAATCTGCGATTGGGGTGCCCTGGACGTTGGTCGGCGTGATTCATGCGATGGAGTGCGGATTCAATTTCTCCGGCCATTTACACAATGGCGACCCGCTTACTGCGCGTACGGTTCACGTGCCGAAGGGCCGTCCTGCGGGCGTACCTCCACCGTTCACATGGTTGCAGAGCGCAATCGATGCATTGCGCTTGCGCAAGCTCGATATAGTGACCGACTGGTCGGTGCCGCACTTGCTGTATCTGCTCGAGAGCTATAACGGCTTTGGCTATCGTCGCTATCGAGTACCGACGCCATATCTGTGGAGCTTCTCGAACATCTATACGCAGGGTAAGTTCACCAGTGATGGAACGTTCGATCCCGTCGCGATCAGTCGGCAATGTGGCGCTGCATTGATGCTCAAGGAAATTGCCCTCGTGTAGCCGTCGCTCAGGGAGGATCCCATGGCTCGACGCGCACTGCTCATCGGCATCAATCGGTACCTGATCCCCGGGGCGGACCTGCGTGGCTGCGTCAATGACGTGAGCAACATCCGCGTCGCGCTGCTGCGGTACCTCGCCTTTCGCCGCAGCGACATCCGCGTGCTCACCGATCTGCGAGCGACCAAGGCCGCGATGCAGTCTGCCATCAGTGCCCTGGTGAGCAGTGGCCGCAAGGGAGACGTGCTCTACCTGCACTACTCAGGACACGGCTCGAACGTCCCCGACAAGAACGGTGACGAAGCCGACCATCGCGACGAAATCCTCTGCCCCAGCGATCTCGACTGGAAGGATCCGCTCACCGACGACTGGCTGCGCAGCACTTTCGACCGGCTGCGGGCGCGCGTGAATCTCACCGTCGTGATGGACTGCTGTCACTCGGGCACCAACACCAGGGCGATACTGCCACCCGATGCGCCTGTGATTGCGCGCTACCTGCCCAATCCCTGGGACTTGATGGCGGAAGAGTCGCGCCGCGGGCTGCGCGGAACGTATCGCCGCGCCCTGCACGCACGCGCGACGCGCCGGCGCGCCGACGTGGTCGAAGCCGAGATTGGCGAGGTCCTCATCACCGGCTGTCGTGCGACACAGACCTCGGCTGATGCCTACATCGGGCGTACTTACAATGGCGCGCTCACTTACTCGCTCGTGGCGGCAATCCGCGCTACGCGCGGCAAGCTCACCAACCGGGAACTGCACGCTCTGACGCTCAGCAAGCTCAAGGCGGGGGACTTCGACCAGGTGCCGCAGCTTGAGGCACGGCGCGCGGCCTTCGAAGAACAGTTCCTGGCGCCGAAGGCCTGAGCGCGTGGGCGCGTCGGATTTCCGGATAAGCAGGAGGCAATGTGGCCAAGCGCCGTAAGACTTCACTCTCGCGCAGCGGTCGTATGCGTTCCGCAAGCCGTTCGCGCAGGAGCGCGTCGAGGTCATCCTCGGTATTCACCCTGCGCGGCCCGCTCGCGCCAGTGCCCCAGGAATCCGCGCTACGCGCCGCCGTCCGAGGCGGGCGAAGGCCGGTCGTCCAGATCCGGGTCAAGGCCGAATTCCGGCCGGCAAGTCGCGGTGTCACGCCCGAGCAGCGTGTCGAGGTGGCGCATGACGATGTGCTCGAAATCGAATTTGCCGACGGTATGCGTACCTGGATGCGAGGTGATGAGTACCGTGAGCGCCTCGGTGGGGCGGCGGCACGCGGGATCGCCACGCCGGAACTTGAAGTGCCCGCCAGTCTGGTTCTTACGCCCGCTGGTGCACCGAGCCGTGGTGCGATCGGATGGGTGCTGAAGTCACTCAAGGTACTTGGAGTCGACGTGCAGGCGCGCACTGCGCTGGCGCTTGCAGCCGCGGTTGAGAAACGCGCGGGGCTGCGCCGACCGGGATTGGGCCTTTACCAGTGCGGACTCGAAACGGGGCAGTTCGAGCTGATGCCCGGTGCTCTTCCTGCGAAGGCCGCCGACGATCGGCCGTATCTGGTTTTCCTGCACGGCACGCTCTCGAGCACGTGGGGAAGCTTCGGGGAGCTGTGGTCAGCGGAGCGCGCGCGCGAGCTGGTGCAGCTCAAGAGCAGTTACGGCGATCGCATCTTCGGGTTCGAGCACGCGACCCTCGCAGTCAGCCCGCTGCAGAACGCGCTCGATCTGGTCGGGGCGCTGCCGGCTGGTGCAACGATTCACCTCATCTCGCATTCGCGCGGTGGACTGGTGGGCGAGCTTGTGTGCCGCTCGCAGTCCGGCACCGGCGGCACGACCGGGACCGGCACTGGCGCCGAGCGCCGTGGGACAGCAGATCCATTTGACGCCGACGAGCTCGCGTTGCTCGGCTCCCAGAACCGCCTGCTGGCACAGCTCAATCAGGCGCTGAAAGATCGTGCGTTGCGAATCACGCGTTTCGCGCGTGTCGCGTGCCCCGCCCTGGGGACGACGCTGGCATCGGGAAGACTCGATCGCTGGTTGTCGCTGATCGGGAGCGTCGCCAGCAAGGCGTTGCCGCAATCTCCGATCGCGGAGGTCGCAAGCGACATCGGCGACTTCATCGCGGCGGTCATCAAGGAACGCACAGACCCCAGGACGTTACCTGGTGTGGAGGCGATGATGCCGGAATCGCCTTTCACGAGGCTCGTCAACTGGCCGTCGGCCAGCGTCGCGGGCGAGCTGTACGTGATCGCCGGCGACGTCGACCCGAGCGGTGTCTGGGCAAAGCTCCTGGTGTGGGTGACCGACCGTTTCTACGGCGGCGATCACGATCTGGTCGTCAACACAGCGTCGATGTACGGCGGCGCCCGGCGCACGGACTTGGCGAAAGGCAGTTTCTTCGAAGGCCCCGCCGTCAATCACTTCAACTATTTTCGCAATACGGACAGCGCCGCACGCATGGTCGCGGCTATCACACGCGGGGACGCCACGGGATTCGAGGACTTCGAGCCGAAAGTCACCGAGATCGCCCGGGCCATCGAGGTGCGGGACGCCGCACCGCGTCCGACCGTCATCGTGCTGCCCGGCATCATGGGCAGCGAGCTCGCCGTAAAGAAGGACCGCATCTGGTTCGACATCGGCGACCTGCTCCTGGGCGGCATGGAGAAGCTCGCGATCGGTGCGAAGAACGTTCAGCCCCTGCAGCCGTTCGCGCGTTACTACGGTGATCTGCTGCAATTCCTCGCGGCCAGCCATCGTGTCATCCCGTTCGCCTATGACTGGAGACTCGACCCACGGCTTGAAGCCGATCGCCTCGCGGCTCGCATCCGCGAAGTACTGCCAGCCGCGCGCGAACAGCGTCAACCGCTTCGAATCCTCGCTCATTCCATGGGGGGACTCGTCGCGCGCACCATGATTGCCCGGCACCGTGACCTCTGGACGGAAATGCTCGCCCTGCCGGGCACGCGCTTCGTGATGCTCGGCACACCGAACGGCGGCTCGCATTCGATCACCGAACTGCTGGTGGCGCGCTCGCAAACCTTGCGCCAGCTCGCGCTGCTCGACGTGCGCAATGGCACGCGCGGGCTGTTGAACGTGATCACGCGATTTCCGGGCGTGCTGGCCATGCTGCCCAAGGATGCGCGCGAGGACTATTTCGACCACGCGGTATGGCAGTCGTACGCGGACCAGAGCGACAAGAGCTGGATAACGCCGGCCGCTGCGGATCTTCAGGGCGCGCGCGTACTGCGCGCGCTGCTGGACCAGACGGCATTTGATCGACGGGCGATGTTCTACATCGCGGGGCATGCGCGTGCCACGCTGTGCGCGATGCGCATCGATGTCCAGGAGACAGATCCCGCGCGGCGCATCCAGTTTGACGCAACCAATCGCGGTGACGGACGCGTCCCGTGGGAAAGCGGAATTCCGCCAGGTCTTCAGACCTGGTACATGGAGGCTGCACATGGCGATCTGTCCGCTGACAAGAGCGGGTTCCCCGCGATCGTCGACGTGCTCACGAGCGGCAGCACCACACGACTCGCGACTACGCCGCCGGTCGACCGCGCGGCTGCAGAGGTATTCGCGATGCCGCGCGACACGGATGCAATTTATCCGGACGAGGCGACACTGCAGGCAAACGCGCTCGGCGCGCAACCGGCGCGCAGTCGCCGTAAGGTCAGCGTCCAGGCGCCGGTAAACGTGCGTGCCATACACGGTAATCTCGCGTTTGCGCGCTTCCCGGTCGCGGTCGGCCATTATGTGGGCGATACGATCATCAGTGCCGAGAAAGCACTGGACCGGGCACTGGCTGGCCAGCTCTCGCAGCGCCTGCAGCTCGGGCTCTACCCCGGCCCGATCGAATCCAGCGCTGTATTCGTCAATTCACGCCTGTACAGCTACGACCGGGTTACGCCCAAGGGCGCCGTCGTCGTCGGCCTGGGCAACGCGGGTTCACTCAGCGCCTCGCAGCTCACTCGGACCTTCGTGCACGGCTTGCTCGAATACGTGAGCGAGTGGAAGGAACGCGGCGTGGTTGCGGCCAGCGAGGACGCGCAGGCGCTCGGCATCAGCGCCTTGCTGGTCGGCAGTGGAATGGGTGGCGTTGCCGTCGCGGATTCCGTGGCGGCGTGCCTACGCGCAGTGGCCCAGGCCAACGATGTTCTGCTGGCTTCCGGTCAGGCGCAGAACATCGGGGAGATCGAGTTCATCGAATTGTGGCGCGACCGTGCCATTCAGATCGTGAGTGCCTTCGCGCGCATTGAAAAAGATGAGCCCGCGCTCAAAGGCAGATTCCGCTTTGACGGGAAACTGTCGCGGCGCAAGGGTGCGCGCCAGCGCGTGAGTTTCCAGGAGCCAGGCGGCTGGTGGCACCGTATCCAGATTCTCGGCGAGGCCGTGCCGGGTTCCAGCGAGAAGGCGTTGCGGTTTTCGGCGATCACGCGCCGTGCGCGCAACGAAGTGCGCCTGCTGACCACGCAGCGCGCGCTCGTCGATGGGTTCATCCGCCAGGCGATTCAGACCACGCAGTACGAGGAGGAGCTGGCGCGCACGCTGTTCGAGTTGCTGCTGCCGAATGAATTCAAGGACGCCTCGCTCGACGAGGACAACGTCGTGCTGATGGTGGATGAGGAATCCGCCGCCTATCCATGGGAGCTGCTCGAGGATCCGCTCGAAGGCCGCGGCACCGGAGGTCAACAGCCGTTCAGCTGCCGGCGCGGCGTCCTGCGGCAGCTCGAGTCGCTGGAGTATCGCGATAACGTTCAACCGAGCACGTCCTTGGAAGCCCTGGTGGTCGGCGATCCGGTAAGCCCGTTCGTCGAGCTCAAGGGCGCCCAGAACGAAGCCAGGACGGTGGCACGTACCCTCGACGTCAGCGGGCAGTTTCGCGTCAATCATCTTGACCGGCCCAGCGGCACTCACGTTCTCAACGCCTTGTTTGACCGGCCTTATCGCGTCGTGCATCTCGCCGGTCACGGCGTCTATCAATATGCACCCTCGGCCGCGAGCCGGGAGCGCGTCAGCGGAATGGTCATTGGCGATGGCATGTTCCTGACGCCCCACGAAATCGGCCAGATGCGCAGCGTGCCTGAATTCGTGTTCATCAATTGCTGTCATCTCGGGCGCATTGAGAGTGCCGTGCCGGCCCGGCTGAACGTGCGCAATGACTACAACCGCCTCGCCGCAAACCTTGCCGAGGAGTTCATACGCATGGGCGTGCGCGTCGTGATTGCGGCGGGCTGGGCAGTCGACGATGAAGCCGCCGCTGCCTTCGCGCAAGCGATCTACAGCGACCTGCTCGCTGGAGCGAGCTTCGGCCAAGCGACTCGCGCTGCGCGCAAGGGAATCTACGAACGCTTTGCGACTGTGAACACATGGGGCGCGTACCAGTGCTACGGCGATCCTGACTATCGGCTGGTCAGTACGGCCGACACCACGACGGCGGCCGCGGAACCGAGTTTCGCGACGCCAGAGATCGCGGTGACTGAGATCGAGGACATTACCGCGCAGCTCGAGACGGTGGGCGACGCCGATCCCTCCTGGTATCTCGCGCAGCTGACGCACATCGAGCAATGGCTGCGCGAGCAGGACTGGTTGGCGAAACCCGGCGTGTGCATCTCTCTCGCGCGCGCCTATTGGGAAGCGCTGCAATTTCAGGATGCGCTGCGCTTCTACCGCGACGCGCTCAAGGAGGACTCGGCATCACTTACCCTGCGCGACATCGAACAGCTCGCCAACCTGATGACGCGGTTGGCCGTGGAGTCTACT